>CAWJBO010000001.1:0-103579 GCA_963841145.1 uncultured Gammaproteobacteria bacterium
CGGTGCATGGTCCGAGAATCGCTGCGCCCGATAGATATCTGTCCGCAGCACCTTCTCCTTGAGGCCCGGCGTTACGACCTGGTAGTCGATGCGCCAACCGACGTTGTTGTCCCAGGCCCGCCCGCGATTCGACCACCAGGTGTACTGATCGGGTTCCTGCTCGAGGGCGCGAAACGCATCCGTATACCGGTACTCGCCAAACACGCTATCCATCCAGGCGCGCTCTTCCGGCAGAAACCCCGAATTCTTCCGGTTGCCCCGCCAGTTCTTGAGGTCAATTTCCTTGTGCGCAATATTCCAGTCACCGCAGATGACGTATTCGGAACGCCGCCGCTGCAGCTTTTTCAGGTGTTCGGTAAACGTCTCCAGGCAGCGATACTTCGCTTGCTGACGCTCCTCACTCGAAGAACCGGATGGCAGGTACAGTGACACGACATTGATTCCTTCGAGCTGCACCTCGAGGTAACGACCCTCGGCATCGAACTCGGAATCACCATAACCCCGGACGATTTTTTTCGGTTTATGCCGCGTATAGACCGCCGTACCGCTGTAGCCCTTTTTCTCGGCATCTTCGTAGTAGCAGTGATAGCCGGCCGGAGAAAAGACATCGTCCGTCAGCTGATGCACCTGCGCCTTGGTCTCCTGAATACAGACGACGTCTGCCTTCTGCTTTGCCATCCAGTCGAAAAAACCCTTGCGGGCAGCGGCGCGAATGCCGTTGGCATTCAGGCTTATAACGCGAAACAAAATCGATCTCCTGTGTCATACTTCGTCGGGTCGCGGCCATGATACAGAAGACCAATCGAATGCGTGGGTACAAGCGGGAATTCATTGAGCTGGCACTGGAACTCGGGGTATTGCGGTTTGGCGAATTTACGCTGAAGTCCGGTCGCGTCAGTCCTTATTTTTTCAATGCCGGACTCTTCAATACCGGCTATGCGGCGGCGAAACTCGGCCGCTTCTACGGCTCGGCAATCGCCGAATCACGCGTGCACTTCGATATGCTTTTCGGGCCGGCCTACAAGGGCATTCCGCTTGCGGCGCTCGCGGCCGCGTCGCTCGCCGAACATCACGACATCGATGTGCCTTACTCCTTCAACCGCAAAGAGGCAAAGGCGCATGGCGAAGGTGGCAGCGTCGTGGGAGCCCCTTTGTCCGGCGATGTGCTCATCATCGACGATGTTATTACGGCGGGCACTGCCGTCAGGGAGGCCTACCAGATCATCGCTTCCGCCGGAGCGCAGATCGCGGGCCTGGTTATTTCGCTCGATCGCCAGGAGCGCGGGCAGGGTCCCTATTCGGCGGTCCAGGAGCTCAAGGAATCGCTGGGAATCCCGGTTATCAGCATTGTACAGCTCGACGATCTGATCGATATTCTGGAGGAATCAAGCGAGTACGAGCAGTTTCTCGAGCCTGTTCTTGAGTATCGCAAGCAATACGGTGTAATTTCGTAAGTTACTGATTTATATTGCCCAAAAGGTGCTTTACAGAATCCATTCACGCTATTATCGTCCAATAACGAGAACTAGTCCCGTCCCCAAAGCTAATTTTGCTGGCATATTGAGCGAATGCGAAAACTGAACTTAATCTCTCTGCTTCTGCTGGTCGCGCCGATGGTTTGCACCGCGCAGACCAGTCAGGGCAGTACGCACTTCAAGTGGGTTGATGAGGACGGTGTCGTCCACTACGGCGACAGCATCCCCGCCAGGTACCGCGACCTGCCGAAAGAGGTGGTGAATGACTACGGCGTCGCCGTGGATCACCTGGAGGGCAAGAAGACGCCCGAACAGCTCGAGGCTGAGCGGCTGGAGAAAGAGCGCGTGCAGGCAATTGAGCTTGCAGCGCCGCGCGGACCAGGCTCTGCTGGCCACCTACCTCTCGGTTGAAGAGATTCTCTTGCATCGCGATCGCCGCGTTGAGCTTTTCCAGGCGCAGGCGCGGGTTACGGAGTTATACCTTCGCAATCTCGACCGCCGTCTGCAGAAACTTCGCGCCGATGCCTCGAACTTTCAGCCTTACAGTGAAGATCCGGACGCGCCGATGATTGACGACGATCTGGCCGCCGAGCTTCGCAAGACCAAAGAGATCATTCAGCGTCACGAGCGAAATCTGAAGAAATTCCAGACAGACGAAGAGCAGATAATCGCGCGTTTCGAAGGTGATATTAATCGCTTCAAGACCCTTCGAGGCATCGACTAGCCCGACGCGTCTGTCAGGCCGTACCTGAATGACCGAAACCGCCCGCGCCGCGGTCGCTTTCGTCGAACTCCTGCACAACCCTGAACTCCACCTGCTCCACGGGCACGAAGACCATCTGCGCGATGCGCTCGGCCGGCTGTACCTGGTAGCTCTTGGAGCCGCGATTCCAGCACGAGATATACACCTGGCCCTGGTAGTCCGAATCGATCAGGCCGGTCAGGTTGCCGAGTACAAGGCCATGCTTGTGGCCGAGACCAGAGCGCGGCAACAGAACGGCCGCAAGTCCGGGGTCAGCAACATGAATGGCGATACCCGTCGGTACAAGCACGGTTTCGCCGGGCGCAACCGTAATCCCCTCGTCGATGCAGGCGCGCATGTCGAGTCCTGCGGAACCGTCGGTTGCGTAGTGCGGCAACGGTATCGAGTCGCCAACGCGGGAATCGAGGATCTTCAATTCGATAGATCGCACGCAGTTATGTCCTTAGTCGAGGTTAGAGATTACCGTCAGTCGAGGCTCGGTATTCGAGCCGCTCGTAGCGTAGAAGTGTTTGGCGACCAGATCAACAAGACTGCGAGCCAGTTCGGTCTTCGCGGTTCGCGAAAACTCCTGTCTGCCATTCGGCCACAGTACCGTAACCGCGTTGTCATCCCTGTCGAAACCCTGATCATCGCCGACCCGATTCGCAACGATCATGTCGAGATGTTTGGCCTCGAGTTTGGCTTGTGCGTAAGCCTCCACGTTCTCCGTTTCGGCGGCAAAACCTACGGTGAACGGTGGATTATCCAGCGCGGAGACCGACGAAAGAATATCCGGGCAGCGAACGAGTTCGAGACTCATGGACTCATCGCGCTTCTTGATCTTCTGGGTCTCGATCTCAGCTGGTCGATAGTCGGCAACGGCGGCAGCAGCAACAAAGATGTCCGCACCCGCGACATGCTCGTGCGTTGCATTGAACATCTCCTGTGCCGTGTTGACCTGGAACACGCGCATCCCTGGCGGTGGTCGCAGGTTTACCGGCCCGGTGACAAGAATGACATCAGCGCCCTGCGCCGCTGCCGCACGCGCGATCGCGTAGCCCATCTTCCCCGAGCTTCGATTGGTGATATAGCGGACCGGGTCGATCGGCTCGCGCGTCGGGCCCGCCGTTACAATAACCGTGCGGCCTTCCAGCGACCCATCACCCTTGCCAACACTCAGGCCACAGACCGTCGCGGCGATGACATCCGGATCGAGCATGCGGCCGGCCCCGGTTTCGCCACACGCCTGCGAGCCGGTATCCGGGCCGAGAATATGCAGTCCGCGTTGCTCGAGCAACTCGCGATTCGATTGCGTCGCGGGGTTGTTCCACATAACGTGATTCATCGCGGGCGCAAGCGCAATGGGTGCCTCTGTCGCCAGGCATATCGTCGTCAACAGGTCCGGCGCCGCGCCGCTCGCTATCCTGGCCATCACTTCGGCTGTCGCCGGCGCCACCAGGACAACGTCCGCCCAGCGTGCCAGCTCGATGTGACTCATAGCGGCTTCGGCCTCCTTGTCCCACAGGTTCGAACGCACCGGCCGGCCTGATACGGCCTGCAACGCCGTTGCCGTCACAAATTCCTCGGCGGAGGCGGTCATAACGATCTGGACCTCGGCGTTTCGTTCGCGCAGGCGCCTCACCAGGTCGGGCGCCTTATAGGCGGCTATGCCGCCGGTAATACCAAGAACGATGTTCACAGGGAGCGACTCGTATACGCGATCAATGCGCGAGCTTAGCCCGACAATGACCGACATTTCTAGTTGAAACAGGTTATCCCGGCCAGATTGATTCGTTGTATCGATACAAGGCTTGCGTGCAGGGTTCACGGATGGTCCCTTCCAGCGAAACGAAGCAAAGTGATGTCGAGCTGCTTGCCGCCTTGATTGCGGCAAGCGCTGGTGACGCAAGGGCCGCGGATGCCGCGACCCGCCTGCTGAGTCGATTTGGCAGTCTGCGAGCGCTGCTGCATGCCGAAACGTCAGCGCTTCTCGCCTGCGACGGAATCGGGCATGCACGGCTCGCGTTGCTGCGGGCCCTCCCGGAAATTGCCCGACGCTACTACGCGGAATCGCTGCCGCGCGGAGAAACGATTCGCAGCCCCGCCGATACGGAGGCGTTTCTGAAAGCGCATATGCGGGACCTGCACCACGAGCTGTTCTGCTGCCTGTTTCTCGATAACCGACACCGGGTGTTGGCCTTTGACGAGTTGTTCCGCGGCACGATAGACGGAACCTCGGTTTATCCGCGAGAGGTCGTCAAGGAAGCGCTGGCGATAAACGCTGCCGCGGTCATCCTGGCCCACAACCATCCTTCCGGTGTGGCGGAGCCCAGCCAGGCCGACGAACGAATCACGCGGCGGCTCAAATCGGCCCTCGACCTGGTCGATATCCGGCTCCTGGACCACCTGATTATCGGCCACGGCCGGGCCACCTCACTGGCCAGCAGGGGTCTTCTATAGGACGTATTTGCCCCGGTAAGTCGCCATGAAACCGCATTGTGGACCATGCAAGGAATCCTGGTCGACTCAGAACGACGCCCTCCGGGCGGAATTGCCGCCATCGTCCGCGGTGTCTGACCTCTTGGACCGGACCTGCCGTTGCCCATCGGATGGCCCCCGGCGGTCGATCGCATCGCAATTCGCTGAAGCCCTCCAAGATCACCTTGACGGGGTAGAAGGAGGCTGGTATAAAGTCTCGCTCTCTGCCCGCCCTGCGCGGGCAACTTTTATTAAAATCAGAGACTTAACACCATGTCTAAGGTTTGCCAGGTAACCGGGAAGCGTCCGCAGAGCGGCAACAACGTATCCCACGCCAAAAACAGGACACGTCGTCGCTTTCTGCCGAATCTGCAGAACAAGCGTTTTTGGATTGAATCCGAAAAGCGCTTCGTGCGCCTGCGCATTTCCCATAAGGGTGTTCGAATTATCGACAAGCATGGCATCGACAAGGTCCTGGCCGATCTGCGCGCCAACGGTCAGCGCGTCTAGGGACGGAGGAAGCAGCTATGGCAAAGGGTAATCGCGACAAAATCAAGCTGGTATCGAGTGCAGGTACGGGGCACTACTACACGGCTACCAAGAACAAGAAACTCCACCCTGAAAAGCTGGAGACCAAGAAGTACGATCCGACAATCCGCAAGCACGTCGTCTACAAGGAATACAAGATCAAGTAACGGCGACCGACGTGCTGCTGAAGAAAGACCCGCCTGGAGCGGGTCTTTTTATTTGCGTCTCAGTTTCATTCGTCTACGGAGACGAAACAGGTACCATCAACTCATGCCCGAACTACCTGAAGTCGAGACCAGTCGTCGCGGCATAGAGCCGCACATTGTGGGTACCACGATCTCACGCATCGTGATTCGCGAGCGTCGTCTGCGCTGGCCGGTGCCACGATCGATCGATCGGAACCTGCCGGGCCAGTCGGTGGATTCAGTCAGTCGTCGCGCAAAATATATTCTGATCAACACGCAAAAAGGCTCGGCCATCCTGCATCTCGGCATGTCCGGGAGCGTCTGTATTGTCAACGCAGATACGCCTGCCGGTGTACACGATCACTTCGACATCGAATTCGATTCAGACCTGGTGCTGCGATTTCGTGACCCGCGACGCTTCGGTTCGCTGCACTGGAGCCAGGAGCCGCTGTCGCATCGGTTGCTGAAGGACCTCGGTCCGGAGCCGCTGAGCAACGACTTCGATGGTCATTACCTGTGGCGGCGATCCCGCGGCCGCAAAGTCAGCATCAAGCAATTCATCATGAACGCCCACATTGTCGTTGGCGTTGGCAATATCTACGCCAGCGAAGCGTTGTTCATGGCGGGAATCAATCCGCGTCGCGCGGCCGGACGGATTGCGAGAAGTCGCTACGACCAACTCGCCGATGCCATCAAGGAAGTACTTGGCAAAGCAATCAAGGCCGGTGGGACCACGCTCCGGGACTTCTACGGTGGCAATGGCGAGGCAGGCTACTTCAAGCAGCAACTCGAGGCGTATGGCCGCGAAGACGAGCCTTGCCGACGCTGCGACACGCCAATCTCCGCGATCGTGCAGGGGCAGCGTTCAACCTACTACTGCAAGCGCTGCCAGACGTAGGGTGGGGCAGGTATTGAGGCTCGCTGCGGGCCGACGCTTTCTGGTGGCCTGGCGGCCACCGCGTTGCTTCGCGGCCACTGGCCGCTCCTACAGGGCACTCCCGAACAAGGTGCTTGGGTCGCGGCTACAGGCCGCAACGGGAAAGCAGCGCCTGCTTCACTTTCGGTGATACGAATTCCGATACGTCTCCGCCCAGTGACGCAACCTCGCGAACCAGGCTTGAAGAAATAAACGTGTATTTTTCCGTGGGCGTCAGGAACACGGTCTCGACCTCTTCCGTGAGGTGGCGATTCATGTTTGCCAGCTGAAACTCGTACTCAAAATCGGAAACGGCGCGCAGCCCGCGGATGATAACGGCCAGGTTATTTTCCCGCGCAAAATCGACGGTCAACCCCTGATAGCCGGCCACTTCGACATTCGGTATGTCGGCAAGCGCCGTACTCGCAAGTTCGACGCGCTCTCCAAACGTGAACATCGGTGCTTTCGTACCCGGGTTCGCGGCAATGGCTACGACGACCTTGTCATACAGGGGCGAGGCCCTTCGCACCAGATCCTCATGACCGAGGGTTATCGGATCAAAAGTACCGGGATACATAGCAGAAACAGTCATCTTTTTTCCCTGTCAGGTTTCTCGCTGCGCCAGCATATAACGCACGTTGCCGGCCGTCTTGTTCTGCACTATTTTCCAGGCTTCCGGAAGCGTTGGTTCGGCGCGGGAGCGGTCCTGCTCTATATAGACCAGGCAGCGATCCGATAGCGTGTCACTATCTTCCAGCAGTCTACACAATTCTCCCGTCAGATCCGCGGCAAACGGCGGGTCAAGGAACACCAGGTCATATTTCGCGACCGAGGGCACCTTGAGGTACTGCAGCGCATCCATTTGGCGCACAGTGGCCGCAGCGGCGCCCAGCACTTTGATATTGGTGTTCAGCGTAGCAACCGCCTGCGCTGAGCTCTCGACGAACATGGCACTCTTCGCGCCGCGTGACAAGGCTTCGAGGCCCAGCGCCCCTGTCCCCGCGAAAAGGTCCAGGCACCGGGCGCCACGGATATGCGGCGTTAGCCAGTTAAACAGGGTTTCGCGGATACGCTCGGATGTCGGCCGCAGGCCCGGCACGTCGGCGATATCCAACAGACGACTGCGCCAGTTTCCCGCTACAATACGCAGCCGTCCGGAGCGGGTTTTGTTCGTTTTGTGTCGTTTGGCCATCGTCTTCCTGATGCAGGGACAGGACACCTGGGTGAGATAACGTATATCCATGTTTGGCAAGAAAGAAAAGCCTGAGAAGCGTGAAGGCTTCGTAAAGCGCCTCCGCGCCCGGCTCAACCGTGGCGATAGCTGGCTCACCTATGACCTCGCCAACCTCGCGCCGGGCGGCAAGATCGACGAGGATGTTCTCGACGAGCTGGAGTCACAGCTGGTCATGGCCGACGTAGGCGTAGAGACGACCGAGCGCATCATCGGAGATCTGCAGAAGCGGCTCGCGCGCAAGGAACTCAAGGACATCGCAGCCTTGCGAAGCGGGCTCGCCGATTCACTGCGACAGATCCTCTCCCCCGTCGAACAGCCGCTGACCATTCGGCGGACGGATGGGACCCTTCGTCATTCTCATGGTTGGCGTCAATGGTGCAGGCAAGACGACGACCATCGGCAAGATGGCACGTCGTTTCAAGGATGCGGGTCATTCCGTCATGCTTGCCGCCGGGGACACGTTTCGAGCGGCCGCCGTGGAGCAGCTGCAGGCCTGGGGCGAGCGTAACGACGTCCCGGTCGTGTCGCAGCAAGCCGGTGCGGATCCGGCTGCTGTTATCTTCGACGCATGGGAGGCTGCGCGTGCGCGCGGGATCGACGTGTTGCTTGCCGACACGGCCGGTCGTCTGCAGAGCCAGACCGGGCTGATGGACGAGCTCGCCAAGATCAAACGCGTCATTGCCCGCCGCGACGAAACCGCGCCTCATGAAGTGATGCTTGTACTCGACGCAAGCCAGGGGCAAAACGCCCTGGTCCAGGCCGAGAAGTTCCACGCCGCGCTTGGCCTCACCGGCATCACCGTAACCAAGCTGGACGGCACCGCAAAAGGCGGCATCTTGCTGGCGATCGCCAATAAGCTGGGCGTGCCTGTCCGCTACATAGGCATTGGCGAAGCGGCCGATGACATGCAACCGTTCTCCGCTGACGAATTCGTTGATGCGCTGCTCGCATCCGGCGAATCCGGCGGCTGATACCTGATTATGATTCGACTTGAGAACGTCACGAAGCGATATCCCGGAGGGCAGGAAGCACTTGCAGGCCTGGACCTGTCCGTCGACAAGGGGGAGATGGTTTTTGTTACCGGCCACTCAGGCGCCGGAAAGAGTACCTTGCTGCGACTGATCGCATTGATTGAGCGACCGACGAGCGGCCAGGTGATTGTCGACAATCAGAACACACGACGCGTCAAGCGCCGCAGGATACCGGCGTATCGCCGACAGATTGGCATGGTGTTTCAGGATCACAAGCTGCTTCATGATCGACGTGTATTCGACAACGTAGCGTTACCACTGATCATTGCCGGTGCCAGTCGTCGCGACGCCGGGCGGCGCGTACGCGCAGCGCTTGACCAGGTTGGTTTGCTGCACAAGGAAAAGCAGAACCCGGAGACCCTGTCAGCCGGTGAGCAACAGCGCGTTGGAATAGCACGTGCGATCGTCACTCGCCCGAAGTTGCTGATCGCCGATGAACCCACTGGCAACCTCGACCCTGACCTGTCGCTCGAAGTCATGCGCATATTCAGGCGCTTTAACGAAGTCGGGGTCACCCTGTTAATCGCGAGTCACGACATCAGCCTGATCGACCGGCTGGGCTGTCGCCGCATCGCATTGGAGGACGGTCGGCTGCAGGAGGAGACGGACCCATGGCTGTAACGCGAAACGCCGATGCCGTTGCGCCAGTGCGTTCGTCCGGGCCGTTGTCAATTTGGGCGACGAGCCACGTCAGTACTGCCGTCGGCGCCCTGGGTCGGCTGGCTCGACAGCCGTTTGCAAGCGTCATGATTATCCTTGTGATCGCCGTTACGCTGGCACTGCCTGCATCGATAAATCTGCTGGTCAAGAACGCGCGAACCGTTAGCGGCAGCTGGGACAATGCGCTTGATTTCGCCGTATTCCTGGAACAGCAGGTGTCGGTTGACGAGGCCGCTGCGCTGGCTCGACTGATCAGGCAGCGCGCCGACGTCGAATCGGTGCAGTTCATCTCGGCCGATGATGCGCTTGCCGAATTTAGACAGCAGTCAGGTTTCGGCGAGGCGCTCGACCAACTGCCCGACAATCCACTGCCCCATACGCTCGTGGTTCGTCCCGGCCCTGGCAACACGAGCGCGTCGCTGATCCTGTTACAGGAGGAGATTGGCAATCTTCCGGAGACCGACTTCGTCCAGGTCGATACCGAGTGGGTGCAACGCTTTCACGCCATTCTCGACATCGTGCGCCAGGCCATCGCGATCGGCGCGGCACTGCTTGCGATCGCCATTGTCGTCATCATCGGCAATACCATCCGGCTGGACATAGAAAATCGCCGCGATGAGATCGAAGTAACGAAGTTGATTGGTGCTACCAATGCTTTCGTGAGGCGCCCGTTTCTCTGGACGGGCTTTTGGTACGGCCTGATTGGGCGGCCTGATGGCGCTGGCGCTGGTCTATTACGGGCTGTATATGCTCAGCGGACCGGTTGCCCGCCTTGCCGGCCTGTATCAAAGCGAGATCTCGATCTCCTCGCTGGACCTGGTGGAGGCCGGAGCCATCATTGGCATCGGCGTTTTCCTGGGTCTGTTCGGTTCCTGGGTTACGGCAGCGCGCCATATGCGGCGAATTGAGCCCAAATAAGGCCCTGACACTGATCCCTTATGAGCCGTCTGCACATAGCAGAAGATAGCGAATCTTCGGCTCTGCGGGCCCCTAGACATCCCATAAGCTACTGTTTTTCTTATATATAATAATTTATCGCGCTGGGAACCTGTTTGCTTGTTAGCACTCTAAGGCTACGAGTGCTAGATATTCTTTGCCATCACTGAGGTACCCAATGACAGAAGCTATTGCAAAATTTAACCACGACCTGGTTCTGGCGGGCCCGGTCGGCAGTCTGGATGCCTATATTCAGGCCGTCGGCTCGATCCCTGTTTTGTCCAAGGAGGACGAACAGGACCTGGCCAACCGTTTCCGCGAGCATGAAGATCTCGAGGCCGCGCGCGACCTGGTTATGGCGCATCTGCGATTTGTTGTTCACATTGCCAAAGGCTACACAGGCTATGGCCTGCCTTTGAATGACCTCATCCAGGAAGGCAACGTCGGTTTGATGAAAGCAGTCAAACGCTTCGATCCGGCCTTCGATGTTCGTCTCGTTTCATTCGCCGTGCACTGGATTCGCGCGGAGATCCACGAGTTTGTCCTGAAGAACTGGCGCATTGTTAAGGTCGCGACAACGAAGGCGCAGCGGAAGTTGTTCTTCAACCTCCGCAAGGCAAAAAAGAGCCTCGCGTGGTTGTCGGCGGACGAGACCGAAGCCGTTGCAAAAGACCTTGGCGTCAGCGCCAAGGAAGTCACTGAGATGGAAAAGCGTCTGCACTCACGCGACGCGATCTTCGATCCGGCGCCGGATGCCGACGACGAGCGTAATTTCACGCCGGCCGCCTATTTGCCGAGCCCGGACTCCGATCCGGCCATTCTCGTCGAGACGGCCGACTGGCACCATGACGCAACGTCGCGCATGGCGTCGGCGCTGAACATACTTGATGAGCGCAGCCGACGCATCCTCGAGAAACGCTGGCTCACCGATCAGAAGATGACGCTGCATGAGCTCGCGGCCGAGTACGGCATCTCCGCGGAGCGTATCCGTCAGATCGAATCGAATGCCATCAAGAAACTCAGAAACGCAATGGCGGTCTAGACCACGACCATCGCGTTTCAATCCTGCGTTTGACAAGAAGGCCGCTCGATGAGCGGCCTTTTTTCATTTGTCACACGAGGTTTTTGCACCGTGTTTCTCGTCGGCTCATCGATACTCGCGCCTGCGGTAGCGGACATAGCCACCGTCCTCTACGCCCTGGGGATCATCATGGGTCCAGTGCACGAGCCCACCGAGGTCGTTCCACTCGTACATTCCGCGAACCTGAACCCTGTCACCGATTCCGACCGGCACGCGTTCGGCGAGGTCAATATTGTGGGCGATGAGCAGGGTTTCGCGATTGCCAATATCGAGAATAAAGCGTTGGTGCCGGGAACCGTCGTTGTCGTTCGACAGCAGTCGTACGACGACACCCCGGAATTCGATCCAGGATCCTGTATCAGACTTTTTGAAACGATTGCTCACACGACGCCCTTTAGTGTTCTTGTTTTTTTCCCGGGGGCAGGGCAGCACAAGACTGCCACAAAAAACGCGGCAAGCCATCCCTGGCCGCCGCGTTTTCGTGAACTGTTTTCCTGAACTGATTGCGCCTGATTATCCGGCAGTCACCGGCACCATTGTTATCTCGACGCGTCGGTTGGCCTGGCGGCCGCTCGCGCCCGTGTTGTCAGCGACGGGATACCTTTCGCCCATACCGATCGAGATGATGCGTTGCGGAATAACACCCTGCGCCTTCAGGTAGCTCGAGACCGACTGCGCGCGGCGCTCGGACAGGCTCAGGTTGTAGGAATCGGAGCCCGTGCTGTCCGTGTGGCCCGCTACCTCGACAACCGTTTTGTCAAACTCGCCCAGCACCTTGCCGACCGAGTTCAAAACGTCGAAAAACGCCGGGCTCAGATCCGAGCTATCCGTCGCGAACGTCACGTTGCCCGGCATGTTGAGCGTAATGTTGTCGCCTATGCGCGTGACGCTGACGCCAGTACCTTCAAGTTCCGCACGAAGCTCTGCTTCCTGGCGGTCCTGGTAGTTACCTATTGCGCCGCCGGCGAGCGCACCTACGCCAGCAAGGATCAGGGCACGCTGCCTGCGTTCAACGGCGTCATCACCGGATATCAGGCCGACAACCGCGCCGGCCGCTGCGCCTATCAGGGCGCCCTTGGTAGCCTTGCTCGTCTGCCCCTCTCGCGTGTAAGGGTCCAGCGTTTCACAACCACCCACGAAGACCGCCAACAGGGTCAACGCGAGAATGAATTTTGGAGATCGGTTATTCATGATCTTTTCCTTTAGCTTGCGGTAGAAATGAGTGCATTGTAGGCGTGCACCACCTGAACAGAGACTTAACTTATAGCTTTATGTTCAGCAGAACCTGAAAAAAAACCAGGACTGTGGACTGCGTCACAGGCAGCAAAATGTACGTGTAGAATATGGGGCCTTCTGCCGGGAACTCAAATGAGCGAAAACCTGAGCTGGCTGCTGCGCTACGAGCAACGCCACACAGACCTGGGCAACCCGGTTGTCTACTGGGCGGCCGTGCCGATGGTGGTCGTCGGCACCGTGGGCCTGCTCTGGAGCCTTCCGATTCCGGTGCAATTTTACGAGATTTCTCCCTTCCTGAACTGGGGCAGCGCTTTTCTGATCGCCGCGACCATATACTACTTCATAATATCGCTCTCGATAGCCATTGGCATGCTGCCGTTCATGCTCGGTCTCGCGAGCCTGCAGCTGTGGCTCTCGGCGTCCGCATACCCGGCGCTGGGGGTGTCCATTGGTCTGCTGGTCGCAGGCACCATCGGCCTTTGGCTCGGTCGGCGCGGTGCCGGCGGGATTCGCGCCGTGCTGCAGGATTTGCAGCTCATGATGATCGGGCCGGCCTGGCTGCTCTCCGTCATGTACCGGCGCTTTGGTATCCCCTATTAGTTCGTCGCTGGCGCTCCCGCGAAATAATTGATCAGCGTTTCCTTAGATGCCACGCTAAGCTAGTTCGTCTAGAATCAACGGCCCATCGACCCATCGACCCATCGACCCATTAACCCATCAACCCACTGACCATCGACCCAAGGACGACCCCCGTGAGCGCCCAACATCTTGACCCTCTTGATCTCTATGACATTCGTTCCGAGCTGAGCGAGGACGAAGTCATGGTAAAGGACACCGTCGGACGATTCGTCGACGACAAGGTGATTCCACTAATGCGGGAGGCGTTCGAACAGCACGTGTTTCCCAGCCACCTGGTAGGCGAGGTCGCAGAGCTTGGTCTGCTGGGCACCTCCATCGACGGCTATGACTGCGCCGGCCTCAACGGCGTCAGCTACGGCCTGATCTGCCAGGAGCTGGAGCGTGGCGACAGTGCGCTGAGAAGTTTCGTCTCTGTGCAGAGCAGTCTCGTGATGTTTCCCATCCATGCGTATGGCTCCGATGAGCAAAAGGAGCGCTGGCTGCCGGCGATGGCGCGCGGTGAAGCTATCGGCTGCTTCGGCCTGACCGAGCCGCACGGCGGCTCTGACCCGGCCAACATGAAGACGCACGCAAAGCGTGATGGTGACGACTGGATACTGAACGGTGCCAAGATGTGGATTACGAATGCCACCATCGCCGATGCGGCCGTCGTCTGGGCAATGACCGACGAGGGCATCAAGGGTTTCATTGTTGAGAAGGACATGCCGGGTTTCGAAACCCAGGAAATCGAAAACAAGTTTTCGCTGCGAGCGTCGGTTACAGGCGCGCTGTTCTTCAATGATGTGCGGGTCCCTGCGGCCAGTGTGCTGCCGGGCGTATCGAGCATGAAAGGCCCGCTTAGCTGCCTGACGCAGGCGCGCTACGGCATTACCTGGGGTGTGATCGGCGCGGCACAAGCCTGCCTTGACGAGGCGCTGAAGTACTCGCAGGAGCGCGTTCTTTTCAATCAGCCCGTTGCGCACACGCAGGCAATGCAGATTCGCCTCGCCGACATGAGTCGTCGCATAACGACTGCGCAGTTACTTTCGCTGCGGCTCGGTCGCATCAAGGACAAGGGCGAACTGAAACCCGCACAGGTTTCGCTCGCGAAGTGGAATAACTGTCGTGCGGCTCTCGATATCGCTCGCGATGCCCGTGACATACTCGGCGGCGCCGGCATCAGCGCGGAGTACGTACCCATTCGCCACATGCTGAATCTCGAGAGCGTTATTACCTACGAAGGAACCGAGACGATTCACCAGCTGATCGTCGGCAAGGAACTGACAGGCGTCAACGCGTTCGGATGAGCGCCGCTTGAAGCAGAACCTGTCTCAAGACACTGCTGATGACGGATAAAGAGACAGGTTCCAACACGCCTCTGCTCCAGAACCGCGATATGTGGCGCATCGCGGTGCCGATGATTCTGTCGAACGTATCCGTGCCCTTGCTCGGCATGGTCGACACGGGCGTCACCGGGCACCTCGAGAGTCCCGTTTACCTCGGCGCCGTCGCCATCGGCGCGATGATTTTCAGCTTCCTGTACACGGGCATGAACTTCCTGCGCATGGGAACGACGGGGATTGCCGCTCAAAGCTTTGGTGCGAACGACAATGACGGTCTGCGCGTATCACTCGGGCAGGCACTGATCGTCGCCCTGCTGATCGCGCTCGCCCTGATAGCGCTGCAGGCCCCGCTCGGCAACATTGCGATGCAGCTGCTTGGACCCGATGCGGAAACCCGGGGCTTTGCGCTTGAGTATTTTTCGATCCGCATCTGGAGTGCGCCCGGCACGCTCGCCAATTTCGTGTTGATCGGCTGGTTTATCGGCCTGCAAAACGCGCGCATTCCTTTGTTCATTTTTCTAACGATCAATATCACGAATATCGTTCTGGACCTGGTCTTCGTACTGGGCCTGGGCATGAAAGTCGACGGCGTGGCACTGGCTTCTGTGATCGCTGAGTATGCTGGACTCGCGGTTGGCGGCGCGTTTGCGATTGCCGCGCTGCGGCGGCGAGAGGGTCACTGGCCGCTGGCGCACCTGGTTAACATCTCCGCTTACAAGGCTTTCTTCTCCGTCAACGCCAACCTGTTCATACGCACCATGGTGCTGGTATTTACCCTCGGCTTCGTGACCGCGCAGGGGGCGCGACTCGGTGGCCTGGTGCTCGCTGCGAACGCGGTCCTGATGAACTTTCAGAACCTGACTGCCTTTGGACTCGATGGGCTGGCCCATGCGGCGGAAGCCCTGGTCGGCAAGGCCATCGGGCAGAAGCGGCGCGACACGCTCGAGGAAGCAGTGCGATTGACATTGAAGTGGTCCCTGATCTTCTCGCTCGGCTTCACGATTGCGTATCTGCTGGCCGGCCCGCTCATCATCCGCATACTGACGGACCTGCCTGACGTGCGCGAAGCGGCAACTCGCTACCTGCCATGGATGATCGCCTCCCCGCTCGTTTCTGTCTGGTGTTTTCTCTACGATGGCGTCTACGTCGGGGCAACGCGGGCAAAAGAAATGCGCAATATCATGTTGGTCTCGACAATTTTCGTCTTTCTGCCGGCATGGTATGTCTTGCAGCCTTTGGGCAACGATGGACTGTGGCTCGCCTTCCTGCTGTTTATGGCGAGTCGCGGCATCGGTATGCACATCGGCTATCGCAGGACGGTGCTACCGATGGTGTCCTGAAGCCATGAACAACGACAAGCAAGCTTTCTTTTCTATTCATGACGACGACTGGTTCGTCGGCAATGACGGCGCTCGCGGGCCCTGGTCGGCTGACGCCTGCCACGCAGGGCCTGTAACCGGCCTGCTCGTGCGGGCGCTCGAGGGAGCGGTGACCGACAAGCAGCTGGTTCGCATCACCGCTGACTACGCCCGGCCGATTCCGATATCGGGGTTTCGTATCGCGACGAAGATCAGCCGCAGCGGCCGCTCCGCCGCAACGGCGGTAGCAACGCTCACCGACGCGACAGGCAAGGTCTGCGCGACGGCAACCAGTCTGCACCTGGTGAAATCAGATTTCGGCAGCCTGCCGACAACCGAGGTCCACGGCCCGTCAATACGAGACGCTACGCCTGGCAAATTCGCCGTCGAACACGCCCATCACGAGCTGCCGTTTTTCCGCGACTGGATCGACGTTGCCTACCCACCGGGAGAAAACAACAACCCGGGGCCGACGACGCTGTGGATGAAAACGCCACCGCTGATCGAGCACGAGGTCCCCTCACCTTTTCAGCGGATTTGCCCGTTGGCCGACTGTGGCAACGGTACGTCAAGAAATGCGGAGCTGACTGACCTGACGTTTGTCAATCCCGATCTGACCATCGTCCTGCATCGCCTGCCTGCGTCGGAGTGGCTTGCGTCCAGTGCCGTATCGTTCTGGGAACCGACTGGCATCGGGCTCTCCCGGGCAACTTTGTTCGATGAAAAGGGACCGGTTGGATATGCCCTGCAGACCCTGCTGATTCAACCGCTAAATTGACTCGTAGATAGCTTGCAGAGGCGGCGCGCATTGGTCTTCGCCCAGTAGTAACCAATGACCCCGGAAATAATGTTCGCCAACGCGTAGGCCGCGAAGATGCCGACAATCCCGTAGAGGCGCATACCAAGCATGGCAAGCGGAACGTACAACACGAGGATACGGGTTACGCTGATAATGACGCCCGGCATCGGGTTGCCGAGCCCGTTGAACGCCGCATTCACCACCATGACGATGCCGTAGGCCCCATAGCTGATCGGTGCAATCAACAGGAACATCCGCGTAACGCTCATCACCGCTTCGTTATCGCTAAACAGGGTCGGCAGGAAACCGGACAACAACGCCAGCAAAACTGCGACCACCAGACCACTCGAGATGCAGAACATCGCGCACAGGCGCAACGATAGCTGAATCCTGTCTTCCTTCCCGGCGCTTAAATTTTGTCCGACAAACGGACCGATCACGGCGGACAGGGCGTAATACAGCACGAGGACCAGCGACTCGATACGACTCGCAACACCGAAACCGGCGACCGCCTCCGGCCCGAAACGCGCAATCATCGCGGTGATCACGGCCAGCCCGACCGGAACGATGGCGTTAGTGCCGGCTGCGGGGAGACCGACGTGCAGGATGTCGCGCCAGGACCGCTTGAGCTCAGCAAGCGCCGGCTTCTTGAACGTAACCATATCGAGCCGGTACAGCAACAGGTACAGAGTGCCGACGAAGATGGCACCCCTCGCAAGTACTCCCGCCATCGCCGCGCCGTTCAGCCCCATCGCCGGGATCGGCCCTACTCCGAAGATAAGAATGGGATCAAGCACGACATTCAGTACTGCACCCGCAATCATGAGCTTGCTGGGCAACCGGGTGTCGCCCGTTGCTCGCATGCCGCTCATGCCCACCATGCCGACCACAACAAAAGGCACGCCGCTGTAAAGGATGATCATGAAGCCCCGGATCATCGGGATCATGTCATCGGGAGCACCCAGCAATCGGAACAACGGGTTGATCGTCAACACGCCGACCACGCAAACAGTCGCCGTGATCAGGAAGGAAAGTATCAGGCTATCGGTCACCAGCCGTTTCGCGCGGCTATGGTCTTCCCTGCCGATCGCACGCGCCACGACGGATGACGTGCCGGCGCCAAGACCGATCGCTACGCTGGTTACGATCATCAATATCGGGAAGCCGAAACTGAAGGCTGCCAGCGCCCGATCGCCGACCTTGCCCAGGAACCACGCATCGATGAAAGACTGTCCCATCATCGTTGTAATGCCCAGCAACATGGGCAACGTCATATCGACAAGATGGCGACCAACCGATCCCTGGGTGAGTTTGGCTTTCTGCGGTTCCATTTAAGCCTTATGGGCTAATATCAGGGGGGACGAATACAGGGAACGGCGATGAAAAACAAGGCGGAGATAGTGATCGATGCGGATCTCGCTACGGTCTGGAGAATGTTTGACGACCCGGACAGCATGATGAAATGGCAGCCAACGCTCAAATCGTTCACGCACAAGTCCGGCACGCCGGGCCAGCCCGACGCGATATCAGAGCTCGTTTACGATGAGAACGGTCGCGAGGTGGTAATGACAGAGACTATTACGGCGCGCAGTGAGCCCAATTTCCTGGGCGGTACTTACGAGTCGCGATGGGCGAACGTCGTGATCGTCAATCACTTTGCTGAAACTGAGGATGGCAGGACACTCTGGACAATGAATACCAAGTACGGCTTCAAGGGTTTCATGAAAATAATGGCACTGTTCATGCGTCAATCCATTTGCGATCGCAGCGACACGGACATGAACCGTTTCAAACTACTCGTTGAGACCGCTGTCGCAAGGGAACACGAATGAGCTGGAAAAGACTCTCGTCGCGAAGCGTCTATGAGAACGACTGGATGCAGGTGCTTGAAGACGAAGTCATCAACCCCGGCGGCGGCCGCAATCTTTATGGCCATGTTCACTTCAAGAATCTCGCCGTCGCCATCGTTGCACTGGATAGCGACGACAACACCTGGCTGGTTGGACAGAGTCGCTACACGCTGGGCGAATTCTCCTGGGAACTGCCGATGGGTGGCGCACCGCTCGCCGAGCCGCCGCTATCGGCTGCAAAGCGCGAACTTGCCGAGGAAACCGGCATCCGTGCGGCAAGCTGGAAAGAGATCATGCGGCTGCATCCCAGCAACTCGATCACCGACGAGCTCGGTATTGCCTATGTCGCAACTGAGCTATCCTTCGGCGAGACCAGCTTCGAGGAAACCGAAGACCTGCAGGTCCGAAAGCTGCCGCTCGACGAGGCGGTTACGATGGTGTTGGACGGGGAGATTACCGACGCTATCAGCGCGGCGGCGTTGCTGCGCGTCCAAGTCCTTAGAAAACCATCCTCGCCGTGACGATGTAGCGTAGCGGACCGCCGGTATCGCGCGTTTCGAACGGATAACAGGTCACGAGCGTCAGCATCGCCGCATCGGTGTCCAGAAGCAGCCCGCCTTTGCGGGCGTCAACAATATCGGCGCCAAGCACTTCGTACACGTGCTTGCGTCCACCAGCCGATTCGATACTCAGTAACTCGCCCTTCTCAATGTTCCTCAGGAATCGAAAATGCGTATCGCGGTGTCCCGCGATAACAGTGTTGCCAATCTCGCCCGGCATGGCACTGGCACTAAGGTGCCCGGGACCGAACGCAAGCGTCCGACCTGAGCCACCCGAAAGTACGATCAGGTCGACATCCCTCGACTCGGAACGCAGTCGTGCGACCGGCCAGGTATCCGCCCACGGCCACGGTACAGGTCGGTCGACGTCCTGGCCTGCCCGCAGCCACGCACGCTGCATGAGTTCCTGCGCCAGCCAGGCTTTCGCCGGAATGTAGGTACCGCTGGCGAGGCTCCAGAAACCGATACCGAGGAGGCAGGCCACGACCCAGAGCCCCGCCGTTCTAGCCCGCACGGACACGGCTGAGCCCGCCATTGACACGCAGCGCCGCAAACAGCAGCAGGCTGGAGAACACGCACACCAGTCCGATCAGGCGAAGCAGAGGCGCGCTGGTTGCGGTCGCCGGAAAGCCGAAGATAGCGTTTGTGCTCTGGCCGTAGGGCATCAGGTTTGGCACCTGTTCGCTGGACAAGGGATCGCCCGGCGGACGGGCTGGTGTCTTGTCTACGGCGACGAGGCTCGTGTATTTGCTGACGAGCTTATGGGCGAGCGCCGTTTCGACGATGGCCGACCAGACCTCGTTGGAATCCCTGCCTCGGCGTTCCTCATCCAGGAGTTCGCCAATACGGGCTCGCGCCCAAAGAGCTGCGACACCGCTGCTCGCCTGTGCAGACCGAACCGGCAGCGTGCGCGCCCAGCCGCCCATTACAGAGTTGCCGCTGACCCGCACCGTGTCGCCGTCACGATAGTCACCGGATGCACGGACCTTCACAGTAACCGGTTCGCCGAAGTACAGGTCCGGCACGGTTGCGGGGTAGCTGTCGACGACAACGCCGCTCGGCCACTGCACGGAGATATCGGTCACCTGCGGTTGTTCCAGCTTCCGAAACAGGCGGTCCATTTTCTCGCCAACCTCATGCACTGCACTTATGAACGTGTATGAGCCGCGGCCGGCCTCCGCCGCTTTGCGCATGAACCAGCTGTTTGGGGCAGAACCGATGCCCACCGTGAACAACCGCGCATTGCCGAGCTTCCCTTCGATCATCATGAACAGCTCGTCCTCATTGCCGACACTGCCGTCAGTGATAAAAACGATCTGGCGAAGATGGCTATCCAGCGGTTTGTCCCGCAAAGCCATTGACAATGCCGAGCGCATTTCGGTGCCGCCATTGGCATCGAGTTGTTGCACGAAATTCAGCGCTCTGTTGACGTTGGCGGTTGTCGCGGCAACGCTCGACGAAAAGAGCGCGGCGGCGTACGAATTGAATTCGATCAGGTTGAAACGATCCGTTGCTTGCAGACCTTTCAGCGCCAACTGCACAGCACGTTTTGCCTGTGCCATGGAAACGCCATGCATGGAACCGGAGGTATCGACGACCAGGATTATTTCGCGAGGCATTGGTGACGCCAGCGCGCTCTTGCTGGTCCGGCGGCATCACCATCAGCAGGTGATACGGTTGCCCGTCAACGACCTCCGTGAAGGCCATGGCCCGTGGTTCCGCCGACGGTACAGGCTGCCAGACGAGTTCAAAGTCGTGGTCCATGGGTACCTTGTCGCCGCTCAGTGCGACTCGGTACTGTCCGCCGTCTTCTGTAACGCTGACCGGGTGGTAACGGCTGGCAACGATCTCCAGCGGAGTTCCGGCATTGACGTCGGCCGTTAATGTGATCTTGTGTCCGCTTGATGTGGGCACCATCGGCGGTGTGATCAGCGACGCGTCCGGCACCCGATCAGTATCACCGGACCAGCCATTGCCGACCTTGTCGGGCAAGCCCTGTCCGCTGATATACCGGGGAGTCAGCGTCATCGGGAATCGTATGCTGAAGCGGCCATCTTCGTAGCGAACATCTTCCAGGTATTCGATTTCGACGACGACCAGCTCACCGGGCGCGACGTTTGCCACCGACGTTGTAAAGAGGTTGGCGCGCTGCTGTTCGACGAGGCTGGTTTTCTTGCCGGCTTGTTTTGCCTGTTCATAGGTTTTCCTGGCACGTTCTTTCTCCTGAATCTCACCCTCGATAAAGCGATCCCCGATATGCAGCCGCATGCGATCGACCGCGGCCTTGTCGGGCAACGGAAAAACGTAGATGCCCTCGACCCATTCAGCGCTTTCATTTCGAAACTGCTGGCGCACGGCAACCCGTGCGACCAGACCGTTGATGTCCATCTGGACGTCGGTCGAAAGCAGCGTCGCGGTGCTATAGCCCTGCTCCATCTGCCAGAGCAGGCTGCCGATATGAGCCGCGTCGGGCGTGGTTTCCTGCGCGTACCCGTGACCTGAGATAGCGAACAGCACTACCAGTGCGTATACACTTCGCCTGCCAGATCGGAACTTGATTCGATTCATTGCCGCCTCCCTTCGATGTAGACACTATTGCAACGCGGCAAAGCGCCGATCTGCCGACGGCGGCATGGCAATGCACCGGCGTAATGTGGCAAATTGTGGCGACTGGTAGTCCGCCATCTCTGCGGAATACGAAATGGGAGGCCCATGTGGCGAAACGGATAGCGATCGTTGAGGATGAGGCAGCGATTCGAGATAACTACGCGGAGGCGTTTCGCCGCGAAGGCTACGCCGTGGATACCTTCGAGGCCCGCGCACCCGCCTTGAGCGCATTCGAGGTGCGCCTGCCGGACCTCGTCGTCATCGACATCAACCTGCGCGACGATGTTGAGGGTGGTTTCGAATTATGTCGCGAGCTGCGCGCGCGATCGGCCGACTTGCCTATTATTTTCCTGACGGCGCGCGACAGCGAATTTGACGCGGTTTCCGGCCTGCGACTCGGCGCCGATGACTACCTGACCAAGGACATCAGCCTGCCGCACCTGATGGCACGCATAGCGGCGTTGTTTCGGCGACTGGACGCCATGCAAAAGCCGCAGGGCGCCGAGAGCCGCATCACTCGCGGCGATCTTGTTATCGATACCGAGCGCATGACCATTCACTGGCAGGAACAACCTGTCGGGCTCACTTTGACGGAATTCTGGCTGGTACACGCGCTGGCGCGTTATCCGGGTCACGTCAAGAACCGCCAGCAGCTGATGGACGCGGCCCAGGCCGTGCTGGACGACAACACCATTACGTCGCACGTGAAACGCATTCGCCGAAAATTCCTTTCCGTCGATAACACGTTCGACGCTATCGAGACGGTCTACGGTATGGGCTACCGCTGGCTGAGCGACTAACGCGGTTCACTTCAGGCAGATCGCCACGATGAATCTGAAACGCCAACTTCTTCTCGTCAGCCTGCTGACGCTGATGCTGCCCTGGGCCGGTTGTGAATTCATTCGGGAAACGGAATCGGCACTGCGTGCCGGTCAGCAACAGATGCTGGCCGCGACGGCGCGCGCACTCGCCAATTCACTGCAGCAGTACCGGGAGGAGTTTCCTTTGCCGGACGAAGCGGCCAGCACTGCGGACCAACTTTACCTGCACGCGCTGACGGCGCGCCCGAAGATCGATGGCTACTTCGACGACTGGACGCTGGACACGAAATCGCTCAGGACAATTCGCGGCGCGGATGGGCCGATACAGGTCGTTCTCGGCACCTTCGGCGAGACCATCTACCTGTACGTCGACGTGACCGACCGCAATGTCGTTTATGCCACATCGAGATCCATGATCCTCGACGAAGGTTCGCAGTACGCTGATCGCATCAGCCTGGTCAGCAGTAACCCGCCGTACCTCGAGGAAAACCTTGTCTTTTCTGCCGAGGCCCCGGGCAGGATCCTGAGTTATAAACAGAACGCGTACGGATTCGCCCCGGAGCCCGCGATCTCGGCGCACTGGCAGGACAGGCCGGGCGGATATCGGCTCGAAGCCAGGATCCCCGCAGCGCTCCTGGGCACCCATCTCGGCCTGGTCGTCAACAATACCGACGACGCGGCTCGGCCCGGCACGCGCAGCAACAGTTTTTCCGCAGCAATGCCGGGGCCCGTCTCGCAGCAGTCAGCGGAGATTACGGCGGTCGCCGCCCGGCTGGTGCAGCCGGATATGCGCCTGCTCGTGACAGACGCGAGCGGCTGGCGCATTGCGAGCGTCGGTGCGCTAAGTGACAGGGCGACTGCAGATACGCGCCTTGGCGTCGCCCGGAAAATTTACGAACTGCTGGTTGAGTCCGGCAAACAAGCAGCGTTCGCGGAGCCGGATGCGCTCGGACGGGAACAGCAAGCCTATGTCAGCTCCGCTCTTCAAGGTCGGGAAATGGGCGCCTGGTTTCGAAGCGGCGAGACCGGCAAGGCCGTTGTTGCAGTCGCGGCACCCATCAACGTCGATGATCTGACGATCGGCACAGTAATCCTGCAGCAGGGAACAGATGCGATCCTTTCCTTAAGCAACGAGGGCCTGGCGCGCCTGATAAACGTGACGTTGATCGCCACGCTGCTGGTCGCCGGAACACTTCTCGGTTACGCAACCTGGCTGTCGAGACGCATCCGGCATCTGTCCGTTGCGGCCGAGACCGCTCTCGAGACCGAAAACCTGCAGTCGCCGCTGCCCAGCGCACTTGCCGATGACGAGGTTGGAGACTTGTCACGCAGCTTCTCAAGCGTTTTGCAGCAGCTCGGTGACTACAACGAATACCTGCGTTCGCTGGCGTCAAAACTGTCGCACGAACTGCGCACACCGCTCGCGATCGTTACCTCTTCGCTCGAAAACCTGGAACATGAACCGCTCAGCGAGGCCGGCAAGGGATATACGACGCGTGCCCGCGACGGTGCCGATCGATTGCGTCGTATCCTCAGCGCGATGAGCGAGGCAAGTCGTGTCGAAGAGCTGATGTCGAACGCCGAGCCGGAGTCGTTCGATCTCAAGACGGTTCTGGATTCGGTCGTTGCCGCGTATCGCGATGTCTACAGTGAGCGTACTTTCAGCTTTCGATTGCAATATCACGAGCGCTGCTATGAGCGGATCCCCGGAGCTGCTTATCCAGATGCTCGACAAACTGATCGACAACGCGGTCGGCTTCAGCGAGACGGGCGATACCATCACCGTTCGCCTGGCGCAGGACGACAGCGCGTTCGAACTGTCCGTCACCAATCCAGGGCCACCGCTGCCGGAACGAATGCGGACGCAGATGTTCGATTCGATGGTTTCGGTGCGCCCTGGTGGCGACGACCGGCACCTCGGGCTGGGCCTTTATGTCGCGCGACTGATCGCAGCAGGCCATGGCGGTCGTATCAGTGGAGAAAATATCGAAGGTGGCGTTACGCTACGTGTGCAATTGCCGCGGCCGGGTTAGGGCTCTGTACGCTGGCTGCGATTCGCATTCAGGCCACCGCTGCGTTTTTTGATGGCCCATAGGCGTCACCCATCCTGATCTGCAACCACTGGCGCACGTGCGGCGGGTTGTCATCAAGCCACCGCGCTTTACCGTCTTCGACAACCAGAATTTCTTCCCACTTTGCGCCGACAGGGCCGAGACCCGCATGCGGCTCTACCAGCCACAGTCCGTCGTGGGCCGGGTGTTCCGATGTCTTGTGCGTATTCCATAGCGGGCTGCGGTTGCCCAGCCCACTGGTCGCCAGGCTGTTCTTCAGCTTGAACCAGCTTAGCGATACAGCATCGAATCCCTGCATGCGCAGCTGGAACGGCAGCTTGGGAGTCTTGACGGCGCGATGCCCCAGCACCTCTCCCGGGTGCTTGGTATGCGCTGGTTCATAGCCCGCCGCCTTCATTGTGTCCAAGACGCCATCTGCAATCGTCTTGAAACTGTCGCCCCTGTTTATGGCTGCCGGCACGGACTCTCGATACGTCGCAAGGTGTTGCATCATCGCCCGATGCTCAGGATTGCCGCCAAAACAGAAGCTGTAAGAGGTATCGACCAGGTATCCGCTGAACAACGGCGCCGCATCGAGAATGACGCTGTCACCCGGCTCGAGCGTTCTGCTTCTTGGGAAAAACTTGCCAACCGTCCAGTCGCCAGGAAGTGCCGTGCGTTCACCAAACAACACAACTGGCAAATGAAAAAACGAGTCCGCGCCGGCGGCACGATAGGACTTCACAAGTGTGCGGGCAACCTCCTTTTCGGTTTCGCCGCCCGACAAGCTGGCGGCAGTATCTTCGAGGATCGCGAACGAGATGCGTTGCAGGTCGCGAAAGCGATTGAGCGCGGCTTCACTGAAGTTGTGGGTCTTGACGAACATACGCGCCTCGCCAGGGAAAGAACTTAGCCTACCTGTTTGTCAGCCATTTACCAAAGCCAGTAAGCACGCGCTTGCGCGGGCTGTTGTCGATAACTACGCGCTTTCGCATTGCAGCCGCTTCAGCCATGATAGTGCCTCGCTACAGGCGCACTTGATGAAGAGACTACGAATCGCGCACGCACATTGGTCAGCAGGTCAGCCTTGAGTTATCGGCCGGCAAGCGATCGAGTGTTTTCATGGCTGTATGAAACGCTCTCTGTGCCTCCGGTAGTTGCTGGAATCGCGTGTTCGTTGGGCCTTGGAGGTCTGGCGTTATGGTGCACCTGGCTACTTGGAACGGTCGATGCTGTGGCGGCCGGACTGATGCCTGATATCGCTGTTCGCGCGCCCGTTACGCTTTACGTGATGGCGGGGTATCTTCCAATGACAATCTACTACCTTGGCGTCTGGACGCGCGACCACTTTGATATGCTCGCCAGCAACTTCGTGCTCGGTCAGACCACAGTCGGATTTCCTCGGCTCTTTGCCAATGCGCTTGGAGTCGCCGGTGCGCTGACGATGTATTTGCTGTTCTTGTTTGAGACCGATGCACCCTGGCACTGGACCGCAGAGTTCTTCTTTATACTTGTCGGGCTGCTGGTCATGGGCTGGTTCAACTTTCGCTTTATGTTTCTGCTGGTCTGGAGTGCTGTACGCATTTCGCGAACAGCCGGGACCATCGAACACATAGATCTGTTTGACCCGTCCCTGGTCAAGCCCTATGCCCAACAGGGCGTACGCTCCAGTTTGCTGGCCGTCGTCGGTTTGTCGATCTCCGCTAACCTGTGGCTGGATCCCCATTCGCCAACGCTCGGCACCGTGTCATCTGTACTCATGCTCGTCGCGGCCTCGGTTTTGGCACTGGTGCTACCCACCTGGGGCGTTCACCAGCGTCTGAAAGCGATAAAGCAGGCGCAACTCGGGAGTATTCGTAAGGCGATCGCGGCGCGGCACGACCCCCAAACGCGATCCGTTGACGACGCACAACAGCTGCGAGCGGATCTGGCGGTCGAACGTCGTCTCACAGAAGTCAGCGAATGGCCATTCGATGCCGGTAGCTATGGCAGGGTGGCTTTGTACGTGTTTCTGGGCTTCGGCTCCTGGGTAGGGGCGGCGCTGGTAGAGCGGCTGCTGGAAACGCTTGGGACCTGATCATTCTAATCAGGAATGTCACCAAATAACTCAACAATAGATCCAGCGAGCGGACAAGACTTGAAAGACAACACCGAAGCCAACACAACTATCGCCAGCACGCTAAAACTGCCTTGCGGCGCAACGCTGAAGAACCGTCTCTCGAAAGCGGCCATGACCGAAGGCCTCGCTGACGAGCACAACCGCGCGACCGGCCGTCACGTCACGCTGTATCGCCGCTGGGCCGAAGGTGGCGCCGGCATGCTGCTCACTGGCAACGTGCAGGTCGACCGTCGCTATCTCGAACGGGCCGGCAATGTCGTCATCGACGGCACGCAACAGAAAGAACAGCTAGCCAGGCTCGAGGCGATGGCCGAAGCCGGTACTACCGGCGATACGCAGCTGTGGATGCAGATCAGCCACGCCGGTCGGCAAACGCCGGCGCTCATTGCCTCCGAACCGGTGGGCCCTTCCGACATCGGCCTCGCGCTACCGGGCGGAAGGTTCGGCAAGCCGAGAGCACTAAGCGGCGATGAAATCCGCGACGTCATCGCTCGCTTTGCGTTCGCCGCCGGAGTTGCGAAGCAGACCGGCTTCACCGGCGTGCAGGTACACGCAGCTCACGGTTACCTGCTGTCTGAATTTCTCTCACCGCGCGTCAACCTGCGCGATGACGAATGGGGAGGGTCGCTAGAAAATCGCGCCCGCCTGCTGCTCGAGTGTGTGCGTGCGGTGCGTAACGAAGTGGGTGCCGATTTTCCGGTCGGCGTGAAACTGAACTCCGCGGATTTTCAGAAAGGCGGTTTCTCGTTCGAAGACTGCCTGAAGGTCATCGAGATGTTGAACCAGGAGGGTCTCGACCTGCTCGAGATTTCCGGCGGCAATTACGAGCAACCGAAAGCTCCTGGGTATCGGCGGGCTGGAACCGGTCTTCGAGGAGCAGGTCCGGGAAAGCACGCGAGCGCGCGAAGCCTACTTCTTCGATTACGCCGTCGCGGCGCGGCAGGTCGCGAAGATGCCGCTGATGGTCACCGGCGGCTTCCGTTCGGCGGCGGGCATGAACGACGCGCTGGCAGGCGGAGACGTGGATATGATCGGTCTCGGCCGGCCTCTGTGCATCGATCCGGATTTTCCGGCCAGGATTCTGCGCGGCGAACTGGATGTTGCGCCAGACGTCGAATCGGGACTGCGCATCGGCCCGGGAATTCTCGGGCCCAATTCATCGATCGCGACGATCAAGATGATTAACGGGTTCGCGCGTATCGGCTGGTATTACGAACAGATTTACCGACTTGCCGACGGACGGCAAGCCGATGTCTCGATGAGCGCATTTCGGGCCCTGCTGGCCTACGAGAAAACCGAGAAGAAAAAAGCGCGTGAGCTAAAGCGATATCCGGGCTAGACGCCCAGGTAGCGAGCTATACCCTTCGCCGCCTCGCGGCCCTCGTGCACGGCCGTGACGACCAGGTCGGAGCCACGCACCATGTCGCCGCCTGCGAAAATCTTCGGGTTCGTCGTCTGGAACGGATAGGCGCCGAGCGCAGCGACACGTACGCGTCCGCTTTGCAGCGTATCGACCTTGAACTCTTCGAACCAGTCGGGTGGGTCAGGACGAAAACCAAAAGCAATTACGACCGCGTCCGCGGGCAGGATTTCTTCGGTACCGGGAATCGGTTCCGGTCGACGGCGGCCGTCCGAACCCGCAGGCCCGAGCTTTGTCTCGATCAGCTTCACGCCGGTGACATGCTCATCACCAAGCAATTCGATCGGCTGTCGATTGAACAGGAAGCGAACACCCTCTTCCTTGCTGTTGGCTACTTCGCGACGCGAGCCGGGCATATTTTCTTCATCACGGCGATACGCGCAGGTGACGCTTGCTGCGCCCTGTCGGATTGCCGTGCGATTGCAGTCCATGCCCGTATCGCCGCCACCAAGGACGACGACATTCTTGCCGGCCAGGTCTATATACGGCGAGACCGTCTCGTCGTGACCGAGTTCGCGGTAGACGTTGCCAACGAGGTAAGGCAACGATTCGTAAACACCGGGCAGGTCCTCGCCAGGAAACCCGCCACTCACGTACTGGTAGGTACCCATGCCGAGGAACACGGCGTCGTACTCGTCGAGCATTTCCTGGAACGGCTTGTCTTCACCGATGCGTGTGTTCAGCACGAACTTGACGCCCATGCCCTCCAGAATCTCGCGGCGCTGATTGACGATGTGTTTCTCGAGCTTGAACGGCGGGATACCGTAGGTGAGCAGGCCACCAACTTCCGGGTAGGCATCGTAAACCACAGAGCCGATGCCGTTGAGTGCAAGCACGTCGGCCGCCGCGAGACCTGCCGGTCCGGCGCCAATAATGCCCACACATTTGCCCGAGCCTTTGACGTTCGACATGTCGGGGCGCCAGCCCTGCTTCACGGCTTCGTCGGTAATGTATTTCTCAATGTTGCCGATGCTGACTGCGCCGATGCCGTCGTTTAGTGTGCAGGCGCCTTCGCAAAGACGATCCTGCGGACAGATACGACCGCAGATCTCCGGCAGTGAATTCGTCTGGTGCGACAGATCCGCCGCCTCGAACAACCGGCCCTCTTCGATCAGTGCCAGCCAGTTCGGAATGTAGTTGTGCACCGGGCACTTCCACTCGCAATAGGGATTGCCGCAGGAGATACAGCGGCCGGCCTGTGCCGCAGCATTGGCACCGTCGTAGGACGCATAGATCTCGCCGAAGTGCTTGATGCGCTCCTCGGCCGGCTCCTTGTCCGGATCGCGACGTGGGATTTCCAGAAACTGCAGTGGATGCTTCGCCATCAGGCCGCCCGCCGTAACGATTCGATCAGCGAACCGAGCTCGGTCGCCTTTGGCTTGACCAGCCAGAACTTCGGCAGGAACGTGCGGTAATCGTCCAGGATGGTGGCGCCCCACTCACTGCCCGTCAGCTCGACATGTGTGCCGATCAGCGCGCGCAGATGATGCAGGTGCGGCTCCATGCTTTCCGGCGTCATGCGGTGGATGTCGATTAGCTCGTGGTTATAGCGATCAACGAAGTCACGGTCGATGTCGAGCACATAAGCAAAACCGCCGGTCATTCCGGCGCCAAAATTGACACCTGTATGTCCCAAAACGACTACGACGCCGTCGGTCATGTACTCGCAGCAATGATCGCCGGCCCCCTCGATTACGGATGCCGCACCCGAGTTCCTGACGGCAAAGCGCTCGCCCGCGCGGCCAGCCGCATAAAGCTCACCACCGGTCGCACCGTACAGGCAGGTGTTGCCGATAATGGCGGTCTCCCGCGCGTTGTAGCGGACGTTCGCGGGCGGATGAATAACGATACGCCCGCCGGCCATGCCTTTGCCGACATAGTCATTCGCATCGCCGATCAGCGTGAGGTTGAGGCCGGAGACGTTCCAGGCACCGAAACTCTGGCCGGCGGTGCCGCGCAAGACGATATCGAGTGGCGCCTCTTGCATACCGTGATTGCCATGTCGCCGCGCGATCTCGCCGGAGAGCCTGGCACCGATCGAACGATTGAAATTCTGGATCTCGAATTCGAATCGCCCACCGGTCAGCGACTCGATCGCCGGCAACGTCTCGGTGACCATGCGCTCAGCCAACTCACCCCGGTCGAAAGGATTGTTGCGCAGGTCGGTACAGAACTGCGGCGCGTCCCTGGCAAGTCCGTCGTCAGAGACGATCGCACCAAGATCGAGCCGAGACTGTCGCTCGGTCTCACCGGGCTGAAGCTCGAGAAGATCAACGCGCCCGATCAACTCTTCCAGCTTGCGAACGCCAAGCTCGGCCATCAGGCGACGCACCTCTTCTGCGATGAAGTGAAAGAAGTTGATCACCATCTCGGGAAGGCCGATGAAATATTCGCTGCGCAGCACATTGTTCTGCGTCGCAACGCCGGTCGCACAGTTGTTCAGATGACAGATTCGCAGGTACTTGCAACCCAGCGCCACCATTGGCCCGGTGCCAAAGCCAAAGCTCTCGGCGCCGAGCATGGCCGCCTTGATGACATCAAGCCCCGTCTTCAGACCGCCGTCGGTCTGCAACCGGACCTTGTGGCGCATGTCCTGTGAGCGCAGCACCTGGTGGGTTTCGGAGAGGCCGAGTTCCCACGGGCTGCCCGCGTACTTCACCGAGCTCAGTGGGCTCGCACCTGTACCGCCGTCATACCCGGAGATCGTGATCAGGTCGGCATACGCCTTGACCACGCCGGCAGCAATCGTGCCGACACCGGGTTCGGCAACGAGTTTCACCGAAACGAGCGCATCGGGGTTAACCTGCTTGAGGTCGAAGATAAGCTGCGCAAGGTCTTCGATCGAATAGATGTCGTGATGCGGCGGCGGCGAGATCAGCCCGACGCCCGGCTTCGCATAAGCGCAGCCTGGCGATCATCTCGTTGACCTTGTGCCCCGGCAGCTGGCCGCCCTCGCCGGGCTTCGCGCCCTGCGCGATCTTGATCTGGATGACCTCTGCATTTACGAGGTATTCGGCCGTCACACCAAAGCGTCCCGATGCAACCTGCTTTATCTTGGATCTGCGCTCGCTGCCGTAGCGCGCCGGATCTTCGCCACCCTCGCCAGAATTCGAGCGGCCACCCATGCGATTCATCGCGATTGCCAGCGCCTCGTGCGCCTCCGGCGACAGCGCGCCGAGTGACATGCCGGCGCTGTCGAAGCGCGGCAGTATATCTTCGATCGGCTCGACCTCGTCGAGCGGAATCGCCTTGCCTGCTGGCACCGTCTTCATCAGGTCGCGCAGCGTCGCCACGGGTCGCTCATTGACGAGCCGCGCGTACTCTTCATAACGACTATAGTCGCCGGAGCGCACCGCCGACTGCAGCGTCGCTATGACGTCCGGGTTGTAGCAGTGATACTCGCCGCCGTGCACGTATTTCAGCAGGCCGCCATGATCGATCGGCTGTCGGGGCTCCCAGGCCATTGCCGCCAGTGCCTTCTGATCGTTCAGCAGATCCTCAAAGTTGGCACCCTGAATACGTGAGGTCGTGCCTTTGAAGCACTTCTCGACGATCTCGGAGTGCAGACCGACGATCTCAAAAAGTTGCGCACCACGATAACTCGAGATGGACGATATACCCATCTTCGACATGATCTTGAACAGCCCCTTACGAATGCCACGGCGATAGCTGCGACCGAGCTGTTGTTGTTCCCTGCCTTCGCGACGACGCGCGATCTCATGCAGCGACTGGTAAGCGAGATACGGGTAGACCGTAGTCGCGCCGTAACCAATCAGGCACGCAATGTGGTGAGAATCTCGAGCGGCACCGGTCTCAACGACGATGTTCGCGTCGCACCGCAGACCGACTTTGACGAGGTGATGGTGCACCGCGCCGGTAGCGAGCAAAGCATGTACCGGGAGCTTGCCCTCCTCGAGATAGCGGTCGCTCAGCATCAACAAGAACTTGCCGCTGCGAACCGCCTCTTCCGCTTGACCGCAGATCTTGTCGAGCGCCTCGGGCAGCGTCAGCGCTTTGTCTACGTTCAGATCGATAAACGCGTGACGGTCCTCGAACATGTCGGGGCCGAGCAGCTGCCGTAGTTTTGCCTGTGACAGTACCGGCGAATTGATGATCACCTGCTCGGCGTGCTCCGGGCCTATATCGAACAGGCTGGACTCGCCACCGATGTTCGTTTGCAGCGACATGACGAGACGCTCGCGCAGGGGATCGATCGGCGGGTTGGTAACCTGTGCAAACTGTTGCCTGAAGTAATCGAATGGCGAACGAACTTTCTTCGACAGCACCGCCATCGGCGTGTCGTCACCCATCGAGCCGACCGCCTCCATCTCTGTTTGCGCCAGCACCGCGACGATCTCTCTGCGCTCCTCGCGGCTCAGGTTGAACATCTTCTGGTAGGTCTGCAGGACCTCGGGCTCCATGGGTTCTGCTGCAGTCGCGGTATCGACAAGCTGCGAGTCCAGGTACCGGACGCCCTGCTTCAGCCACTTCTTATAGGGCGCACGTGTCTTCAGTATGTCGTGGATATCGTCGCTATCGAGGAGAACGCCGTTGACGAGATCGACGGCCAGCATCTCACCCGGTCCGAGCCGACCTTTGCTGAGCACGTCCTTTTCGTCATAGTCGTAGACGCCAACCTCGGAGGCGACTGTCAGGTGCCGGTCCTTCGTGATCACGTAGCGCGCAGGACGCAGACCGTTGCGATCGAGACAGCAGGCGGCGTAGCGGCCGTCGGTCAGCACGATGCCGGCCGGTCCGTCCCAGGGCTCCTGCTGGCAGTCGAAAAACTCGTAGAAAGCACGCACGTCGGGGTCGATATTGTCGACCGTCTGCCAGGCGGGTGGCATGAGAATGCGCATCGCCTGAATCACATCCATGCCGCCGGCGCGCAGCACCTCGAGCATGTTGTCGAGACTCGACGAGTCTGAGCCGGTCAGGGAAATGATCGGATCGAGGTCGGAGATATCGTCGAGCTTGTCCGAGCGATAGTTCTTGGTGCGCGCCACGGCCCAGTTTCGGTTGCCGCTAATCGTATTGATCTCGCCGTTGTGGGCAAGAAAGCGAAACGGCTGCGCCAGCCGCCATTCGGGCAGCGTGTTCGTGGAGAAGCGCTGATGGAACAAGCACACCGAAGACTCCAGTCGCGGGTCCTTCAGGTCCGGATAAAACTCGGGCAGTGCCCGGGGCATGATCATGCCCTTGTAGCTGATCGTGACCGACGACAAGCTGGCGATGTAGGTTTCCGAATCGGCAATCCGATTCTCGGCGCGTCGCCGCGCCAGGAACAGGCGGCGATTGAAACGGCCGCGCGGCATTTCATCGGGCGCATTAACGAATACCTGCTCGATAACCGGCAGCGTTCTTAAAGCCTGCTCGCCGCACGCCGAGGTGTCGATGGGTACCTGCCGCCAACCCGCTACTTCGAGGCCTATTTCCCCAATCGCCTCGTTAATAGCCGACCTGGCTGCTTCGGCAACCGAGTCATCGTTGCTCAGAAATACGCAGCCCGCCGCGAATCGTTCGCTGACGTTGAACCCAGCCTCTTCACCGACAGCCCGCAGGAAATCACGAGGAAATTTGATGAGCAGGCCGCAGCCATCGCCCGTTTTGCCATCCGCCGCAACGGCGCCGCGATGCGTCAGTCGCGCCAGCGCCGAGATTGCCGTCTCGACCACGAAGTGACTGGGAATATCATCGAGGTTTGCAATCAGCCCAAACCCACAGCTATCGCGATGGAAGGCGGGGTCGTGCAAGGTTTTGGCAGAATTCTGTGTCATGCGTACCGTCGGGGCCGCTGGCGGTCCCTGCTGTCAACTCACTGCATTGGATTGGCGAATATCGCCGCGAACCAGTAAGTATAGAGCAGGAGATTATGCTCTCGTGCGGTCCGGGGCGAAATAGCCACTTTTGAGCCGAAAATACGCGTGATTTCAGGTTTTTCAGGGCGGCAACGCTAGCCAGGCGCGTTTGTTGCGCGCGTAACCATGGCGGTCGGGGGCTTACAGCGCTGCGGAACTCATGCGGATGGCGCCAGTGCTTCGGTAGGAGACGGCGGGCACCAGCGGAATATCAACCGCGAGCCGGCCGTCAAGCTCGTAACTTCACGTCTTGGCGAACACTCTGCCGCACGATGGACAGAAGCTGAGGTGCCGTTTGCAACAGATTCAGATCGACGCTGATCGCAAACTGGGATTCGCCGTTGGCCGGAACCGAGAATTCGCTGGGTGTCTGGCCGCTGGCAAATCGCTGGCCATCCAGTTTTAGCGCATAGCTAACGGAGCGAACCGGCAGCGCAAATGCGTTGGGGTTGCTGATATTGAAGGACAACAAGAACGTCTGGCTGTTGAAGCCGAGTCCCACCACCTGAACGGCATCCAGCTCAACCGCGGGGCTTTTGACGAGATCCTGCACGGTGGTCGCGCAGCCGCCCACCGCCAACAGAATGATAACCAGTGCTAAATTGAGCGTCCGGTAAAGCGTCCTCATCGCAACTCCTCCCCAAATTGGCCCCACCGCGCCGAGATCAGGAGCCAGTCCCCGCCCCTCTTCTCAAGCTCCAGCGAAAATTCATACGCGTCTGCACTGAACCCCAGCAGGCTGTCCTTCGTGCCAGCCATGCCGACGGTCAACAGCACCTCCGCCGCCGTATCGCCCATGATCGCAATTTCGCTCACCGTGGTGATGAGCTCGATCTTGTTCATGCGCAGGAAATAGGCTCGCAAAATGTTGCCGACGCGCGCCCGGTCATAGCCACGGGCGTCCGCATAGGCTGGCGAGATCATATCCATGAGCTCACCGCGCTCCTTGGCTTCGGTAGCAGCCACGCCTCGGTCGAGCCAGCCCCGAATCTCACTCTCCGGTCCTGTCGATGGCGCACCACAAGCACACAGCAGCACAACCAGCGCCAGTGCGGGTACCGACAGGCGCCAGGGCGTCAGGCGCTCCGTTTCCGCTTGATCCCTTATCATCTGGTAAAGTCTACTGCGATCGGGCCCCTCATTTGGCCTATTCCGCCCAATTTGTGACCCGGTTCGCACTTCGTGTTGAGTAACGACAGCACACTGGTTTTAGAGCGATAGTCTGGAAGACGACAAAATGTCAGTAAAACTCCTGAGCGAAAGCATGGACGCCACAATTACCGATGCTGACCAGATTCGCATCGAGGCGATCCTGTCATTCTGGTTCAAGGAACAGGCGCTGTCCGCGCCGCAGATAGACCAGCGAATGGAGATCTGGTTTACCGAAGACCCGGTCTTTGATCACGAGATCGAAAAAGAGTTTGCGGAAGAAGTCGCAAGAGCAAGTAAGGGTGAGCTGGACCACTGGGCGCACAGTTCACACGGCCGCCTGGCGCTGATCATTTTGATCGACCAGTTTCGCCGTAATATTCATCGCGGTACGGCCAGGGCTTTCGCAAAAGACCGGCTGGCGCTCGAACTTTGCGTAAAAGGCGCGATGGAAAAAAAGGACAAGGCGCTGACGCCGATTGAGAAGGTTTTCTTCTACATGCCACTGCAGCATGCCGAGTCCCGCAAGGTCCAGGCGAAGTCTGTTGAAATCTACCGACGCCTGGCCGAATCGGTTTCACCGACATTGCGCGAGACTTTTATGGCCGTCGCCGAATTCGCAGAGCTGCACAAGGACATTGTCGATCAGTTCGGACGCTTCCCGCACCGCAACAAGCTTCTCAAGCGCGACAATACGCCGCAGGAACAAGAGTATCTCGCAGGCGATAGCCCGGACTTCGGTCAGGGCGATAGCTGACGTACAGACGGTTCAGATTTTCGATACGTGGTGATAGCGCCACGACAACAGGACCGCCGCCACTCCCAGCCCGACAACAAAGCCGCCCCAGACATAGTTGGGCGGTGCCTTGAAGGTGATAGCGGCGAGAAACGCCAGCGGAAACGCCAGCACCCAGTAGGCAAACATATTGACCGCCATTGGAAATCGGGTGTCCTTGAAGCCACGCAATGCCCCGGCCGCGCCGACCTGCACGCCGTCCGCGATCTGGAATATTGCAGCCATCAAAAGCAGGCTGATCGCGATGCCACGCACGGCCGTATCGTCGGTATAGAGGCCCACTACTGCATCGCGGAAGATCAGCATGAAGATTGCCGACAGACTCATAATGAGAGCGCAAAGCCCGATACCCAGGGCGCCGCTGGTGCGTGCGCTCTGCAGTTTGCCCGCACCGATTAGCTGGCCGACCTGAATGGTCGTCGCCGAGCTCAACGCGAGCGGGATCATGAACATGGTCGCCGCGAAGTTGATCGCGATCTGGTGTGCCGCCGTGATTTCCGTTCCCCGAGTGCCCATGAGAATCGAAACCGCCGAGAACAACCCGGCTTCGGCCGTAATCGTGACGGCTATCGGGACACCCAGCACGACGATCTCTTTGAGCACGGGCGACCGTAGCGGTGCTATCCGGGAGAATATTTTGAAGGGTCGGTAAAAGCGGCTGAAGAACATGTGGCCAGCCAGCGCCGTGGCAACCAGCCACATGGTTGTTGCGCTGGCGATACCGCAGCCAACCACGCCCAGCGCGGGCGCGCCAAACTTGCCGAACATCAAGACGTAATTCAGGAACACGTTGCAGATCAGCGCAAACAGCGATGTGAACATGATCGGTCGTGTATGACCGATGCCCTCGGTCGTAAACCGAAGGGCCAGGAATATGAAGATGCCCGGTCCACCAAACATGATCGCGCCGACGTAGCCCACCGTCAGATCGCGAAATTCCGGGTCGATGCCGATGGCCCCAAGCAGCGGCGCCACCGCAAACTGCCCCAGCAGGATCAGTAGGGCGCCCAAACCAAGTCCGAGGTAGATGCCCTGCCGGGTGTAGCGGCCGATCAGCGCTTTGTCGCCCGCACCAAAATGACGCGCCGCAATCGGCGAGATAGCCATCAGCAAGCCGAGGCAAAAGGAAAAGCCCAGAAACCAGACGCTGCCGCCAACGGCGACCGCCGCCAGCGCGTCAGCGCCGAGTCGGCCGGCCATGACGGCATCGGCAAACTGCATACCGGCGACCGCGAGATTATTGACAATCAACGGGCCGCCAAGTCGCAACAGTGACTTTGCCTGCGCCTGCCAATTGCCGTCTTGTATCGTCACCATGCGCGCATCTTAACCCAGTGTCCTTCCCGGCAAGCTCACCGGACACCGGAGTCCGGGGATCGCACCGTTACGAGGCCATTTCGGGAACCTATAATGCGTCGATTGGCAACGGAGGCGTCGTTGTACTGAAATCCTTGATCCGGAACTCCCTAGAGCTTGAGTCCACGGATGGTGTAAAGTTGCGTCGCGAACAACGACACAATTAACAATGGAGAAAGGTATGTTGCACGATGGACGAGCGATTCGAGTTGCGGTGGTCGGCGGAGCACGTATTCCTTTTTGCCGTTCACACTCCGCGTATCGCGACTGTTCGAACCAGGACATGATGGTGGCAGCATTGCAGGGCCTGGTGCAGAAACATGATTTGACGGGACAGACCCTGGGTGACGTCGCGCTCGGCGCGGTCATCAAACACTCGAAAGACTGGAATCTCGCACGCGAGTGCGTCATCGATTCCGGCCTGTCACTGCGAACACCGGCCGTTGACCTGCAGCGAGCCTGCGGCACCAGCATTGAAGCCGCGATCATGATTGCCAACAAGATCGCGCTTGGTCAAATCGAATCAGGCATAGCCGGCGGCACCGATACGGTCAGCGACGCGCCGATTGTTTATGCTGACGACTACCGCAGCATTCTGTTCGAAATGCATCGCGCGCGCTCGTTGATGGACCGGATCAAGCCGCTGTTTCGCATCCGTCCCAAGCACTTCAAGCCGGTGTTTCCCGGCGTAGAGGAACCGCGCACCAAACTCTCCATGGGCGAAAGCACGGAAATCACGGCTAAAGAGTGGGATGTGCAGCGCGAGCACCAGGACCAGCTGGCACTCGCAAGTCATATCAAGGCGGCAGCTGCCTACGACGCAGGCTGGTACGAGGACATCGTCATCCCGTTTATGGACGTCGAGGAAGACAACAATATCCGGCGCGACACCACCTTCGAGAAACTCAGCGCGCTGAAGCCGGTGTTCGACAAGAGCGGCGAAGGCACGATGACCGCCGGCAACAGCACGCCGCTAACCGATGGCGCCGCAGCCGTGCTGCTTGCCTCCGAAGACTGGGCGCGACAAAAGAACCTGCCGGTCATGGCTTACCTGACATTCGCCAAGGTTGCCGCTGTCGACTTCGTCAACAGTGAAGGGCTGCTGATGGCGCCCGCCTACGCCGTCTCGGATATGCTCAAGCAGGCCAACCTGCGCTTGCAGGACTTTGACTTCTACGAGATTCACGAGGCGTTTGCGGCACAGACCGTCGCGACGCTGAAGGCCTGGCAGTCCGAGGAGTTTTGCCGCACTAAGCTCGGCCGCAACGAGGCCATGGGCCCAATCGATCTGGCCCGGCTAAACACGAAGGGCGGCAGCATTGCGATGGGCCACCCGTTTGCCGCGACAGGCGCACGCATAATTGCCGCCATGGCAAAAATGTTGCAGGAAAAAGGCTCCGGGCGAGGTCTGATTTCCGTTTGCACCGCAGGGGGCATGGGCGTATCGGCTATCATGGAGGCCAAGTAACCCTGAACCGGAAATCCTGATGGATGACTTCGGCGCCGTGCTGGGCTCGATCAACGCATTTTTGTGGCACAACTATGTGCTGTACGCGATTGTCGGAACAGGTGTCCTGTTTACCGTCTGGAGCGGTTTCTGCCAGTACCGCGCCCTGACGCACGCGCCCACGGTCCTGCGCGGCGTTTACGATGACCCCAACGATCCCGGCGCCATCAATCACTTCCAGGCTCTATCTGCGGCACTGTCGGCCACGGTGGGCCTCGGCAATATAGGCGGCGTCGCACTCGCGATCGCGCTTGGCGGACCGGGCGCGGTCTTCTGGATGTGGATCGTCGGTTTCTTCGGTATGGCGATCAAACTCACCGAAGTTACGTTGTCGATGCTGTATCGCAACACCGATGACCCCGACAACCCTCACGGTGGCCCGATGTGGGTGGCGTCCAAGGGTTTCGAGCGCTACGGCTTCCCCCGGGTCGGCAAGGCAATCGGCGTGTTCTTTTGCGCGATGCTGCTGGTTTCTACGGCGACCGGCGGCAACATGTTCCAGGCATGGAACGTAGGCGAATTGACCGAAGAATATTTCTCGGTGCCGAGCTGGATCACCGGCATCGTGCTCGCCGTCCTCGTGGGGGGCGTCATCATTGGCGGCATCAAGCGCATCGGCAAGGTAACAGCCACGCTGGTTCCGCTGATGGTCTTTCTATACCTCGCGGCAGGCAGTTACGTGCTTGCCGCCAATTTCGGTGACATACCGGGTATTTTTGCACTCATCGTCAAGTCGGCATTCGTGCCGACCGAAGCCGGCGGCGCATTCATCGGCGGAACTGCCGCTTCCGCGTTCCTGTTTGGACTGAAGCGCGCCATCTTCTCCAACGAAGTCGGTCAGGGTTCGTCGCCGATCGCCCACTCGGCAGCGAAAACCGATGAGCCCGTTCGCGAAGGCATCGTTGCCGGACTCGAACCGTTTATCGACACGCTGGTCGTCTGCACATTCACGGCGCTAATTATTCTGTCGACTGGTATCTGGACACGCGCGCCGGACGTCCCGCTCGAGCAGCTACCTGTCGTCGCACAGACCGCGGATGGCTGGCAGTTTGCCGAGACACCGTTACCCGGTAGTAACTGGGTCAGCGGCGATAAGACGACGCTGATCGTTGCAGCACACCTGAACGAAACGACGAGCTTGAACCTGCACCGCATTGACGGCGTCGTGCAAAATCGTGGCGCGGGCTTTACAACAACCTGGGATGTATTGGCGGGACCAACATCACCAACCATTGTCGGTGACGGTCTTTATCGGAGTTACGTCGGTGCGACACTGACGGCGAAGGCTTTTGACAGCGTTGCACCGGGCCTCGGCAAGTGGCTGGTAACGATTGCCGCCTGGATGTTTGCGATTTCCACCATGATCTCCTGGAGCTATTACGGCGAGCAGGCGCTGGTATTCCTCGCCGGCGAGAAGGCCGTTCTCGGCTACAGGATCGTGTATTGCTGCCTGATCTTCATTGCGACACTTGGCCTCGTTCGAACCGCCAGTGACCTCGATAACGTAATCGGTGTCGGCACGGGCGTCATGATGTTTGCGAACCTGCCCATCTGCTGGCTGTTCGGCTACCAGGCGATGCGTGCTTACCGGGACTATGTCGGTCGATTGAAGTCTGGCCGTATGGGCGCCGATCACCCACCGCCGAGTCTCGACGACTTGCTGTCAGGAAGAGACATCGAAAAACGTTAGGCCCTATTCCGCAGGGTTCCCTGAATTTCGACCACGCCGCATCGCCCTTATGACTTTACCCATGCGATCCTGGGCCTGCGCCGTCAAGCCGCCGCGCTTGTGCTCGTCCACCATGAACGTCTCGAGCCTGCCCACGAGATCGTCAATGTCCGCATCCGGTAGCGGTTCGATCTGCCTGACATCCGGGGGTGCGTTCTCGAGCGCACCGAAAAGATTGATCCAGTGTTCGGTTTGTTTGCCCAGATCCAGCAACTGGTAAAAATACGGCGCCGGCCGACCATTCTCATTGCTGAACAGACTAACCAGGCCTACGACCAACGAGGCCGGCACGAGCAAAAGATCTCTGAGTCCATCGGCCAGCAGCTTGACCTGCAGCACGGCGATATCTCGCGCCAGTGTCCGGCGATCCGAGGTTTTGCTATTGGTTTGGGGTACGTCATTCATCTGGGCATCTCGTGACAAATGTCAATCAAGACAAGCAATTATAGACTGTTCCGGTGGCGCGTGGAGTAGCTTTAAAGTAGTGTTGGGCGCGTCCGAAACGGTTGCCGAATTTATGCCGACTTACCAATCAATACCTTCATTCGAACATGGAGCATCCGAGTCGATCGGGATACTGCTCGTCAACCTCGGGACGCCGGAGGAGGCAACCACATCCGCCGTGCGCCGCTTTCTCAAGCAGTTCCTGTCGGACGCCCGGGTCATTGAATACCCGCGCTGGCTCTGGTGGCTTATTCTCAATGGCATCATCCTGACGATTCGACCGTCACGCTCGGCCAAAGCCTATCGGAAGATATGGACCGACGATGGCTCACCGCTGATGCTCTTCTCAAAAGAGATCGCGGCCGGCATGCAAAAGGAACTCGACCGACGACTGCAAGGTTCGGCTAACGTTGAGCTCGCCATGAGTTACGGCGATCCATCCGTGGACGCTGCCATCGATCGCCTGCTCGCCAAGGGCGCGCGACGCCTCCTGGTACTACCAATGTATCCGCAGTACTCCGGTACAACGACGGCGTCCGTCATCGACGCCGTAGCTCGCAAGTTCAATCGCCTGAGATGGGTGCCGGAAACGCGTTTTATCAATCAATACCATGACGAGCCGGGCTACATCGCCGCGCTTGCCGCCAGTATTCGTGAGTTCTGGCAGCAAAATGGCCGGGGCACCCAGCTCATGTTCTCGTTTCATGGCGTTCCCAGGCAGACGCTCCTGAATGGCGATCCGTATCATTGTCAGTGCCAGAAGACAGCCCGCCTGGTCGCACAGGCACTCGAGCTGGGCGACGACGAATGGCTGCTTTCGTTCCAGTCACGCGTCGGTCGCGAGGAGTGGTTGAACCCTTATACGGATGAGACCATCAAGAAACTGGGCGGGCAGGGGATGACTCGCCTGGATGTCGTCTGCCCCGGCTTCTCGACTGACTGTCTCGAGACTCTCGAGGAAATTGCGATGCAGAACGCCGAGCTGTTTATCGAATCGGGCGGTGAAGAACTGCACTACATTCCAGCGTTAAACGCACGCGAGGATCATGTCAGCTTCCTCACTGATCTCGTCGAGAAACATATGAGCGGCTGGCCGCGCAGTTACTCCGATGAGCCGGATACCCGGCAGCGCGCGACCGCCATGGGCGCAGCAAAATGACAACCATAGGTCAGTTTCTTGAGTTCTCTGTGCGCACCGCAGACATTCTCGAGTCACTGCACTTCTACAAGACGCTCGGTTTCGTCGAGCTGGAAATCGGCGACATGTGGTCGCACAAATACGCGGTGGTCAGTGACGGGGAACTCAACATCGGCCTGCACGACCGCGACTTCGATGCGCCCGCTTTAACGTTTGTGCAGCATGATCTCGCAAAACATGCACGCTCGATGACGGACCGCGGCTTTGAGTTCAGCTATATGCAGCTGGATGAGGACGCATTCAACGAGTTGCGTTTCGCCGATCGAGACGGCCATATGATTACCATGCTCGAGGCGCGCACCTTTCATGCCAGCGAGGAACCGGACAGGGATTCGGCATGCGGTTCCTGGCTTGAGCTCACGCTGCCTGTGCGCGACACATTGCGCGCCGGAAAATTCTGGGCGCCTATCGCGCCGACGCTGCTCGATATGCGAGAAGAGCCGACCATGCACATGCGCTTCGACGCCGACGGCGCTCCGCTTGGGCTGTCCGAGAGTATTGCGCTGACCGGGCCTTCGTTGTCATTCAAATGCGCGGACCGCGACGGGCTGATGACGCTACTCGATCACAATGACATGCGAACTGAGAAATTCCCGGGCTTCGAAGGCGCGTTCGTTGCCATTCGCGCACCGGAAGGCACGATGTTGTATGTCTTTGATGAAGACTTCCTCGGCGAGGCCTACGAGGTCGACGAATCCGACGACGTCAGCGAGTTTCCCCGCTAATCCTGCACTCCTGCGCCTCGCAGGACGGGCTGCCAATAGCGCTGAGAGTAAGCGAACCAAGCAAACAGGACACCAGGCAAGCCTACTCCAGCGCCTGGTAGACCAGCGTACTGAAGCGATCGCCCATGTCCGATTTCGTCGGCCGCGCCTGCGACATATAGACGCCAACAAGCTGCTCACTCGGATCAATCCAGAAAACGGTATTGAACGCGCCACCCCAGGCATAGGTACCAACCGACGTCAGCTCTCCCCGTTTGCCGACGTCTGAAACGACGACAAAGCCCAGGCCAAAGTCCGGAACATCGTCACCATCCCAGTCGACCCGACCGGTGCGCATCAACTCGACGGATTTGCGGCCGAGGATTCTCACCCCATCAAGCTCGCCGTCGTTCAGCAGCATCTGCAGGAATCGCGCGTAGTCTCTCGCCGTGGAGGATAGCCCCGCGCCTCCTGAAAAATACGTTTTCGCGCCAACGATCGGGTAGAGCGCATCGTTCACGCCGCTGACGAGGTCAGAACCCTGGTGCTCGACGAGTCCGACGCCGTCGACGTCGTTATACAAGGTGACCAGCCGATCCGCTTTGGCTTCCGGCACGTAGAAGTAGGTATCGTTCATCCCCAGCGGCTGGAAGAGCTGCTCGGCAAAAAACTGATCCAGCGGCTTGCCGCTGACCACCTCGACCAGATAACCAAGTACGTCCGTGCTGAGGCCGTAGGCGAATTGCGATCCCGGTTCGAAAAGCAGCGGCTGAGTAGCCAACAGCTGCATCTGCGAGGCAAGGGTTTTGTCCTCAATCGTGAGCCCGTCGATAATCCCGGCCGCCTGGTAGGACGCCTGTAGTTTGCCCGGAATGAACGGGTAACTAATGCCCGACGAATGCGTGAGCAGATCGATGATACGAATCGGTTTGCTGGCAGGCACCGTCGCCGTAATGTTGCCCTGTTCATCGACTTCCGAGATTACGGTCATGTTCGCGAACTCGGGGATGTACTTCGCGAGCGCGTCGTTGAGCTGAAAATGTCCCTGTTCATACAACATCATCGCCGCAACGGACGTTACCGCCTTGGTCATCGATGCGATGCGGAAAATGCTGTCCAGCTGCATGGGCGTCTGTGCATCGATATCGGCAAAACCAAAGCGCTTGTAATACGCAACCTCACCATTCCTGGCTACCAGCGCGACGGCACCGGGAATCTTCCCCGCCGCCACCTCTGCCTCGATAGCGGTATCAATTCGAGCCAGCCTGTCTTCGATCAGACCCCATCCCGCGCCCTCGTCGCGCAGGACCATTGCCAGCGACAGCACCGCAACCGGAATGAGCACACCGATCGCTACTATTGTTTTCTTCATGGCAGACTCCTTTGGCGGAACCCTATAACAGCGCGGAAGTCAGCGCCAGAGCGCGTCCGAGGTAACCACTTCCGAACAGGTTCAGATGATTCAGCACATGGTAGAGCTGGTAAAGCGCAAGTCGGTCGCCGCTACCGGGCTGCAACGGCCAGGCAGTTTCATAACCCTCGTAGAACGCTTTGCCGAAACCGCCAAACAGCCTCGTCATCGCGAGATCCGTTTCGCGGTCGCCGTAGTAGACGGCCGGGTCGAAGATAACCGGCTCGCCGCCGCTGCTGGCCCAGTTACCACCCCACAGGTCACCGTGCAGCAATGACGGCACGGGCTCGTAGTTCTCGAAAAGCGAAGGCAGCCGTTTTTGCAGTCGGCGGCCGTGTTTCTGCAGCTCACCAGAGAAGCCGTTTTCCCGGGCCAGCCGCAGCTGGTAGCCGAGTCGGTGTTCCTGGAAGAACGCGACCCAGTCCGTCGACCAGGCGTTGTGCTGCGGGGTCAACCCGATCGTATTGTCACGATGCCAGCCGAAGCGGCTGGCGGTTGTTCGATGCAGCGCCGCCAGACCCTCGCCAAAGCGCCGCTCGACAACCGCGTCCGACCGGTCGAAAGACAGCCACTCGAGAGCGAGAAACGCCGTATCGGCCGTCTGTCCAACCGCGTACACCTCGGGAACCCGCAGAGACCTTCGCTTTGGCGATCTCAGCCAGACCTTCCGCCTCGCCGGTGAACATGTGCAGCGAATCAATGCGCCCTGTCTTCATGAAGACGTCACGATCATCGGCTTTGAGGCGCCAGGCCGCACTGATATCCCCACCACCAACCGGTATCGGTGCCGGGTTGTCGCCTGCCGGAATGCCGGCCTCGTTCAGCTGCCGCGCTATAGACGACCAGTCCGGCATCTTGCGCGCTAGTGCCGGTAGATATCGGAGACGCGCTCGGCCTGTCTGCGCAGTGCACTGCCTATGTTGGCTTCGTCGAACAGCGCGTTGATTTCCCCCAACCTCGGCGCCGATGGCTGCATGGCTGTTTCCGCGTTGTCTATGGGCGCATCGCAGGCGATGCCGGTAAGACGACGCGCGAGCATCGCGTCATCACGGTGCGTTTCGAGTTTAGTGGCGAGCGTTTTGGCGCCGCGCACATTGACCTCATGCACCTTGTCGAGATTGTCGTAGATCGCCTCGAGACTGCCAAAGTGCTGCAGCAACCCGACGGCCGTCTTCTTGCCAACACCAGGAACACCCTTGATGTTGTCAACCGCGTCACCGGCAAGCGCCAGGAAGTCGGCAATTTGCTCCGGCCAGACGCCGAATGATTCCGGGATCTCGTCGTAACCGAGCTTGCCCTTGCCGGAGAAATCCCAGAACACGTCCTCTTTCGTCAACAGTTGAGTCAGGTCCTTGTCACGAGTGACGATTGTCGATGCGCGCCCCTGGCTCCTGCCGTGCGTCACCAGGGTCCCAATCAGGTCGTCGGCCTCATACCTCGGGCTCGCGTGTTCCATCACGCCCAGCGCGCGAACGTATCGCCGGCACTGCTCGAACTGACGTTTGAGCTCCGGCGGTGCCGGGTCTCGGTTGGCTTTGTAGAGAGGATAGATGTCGCTCCGGAATGATTTCGACAGGCTTTCGTCGAACAGCACGGCAACGTACTCGGGGGTTACATTCTCCATGAAGTCGCCAATGAAACGACAGAACCCGTACAGCGCGTTTACGGGATTGCCGTTCTCATCCACCATGTCGTCCGGCATGGAGTAATAGGCGCGAAAGACGTAAACGCTGGCGTCGATCAGGTATTGCATTTCAACATCGTGCGACTCGGCGCAAGGCGTGCGTCAGTCATGGAAATGCACTTCGACGATTTCCTCACCATTGGACAGGTGATCGCTGAGTCGTGCGTGCAGTGGGCTGGAGCGCGGAATATGCGCGAGCAGGTACTGCATCTGGTCGGTCAGCACGCGGCGGCCTTTCAGATAAATGTACTCAGCATAGTTTGGTGTGAACGGTACGGCGATCAGCTGCATCGCCGCCTGCTCCGGCGTTCGGCCACCTTTGTAGTTGTTACAGCGACGACAGGCAGTGGCGACGTTTGTCCAGGTGTCGGTGCCGCCGCGCGACACCGGCGTGATGTGATCCCTGGTCAGGTCGCGCGTCAGGTAGCGCATACCGCAATAAAGGCAGAGGTTTGCATCGCGCCTGAACAGGGTGCGGTTGTTCAGCGGCGGGACGTACTTGTCGCGATTACGCGAGAGGCCCTGGCTCGTGCCGTGCGTGGCGATGATGGAGTTCACGTCGATACGGCTACGACAGCCGTCGATGGAGCTGTAGCCGCCGAAAACAGAGTAAAGCAGCGTGCCACAGTCGTAAGCAACCTGCTCGGAGTGATACAGACGCACCGCGTCGCGGTAGTCAATCCACTCCAGCGGCATGCCTGCAACGTCGGTTCTGAGAACCTGCTGCGAGATATCGGATGCGAGTCCTGCGAGCATCGCCTGATTATGACGAAACAAGCGTGCCCCGCCAAGGCGAAAGGCGCGCGAATCGCTAAAGATCCTTCAAAACTTCGTCAAGCGTCGCCTTTGCGTCTCCAAATAGCATGCGCGTGTTCTCCAGGAAGAACAGCGGATTCTGCACGCCCGCATAGCCTGTCGCCATGCTGCGCTTGAGCACGATCGATGTTTCGCCCTTCCAGCACTCCAGCACCGGCATGCCAGCGATCGGGCTGTCAGGATCGGTTAGTGCGGACGGATTTACGATGTCGTTCGCGCCAATAACAATCGAAACATCGACGTTCGGAAAATCTTCATTCACCTCGTCCATCTCGAAAACGATATCGTAAGGGACGCGGGCCTCGGCCAGCAGCACGTTCATATGCCCGGGCATGCGCCCTGCGACAGGATGAATTCCGAATCGAACGTTGACGCCTTTTTCGCGCAGCACGCGCGTAATTTCGAAACACGGTGTGCTGTGCCTGCGCAACAGCCATACCATAACCCGGGATGATCATGACTTCTTTCGCGTTGTTCAGCAGCTCCGCGGTCTCCTGCGGGTTGATGGGCACAACCTCGCCCTGTTCCTCGCCGTCGCTGCTGACGGCCTTGCCGCCGCCGGTGCCGAAGCCACCCGCGATAACGTTCAGGAATTTGCGGTTCATCGCTCGACACATGATGTAGCTCAGGATCGCGCCACTCGAGCCCACCAGGGCACCCGTCACGATAAGCAGGTCGTTGCTGAGCATGAAGCCCGTTGCCGACGCTGCCCAACCGGAATAACTGTTGAGCATAGAAACAACGACCGGCATATCCGCACCACCGATGGCCATCACCATGTGTATGCCGAACAATAACGCCAGCACCGTCATGATGATCAGCGGTGTCATTCCGTCACCCGCCGCTGACTGAATCACGAATTCGCGGCCAAACCAGATTGCACCAAGCAGGAGCGCAAGATTCATCCAGTGCCGCGCAGGTAGCAGCATCGGATTACCGGTGATGCGTCCCGACAGTTTGCCGAAGGCGATAACCGAACCCGAGAAGGTCACAGCACCGATCAGGACGCCGAGGTAGATTTCGATATTGTGAATGGTCAGCTCGACGCCAAGAAAGTGCGCCTCCGGATCCATGAAGGTCGCATATCCCACAGCGACAGCCGCCAGGCCCACCAGACTGTGCAGGATCGCAACCAGTTCCGGCATCTGCGTCATTTGCACGCGGCGCGCCAGAATCAGGCCAATGCTGCCGCCTATCAGGAGGGCGCCAATCAGCAAGCCATAGTGATCTGTAACTTTGCCGAAGATCGTCGCCAGCAGTGCGATCGCCATACCGCTTATGCCATACCAGTTACCGCGACGCGCGGTTTCCTGATTGGAAAGACCACCGAGGGCCAGAATGAAGAGAATTGTCGCAGCGATATACGCCGCAGTTACTACACCAGCACTAATCATCAGCGGCTCCATACTCACTTTCTGAACATTTCGAGCATGCGACGGGTAACTGCGAATCCGCCTACGATGTTGATGCTCGTTATCAACAACGTAACTGCGGCGACCCACATAATCAGGGAGTCTGACGAACTGATCTGCAATAGCGCACCGATGACGATGATGCTCGATATCGCGTTCGTCACACTCATTAACGGCGTGTGCAACGCTGGCCTAACGTTCCAGATGACCATGTAGCCGACAAAGCACGCGAGGACGAATACGGTGAAGTGCGCCATGAACGATTGCGGTGCAACCGAGCCAACACCGATTAAGGCGATACCGGCGATCAACCATGCCGATAATGGGCCCGAAAACCGACGACTTCTTTTCTTCTTCTACGACCGGCGCGGGTGCGGGAGCCGCTTTCGGCGGCGCCGCCGAAAGCTTCGGTGCCGGTGGTGGCCACGTTGTTTCGCCACCTTTACAGACGGTTGCGCCGCGTACGACTTCATCCTCGAAATCGACAACGATGCCGCCGTCCTTCTCCGGCGTCATATCCGTCAGCAGGTGTCGCAAGTTGGTTGCATACAGCTGGCTCGACTGTGCGGCGAGTCGGCTGGGCAGGTCCGTATAGCCGATGATCGATACACCGTCAGTCTCGACAACCTCATTTGGTTTGGTCAGCTCGCAGTTGCCACCTTGCTCAGCCGCCAGGTCGACGATGACGCTGCCGTCTTTCATCGACCGGACCATGTCCGCAGTGATCAGCCGCGGCGCTGGCTTACCTGGAATCAACGCCGTCGTAATAATGATGTCGACATCCCTGGCCTGCTCCGCGAACAGCGCCATCTCGGCCTTGATGAACTCCTCGCTCATCACCTTGGCATAGCCGCCTTCGCCAGCGCCGTCTTCATCGTCTTCGAAGTCGAGCATCAGGAACTCCGCGTCCATGCTCTCTACCTGCTCCTTGACCTCGGGGCGTGTATCGAATGCGCGAACGATGGCACCCATACTCTTTGCCGCGCCGATAGCGGCGAGGCCCGCTACGCCGGCGCCGATCACCATTACTTTGGCTGGCGGAACCTTGCCTGCGGCTGTGATCTGGCCGGTAAAGAAACGTCCGAAGTGCTGCGCTGCCTCGACGACGGCCCTGTAGCCGGCGATGTTGGCCATCGAGCTCAAGGCGTCCATCTTCTGTGCGCGCGAGATTCGCGGCACGCTGTCCATGGCCATGACGGTAGCGCCGCTGTCCGTCAGCTGCTTTAGCAGCTCCGGGTTCTGGCCTGGCCAGAGGAAGCTGATTAGCGTCTGTTCGGCGCGAAGTCGGGCCGCCTCGTCGCCTTCCGGCGCCCGGACCTTCAGAATGATGTCGGACCCGGACCAGAGATCGCTGCCGGAGGCGACGATCTCGCACCCTGCGTCTTTGTAGGCCGCATCGGCATAGCTCGCCTTGCTGCCAGCGCCCGATTCCACCGCTACGCTGTAGCCGAGCTTGACGAGCTGTGCAGCTACGTCAGGGGTCGTTGCGACCCGCCGCTCACCCGAATGAATCTCTTTTGGAACACCAATTCTCATTGTTCGCCTCCATTTGGACTGCGGCAGTGTAACGAAGGCGATCTGCAGGCACAAAGAAAAAGGCCTCCACAAGGGAGGCCTTTCGATAGGGACTTTCCGAAGGTCGGTCTAGTCACGGCCTCTCGGGCGCGGCCGCTTCGCAAGCCTGTCGCGCAGGTGCTGCCGTTGCTCTGGTGTCATACGTTTGTAGCGATCTCGAAGCTGCTGGCGACGATCACGATGCATCTTGCGGTAGTTGCGATAATTCTTGCGGATGCGGTCCTGCTCCGCCGGCGTCAGGCTCCTGAAAATCTGCGCACGTTCGCGAATCTGGTCACGCCGATCGCCGGACAGGTCGCCCCATGCACGAAACCGATCCCGTGCGCCCCGACGTTCCTCGCGCGACATACCGGCCCAGCGCTCGGCACCTTTCGATAACCTCTCGCGACGCTCCGCGGGGAGCGTGTCCCAGCTTCCTTCGAGCTGACTGAGAATCTCGCGCTGTCCGTCGTCCAGGTCTGCCCAGCTAACGCCATCAGCCTGGGCCATTGCGCCGCTGAACATCAGCAGCGCGGTGACGGCAACTGTGGCCTTTGCGACTATGCCTCTAACTTTCATCGTCTTTCTCCATCGATTCATCACCTTGCGGTGCGGGATCGCTCCGTTCCTCTGTTTCGGCCTCTATCGTTCCCTCGAGTAGCAGCCAGTCCTCATCCGATTCTTCCCACATGCCCAGATATTCAAGAAACTCGATATCCGGCACAGTGTCTTCAGCAACTGCGGCGCCGCCATACAGCAACAAGCCGCAGAGCATTGCGCTAATCTGGCAATCAGCCAACATCGTCTTCCAGGTCCGCTACATCAATCCAGCTGTAGAACTCGAGGTCCTCCAGCATCTCTATACTGTCTTCGCCCAGCAGTATCTCCATATCCGTAACCGTGGCTATGCCGGCAACGTCATCGATCGCTGACGGACTCTGCAGGACCACAACGGCAACCAGGATTGCAGCGACGGCGCCCGTGGCCGGCATCCAGCGTGACCATTGATGCCGTGGCTGCTGCAGCTCGGAAAGTGCCTCTTGCCGGGCGCGATTCAACTTCGACAGCGTTGCCGCATCGAGCGCGTCAACAGACTCGTCGAAGCTTGTCCTTCATCCTTTTTTCGAACGTCTCACGTTGCTCGTTCATGTTTCACCTTCCATAGACCCGTGATTTCCGGGTCTGTGTTCTTCCAGTCGGTCCCGTAGCGCATGCACCGCCCGGGAGTAGTGCGTCTTCACGCTGCCTTCACTGCAGCCCATCGCCACGGCGGTGCCGGCCACATTCAGCCCTTCAAATGTGCGCAGCATGAATGCCTCGCGCTGTCGTGCGGGCAGTTGGTGCACGGCGATCTCGAGACTGTCCATCGCCTCACTATTCTGAAGTTCCTCATCCGGCGCTCGCCCCGCGAGGTCCGGCGCCGACGCAATCGCATCGTAGTCGTTGTCATCGGAGGGCTTGCGGCCGAACCAGACCATGACACGATTGCGCACTGCCTGTCGGCGATGCCAGTCGCGAACACCATTCTGCAATATCCGTAGAAGAGTGGTGTCCATTCCTCGCGCGCCCTATCCGAGTAATTGCGCACCAGCTTGATCATTGCGTCCTGGACGAGATCGAGCGCTTCATCCCGATCGCGTATTCCGATCTCGGCAATACGCAAGGCGCGCCGTTCAATCTCGGCCAGAAACTGGTTTAGTTGCCGTTCTTTTTGCAGTGCCATTGCCCCTGTTGATGGCGCGCCGGCACAAGATACCGCAAAAACCGTGGTGCTGACTTCCATATCTCTTGACTCCACGACGAGGTCATCTAACTTGTCTCCCCTGTTTAACGCCCGAGCTGCAGCCCCGGTTGACAGGTTCACGGTCGTTTTCTCGCATTATGTAAAATATTGAGTGATAGCCCGATTAGCCACAGCACCCTCCTCAACATCGCTGTAAACGTGCCTCTGTCACGCCATTTCGACTATTTGCCGCCAGAGTCCGGCAGCCTGCCAATGCCGGGGTGCCGCGTCCTCGTGCCCTTCGGGCGACGGCAGGAAGTCGGGCTGGTCATGGGGCACTCCGAGGTTTCGTCACTGCCCGCCCATAAGATTCGCCGCTGCATCGAAACGCTGGACGATGCTCCTGTGCTGTCCGGGCCGGAGCTTCGCCTGATCCGCTTTACCAGCGACTATTATCACCATCCTGTCGGTGAGGTGGTCGCAGCGGCGATGCCGGCGCTGCTTCGCCAGGGCAAGACACTCTATCCGTCGGTTGAAACCATCGCCGTCACCGATAGCGGCGAACGGGAAAACGTCGAGGCCTTGCACAAGCGTGCACCCAGACAGGCTGAACTGCTCACGCACCTGATGGATGCTGGCGCCACCGGCATCGAAGCCGACCGCCTGAATGAAGAGCTGCCGAATTGGCGCCGCGCGGCGGCAAGCCTGTTCAAGAAAGGGCACATCATCCGGTTCGAGGCCCGCTCCGAGGATTTTGACGAACGGCTCATAGCCCCGCCATCGGACAGCCTGACATTGAATGAAGATCAGCAGCGAGCGCTTGAGGCCCTCCGCCGTAGCGATGACTTTGGCGTATTCCTTATCGACGGCGTGACCGGCAGCGGCAAAACCGAAGTGTATTTGCAGCGCATGAAGGACGTCATCGATCTCGGCAAGCAGGTCCTCGTGCTGGCGCCGGAGATAGGGCTGACACCCCAGCTTGTCGGGCGCCTGCGCGATCGTCTTGGCATCGAGCCTGCGTTGTTGCATTCCGGCCTGACCGATATAGAACGCCTGGCAGCGTGGCGGGCGGCACGGGCGGGCGCAGCACGACTTGTCGTCGGGACACGTTCGGCGATATACACGCCACTGAAAAACCCGGGCCTGATCATCGTCGACGAAGAACACGACCACTCTTTCAAACAGCAGGAGGGCTTACGTTATTCGGCGCGTGACCTGGCTATCGTGCGCGCCAAACACCTGGACGTGCCCGTCATTCTCGGTACCGCCACGCCAACGCTTGAAATGCTGCATCACTGCCGTGAAGGTAGCTACCAGCAGATTCACTTGCCCGTCCGAGCAGGCGGCGCGGAACCACCAGCGATGCGCCTCGTCGACACCCTGCGCGCGCCAGCTGTTGATGGCATCAGTGAGCCACTCGCTGAGGCGATCAAGAGCCATCTCAAAACGGGCGGACAGGTGCTTGTCTTCCTGAATCGTCGCGGCTTTGCGCCGACGCTGATCTGCGCAAGCTGCGGTCACATTGCTGGCTGCGAACGCTGTGACTCTCGGCTCACGGTGCACGCGCACAGTCGCGAGCTGCGTTGCCATCATTGCGGCGCCTCGCGCGCGCTCGATGCGCAATGCCGTGAATGTGGAGAATCGGTCAAGCCGCTGGGCGAAGGAACCCAGCGCGTCGAAGAGGCGCTCGCTGCACGCTTTCCCGACCATGTCATCACGCGTGTCGATAGCGACAGCACGCAGCGCAAAGGGGCGATGCACGCCGTACTCGAGCATGCGACGACAGGCGAAGCCGACATACTCGTCGGTACCCAGATGCTCTCGAAAGGTCACCATTTTCCGAAGCTGACCCTTGTGGGCGTCGTGAACGCAGACCAGGGATTGTTCGGCACGGACTTTCGCAGCGCCGAACGCATGGCACAGTCGATCGTGCAGGTCGCGGGTCGTGCGGGGCGCGAGAGCCGTCGCGGCGAGGTCCTGATCCAGACGGCGTTCCCGGACAATCCGTTCTGGGCGACGCTGATCGACGGGGGGTATGAACGTGTGGCGAATGAGGCGCTGTCCGAGCGCGAAATCACGCGCTGGCCGCCGTTCACCCGGCTGGCACTGCTGCGTGCAGCGGCGCATAAGCATCGCGATGCGCTTGAGTTTCTCGAACAGGCAAGACAGCGGATTGCGGCCGAAGCCGACGAAACACTGCGGGTCCTGGGCCCGGTCGACGCCCCTATGGCCCGAAAAGCCGGCCGTTATCGCGTCCAGCTCCTGCTGCAGAGCAGCGACCGCAAGAAGCTACACGCGCTGCTCGCAAGATTGCGGCCAGCGCTCGAAGAGGACCCCTCGGCCCGTAAGGTACGCTGGTCGATTGACGTGGACCCGATAGAACTTTTCTAGACCGAATATTTCGGCGGCTGACGCGGAAACCCGGTCGCGGATCGGTCCGGCCGGGTGATTTCCGGAGCTCGCGACAGTCTGGCTGAATGCCAGGGCCAGCGGAGAACCGTCGCTACGAACAACATCCAGGCGAATATCCGGGTAGAATTGCCGGCTCTCGAATTCGGCCCCCTGTAATGAAACACATCGTCGCTGCAGTCCTTGGCACTGCCCTGAAGAAGCTCCCCGATCTGGCCGAGGCCGCATCGGATCTCGTAATCGAGAGCACCGTCGAGCGTACACGTGACGCCAGCCATGGCGACTTCGCCAGCAATATCGCCATGCGCCTGGCCAAACCAGCGCGCCGCAGCCCGCGTGATATTGCTAATGACATCGTGGCAGCAATATCCGGCAGCGACGCCATTGAGCGCATCGATATCGCGGGCCCGGGCTTCATCAATTTTCACCTCAGCCCAGCCGCCTTTCACGCCGAACTTACAACCATTCTGCAGCGCGGGCATGAGTACGGGCGCCAACCAGCCAGAGAGGCGCCGAGCATCCTGCTCGAGTTTGTATCGGCCAACCCGACCGGCCCCCTGCATGTTGGTCATGGTCGGCATGCGTCGTACGGCGCGACGGTTGGCAACCTGCTGGAGGCGGCTGGCTATCCGCTGACCCGCGAGTACTACGTTAACGATGCTGGCCGCCAGATGGATATTCTCGGGTTGAGCGTCTGGCTGCGACTGCTGGAGAAAGACGGCATCGTTGTCGCCTTTCCGAAAGGCGGCTATCGCGGCGACTACATTCGGGACATCGCCGCGGCAATCAACACCGACGGGGTCGCTTCGGTCACCGTCGAAGCAGTGCTCTCTGATATCCCGCCGGACGAGCCTGAGGGGGACAAGGAGGCGTATGTCGAGGCGCTGATCGAAAAAGCGAAGGCCTTGCTGGGCGAGGCCGCATTTGACCACATTCGCCAACAGTCGCTCGATGCGATCCGCGATGATATCGAAGACGATCTCGCCGAATTCGGAGTTACTTTCGATCGCTGGTATTCGGAACAGAGCCTGACCAAGGGCAACGCGATCGACAAAGCGCTCAGCGTGCTCGAAGAGCGCGGCATGTTGTACAAGAAAGACGGTGCAACCTGGTTCAGGGCGACGGACTTTGGCGACGAGAAAGACCGTGTTGTCGTTCGTGAGAACGGCGTAAAGACCTATTTTGCGTCGGATATCGCCTATCACTACGAGAAGCGCGAACGCGGCTTCGACCACCTGATCGATATTCTCGGCGCAGACCACCATGGCTATGTGCCGAGAGTTCGGGCCGGGCTTGAGGCCATGGGCTATGAAGGCGATTCGCTCGAGGTTGAACTTGTACAGTTCGTAACGCTCTACCGCGGCGGCGAGAAAATGCAGATGTCGACGCGCTCTGGTGAGTTCGACACGCTGCGGCAGCTGCGAGCGGAAGTGGGCAACGATGCGGCGCGCTTCTACTACGTGTCCAGGTCAAATGATCAGCACCTCGATTTCGACCTCGATGTTGCAAAGTCCCAGTCCAGCGACAACCCGGTCTACTATATTCAGTACGCGCATGCGCGCGTTGCCAGCGTTTTTCGTCAACTCGCAGAAAAGTCGCTGCAATGGGACGAAGCAAACGGCCGGGAACAACTCCCGGCCCTGGCCGAACCTCAGGAAAAGGCGCTGATGACGTCGCTAAGCCGTTACCCGGAGGTTGTGGAGCTTGCTGCGAACAATCGTGCGCCGCAGCACCTCGTACATTTTCTTCGCGACCTTGCCAACGATTTTCATACCTATTACAACGCGCATGCGTTTATCGTCGACGATGCATCACTGCGAAATGCACGGCTTTATCTTGTCGCTGCAACGCAGGTTGTTGTCGCCAATGGGCTTGGCATCCTGGGCGTATCTGCGCCGGAGAAAATGTAGTGGCAAAGCGCAAGAGACGTCGCGTCAGTCGTACGAAAAAGTCGGAGTACCCGCCGTTTGTCTGGATGCTCTTCGGCCTGGCTATCGGCCTGTCGGTTGCGTTTGCCGTCTACATGAACGGCAAGGAGCCGGTAGAGGTCGCACAAAACGCGACGCCACAGCCAGCCAGCCTGCAGAGCGCAATCGATGACAACAGCGAATCGGTTGCCGTAGTCGACGTCGAAAAGAAAGCGGATGACAAGCGTTTCACTTTCTACGACATACTGCCCAATTTCGAGATGGTCACGCCGGACACGACCCCCACGATAGAGGCTGACTCTGTGCCACAGGCTATTGAGGAGCCCGGTGTCTATGTCCTGCAGGCCGGATCATTCTCTACCAACAAGGATGCAGATCGGCGCCGCGCCGAACTCGCGCTGCACGGCATCGAATCTCACATTCAGCGCGTAAAGGTTAACGATCGCAACTATCACCGCGTGTACATTGGGCCCACCGACGATCTCGACGAACTGAACCTGCTGCGCAGCCGCCTGCGCGCCGCGAAGATCGACGTCTTCCGGATCCGCCTCAGTGACTAATGCGGTGGAATCTGCCCGGTTTGTCGCCGGGATCCTCGCGGCACTGCTGTTGGCCGCATGCGCAACGATCCCGGCGCCGCAACCACAGCCCGAATCAGAAACCAGGCCAGCAGAGCCTCCGCCACCTTCGCAAACACCGCTTGCACCGGCTCCACCGGCAAAATCCGACCTGCGTGTCCGTATAGCGTCGGTTGGCGACATGATGATCGGCACCGACTACCCGCAGAATCACCTTCCGGATGACGACGGCCTGGGCTTCCTCACAAATGTCGCGCCATTCCTGTCTGCTGCCGACATTGCCTTCGGCAACCTGGAGGGCGTGCTACTCGATGGCGGCGAACCCGGAAAGAAATGCAGCAACCCGGCGGCCTGCTACCTGTTCCGATCTCCGACGCGTTACGCCAACCACTATCGCGCCGCCGGTTTCGACGTATTGAGCCTGGCCAACAACCACGCCCGTGACTTCGGCGAAGAGGGTCGCAGCAGCAGCATGCAGGCGATCGCGGCGGCGGGCATGCATCACTCCGGACGCGTCGATGATTTTGCGAGCCTTAAGGTAAACGGCCTGCGCATAGCCGTACTTGCCTACGCCGTCACCAAGAACTCCAACATGCTGCTCGACTATGAGCTCGCGTTCGAAACGGTTGCGGAGTCTGCTTCCTCGCACGATATCGTGGTGGTCTCTTTTCATGGTGGCGCGGAAGGGGCTGACGTAACGCATGTGCCGTTTATGGAGGAGGAGTATTACGGTGAGCCGCGCGGCGACATGGTCTGGTTTGCCCGCGGTGTGGTCGACGCAGGGGCCGACCTGGTTATCGGTCATGGCCCGCACGTGGTGCGCGGCATGGAGCGCTACAAGGGCCGCCTTATCGCCTACAGCCTCGGCAATTTTGCCACTTATTACGGCATCAGCGTGGCGGGCATCAAGGGCATCGCGCCGATACTGACAACGACTCTCGACGGTTATGGCGCATTTGTCGACGGCGAAATCGTCTCAACGATCCAGCTGCGTCCGGCCGGCCCCAGCATCGATCCCAGGGGTCGCGCGCTCGACCTGATCCGCGGCCTGAGTAACGAGGACTTTGGAGAATCCGGGCTTACGTTTCTTCCGGACGGCCGGGTATTGCCCGCCAATCGACCGCCGGTCGAACCGCACGTTCTGAAGGCTCGGGAGAACTGAACAAACCTGCGGGCGCACGCCCTGCGGCGCAGAGCGGCGGCAAACCGAGCGGTTGCTTCAGACCGCGACCAAGCCCTAGTCGTCAGAACTGACTGACTTGAAGTCCACGCCGAGCGAACGGAGTTTTCGGTACAAGTGCGTTCTTTCCATACCTACGCGCTTCGCAAGCTGCCCCACCTTGCCATCGCACAGCACCAGCTGTTGCTGCAGGTAGGCACGTTCAAACTGCTCTCGTGCTTCACGCAAAGGCAGGGCCAGGAGGTCCTGTTTCACGAGCGGTTCGTCAACGGGCGCCGAGGCGCTGATCTCGGCCTCCACTTCCATCAGCCCGATGTCTTCACCACGGCCCGACAACAGCAGGCGCCGCACCAGGTTTTTCAGCTCCCGAACGTTGTCTGGCCACGGGTAGTTTCGCAGCCGGTTTTGTGCGGCGACGCTGAAGCGCCTGAACGTCAGCCCTTCGGAATCGACCAGCTTGTCAACGTAGTAGGTCAGCAACTCAGGAACATCCTCGGCGTACTCGCGCAACGGCGGAACCCGAATACTGAGCTCGCTGAGGTGTGCAACCAGATCCCGGCGCAGTTGGCCCGTTTCGATTTTCGACTCATAGTCGGCGCCAACCGTTGCCACTACACGCGCATCGACTTTGACCGGTCTTGAGCCGCCGGCTCGCGTGAAATGCCCGTCCTCAAGCACACCGAACAAAACTCTTCTGCGCTGTCTCGTTGAGGTCGGCAAGCTCATCAATGACCAGCGTGCCTCCAGAGGCTCGCTCAAAGGCGCCGGCGATCACCTCTCCGCCGTGTTCACTGCCGAGCAATTGCTCCTCGCAGTTCGCCTCTGTTACCGAGGCGGCAGTTAACGATGTCAGGGGTTCGTCGGCCCTTCGACTCAGCGCATGCATGTAACGCGCGAAAGCGCCGCGACCAGTGCCGGGCTCGCCGCTCATCAGTACAGTGCCATCGTGCCGCGCATACTGCTGTACGCGTTCACGCAAACCCTGCATCAAGGCGCTGCGCCCGGCCGGTGCCAGCAAGGATGGCAGCAGACTACGTGCTGTTTTCGCCTGTCTACCGGCCGACTCCAGGGCAGCCTCAACCGTTCGCAGCAACTTGGCGAGTGACAGCGGTTTCTCGACGAAATCGAACGCACCCAGCCGAGTGGCCTCCACCGCCGCATCAACGGTTCCATGGCCAGACATGATGACAACCGGACAGGTCATTTCGCCGCTGTCAGACCATTCGCGCAGTAACGTTATGCCGTCGGTGTCGGGCATCCAGATGTCGAGCAATATGAGATCGAATTTCCGCTTCTCGCGAGCCGCACGCGCTTCGGCAGCGTTGGCCGCGACGGCAACACCGTAGTTCTCGTCCGAAAGAATGTCCTTGATCAGGGCCCTGATATCAGCCTCGTCATCGACAACCAGTACATGAGGACTTGTCATACGTTTTCCCTCCTCTTTTCCGCACGCCCGGGTGCGTTGGCAATCACTTTTTCGCGCGCCGCATCGTTTACAGGCAGTCTTATGCTAATCATTGCTCCCCCGTCTTTCCGATTTCTCGCACGAATCGTCCCGACGTGCTCTTCAACCAGCTTCTTGACTATCGCCAGGCCAAGGCCTGTTCCTTTTGGTTTGGTGGTGACGTACGGGTCGAAAATCTGATTAACCGATCCCATGCTGAATCCCGGACCATTATCTTCGACCTTGATCTGAATCATGTCGACATCGTCGATCTCGGCGGCACTGACGTGCACGTCGATGCGGCCGCCGGTGGCGCCATCAATCGCTTCCACCGCGTTTCGAATCAGGTTATGCAACATTTGGCGGACGCGCCCCATGTCCGCCTCAATTAACGGCATGGTGGGGTCAGTAGTCAGCACAATCTCTACGTCACTCTCCTGCGCCCGATAGAGATCGACGATCTCGTGGGCCAGCTTGTCAATATCGAACAGGCTGAAGTCCATATCCGGTGCTCGCGCATAGTCGCTGAACGCGTTGACCATTTCTTTCATGGCCTCGACCTGGTGCACGATGGTATGCGTAGCGCGATCGAGGACCTGTGCCTCCTCTTCCGACATCGTGTGCAGATATTTTCTGCGCATACGCTCCGCCGACAGCTGGATCGGTGTCAACGGGTTCTTGATCTCATGGGCCAGCCGCCGTGCAACCTCACCCCATGCCGCGTCGCGCTGCGCCTGCAGCAACGCCGTAATGTCGTCAAAGACGATAACGTAGCCGGCCGCATGGCTCTCGTCGCCGGGCAATGTCGTACAAGCACAGGTCAGAACGCGCCTGCCAACCTCACCACGCAACACGACCTGTTCGCGCCACTCCGTTTCACCAGCATCAAGATGCACGCAGGCGAGGTCTACGAATTGCCCGAGCAGCGGGGTTTCTTCTGCGACCTTCAACAAGGACTCCCCGCGACGGCGCTCCAGATCCACACCGAGTATCGCGCTCGAAGCCTGGTTCGCAGTGCGAATAGTGAGATCAGTTTCCAGCGCGAGAACACCGGTCGACAGGCGCGCGAGAATGACCTCGAGGTTAGCCCGCTCGGCCTCAACCAGCGCCTGGCTCAGGCTTGCTTCGCGCCGCGCCGTGGCAAGACGTTGCGTCATGTCATTAAACGAGCTGACCAGGAAACCGATTTCATCACGCGTCGGGGTCGGCAGGCGCGTGTCAAAGTCACCCATCGCCACTGCTCGCGTACCAGCCACCAGGTCCTGGATAGGTGCAACCAGTCGCCGCGACAATACGAATGCGCCGTAGATTGCAGCGAGCAGGCTTAGCAGAAGAACGAACGCCAGCGTCAGCGACAGCAGGTCCTTCAGGTCTTCACGGAAGAACACCAGCTGCTGGTATTCCTGGTATGACTTTTCCACGCTGTTTATCATGCGTCCGATTCGGTCCGCCACCGGGTAGTGCGCTTGCACGACGCGGGCTTGCTGTCCGCGTCCACCCTGGTAGCGGAAGACGACGGCCGTTCTGACCTCCACACTGCTGCTGCCGTACGACTCGAGACTGACAAACGGCCGGTCCTGCTGCATCTGCAGGACAACTTCCTCGGTGAGCGGTTTTGGCAAAGTCGCGCTGGAACTGTCAGAACTGGTCGCGAGCACGGTGTTGTTATCGCCGTACAGCGTCATCTCGCTGGCGCCGGCCTCCCGACGCAGCATGCTGAGTTCGAAAATTATCTGTCGATCGCTGACCTGTGACAGTCGCTGGGCCACCTTCTGCGTTGCGAACAGGTTTTGTCGTTTCTGCATTTCCAGGGCAGCACGGCTAAGTGTCAGCGCGTTTTCGAGGCCTTCTTCAACCTGCACGTTGAACCAGCTGTCGATGCCTCGATTGATGAACTGCATGGAAAAATAGAACACGACCAGTAGCGGCAGCACCGCGAGACCAACGAACATGCCAACCATGCGGGCCTTGAGTTTTGCGCCGGGTACGTTCTGGCGATAGTCGCGGGCCAGCCGGGCAAGATTGCCTACAAGCAGGGCAGTCAGCAGGATGCCGCCCGCGATATTGATGGCCAGGATTACGTCTTGCAGACGATCGAAGTCGTCGGATTTCTGCACGGTCTGAGTGAGAAGAAACAGCGCCGCCAGTGCAAGGCCGACCCCGGCGGTCGCCATAAGAATGTACAGGGCTCGTTTTAGCGCTCGAGCGACCATTCAAACCATTCGCTTTGTAGCTGCCACTGGCCACGCCAGAAAAATAGCAGCCGTAACGTCGCAGGGTACTGCTGAGTATTCAGCATTGCCCGCAGCCGGATGCGGTAATCTCGATCCGGCTCCAACAATGCGTCGTCAATTACCGGCAGTCCCTGGACGCGACCGAGGCTGTTCAGTGCGGAATACAGTGTTGCGAAGGAATCCTGCTCACCGCTATTCAGGTTCTTGACGATGTAGCGTTCACTTAAAGGGCGATACTCGAGCTCATGCCGCACAACCAGTTCCGCCTCGGTCGCATCGGTTAGCCAGCGGCGCTCGCGGATAACCTCCATCTGCAACTCGATCGTAAGGGTTACGCCGCTTTCGAGCGCCCCCAGCGCCTCACTGCTCAGGACCAGCTGCAGGCGCGCATCGAGCGTATGCACACCATCGCTGACTTCGGTGGATGCCGAACGAACCTCGAAGTAGCCCTCACGCTCGACATCATCCTGGGCCAGCCCGGTGCCAATCGCGAGCATGGCGATGCACGCCATAACGACAGGCATGGCGAACATCCGGCGGCGAAAGAGGGGGGACATTGACATCGTAGTTTTCAGGAAACCTTCTTTTCCAGGCATGCGTAGTAGAAACCGTCGAGACCCGCCGTTCCCGGCAGGACCTGGTATCCGCAGACCTTCCTGCGCATTAGATCGCGGACGTTGTTATTTGGCAACACATCATCTTCCACCGCCTCGTCGTGACGCTCCAGAAACCGGCCAACGACAACGTCATTCTCTGACGCCAGCGTGGAACAGGTCGCGTACAGCAAGCGGCCGCCGGGGGCCAGCAACGGCCAGAGCGCCTCGAGCAGGTCGCTTTGCAGACGACTCAAGGCCTCGATATCGCTGGCGCGCCGCAGCAATTTGATGTCCGGATGCCGCCGAATGACACCGCTTGCCGAACAGGGGGCGTCCAGCAGGATGCCGTCGAAGGGCACACCATTCCACCACTCACTAGGGTTCGATGCGTCGGCGGCAATTATGGTTGCATCGCGGCCCAGCCGGTCGAGGTTCTGACGAATGCTGTCGATGCGCGAGGAATCGCGCTCCACCGCGGTCAGGGCGATCTCGTCCCCCCCTGCTTCCAGCAGGTGGCCGCTCTTCCCGCCAGGCGCAGCACAGGCATCGAGAATGGCACCGCGCGTATCGGCCAGCAGCCAGCGCGCGGCTATCTGCGCAGCTGCGTCCTGCACAGAGGCGGCACCGTCGGTAAAACCAGGCAACGAATCAACGGGGCAAGGCTCGGCCAGCCGCAACGCATCCGGCACGCCCTCCAGCGTGTCGGCACGGATCCCCTCGGCGGCAAGCTTTTCCTGGTATTCGGCGGCACTGTTCGCCGACGAGTTCGCCCGCAGCCACATGGGCGCACGCCCGTCATTCGCCGTCAGTATTGCCTCCCAGTCATCGGGCCAATCTCGTTTGAACGTATCGATGAGCCATTGCGGGTGATTCCAGCGAACCTCCTCAAGATCGCAGGCAGTCGCCGCTATCTGGTCGCGCTGGAAGCGTCGCAGACAGGCGTTGACGAGGCCTGCGAGTTTAGGGCGCTTTAGCAGGCGTGCAGCTTCGACGGTTTGTGAAACTGCCGCATGATCGGGAACTCGGGTGTCGTTGAGCTGGAAGAGACCGACGGCGAGCAGTGCATTAACGACACGGTCCTTCTTCTTTAGCGGCCGCCCGAGTAGCTTCCCTATCCAGTGTTGCAGCTGCCAGTAATGACGCAAGACGCCGTAGCAGAGCATGCGCAACAACGCGCGGTCATCAGGCGGAACGCGAGCCTCAACGTCGGCAATCGCCGCATCAAGCGACCGGCCGTTCGTCGCGACAGCGTGAACGACCTCGGCAGCAGCACCCCGCACAATTGCACCCGTGTTCGCCACCGCCTTTGCCGGACTAGCCGAGCACCCGACCAACGAGGTCGAGCTGGTGAGAGAACTCCCGGGCTGCGATGCGCCGTTTGCCGGGCAGCTGCAGCTCGAGGAGGCTTAGCGCATCGGAACCACAGGCAACGACGACACCGTCGTGGCCACTCGACAGCACCGTGCCGGGCCTGGCGTCTGCGCACGGAACCCGTTCTGCGCGCCAGCACTTGATGCGCAGCAGGTCACCGCCGTGAGCTCCGCTCGCGGGCGCGAAAAAGAACGCGCCGGGGACGGGATTGTACGCTCGCACCTGGCGTTGCAGTTCGTCAGCACTGTGGGACCAGTCAAGCTCTGCATCCTGTTTCTGCACCTTGCCCGCATAACTGGCCGCTGCTTCGTCCTGAGATACGGGCTGTGATTCGCTTCTCCAGAATGTCATCGAGATTCGCCACCAGCAGCTCGCCGCCGAGAGTAGCCAGTCGATCATGCAGCGAACCGGCCGTTTCGTCGTCGGCAATGGCAAGGGACTCCGACAGGTATACCGGGCCACAATCGAGACCGGCAGTCATGGACATCAGGCTGATTCCGCTGCTTTCGTCGCGTGCAAGAATTGCTGCCTGAATCGGCGCCGCACCGCGCCAGCGCGGCAACAAGGAGGCATGTACATTGATACAGCCAAGGGCGGGAATATCCAGCACGTCTTGCGGCAGGATCAGTCCGTACGCGGCAACGATCATGACATCCGGCTTGAGTGCGGACAGTTCGGCCTGAACGCTTGCATCGCGCAACGTCAACGGCTGCATAACAGCAATGCCGTGCTCCTCCGCATAGCGCTTCACCGGACTCGCCGTCATGCGCTTGCCGCGACCCGATGGCCGATCCGGCTGCGTCAGCACGAGCATGGGAACGACGCCTGATTCTACGAGCGCCACCAATGACACACGCGCAAACTCCGGCGTGCCGGCGAATATCACCCTGGCATCTTTCATAGTGAGGCGAGTGTCCGGCGAAATCGCTTACGCGACGACGGCGGCGGATTGATGACGGCGTTCTTTGAGCAGCTTCTTGCGAATTCGCTGGCGTTTCGCTTCGGAGAGGTAATCGACGAACAACTTACCCTCGAGGTGATCCATTTCATGCTGTACGCAGACAGCGAGCAGGCCCTCAGCTTCCATCTCCTGCGTGGCACCCTGCCGGTCCAGGAATCGAACCCGGATGTGCTCCGCACGTTCGACTTCCTCGTAATAGCCCGGTACGGACAGGCAGCCCTCGTCGCTCACCATTACACCGTCTTTTTCGAGAATCTCGGGATTAATGAGCACGTGTGGCGCGGAGCTGTCGCTGCTCACATCAGCAACCAGCAGCCGCAGGTGGACGTCCACCTGCGTGGCCGCCAGCCCGATGCCCGGTGCGGCATACATCGTCTCGAACATATCGTCGATCAACGCACGCAGACTATCGTCGACCGCCTCGACCGGGACCGCTTTCGTCCTGAGCCGGGGATCAGGGAATTCCAGAATATTGAGTTTCGCCATAATTTCTTGAAAGCTATTCTTGTGACCGTACCTGCAAAATCAACCCTTTAAAACATAATGAATCGGCAGTTATTTCGTGTGAACTGCCACAAGAATCACCTAAATGTTTGACTTTATTGAATAAGATGTCAGACAATGCCGCTTGAAAAATACCCTTCCGGACCGCCTTCGGGGCCGGAAATGTGACGTAATTAGCAGCCTGAGCTTGACCGGACAGACATAGTATAGCAATGCCTGGTTAGCGCAGGCTTAAACCTATCAGATTGGAGCACCCGCAAATTATGTCTCTCAGCAATATTTGCCTGAAAAACAGTTATCGGCTTACCGTTGTCACGCTAGCCGTAACCCTGGCCGGATGCTCTTTAAATCCGTTTTCAAATGATGACGAGCCGCAGCGCAGTTCGCCTGTCGTTTCGTCGTCACAGTCATCGGGTGGCGCATCGACATCGATAGAGCCAACACAGCGAAGCGCACCGGCCCAGCCCGCGTACAACGAGCCAGCCCTGCAGCGCATCAATGAGCCCGTGCCGCTGGCCCAGGGCCATCCCAACGAGTACGTCGTTCAGGTCGGCGACACGCTCTGGGATATCGCCGGCACGTTCCTGAAGGACCCGTGGTTCTGGCCCGAGATCTGGTACGTCAATCCGGACATCGAGAACCCGCACCTTATCTACCCCGGTGACGTTCTGGGACTCGTCTACATTGATGGCCAGCCGCGCATCACCAATGTTCGTGGCTCGGCTTATCGTCTTTCGCCGCAGGCTCGTGTTACACCTCTTTCCGAGACCATCAACAGCATTCCTTACGAAGCGGTTGCCGCATTTCTCAGTACCGGCATGATCCTCGAAAAAGAGGAGGCTGATTCTCTTCCCTACATAGTGGACATCCGGGGCGAACACCTCGTGGCGGCTGCCGGTAACCAAGTCTACGTACGTGGATTGTCCGCCGACATGCCGGGCACCCGCCTTAACATTATCCACGTCGGTGACCAGCTGACGGACCCTGATGACAACCGCCTGATCGGCTACCAGGGACTCCTTGTTGGCGAAGGACGGCTGACTCGTGGTGGAGACCCGGCAACCGTCGCGTTAACCGATACGGCCCGGGAAGCACTGAAGGGCGATCGATTGATCCCTGACACTATCGACGTCCCGCTCAACTTTTTCCCGCGGTCACCGAGCAACGAAATTGACGGGCGCATTATTTCTGTCGTCAATGGCGTTACCCAGATTGGCCAGTACCAGGTCGTTGTGATCAATCGCGGCACAAACAACGGTTTGTCGGTTGGTGACGTGCTTTCGGTCTTCCAGACCGGCGAAGTTGTGAGTGACCGGGTCAAGGGGGGCAAAGTGAAACTGCCGGACGAGAAATCGGGCACGGTCATGGTTTTCAAGACTTATGATCGCATTAGCTACGGCCTCGTAATGGAAGCCACGCAGGCATTGCACGTCCTGGATACCGTAAGAAATCCTGACTGATCGAGCATCACCAGACAAAAGAGCGGCGCCTTTGTGGCGCCGTTTTTTTTGCGCTCCAATTGGCTGTATTCTGTCCAGTTATCGACACGAGCTAGTGCACGTTTGGCGTTATCATCACAGCGACGTTTCTCCTGGGCCCGCCAATGGACAGCACAACTCGCGCATGGCTGATTCTCGCCCATGCATACCTCAGCCTCGATGAACTTCGCGAGCTCGGCTCACGATTCGGCGAGATTACCGAGATCGCAGGGCTTCCCACAAACGCGCTGAGGGAGGCCGGTCTGTCGGACGACAAGGTATCGGCGATCGCATCACCCGATGAAGACAGGCTGAGCGAAGCCCTTGCGTGGCTGGATCATGATTCGCATCACCTTATTACTTATGGCGACGCAGCCTATCCGGAGATGCTCACGCAGATTCCGGGTCCGCCGCTGCTGCTGTTTGTAAACGGCGATGTTGATGCCCTGCACTTACCGTCACTGGCTGTTGTTGGCAGCCGCAATCCGACCCATGGCGGGGTGCGCAATGCGGTCGAGTTCTCGCGATACCTGGCTCGAAGTGGCTTCGTCATCGTGAGTGGGTTGGCCGAAGGCATTGATACTGCCGCTCACCGCGGCGCACTCGACGCGGGCGGCAAGACCGTAGCGTTTCTCGGTCACGGCATCGATCGGATCTACCCTGCGTCAAACCGCGACCTGGCCCATCTCGTGTCCAGCGGCGGCGCCCTGCTCAGTGAGTACCCGCTGGGAACCCGGCCGTTGCGACGGCATTTCCCGGAACGCAACAGGCTAATCAGCGGGCTGTCGCTTGGCACCCTGGTTGTCGAGGCCGCGCGCCAAAGCGGCTCTCTGATTACAGCCCGACTTGCCTCGGAACAGGGCCGCGAGGTATTTGCGCTACCCGGCTCGATCCACAACCCGCTCGCCCGAGGCTGTCACGCGCTGATTCGACAAGGCGCCAAGCTCGTAGAGACCGCCAGTGACATTCTTGGCGAACTGGCGCCACTGGGCCAGCATATGATGCAGGCCTCTCTAGAATCTGCACCTGCAAAGAACAGCCGCCCGGACGCCGATAAAGACTATGTTCAATTGCGCCGCTTGCTGAGCCACGACCCCGTCAGCATCGACGAACTGGCCGGGCAATCAAGTTTGACGATCGACCAGCTTTCCTCCATGCTTCTGATCCTGGAGCTCCGCGGAGAAGTGGAGTCATTGTCCGGTGGTCGATACACCTTATCAGGTTGAGCTTTAGTCAAAGACAGCGCAAGGAGCCGCCCCAGGCATGAAAGAAAACGTACTTGATGTGCTCATGTACTTGTTCGAAACGTACGTCGACACCGAAGAAGAACCCGAACCCGATCAGAATGAGCTACGCGCCGAGCTGTCACGCGCCGGATTCGCTGAGGCCGAGATCGAGCGGGCGCTGTCGTGGCTTGACGCACTGACAGATCAGCAGCAGAGCCTCGATTACGGTCATCTTGCCGGGCGCGGGACGCGCATCTTCAACGAATTTGAGCACGACCGACTGGATTCATCGTGTCGCGGCTACATCACCTATCTTGAGCAGATCGGCATTCTCTCGCCGCCGCAACGCGAAATCCTGATTGACCGTCTGCTGGCGCTCGAAACCCCCGATATCGACGTCGAACAAATCAAGTGGGTGGTACTGATGGTGTTATTCAGCCAGCCTGGGCAGGAGCTCGCGTACGCACGTATGGAAGACCTCGTTTTCGAGGAAACGTCGGGACTGATTCACTAGAAACCCGACGGCCGATCATCTTCAATCGCACCGTCCTGCGCTTTCGGGAAACTTGACACGCAGCGAACAAGGCTGCTATTCAACCGCGGCACGGACTGCGGTTTTCTTGTTTTTGGGACCCCCTTATATACGATGTCAAAGAATCTCGTCATTGTTGAATCGCCCGCAAAGGCGAAGACGATCAGCAAATACCTCGGCAAGGACTTCGATGTCCTGGCCTCCTACGGTCATGTGCGGGACCTGGTGCCGAAAGAGGGTGCCGTCGACACAGATAACGACTTTTCGATGAAGTACCAGGTTATCGAGCGCAACGAAAAGCACGTCAAAGCGATCATGCGTGCCCTCAAGAAGGCGGACGCGCTGTATCTCGCGACTGACCCGGATCGCGAAGGGGAAGCGATCTCCTGGCACCTGATTGAGTTGCTCAAAGAACGCAAGGCGCTTGAATCAAAAGAGGTGCATCGCGTCGTCTTCCACGAAATCACGAAGCAGGCCGTGCGGGACGCCGTAGCAAACCCGCGCGGTTTATCCGGTGACCTGGTCGGCGCACAACAGGCCCGGCGCGCGCTGGATTACCTGGTCGGCTTCAACCTGTCGCCGTTGTTGTGGAAGAAGGTGCAGCGAGGGCTGTCCGCTGGCCGCGTGCAAAGCCCCGCGCTGCGGATGATTGTCGAGCGCGAACTCGAAATCGAAGCCTTCAAGGCACGCGAGTACTGGTCCATCGAGGCCGACGTCAGCAAGAAAGAGCAGCCGTTCGCTTCGAGACTCGTGAGTTACAAGGGCGAAAAGGTCGAGCAGTTCAGCTTTGAGAACGAAGACTCGGCCCGCGAAGTAGAGAAGACGATTCTCGATGCTGCGAAGGGCGCATTCGATGTCCTGAGTGTTGCCAAGAAGCAGCGCCGCCGCAACCCGACTGCACCGTTCACAACCTCGACCTTGCAGCAGGAAGCGTCTCGCAAGCTGGGTTTCAATACGCAACGCACGATGCGTGTCGCGCAAAAGCTGTATGAAGGTATCGAGTTGCCCGGCGAGGGTAGTGTTGGCCTGATCTCCTACATGCGTACCGACTCGGTAACGCTCGCGGCATCGGCGATCGAGGAGATTCGCGAAGTCATTACCAGTCGTTACGGCAGCAAGAACGTCCCCGAGGCGCCGCGCGAGTTCAAGAACAAATCAAAGAATGCCCAGGAAGCGCACGAGGCGATTCGACCAACCTCCGTTGCCTACATTCCCGAAGAGATCAAGGCATCGCTGGATGAGGATCAGTACAAACTCTATTCACTGATCTGGAAGCGCACTATGGCCTGCCAGATGGTTCCTGCTGTGTTCGACACGGTCGCCATCGAAATGGCCGCTGGCGCTGCAGACCAGGGTCATCGAATGCGCGCGAACGGCTCGGTCCTCGTAGAGCCGGGCTTCATGGCCGTGTACCAGGAAGGAAAAGACGACTCCAAGGACGACGACACCGATCGGCTGCTGCCTGAAATCGTGGAGGGCGATAAGATCAAGCTCGTCGAGTTGCGCGCCGAACAGCACTTCACAGAGCCTCCGCCGCGCTTCACCGAGGCAAGCCTGGTGAAAACGTTGGAGGAGTATGGCATCGGCCGTCCCTCCACTTACGCCAGCATTATCGCAACGCTTAAGAACCGCGAATACGTCGAGATGGATGCGAAGCGCTTCCTCCCGACCGACATCGGTCGTATCGTCATCGGCTTTCTCACCGAACACTTCACGCAGTATGTCGACTACGACTTCACCGCCAGGCTGGAGGACGATCTTGATCTCGTCTCGCTCGGCGAGAAGGACTGGGTGCCAGTGCTCGAGAAGTTCTGGGGGCCCTTCCACGCGCTTTGCGAGGACAAGGAAGCCTCGGTCACGCGTGAACAGGTGGCACAGGCACGTGAGCTCGGTACCGACCCCAAGAGCGGCAAGCCTGTTACCGTGCGCATGGGCCGCTACGGCCCCTTCGTACAGATTGGCACCAAGGACGACGAAGAGAAGCCGAAGTTCGCAGGCCTGCGGCCGGGCCAGAAGATGACCGATCTCGACCTGGCGACCGCGCTTGAGCTGTTCAAGCTGCCGCGCAAACTCGGTGAGACGCCGGACGGCCTGGCCGTGTCAGCGAGCGTCGGGCGCTTCGGACCCTACGTGCGGTACGGCGACAAGTACGTTTCCATTCGTGGCGAAGAAGACGATCCCTACACGATTGAACTGCCACGGGCGCTCGAACTCATCGAAGCCAAGAAGATCGAGGATGCCAATCGCCTCATCCAGGACTTCGAGGAAGAGGGGATCCAGGTACTCAACGGTCGTTATGGCCCCTACATCACCAACAAGGCCAAGAACGCCCGGGTGCCGAAGGACAGAGAGCCCAAGTCGCTAACGCTCGAAGAGTGCAAGGAGCTGTTGGCCGCTGCACCGGAGCGCGGCCGACGCGGCAAGAAGAAGGTCGCAAAGAAAAAGGCTGCGACGAAGAAAGCACCCGCCAAGAAAAAGGCCAGGAAAAAAGTAAAGAAAAAGGCAAAGAAGAAAGCGGCTAAAAAGAAGACCGCCAGGAAGGCCAAAAAGAAGGCCGGCTGAGGACTCGCGTACCCTTGGCAATGTCCGTAAAGCGCGCCGCTGACGTACTGCTTGGCGGTGGCATTATCGCGTACCCCACCGAGGGTGTATTCGGCCTGGGCTGCCTTCCCGACGACCTTGACGCGGTGCAACGACTGCTTGATCTGAAGCAACGCGATGCCGGCAAGGGGCTGATACTGATTGCCGCCAGGCACGAACAACTCGATGGCTGGATAGCATTGCCGGACGGAGCGTCCATCCCGCAACCGGATCCCATGCACCCCGTAACGTGGGTTGTTCCACCCGGTGAGCTTGCGCACCCGTTACTTCGCGGTCTGCATGCGGGTCTTGCAGTTCGCATCACGAGCAACCCTGTCGCCGCTGCAATCTGTGACGCTGTCGACTCTCCGATCACGTCGACCAGCGCAAATTTGAGCGGTAAACCCACCGCGCGAAATCGCTTCGTCCTTCGCCGTCAATTTGCGCAGCGTGTAGACTATCTCGTTCCCGGTGACTGCGGTCCCACCAGCGGCGCTTCCGAAATTCGTGACCTCAAGACGGACAAAGTACTTCGAAGACGACAATAATGAGCAATATCGATGACGTAAAAGAATACCTGCTCGCGCTTCAGAATCGTATCTGCGCCGAGCTCGAGGAGGTCGATGGCCGGGCGCGGTTTGTAAGAGACGGGTGGGAGAGGCCGGATGGCGGTGGCGGTGAAAGCCGCGTTCTAACCGACGGCGGCGTCTTCGAACAGGCCGGCGTCAGCTTCTCGCACGTATTCGGTGACAAGATGCCGCCGTCGGCAACCAAGACGCGGCCGGAGCTCGCTGGCAAAAGCTTTCAGGCCGTAGGTGTCTCCCTCGTACTACATCCGCGAAACCCTTACGTGCCGACGACACATGCGAACTTTCGCTTTTTTACGGCCGGTGATCGCAAGCCGGTATGGTGGTTCGGCGGCGGATTCGACCTGACGCCGTATTACCCGTTTCACGAGGATGTGTTGCACTGGCACAAGACTGCGAAAGACGCGTGCGCGCCATTCGGCGAAGATCTGTACCCACGCTACAAGGAATGGTGCGACAACTACTTTTACCTGAAACACCGCGAAGAGACCCGCGGTGTCGGCGGCTTGTTCTTCGACGACGTTAACGAACAAGGCTTCGAGCAGAGCTTTGCCTTTGTCAGGTCTGTCGGCGACAGCTTCCTCGGCGGCTACAAGCCGATCGTCAAAAAGCGTATGTCACACCCCTTCGGCGACAGACAGCGTGACTTTCAGCTTTACCGCCGCGGCCGCTATGTCGAATTTAACCTGCTCTATGATCGAGGCACACTATTCGGACTGCAGTCGGGCGGGCGAACTGAATCGATCCTGATGTCGTTGCCGCCACAGGTGCGCTGGGCGTACAACTGGCGTCCAGAAACGGATTCGGCCGAAGAATCGCTTTACCGGGACTACCTGCACGCCCGCGACTGGCTCGGCGAAGAAAGTGGCTGACCTGCGTTTTTTTCACGTCGCACTTTCGATCGGCGACCTGGAAGCGGCAGAGAAATTTATGGCCCATCGTCGAACGCACTCGAGCTCAATGGTTTTACAGATCCAACGCAACTTTTTGCGACCTGGGACTATCTGATCTCTTATCGAGAAAGCGGCGGGAACAAAACACGCACATGCGTATGACCTTTTGCATTCGAGCGCGGCGGAGTGCCTTGCAGGCCCTGCTGGCGCTCAGCATTGTCGTTGGCCTGACAACCGGGGCAAGCGCACAGACCTACCTGGTTGACGTTAGCAATGTTGGCGGCGCTGTCGTCATCGAGCAGGCAGAACCAGGCTACCCGGGCGGTCTTGTTCCCCTTGGCCAGGACGGCTGGGTGAGAATGCACTTCGTCATTACCGCTGACGGCAACGCTGTTGATCCCATCATTATCGATTCCAGCGGTGGCACGCCGTTCGAGGCAGAAGCGATGCGGTCCGCTGAAGCATGGCGATTTGCAGCGCCGCCATCAGGCGCTGAGATGCCCAATAATCTTGTTAATATCCGTACACGAATTCGCCGGGGCAAGGATACGCCCGGCCTGGATTTCGTCCGCGCCTACAACAGCATCATCAAGCAAATCGCTGCCGGGCGAACGGATGCCGCGCGCAAGAAAGTGCACAAGGCCCAGGAAAAGGGCGGCTGGAACCTGTATGAGTCGACAGTACTGTGGATGCTCAATGGTCGCATTGAGGGCGCCGCGACCGCCAAGCTGGAGGCCTACCGGCGAGCCTTGTCCATCAGTTCACAACGCTCGCTGAGTAACAAAGATCGCCTGCAACTGCTGGGGAAGATCTTTGCGCTACAGGACGAGGCCGGCCATTACGCCGACGCAAGGCGCACCTTCGCTCGCCTCAGTAGCATGGATGAGAGCAGCGAAGCGGCTGCGGAACTTGCGCCACGCGCTGCAGAAATCGATGTCCTGCTGTTGTCGGAAGCGACCCTCGCGGCCCGCGCAACTATCTACAATCCCTGCAATTGCGACGCCGGGCAGCCGCTCTGGTACTACAGACCGGCTCGGCGGACATTCTCTTTTGCGAACCTGAATGGTAACGTCCAACGCTTTGAAGCACGGTGCGATACTCATCGCGTCCGCGACACCGTAGAAGAGGGAAAGTCGTGGACGCTCGCACCTGAATGGGGCAATTGCCGCGTGTTTGTTTTCGGCGACGACGGTTCGAGTTTCGATTTTGTGGAACAGCCGATCGATGCCGACAAGCGGAATACGGGTGAGGCCGCAGTCGCGAGGAACCATGTCCTGGATCGAAGAAATTGAGGTTAATGAGGCTGATGAAAAGCTGGCGGAGATATACGCCACGCTGATCAGGCAGCGCGGCAAAGTATCCAACATCCTCAAGGTTCACAGCCTTAACCCGGATGCGCTGAGCAAACACCTGGATCTCTATATGGTGCTGATGTTCGGAAAGTCCGGGCTCAGTCGCGCCGAGCGCGAGGCCGTCGCGGTCGTGGTCTCGGCCACCAACGACTGTCAGTATTGCGTCAATCATCATGCCGAGTCGCTCAGTCACTTGATTGATGACGACCAGACCCTGGAAATGCTGAGGAATGGCGACGGGCTCGAGACCCTGGAACCGCGCTTGAGCAATATCGTTCGACATGCCGAGAAGCTGACTTCTGCGCCCGGCGCGATGACCGAGAGCGATCTCGTCGAACTCGTCGCGGTTGGCCTCACGGACAAGGACGTGCTCGACTTGACGCTGATCGTCGCCTATTTCAATTTCGTCAATCGCATTGCGCTCGGACTGGGCGTAACATTCTCCGACGATGAACTAGAGGGCTATCTCGATACTTGATGATGGACCACCAATGAACTTCTCTCACTCATTATTCGTATCTGTCCTGCTTCTCGTCGCGGCTGCAGCCTTCGCCAGCGAGTCATCGTTGCAGGTGATCGAGGCACCGCCGATCGGGCTTTCCGGTGCCGAGGATACGGCGGAGACGCGCGTCTATATCGTGCAACTGCGACAACCGTCAGCAGCGGAATATTATGCGAAGTTATCAAGACGGGGCGCGCGCACGGCGGCAATCGACAAACAGCGTGTCCGCCTGGACAAGACCAGCCCGCAGCTCGAAGCCTACCGGAGCCAGCTTGCCGATCAACAGGACAAGGTCCTCAACAAGGCCGGTCCTGGCGCACAGAAGATTTACAGCTATCAATACGGCCTGAACGGCTTTGCCGCCCGCATGAGCATGGCGCAAGCCGACAAGCTTCAGAATCTCCCCGAGGTTCTGAACGTCTGGGAAGATGAAATACGCCCGATGGCGCTGCGTTACAGCCCGACGTTTCTCGACCTGTTCGACGCCGATAACGGCCTGAGAAGCGTCGAGGGCCTGGACGGTGACGGCGTCATCATCGGTATCATCGATAGCGGAGTGGCGCCTGAACATCCATCGCTTCAGGATACGCGTAAGGCCGATCGGCCAAGGGCCTGCCGCAGTAGCTGGGGCGAAACCACGCTGCTTGGCCGCTGGCTGTGTAGACGCTTTCGCAGGCTCCCCGACGTCGTCGCGTTCGACGAGCCGGAGGTCTGGAACGGCACGTGCCAGACGGGTGAGCGTTTCGAAGAAACAGACTGCAACAACAAGCTGATCGGCGCGCGCTGGTTTATCGACGGCGCCGCCGAGTCGGGCCCCATTGATGATGGAGAAATCCGCTCGGCACGCGATGCTGACGGACACGGTACGCACACGGCAACAACAGCGGCAGGCGTGCGTACTCGTGCGTCGATCTTCGGCACGGAGCTCGGTGATATCGAAGGCATCGCACCCAAGGCGCGCGTAGCAGCATACAAGGCGTGTTGGCTTCGCCCCGGTAGCACACGCGCGACCTGCAACACATCAGACCTCGTTAATGCGATCGATGCGGCTGTTGCCGACGGCGTAGACATTATTAGTTACTCGATTGGCAGTTCGCTGCGGAGAATCCTGGAGCCGGATGACGTTGCGCTGATGGCGGCAACCAAGGCTGGCGTGCTGTCTGTTGTCGCCGCGGGCAACGAAGGACCCAACCTCGGCACGATCGGCTCTCCGGCTGGCGGTCCCTGGGTCATCACCGCAGCTGCGTCCAGCCGCACCGGCGAGTCGTCGGTAGAAGCACTGCAGGTAACAGAGCCGCCCGGTATCGCCGGAAAATACGCGACGAAAGAAGCCCGCTTCACGCCGCCATTGCAGGACGTCGACCCCATTGAGGCATCCCTCGTTCTTGCCGACGATAACGATGAGTCAAGCAGTGGCGGATTGACGGGTACCACCTCAGACGCCTGCCAGGCGCTCGTCAACGGCGACGACATCAGCGGTAAGATCGCCTTTATCCAGCGCACCGGGTGTCCGTTTGAAGACAAGGTCAAGAACGCCGCCGACGCCGGCGCCGTGGCGGCGCTGGTCTATAACATCGCAGGCGACCCGATCGTCATGTTTGGCACGGAGGACTTGTCCGATATTCCGGCCCTGATGATTGGTCAGGCCGATGCCAACCTTATCCTGGCCGAGTTCGACGCCGGGAACGAGGTAACCGTGGTGCTTGAAAAGGGCTTGTTGCTGACCACGGCCGACACCGGCAATGCCATGGCGTCGTTCTCGGCCCGCGGTCCCGGGCCCGTGGCGGATATCCTGAAACCCGACGTCACGGCGCCAGGCATCAATATCCTGGCCGGCTTCACACCGGACGCCGCGAATGCGGCTCCCGGCGAGAACTTCGCATTCCTCAGTGGTACCTCGATGTCGACGCCGCACGTCGCAGGTTCCGCCGCCCTGCTACTGCAGGCGCACCCGGACTGGTCACCGTCGGCAATCAAGTCCGCGCTGATGACATCGGCCCGGCAGGATATCAATTCAACATCGGGTCTCAGCGACGCCAACCCGTTCGATTTCGGCGCCGGCCACATCGCGCCAAACAAAGCGCTTGATCCCGGCCTGGTATTTGATGTCGGTAACGACGAATACGATGCGTTTGCCTGCGGTATCGAGTCTTCCGCCATGTCGGCAGCGCGCTGCGACGAACTCACGGCGGCAGGCTTTTCCTTCGCCCCCGCGGACCTGAACCAGCCATCTATTGCCCTGTCGTCGCTGACCAGCCAGCGAACCGTGCAGCGCCGCGTGACCAATGTAAGCGATGAGCCCGATGCCTACACCGTCACCATCGCAGCGCCGCCCGGCATGACTATCGACGTAAGCCCGACAAGCATTGCACTGGGCCCGGGCGAGTCCGGTGTGTTCGACGTGACTGCCAGCTACCTGTCCGGACCGCTCGATCTGTGGCGTTTCGGATCAATGACCTGGTCGAGCGAGACACGCGACGTTTACAGCCCAATCGCTGTGAAACCGACTTCGATATCTGCGACCGGTGAAATTTCGAGCTTCGGCGGCAGTGGCACGCAGAGTTTCCAGGTCCTGTTTGGCTATGAGGGTAGCTACTCGCCGGGCGTGCACGGACTGAATCTGCCAGCAATCATCAACGGCTTCGTCGACAATGACCCGACCAAGACATTCTCAGTGCGGTCGGGCGAAGGCGTAACACAGCACCTGATCTCGGTTCCGGCGGACCAGTTGTACGCTCGATTTTCGCTGTTTGACGCGCGGACTGACGGCGACGATGATCTCGATATGTATCTTTACTACTGCGGGTCCGACACAACGTTTTGCAACAAGATTGGCGAGAGCGGCGAACCCACTTCGCAGGAACAGTTCAACGTGTTTCGACCGGCGGCCGGCATCTATGCCGTGCTGGTCCACGGCTTCGAGACCGACCAGGTTTCCGGTGGTCCCGGCGCTAACTACGAACTACTCGCATGGGCCTTTGGCATAAACGACGATGTCGGCAATATGAGCGCATCGGGGCCGGCTTTCGTTGCACCCGGCACATCTGCCGACGTGACGATCGACTGGTCCGGACTAAGCCCGGATACCATTTATTTGGGCGGCATTTCTCACAACACGCCTCAGGGCCTTTCCGGGCTGACCATCGTCACCATCGGCAACTGACCGCAATCGACAGCGCACAGCAGAACCACCCGTAGGAGCGCCCCCTTGGGCGCGAAGCGTAGCGGCAGCCGTCAGGCTGCAATCTGCACCGTCCGTTACGAAATCCAACCCTTGGCTTTTGCCGAGCGCGAATACCAGATCTCGACGACGCAAAGAACAAGAACGAGTGTCGGCAGGTACAGCGCGCTGCTGCCCCAGACCGCAAGCCCGTCGTTCATTACAAACGAGTTCAGGTCCTGCACAATCACGCCGGCGAGCGAGACAATGAAGACCGGCAACGCAAGTGCATTGCGCACCAGTAGCAGCAAAGAGGCGATGACTCCGGCGGTAACGGCGATAGCGTAGGCTGATGTTGCCCATAGCGGCATGTCCTCGAGAAACGCCTGCTGTGCGGCACTAAACGTATCGGCCAGCACTTCCGGCGACATGGTTACCTGGTCGTAGTAAATCATCAGGCCAAGGAAATTCCATAGCAGAAACACGCCACCGATGATCCAGAAGGATGTTGGCAGCTCATTGTTCGGTATCTCAGTCATCGCGGATCTCCCCTATTTGAATTATTTTCAGGTCAGATTTCGTCACGGGAAGATACGGTATACAGCCTCCGACACCCCGGAATCAAGCCTCAGCCGCGCTAAGTCTTTGTTTTTCCGAGGTCCGCACAAGGTTTGTACCGAAAACACGAGACCACGTGATCGTTCACCATGCCGGTAGCCTGCATGTGCGCGTACATGATCGTGCTGCCAACGAACTTGAAGCCACGTTTCTTGAGGTCTTTGCTCAGCGCATCAGACTCGGGTGAGGTGACTGGCGTTTCATTGTCTTTGCGAATCTTGTTCTGTATCGGCCGGCCGTCTACAAAGCCCCAGATGTACTCACAGAAACTACCAAACTCCTCCTGCACCTTGAGAAACGCTTTCGCATTGAGCACGGCAGACTCGACCTTCAGGCGGTTCCTGACAATCGCCGGATCCAGCAGGATTTTCTCGATACGTTTCTTCGTGAATCGAGCTACCTTTTCCGCGTCAAATTCGGCGAAGTGCTTTCTGTAGCCGCTGCGTTTGTTCAGTATCGTTGACCAACTCAAGCCCGCCTGCGCTCCTTCCAGCAGCAGGAACTCGAACTGGGTGCGGTCATCCCGCACCGGCACGCCCCACTCTTCGTCATGATAGGCAATGTAATCGAGACTAACGCCTTCGGCCCATCGGCATCGTGTGACCGCTTTGTTCATGATCGTCTCTCTTCAATTTGATAACTCGAATCTAACAGCGAATATCGCCGCGGTCAGCCCCCATATCTTCCCTGCAGACACAAAAAAGCCCGCGCACAGGCGCGGGCTTCATCACAACGTAATGTCGTGTCGGTCTTAGACAGAACTGCCGCAGGAACCTTCACCGCAAGAGCCTTCGCCTTCTTTCTCGCCTTTCTCGCCGCAAGAACCTTCACCTTCTTTCTCGCCACAAGAACCTTCGCCTTCTTTCTCGCCGCAAGAACCTTCACCTTCTTTCTCGCCTTTCTCGCCACAAGAACCTTCACCTTCTTTCTCGCCACAAGAACCTTCGCCTTCTTTCTCGCCGCAAGAACCTTCGCCCTTCTTGTCATCGGTGTCGCCACCACAAGAACCCTCACCACCGCTCCACCGGCACCGAGCATGTATCCAGAGCTCAACGCAGACATTTCGAACGGGTTATCAAGCACTTCTGCATTGACCGCGCCGCTGATCGCAAAGGTACCAGCCAGTGCCGCACCAATAGCCAGTGCAACCGGCTTAACTATTTTCTTCTCTGACATTTCTTGATCTCCTACCAGGATTGTTTGCCCAAGACCGGGCCGTCGATTTCCAGCGTGGCCGAGCTTAGATGCTCCACTTCACTGAATCCAAAACACTCTTTTCAACTTGCTCGAGCTTCTCGTCACGAGCGCCGATAATAGCAACGCTGCCATCCCCCACCGGTAGAATTACACCGTGAACGTTGTCTCCATCGATCGGTATCGCTGCGGCAACCGCTTCTTCCGGCATCAGCAGAATTGTAATCGGGCCGTATTCGCCCTGTATCACCAGGTGCGGGACAGAGTTGCCTTTGATGTCGCAACTTTGCGCGTAAGTAATGAGGCCGGCGTTGGGATCCATGCGTGCAACGCTTGCTGGTACCACGCTGGCAAGCCGTTCGCTGGACACCGGCGTTGTCGATGGCAGTAATGCGGCGGGCTCATGGTCAAGGTGCGCGAGCACTTCGTCGGCCAGGGAGTCGTAAGTGACGCCTATGCCGGACATACGAAGACCAACAACCGCCGCAAGCACCACCGTGGCGGCAACGGCAAACCAGGTTGCCATCGGGCGTGGCTTGCGCGTATTGAGCGACACTACGTTACTTTCGTCGACGTTGTTGTCCTCGACCTCTGGCAGCTCGGCCAGCGCCAGTTCCGGCACATCGAGCCGCAAGGCCCGGCCTATCATGTCGTCCAGCGACAACATCTCTTTTCGAAATGCCTGGCATTCCGCACAATCAGACAGGTGCCCGGCGCCGCCGTCGAATGACGGATCCGCTGCTATCTCCTGTCTGTATTTTTCGCAATTCATTATCAGTTCCTGCGGCCCCTGGGCGTTAGCCTCCTGCCACGACATCCTTCAACTTCAGTCGGGCCCGGTGCAACCGTGTTAGTACGGCTCCCTGCTTCAGGCCCATCAGTTCTCCAATCTCGTTCGTGCTGTAGCCCATCAGGACCTGCAGCACCAACGGCTCTCTGTAATCATCCTCAAGCTCGTAGATCGACTCTCGAAGCTCGTTGAGCTTCTCATCCGGCTCTTCGGCCAGCAGCGCTGCCTGTGAAGCCGTCAAATTATCAATATCAACCGTCTCCAGCCTTTTCCGCTCAAAGTAGCGGGCATTCTCCCTGCGTACGATGGTCAGCAACCACTGCTTGGCTGCCGCATCGTCCCTGAGCGCCTCCAGCGACTTCCAGGCACGCAGCATGGCTTCCTGCACAACATCCTCTGCTATCGCCTTATCCCGGCATAGCCACGCGGCGTAGCGGTACATATCCGCGTGATAGACCGCCACCAGGCGGTCAAATCGTTGCCGTCGTGCGCTGTCAGAAGTGCTTTTGTTCATTCCAGATGACCCGCCTGTTCTGGCATTTATTACCGGAATCGCTTATTACTGTGATTAAGTCGTGGAAACCCTACCTAAATACAGGGAAAATAAGAACTTCTCTTTATTATTGTAGTTTGCTATGAGTGCATCGACCCCCGGACAGTTCCCAGAGCTTCGCCTGCGCCGCGGCCGCCGGACGCCGGCGCTGCGCCGCCTGATCGCGGAAACCACGCTGTCGAGCGCCGACTTTATCTACCCTGTCTTCGTGCTGGACGGCACGGGGCAAAGCCAGCCGGTGCCATCCATGCCCGGTGTGACGCGCAAGAGCATCGACATTCTCTTGCCCGAGCTTACCGAAGCCAGCGCTCTCGGCATACCGGCAGTCGCACTTTTCCCGGTAATCGACGCGCAGCACAAGTCGCTGGACGGCGCCGAGTGCGCAAATCCTGATGGACTCGTACAGCGAACCGTTCGGGCAATAAAGGCCGAGCTACCGGATCTTGCTGTCATGACTGACGTGGCACTGGATCCCTACACGACACATGGCCAGGACGGCATCATCGATGACAACGGCTATGTGCTCAACGACGTAACCGTTGCCATGCTGGTCAGGCAGACACTGTCGCATGCCGAGGCCGGTGCCGATATCGTTGCACCATCGGACATGATGGATGGACGTGTCGGCGCCATGCGCAAGGCGCTGGAAGAAGGTGGTTTTGTCAACACGGTGATCCTTGCGTATGCAGCCAAGTTCGCCTCCGCATTTTACGGACCATTCCGCGACGCGGTGGGCTCAGCCGCAAATCTCGGGGGCGGGGACAAATCGACTTACCAGGTGGCACCGTCGAACAGTGACGAGGCCGTCCGCGAGGTGGCGCTTGACCTCGATGAAGGCGCCGACTTCGTCATGGTCAAGCCGGCGATGCCGTATCTCGATATCGTCCGTCGCGTGAAGGATGCCTACGGCGTGCCGACTTTTGCCTACCAGGTTAGCGGCGAGTACGCGATGCTCAAGGCCGCCGCTGAGCAGGGCTGGCTGAACGAGCGCGCTACCGTTCTTGAAGCGCTGCTGGGCATCAAACGCGCCGGCGCCAACGGCATCCTGACGTACTTTGCCGTCGATGCAGCGCGCTGGCTGCAGGAGAACAACTGATGATCGTAGACCGCTACGGCGTCATGGGTTACCCCGTCTCGCACAGTCGGTCGCCCGTTATTCATCGCCTTTTTGCGCTGCAGACCGGGCAGGATATGCAGTACGAGTTGCTGCAGGTCTCGCCTGAAAAACTGGAGCCGGCCGTACGGCAGTTTCAACGCACCGGCGGTAAAGGCCTGAACATCACCGTGCCGCACAAGAGCGACGTCACGCGGCTGGTCGATCATCTTAGCGAACGTGCCAGTACGGCGGGCGCGGTGAATACACTGACCTTCAAAGATGGTGAGATCCTCGGCGACAACACGGACGGCTTCGGTTTGTTGCGCGACCTCGTGGTCAACCTGGGCCTGACGCTCGAGGACTCGAATATCCTCATACTGGGTGCCGGCGGAGCGACCCGCGGAATTGTCGGGCCCCTGCTCGAAATGCAACCCGGCGTCTCTGAGGATCGCGAACCGCTCCCTGGGAAAAGCCCAGGTCCTTGCCGAACACTTTTCCCGCTCCGGACCTGTTACCGCGTGTCGATTTAACGTTGTCCCGGTTTCGGAGCCTTACGACCTCATCATCAACGCAACTTCGGCAGGGTTAAAAGGCGCCGCGCCGCCGTATCCTGCCGCTGCCCTGTCGGAAAAGACAGTTTGTTACGACCTGTCCTATGGCCTGAATCCAACGCCATTCAGCACCTGGGCAATCGAACACGGAGCTGCCAGGGCCCTGATGGGATGGGGAATGCTGGTCGAACAGGCTGCAGAGTCGTTTCGTATCTGGAGAGGCGTGCGGCCCGATACGACCGGCGTGCTCAAGCACATGAAGATCACCGCATAGTTACCAGCTCTTCCGAGCTCGTCGGGTGAATCGCCACCGTGTCATCAAAGTCCGCCTTGGTTGCCCCCATTCGCATGGCAACCGCAAAGCCCTGCATCATCTCGTCGGCGCCTTCGCCGAAAACATGGCAGCCAACCACGCGCTCTTCGGGCCCGGTTGTTATCAGCTTCATGGATGAGCGCTGCTTGTCCTCGCCCAGCGCGTAGTACATCGCGACAAAACCCGATGTATACACCTTGACGTCATCACCGTACTCAGCGCGCGCCTCATCTTCCGTCATGCCCACGGTGCCGATCGTCGGATGGCTGAATACCACCGTCGGAATCAGGCGATACTCAAGATGACGCCCCTCCATGCCACCGTATAAACGGTCGGCCAGTCGGCGCCCGGCCGCAATCGCTACCGGCGTCAGTGCCTCGCGCCCAGTCACGTCGCCCAGCGCAAAGATATGCTCTACGTTTGTGCGTTGATATTCGTCCGTCGGTATGAAGCCCCACTGGTCCATTGTCACACCGGCGGCCGCCGCATTGAGCGTCTCGGTATTGGGCGCTCGCCCGACGGCCCAGACCAGGCAATCGACCGGGCCGAATGAGCGGCCGTCCGCCGCACGCACCACGATGCCGTCCGCGGTCTTTTCGACGGACTCGGGAACAACACCGGTGTCCAGCGCAATCCCGCTCTGCCTCATGGCGTCCATCAGCTCGCTGCTGAGCATTTTGTCGAAACTACGCAGCACGCTGTCTTTGCGCACGATGACATGGGTTTCGCTGCCCAGCGCGTTGAAGACCCCGGCCAGCTCAACAGACACGTAGCCACTGCCGGCAAGCAACACTCGCTTCGGCCGCTCCGGAAGTTCGAAGAACCCGTCCGAGGTTATGCCAAGGTCCGCGCCGGGGATGGCCGGCACGCTGGGTCGGCCACCGGTGGCGATGACTATGCGCTCAGCCGCGTATTCACGACCGGCAACCTCGATTGTGTGCGCATCGACAAAGCTCGCAGCACCCTGGATGAACGTAACGCCACGCTTGTCCAGGTTGCCGGAGTAAATACCATTCAGTCGCTTGATATAGGCATCACGGCGCGACTTCAGCGCCCCCCAGTCATGGCCTTCGACTTTGACATCGAAACCGTAGTCGGGTGCGTGATGAAACTGATGCGCATGGTGTGCCGCGTACCACATGACTTTCTTGGGCACACAGCCCACATTGACACAGGTACCACCCAGGGGTCCGTACTCGACAACCGCCGCATTTGCGCCGTATTCCGCCGCTCGTTGTGCATGTGCGAGCCCACCGCTACCGCCCCCTATGACGAGGAGGTCATACTTGTCTGTCACAAATTTCTCCGATCTACCATCGATTAGTGCGCATGGCGCCGCTGCCGGCACATGCTAAGATTGGCCGCTTCAAAACCACCCCAATCCGAGTTATGCAAAACCCCCTGCTCGACACATCATCACTGCCCAGATTCGACGAGATCCTGCCGGAGCACGTTGTGCCCGCAATCAAGAAGGTCATCGCAGAGCATCGCTCTCAACTCGACACCTTGCTCGATACCGCGGCAAGCCCGGACATCGAATCGCTGGTCAGTCCGGTCGAACAGATGGAACACACACTGGGTCGAATCTGGTCACCCGTTAGTCACCTGCAAAGCGTACTTGGTTCACCCGAATGGCGCGAAGCTTATACCCAGGCGCTGCCGCTCCTGACCGAGCATGGTACAGAGATTTCGCAGAACGAACGACTGCAGCGCGCCTACGCGGAGGTCGGCAGGAATCTGCCCACTGATGCCTGCCCGGCGAGCCGCAGCGCTGTCGAACATGCGCTGCGTGACTTTCACCTGGCCGGTGTCGATCTGGAAAAAGAAACCAAGGATCGCTTCAAGGCCATTATGCAGGAGCTTGCGGCGACGCAGGCGAGCTTCGAACACAATGTGCAGGATGCTTCCGACGCATGGTCATTGCACATAAGCGATGCCGCAGAGCTTGAGGGCCTGCCGTCCCAGGTAATGGCACGCGCGGCAGACGATGCCACAAAACAGCAGCTCGATGGCTGGGCGCTGTCGCTGGACTACCCGACCTACCACGCGGTCATGACGCACGCCGACAACCGTGACCTTCGCGAGACGATGTACAGAGCCTGGGTAACTCGAGGTTCGGATCAGGGCGAAAGTAGCGAATGGGACAACAGCGAAAACATCGAGAAGATTCTCGCGCTGCGCTTTGAGGCGGCGAACCTGATCGGTTTTCCCACCTACGCTGATTACTCGCTTGCAACCAAAATGGCGGATACGCCGGAGCAGGTTATCAAGTTCCTGCGAGAGCTGGCTGCGCATTCTCGCAACGCAGCGGAACTGGAGTACGCAGAGCTGTCTGCCTTCGCGGGCATTGAACTCGAACCCTGGGACGTTACTTTCTGGCTGGAAAAATACAAGCAGGCCAGGTTCTCCGTCTCCAACGAGGCGCTCAGGCAATACTTCCCGGCCGACACCGTAATCAGCGGCCTGTTTACCCTGGCATCGAAGCTCTACGATATTCGCCTTTCGCGCGATGAGAACATCAGTACATGGCACGACGACGTGCGTTACTTCAATGTTCAGGATGCGAGCGGCGAGACACTGGGCGGCTTCTATACCGATCTTTTCGCCCGCAACGGCAAGCGCACCGGCGCGTGGATCGACGAGTGCATCGGCCGCCAGCAATTGAATGGCAAGCTTGATAACCCTGCCGGCTACCTCGTGTGCAATTTCCCGCCGCCCGATGAAAACGGCGCATCGCTGCTGACCCATGATGATGTCGTAACGCTGTTCCATGAGTTTGGGCACATGCTGCACCACCTGCTCACGCGCATCGGTTTCCCGAGCATCTCCGGCATCAACGGCGTACCGTGGGATGCCGTGGAGTTGCCCAGCCAGTTTATGGAGAACTTCGCCTGGAGCTACGACGTACTGACGCACTGCTCGGCGCACGCGGAGAGCGGCGAGCCGCTCCCTCGCGAACTGTTCGACAAACTCGACAACAGTCGCCACGCCGGCGCGGCCCTCGCAATGATGCGCCAGCTCGAACTCGGGCTGTACGACTTCAGGTTGCATGCCGAGTACGCAGCGGACAAACCGGCTCGCGTCCTCGAGACTCTCGCCGAGGTTCGCGAAGAGGTCGCACTGATTCGGCATCCTGACTACAACCGGCTGCCACATGCGTTCTCACATATTTTCGCGGGTGGCTATGCGGCCGGTTATTACAGTTATAAGTGGGCCGAGGTGCTCGCTGCCGATGCCTTTTCGGCTTTCGAAGAAGCCGGCATCCTTGACCAGGCAACGGCGCTGCGTTTCCGCCGGGAGATCCTCGAGGTTGGCGGCAGCCGCGATATCATGCAGGCCTACATCGCATTTCGCGGCCGGGAGCCTTCGATCGATGCGCTGCTGCGGCAGAACGGAATTGAGCCCGCGTGAAAATCGCGACCTGGAACGTCAACTCCATGAACGTACGGCAGGGCCACGTCGTGGAATGGCTGCAGGCGCAGCAGCCGGACATTCTTGTACTACAGGAAATCAAACAGCTAACCGAGAAGTTCCCGGTTGGCGCTCTCCGCGATATCGGCTATCACTCGATTGCCAGCGGGCAGAAGACCTACAACGGCGTTGCCGTGGTCAGCAAGGCAGAGCCTGTTGACCCGGTGACCGACCTTCCTGGCATCGAGGATCCGCAGCGCCGCGTGCTCGCCAGCACCGCCGGCGACGTGCGGGTGATCGACTTGTATGTGCCGAACGGATCTGAAGTCGGCTCTGAAAAGTACGCTTATAAACTCGGTTGGCTGGCGTCACTGCGCGAGTTCCTGGAATCCGAACTTGGCGGAGCATGAGAACGTCGTCGTACTGGGTGATTTTAATATCGCGCCGGCTGACGCCGATGTACATGATCCGGAGAAATGGGGCGAGGCGATACTCTGCAGCCCGCCCGAGCGCCAGGCGTTGAAGGCTTTGCTTGAGCTTGGTCTTGTTGATGTGTTTCGAAAATTCGATCAGCCGGAGAAAACGTTCAGCTGGTGGGACTATCGCGCTGCAGGGTTTCGCCGCAACGCCGGTCTGCGTATCGATCTTATCCTCGCCAGCAAGACAATGGCAGACCGCTGTACGGCGAGTTATGTCGACAAAGAACCGCGCGCCTGGGAACGGCCATCGGATCACGCGCCGGTAGTCGCAGAATTTGATTTCTGACAAGCGTAAAGAAAACCGACATAACATATTCCCTGTTTTGTTTCTGTGCGCAGCACTGACCGACCTGTATTATTGAAAGAAAAAAATGGGGCATAGATGTCGCAGGATCGACGTAACGATTACGACGTCACGAACACCGTGCAGGTCAGCAGTCCTGCCGCAGTCCGCGACGCCGTCCACGAACTTTTTTCCGAAACTTTTCCGGGAACATCGTTCGACAAGCTGTGGCTTGCGTTCTACGATTTCGAGCGCCTTTTCACCGGTCGCTATCCCGGCTACCGAGGTTGTGACACCACCTATCACGACATGCAGCACACGCTCGATATGACGTTGGCTCTTGCGCGCCTGGTTACAGGTTACGAGCGTAGCGCAGAGCTTGCCGACCGGCTTGGCGCGGCGCGCGCCCAGATGGCGATCATCACGTCATTGTTTCACGACTCAGGCTACATCCGACACGAAGAGCGTGACAGTGATTTCACGAACGGTGCCGAATTTACGCTGTACCACGTATCGCGCAGCGCCGACTTCCTGCGTCGCTACCTGCCGGAGCTCGGCCTGATGCGAGACGTCGGTATTAGCAGCATGATCGTGCACTTTACCGGCTATGAGCTCGACCTCGATGACATCGAACTTGAAGATCCGCGTGACATCATCTGCGGCCACCTTATCGGAACGGCCGACCTCATAGCCCAGATGGCTGACCGCTGTTATCTCGAGAAATGCCGTGACCGGCTCTACAAAGAGTTTGTGGTCGGTGGCGTCGCGGTTGAAAGCGCGGGCCCGGGCGAATACATGGTGCGCTACAAATCCGGCAAAGACCTGCTGGAAAAGACACCAATGTTCTATCAACAGGTCATGCGAGAGCGCCTGAATACGAAGTTCAACCGCGTATATCGCTACATCGAAGTTCTTTACAACGGCCACAACCCGTACATTGCGGCGATCCGCAGCAATATAGAGCACCTGGTTCGCGTACTGGACACCGGTGACTGGTCGCTGCTACGACGCGAACCCGCGTTCTATCTCGGTATTGCCAACGCGGTGCAGGAGATCGAGCAATTGGTGGCTCGGCAGCTGGCTTCTTTCCATGGTGCCCGCATACCAACGAATAATCCGCTAGTGATGCCCATCTGATTGAGCGCGCCACAGGCGCAGCGCATAATACTGTGAACGCGTGAGCTGCCTGTGCGACAGGAAGGCCGCGAGACCCGCCGACAGCACCGCATAGAAGCCGTCCGCCACACTCAGCACCTCGTCGAAGAACACGGGCCACGTCATGCTCGTGACCGACTGCAGTACGTGTAGCGTGCTGGTGCCGAAAATATCAGCGGTTGTGGACGCAGCAACCACGATGTTTGCAAACAGTGCGCCCAACAGTGTCAGCGCCGCAGCCAGCACCGGGAAACGCCAGTCGACGCCTCGGCCCGCCTGCCGGACCGCAAAGCCGACCATCGCACCAAGCAACACGGTCATCCAGGGGAACACCGGTTGAGAAGCGCTGACAAGGCTATCCAGAGCAGGCTGAATATAACGATGGCCAGAACGCCGGCGACGACGGCATTTCGCAAAGACTGCGCACGCACCAGGCGAGCACCATCCTCCGCCGTCGCTTCGCGACGCTTACCGGTGCCGTGTTTCTTGCGCAATCGAAGCGCTGGTTGAGCTGGGGCTTCTTTCATTCGTTCGAGCCTGTCTGGGGCTTGCCGAGCAATACTAGACTGCCTGCAAGTGAAAAAGCTCGCAAATAGCCGCGACAGTTTCCCGGCAAGCCAGGTGCGTCACCATCACCGGCGAACGTTGCGAATGGAAAAGTGTATTCCAAAGTCGGGCGTTGTCGTCGTGCCGGCTGCGATGTCTTCGGTGATCGACAAATGCAGCGACGTCCCCTCCCCCGACAATCGATAGTCAAACCCGACTGCCAGCTGGGCCGAAGCGCCACCAAGCTCTTCAAGATCACTGTCAAAATACGGGCCCTCGACCTGCAGCTGTGTCGAAATCCCGAACCGGTCAGCTACCCACAAAGAGGCCGCAATCCCACCGTAGGGTACCGCGTTGCGCTGCAGATCCGTTAAGACGTCGCCTTCACCCAGGAGCAGAATGCCGGCGAACCCGGAGACATCGAGATCCCTTTGCCATAGCGTGTGCCGATTCGAAGCGTAGATCCCTAGTGAGAAGTCCGTGGCACCGCTGCCACTGAGGTCTTTGGCTGATCCCGTGGGGAGTTTGACGCTGCTGCGCAAAGACACGCTGAGCGGATTGTCGTCATCGCCCTTTCTAAAGGGCATCGCCGCCGTTAGCTGAATGTCGCCGATACCGAAGATCGCCGAGTTCAGTTCGTACAGGGACTGGCCCGTATTCGAGTAGCGAAAACCAAGCTGATTGTCTGCCCCGCGTCGCTTGCTGTTCGACAGGCCCAGGAGGTCGTGCCAGTTTTCGATCGCACTATCGAGAAACCCGCCGGCGTGTGCTACCAACGGTACGTCAACGCCGACTTCGAGACGATCGCTGAAACCTCGGCGCAGCGACAGGGTCAAGAAGTAGCTTTCCCCATCCATGGCAATGTCTTCAAGCGGGTTGGTGCCGGATTCGGCGTGACTCACAATATCGAAACCGACGTTGTAATCGAGCGAGCCGGCCGCCGTTAACGTGGCCGACTGGAACGGCGGAAGACCGAATATTTGCAGCAACGGATTCTGGTTGCGAAGCGGCGCGCCGTGATCGGCTGCAAGAGTCATTGGCGACGCAACGAGCAGGCACAGAAAGAGCACACTTCGCTCGATGCGGAGGCGGCGCGAAGATTTAATGGCGGCCAACAGGTCTCCCGGAGCCCGGTTGATTCCGGGCCTGATTTTTTGGTGAGAACGGTCGACAAGGATACCTAAAGACGCCAGGCGTGACACGGGCACAATGCTATCGGCTCGCCCGCGGCCATTTACTGTGGGCGATCTTTCGGCGCAGGTCACATCGGCCTACAATAGGTTATTCATATCTTGGAGAGTAGACGATTATGCGTTGCCAGGGACTTTTGCTGACTTTCCTGTTGCTGGTTTTCGGCGCGGTTCTCGCTGACAACGACGAAGCACTCTCATCTGCTGAAAATGCTGCGGTTTCCTGGCTTGAGCTTACGGATCAGGACAACTACGAAGAGAGCTGGAACCAGGCGTCTTCGCTGTTCCGGAATGCGGTCTCGCTCGAAGACTGGACGAAAGCACTAGGCGCAGCGCGCGGCCCGCTGGAAGCGCTTGTTTCGCGGAACTCGAAGTCGGCTGAGTTTTACCGTGAGCTTCCGGGGGCGCCCGACGGTGAGTATGTGGTCCTGACATTCGACAGCGTGTTCGCGAATAAGGCCAGCGCCGTCGAAACCGTCACGATGATGAAAGATGACGATGGCGCCTGGCGTCTTTCCGGTTACTTCATCAGGTAGCCTCGCTATCCCTGCAGCGCCTGGCAAGACCGCGTGTTGCGGAAGAAACAACCGAGCCGTAAGCTGGCCCCATGCTGACTGTCGCTGCCCTGCTTGCCATAACGATCGGTGTCATCCATTCCTACCTGGGTGAAAAGTACATCCTGATGCGGTTGTTCAGACAGCCGTTACCTGAGTTGTTTGGCGACGACCACTTTACCAAGCAAACGATCAGATTCGTCTGGCACCTTCTGACAGTCACCTGGTTCGGTTTTGCGGCAGTGATCTATTTGCTGGGCGCCGCCCAGGCTTCGCAGTCAAACCTGCTGATCGTTGTTGGGACGACGTTCGCGACGACAGGCCTGATCGCGTTGATCGCAAGCCGCGGCAAACACCTGTCCTGGATCGTATTCGGCGCCATCGCGGGCCTTTGTTTCATGGCCGTGTAGACAGCCGTGCATCATTCCGCAAAACCCGAAACGCTTATCCTCGGTTTCGACAAGACACGGCATTTGAGCGGTCTGCAGAAATGCCTGATCGAACTACAGGATTTCGAGCGGCGCATGGACCCGCGAATGCCGCCCGGTGCGGAAATCGCCGAGCCCTACCTTGCCGGGATGTTCGAGCGCTGCAAAGAGTGTGGTGGTCGTGTACTGGTTGCAGAAGTCGGCGGAGATGTCGCTGGTTACGCGACGATATTGCCCAAGGTCAAGAGCGAGCAACTCGGAAGACGGTGATCTGGAATACGGATTGATCTCCGACCTTGTGGTTCTCGAAGCTTATCGGGGGTTGGGCCTTGGAAAAAAACTGCTCGCGGCAGCCGAGCAGTATGCAAGAACCTGCAACGTAAAATACCTGCGGATCGGCGTACTCGCTGGCAACCAGGCTGCAGAAAACCTGTACGCATCAGCCGGCTTTTCCGTGCTGTACAAGGAGCTTGAAAAGGCGCTTACCCGGTCGTAATGTGGTGCAACTTCAGGACGTTCTGCCCCGTCCAGGTGATCAAACCATGCTGAAAGCCTCCTGTCATTGCGGTGCCGTCACGATCGAAGTCGCGAGCAAGCCCGGATCCGTGACCCGGTGTACCTGCTCTCTCTGCCGTCGCTACGGCGCGCGCTGGGCTTATTGTTCACGCAAGACCGCCAAGGTCACCTGTCAGCCTGGCGCCGTAACGGCCTATCGCTGGAAGGACGAGTCGCTCGAGTTTTTTCACTGCAATCATTGCGGCTGTTTGACGCACTATGAAAGTGTCGAGAAGAACGACGACAGCCGCATTGCGGTCAATGCGAGGATGATGGAACCGGCGGATATCGCGGACGTTCGTATCCGGACCTTTGACGGCGCCAACACGTGGAAGTACCTTGAAGATTGACATCGACGCCTGGGTTCGTCGCAAAGCGCATGCGTTATCGGCGCCGTCGTCGACTTGTCCCATCGCTGCATCGAGGTCGTAGCATGTTGCAGATGCGCCCAAACTGCGAAGCCTGCGATAAGGATCTTGCACCTGATACGAGCGAAGCTTTCATATGCTCTTTCGAGTGCACTTTCTGTCTCGACTGCACGAGCGCTCGATTCAACTCGGTCTGCCCAAATTGCGGCGGCGACCTTGTTCGCAGACCATCGCGAGCTGCGGCACTGCTGGATGAATACCCGGCGTCGAGCGAGCGCATAACGAAAACACACGATTAGCGTTCCTCGAGTCAACGACAGGATTTTGCAATGCGAAGAGAGCTTGAAGACCGGTCAATCGACTGCCCGTACTGCGGCGAATCGATCGATATCCTTCTCGACCCTTCTTTCTCAGAGCAAAGCTACGTGGAGGACTGCCAGGTCTGCTGTCGACCGATCAACATCAGCTTCTCGATAGAGCCCGACGGCGAAGTGCTGCTGCGCGCCACAACCGATAGCGAGTAGCGGCGGCGAGCCTACACGCGATTCGACACAAAGCCGCCGACCGACCGGCCGAAACGCAGGGTGACGAACGAGACGCCGGCAACACAGCGCTTGCTCCAGCCGCGACGCTCGTAGAGCGTGTGGGTAACCTGGGCAACCGCCTCGACTACGTCGCTAACGATCTTGATGCACTGTCCTTCCGACAAGTCCTGACGGGTTACCAGTCGCAGCCCGTTCAGGGACATGTCTTCGATGCGACCTGTGTGAGGCCTCGGCTGGGGCCAGTGCGTGTAATATCTGACCCGCGTTCGTTTGCCAACCCTGCCTATGGCGCGCTGCCCTTCAGATTCGAGGCTATGCCGCTCGGCCGCGGACAGTGGGCTGTCGCAGACCTGGCACGCCACTTCGATCTCAATGTCGGAACCATGCGCATGCGGCGTCTCGCAGAACACGCACTGTCGCGACCAGTCAAGGGTGCGCATGTGAGCCGCTGTCGGGCGCGATGGTGTTTCCGGACTCACGCCAGGCGCGCCCTCTGCGACGCGCGCCATGACGTCCATACGAGCATCGTACTCGGCGCGCTTCTCGGCATTCGACAATATGGCGTAGGCCTCGTTGATGAGTGCCGCCGTATTTGCATCACCGCCGAGATCCGGGTGATGTTTCATACTTTGCATTAGCGTCCGATAGCTGCCGCGGATGATCTCGAGCGGCGCGTCACGGCTAACGTGCAACACCTCGTAATAACTGCGGCTTTCGGAATTCATACCCATCCAAGGGTATCGGCAGGCCGCAGGCCTTCCTTTAGCCGGCGCGGCGGGCTTGACAGACCCCTTGAAGACCGCTGCGCAAGGTCAACCGGCGAGCTTGTGGGCATTACGATAAACCTCTTTTTTCAATAACTTACCCGTCTTCTTCGTCGAGCTCATAGCGGATCGCTTCGATGCGGGCCGTCGTGTTCTTCGACCCGGCCGGAAGCAGCACCTCATCACCAACACGCTTCTTCATCAGGGACTTTGCCAGCGGCGAGTCGATGTTGATGTTGCCGCTGGCGGGATCCGCCTCGTCCTCGCCAACCAGGCGATAGTGCAGCAGTTCCGCGTCGCCCATGGCCAGCGTCACTTCCGCACCGAAAAAGACGCGCTCCGGCGGAGTCGTGTGGCGTACGATTTCCAGGTTCGGCAAACGTTTTTGCAGATAGCGTATTCGCCCGTCGAGGCCGCCTAGTTCTTTCTTGCGATAAATATACTCGGCGTTCTCCGAGCGATCTCCCTCGGCAGCCGCGGCCGACAAAGCCGCCACGACCTCGCGCCGACGGGGCCAGAGTGCCTCGAGCTCATCCTGCAGTGCCCGGTACCCCAGCGGGGTTATATACGGGGAACCTGCCTCGCGTGGTGGTCTCCATCGACCCATCGTTTCTCTCTATCCCTGGTTGGACTTGAGTTGCGCGGCGAGCGAGATGCCGAGGAGGACTACGAGAAACTTCGCGACGATCCTGACCCGGGACAGTTGCTTCAGCTTCCTGGGGCCGGGCCTAGACACAGCGGCTCAACCCCGCAGATGCTGCCTGGCTGTAGACACTGTCTTCCTCGCGCTCGGCCTGTTCTTTCATTTTGCCGAAGTATTCTCCAGCCTTCTGTTTGTCGCCAATGATCTCGTGGGCAATTGCGATCTGGTTTAGTGCAACGATATCGGGAAAAACTTCGTAAGCGATTGCGAAGAGCTCGATCGCCTCGTTTACCTTTTCGGGTTTGCACATCGTGCCTTCAGCGCCCACAGCACAAGCAATCCAGCCCTTGCCTTTCGGCGCGCGGTTGGCGGTCCGATGCATACCAGACTCCATGGTCTTGTTTGCCAGCTTGAATACTTCGGTAGCTGCTTTGCGTCTTGTCGGATTCGGCTCATGCATCCGGCTGACCCTTCAGAATGGAGGACTCAGAGGCAGGAAAATCCTGGCCCTGGTGAATGCGGTGCTGCAGCAGTGTTTTCTCGCAAACTCGAGACCCTGATGCGTTGCTCATAGTCAGCATTCTAGCATCGGTGCAACGACTGGAATGACCGGGTGAGATAATCGTCCAGGGTTTGCGGCTGCGAAGTGCTGCGATTGGTATCGGTCATATACGGCCGGTCAATCCTTGATGGCACCGACTATTCCTTCGTAAAGTGCGTTCTGCCAGGCTCGGTCCGAATCCGTACTGGCGTCAGACCGCGCGCTGTGAAGAGCAACAACGACATCTTCTTCGCGATTGATATAAATGCCCTGACCGAATATTCCCCTGGCGCTGAATACACCGTCTCTCGCCAGCCACCAGAAATAGCCGTAACCCTCGTAACCCCTGGACGGCGTCGTTGACTCTTTTATCCAGTGGGGCGGCAAGACTTCTGTCCCATCTGCAAGACGCCCATTCGCCAGAGCAAACAAACCGATGCGGCCATAGTCTCGAAGCGTCGCGTTAATACAGCATCCGCCAAACTCACCACCACCTGGCTCCGTAAGGTTCCAGGATGCTTCAGACTCCATTCCGAATGGCCGCCAGATTTTCTCTGACAGGTAAGTCGCAAGATTGTTACCCACTGCAGATCGTAACAATGTCCCCGCAAGGTTCGTCTCAGCAGTGTTGTAGTTAAATGTCTCGCCCGGCCGGCTGGCGCGCGGTTTGTCTCGCAGGAATTCGTAAAGCTCTAAAGTGCCCCACGGTGCTGTGGCTATGTCCGACTTCGGGTCCGCATAGTCTTCGTTCCACTGAACGCCTGATGCCATTTGCAGAAGATTGGCAATCGATGACTGATCGTATGAAGACCCCGTCAAGCGAGGCAGATACTGTGTGACCTTCTCGTTTACGCTTGCGATGTAACCGTCCTGAATCGCAGCACCAATTAGCATCGAGACTACTGATTTGGCCACAGAGTACGAAATCCACCTGCTGTCTTCATCGTTTCCCAGGCCGTATCGCTCGTAAAGAACTTTCCCATCCTTTATGACCAGCAGGCCTGCGACGCTTTGCCGGGTGAAGTACTCATCGACCGTCATGGACGCTTCGTTGAGTTCGATTTCGACATCGCCAAGATCGACCAATTCGTAGGGAAGCGGATATACCGATTCACCGGTCTCAATTGGCCGTGTAGGAAAAAGTTTGTCCGAGTTTCGGTAGCCGGCTACTTGTTGTGCCGGCTCCCAGAAAAGTACGTTGTTCGGAGAGCCAAGATGCTTGCTGTCGTCGGCAGGGTCTATGTAAGGCGCATCCGCAGTTACTATGGGCACATAGGCGAGCAAGCAGGCAGCGCACAGTACGCCCGGAAAAGTGAGAGCTCTATTTGTGTGCATTCGATCTTCCTTGTTGACTTGTGATCAGGCCTGGTGGCTTCGTGGTTTTTTCCCGGTCGAAGAACATGTCTCTGTTATATCGAGTCACCCGCTGGAGTCCGCTGGTTTGCCGGGCAGCAGCCGTTTGACGCCGCTGCCTACACCCACCAGTAGGCCGCCAGCGAGGATGCCGACAAGACCGTTAAACACGACTGTCGCGAGAACGGCGGCAAGATCGCTGGCCACGGAGAAGCCATGGGCAAGCTCCTCGATACGATGCAGCGCCTCGGCCGCGGGCGGAATACCGTGTACCAGGATGCCACCGCCGACCAGGAACATTGCCGCAGTACCGAGTACTGATAGTGCCTTCATGAACTTCGGCGCGAGGCGCAGTATCCATACTCCGAACCATTGCTGAAGGCGGGTCCATCTCGAGTCGCCATGTTTGTCGATGAGGTGCATGCCGATGTCATCGAGTTTGACGATGCCGGCGACCAGGCCGTATACGCCGATCGTGATCAGCGCAGCGACGACCGACAGCACGGCAATACGGGTAGCGAGATCGGCCTCCTGCACCGTGCCCAGTGCGATAACAATGATCTCAGCCGACAGTATCGCGTCGGTCCGTATCGCACCGCGAATGCGCTTTTTCTCGAAAGCGACCATGTCCACTTTCTTGTCGACGACCGCTTTCAGGCGCTGCTTGTGCTCTTCGTCGTCTTCCGAGGCAGAATGTAACAGTCGGTGGGCCACCTTTTCGAAGCCTTCGTAGCACAGGAAGGCCCCGCCAAGCATAAGGAGCGGGGTAATGATCCAGGGCATAAAGGCGCTCAGTGCCAGCGCGATCGGCACCATGATGAGCTTATTGAGGGCAGAGCCTTTGAATACCGCCCATACGACCGGGAGCTCCCTCTTGGCTCGAATGCCGGTCAATTGCTGAGCATTGAGCGCGAGGTCGTCGCCGAGGACGCCGGCGGTTTTCTTTGCCGCAACCTTGGTCAGCACGGCCACATCGTCCAGCAGCGTGGCGATATCGTCGAGCAGGGTTAAAAGACTGGTACCAGCCAAGAGAGACTCCTTACATTTTGCTAATTAGACAACAGGCATGATGCGCCGCTCAAGTTTGGATTTTGACTGACCGCTTTCGGGCGACTGAGTATGTCATCAGCCTGGGAAGCTGATGTTCTACCATTGAACTACACCCGCAAAGCGTGAGGCGCAGTCTGCGCTGGTATTCTCCGGATGCAACTGAGCAGTAAGCGACCGGAACTACGCGTGCTGACAATTGCGAAGTCAGGGCTCTTTCCCTGCACGGCCATCGAATCCCGCAGCGCCCTATCTCTTACAATCTGCGCCGTACCACTAACGCGCAATGTTTCCGTTTTACCAGGGATCAGAAAAATTAAACCTACGCTTGAGTTTTGCAGAATATTCTCAATCGTATCGGCTCTTTTGTTTCCCAGACGATCCGGAATCGCGAGAGTCTTCTTGTCGATGATCTTGACGAAACCAATAGGGTCACCTTTCGGAGATACGTCAGTCTTGCCATTGGCGTCAGAGGACGCGATTAACATGAACGGCGCTCTGCCAATGAACACGCCGCAATGTTTGTCTAATTCAGAAAGGGATTTCCGAGTAACCTTGTCGTTGGCTTCTCCCATTATTGAGCGAAATTGCTCTCTGGTCTCAATTACTTCGGCAAACTGAGTCACAGCTTTCTCCAAAACGCAATTGGGGAATAGTCTATCAGTCCCGGGAAAACGACAATGGTATATGTCTGCTGTAGATCAGCAGCAGTCGTTCGTCAGTTTGTCATTTAGCCGGCTGCGCTCGGCCAGAAGCAGGCGTTGACAAAACTTCGGTTCGACCCCTATTCCCTATTCCTCTATTCCTGCGACGCAGCCCCCAGGCGCCTAATTGAGACGCTGCTGCTCGTACAATTGGACGTAGTCGAGGTAATGGCCGGTATACAGGTCGAAATACTCCTCAAGCTCGTCTAGCTGATGCTCGCTCCCGACGAAGTACGCGAGCAGGTCTTCCTTCTGGAACCCGATGAGCCGGCCGAGGTTCGGCGCGACGTCCGTGACATTGTAAAGGTCCATGTCGGAGTACTCGAGGATGGGGCGATTGTCCGTGTGGAGCGGGGCGCCATCCACCAGCGAGTCGATGTCCCTCTCGCCCAGCAGCAGCATGCTGGCGAGCTCATAGACATTGTCGACGTTGAGGCTGCGCAGGTCGCCCTCGACCTTGGCCATTTTCTCCGTCAACTCCCTCAGGTTCACCAACGTCGGCTCCGGCGTGCCTGTCAGGATGATGAAATGGGTCGGGAATTGAGTGAAATACCAAGCGGTAGTGTGCGGGAAGACACTATCGAATGTGGCGATCAGGGTGCGCAGGTCGTTGAAGGACAGGCCGCCGACCGGGAGCCACGCGGCGGCAACGCCATCCGCGCTGAGCGCGCCCTGCATGATCTCGAAGTATTCCCGGGTGTAAAGATAGGGATTACGCTTGTACTTCAGGTTGGTCACGTCCGTGACGATGACGGAGAACTCCTCGTCCGTGGTGGCGATGTAGTTGCGGGCATCGTCCAGCACGATATCGAGATCAGGGTCGGCATAGGACGCGTAGTTAACCTCGCTGAACAGCGGCGCCGCCTCGATGATCTTCTCCTCAATCTCGACCGCATGGACCTCGACATCGTGCAGCAGCATGCTCCCCGAGGTCGTTCCGGTGCCGTAGCCCACCGTCAGCGCAACTTCCGGCTCCTCGGCTAGCAGCAGCGGCACGTGGGCGAGCATCTTCGAGTCGGCGAGCAACACGGGATCCGTTCCGGAGACGTTCTGGCCATCGACGAACAGCCCGCGATAGTTGCCCCGTTCGACGGCAGTGACGGTCCCCGACAGGCCCTCGGCATAGTAGATGACATCGAAGCCCTCAGCTGCCGTACGCAGGTCGCGGCCCTTCAGTTCGGCGTGGAACGTCTTGCTGTCCGTGAACACCAACAGGTTCGCGACGGCCGCGATGACGACCAGCGAGACCCATTGCGCGCTGGCGGGGCGGCGGCCCCGCAGCAGGAAAGCCACCGCGATCAGCAGGCTGAGGTTGATGAGGACGAGCGTGGTGTTCCACATTCCGAGGAAGGGGATCAGCACGAATCCCGTCAGCAGGCTGCCCAGCACGCAGCCGAGAGTGTTCGAAAAAAAGGTGTTGCCGGCCTTGGCGCCGATCCGATCGACATCGTGCGCGTAGATGCGCACACCGAGCGGGAACAGGATCCCCATGAACACTGCCGGGATGAAAGACACGGTGAACGCCAGGGCCATGCCGAGCCTCAGCTGGCTCATCGGTGTGGCGTCCGCGAGCAGGATCGTGACGGCCTCGAACTGCCGGAACAACAGGAGCACGACGGCGCCGCTGAAGGCCGTAATGATGGACACGGCGCTGAACCAGGCCTCGAGATCCCGGTGGCGATCCACCTTTCGCGCCACCACCCATGCCCCGACCGAGAAGCCCAACAGGAACCCCGCGAGGATGAGTGCGAAGGCCTGGGAGGTCGACAGCCCGTAGGTCGAGAGGATGCGCACCCACAGCATCTCGTAACCTAGGCTGATGAAGCCGGTGAGAAACAGGAAGACCAGCATGTAGGAGTAGGGCGACTGCTCGCCTGTCGCGGGACGCGTGACTCCTGCGCCTCGCTTGCTCAGCGCAATGATCAGGGCGACCGCCAAGTTGCCGCCGACGGCAATCATCAGCGTGCCGATCACACCGAAGTACCGCACGAACACAAAGCCGGTTAGCAGCACACCGGCGCAGGCCCCGAGGGTGTTGAGGTAGTAGATCTTGCTGAAGCTGGAGCCCAGGTTGGCTGGGTCGCGGAGGAAGTACTTGGCGAGCAGCGGCATGGTGCCGCCGATGAGGAACACCGGGGGCAGCAGCACAAGCATCGACAGCAGCAGCCGAGCGACCGAGAGGCCGTAGAAGCCGAGGTTGTTGTAGGCGTACTCGTGGAGATAGCGATAGACCGGCAGGGCCTCAATCACCAGGTAGGCGATGATCGAAGTCGCGGCAACCCCCAATTCCACGTACAGGTAGATGCGCAGCGGGTCACGGGCTCGCTCTGACCACCGGCCAAAGAAATAGCTCCCCAGGCCAAGGCCCAGCAGGAATACCGCGACCACCGTGGCGACGGCGAAACTGCTGACCCCGAACACGAGGCCCAGCAACCGGACCCAGATCAGCTGGTAGATCAGCGCGGAAGCGCCCGAGATGAAGATGGCCGCAAAAAGCAGTCTGTTACTCAGGGTCCAAACCATTAAGCGTAGTGCCTCGGGCTGGGTGGGTTTTCCGGGCGTCGCGCCGCTGCGGCACGCGCGTAACAACCGGCTGAGGGGGCATCATACCAACGCATCCGCGGCGACCCTACAGGTCCCGGAATAGATGTCCCTGATTGGATGATCCTGATTGGATAATCCTGATTGGATAGTCCTGGATTCGGGCCTGATCGGGTTGGTCTTCCTTCATTCGGGGCAGCCGCTCCATAACCCGCGCAACGGCCGCCTCGGCCGGCACATCACCGAAGCCGGTGACGCGCGCGCTGGGAAGATCAGCATCGGTTCGACCCCTATTCCCGCTATTCCCGATTATTTGAAGCGACTAACTCGGCTTGATATTTGCGTTAAGCCTGAACAAGTTGCCCGGATCGTATTTGTCTTTTAGCTTCACGAGTCGCGGGTAGTTCGAACCGTAGTTTCCCCAGGTTTTTTGTTCGGATTCCTCATTGAGATTGTTGTAGAAGCCCGCCATGTGCGGTTCCATCTCTTTGAAGTATTCACGAACGGCTGCGATTTTGGTCTCGTTTTCGGCCGGATCGTCGCCGACATACATCACCCCGAAGTTAAACGCGGCGCCGCGATGCGTGAAAGCCGTCGCGTCGGGAGCGACTGTCGCCGTGACGCCGCCCATGTGCTGAAACCATGAGCTAACCGCACCACGGTTCGCGTATTCGACGATGACATCGATGGCACCCGGCGTGAGTTCATTGAGAAAGCCAGACTTCAGGTAGTACTGCTTGCCGTGGCCGAGATAGCCGTCAGCGCCGGTCTGTATATCGTGATACGCAAAAGGTGCCAATGTGCCACTCTTGAGGCCAGGAAACGCCAGCATCGGGGCGAGCGCTTTCTCGCCCGCGGCGTGATCTCCGCACCACGTGACACCGACGATCGCCAGGGTCTCACCATTTTCGCCCGCACCCGGAGCCAACTGTGGCTCGATGTTCGCCTCAACGGGCAGTGTTTCGTGCAGCTCCGCATAGAACTCAAGAAAGTCTTTGTCGACTGCGTAGGTCAGGTCGCCGCCGTATACCATCGGGTTGAACGGGTGCAGCCGGTAGACGAATTCGGTGGCAATGCCGAAATTGCCGCCGCCGCCGCGTAGCCCCCAAAAAAGATCGCTGTTCTCGTCTTCACTGGCACGAACGACATCGCCGCTAGCCGTCACGATGGTCGCAGCGAGCAGGTTGTCGACAGCAAGGCCCATCTTGCGATCGGTGCGACCAACACCACCGCCCAACGTAAACCCACCGGTACCCGTGTGCGAGACAATACCGGTCGTGGTCATCAGGTTGTGCGCAGTTGACGCAACGTCCAGATGGCCGAGCAACGAGCCACCATCAGCGCGCATACTCATCGCCTGGGGATCGACGTCAACCGAGTTCATTCGCGAGAGATCGATCATCATGCCGCCATCCGATGTTGATTTGCCCGGGAAGCTGTGGCCGCCGCACTTGACGGATAGCAGCAGATTGCGTTCGCGCCCGAAATTGACGGCGTTAACAACATCGCCCGTCGACAAGCATTGAACGACCATCGCGGGCTGCTTGCTATCGAACATACCGTTCCAGATTTTTTTCGCCGCAACGTAGCCTTCGTCGGCTTGCAGGAACACCCGGCCGTCAAGACTCCCGGCTAGTTCAGCGACCGCGGCGGACTCGATTGAAAGCTCTTCACCTGTGCTCGAAACGGCGGAGATCAGACTACCAAAGTCAGTTTTCGACTTAGAGCCACAACCCGGTAATGTTGCGGCAACGGCAGCTGCAAGCGTTGCATTGCAGAATTTGCGTCTATCCATGATGTTGCTCCCATTAGGTTTCATCAATAGTCATGTCGCAGGAGACCAGAATCCACTAGTATTTTCGAAGTTGAACCTCAATGAGGTTCGTACGAGTATCGAATCATGAAAAGTATGTACGGACAGTATTGCCCTTTGTCCCTCGCAACCGAAATCCTTGGCGAGCGATGGACGAACCTCATTATTTTTGCTTTATGCGATGGCAGCCGTCGATTTAATGAGTTGCAGCGTGCATTGCCACGAATCTCGGCGTCAACGCTCACGCAGCGCCTCCGATCGTTGGAAGAGTCGCGAGTCATCAGCAAACAAAAGAGCGTTGACGGTGGCGCGATCGAGTATCAACTCACTGATTCGGGTGAAGACTTCGTGCCGATAATCAAGAGTATGGCCCAGTGGGGGCAGCGCTGGGCGCGCGATCTTGAAGTGGAGGACCTCGATCCACGGCATCTAATCTGGAGCGTGCATTTGCGTATGAACCTCGAGGCAATGCCATCCGGCAGAACAACGATTCAATTTGAGTTCACCGACGTGCGTCAAATCGACCGCTTCTACTGGATCGTCGTCAACGAGAGCAAGGTCGATGTGTGTCTAAAGCACCCAGGGTACGAACCGGATGTTTGCGTGGCATCCGACCTGCGTCGCTTCATAGATTCGTGGCGAGGCTTTCGTTCGTTGGAACAGGAGGTGAAGTCCGGCCGAATAAAGGTTACGGGGTCACCTGAAATGCGGAATGCATTTACGGGCTGGCTGCTGCTAAGTGGCGTTGCGCACGTCGTTCGGCAGCGCAAAGGGCGCGAGCGCACGCTGCAACGTCGAACGCAAAAGAGCTAGTGAAATGCGAACTCACAAGTCCCGGCGCCCGGAGAGTTGGTGCGACAATACCCGTTGCGAAGAGCCCGCGTCAGCGGACGGACGGACTTAACTACCGACAGACAGCAACGGCTGAGGGCAGCGGCTCTTACTCCACGGTCACCGACTTCGCCAGGTTCCTCGGCTGGTCGACGTCTGTACCCCGAAGTACGGCGACGTGATACGCGAGCAGCTGCAGCGGTATCGTGTAAACGATAGGCGCTATCAGTCGGTCCGCGTGTGGCATCTTGATGACCTTCATGCCCTCTTCGCTTTCGATACCCGTGTCGGCATCAGCGAATACGATTAGCTGGCCGCCCCGTGCACGTACGACCTGCATGTTTGACTTCAACTTATCGAGCAACTCGTTGTTAGGTGCGACAACGACGACAGGCATTTCATCATCGATCAATGCCAATGGCCCGTGCTTCAGTTCACCCGCCGCATACGCCTCGGCATGGATGTAGGAAATTTCCTTGAGCTTTAGCGCGCCTTCCATCGCGATAGGCCACATTGGGCCGCGACCAAGAAACAACGTATGTTGTTTGTCTGCGAAATCCTCTGCCAGCACTTTCAGCTGGTCACTCATTTTCAGGGTCAGGTCCGATGCCGCGGCGGCGTGCGTTAGCGTCGCAACGAATTCTCTTTCGCGCTCTTCATCCATGCCGCGGTGCTTTGCCATCATCAGCGTCACCAGCAGAATTGACAGCAACTGCGTGGTAAATGCCTTCGTGCTCGCAACACCGATTTCCGGCCCCGCCTGCGTCATCATGACGAGGTCCGATTCACGCACCATCGAACTGTGTGCACTGTTACAGATCGTCAACGTACCCAGGTAGCCCAGCTCTTTCGCCATCCGAAGTGCTTCCAGGGTATCTGCCGTTTCTCCCGATTGAGACAAGGTGACAAACAGCGTGTTCTTTGGCACGAATACGTGGCGGTAGCGATACTCGCTCGCAATCTCGACGTGGGTCGGCACACCCGCTATTGCCTCGATCCAGTACTTACCGACGCAGCCGGCGTTGTAACTGGTACCGCAAGCTACTATGTGAATATTCTCAACCTTGTCGAGCAGCTCTTTCGCTTTGGGCCCGAGCGACTCGGGAATCACGCGTTGATTTGAAACACGCCCATACAGCGTATCCGCCAATGCACTTGGCTGATCAAAGATTTCTTTCAGCATGAAGTGGGCGTACGGCGCCTTTTCTGCAGACGCGCTGTTCCATTCTGTTTCGTGGACCTCGCGCTCTACCTCATTGCCTTCGGAGTCGACGATACGCACACCGTCGCGACGAATCTCTGCGAGGTCGCCCTGCTCCAGGTAAATGAAGCGCTGTGTCACGGGTAGCAACGCGGGCACACCACTGGCTACAAAGTTCTCTCCATCGCCGAGACCAATGACGAGCGGGCTCGCAATGCGGGATACGACGATTCGGTCAGGATCTTCAGCGTCGACGACCAGCAGCGCGTAGGCACCTTTGAATCGCTCGACGGCCTTACCAACTGCCTCAACAAGATCGAGCCCTTCTTTCAGGTAGTGATGCACCAAATGTGCGGCGACTTCTGTATCCGTTTCAGAATCGAATACATAACCTTCGGCCAGCATCTCGTCTTTGATCGGCTGGAAGTTCTCAATGATGCCGTTGTGGATGACAGCGACGCGGCCGCCCGACAAGTGAGGATGGGCGTTAGCTTCGGTCACACCGCCGTGAGTCGCCCAACGTGTGTGAGCGACACCGATCCGTCCACTCAGGGGGTTCTGCTTGAGCTTTTCGTCAAGCTCAGCGACTTTGCCGACAGCGCGGCACA
>CAWJBO010000002.1:0-77428 GCA_963841145.1 uncultured Gammaproteobacteria bacterium
CTTTGCCGACGGTCGCGTCTTCCCCATAGCTGACATATGAACGACCGCTATCGGGGAAAGCAGCCATTGAGCAATTCCCGGAATTGACGGCTTACCGCGGCGTAGAAAGAAACCCTGCACGATATAAACAGTCCGGAGCGAAGTCAGGGAGACAAAACGACGGGTCCTCGTTTCCTGATTGACAGGCCCCCGATAGGCCGTCCCCATCTATTCGTTAGTCGTGAGTTAACGGCTTTTCGGTGAAGAGGAAGTCCTTGAGCTCCTTGTCGAAGGTTGGGTCCTGGCGGCGTATCCACTCGAGGACCATTGCGGCATGTTCTTTTTCTTCGTCGCGGTTATGGGCGAGGATGCCTTTGAGCTCTTCGTCCTGGCACGCATCCACTCGCTGGTTGTACCAGTCCACCGCTTCGAGTTCTTCCATCAATGACGTGATTGCACGATGCATGTCCCGAGTTTCAGGACTGAGCTCCTCAATTGGTTCGTGATAGCCCTCGTTTGCCATCGGCTTCTCCCTATTTATTCCTGAGAACGAAAAGCCTGGACACACCTTCGCGTGCCGCAAGCAATAGTGACAATAATGCCAGACTCGTTGCAGCCCCGGACACTGCGGGAGTGGCCGATTGCATTACGGAAATACCGTAAGCCGCCCACGCTACGACCAGTACGAATACCGGATCACGATAGCGTAGAACGACGGTCGCGCCGATGGCGCCGGCGATCGCGATCTTCAGCAATGTCCAGTTGATGGCCGTCAGGCCAATGTCATCCCACCCGTTGCCGGTCTGCACCGCACTAAAATTCGCGATTGTCGCGAGCGTTATCCAGCCCGTGTAAAGGCTGAACGGAAGGTGCAGGGCCAGGTGTTGCCCGATTGAGGCGCTGTCCAGTTCCGCGATCAACGCCCGGTAGGTCAATACCAGTGTTCCGAGCATAACCAGCATGAGGATCAACGAAAAGTTGAGCAAATCGTAGTGCCAGGCAAGCAGCCAGGCGGCATTGGCGGCACAGTTAATCTGAAAGAGCCGGCTAATACGGGCAATTGCCAGGCTGTTACGCTGCGCCGGGAGTGCCTGGTAGATTATGAAAACGAGCAAAGTCAGGTAAATGACGCCCCAGATGGAAAACGTAAACCCGGCGGGCGTGAAGAGCGATGGGTACCTCGCGGAGATCTCGCTCATAGACTGGTCGTTTATCGGCAGCGCGTTTGATAGCACATTGACTATGACGACCAGGAGGAATGCGGCGATATTGCCGCCCCAGTCCGAAAACTGTCTCTGCATGCAAAAGCCTCGTTGGTTCTCTAGATCGCCGAAACCGTTGGGAGTTTCTTGTCCTGGATGCCGAGCAGGATCGGTTTCGCGGTTTCGCGGTAGATATTCACCTTGGCATTGAAAGCAACGCGCGACAATCCGTGCTTGTCCTTGATCGTAAGACGACGAATGTTGAATTGGCCGTCGCCGATATTCTCACCGGTTAGGTAGCACTTTATCGCAGTGACTCGCTCACCGGACAGCTCCATCCCGCTTAGCTGCGAGAGGTTACCTTGTGCTCTCCGCAGGAATGTCACAGCATCAATATTGGGATCGATATAGTTCCTTTCGTTTTCGTCACCCTTCTCGATATCCGCCATGAAGTCGCCGACGAGAATTTGCCCCGGCAGTGCACCATCGATCATGCGTGCGAGTTCGATGGTTACGTCGCCAACAATGAAGTCGTGCATGGTTGGGTTCAGGCCCTCGGCCTGGTGGAACTCATAGCAACTGCCGACGTGAAAACAGGCTCGGAGTCGCGGCACGGCCTTCGATCGAGATTTGCTGCGGGCGATCGCGTTGTCGGCCAGCACGATATGCATCAGGTGGTAAAGGTTGACGCTGGCCTCGAGCCCGTCATCCCGGTTCCAGATGTAAAAACCGTCGCCACTGGAAGATCGTGCGAAATTGAGATTGACGTCCTGCTCCAGCATCTTCGCGTGGGCCGAATTCAACGAATACGACAGGCTGTTCAGCTGCGTCATCTGCTCAAACGGCGTCAACAGGCTGAAACCGACGATATCGAACAGCGTGACGGCGCGGCTGGCAACGTAGTTGATGCCATAGCGCTGAATCATCTTTTCGATGATATGCGTTTCGACGCTGTTGCCTGTCAGCGGTTGTCGAAGGGACAGGTGAATCGGTTCGACGGCCAGCAGGCGCGCGACTTTTTGCATCTGCGTAACCGAGAGCCGGCGCTCACCGGAAATAAGCTCGGTAATGAAGCGGGGCGAGAGGCGCGGGGGCAGGCCATTGGGTTGTGGTGACGTGTACTCCGCCACGGCATAGTGCGGTACCACGAGGATGTAAACGCCGTCATCGACTGGCGACCAGCTAAGGATGTTGTTTTGGCCCAACGCCCAGTGGCTGTGCAGGCACTTTTCGAGGTCAATGAGGTTGCTGCGTTGTCGAAGACCCATCTGCTGGGCCAGTCCTGCCAACTGATCGAGGTACGGCGAATAGTCGGCTATTCGTCGAACCCCTGGTGGCGACAGCTTCTCTAATTCCATGACTTTGCCCGCAGCGACTTTCTCGAACCGGTATTCTCTGACACAGTTCGCCCTGACCAACGTAATCAACTCTGGTATACAGCGCAAGTATTATCAGAAAGTTGCCGTATCTATTTTATATTACAGACATTACTCTTCAACGCGTTTCCAGTGATTTGACATAAGTATGACCGCAGCCGGACCAGATATTGCGGACGTTGGCGCCTTACGTGACCGACTCCAGGGACAAATTGCATCGACCCCCGTCGTTCGCTGTGCAGCGATCGAAGAAGCACTCGGCTCGGGAACGCAGGTGTTCGCGAAACTTGAGTTCCTGCAGCGCACCGGAACGTTCAAAGCGCGGGGCGCGCTTGCCACCTTGTATGGTCTGAGCCCCGAGCAACTGGCGGCCGGCGTTACTGCGGTCAGCGCCGGCAATCATGCCATTGCCACGGCATTTGCCGCGCAGGCGCTCGGAACAACGGCAAAGGTAGTCATGCTGCGGGCGGCCAACCCGTCTCGTGTGGCGGCTTGTCGTTCGTATGGGGCTGAGGTGGTTCTCGCCGACGATGTGCACCAGGCATTCGACATGGCGGAGCGTATCCAGAGCGATGAGGGGCGCTATTTCGTGCATCCGTTTGAGGGGCCGGCTGTAGCAACGGGCACCGGAACCGTCGGTCTCGAGATTTGCGAGCAGTGTGAGGATTTCGATGCCATCATTGTTCCCGTCGGCGGTGGAGGCTTGATCGCTGGTATTGCCAATGCAGTAAAACGCTTGCGTCCGGCGTGCGAGGTTATTGGCGTTGAGCCTGATGGCGCCGATACGATGCATCGCAGCCTCGCGAACGGAGCACCGGTACAGATCGACGCGGTGCGCACCATTGCGGACAGTCTCGGCGCACCGTTCGCGTTGCCGTACTCTTTCGGGCTTTGCCAAATGCACGTCGATCGTCTCGCGATGGTCGACGACATGCAGCTGCGCCAAGCAATGGGGTTCCTGTTTCGCGAAATGAAGATTGCCGTCGAGCCAGCCTGTGCGGCAAGTACGGCAGCCTTGCTGGGTCCGCTGCGCGAGGAATTGGTTGGCAAGCGAATTGTGTTGGTGATGTGCGGCAGCAATATTGACTGGGCAACGTTCGAAGAACAGGCAATTTTCGATGACGCTCCTTGAACAGCTTAAGGACATCGTTGGTCCGTCCGGGTGGAAAAGTGAGGCCGGGGATCTTGAGCCGCACCTGACCGACTGGCGCGGCGCTTTCACGGGCAAGACGGCTATCCTGGTCGCGCCAGCGAGTACCGAGGAGGTATCGCAGATCGTAAAGGCGTGTGCGACCGCCGGCGTCGCGATCGTGCCTCAGGGCGGCAACACGGGTCTGTGCGGAGGCGCCGTACCGGATGAGTCCGGCGAGCAAGTGTTGTTGTCGCTGGCTCGCATGAATCGTATTCGAGACGTGGATCCTGAAAACTTTTCGATGGACGTCGAGGCTGGCTGCGTGCTGGCGAATATCCAGGAAGCTGCCGCGGCCGTCGAGCGCATTTTCCCGTTGAGCCTGGGCGCGGAGGGTAGTTGCCAGATCGGGGGCAACCTTGCGACCAACGCCGGTGGTGTGAATGTCATTCGCTATGGAACGGCAAGGGCGCTGGTTCTCGGGCTCGAGGTTGTGCTGGCAGACGGCTCGGTTCTGAACAGCATGCGGTCCCTGCGCAAGGACACAGCTGGCTACGACCTGAAGCAGCTGTTCATCGGCAGCGAGGGGACCCTCGGCATCATTACGGCCGCGTCATTGCAGCTGTTTCCGGATCCCGGAGAGACTTCTACGGCACTCGTTGCGATTCGCGACAGCGGCGATGCTGTGCGCTTGCTGGCCGAACTTCGCCGTACACTGGCGGACAGAATCGAGGCCTTCGAGCTGGTGTCCGGGCGAGTTTTCGAGCTGGTCGAGAAACACATACCCGATTCAAAGCTGCCATTCGATGATGCCTACGAATGGTACGTGCTGATTGAAGCAGCAACACAGGGCAACCCGGCCGAACTCGAGGATGCCCTGGCAGAATTGGCCGACGGGTCTTTATGGCTTGACGCGGTGATCGCGAAGAACAGCGCGGAAGCGCAGCGCTTGTGGCGGCTGCGCCATTCCATTGCGGAAGCGGAGCGCCAGGAAGGCAAGGCGCTCAAGCACGATATTTCGGTGCCGATCGGGAAGATGCAGGAGTTCCTCGCTCGTGGCGAGACGCTGATCGCCAGCCTGATGCCTGAGGCAATACTGCTGGCCTTTGGCCATGTTGGTGACGGCAACCTGCACTACAACGTCAGTTTGTCACAGGAACTAACGGCGGAAGAATGGCAAGAAGCTGGTCAGCGCATCACAGCCGCGATTTACGATCTCGTCGACAAGCTCGGCGGCAGCTTTAGCGCCGAACACGGTGTCGGACAGGCCAAGAAGGGCTACCTGGCGAAGTACCGTGGTGGCGCCGAGATGCGCCTCATGCAAGCCCTGAAAAAGACCCTGGATCCCATGAATATTCTCAATCCGGGAAAGGTAATTTGACGACCAGTTCCGTTTCCAGGCATGGCCCGGCGCGTAAACTGATCAACTAATTATGACAGCAGAAACCGACAAGAACCTGGACGCACTCGGTGACAGGCTCGCCAACCTTGAAGATCAGTTGGCGGCCTCAACCGACGACGTTGAATTGCTTGCAGACGTGCAGAGCGGGATCGGCCAGTTGCTGGCATCCAATGATGGCAGCGAGGCAGATATTCGAAAGGTCCTGCAGGAGCGTTACGAGGCCGGGGCCTTGCGCCAGGAAACCTTCCAGCTTGTGAAGTCGATGTTGGATCGATTTGTCATCGAAGAGCCAGATTCGAGCCCCCCGGCTCCGTTGGATAAGGCTCCGGAGGTGGTGCCAATGAGCCCATCCATTCAGGAGGCCGCTGGCGAGATAGACGTGGATGACACTTTCAGTTCCACAGCGGTATTGCAGAACGACATGGCACCTGCCGCATCTGCGGAGGCCCGTGTGCAGGTAGGGTCATTGCTCCGGGATCGCTTCTTGCTTCAGGAGAAGGTCTCCGGGGGCAGCATGGGGGTGGTCTACAAGGCACTCGATCGTCGCCTGTCCGAGGCCGAGGCGGACGAGCCATGGGTGGCAATCAAGGTGCTGTCGCCGCAACTCGCAAAGAACGCACAGGCGCTGAGGGCCTTACAGCAAGAGGCGACGAAAGGCCGCTGCCTGCTGCATCCGAACATCGTTCGATTCATCGACTTCGACCGCGATGATGATCTCAATTTTCTTGTGATGGAATGGCTGCAAGGCCGTACGCTTGCCAATATTCTGGACTCCGCCGACGCCAGCACTATCGACTACGATGCGGCGTTACGTATCGTTGGGCAGATCGGCGATGCACTGGGATACGCGCACCGCTGCGGCATCGTGCATGCCGATGTGAAGCCCGGCAACATCATGATCATGCCCAACGGCGACGCCAAGCTGTTTGACTTCGGCGTCGCGCGCGTCATTCAAAAGCAGGCTGGGATCCGACTTCGACCCCGGTGTGCTGGGAGCTCTGACGCCTGCGTACTCGAGCATGCAGGTGCTGACTGGCGACGAACCGGTCGCCTCCGATGATGTCTTCTCGCTTGGCTGCCTGCTGTATCGACTCGTGGCAGGGCACCGTGTCTTCGGACCCCGCAACGCGGCGGAGGCGTCACAGGAAGGGATGAAGCCACAACGCCCGCAGGGGCTAAGTGATGCCCAGTGGAGTGCCTTGAAGAAAGCGCTGTCCTACGCGCGCGTCACACGTTTTGCGAGTGTGGAAGATTTTCTCGAGGCCCTGGAAGAAAAGGGCGATGACGCGATTACGCTGGAACCAGAGGAACGCTTTGTTGTTGAAGAGAGCGGCGGGGCCAGTAAGTGGCCTGTCGCGATTGTCGTGCTGCTGGTTGTGGCAGGTGGAGCCCTTTACCAGCTCGGATATCTGGATCCGTGGCTGAGTGGGCTGCGCAGCCAGGGCGACCAGGCGGTGATCCTTGACGAGCCGGCGCCAGAGCTGCCGGCGGACGAACCGGCGGTCACAGTAGAGAGCCCTGTGGATGACACGCTGATGCCCACGAACGGCGAGCCGGCAGAGGTCATCGAACCGGAGCCGGTACGTGAACCACTGGTCGACTTCTCGACCTTGCCACCGGCGGATCTCGAGGTGCCGTTCCGTATGGGGACATCGAGCAAGACGACCTTCAAGATACGACTCCGCGAAGACAGCGGCTCCGTCAGCATCGATTTCGTTCGCGGCGGAGCGCTCAGCCTGCCGTTGGCCCTGAAGCTCGATGAAGTCGGCTTTAGCGGCAATCGTTCACCCTGGGCGGCGCGACAATACGCACTCTCTAATGAGGGCATCGTGCGTTTTCCGGCTGGCCAGGAACGCAGCCGCGTCGTCTTGAGCATGGCTTCGGATCCTTTGCGGGAAGCCGATCAGCTATCGACGCTACGGCTGCGCGAACTTGACACGGCGGCGTCCGGGCTTGCGGTCATCTACGTAACGCTTGAAGACGACGACCAGCGCGCTTTCGAATCCCGGTTACCGGTCAATACGATCGCGTTTGCTACGAGCCAGACATCAATCCGGGAGACGGATCCGGCGGTGCAGATCGACCTCGTTCGTTTTAACCCGGATGATTCCCGCGCTGTCGTCAACTACACGGTCAGCGACATTACGGCGACGGAGAGCGAGGACTACTTTGCCCCCGGCGACAACACCATTACCTTTGGTCCCGGCCAACGCTCGGCGAGATTGTTGATCCCGCTGGTGCAGGATTCGCTGGTCGAGGGCGATGAAGCATTTGTGATTGAAATGGTAAATACCGGGCAGCTTGGAGCCGAGGATGTGTATCAGCGCATCGTCGTCGTGATCCGGGACGATGAGCCGCAAAACCCCTGATTAGCTGCTAGACTTCCGCTCCGGCCCCTTCGGGCCTTTAGCCCAACAAGAGCGGAGCAAACCAGTCAGATGAGTGAGAAGGACCTGCGTCGTTACTCGCGTATCGTCGTCGATGGGGTTGAACAGGCACCCAGCCGAGCGATGCTGCGTGCGGTCGGTTTCTCGGAAGACGACTTCAGTCGTCCCCAGATTGGCATTGCGTCGACCTGGAGTATGGTTACACCCTGCAATATGCACATTGGCGGGCTTGCCGACGAAGCCGCGAAGGCGGCCAGCGACGCGGGCGGCAAGGGCGTTATCTTTAACACCATCAGCGTCTCGGACGGCATCTCCATGGGCACGCCTGGCATGCGTTACTCGCTGGTTTCGCGAGAGATAATCGCGGACTCGATTGAGGCGGTTGTCGGTGCAGAAGGCTTCGACGGCGTCGTCGCGATCGGCGGCTGCGACAAGAACATGCCGGGCTGTGTGATGGCAATCGCGCGACTAAACAGACCCGCTGTGTTTGTCTACGGTGGCACGATCAAGCCAGGTGCCAAGCGTCGCGACATTGTGTCGGTATTCGAGGCAGTCGGCGCACGATCGGGCGGCCTTATCTCCGACGAAGAGCTGCTGGAAGTGGAGAGAACTGCCATTCCAGGTCCCGGCGCATGCGGCGGTATGTACACCGCGAATACGATGGCCTCGGCGATTGAGGCAATGGGGATGAGCCTGGCAAACAGCTCCGCGCAGGAAGCCGTTTCCGAAAACAAACTGGATGATTGTCGCCGTGCCGGGCAGGCGGTCATGAAACTTATCGAGAATGACATCAAGCCGCGCGACATCATGACGCGTGAGGCTTTCGAAAACGCGATTTCAGTCGTGATTGCATTGGCGGGTTCGACGAATGCCGTGCTGCATCTGCTGGCAATGGCCCGCGAGGCGGAGGTGTCTCTGACGCTGGATGATTTCACTCGCATTGGCGCCCGTGTGCCGGTCCTGGCAGACGTAAAACCAAGTGGCAAGTACCTGATGTCCGAGCTCATCGAGATCGGTGGGATTCAGCCGCTGATGAAACGCATGCTGGAAGCAGGTCTGTTACACGGTGATTGCATGACGGTTACCGGCAAGACGCTGAAAGAAAACCTGGCCGATGTCGAAGACTATCCGGAAGGTCAGCAAATCATCCGTGACTTCGATAATCCCATCAAGGCAGACAGCCATCTCTCGATCCTTTACGGCAACGTTGCACCCGAGGGCGCAGTCGCAAAAATTACCGGCAAGGAAGGGCTCCGCTTCGAGGGCAAGGCTCGGGTGTTTCACTCCGAGGAGGCGGCATTGCAGGCCATCCTCGACGACACGATAACGACCGGCGATGTCCTGGTCATCCGTTATGAAGGACCACAAGGCGGGCCGGGCATGCGCGAGATGCTGAGTCCGACCGGCGCAATCATGGGCAAAGGGTTAGGTGCGGATGTTGCGCTGATCACGGATGGCCGGTTCTCTGGCGGGAGTCACGGGTTCGTCGTCGGCCATGTCTCGCCCGAGGCCGCGGCCGGCGGGCCGATTGGTCTTATCGAAGATGGCGACAAGCTGACGATCGATGCGGAGGCTAAGGAAATCAATGTTGCGGTCAGCGATGAGGAGCTGGCACAGCGCAGGGCAGCATGGCGCCGGCCAGCGTCACCTGTAAAGCGGGGCGTACTCGCAAAATACCGAAATGAAGTGTCCTCGGCATCCGAGGGCGCGGTGACTATTCCGCCGGCCTGGGACGAATAGGCGTGCTCGGCTTGACGTTTGGGCCAGGGTTCGCTCTACTGCAGCGATGAACTTTTACGACACCCCCGTAAAGTGCCAACGTATCAACAAGCTTGATACGAAAAAACACATAAAATACATGGCGCGCCAGAGGTGCGTGGGTGCGAGTGGCAACTGTATCGGCTAGTTAATAAAGTCCGGACATTGTCAGCGAACCCGCCAGGAAGCTCCTAGCGGGTTTTTTTTTGGTGGTTGGAAAAGAGTGGTGGCATGAGTACGATTTCTGAGGCCGTATTTGACGGTAGCGCGGCGCTCGGTGCGCCGCAGGCGATTGCCGATTCGCCCTGGGTTGTCATGAAATTCGGCGGCAGCAGCGTTTCGACGGCTGAAAACTGGGCCACGATTGCCGAACTTATCAAACACCGCCTGGATGACGGTCTCAAGCCCGTAATCGTGCACTCGGCGCTAAAAGGCGTATCGAACGCGCTGGAAGGAATCCTGCAACTGGCCGTCACCGGCGACCCGTCAGCACAGCTCGGGGACGTTCGTGCGCAGCATTACGAACTGGCCGAACACCTGGGCCTCGATGGACCCGCGCTTCTCGACGAGACTTTGCATCAGCTGGAGCAGCTGGTTGCCGGCGTGCGCCTCGTGCGGGAGGTCAGCGTGCGTGTTCGCGTGCGCATAATGGCGCTGGGCGAATTGATGTCAACACAGCTCGGTGCCGAGTATCTCGAGACCGCCGGAATTCCGGTGCAGTGGGTCGACGCGAGAGAGCTGCTGCGCAGTACATCGAGAACCGGTCGAAATCCGGTCAATGCCTACCTGGCGGCCACCTGTGACTTTGCTCCGGATGAGGCGCTGCAATCCCGCCTTGGCGCTATGGGCAAGGTCGTTGTTACGCAGGGTTTCATCGCGCGCAACGCGGCCGGCGAGACCGTGCTGCTCGGGCGGGGCGGGTCTGATACCTCCGCCGCGTACTTCGCAGCGATGCTATCAGCGCGGCGCCTGGAAATCTGGACCGATGTGCCGGGCATGTTCACCGCTGATCCGCGTGTCGTACCGTCGGCCCGGCTGTTGGTAGCGCTGCACTACGACGAGGCCCAGGAGCTGGCGTCAGCAGGTAGTTCCGTGCTTCACCCGCGGTGCCTGTCGCCGTTGAGGGCCTACAGTATTCCGTTATTCGTCCGCAGCACCCCGGCACCGGAGATCGCCGGTACGGTTGTGGCGTCCGTGACCGAAGAGGTTGAACCTCAGGTCAAGGGTATTTGTATTCGGGACGGACTCACTCTGATTTCAATGAACACGGTGGGTATGTGGCAGGAGGCGGGTTTTCTTGCGAAAGCATTCGCCGCTTTTGGCCAGCACGGCGTGTCGGTGGACCTTATTTCGACGTCCGAGACCAATGTCACGGTGTCGATCGACACCAGCGATGGCATGCTCCCCGAAGACATCGAGGCGTCGCTCGTGGCCGACCTCGAGACTATCTGCCAGGTGCGCATCATTTCAGACTGTTCGGCCGTTAGCCTGGTCGGCCGCAAGATTCGCACGATCATCCCGCGACTGGCGCCGGCGCTCGAGGTCTTTGAAGAGGAACGCATACACCTTATGTCGCAGGCCGCGAACGATCTGAACCTGACTTTCGTCGTTGACCGGCAGCAGGGACCGAGGCTGGTCAGCAAGTTGCACGCGACCGTGATTCGCAAGAAAGGCACGTCACCGGTCTTCGGCCCCAGTTGGGAACGATTGTTTGCGGGTGACGAGCCAACGGCGCGGGCTGCTGACACCTGGTGGATGCGCAAACGCGATCAGTTACTCGATGTTGCAAGCGGCGAACTGAATGCGTACGTATACGATCGGGAAAGCGTCGAGGATGCCGCCAGGAGCCTGCTCAACCTTGCGAACATCGATCGCATCCTTTACGCGGTCAAGGCAAATTTCAACGCGGACCTGCTTCGCGCCCTGGGCGCGGCTGGCGTCGATTTCGAATGTGTTTCCCCGGGCGAGGTCGAATGGCTCGAAAAGATCATTCCGGACTTCGACCTGTCGCGTATTCTCTTCACGCCTAATTTCGCGCCGCGAGATGAGTACGAATGGGCGCTACAAAAGGGCCTGCAGCTAACGCTGGACAACCTCTATCCATTGCAGGCCTGGCCGGAACTGTTCGCCGGTCGGGAGCTCTTCATTCGCGTGGATCCAGGGCAGGGCCGCGGTCATCATGAACACGTGAAGACCGCCGGCGTGCATTCGAAGTTCGGCGTACCGCGGTTTGAAGTGGATGAGCTGGTTCGACTGGTCGAGGCGGCCGGGGCCAAAGTGATCGGCATCCACGCGCACAGCGGCAGCGGTATTCTCGATCCGGAAAACTGGCGTTCCGTGGCGGCGGAACTGGTACAGGTTGCCGAGCATTTTCCGGAAGTGAAGACCATCGACCTGGGCGGTGGCCTCGGAATTCCTGAAAAGCCGGGCGACAAGTCCTTCGACCTTGCCCGGCTCGACGAGACGCTGGCGGAGATTCGCGACGCTTATCCACAGTACGATTTGTGGCTGGAGCCGGGCCGATTCCTCGTCGCCAGGGCCGGCGTTTTGCTGACCAGGGTTACGCAGACCAAGGGCAAGGGCGACATGCAGTACATTGGCGTGGGAACCGGTATGAACTCTCTGATTCGTCCCGCGTTGTATGGGTCGTACCATGAAATTGTGAATCTCACGCGCGCTGACGAGGCGCCGAGTAAGACGGTAACCGTAGTCGGTCCCATCTGCGAAACCGGTGATCGCCTTGGCAGTGATCGCTTGCTCCCGCCTACGGCGGAGGGCGATATTATTCTCGTCGCCAACGCAGGTGCTTACGGTCACGTGATGAGTTCGTATTACAATCGACGTGAAGTCGCCAAGGAGATCGTCATATGACGGTTTTCCGGGTACCGCAGACGCGTTCTATGCGCGCGTTATGGATGCTGGAAGAAGCGGATAGTCGATTAAGAAATACGGCTGACCGATGTTCTCTGCGCTGAATGCAACGACAGCGAAGCGTTTCTGGCGGGCAGGTTAAGGTCGTCATCCCTGCACTGAATGGCGCGTTTTGAGCCGTGCAGCGACGTCGGCAAGGCTTAAGTTGCGCTCGGCGAGCAACACCGTCAGGTGATAAACCAGGTCGGCAGCTTCGTCGATGATTTCTTCACGATTACCCGAGACTGCCGCGAGCGCCAGTTCGACGCCTTCCTCGCCAACTTTCTGAGCAATACGCTTGGTACCAGCAGCCGCGAGTTTCGCCGTGTAGCTATTTTCTGTTGGGTTATTCAGGCGCGCCAGGACAATAGTCTCAAGCTCACCGATAAAGCTGATGTCTGCAGTACTCACCGTGTTTCCTTAATGTCTGATGTCGACCTGGCTTCTCGCCAGGTATTCCTTTAGGTCCGGGATCGGGATCTCTGCACTGTGAAAGACGCTTGCGGCCAGCGCGCCGTCAACGTTCGCCTGCTCGAATACGTGCAAGAAGTGCTCCCTCGCACCAGCACCGCCGGACGCGATTAATGGCACATTGCAACCCTCGCGCACGGTGGCGAGTTGATCGATGTCGTAGCCTTTGCGAACCCCGTCCATATTCATACAGTTTAGAACGATCTCTCCGGCGCCGCGTTTCTGGACTTCCCGAACCCAGTCAACGGTCATACGTTGTGCGGGCCTGGTCTTGTCGGGATCGCCGGTGTATTGATACACGAAGTAGTTGCTGTGCTCCTGACGACTGTCAATGCCAACGACAACGCACTGTGATCCGAAGCGTGTCGCCAGCTCCGATATCAGGCCAGGGTTTGCGAGAGCAGGTGAGTTGATCGAGATCTTGTCGGCGCCTTTGTTAAGAACGTCTTCCGCATCGGCGACGCTGCGAATTCCGCCGGCGACGCAGAACGGAATGTCGAGGACTCTCGCGACACGACTTACCCAGCTGCGATCTACGCCGCGTTCGTCAGGGCTTGCCGTGATGTCATAAAACACGAGCTCATCGGCGCCTTCAACGCAGTAACGCTCTGCCAGTTCGAGTATGTCGCCAACCACACGGTGGTTACGGAACTGCACGCCCTTAACGACAACGCCGTCGCGTACATCGAGACACGGGATTATGCGCTTTGCCGGAATGTCGCCACCTCCGTGGTCGTTATTTCTCCGTCGAGCAATGCCCGGCCTGAGATGGCTGCAGGCACACCGTGAGATCTGAGTTCTTCGAGGTCGCCGATATGCCTTACGCCGCCCGATGCCTGCAGCGCCAGGTGCGGGTAGCGACGAAGCGTCTCTTCGTACAGCGCAACATTCGGGCCGGCCATGGCACCATCGCGACTAACATCTGTGCACAGGACATGTTTGATGCCGGCGTCTTCATAATGATCGATGCAGTCCCACAGCGATAATCCCGAATCGCGGGTCCAGCCATGAGTCGTCAGCATTGGTGTGGCGTCTGCCTGCAAGCGAACATCGAGCGCCAGCACGAGCCGATCCGGACCGAATTCACGCAGCCATTCACTCACTACGCCTGATTCGGTAATTGCCATGCTGCCGATAACGCATCGTGTGACGCCCTGGTTGAGCCAGCCCTCGACAGCGTCACGATCGCGAATTCCACCGCCCAATTGCACATCCAGGCCTGTTTCGCTGGCAATAGCGGAGACGATCGCCCGGTTCGCCTGTTCACCTGAGCGCGCCCCATCCAGGTCGACGATATGCAAGTCCTGCACATCCAGCGCGGAGAACCGTCGCGCCACGGCGACGGGGTCGTTGCTGTATTCGGTTGTTTGGTCGAATTCGCCTTTGAAAAGGCGTACGCACTTACCGTCTTTCAAGTCGATGGCCGGGATTATCTTCATGTTGCACCGTCAATGAAGTTCTGCAGCAGCCGGGCGCCGGCCTGTGACGAGCGCTCCGGGTGAAACTGCGACGCGACGAAATTATCGTGGCCGATGACTGCAGAGAATTGCTCGGCATGGCGGGCCGTGGCGAGCGTGTATTGCGACACCGGCAATGCATAGCTGTGCAGGTAGTAGAAGTAGCCGCCATCCTGAATTTCATCAAGGAGCGGGTGCTCGCCTGTTTTCGTCGTCGCGCACCAGCCCATATTCGGGACAGGACAGAGCGGATTGGAGGGTAGTAGTTTGGCGGTCCCAGGAACGATGCCAAGGCATTCAACATCCTCCTCCTCAGAACCATCGAGCAACAACTGCATGCCGAGGCAGATACCCAGAACCGGTTGCGTCAACCCACGAATTACATCGACCAGCTGCGCCTCACGAAGCCGATCCATGGCGTCTTTCGCGGCGCCCACGCCCGGCAAAAGGACGCGATCCGCCGAGCGAATCACGGCCGCATCTGTGGTCAGCTCCGCGTTCCTGCCCAGTCGCTCGAATGCAAACAGCAGAGATGCAATATTGGCTCCGCCGCTGTCGATGATGGCAATCGTACTCATGCGCTCAGCTCAACGTACCTTTAGTGGAGGGCAGTTCGGTTCCGTCACGACTTGTAGCCTGGCGCAACGCCCGGCCAACCGCCTTGAAGCAGGCTTCGATCATGTGGTGAGTATTCTCGCCGTGGACTTCGATATGCAATGCGGCGCCCAGTGACTCACTCAGCGAGCGGAAGAAGTGTTCGACCATCTCGGTAGAGAGTTCGCCGACGTTGTCTCGCGGAAACTCCCCTTCAAATCGGAAGGCGGCCCTGCCGGACAGGTCGAGTGCGACCTTGGCCTCGCTTTCGTCCATTGGCAGAAGGAAACCGTACCGCCCGATACCGAACTTGTTGCCTAGCGCTTGCCTGAGTGCGGAACCGAGGCAAATCGCCGTGTCCTCGACCGTGTGATGTTCATCAATCTGGAGGTCGCCGGCGCAGGATAGTTCGAGGCCGAAGCCGCCATGTTTGGCAATCTGTTCCAGCATGTGGTCGTAGAAACCGATGCCGGTACTCACGTTGATCGCGTCGCTTGCATCGAGATTAACGCTGGCGCGAATCTTTGTTTCGTTGGTGTTCCGCTCGACCGTCGCAACCCGACTGGAATGGCACAGCAGTTTGACGATCGCGGGCCAGCTCATCGCGTCGGCGTCGTCCGTGTTGACCAGGAGTCCGCGAACGCCGATGCGCTCGGCCAACTCCATGTCCGTTACGCGGTCACCAATGACGGCCGAACCGGCGAGGCCGATATCAGTGGCCGCCAGGTACTTCGTGAGCAGCCCGGTGCGCGGCTTACGGCATTCACAATTTTCCTCGGGCAGGTGCGGGCAGATGAAGATCTCGTCAAATACTATTCCCTGGCTCGTAAACAATGCCAGCGTATGTTCGTGGCAGGCGTCGAATTGGGCCTGCGGGAAAGAGTCCGTGCCCAGCCCGTCCTGGTTACTCACCATGACAAAACGGTAGCCATGCCGGCCCAGCTCCAGAAGCGCGGGGATAACGCCATTGACCAGCCGGATCTTCTCCACCACGTCGACCTGAAAATCGTCCGGCTCCTCAATTAAGGTGCCGTCGCGATCGATGAACAGGACCTTCACACCCATTTCAGGACTCCTTCAGCGTATCAAGTGCGCGCAACAGCCGGGAATTTTCATCGGCGCTGCCGACGGAGATCCGTATGCACGAGGCCAGCGGCCCGCCAAAGTACCGCAGCAGAACATGGTGCTCTTCACAGCGATTCAGGATCTTGTTCGGGTCGTCCACCTCGATCAGAAAAAAATTGCCGTCGCTCGGCCATACCTTGCGCACAAATGCGAAGCCTTCGATGGCATGTATCAAACGCTGCCGCTCCCTGATTATTTCGGCCACCGCGCGTTCAGCTAGCACGAGCTGCTCTTCCTCCAGTGCATCTTCAACGCATTCCACGACGGGCGTGGCGAGCGCGTAGGGCGACTGCACGGCACCGAGCATTCGAATAACAGCCTCAGGACCAACGACAACGCCGCACCGTGCCCCGGCAAAAGCCAGTGCTTTCGAAAGAGTGCGCAGCACCAGCAAGTTTGGAAACTGATCGAGGAGTTCAATCACGGAAGGCGAGTCGCAAAACTCGATATAGGCTTCATCCACGACTACAGCCGATCGGTCGCCGCGTTCCCGTAACAGTTTTTCCAGCTCGGCACGCGGCAGCGTCGTTCCCGTAGGATTGTTTGGCGAGCAGATGAAAATCAGCCGCGAGTTGTCGTCACAGGCGTCGAGCACTGCGTCGACGTCAATCGCGAAGTCATCCTCGGACAGCGTTGCAACTTCGATGACCCTGGCACCCTGCACCTCGGCGTAGTGCCGATACATGGAGAATGACGGCGAAGTAGTCACGACGCTGTCCTTACCCGCCCGACAAAACGTCCTGGTGAGAAGGTCGATGGCCTCGCTCGAGCCACGCGTCACGAGCAGCGCTTCCCGTGCGCAGCCGAACCGCCTGGCCAGCGACGTCTGCAGTTTCTGTGGGCGAACTTCCGGATAGCGATTGAGTGGTCGGCGGAATCGATTGTTCGGGCTGATCAGCGGCGATTCGTTGGCGTTTAGACGAATCGTGTTATCTACCTGCTCAGCCGCTTCGTAAGCATGCAGCGACTGAATCTCTGGCCTTGCGAGGTTCGCGATACTCATGGCCCGGCCCTCAATCTGCGAGTCACCGCTGCGGCATGCGCATCCAGGCCTTCGAGTCCGGCGAGGCTGACCACCGCTTCGCCAATGTTGCCCAGACCCTCCAGACTCAGCTCCTGTATTGTCATCTGGCGCATGAACTGGTCGACTCCCAGGCCGCTGTAGGTCTGAGCAAAGCCGTACGTCGGCAAGACGTGATTAGTGCCACTGCAGTAGTCCCCAACCGATTCCGGGGTCCATTGCCCAAGAAATATCGAGCCCGCGTTGCGCAGCGCAGGAAGCATGTCGCGTGGATGCTCCACTTGCAGAATCAGGTGTTCTGGCGCATAGCGGTTGCTAACCTTCGCCGCTGTGTCGAGATCGGGCACGACGATGATCCGGGAATTGTCGAGTGCCTCTGCAGCGATCTCCGCGCGTGACAATTCGGCAAGTTGCCGCTGGATTTCCTCAGCCACGGCGGTAGCCAGCTCCGACGAGGTCGTGACGAGCACCACCTGGGAGTCAACACCATGCTCGGCCTGCGACAAGAGGTCGGACGCCACGAATTCCGCGGAAGCCTGCGCGTCTGCAATGACAAGGACTTCGGACGGGCCGGCAGGCATATCCATAGCTGCGCCGGCCGGATCGCCGCCCACCTGTGCTTTCGCACTGGTCACGTAGGCATTGCCAGGGCCAAAGACTTTGCAGACCTTGGGAATACTCTCGGTCCCATACGCCATTGCGGCTATTGCCTGCGCACCCCCGACTTTGAAGATATCGGTGATGCCGGCGCGGGTTGCCGCGACGAGCACGGCAGGATCGGCCGTCCCATCAGGCCTCGGTGGCGTACAAAGCACCTTCGTCGGACAGCCGGCGATAATTGCTGGTACAGCAAGCATGATGGCGGCGGAGGGCAGCGGTGCGGTGCCCGCGGGCACGTAAAGCCCGACGGCATCCAGCGCATGGCTAACTCGCTCGCAGACCACGCCCGGCATTGTCTCAACCCGAATTGGTAAGGGACGCTGAGCCTCGTGGAATGCGCGCACGTTGCGAATGGCCAGATCGATGGCATCGTGCTGATGATTGCCAAGCTCACCACCTGCAGCCTCGACTTCCGTGGCGGACACCCGGAAATCAGCGAGCTCTGCGCCGTCGTATTTCCGCGTCAACTCCGAGAGTGCTGCGTCGCCGCGCGTGCGGACCTCTGCAATAATCCCGGCTGTCTTCGCCCGGATAGAGGCATCCTGCGACATAGCAGGGCGCTCCAACAGGGCGCCGCGCTCGCCTTCGGACAGATCGGCCCAGTCTTTTGATTCGATACTCATGGCTCAGGCGAGCATCTTCTCTACCGGCAGCACGAGCAGGGAGCTGGCCCCGGCGGCCTTGAGGTTCTCGAGGGTTTCCCAGAACACCGTTTCGCGGCAGACAGCGTGCACGGCGACTTTGTCATCGTGGCCATCCAGCGGTATGACCGTCGGGGCCTCTGAACCCGGCAGCAGGTCACGAATCTGTGACAAGGAGTCGCGAGGCGCGTGCAGCATGATGTACTTGCTCTCTCGCACCTGCAGCACCCCGTCGAGGCGCTGCAGGATCTTATCGACCAGCGCCTGCTTGGCGTCCCCGAGCGGTGCCAGCGTTTGAATAACGACCGCCTCGCTGTCGAGTAGAACGTCAACCTCCGAGAGTCCGTTGGCCTTGAGCGTGGAGCCGGTTGAGACAAGGTCACAGATGAAATCCGCCCGGCCGAGCTTGGGTGCTATCTCCACAGCGCCGGAAAGGTAGACGGTCTCGGCATTGATGGAGTTTGCATTGAGAAACCGATTTAACAAACCTACATAACTTGTTGCAATTCTTTTATTTTCTAAGGATTTCGGTCCGTCATATAGCGTCCCGTCCGGCGCAGCCAGTGCCAGCCGGCAGTGACCGAAGTCCAGCTCGTAGATTTGCTTGAAAAGCCCGTCACCGCCGTCGGACTTCAGATTCTCGCGCTTTTCCTCGACGATATTCAGGCCGACGATCCCGAGGTCACACACATCCTCGCTGACGAGCCCGGGAATGTCGTCGTCACGCACGAGCAACAGATCGATCGGCATGTTCTCGCCGTAGCAGATGAGCTGGTCCTTGCTCTTCGTCAGCTTCAGACCGCAACGCTCCAGCAGATCGATGGAGTGATCGGTCAGACGGCCGGTCTTTTGCACCGCAATCTTGATGCGCTGCTCGGGGGTATCCATGGAAATGTCCTCAGTGGTGGGTGCCGGGTTGGCGAGTTCGTTCTATGGCCGTGCGGTAGCCGCCGAAACCGTCGGAAAGGAAACGTGCGACGCGACCGATCGTGGTGACACTGACGCCCGTCAGGTCGTGAATCTTGCGGTAGGGCAGATCCTGTTCGAGATACTCCACAACCTGCCAGCGATCGACCAGGGCCTGTAGTTCCGCGGGCGTGCAGAGATCTTTGAAGAAATTGCGGCACTCAGCGGCGGTCTGCAGGCTGATTATGGCCTCAAACAAGGCATCTTCGGCACGCTGCTGCTGCCGGTCGGATTCGTTACGGTTGGGCTTCATGATGCTCAAATGTATTAACGTGTTAGTACACTAATACATTAGGACAGTTATAGCAAGCCCGTTTCGAGGTCACCGGCCAATTTCGACGCCGGGCGCAATAAAGCCAGGAAAAACGGTTACTTGTGAGACTAATAAAACGGGCATGAATCCCTTGACCGCCGGACGAACTTACACATACACTCGCTGAAACTCATCGAGACCGGTCGAGGGATAGGCCCAACGACGCCGGGGCAACCTTCAGGACTAACCATCCTGAAAAGGTGCCAACTCCTGCGATGCCTTGCTTAAAGCTTGTGCATCGGTAGATGAGGGTTGCTGCAACACGCCGGAGAATCCGGTTGAAGGGCAGAACATCCCTCCCTTGCGGGCTTCGCAGGGTTCCGATGAGACAGTATTGGAATCGACTAGCGGAGACCGACAATGACATCCCCAGCCAGCAAAGCAACGCAAGCCGTTCGTGCGTCTATCGAATCGGATACACAGCACGGTGCCGTTGTGCCACCGTTACACTTGTCCTCAAATTTCGCGTTCGAGGGGTTTGGCGAGAAGCGCCAATACGACTACACACGCTCCGGCAATCCGACGCGTGACGCACTTGCTGACGCGTTGGCGAACCTGGAAGGCGGTGCCGGTGCCGTGGTGACTTCGTCGGGCATGGCGGCACTGACGTTGCTGACCCAGCTTCTGAAGCCCGGTGATGTAATCGTTGCGCCACATGATTGCTACGGGGGCACATTTCGGCTGTTCGAGCAGCAGTCGAAGAAAGGCCTGTTCGAGGTCCGTTTTGTTGACCAGACCGACCTCGAAGGGCTGCGAGCCGCCTGCGCCGACGGTCCCGCCATTATTCTGACCGAGACCCCGTCGAATCCGCTGCTACGCATTGTCGATATCGCCGCTATCGCCGACATCGCATCGGGCTGCGGCGCATTGTTCGCAGTCGACAACACGTTCTTGTCCCCGGCGCTGCAGAACCCGATCGAGTTCGGCGCCGACCTGGTTATTCACTCCACCACCAAGTACATCAACGGCCATAGTGACGTTGTCGGCGGCTGTGTTGTCGCGGCGACCGATGAGCTTGCCGAAGAAATTGCCTACTGGGCCAACTGTATCGGTATCACCGGTGCACCGTTCGACAGCTTCATGACGCTGCGCGGCATTCGAACCTTGCATCCGCGAATTCGTCAGCACGAAGAAAGTGCGAGCCTCATTGCCAATCTGCTGGATAGCCATAGCCAGGTTGAGCAAGTGTATTACCCCGGACTTGAAACCCATCCGGGACACGATATTGCCAGGCGTCAGCAGCGTGGCTTTGGCGGCATGATCAGTTTCGAGCTCAACGGTGGGGAAGACGCCGTGCGGACCTTTGTCGAGCACCTCAGGTTCTTCTCGCTGGCCGAGTCGCTGGGTGGTGTGGAGAGTCTCGTCTGCCATCCGCGGTCGATGACGCATGCACCGGTCAATGATGCAGCGTTGACGATAGCGGGTATCCGGCCAAACCTGGTGCGTCTCTCGATAGGGCTCGAGGCTTCAGAGGACCTCGTGGCGGACCTGCTGGGCGCCCTTGAGGCGGCCGGTTCGCTACCAACATTGAAACCCGTTGCTGCGGCCTACGCCTGACCGCAATGAGTCTTCCAGCACGTCTCACGGCCCATCTTTCGAAGGACACGCGTTTCCTGCGTGTTGAGGGTGAGTTTGCCCTCGAGAATGGTGAGCAGCTCAGGGACGTGGACATTGCCTACCGGACCTGGGGCGATCCAGCCAATGCGGCAGATGGCGCGATCCTGATTTGCCATGCCCTTACGGGATCCGCCGATGTCGATGCCTGGTGGCCGAACATCATAGGACCCGCAAAGGCGTTCGATCCGGAGAACGATTTCATAATCTGCTCGAACATAATTGGCAGTTGCTACGGCACGACCGGACCGGTCAGCCTTAAGCCGGGCTCTACACAGCGATACCGCGCCGACTTCCCGCGCATTTCCGTACGCGACATGGTCGAGCTGCAACGCGTGCTCCTCGATGAGCTCGGCGTATCCCGCCTGGAACTCGTGACGGGCCCCTCGTTGGGCGGTATGCAAGCGCTTGAGTGGGCGATCAGTTACCCGGATTGCGTGGACAGCATCGTGCCTATCGGCGTCGGCGGCCGTCACTCCGCCTGGTGTATTGGCGTGAGCGAGGCGCAGCGGGCGGCGATTGCGGCCGACCCCAACTGGAAAGACGGGTATTACAGCGATGATGCGCCACCGTCGGATGGCCTGGCGGCGGCGCGCATGATGGCCATCTGCACGTACCGTAGCTGGGAGAGCTTTGATCGCCGGTTTGGCCGCGATCAAAGCGAGGACGAGGAGTACCAGGTTCAGTCGTACCTTCGATATCAGGGCGAAAAAATCAATGAGCGCTTCGACGCGAATACCTACGTAACGCTGACGCACGCGATGCACACGCACGATCTGTCCCGGGACCGGGGCGCCTACCTCGACGTGCTGGCGTCAATCTCGCAGCCGGCCCTTGTCGTTTCAGTGAGTACGGATGCACTGTATCCGCCGGCGGAGCAGCAGCTGCTGGCGGAGCACCTGCCGGCTGCCAGCTACGAAATACTGGAATCGGCGCATGGCCATGACGGCTTCCTGATCGAAACCGAGGCGCTTGGGGAAAAGATCATTCGCTTTCGCCACGCCAACAAGGCGCGCGCCACTATCAAGGCAGTCAGCTCAGGCAGCGAATAATCTCGTCGGTCATCTCATCGGTCGAGATTGCGCGTTCATTCTCTGTGGCGATATCCGCGGTCCTGTTGCCGCCCGAAATTGCAGCAGCAATCGCAGCCTCGATGGCCGCGGCTTCTTCTTCCAGGTCCAGGCTATGGCGCAGCAGCAGTCGCTGCACTGGCAATCGCTGCGCAGGGGTTGGCGATGCCACGACCAGCGATGTCGGGCGCCGAGCCGTGTATGGGCTCATAAAGGCCGCGCCTGGAATCGCCCAGAGATGCGGACGGCAGCATTCCCATGGAGCCGGCAAGCATCGAGGCTTCATCGGTCAGGATATCGCCAAACATGTTTTCGGTGACGATCACGTCGAACGAAGCCGGGCGACTCAAGAGGTGCATGGCAGCGGCGTCGACCAGCAGCGTCTCGAGCACTATGTCCGGAAATTCCTCGGCGATTATGCGGTCGGTAACCTCCCGCCATAGACGAGAGGTTTCTAGAATATTGGCTTTGTCGACCGAGCACAGGCGGTTGTCGCCGACCTGCGGACAGCCTGGCCGCAACGCGCACGATACGCTCGATTTCATGGCGCTCATAAACGCACAGGTCGCTCGCGGAGTCGGCATCCCGAGTTTTTTCACCGAAATAGATGCCGCCGGTCAGCTCGCGCACCACCAACAGATCGACGCCCTCGAGAAACTCGGCTTTCAAAGGCGATACCGAGGCCAACTCCGGGTAGATCTTCACCGGGCGAAGATTGGCGTAAACGCCGAGCAGGGCGCGCAGCTCGAGTAAGCCTTGTTCCGGCCGTACCGGCGCGTTGGGGTCTGACCATTTGGGGCCGCCCACGGCACCCAGCAGCACAGCATCGCTCGCCTCACAGGCCGCTCTCGTCGCATCCGGCAACGGATTGCCGGTTTCATCGATCGCGATACCGCCCATCAACGCTTCCTGGAACTCGAAGCGATGCCCGTTCTTATCGGCTACGGCTTGCAGCACGCGCCGCGCGCCGACCGTGACGTCGGGGCCGATGCCATCTCCGGGCAGCAGCGTGATCAGGGCTTCCATGTGCGACTCTCCTCGAACTTCGCGATTGCATCTCGATGCTGTCGCAGGTACCCCAGCTGGTCGATACCCTCGACGAGGCAGTGCCGGGCAAACGCGTCGATCGGGAAACTGCTGACCCTGTCCTCCGGCAGTCTTAGCGTCGAGCTCTCCACATCTATCTGGACATCGGCGCCCGGGTTGTCGAGCAGCCATCGATGCGTGTCCTGATCGACAACAACCGGAACGAGGCCATTCTTCAAAGAGTTGTTGCGAAAAATGTCGGCGATCTCGGTCGAGATCACGGCACGGAATCCAAAGTCGAGCAGTGCCCACGGCGCGTGCTCACGAGATGAGCCGCAGCCAAAGTTATTACCGGCCACGAGGATTTCGCAGCCTTTAGCACTGGCCTTGTTGAGCGGGAAATCCGGGCGTTCGTTGCCATCGCTGTCGTAACGCAGATCGTAGAACAGGTTCTTGCCCAGCCCATCGCGGGACGTCGTGGTAAGGAATCGTGCGGCGATTATCTGGTCGGTATCTATGTCCCTGGTTGGGAGCACGACGGTTCGCGATCGAATGCGTGTGATGCCGCTCATGAAAATGTCCTCGGATCCGTTACGCGGCCGTGTACCGCGGAGGCTGCGGCTGTCGCGGGGCTGGCCAGGACGGTGCGCGCGCCGATTCCCTGGCGGCCCTCGAAATTGCGATTGCTCGTGCTGACGCTCAGCTTGCCGCTTGGCACCGTATCGCCATTCATGCCGATACACATTGAGCAACCGGCTTCGCGCCATTCTGCGCCTGCGTTGATGATGATCTGGTCGAGCCCTTCGGCCTCGGCTTCCTTTTTGACCTGCTGTGAACCGGGCACGACCAGCATGCGCACGCCGTCGGCGACTTTCTGACCTTTTAGCACTCGCGCAGCTTCCCGAATATCGGAAAGCCTGCCGTTTGTACAGCTGCCGATAAACACCACGTCAACGTCGTTCTCAGTCATCGGTTTGCCAGGGTCAATACGCATGTACTCGAGCGCCTTACGGAAGCTCGCGTCGCCACCGCCATCCGGCACAGGATCGTTGACGCCAACAACCATTCCCGGATTGGTACCGAACGTCACCATCGGCTGCATCGCAGCGGCGTCCAGCGTTACCGACTTGTCAAACTTTGCGCCTTCGTCCGTGCGTAGCGTCTTCCAGCGAGCGACCGCGGTCTCCCAGTCGGCTCCTTGCGGGGACCTCGGGCGACCGTGCAGGTATTCAAAAGTGGTCTCGTCCGGCGCAATCATGCCGGCACGGGCACCGCCCTCGATCGACATGTTGCAAACTGTCATCCGGCTTTCCATGTCGAGCTGGCGAATCGCGTCACCGCGGTACTCGATCACGTGACCAGTGCCGCCGCCCACTCCAATCTTGCCGATTACGGTCAGGATGAGGTCCTTTGCCGATGTACCGGCAGGCAGCTTGCCGTCAACGTTAATGGCCAGGGTTTTCGGTTTGCGCTGCAACAGGCATTGTGTGGCAAGAACATGCCCGACCTCGGTCGTGCCGATGCCGAAGGCGAGGGCGCCGAACGCACCGTGCGTGCTCGAATGGCTGTCGCCGCAGACGATCGTCTTGCCGGGCTGCGTCGCACCAAGCTCGGGACCGATGACATGCACGATGCCGCGATGGTCGTTGCCGAAGCCGATCAGGTCCAGCCCAAATTCCTCGCAGTTGATCTCCATCTGCCGAATCTGGTTGGCGGCTTGTTCACCCACTACGGCAAGGTCCCTGAAGCTCGCGACCGGGGTCGTCGGCGTCGAGTGATCCATCGTGGGCAGGGTAAGGTCGGGTCGTCGCACCGGAAGGCCGTTCTGGCGCAGCACGGTGAAAGCCTGCGGCGTCGTGACCTCATGAATGATGTGCAGGTCGATGTACAAAACCGCCGGCGTATCCGGCGTTTCGGGGACAACAATGTGTTCCGACCAGACCTTGTCGAACAGTGTAGTAGGGCTCAATTTGCCTTCCTCTAGATGGTCGCCTGTTCCGGATTCGGTTTGCCACGCCCGGAGCGTCCGCGCGCTTTACGCCGCAGGATGCGATTCATGACTTCCAGGCACGCTCGGCAGCCGGCCTCAACAATGTCGACGCTGGCGCCGCGGCCACGGTAGCTCTCACCTTCGTGTTCCACGCTGACCGTGACCTCGCCGAGGGCGTCCTCTCCGATCGACGCGCTGTGCAGCTCAAAATTTCTTAGCGTGAGTTCGACACCAGTGGCTTTCTCGAGTGCCAGAAAAGCCGCAGCAACCGGACCGTCGCCGTGAGAACTTGCCGTGGCCTGGCTGCCGTCTTCGTTTGCCAGTATGACCGCGGCAGTAGCGGGCTGGTCGGTATGCGTCTGTACCTCGAGCGATTCGAGCGCCCACGGGCCGGAGGACATACCGTCAGCATTCATGATGATCGCCTCGATATCGCCGTCATAGACGTCTTTCTTCTGATCGGCGAGTTTCTTGAACGCTTTGAAAGCGCGGTTTGTCTCCAGTTCGTCAAGCTCGAATCCAAGCTCGGAAACGCGATCCCGGAATGCGTGACGCCCACTGTGTTTGCCCAGGACCAGGTTTGAGCAACTCAGACCGACGTCTTCAGGGCGCATGATTTCGTAGGTAGATGCGTGTTGCAGCATGCCATGCTGATGGATGCCGGCTTCGTGCGCGAAGGCGTTCTCGCCTACGATCGCCTTGTTGCGCGGTGTATGCATGCCGGTGATGTTCGAGACCAGGCGCGAGGTCGGGTAGAGGCGTGTGGTATCAATACCTGTTTCCAGGCCAAAGAATTCGGCGCGCGTCTTGATCGCCATCACGGCCTCTTCAAGGCTGCAGTTTCCGGCCCGCTCACCGATGCCGTTGATGGTGCATTCGATCTGCCGCGCCCCTGCATTAACGGCGGCGAGGCTGTTCGCCACAGCCATGCCGAGATCGTCGTGGCAGTGCACGCTTAAGATAACGTCATCGATGCCGTCCACGTGGTCCTTCAGGTAGCGGAACAGGTGGTCGAACTCGGCCGGTACCGTATAGCCGACCGTATCGGGAATATTGATCGTCGTCGCGCCGGCCTCGATGGCCGCGGACACGACCTCGGCCAGGTAGGACAGTTCGGTGCGTGACGCATCCTCCGGCGAGAATTCCACATCGTCGACAAGCTCCCGGGCCATCTTTATTGCACCGACGGCACTCTTGATGATTTCTTCCTTTGCCATCTTCAGTTTGTGCTCGCGGTGAATCGCACTGGTCGCCACGAACACGTGAATACGGTGACGGTCAGCGCCCTTTACTGCGTCGTAGACCTTTTCTATGTCCGCTGCATTGCAGCGGGCGAGGCCACAGATGACTGGACCGAAGTTGCTGTCAGCGATCGCCTTGACGGATTCGAAGTCGCCCGGGGAGGCCGCCGGAAAGCCGGCCTCGATGATGTCTACATTCAGTTCCGATAGCGCTTTTGCGACTCGAAGCTTCTCACTAAGCGTCATGCTGCACCCCGGGGCCTGTTCCCCGTCGCGTAACGTGGTGTCGAAAATGCGAATCTGTGAATCTGACATCGGCTCAATCCTCTGCGTTTCGTTTATTCCGGCATTCTTCCCGCGGCGCTTTTCCCGCGCTGTTAGTCCTGCAGCCAGTCCATCCGCCCACGGAGGTCCGCGCCGACCTTCTCGATGGGGTGATCGAGGTCTGCCTGCATCAGTCGCTTGAACTCCGGCATCCCGTTTTCGTTCTCTGCAACCCAGTTCCTGGCAAACGTGCCATCCTGAATATCATTGAGAATGGCTTTCATGGCTGCACGAGACGTACTGTCGACTACGCGGGGACCGCTGACCATGTCGCCCCAGGCGGCCGTGTCGCTGATGAACTTGTGCATTTTCTTGAGCCCGCCCTCGTGCAGCAGATCGACGATCAGCTTCAATTCGTGCATCACTTCGTAATAGGCCACTTCCGGCTGGTAGCCGGCTTCAACCAGCGTCTCGAAGCCTGCAACGATCAGTTCGGTTGCGCCGCCACAAAGTACCGCCTGCTCGCCGAACAGGTCGGTTTCCGTCTCTTCAGCGAACGTGGTCTTTATTACGCCAGCACGGGCGCCGCCGATGCCGGCGGCATAAGCGAGCGCGATCTTCAGTGCGTTGCCGCTGGCATCCTGGTGAATGGCGACCAGGCAGGGGACTCCGTGGCCCTCTTCGTATTGCCGCCGCACAAGCCCGCCGGGACCTTTCGGAGCGATCAGTGAGACGTCCAGGTCACCGCGAGGCTGTACCTGTTTGTAGTAGACCGCAAAGCCGTGTGCAAACATCAGCGTGGCCCCTTGCTCGATGTCGTCGACGACCGATTCGTACAGCGCTTTCTGCACCATGTCCGGTGTCAGGAACATGACGATCTTGGCGCCTTTGACCGCCTCGTTCGGTTCCATCACCGTTAGCCCATCCGCCTTGGCGTTCGACCAGCTCGCGCCACTGCTTCTTAGGCCCACGACGACATTGAAGCCACTGTCCTTCAGGTTCAACGCGTGAGCGCGTCCCTGGCTACCGTAACCGAGAATGGTGATCTGGCTATCTGCCAGACAGGAATGGTCGACGTCTGCTTCCGAATACATTTGCATGTTGGTACCTCAGCCTGATGCAATTTTCATAAAAAAAACCCCACAATCCTGTATGGATGCGGGGTCTTCGTGTCCGTGGACTGGATACGCGCTACCCGCTGTGCCTCCCAAGAAGCAGCAGCTCGAGACGGCCTGCAAGCCGAATACCGTTGTGTGCGTACTGTAAAATGCCAGTCATAGCGCCGAATCATGTTGTAAGGTCGCAATGATGTCAACCGTTGATTAATCGGTTACGAGTGTTACTAAAGAATGTCGATTAACAACCTGCGCTAAGTGCATAATCTAAAAGGCTGACTTCCTTTTGGCACTCGGCGAACCTTAGGCTGCGAATCGTTGCAGAATGTGTTTTCTTTAGTAATGTCGATTCGCGTGCAGCGTCTGCTGTTTTGCCGGTCGCAAAGTCGCTCCGCCAATTGAGAAATCCGAGACGTGCTATCACGTCTTGACGTTATGTTGTTGATGGGCTGGTCATCTCGCAGGCATGTGTTATTCTTGCCTCCGAAAGACGGGGGTCTTTCATATAAAACTTATAAGTGGCGGGGAAGCCGGGCAGGAAATGCTTGGAAAGCCAACAACTAAAAGAGAGAAGGTCAAGTTCCACACAAACAACATCGCCACGCGGCGGAAATGGAGAGGGCCGCGTGCGCAATAGGGGACACAATCTGTGTTGCCGTTTATTTTTGTGCATGTATTCAACGGATACGTTGCATCCCTCTCCGTAACTCTTAACAACAACATAAGACCTTTAAGGAGCGTTCATGAATCGGTGCATAAGCAGCAGTCGGCGCATTACCGTGGCAGTTTTGGCAACAATGGTAATGGCGCTCTCCGGCAGCGTTTTCGCCCAGTCCGTCGATCAGGTTTTGCAGGCTGATCAACGACGGCTGAACCTGGCCCAGCAGTCGCAGGAGCGAATCAACAAGATTGTTGAAGGAACTCGTTCCCTCGAAGATCAATACAGGGCCATCAACAAGGAGATTGACGGGCTGAAGGTCTACAACCGCCTGATGCGCGCCCAGGTAGAAGGGCAAGCGGCAGTGTTGGAGGACATTTCGCTGTCAATGGACCAGGTTGATGTCATCAACCGGCAGATCTTCCCGCTGATGGAACGCATGATCGATGGTCTCGAGCAGTCGGTTAAGCTGGATATTCCGTTTCTCATGAAGGAACGAACCGACCGTATCGCGAATCTGAAGAGCATCATGGAGCGCTCGGATGTCAGCGTTGCCGAGAAGTTCAGAAAGGTGATGGAGGCCTACCAGATCGAAAACGATTATGGCACCACCATCGAGAACTACACGCAGACGATCGAGAATTTCGAAAATGCGACACGCTCGTACAACATGTTGCGCATCGGCCGGATCGGTCTTTACTTCCAGTCCGACGACACGAAGATTACCGGTCGCTGGGATAACGAGGCGCGAGAATGGGCCCGAGCCGACTCTGCGCGAAACGAAGTTCGCAAAGGTTTGCGCGTTGCGAAACAGTTAATTGCGCCGGAACTTATTATCGTTCCCGTTCCTGCTGCGGAGGCTAATTAAATGAAACGTCTTACACTCATTATTGCTGCCGGACTTCTGAGTCTCGGCGTAGCCACTACCGCAAACGCCCAGGGAGAAGCCGCCAGCATGAGCGAGCTCCTGAAGCTGATCGAGCAAGGACAGGCACGCGACTCTCAAGAGAATCGCAAACGTGAAGCTGCGTTCGCGCAGAGCAAGAATCAGCAGCAGTCATTGCTGAACCAGGCTCGCGCCGCGCGAACCCGTGAAGAAAACATCAGCCAGCAGCTTGAGCAGAGTTTCGAAGAGAACCAGCAGTCCATCATCACGGCGCGGCAGGCACTCGATGAGCGTCTCGGCGCCCTGAAAGAACTGTTCGGCGTTCTGCAGACGGTGTCCGGCGATGCGCAGGGTCGATTCAACGCTTCACTGACCAATATCGAGTATCCGGATCGCTCGGCGTTCCTCGTTGAACTCGGCAGCAAAATGGCAGGAGCGAGTAGCCTCGCATCGATTGAAGATATCGAACGCCTCTGGGGCATGCTGCAGCAGGAGGTCGTGGAGACAGGCAAGGTCACACGGTTCAATCACCTCGTGACTCGGGCCGATGGCCAGCAGGAAGAGATGGAAGTCGTTCGTGTCGGTGCGTTCAACATCGTGTCGGATAACGGTTACCTGGAATACGATGGCAACGAAGGAACCATCGCTGAGTTACTGCGCCAGCCGGAGGGCCGGTACCTGGGCACGACGGATGACCTGATCGACGCAGATGGCGGTGCGGTTTCTTTTGGTGTTGATGTGACGAAAGGCGGCATTCTTGGCCTGCTGGTCGAATCACCGACTATCAAGGATCGCATCGAGCAGGGCGGCATTGTGGGCTACTGTATTATCGCGCTCGGCATTATCGGTCTGATCATCGCGTTACTGCGTTGGGTCGCACTGACCAACGACAGTCGCAAAGTAACGGCACAGCTGAAGCGAGACACTGCCAGCACGGACAATCCGCTGGGACGTGTGCTTGCGGCCTACGAGAGCAACAAGGCGGCCGACACCGATACCATCGAGTTGAAACTCAGCGAGGCGGCACTAAAAGAGATGCCGGGACTGACCAAGGGGTTGTTGTTCATCAAGGTCGTTGCCGCCGTCGCACCGCTCATGGGTCTGCTCGGAACGGTTACCGGTATGATCAAGACCTTCCAGGTCATCACGCTGTACGGTGCGGGCGATCCGAAGATGATGGCCGGCGGTATCTCGCAGGCGCTGATGACAACGGTGCTTGGACTGGTAGTGGCTATTCCGATGGTCTTGCTGCACACGGTGGTTAGCGGTCAGAGCCGAAAGATCGTAAACATCCTTCAGTCTCAGAGCGCTGGTCTGGTTGCACAGCACTCCGAACGCAAGGGCTAGATCCGATAAGGAGTCACTATGCTTTGGCTTGCTGATGCTATCGAAGCAATCCGGGACTTCATGAGTCTCGGTGGCCCGGTGCTCAAGGTGATCGCGATCACGATCTTCCTGATGTGGGTCGTGATCGTCGAGCGAATCATGTATTTCCGAACATCGATGAATAAGATGTCTCGCGAGATTCATGATAACTGGGAGTCCCGGTCGGAACGTAAATCCTGGTACGCGCTGCAGATTCGCGAATTGATGATTTCGCGTTTCAGCGAAGCGACCAACAAGGGCATCAACCTGATTCAGACGCTGGTTGCGTTATGTCCGTTGCTAGGCCTTCTTGGCACAGTGACAGGCATGATCAGCGTGTTTCAGGTTATGGCGGTCTCTGGTTCTGGAAACGTCCGTGCCATGGCGGCCGGCGTCTCCCAGGCGACGGTCCCGACAATGGCTGGAATGGTAGGCGCTCTTTCGGGAGTGCTGCTTGTAACATTGCTTAGCCGTCGGGCGGCACGTGAAGTCGGGTTCCTCGAGGACTCGCTCACTATGGACCACTAGGGAGTATCGCCATGAGTCGCCACCATCTCGATGATATTCACTTTGAAGAGGAAGAGAATGAGATTAACTTGACGCCGATGCTCGACGTCGTTTTTATCATGCTCATCTTCTTCATTGTCACCGCATCGTTTATCAAGGAATCAGGGATTGATGTTAACCGCCCGGATGCACCTGTCACGGAGTCCAAGCCGGAGGATGCGAACATTCTCGTAATGATCAGCGCCAACAATGAGATCTTCATCGACCGGCGCCTGATCGATCCACGAGCAGTTCGCGCCAATATCGAAAGGCTGCACGCGGAGAATCCGAAAGGGTCTGTTGTTATTCAGGCTGACATGAAGTCGTCCAACAAGGTGCTTGTAGAGGTTATGGACTCCTCGAGAAGCGCCGGCGTTTACAACATATCCATCGCGGATCGAAACTAGTCGGATCTAAGTTCATCGCGTTCCAAACAGGACAATAGTTATGCGAAAAAAACACGGCTTAGGTGCTGAAGAGGAAGAGAACGAGATCAACCTGACGCCAATGCTGGACGTTGTTTTCATTATGTTGATTTTCTTCATCGTAACGGCAACGTTCATCAAGGAGGCAGGTATCCAGGTTGAACGCCCGGACACTGTAACCGCTGACAGTCAGGACGACGCGTCGATCCTTATTGCAATAAGCCCCAATGACGAGATCTGGATCGATCGCAAGAAACGCGATCCTCGCGCTGTGCGAGCCGTCATTGCGCAGCTGCACGCAGAGAATCCGAAAGGTTCGATCGTCATTCAGGCCGACGAAGATTCGACACACGAGACCCTGGTGATTGTGATGGAAGCGGCCAAAGGCGCGGGGGTAACGAATGTTTCAATCGCGTCGGATGATGGCTAGGAACCCCAGGGCAGAATCGTTGTCATAATATTTGGAGGTGGGTCTTGGTGGTAGCCAGGCTTCGTCCACGGAGGAGAACAGGACCATGCTAGGTCGTTATATTTTTTCGATTGTGATTGGCTCGATTATCACCTTGAGCCTGCTGTTCGTTATGCAGCTGCTCATCGTCACCGGTAAGACGGCGCTGACGGATCCTCGTGAACGCCACAAGCTTGAATTCGTTCGCGTGAAACGCAATGAGAATCTGAACGTTGCCGATCTGACCCCCGAAAAGCCGCCGAAGCCTCCGGAGACTCCGCCGGAGACGCCACCGCAGGAATTGGACAACATTAACCCGGATGCGCCGTCGATCAACGTGGCACCGCCTTTGGTGTCCGCGAATACCGATCTCGCCGGTCCTGGCGGCATGAATATCGCTGAGGGTGACTACCTGCCAATCGTTCGTGTCGCGCCGGTTTACCCCGCTCGCGCCTTGTCGCGCGGCCTGGAGGGCTTTGTCGATCTTTCGTTCACGGTGACGGCGGCCGGAACGGTGAAAGACCCGATCGTTCTGCAGTCGACCAGCACCCTGTTCGAGCGTGCCGCCACTCGCGCGGTACTCAAGTTTAAATACAAACCCAGGGTTGTCGATGGTATTCCTGTCGAGGTGACCGGGGTGAAGACGAGGATTTCATTCCAGCTTGAGGAATAGAACCCGTTGCATGTGAGAGTGGGAAAGAGCCATCCATGAGGACCTTTTTGAAATGAAAATCAATCGTGAAATTGCTTCTAAGGTTTGCCTGGTATTGATTGCCGGGGTGTTGGCATTCGGCAGTGCAGAAGCGCAGCAGAAGAAAGCGACCGAAGAAGATCGAGACAAGACCAAGACCAAGCAGGCGCAGGCGGTCAGTAAAGCGGTCTACGAGAAAATAACCAAGGCTCAGGAACTAGTCGACGCCAAAGACTACAAGGGGGCGCTCAAATCGCTTAACGCCTTGTATAACCCCGACAAACTCACCGAGTATGAACAGGCCAACGTTCTGAACTATCTTGGTTTTGTTTACTACAACATGGATGACACCAAGGGCGCGATCCGAACTTACGAAAAAATGCTGGCTATCCCGAGCCTCGAGGAACAAATGGCCAAGCAGGCGACCTACACAGTCGCACAGTTGCTCACGATGGAAGAAGATTATCCAAGGGCGCTGACAGCGCTGAACAAGTGGTTCATGCTGGAGACCAACCCGGCGCCAGAGCCATTTGTTCTCAAGGCACAGATTCTCTACAACCTGTCTCGCTACAAGGAGATGGTTGAGCCCATCGAAAACGCGATGCGCGTTGCGGAAGCGCGCAGCCTGCCGTGAAGGAAGACTGGTATGGCCTGCTGAACTTTGCTTATTTCCAACAGGAAAATTACGCAAAGGTGCGGGACATCCAGAAGATTCTGCTTGTTAAATGGCCCAAGGCACGCTACTGGAAGTCATTGGCCGGCGCGTTCACCGAGCTTGGTGAGGATGAGAAGCTGATTTACGCTTACGATGCCGCCCATACGCAAGGCATGCTGGAAAAAGACACTGAGTTCGTAACGATGGCGCAGCTTTACCTGCAGGCTGAGGTGCCGTACAAAGCCGGCAAGCTGCTCGAAGAAAAAATGGACGCCGGCATCGTGCCGAAAACGGAGAAGAACTATCGGCTGATGTCACAGGCCTGGATGCTGGCAATGGAAGACGAGAAGTCTATTCCGGCCCTGCAGGCCGCGGCGAAGCTGGCGACACACGGTGAGTTGGACCAGAGGCTCGCAAATGCTTACCTGAATGTCGGCAATTACAGTGAATGTGTGAAATCCGCAAACAATGCAATCCGCAAGGGCGGGCTCAAGAACCCGGACAATATGCAGATCTCCCTGGGCATGTGCCTCTACAACCAGAAGCGCTATGGAGACGCGAAGAAAGCATTTGCTGCGCGCCGGTAAGACACCACGTTCCACGCGCACGGCCAACCAGTGGATCCAGGTTATCGACGCGGACGTCGAACGCAACCGTCAGATTCGCCTGGCCGAGGAAGCGGCGCGCAAGAAGCGCAAGGAACTCGATGCGAAGAAGGCCCAGGCACAGCGCGTCTAATAGCACTCGCACTCACTTCGCCCGGAAAAGAACCTTTTTCTAACTATTAGGGCGTTGACCGGAAACGGTCAACGCCCTTAAAATTGCGCCTCATTAAAACCTGGACCCAAGCAATGCCGAAGATAATCTATGTCACGACTGATGGAGCCCGCCACGAAGTAGAAGTGGAGAACGGCTATTCAGTTATGGAAGGTGCGATCAATAACAACATAGACGGTATTGTCGCGGAGTGCGGCGGCGCGTGTGCCTGCGCAACCTGCCACGGTTACATTGGCGAGCAATTGCTCGACAAGCTGCCGGAAATGGACGACATGGAAGACAGCATGCTGGACGCTGCGTTCGAACGTAAGTCGAATAGCCGCCTTACATGCCAGATCGAGGTGTCTGATGAACTCGACGGACTCGTCGTGCAGGTGGGCGAGAACGACTATTAGCGCTGGCTGGCAATAGCTAGCGAAGTCCGGTCTCGGCCCGCCCGATCACCATTCTCTGGATCTCGCTGGTTCCCTCATAGATCTCGGTAATCTTGGCGTCTCGGAAGTAACGCTCAAGCGGCAGTTCCTTGCTGTAGCCCATGCCACCGTGAATCTGCAACGCCTGGTGTGTGACGAACATGGCGGTCTCCGACGCATAGAGTTTGGCAATGCTCGAATTCAGGGTATTCCTGGCGCCGGTTTTTTTGGCGTTTTCCTTCGACCACGCAGCGCGTAACACGAGGAGGCTCGCGGCATCGATGCGCATCTTCATGTCTGCGATCTTCCCCTGGATAGCCTGGAAGCTGCCGATTGCCGAGCCGAACGCTTTGCGTTCCCTGGAGTACGCAACAGCTGCCTCGTACGCGGCACGTGCAATGCCAACGGCCTGCGCGGCGACACCAACGCGACCTGCGTCCAGTACCGTCAACGCAATTTTGAAGCCCTGACCCTCTTCGCCGATGCGGTTTTCCGCAGGACACAGGTAGTCCTCAAACTCAATTTCGCAGGTCGCTGATGCCCGAATGCCGAGCTTTGGCTCTGTCTTGCCGACCCTGAATCCGGGCTCTTTCGTATCAATAACAAAAGCACTGATGCCAATCGAGTCCCCGTCGCTCGTAAGAGTCTGTGTGAATACGATCATGTAACGGGCGACCGGCCCCGATGAGATCCATGCTTTCTTGCCATTGAGTTTATAGCTTGTTCCGTCTGCGGAACGCTCGGCCTTGGTGCGCATGGTTGCAGCATCGGAGCCCGACTGGGGTTCGGTAAGCGCATAGGCGCCATTGACTTCGCCCGACGCAACCGGGCGCAAGTAGGTCTGCCTCTGGGCCTCGGTGCCAAACTCAAGCAGGGGCACGCCGAACAATGAATTGTTAACCGAAACTATCGTGCCGTGTGAGGCATCTGCCGCGGAAATTTCCTCCATGACAAGCACATAGCAGATCGAATCAAGTTCCGAACCGCCATACTCAGTCGGCACTTCGACACCCATGAAGCCCAGTTCGCCGGCCTGTCGGATCGTCTCCAGCGGGAACTGGCCGCTGGCATCAAACTCCGCCGCAATCGGGGCTATCGCTTTTTGAGCGAATTCTCGAGCAGCATCACGAATTAGTTGCTGCTCTTCAGTAAACGCGAAGTCCATAGTAATTCTCTTCCTGCTAGAATCGGTCCAATACGGGCGAAAAATCATTGCTGATTGCGCCCAGAATCTCAATACCTCAACAGGAGTAATTTTAATGACGATCTCAGCTGGCCAGACAATGCCGTCCGGAGTCTTGGGCGTGATGACCGATGCAGGCCCTGGCGCAATTTCCACAGATGACTTGTTCTCTGGGAAAAAGGTAGTGCTTGTTTCGGTGCCTGGCGCATTTACACCGACGTGCTCAATGAACCATCTTCCGGGTTTCGTCGATCAGGCTGCAGCGCTCAAGGAAAAAGGGGTCGACACAATCGCCTGCATGGCCGTCAACGACGTCTTCGTTATGGATGCGTGGGGTAAGGATCGTGGTGTTGGAGACGACGTTATGATGCTTGCCGATGGCAACGGCGAGTATGCGAAAGCCCTGGGGCTTGAGATGGACGCCAGCGGCTTCGGCATGGGTATGCGCGGCCAGCGATTCGCGATCGTGGTTGATGACGGTGTAGCGACGCACGTTGGCGTCGAAGCGCCGGGCGCATTCGAGGTTAGTAAGGCTGAGGCCATCCTCGGCGCCCTGTAACCCGCAAAGCAGAGCGGACAGACAAAGGAGTGGTCCTCAAGGACCACTCCTTTTTTCTTGTCTGCAACGTTTGTGGTGCGCGCAGGGCGGTGCTTCGCTAACTCAGTGCTTTCGTTAATTCAGGAACCACGGCGAACAGGTCACCAACCAGGCCGATATCCGCGACCTCGAAAATCGGGGCTTCCTCGTCCTTGTTGATGGCAACGATGGTGCCGGCATCCTTGATGCCCGTGATGTGCTGAATGGCGCCCGATATACCGATGGCTATGTACAGATCAGGCGCAATAATCTGCCCGGTCTGGCCGACCTGCGTCTCCGGTGGCACATAGCCGGCATCGACGGCGGCTCTCGATGAGCCAACGGCTGCGCCTAATTTGTCGGCAAGCCCGTAGATCATCTCGAAGTTCTCTTCGCTGCCGAGCGCACGGCCACCGGATACGACCTTAGCTGCGGCCTGCAAATCGGGGCGATCGGACGAGCCAGTCTTCAGCTCCAGGAAACGGGTGTGCGACGGAATCGCGGCGTCGATTGCCGCGCTTTCCACAGGCGCACTATTGCCACTTTCGGCCGCCTGGTAAGAGGCCGTCCGAACTGTTGCAACGACGACGCTATCCTGCGGTGCCTCAACGGATACGATGGCGTTGCCGGCATAGATCGGCCGTTTGAAACTGTGGCTGCCATCGACGCTCATGATGTCGCTGACCTGGTTTACGCCGAGCAGGGCGGCGACGCGTGGCATCAGGTCTTTGCCAAAGGCCGTCGATGGACCGAACACGTGGCTGTAGCCAGCCGCCACGGCGACAATTTGCGGCGCCAGTATCGCCGCAACGGCCGGATCGTTCTCGGCGCGTTCCATGGTCAGCACGCGACTGACACCGTTGATCTGCGCAGCTTGGGCTGCAACATCTGCCACCGACGCACCAAGAACAGCAACGTCAATCGTCGCTCCGTCTATCTGTGCAGCGCACGCCACGCACTTCGCGGTGCTTGGGTTTAGTGCTGCGCCGTTATGCTCTGCAATTACAAGTATCTTTGTCATCACACGAGTCCTTTGTCTTTGAGGGCGGCCACCAGGCCCGCGACGTCGTCCACCATGACGCCTCGCTGCCTGTCTTCGGGCGGCTTGAATTCGGTTTCCTTGATCTGTGGGGCAGGCGAGACGTCCAGCTCGCTGAGCGCGATGGTATCCAGCGGTTTCTTCTTGGCTTTCATGATGTCAGGCAGCTTGACGTAGCGCGGCTCGTTCAGTCGAAGGTCGACGGTAATGACAGCAGGGAGATCGATCTCCAGCGTCTCAAGACCGCTATCGACTTCACGCGTGACCTTAGCGACGTTGCCATCGAAAACCACCTCTGACGCAAACGTGGCTTGCGGCCGATCCCAGATTGCGGCCAGCATTTGTCCTGTCTGGCTGTTGTCGTCATCGATAGCCTGTTTGCCAAGAATGACAAGGTCGACGTTCTCACGATCGATGATCGCCTTGAATACGCGCGCGACCGTCAGGGCATCCGTTGCTGCATCCGTTTCGACGAGAATGGCCCGGTCGGCACCCATGGCCAATCCCGTGCGCAACTGTTGCTGCGCCTCGGAAGCACCGATGGACACGACAATAACCTCGCTGGCTTCCCCGCGTTCCTTGATGCGAAGCGCCTCCTCGAGGGCTATTTCGTCGAAGGGATTGATGCTCATCTTGACGCCATCCGTCTCGACACCGCTGCCATCACTCTTGACCTGCACCCGAACGTTGTAATCCACCACACGTTTCAGGCCGACAACTATCTTCTCCACTTTTGCGACTCCCAGTTAGCCAGCATCGCTGGTGCGGGCTTGTCCCGCGGCACGCTATTGTCCACGACGGTTACACGGTGTACAAGATCAAAACGACGATACCGAGCGCTCTTCAATGGCCCCGCGCAGCATCTTGATCACTACGCATGAACTGGAGCGGCATCTTGGGCGAGACGGCATTCGTATTGTGGACTGCCGTTTCGATCTCGGAGACGTGCATGCCGGGCAGCGCGCATACGAGGCGCGACATATTCCTGGTGCCGTCTTTGCCGACCTCGATGCCGATCTGGCGGCGCCGATTCGGCCAGACACCGGGCGGCACCCGCTGCCGGACGTTGCGCGCTTTGCAGCAACACTGGGTCGGCTGGGAATTGATAACAGCATCGACGTCGTCGTATACGACGGTGGTCCCGGCTCCCTGGCAGCGCGTGCCTGGTGGTTGCTCAGGTGGATGGGACATGAGCGCGTCCGTCTGCTGGATGGGGGCTTCCAAGAATGGACGACGCAGGGTTTGCCAGTCGTCGCGGGGGTAGAGCTCGCTGAGTTTCGCCATTTCGTCCCGCATCCGCAGGAAGGCATGGTTGTAACGACGACAGAGCTGGCTGGTGATATCGAGAGCATCGAGGCGATGAACTTGATTGATGCCCGTGATGCGGCGCGTTTTCGCGGTGAGATTGAGCCAATCGACGCCGTCGCAGGGCATATTCCCGGTGCGAGCAACCTGCCGTTCCCGCTCAGCCTCGATGAAACCGGCTGTTGGCGACCGCGACAAGAACTCGAGTCATTGTGGGCTGCGGCACTTGGCGAAGCTAGAGATACCGCGTGGATTGCCATGTGTGGTTCCGGCGTAACCGCCTGTCACCTGGCGATTTCGGCGATGGAAGCCGGCTACCGGGAGCCACGGCTCTACGTTGGATCCTGGAGCGAGTGGATCCGGGATTCAGCCCGACCGATCGGCCTCGGGGAAGGTCGGAATCTGGCCGCTCAGGCTGCGGATTTGGCCTAAACTTAACGCCGGATCGCTGTCTAAACTCAGGACAGATGATGGCGTTGCTGATAATAAGGGTACTGCTGTTATGAGTGAATATGATGAAAATAAAAATAGTTTTAAAACAAAGTATTATGTTACTTTTTTAAGTGTTACTAGTAGGTTGTGCGAGCAATCCATCGGATGGCGACAGGGTTGATTCGGGCCGATCGGATTGCATCTCTCAGCCAAGTATCCGAGGATACACCGTCCTTGATGAGTCGAATCTCATTGTGTCCGCCTCGGGGCGCCGCCAGTACCACATGGTCCTTCACCGAAGGGCTTACGGACTTCGGTCCAACTGGTCAATAGGCTTCAAATCCCCGACAGGCAGAGTCTGCGCCGGCTTCAGTGAGCTGGTGTTTGACAACCACTTTGATGGCGATTCCATACGGATCGCCGCGATCAGGCAAATCAATGCCGAAGAGGAAGAGGACCTCCTGATTCGGTACGGCAGGAAAGAGCCGGAATACGAACACACACCGGAGCCCCGTGATGTTAAGGGAGCCGATGTAGAAGAGCTGGACCCGGACGCTGACGACGAATCGTCACGCGACTGAGTCACGCAATCCGCAATCTCCGTGCGGACCCGCCCGGCCAACCGCAAGGTTGGCCGGGTTTTTATTGAAGCGCTGGTTTTCGGGAGTCCTGGCAGTCAATGGCGTCGCCACTATCGAATATACGGGTGCTCGACATGAGCCGCATACTCGCCGGACCGTGGGCGGGACAATTGCTTGGCGATTATGGTGCCGACGTCGTGAAGGTCGAACGACCCGGTGCGGGCGACGACACGCGGCAGTGGGGTCCGCCGTGGCTGGATGGTGAAGCGGGTGGCGAATCGGCTTATTTCCTGTCGGCGAATCGGAACAAGCGCTCCGTTACTGTCGACCTGGCCAGCCCCAAAGGCCAGCAGATTATTCGCGACCTGGTTCTGCAGGCGGACGTTCTGCTCGAAAATTTCAAAGTGGGCACGCTGCAGCGCTTCGGACTCGGCCCCGAAGAGATGCTGGCGACTAATCCGCGGCTGATCTATTGCTCGATTTCCGCATTTGGCCAGCGTGGTTCCAGGGCCGATGAGCCCGGTTACGATGCGATGATCCAGGCATCTGCCGGATTGATGAGTATTACCGGGCCGCGCGTCGGTGAGCCGGGCGGGCCACAGAAAGTCGGCGTGGCGATCGCGGATATTATGGCCGGCATGTATGCCACCACAGCCGTGTTGGCCGCACTGAATGCTCGCGAACAGACAGGCGCAGGGCAGCATATCGACGTTCCGCTTTACGATAGCCAGGTAGCCTGGCTGGCAAATCAGTCCATGAATTTCCTGGTCGGCGGCACAGTACCAACGCGCATGGGCACCGCGCATCCAAACCTCGTGCCTTACCAGGCGTTTGCGACTCGCGACGGCGCTTTCATGCTGGCGGTGGGTAACGACAGGCAGTTTGCCGCATGCGCCGAATGCGCCGGGCTGCCCGGGCTGGCCACAGATACTCGATTCCGGCATAACGGCGATCGCATTGCCAATCGATCAGAGCTGGTCGAACTGCTGGGTCGGGCATTCGCAACGAATACGACTGACTACTGGCTCAAACAGCTTGCCGATCGCGCGTGTGCCAGCCGGGCCCATCAACGACCTGCAGCAGGTCCTGACAGGATCCTACGCCGAGGAACGCGAGCTGGTTCGGCAGCTACCCAATTCCCGCGGGCAGCCTGTTCCCATCGTTTCCAATCCGGTTCAGTTTGCGACAACGCCCGTACAATACGCGAACGCACCGCCATTACTTGGCGAGCACACCGATGAGGTTTTGCGAGAGTGGTTGGGGTACTCTGACGAATTGATCGCCGAGCTTCGCGAAAGTAAGGCAGTGTGAATGATACTGGCCTGACCGACAGGAATTATGGAACAAGCAATCCGCACGAGTGACACCCTCAAAGACGTTCGCTATGAGATTCGCGGGCAGCTCGCGAACCACGCCCTGGAGCTGGAAAAGCGCGGCTACGAAATCATCTCCCTGAACATTGGCAACCCGGGTCTGTTTGGTTTTCGCACCCCGGAGACGATGCGCCTGGCGATGATCGAAAATCTCGGGCAGGCCGAGCCGTATTGTCATCAGAAAGGAATCTTCCCGGCGCGCGAAGCCGTTGTCATGCAGCAGCAGAGCCGCGGCGTGCTGAATGTCAGTGCCGACGAGGTCTTTATTGGTAACGGCGTCAGCGAACTGATCGACCTGTCCCTGCGGGCACTGCTCAATCCGGGCGATGAAGTACTGGTTCCCAGCCCGGATTATCCGCTTTGGAGTGCCGCCGTCGCTCTGAATGGTGGCGTCGCAAGGCACTACGCGTGCAGGCCGGATCACGGCTTCGTGCCGGACGTCGAGGACATCGAGAAACTCGTCAGCAAGAAAACCCGGGCGATCGTGGTGATCAACCCGAATAACCCGAGCGGTGCCGTTTACGACCGCGAAACGCTTGCGGCGCTCGTGGAACTCGCGGAGCGTCACGGGCTGGTGCTCATGGCTGATGAAATTTACGACAAGATGGTCTACGACGACGCCGAGTTCGTGCCAATGGCGACGCTCGTAAAGAGCGCCGTTTGCCTCACGTTTTCGGGCTTGTCAAAAGTCTACCGCGCCTGCGGTTATCGAGTCGGCTGGTGCGTGTTCAGCGGCGATCTGGACAAAGCCGCAGAATACGTTCACGGAATGGAATTGCTATCCGCACTGCGCCTGTGCAGCAATGTGCCGGGACAGTGGGCCGTGCAGACAGCGCTTGGCGGGTTCCAGAGTATCAAGGAACTGGTGCAGCCCGGCGGGCGCTTGTATCAGTCACGGCAGGCGGTCATTGATCGGGTGACCGCAAGTGATCTACTTGAGCATGCAGGTGCCGATGGGTGCGATGTACGCGTTTATTCGTTTGGATGCTGGCATTGCAGGGCGTGTCGACGATCAGGCCTTCGCCCTGGATCTGCTGGAAAACCACCATGTGCTGGTGGCGCCGGGCAGCAGTTTCAACACGCCGTATTCCGATCATTTCAGAATCACGACATTGCCGGATACCGAGACGATCAACATCGTCTTTGATCGCATCGAGTCGTGCCTGGGGCAATACGCCTGACCAATGTACCAGTGGCTATCGGACGCATTGCAAGGCCCCTCAACTGTAATCACGGCGAATCGACGACTCGCGCGTGTGTTGCAGCAGGAGTTCGCACGTCAGCAAGTTCAGCTTGAAAGGAGTGCCTGGGAGAGTCCGGCAATTTTTTCCTGGCAAGACTGGCTTGCGCAGACGGTGCAGGGTGCGACGGATCAGGCAGAGCTGCCCGCCCGATTGAATTCCCATCAAAGCCAGCTGCTCTGGGAGCGCTGCCTGCAGAAGGAGGTCGGTGAGTCCGCGGCGGGAATCTCGAGCCTCGTACGTCTGTCGCGCGATGCCTGGCAGCGTATGGCGGACTGGCAAGTATCGATACAGGAGGTCGCGCGCTCGGCGCAGAGCCATGATCACCGTTTGTTCGCAGCTGCGGCGGGTCGATATCTCGGTATTCTCGAGCGTGAATCCTGGGTCGACGATGCGGGCCTCGGCCAGCTGGTCAATCGATTGTTGAGAGAAGGCCGCACGCCGCGCGCTGGTCAGGTGACGTTTGTCGGCTTCGACCGCGCGAGACCCCTGGTTAGCTCTATCCAGGAGGCGCTGACGGCAACCGGTACCGAAGTCCGGCATGCGCCCGAGAGGCCGACGGCCGCACGGCTCGAGCTGCAGTGTTTCGAATCGGCAGAGGCCGAGATGCGGGCTGCCGGCGCCTGGGCGCGGGCACGGCTCGAGGATGCGCCGGACGAGTCGATAGCCATCATTGCTACCAGCCTCGAGAAGCAGGCGCAGCAAGCGGGCCACCTGGTACGCGAGGGGCTGGTCCCGGGATGGCAATACGCGCCAGCGTCTTTTGCGCAGGCAGTAAACACCTCCTATGGGCGCAAACTCGGCGACTACCCGGCGGTATCGGTCGCATTGCTGTTACTGAACTGGCTTGTTCGGGACCTGTCATCCACTGAGCTTGGCCACCTGCTGCGTACGCCAATGCTCGGATCTGCGTCGCTCGGCGGACGTAGCCGCTTCGAGCTCAGACTTCGTCAGCTGCCGGCCCGGCGCTGGACGCCGGCTATGGTTTCGTCAACGTTTCGCGGTGCGGGCGGGGGCAGCGCCGCGATTGAATGGCTCGAAATGGTCGCCCACCTGACCACGGCCCGACGAGAGCTACAAAAGCAGAAACGGGCGTCCCCGGCTGACTGGGCGATTTACATAGACGAGATGCTTGTCGCATGTGGTTGGCCGGGTAGCGATGCGCTGTCGAGTTTCGATTTTCAGCTGGTCAATCGCTGGCGGGATACGCTGAACGACCTGGCCAGGCTCGATGTCATCAGTCCGTCGATGGACCTGAGGACCGCGATTCGGCGCCTCGGAGTCATGGCTGCCGATGCGGTATTTCAGCCGGAGTCCGACAGTAGCCGGGTACAGCTGATGGGCCCCCTGGAGGCCTCAGGGGCCGAATTTGGCGCGATCTGGATCAGCGGCGTTACGGCAGCCAACTGGCCGCCGGCAGGCAACCCGTCGCCCCTGCTTGCGCGTCAGCTACAGCGTCGTTTTGGCATGCCGGATGCCGACCCTTCCGACACAGTCGATTATGCGCAGAACCTGCTGCTCCACCTGGGCCGTGCAGCGCCGCAGGTTGTTTGCAGCTATGCAAAGCACGAAGACGATGCGGAGCAATCGCCAAGCGGCCTGCTTGCGCCACTCAGCCCGCAATCCGTCACCGCACAGCCGGATCCCGGCTGGCACGCGTCACTGCTGGCGACGACAGGTGACACCGTGGTTGCGCAGGAGACTGTTCCGGCGATGCAGGAAGGCGAGCGTATTTCGGGAGGCGCGGGCGCGATCCAGCGACAGCTAAACGATCCTGTGAGTGCTTTCATCGCCGGGCGCCTTGGTGTCGCTTACCTGCAAGCGCAGGCGATCGGTTTGCCGGCACCCCTGCGCGGCAACATCATTCACGATGCGCTACACCGGCTCTATATCGATACTCCCTCGCAGCGTGATATCGCCGCCTGGAGCGAAGAGCAGCTGCAGTCGTTAATCAGCCAGGCCGTAGACTCCGCATTTGGCCGTCATGAACGCAATACCGACGAGAGTCTCGCTCAACTGCTCAGGCTCGAGCGGACTCGAATCGCCAACTTGCTGCGTGAGTTTGTGGGTGTAGACGGCGCGCGCGAAGAATTCACCATCGAAGCTGTTGAACACCAGGTGTCATTTGCAGAGGCCGACGTTCAACTGCAGCTTCGCATCGACCGAATTGATCGACTCAACGACGGCACATTCGCGATCCTGGACTACAAGACCGGGGCAAAGCGGACGCTCATTGACAACACTGGCCAGCCGAAGGAAATACAGCTGATTGCTTACGCGCTGGCTCTGGATGCTGCCGTTTCTGCGGTCGCGCTCGTCAACGTCGATTCTCGTGCGATCAGTTTCGAGGGCGCCGGCGCCGGTTACGCGAAGAGCGACGACTGGGAGACGTCGCTTGCGGCCTGGAAAGACCTGGTGCGCACGGCGTGCCGCGCGATGAGTGCAGGGGACGTTCGCATTAACGCAGCGCAGGGCGTGCAGGATGCGCGCGCCTTCAATTTGCTGACTCGTTACACGGAGCTGCTTCGTGGAGACTGACGACAGACTGATCCTGGACGATGAGCAAGCGCGCCACGACTCGCTGGACGTGTCGCGTTCATTCATCGTGCAGGCGCCGGCCGGTTCCGGCAAGACCGAACTCCTGATACAGCGTTATCTCAAACTGCTGTCCGTGGTGGAAAACCCGGAAGAGGTGATTGCGATCACCTTCACACGCAAGGCGGCTGCGGAGATGCAGTTTCGTGTTTTGAGCGCGCTGCAACTCGCGTATCGCGGACAGCAACCGACTCAGGCTCATCAACAGCTGACGCATGTCCTGGCAGAAGCCGCTCTGCAGCGAGACGCGGAGTTCGGCTGGCGGCTGATTTCCAACCCGCGCCGTTTACGCATCCAGACTCTGGATTCGCTCAATGCAATGATCGCACGCCTGCGGCCGATCAGTGCGCCGGAAAGTGCCAGCGGTGTGCGTATCGTCGTCGATGCCGAACTGAAAAGTCTGTACCGATTGTCGGCGCTGGCGACCCTCGACTGGTTGGCGGAACGCGGCCCCATGCGGGAAGCGACGCGCGAGGTGCTTGTGCATGTCGATAACAACACCTGGCTCTACGTTGCCTACCTTACGCAGATGCTGGCAACCCGCGACCAGTGGTTGCCGTTTGTCGGCAGCGGTCTGCTTTCGGAGCAAGAGTCCACGACGCTGCGTATGCGCTTTGAAGAGAATCTTGAGCGCGTTGTTGCCGATCACCTGCGCCGGACGGCGGCGGTTTTTCCTGCTGATGCCGTGGCTGAACTGCTTTCCTTGCAGGGCTATGCGTCGGAGCACCTGCTGGGCGCCGGTGAAACCACCAGCCCGATCGCGTGCTTGCAGGGACTCACGGCATTGCCATCTGTGGCGCCGGGTGCGACAAGCCAGTGGCTGGGCCTCGCCGAACTGCTCCTGACGAAGACGGGCGAGTTTCGCAAGAGAGTCGACAAGCGGCAGGGCTTTCCGCCGGGTGACAAAGGTCAGAAAGCTGATATGCACGGCCTGCTCGAAAAGCTGTCCGCGCAAGGCCGCGTCGGTGATCTCCTGCACGGCGTACGCTCACTGCCACCGGTGCGCTACAGCGACGAGCAATGGCGTGTAATGCTTGCCCTGTTCAGACTGCTGCCGCTGGCAGTCACCGAGTTGAAACGCCTGTTCGCGGAGCAGGGCGTCTCCGATCACATCGAAATTGCGCTTTCAGCCGCGGCCGCGCTCGGCACTGCCGAGAACCCGGGTGATGTTGCGCTCTTGTTGGACTACCAGGTCCGGCATCTCCTGGTCGACGAGATGCAGGATACATCCAGCGCTCAATACCGCATGCTCGAGGCACTCACCGGGGGCTGGCAGCAAGGTGATGGCCGCACGTTGTACTGCGTCGGCGATCCGATGCAGTCTATTTACCGGTTCAGAAATGCCGAAGTAGGGCAGTTCCTGCTGGCACGACAACATGGCATCGGCAGCGTCAGGCTGGAGCCGCTGCTGCTGCGCAGGAATTTCCGGTCCGGGCAGTTCCTCGTGGACTGGTTCAACACGGTGTTTCCTGAAATCCTGGCCCCGGTCGACGAGCCGATGAGTGGCGCCGTGGCGTATTCGGACGCGGTCAGTGTTCCGCAGCTCGCCGCGATTGGCGATTGTTGCGTGCACCCGCTGTTTGACAGCAGACCCGAGCAGGAGGCTGAGGTCGGATGCGAAGTCATACAGAATCTACTGGTCGACAATCCCGAGGATGAGGTCGCCGTACTGGTCCGCAGTCGCACGCAATTACCGAACCTGCTTGCAGCACTGCGCCGGGCAGGGATTGATTACCGTGCCATCGAAATCGATCGCCTGACCGATCTACCTGAGGTTATCGAGGTGCTTGCGCTTACGCGTGCCGCTGTACACCAGGGCGACCGCCTGGCGTGGCTGGCGCTACTGCGCGCGCCCTGGATCGCCCTGGACTGGAATGATTTGCATGCGCTGGTCGTCAACGATACGAAAAGCACCGTCTGGGAACTCTTGCACACAGAGGACCGGCTGCAGGCCGTTTCTGAAAGTGGCCGCGCGGCGATAGCATCGGCTAAAAGCGTGTTGTCGGAGCTGGTTGCACCAAGGCGGGTGCGCGGCCTTCGCGAATTGGTCGAGGAGGTCTGGCTCAGGCTCGGTGGGCCCGCGATCCTCAACGACGAGTACACGGTGGCCAATGTCTACCGTTACTTCGACGTAATCGAAAAATACGAGCAGCACGGCACACTCGATGATGTTGCGGAACTCGAGTCGATACTCGACCAGGAGCGCGTTTCAAGTGACGTTAAAGCACGCCTTCAGATCATGACCATGCACCGGGCGAAGGGGCTCGAATTCGAACATGTCGTTCTTTATGGACTCGGGCGCTTGCCGCGTAGCGGCGATCAGCGGGTACTCTCCTGGTTTGATTTGCCGGACGAGCATGGTGCACAGGCAAAGGTGATCAGCCCGGTAGGCCCACGAGCTGAATTGACGAGAGACCCGGTGCATCGCTTTATTGATCTTAGTGAGGCGAAGAAGGACAGGCACGAACAGGCGCGCTTGCTGTACGTGGCATGCACACGCGCACGTAACAGCCTTCATCTGATCGGGCATACGACCACAAATCCCGAGGCCGATGCGTTCAAACCTCCGCCCAAGCGGAGCTTGCTGCATCTGCTGTGGGGGGCGCTTGAGCCGCAATACGCACAGGCCTTTTCCGGTGACGGCGCAGTGGGGGAAGATGCAGCCAGGAGTCCCTGGTTGCAGCCGGTTCTACGACGTTTTGAAGCTGGCTGGAAGCTGCCGGCTGCCGCAGCGCTGCCGGGTACCGTGGACCAGGAAGAAGGTGTAGCCACCGACGAGAAAGTCGAGTTCTATTGGGTCGGCACCGAGGCACGCCTGGCCGGAACCGTCGTACATCGCTGGCTGCACGCATTCACCGAGGAACGAGCCCTTGCACAGACAGCCTCGCTGCCGGCTTACCGTGCCGTTACCGAGCGCTGGCTCAAGGAAATGGGCGTTGGCGAGAAACTGATCGGCGAAATTTGCGAGCGCGTCGAAGCGGCGCTACAGCGCATTCTTGAGGATGAGAAGGGTCGCTGGGTCATCGCGGGAGAGGGCCGGGCAGAGCTTGCCCTCACGGGCGTCTTCGAGGGGGAAATCGAGTCGGTGATTCTCGACCGGGTGAGGATAGACGCTGACGGCACGCACTGGATTGTCGATTACAAGACGAGCTCGCACGAGGGCGGCAATCTTGAGGGCTTCCTGCGGGCGGAAATCGACCGCTACACGCCGCAGCTGCAGAAATACAAAGCGATCTACGGTGCCTATGCAGGCAAGGATGCGCGTTGCGCACTTTACTTTCCGTTACTGCAGACTTTCCTCGAGGTTGACGTTTAGTCCGCCGGCGCAAACCTACAGCATGCCCTCAAGTCTTAACTCGCGTTGGCCACGCTCATCCGCGGAGCCCAGGTATTCCAGCTGCCGCTTCAGCCCCGCAGGTGCCCCCGGCTTCGCGGCGATCTTACCGAGAAACTGATAGCTTCGATCTCCCAGAACCTGCAAGCTGCCTGCGATATCAACAACGCCATCCGTGTCTTCAATCGTTGCGGCAATACCGTTGTTCTGTGTGAAGAACTCGGCCTCGAAACCGCCAATCGATTCGCGGCTCAGGCGCGGTGCAACAAGTCCATTTACCCTGACGGTACCGTTCGCTGCAACGGGCAGTCCCGCTATGACTTCTATGCGCTCGAATTGCAGACTTGCATCACCACCTAGTCCGCTGACGTTGAGTGACTTCGCAAACAGGTTGAGCGGCAACGATGCCGCGAGCTCGGAAACGATCAGCTTGCCGCCAATCCCGATACCAATATCCGCTTCGACGAAGCCGGACACAGGTGCTCCCTGCACGTGGTATTTGGCCTGCCCGGTAAACAGGTGCAGCGGTTTGATTTGCCAGCTCACGTCACCGATGTAGATGTCGTTTACAGATACTGCATCGGCGTGGCCGCGCCAGGCGGTTCCCTGTATGCCGCTTACAGCGACACCGACGGGCGCTGCCCACCGGTATGCAACGCGCGCGGGGAACATGACGATTATGGCAACGGTAAGGGTGAGGAGGGCGACAAGAAGCAGGCCGCGTTTTGTCTTAATCAAAGACCGCGCTCCAGTGTCAGGGTCGCATTGATTCGTCCCGCGCCCGATTGCGATCCTTTGGAGAGACTGCCTGCCTGCACATGCATCGAATACTGGTCGCTGAGATCACCCAGCCAGAGTACGAGCTCGTCGAAGGCGACGTTCTCGAACTCGACGCGGATACCGTTACTCGAGGTAGGCTGACTGCGCCGCCGGAACTGCTCAAGTTGGCGACTTCTCAGCGTCTGATCGACAATGATGATCGGCGCCTGTTGACTGGCTGGAACCCGCCGTCTTGGTTGCGCTACCGTCGGTTTGCGCCATGCCCTTTAGCGGTCCGAGTTCGGCCAGTGAGCGATGCCAGTCGGCGACGCTGTCCGCCATCGCGTCGTGGTTGCGATCGAGCGGTGCCCAGACGAAACCGTAGAAGCAGGGCGGCAACGACGACGACCGCACCCAGCGACACGAACAGCTGCTCGCGGGATTCCAGACCTTCGAACCAGCTCTTCATGATCCCGACTCACGAATCTGCAGGCGACTACTGATTTCATCGGCGACCTGGTCCGTCGACTGGATGGACGCCGTGAAACGTCCCGAGGCGCTGACTGATTTCTGAATATTGTCGAGCGTCGCAACGTCCGGTGAGGTGATACGCACGTCGATCACGCCTGCCCGGTAGCTGATGTTCTCGATGCGCGCACTCGCATTCTGCGCCATCGCGTCGCCGAGTTGCCTGAGCGACGGCAGGAATACCTGCGGTCCGGTTGACGCGCCCAGTCCCTGTCTTATTGAGCGCACGGCGTTGATCGGGTCCATGACCTCACGCGTGTCGCCGGGACGAATTTGCCGGTATTCCTGTGTGAAGCGCGCCTTCAGCGCGGCCTCTTCTTCGGCCAGGCGATTGTAGTCGACCGCCTTTCCGACCAGTCCCAGCAACAGGATAGCCCCAGCAACAGGACAGCGGCGCTGCGCCACGGCCGCAGCTCGGAACGATAATCTGTCTTCGCGCCGTAGGCGCCCTGCAACAGGTTGACGCCGTTGCCGCTGGCCACCGTGACTGCGAGTTTCGGCAACACGCCGTCCGCCAGCAGGTTGATATCGACGCTGTGCAGTTCGTGCCGAAGTGCTATCCAGTCGTGCGCAAAGCGTTCTTCGTCGGCCGCCTCGCAATAAGCGACAAGGTGGCCTTCCGGTTCGATCGCATCGTCGCTATCTTCGTCTGCGTCGCTACGGTCGGACAGTGAGCCGGCAGCAACCAGCGCGTCGCTGGGACTGACGCCTTGCATGGCAAACTCAATATCGGCCCCGTCGTTGAAGAAGATGCAGTCGCGATCAACCAGTACGCTCAGTGTTCCTGGAATACGGGCGAGCCCGCAATTCTCGGGAACCATCCGGGTCGGCTCGATACCCGCCTCATTCAGCGCGGCTGTCCACTCATCCATCTTCTCAATCGATACGACGGCCACCGGTAGCTGGCCGTTGTCGCGCCGCATGCCTGACGCGAAATGCAGATTCTCGACGTCCTCCGCCATGCTCTCCTCGAGCGCGAAGGGCAGGGCCGCGCGCAGTCGGGCGCCACCGCGAATCGGGACGTTGACTGTCGTGGTGATCGTTTCAAGTGCCGGCACCAGCACGATCACGGACCGCCCGCCAACTTCGGCCGCCGCCTGTTCCAGGGAGCCCGTCCCGGGCGCTCCGCGGCGAGTGCCGTTATTGTCGACGGCAATCCACTCCGCGGTATCGGCGGAGGTACGACCCAGACGAATTACAAGAAACTCAGCCATGCAAAATGGTCCCTCTAGATGGTTCCGAGGCTACGAAGAATCGGTATTACATCGGAACTATTGGGGCTCCGATACAGTACGGTGAATAAACTTATCCGAACCGTATCAATCTGGACGACGGCCTTCAATTGAAAATAGCTGCTGGTCTCGGAAAACCCATCCGGCTGCAGATCGGTCTCGACAAGCGGCGCAAACACGCCACCATAGTCCGCAAAACCGCCATTTTCGCGCAGCGCGATCAATCCCTCTGCGTCGCTCAGCGTGATATTGCTGCCCAGCGACTGCAGGACCGGCGCGCTCGCGGTGTTGACGTTGACCGGCGTTCGACCTGGCAGCGCAGCAACGTGCGGCAGCAAGATCTCGAAGCTGCTGCGATCCATGCCGTCAACCGCGGCCAACTCGGAAACGCTCAGAATTGGCCTGTTGGCCGTTCTGTACGGTGGCGTCAGGCCCGTATACAGCGGATCTTCCGCGCCGAACGGAATGCTCTCGGTCTGGTCGGCGTCGAGCCAGTCGGCGACTATCTCGGCAAGACGCTCTTCCAATCCGAGGGCATTGAGCAAGCGCTTGAACTGTTCTAAAGACGGCGTGTCAGTCTTGCCATTCGCGTCGATCAGGTTGTTGATATTGAAGCGACCCTGCAGATCCTGTATCTGACCGTAAATCTCACCCTGAACGGCTTGCGCGTCTATGGGCAGCGCCGGAATTTCCGTCGCCCATATCTCGTCGAGATGATCGGAAGTGCTATTGGCCTGGTCATCACGCAGGATATTGCGCACCCAGCCTTCCGACCCGACAGCCACCTGAATCGCCTGGTCCCGATACAGCATGACCATGGTGCGTCTGACGTCCAGCGCGTTATCCCAGGACAAACTGGCGGCAACGGAGGCCGCCAGTGCGGTGATCAGCATAGCGGTTATCAGCGCAACGCCGCGTCTCCTGATGGCAGGCCTCATGGTGCGACCTCTACCATGCGCGTGATCTCACCTTCATCGGGAAGCACGAGCACGATCTCGACGGCACGCGGCAGGTTCGCCCCGGAACCCGCCTGCGCCGTCAGCGGCGGCCATTGCCCGACCCATTCATCGTTCACCGTCAGGAAACGAAAAGCGAGGTTATCGACCTCATCGAGCATAACGGTCGTAATCGGGATGTTATTGACTGTTCGATCGAGGACATTCCAGTGATAACGGATGAGCTCGCCGTCCTCGATGCGGTAAGCCGTGCGCTGCAGGGTGCTGCGCGGCACCCCGGCCGGATTGGGCCAGCCGCCGTGCGTCAACTGCAGCGCAAACTCTGAGCCCAGTGAGGATTGCAGTGCAGCAACAGGGGCGTTCCCCAGCTCCACGCGCACAGGGCGAGGGGCGGCCTGCAGCAATTCAGTGCTCAGGTAGCTGATCGTCCGTTGCACCGACTGCAGGCGGTCCATGCGTTCCGTCAGCATATCTGCATTGGCGAGTGTCTGGCCCAGAGACAGATAGGCGAGCAGCGACATGACGCCAAATACGGTGAGGGCGACCATAACTTCGATCAGCGTGAAACCGTTGTTGTGGGAGCGCTTCATGTCGTCGGTCCACTCGGCGGTGTCGGCAGGCCCCGAACCCAGATCTGGTTGGCCTGTCCGACCGGCGTCGGTTCGCCGATAAAGCCGGTCACCGTACGAATGTTGTACTCACTGCCTGCCAGCGACACAGAAACATCGACACGAAAGAACGACTCGATTCCAGTCTCCGAGACAACCGCGCGCCACGTCCACTGGGCATTGGCGAAGTCGACCTCGCCGCTGGTTGAGCTGACCTCCGGCAAGACGTTGGCAAGACGCAACTCCGCGATCTTGTTTTGCGCGATCCAGCTTGCGTACGTGCGTTCACGCATCGCGTTCGCGGCGTCGATCATCTGGTTCATGCTGGCGGCAATCGCCGTTAACGACAGTGCAACGATCGTCAGCGCAACCATTACCTCAATCAGCGTGAAGCCGTTTTCCTTGCTGTGGTACATGATTGCCTAGTCGTCCTCGTCAACAAATTCGATTTCGCCGAGTATGTCGCCCCGCATAACCAGCTGCTGATCTTGCTGCGGGCGCCGCAGCCGAATCTCGTACGCGGTCAATTCGCCACTCGAGAATACAAAAACGTGCGGCGCATATTTTTCGGCAGTCCGCGACATGTTCTGCGCGTCAGGATCCTCGAACTCCTTCGGGTCATCCGCCAGCACGACTCGTTTTTCTTCGACATAGAGTTCGAATTCCATCCCTTCGGGCAGCTGTCGCAATCGAAACAGATCGTCGCCAGGTATCTCGCTCCACTGCGAGGCGAACGGGTCAAACTCGACAAACCGGTAGGTGGACGTCATCAGCTCCAGGCCGAACTCCCGTCCCTGTAACGTCGCCTCGTCCTGCGCCACCTCGATAAGTGAGGCGAGACGTTGGCGCTCGGTATCGAGATCCCGGTCGTCGCCAATCAGACCGATGGACATCAACGCAATCCCGGATATCGTCGCGATGATAATGACCACGACGAGGATCTCGATGAGGGTGAACCCGAGCTGTCTCCTGAAGTTGAACATCAGGTCCGTCGGCCCTTGGCCGCCCGCTGGTTTACTCCGGGTCCCAGTTTCCCATATCCGCGTCGAGCCCCTCACCTCCGGGCCTGCCGTCGCGGCCGAGCGTATAGACATCGATTTCACCGTTGTTGCCGGGGTTCAGGTACTGGTAGGGGTTTCCCCAGGGGTCCTTTGGCAAGCGATCGAGGTAGCCACCAGGCTTCCAGTTGCGGATATTCGGGTCGGTCGGCTTGGTCACCAGCGCATCGATGCCTTGCTCCGTCGTCGGGTAGGCGAAGTTATCGAGCCGGTAGAACTTGAGCGCATTCTCGATATTCGCAATCTCCGCCTTCGCTTTTGTCAGCTGTGCGTCGTCAACGCGGCCGATTACGTTGGGCGCAACGATGGCGGCGAGAATACCGATAATGATGACGACGACCATGATCTCGATCAGGGTGAAACCCTGCTGTTTCCTGAAGAGCGGTGTTGGCCGCATTTTTTGACTCACTGATGTTGCTCCGTGGCGGCGAAACGTCTGCGTGTGGCGCCGCTGAATTGACTCTTAATTAACGTAAACGTCAGTATACCAAACATGGGGTTAGACAAACCGGATAGAAACGGCACAAAGACATTCGCCATCAGCCATTGGTGGCTGCCGATTACCGTCTTTTTGCTGGCCCTGATCCTCGTCATTGGCGGAGAGGCGGCAAGCGTCGGTCTTCGATTTGACAGGGCCGCTATACAATCCGGAGAGCTCTGGCGGCTGGCGACCGGACATTTCGTTCATCTTGGCGGCCCACATTTCGCGCTGAATGCCGCCGGACTGGCGCTGGTCTGGTTTCTCGTGGGCCAGGTATTTGACTGGCGCCAGTGGCTCCTGATTCTTGGCGTGAGCCTGTTTACGATGGATCTGGGGCTGTGGCTCCTGAACCCCGGGCTGGACTGGTACGTGGGCCTGTCCGGCTTGCTGCACGGAATTCTGGCCGCAGGGCTGGTGGAGCGATTGCGCCGTCCTGACAGCGAGACACTGGTTCTGGCTGCGTTAGTACTTGGAAAACTCGTCTGGGAGCAGCTCAGTGGACCCTTGCCGGGGTCGGAAGGCACGGCGGGCGGTCCCGTGGTCGTGGATGCCCATTTATTTGGTGCCCTGGGAGGCGTTCTGGCGGCGATTGCATTGCGGATTAGAGTCCGGGCCGCCGCAGCTATATAATTCGCGGCCGTCAGGCCGGCTGTGCAAGGAGACTAAATTGACGATCGCTATGGTATTCCCCGGGCAAGGCTCGCAATCGCAAGGCATGCAGGCCGATCTCGCCGCCGAGTATCCTGTCGTGCAGGAGACTTACGCCACCGCCAGTGACGTGTTGGGCTATGACCTGTGGGAGCTGGTACAGGGCGGGCCCGCGGAGCGCCTTGGCGAGACGGTCGTGACACAACCGGCCATGCTTGCCGCCGGCGTGGCGGCCTTTCAGGTCTGGCAGCAAGCGGGCGGTACGACGCCGACGCAAATGGCCGGACACAGCCTCGGCGAGTACACGGCACTGGTTTGCGCGGGCGCGGTCGACTTCGTCGATGCAATGCGTATCGTCAAGCGCCGCTCGGAGCTGATGCAGGAAGCGGTGCCTGTCGGTATCGGCGCGATGGCCGCTGTACTCGGACTCGATGACGACAAGATCGTCGAGCTGTGCGACGAAGCATCCACGATCGGCATAGCCGAGCCTGTCAATTTCAACTCGCCGGGACAGGTTGTGATTGCCGGTCACGCGACCGCCGTAGCCCAGGCCGTGGAATACGCCAAGGAACACGGCGCACGGCGGGCCATCTGTGCTGCCTGTCAGCGTGCCGTCGCATTCGTCATTGATGCGCGACGCCGGGGTCTCACTTGCAGAGACGCTGGACGCGACCGATTTTTCGACACCTTCCATCACCGTCATCAACGCAGCGACTGCCGTGCCTTACGTCGATGCTGCGGATATCAGGACCAAACTATCAGCACAGGTCTACAGCCCGGTACTTTGGGTTCGCACCGTCGAGGCGATGCTCGACGCGGGCGCGAGCTCGATTATCGAATGCGGTCCGGGCAAGGTTCTTGCTGGCCTTGTGCGCCGTATTGCCAAGGGTACGACGGTGGGATGCATCGACAACATCGACGGCTTGCAGAAAGCACTGCAAGGCTAGTTTCTTCGACAGGCTAAAGGACAATTCATGAGCAAGTTGTTTACGGCAGACACCCTCGACGGCGAAGTTGCGCTGGTCACTGGCGCATCGCGCGGCATCGGCGCCGCTATTGCTGCGACTCTCGCAGCGGCAGGAGCAACCGTAATCGGCACGGCGACGAGCCAGGGCGGTGCTGACAAGATTTCCGAGTCGCTGGGCAACGGAGGACGTGGCATTGTCCTTGACGTGGCGGATGAAGCCTCCGCGCAGGCGGCGCTCAAGGACGTGCAGGGCAAGGAGGGCAATCCGTCTATCCTGGTAAACAACGCCGGCATTACCCGCGATAACCTGCTCATGCGGATGAAGCAGGAAGAATGGGATGATGTCATCGCGACCAACCTCACGGGTTTGTTTCGAATGAGCAAAGCCTGTCTGCGCGGCATGATGAAAGCGAAGAAGGGGCGCATCATCAATATCGCATCCGTTATCGCGGTCATGGGCAACGCAGGTCAGGCCAACTACGCCGCAACCAAGTCCGGCATGGTCGGGTTTTCCAAATCACTGGCCCGGGAAATCGGGTCGCGCGGCATCACCGTAAACGTCGTTGCACCCGGTTTTATAGACACGGACATGACCAAGGTACTGAGCGATGAGCAACGCGCCGTCATGCTTGATCAGGTTCCACTGGGACGCCTCGGCGCACCGGAAGATATTGCGAATGCCGTGCTTTTCCTCGCCTCTGGAGGCGGCGCGTATATCACCGGCGAGACCTTGCACGTTAATGGCGGCATGGTGATGGACTAGGCGTCAGATTTGACGCTGCCTCCGGACTGAAATTTGCAGCAAATTATCGGTCCCGGCGTGTAGATTGCCATGGATGATTCACATACAATGGCCACCCACGACGGGCGATCACCTTGAAATATCAAGGACTTACGTATAATTCGACGTGGAATCAGGACCAATTTTAGCGCCACCCGACGAGCGCAGTACGGCTAGTCGGGCGGGGAAAATCCGCGGTTTCAGGTCCACCGCAGTGGATTTAGAGTCTTCTCAGGAGAAGCAATCGTTATGAGCAGTATCGAAGAACAAGTTAAGGGCATCGTTGCCGAGCAACTCGGTGTCAAGGAAGACGAAGTCACGAACGACGCATCTTTCGTCGATGATCTGGGTGCCGATTCGCTCGACACCGTCGAGCTGGTAATGGCACTGGAAGAGGAATTCGAGACCGAGATTCCCGACGAGGACGCCGAAAAGATCACCACGGTCCAGCAGGCAATCGACTTCGTAACCGCTCGCCAGAGCGCGGATTAAACAAGCAGGCGCGGAGGCAAAATCCGCGCCTTCTTTTTGCATTTCCGAAAGGCAGTCCTGCCATTCATCGACGGACAGACCCTTGACTAAAAGACGTGTCGTCATAACCGGGATGGGTATTGTCTCTCCGGTGGGCAGCCGCCTTGACGACGCCTGGCGCGCCGTTTGCGAGGGCCAGTCCGGCATTTCCCTGATCGACGACTTTGACACCAGCGCGTTCCCGACCCGTATTGCGGGGCTGGTCAAAGACTTCGACGTCGACACGTATCTCAGCAAGAAAGACCAGCGTAAGAACGACCCGTTCATTCACTACGGCGTTGCCGCCGCAATGAATGCGATCAACGATTCAGGTCTCGAGATAACGGAAGACAACGGCCACACCATCGGTGTTGCGATGGGCTCGGGTATCGGTGGTATCAAGTACATCGAAGACAATCACAACAAGATGCTCGAGGGTGGACCGCGAAGAGTCTCGCCGTTCTTTATTCCCGGCAGCATCATTAATATGACCTCAGGCCAGGTCAGTATCATGCAGCACATCACGGGGCCGAACATCTCGATCGTTACCGCCTGTGCAACATCAACGCATTGTATTGGGCTTGCCGGGCGCAGTATCGAACACGGCGACGCCGACGTAATGCTGGCGGGTGGTTCCGAATTCGCAACCACACCGCTCGCGATGGGTGGCTTTTGCTCCGCCCGCGCCATGTCCACCCGCAATGACGATCCAACGCACGCCAGTCGTCCATTTGACACCGGGCGCGATGGCTTTGTGCTTAGCAACGGTGCCGGCTGCGTCGTTCTCGAGGAACTTGAGCATGCCAGGGCTCGCGGTGCCAACATCTATGCGGAGCTGATTGGTTTCGGCATGAGTGGTGATGCTTATCACATTACGCTGCCGCCAGCTGACGGCGAAGGTGCTCGCAAGTGTATGACGGCGGCGCTACGCGATGCCGGTATCGATGCGTCGGATGTCGACTACCTGAATGCCCACGGCACCTCAACGCCCGCCGGCGATATTGGCGAAACAGTCGGTATCAAAAGGACATTTGGCGATGCTGCGAAAACCCTTGCAGTCAGCTCGACCAAATCGACAACGGGTCATCTGTTGGGCGCGGCCGGTGTGGTCGAAGCCATCTTCTGTGCGCTGGCAATCAGGCACCAGGTAATCCCGCCAACGACGAACCTGGAAAATCAGGACCCCGAGTGCGATCTCGACTACGTGCCGAACACGGCGCGAGACGCCAAGGTCCGAACCGCGGTGTCGAACTCATTTGGTTTTGGCGGCACGAACGGAAGCCTGGTACTTCGCGAACTTGATTGACGCTTTCGACGAGATCGCCACACCCGGTGATCTGCGGCAACTGCATCGCGCGCATCCGACACGCTATCCATTCCTGTTACAAAGCACGGCCCGCGGCGGGGCGCTTGGTCGGTTCGATATCCTGTTCCTGAGTCCCGGCGACGAACTTACATTGCATTCACCTGGCGAGCTCAGCGGCCCTGGCGCTACGCCCAGCGATGGTTTTCTTGGCGCGCTTGATCGATGGTGGTCGACGGAGAAAGTCGCCGCGTCTGACACGACCCTGCCGTTTCATGGTGGCTGGTTCCTGTACCTTGGTTACGAGCTCGCCGCAGAAATCGAACCCGCCCTGCGATTACAGCAGGATGAAATCCTGCCGGTTGCATTCGCTGTGCGTTGCCCGGCCGCACTTGTCTACGACCACCAGGATTCGACCTGCTGCCTGGTGCGTGAGTCGGCTGACTCGGCCGCCATTCCGCGGCTCCGAAAAGACGTTACTGAGCTGCGTGCGCACAGCGATCCGCCGGCCAGGATCATCGAGTCCGTGGCCGAAGAAGAGCCGGGACGATTTATCGACGCCGTGGCACTGGCGCAGCACTACATCCGCGCGGGTGACGTTTACCAGGCCAACCTGTCACGCGGATGGTCCGCCGAGATTGGCAACGTAAACGGGGCTGACATTTATGCGTCGCTTTGCGAGGCAAACCCCGGGCCGTTCGCAGGTATCGCGCACTGGCATGGCGCCGAAATCATCTCGTCATCGCCGGAACGCCTCCTGACAATCAGAAATGGCCTGGCGTCAACCCGCCCAATTGCCGGGACACGACCGCGCTCCGTGGACAGTGAGCATGACTCAACACTGTCCACCGAGCTTTTTTCACACCCGAAAGAACTCGCCGAACATGTCATGCTTATCGATCTTGAGCGCAACGATCTTGGCCGGGTTTGCACGGCCGGCTCTGTCGAGGTCGACGAAATGATGGTTTTGGAGAGCTATGCGCATGTGCATCACATTGTCTCGAATGTTCGGGGTCAGCTTCGCGACGACGTCAAACCGGGCCAGGCGATTGCCGCTGTTTTTCCGGGCGGAACCATTACCGGCTGCCCCAAGGTGCGCTGCATGGAGATCATTGCGGAGCTCGAGGCCGGGCCACGAGGTGCCTACACCGGATCTTTTGGGTACCTCAACCGGGATGGCAGTCTCGATTTGAACATCCTGATCCGCACAATGGTCAAGCAAGCGAGCAGCCTTACGCTGCGCGCCGGGGCCGGCATAGTGGCCGACTCCGATGCGACGGCGGAGCTTGAGGAAACACGCGCCAAAGCCAAAGGGATGCTGCGTGCATTGGGGCTGGGTGATTCAGAATGAGCCGCTGGTATTGCAACGGTCAGGCGATAGAGCAGGTCCCCCTTGATGACAGGGCGTTTCAGTACGGTGACGGGCTGTTCGAGACCATTGCGATTCGTGACGGGCAGCCCAGGCTGTGGCATTTTCATCTCGATCGCCTGGAGCACGGCTGTGACATCTTGCGGTTCAGTCGCCCGGCTCGCAAGACACTGCGCGAATGGCTTGATCTGGCGATCCGCGATGGCAGCGTCGGCGCACGAGACGCGACCGTAAAAATTATTTTGAGTGCGGGATTATCGGAACGCGGCTATGGGCGGAGCACGCCGAGCGAGACGACGATATACATCGGTGTATTTGACGCTGTGACTGTTGCGGCAGAGTATTATCGGGAGGGTGTCGACACCGTTATCTGCGATACCCGGCTTGCCCTGTTTTCAGCGACAGCCGGCTGTAAGACACTGAATCGGATCGAGCAGGTACTGGCGCGCTCCGAGGTCGTCGAGCACGGTGCTTTCGAGGGCCTCACTCTCGATGGGGAGGGCCGACTCATCTGCGGTACCATGAGCAATGTGTTTACAATTAGTGATGAATCCATTGCCACACCGTCGTTGCAACGTTGCGGCGTTGAGGGCGTAATGCGGCGGCACGTAATAACAGCGCTTCAACAGCGTGATCGCGCGGTGGTTGTGCGCGATATCAGCGCAAGCGAACTACTGTCGGCCGACGAGGTTTTCCTCTGCAACAGCCAGTTCGGCGTTATTCCGGTACGGAGCTGCGGGGAAAAGACCTGGGACGTGCAACCTGTAACGCGATCCGTAATGTCAGTACTGGCCGACACCGGCATTGCGGAATGTGAACAATGAGAAAGATCGTCATCGTTCTGCTTTCAGGCGCGCTGCTCGGTGTCGCACTACTCGGGCTGGCTGCGTGGCAGGTTGATCGATTCATGTCGAGCGAGGCAGATATTCCCGAGAATGGAATCGACTTCGAGATCGCCAGCGGCAGTTCGTTTTCAGTAGTTACTCGAAACCTCGTTGATCAGGGCATTATCGAGAGTGACCGCTGGTTTCGCATCTATGGACGCTGGAGTGGGCAGGCTGGCGCCGTGCATGCCGGTCACTACCTTTTGTTGCCGGGTGCGACGCCGCGAACGATGATGAAGCAGTTTACGAGCGGCGCCGTGCGGCTCTATTCCTTCACTATCATTGAAGGCTGGAATCATCGCGACTTGCTGGCAGCGCTGCATGCTAATGAGGAAGTCGAGGCATCAATGACCAACGAGGACTGGCCAGGCTTGCTCGCCGAGCTTGGTGCCAGCGTCACACACCCCGAGGGTCTCTTCCTCCCGGAAACCTATCGTTTTGCGCGAGGCACGACTGATCGTAGAGTTGCTGGCCCAGGCTTACCAGCTCCTGCAGAAGGTGCTCGCCGACGAGTGGACTGCAAGAGACCCATCCATACCGCTGCAGTCGCCGTATGAAGCGCTGATCCTGGCATCGATCGTCGAGAAAGAGACGGCCCGTGCCGACGAGCGGCAGCGCATTGCAGGCGTGTTTACACGGCGACTGCAAAAACGCATGCGCCTGCAGACCGACCCGACCGTAATCTATGGTATTGGGCCGACGTTCAATGGCAACTTAACGCGCAAAAACTTGCGTACCGATACGCCGTACAACACGTACACTCGACATGGATTGCCGCCAACGCCAATCGCGATGGCGGGACGAGCCGCTATTCAGGCCGCTGTGAATCCTGCGCCGGGCGAGGAGCTGTTTTTTGTGGCGACCGGGCTGAGTGACGGCAGCCATAGTTTCTCGACAACCAAAGCCGAGCATGATGCGGCTGTTGCGGAATATCTGCGGCGGCTGCGCAAGCAGCGCCGACAGGGAGAGTAGGGTGGAACGCGGCAAGTTCATCACGATTGAGGGAATCGAAGGCGTCGGCAAGTCGACCAACATGGCCGAACTGGTTGCGCACATCGAGTCCGCCGGTCATCGGGTCCTTAGGACTCGAGAGCCGGGTGGCACGCCGTTGGCAGAGGACATACGAGATCTCCTGAAAGACCGCAGCGACGAGCCAATTCCGGAAATTGCCGAGCTGTTGCTCATGTTTGCGGCACGCTCGCTCAATGTAAACAACGTGATACTGCCGGCACTCGAGGCCGGTACGTGGGTCGTTAGTGACCGCTTTACCGATTCAAGTCGCGCTTACCAGGGCGGTGGACGCGGCATTCCGATGGAGACCATAGATCGTCTCGCGGACTGGGTTCACGGCGAAACCTGGCCGGACCTGACCATTCTCCTGGATGCACCCGTTGAGATCGGCATGCAACGCGCAGACAAGCGCGGCGCCCGCGATCGATTTGAACAGGAGCAGCATGACTTCTTCCAGCGCGTGCGTGAGTGCTACCTGCAGCTCGCTATCAATGAGCCAGCTCGGTTTGTCGTGCTGGATACGACGCAGAGCCTGGAGCAGGTCAGCCAGGAGATTCGCCTGCTGGCGGATCAACTATTACTTGCTAATTAAGATTAATAATACTCCCTAACTGATTGTTTTATGGAACTTACCTGGCAAGAAGATTTTGCGAAGAACTGGCGCTCCCGCGTGGACCAGGGACGCAAGCCGCACGCGGTACTGTTGATCGGTCCGCCTGGCGTGGGCAAGCGTTCTGCGGCCGCGTGGATGGCTTGCCTGAGCCTGGATACGGCGGCTTGCCCGGATCTGCCGGCTTACCCACTGAAGGTCCCGGAGCACCCGGATCTACGCTGGGTTTCGCCTCCCGAGGATAAGCAGGCGATCGGAATCGACCAGATCCGTGGCCTGGTCGCTGGGATGGCGCTAACAAGCTATGCGGGAAGCGGCAAAGTGACCGTCGTGGAACCGGCCAATGCCATGACCGATGCCGCCGCGAACAGCCTGCTGAAGACGCTTGAGGAACCGCCCGGCGACTCACTATTGATACTCATCGCAGACCGGGTGGGCAAGTTGCCTGCGACAATCTTCAGTCGCTGCCAGCGCATTGAGTTTCCATCGCCAGCGGAGGCAGGAGCGCTCGAGTGGCTCAATCGTCTGCGCCCCGGGGCAGGCTGGGCCGAGGCCTTGCGCGCAGCCGGCGGTGCCCCGTTAGCGGCAATAGCCGCGCTGGACAATCTCGAAACCGCCGCCGGCATGGCCCGCGATCTCAACGCGGTCGGGCTTGGAAATGGCTCGCCGGTCGACTGTTGCCGCACGCTGGGCCAAGCTCGAACCGGCCTTTGTGCTTCAGCTGGCTTGCCCAGCAGGTCAGGTTGGGCGCGATCGCGCAATTGGCCGGGCGCGAGAAGGCCGAGGGGCTCGTAATCGACGATTCTGTGCTACGGCACATGGACAGGCGAAATCTGTTCTGCTATCTAGACATAATAAACAGGCTGCGTGGTCAGGCTGGCGGTTCCTACAACGTGCAGCTGACCTTCGAGGGCCTTTTGATCGATTGGGCGGACGGGCTCACGGAGAGCGGACTGGAACCGCCTAACGACGGCATGAACCTGATGCTGGCCGGCCGCTAGATCGAAACCAAGACACCATCAACCAACGTGCAAATTAAAGGGTAAAAAGGGCGACAGATGAGCAAACCTGGACTGCTGACACTGACCATCAAGGACAAGAGCGCGCTATACCTGGCGTACATGCCCTATGTCATCAATGGCGGCCTGTTCATACCCACCAGCAGCTCCTACAAGCTCGGCGATGAGGTATTCATGCTGCTGAACCTGATGGGTGAGGAAGAAAAGATTCCTGTTGCCGGTACGGTCATCTGGATGACGCCCAAGGGCGCGCAAGGCAAGCGCACGGCCGGTATCGGCGTGCAGTTCAGCGACCAGGACCAGGGCAATACTCAGAAGAAGATCGAGAATTACCTGGCGGGTGCCTTGGGCGGCGACAAGCCGACCCACACGATGTAAGCAACCCTGTCTGGCGGGGGCTGCTACCCGCGTTCGCTGTTGATGCCACCCTGCAGCACGTAGGCCTTGTAGCCGCGCTCACTCAGGATGTAAGCGCCGGCGGAGCTGCGCCGCCCGGTATCGCAACAAACAACGTATTTCTTCTCCGGGTCGAGCGTGGATATCTTGAGGCGAATGAAATACAGCGGAATGTTGATGGCGCCGTCCAGGTGCTGATTTTCAAATTCGCTGGGAAGCCGAACATCCAGCCACTGACCACCCGATTCCACCAGCTCCTCCGCCTGCGCCAGCGATAGCCATTCGAGCATTGGCTCGTTCAGGAGCTTCTTGAAGTCCTCTTTTCCGAGCCGCATGACTGAGCCGTCCGTTTGCATCGTGACGGTTGCATTGCGCTTGGCCTCAGAAATCAGTGCTTCTTCGCCGAAGGTGTCACCCACATGCAACTCGGCCAGCTTGATGCCTTCCTTGCTGAGCGGCGTTTCCCGCGTAACCAGCGCCGTTCCGCGGATAAGCACGTAGAAATAATCGCCTTCCGCCCCTTGCTTGAGGATCACGTCGCCGGAGTGGTAGTTGATCTGCTGCATGCGCATGAAGATGGCCTGGATATTGGCCGGCGGAATCTTGTGAAACGCCTTGGTCTGCAGCAACATCGTCATCCAGTCTTCGTTGCCTTCATCCGTCTTGCCCGCCAGCTCAGAGACCTCGTAGGTGCCTGTCTGGTCCCAGGTGAGCATGACATCGAGCAGATCACTGTCGATGGAAAGGAACTGGACGCGATCCCTGGCGCGTCCTGAGACACGCCGCGGGTATACAGGCGCAACGGGGTTGCGGGCAAACTCCGTACCGCCGTCAATCTTGCCGACGATTTTCGCCTGATCCACGAGTTCGAGCGTGCCGGCGACCACGTAGAACGTGCGTTTCTCGGTATCGCCCTCTTTGAAGAGTATTTGTCCGGGTGACAGCTCCCGGATCTGGACCTTGCGGGCGAGGGCCGCAAGGTTGTCGCGTTTCAGGCCGTCCAGCGGCGAAAACCGCCGTAGCAGCTCGGTACTTACCTGCTCAGCTGCCATTATTTGTCCAGAAATCGATTTCCATTCGCTCTTCGTCGCAAATCCTGCTATCCAGCGCGCATTCTACCTTTAATTCAACGACTTCCGGTACCCGTTAAATGGCGCAACGTGAATCGCCGCACAGTTTCACGGCCAATTGCCGGCCATCTGTCACAGCACTCAGAGGTCGGCCCAGCCCGGGTGTGGCTCGAAACGCTCACCATGCTTCTCAGCAAGGGCCTTGAGCGCTGCAATAACCTCGGTTTTTCCCCGTTCACCGGCGTAATTCAACGGGCCGCCCCTAAAAGGCGCGAAGCCTGTGCCGAAAATGACACCCGCGTCGAGCAAATCAGCCTCATTGACGACACCCTCGTGCAGGCAGGCGACGGCTTCGTTGACCATCGGAAGGATCAGCCGATCCTCGATGTCGGCCGGAACCTGCGCATTGTCAGCCGCTGGCTTAATGGCCTTGCCATCCTGCCACTCATAAAAGCCCTGGCCTGATTTCCTGCCGAGCAGGCCATCGTCGACCATCTTCGAGAGATGCTCCGGCACCGGGCGATTCATCGCGGCACCCAGAACCTTGGAGACATGCAGCGCGACGTCGATACCGACACTATCGACGAGTTCGACCGGGCCCATGGGCATACCAAAGGCTTCAGCCGCCCGATCAATCTCGGCCAGTGGCACGCCATCCTCATGCAGGTGCATCGCTTCCGCCATGTACGGCGCGAGGATTCGATTGACGACGAATCCCGGTGAGCTGGCGCATTCCAGCGGCAACTTGCCGATGCCCTTCGTAAACGCAAAACCGATATCCAGGGCCTCCTGCTCGGTGTCCTCACAACGAATGACCTCGACCAGCGGCAGCATCGCGACCGGGTTGAAGAAGTGCAGTCCGATGAATCGTCGCGGCTCTCTCAGTCCGGTACGCAGCTCTTCCAGGCGAATACTCGACGTATTGCTGGCAAGCAGGGCGCCGGGTTTCATTGTTTCGCTCCAGCACCTTGTAGAGTTCCTGCTTGGCTTCGAGGTTTTCGTAGATTGCCTCGATCACCAGGTCCGCGTTCGCTACGCCATCGCCATTCACATCGGCCTGTAAGCGCTCGGTGGCTGCGGCGCGAGTCGCGTCATCGCGAATGCGCTTCCCGAACAACTTCTTCGCCCGGCCAAGCGCCGGATCGATGTACTTTTGCTCACGATCCTGAAGCGTGACCGTATGTCCTCGCAAGGCGCACCAGGCCGCGATGTCGCCGCCCATGACCCCGGCACCGACAACATGTACGTGCGCAATCTTCTTGTCCGTCTTGTTGCCCTGTGCTTTCAAACGGCTCTGCAGGAAGAAGACGCGCACCAGGTTGCGCGACGCACTCGTGCACATCAGTTTGGCGAAGCTTCGCGCCTCCGCTTCGTAGCCGGTCCTGGACGACGCGCCTGCGGCAGCCCAGAGATCGATCATCGCGTAAGGCGCTGGGTAATGCTCCTTACGCGCCTTGCCACGAACCTGCTTCAACAGCATGTTGCGGACCAACGACCGTGCCGGCTTGAGATTCAAGAGACGGTCGAGCAGTGGCGCTCGCTGTTTTGCTTTCGCCGCGCGCACTACCTCCAACGCCGTGCGACGCCAGTCATCGTCAGTCGTGATTTCGTCGATCAATCCGATGCGGTGCCCCTTGGACACATTGATCGAGTTGCCCGTGAGCATTATCGGCATACCAGCCCGAACGCCACAGATCTGGACAGCGCGTACCGTGCCGCCGAATCCCGGGTGCAGTCCGAGCTTCACTTCCGGGAGTCCCAGGATGCGTTCGTTGCTGTCGAGCGCAATCCGGTAGTCGCAGGCCATCGCCAGCTCCAGGCCGCCGCCCAGGCAGACACCGTTGATAACGGCAACGCTGGGACATTTCAGATCCTCAATGCGGTTGAATAGCTGCTGTCCCTGGGAAACGAGTTCGTACGCCAGATCCTCGGAATCGATACCCACGAATTCCTTTATGTCGGCGCCCATGACGAAGCTGCCCGGCTTCCCGGAGTAGATGATCAATCCCTTGGGTGGCGTTTTCTCGAGTGGCTCAAGAATTTCATTGAGCTCGAGCATCACCTCGGACGACAGCACATTTGCGCTGGCATCCAGCTTGTCGAGACACAGCCAGACGATGCCAGCATCGTCAGTATTTGTTTTCCAGTGTTGGCTCATTAGTCGTTGCTCTTGTCAGGCGAGTTCAAAATCACAGACCAGCGGCATGTGGTCAGACAGTTTGACATCCGGGATCTCAAAGGACGTCACGTCGATGCCGTCCTGGTAAAGGATAAAGTCGAGCTCCCTGCGTGGCGCACGGCTCGGGTAGGTGGGCAGGCTCTCGACGTTGGCAGACTTCAAGCCCGCGGCTTTCATGAACAGGTAGATTTCGTTTTCGCCCCAGAAGGTATTGAAATCTCCGGCAACGAGAACGGGCTTGCTGGTTTCCTGTATCAGGTCATACAGGTGTCGCAGCTGCAGGTGACGGTGGCGGTATTTCAGCGACAAGTGGACCAGGAAGATCGCATAGTCTTCCATTTCAAGCTCGATGATGAGGCGCTTGATGCCGGTATCGAAGTAGTGAAACGTCTCGCCGTGCACACGCTCGGCGGCCATGAAAGCATTTCCCTGCTTGCGCACGATCGGCAGCAACTGATTGAATGATTTTGCACCGTATTTCGTTTCAAAAGACGTGTTCATGCCCAGCTCGGAGGCCAGCTTTTCAGCCTGGTTCACGTTGCGGCTGCGAATAGAGCCAGTGTCTACCTCGATCAACCCGACAATATCCGGATCGACGTTCTTTATGAATTTGGCAATCTCCGGCAGCACGGACTGATTACCCAGCACATAGCCGGCACCGGGCAAAGACATACGCATACTGGCGCCGCCACCAACGCCATATCGAATGTTGTACAAAAGAAGCCTCATGCGGCGCTACGATACCGAAAGCCCTTAGGCATGGAAACCACTGAGATCAATCTATGACAAGGATTTCGCGGGCGAGCGCCGAATTGGCTAAACTAGGCGAAACCAGCTGACAAACGGAGTCGACGGTGTCCGAACAAAACCCGATACAGGTATTTGCTACCCACACATTTGAGGAAAGCGACGATTACCTGCGCGTTTTCGAGTTTCTTGAAAGCGTGGATCGCTTTTACTACATCAACGTCTCCAAGCCGGAGAACATTCCGTTGTCAGGCGGCCTGCAGGCCATCAAGGACGAGCTCATTGCGCAAATAAAAGCGTGCGAAGCCCTGTTCGTGCTCCCAAGCGTGTACGAGGAAAAGCAAGACCTGGTGCGGTTCATGATGGATGTTGCGGACGCCAACGGTAAGAACATGATCGCGATCCGGCCCTTCGGTGGCGTCGTCGAGACGCCCAAGGAAGTGCTTGAGCGCACGAAGGAGCTTATCGACTGGAACGATCGCGAGATGGTGGATGCCCTGCGACGGCAGGCGAGGGGTGAAGATACGTCGCGCTGGGAGGTCCTCGATTTCCCCGGTTTCGATGCTGATGGACCGACTGAATAATCATTAAAAACAGTTATCTACGACACTTTCTTTATGTTGTTTAGAATATGAGGCCAGTCGTTATAGCGCACCGCGGGGCATGTGGTTACCTCCCCGAGCATACCTTTCCGGCCAAAGCGCTGGCCTATGCCATGGGTTCTGATTACCTCGAGCAGGATGTCGTCGCCACCCGTGACGACGCACTCGTGGTGCTGCACGATATTCACCTGGATCGTGTGACGGATGTAGCCAGCCGCTATCCGGCACGATGTCGTAACGACGGGCGCTTTTATGTCCGGGACTTCGACCTTGCCGAGATCAAGCGTCTCGAGGTACGTGAGCGGGTCAATCCGGACGGCAGCCCCGTGTACCCGAGTCGCTTCACAGATTCCGGAGATGTGTTCAGGGTGCAGACCTTCGCCGAGGAGCTGGAATTCATCCGCTCCCTGATCGCTGCACACGGTCGGCCGGTGGGCATCTACCCCGAAATCAAACGACCCGAATGGCACCGCAATGAGGGCATGGACATCAGCCCGGAGTTTCTCCGCACCCTGGGAGATTATGGCTATACGGAGCACTCGGACGCCGTTTACATACAGTGTTTTGACGCGGCCGAGTTGCGCCGGATTCGCCACGAACTTGGCTGCCGCATGAAGCTCGTGCAGCTCATCGCGGAGGACAGTTGGGCTGAATCATCTACGCGGTATGCGCCCTTGCGGACACAAAAGGGCCTTGAGCGGCTGGCGAAGACCGTCGATGGTATTGGTCCCTGGTTCAGGCGTGCCTATCGGCTGCGCAAGCGCGACGGCCGGCTGTCACCGAGCGGGCTGGTGCAACGAGCGCACCAGGTCGGTCTTGCCGTACATCCTTATACGTTTCGCGCCGATGAACTGCCCGAGGGGTTCTCCACATTCGACGATTTGTTAGCCTATTTCATCGACGACCTGTCAATCGACGGGCTGTTTACCGACTTTCCGGACCTTGCGATCAAATTCATGCGAAGGATTTCCGGCTGACCGGACTCTAACCATTGGAATTTCAAGGATACGGATCCATGCAAGGAGGCTTCTGATGAACAAACGGCTGGTTTTCACAGCGATTTTCTTCGCCTGGCTATTGGCGCTATCGCCAGTTGCCCACTCTGCGACAGCGCAGGCGGAGAGCCTCGATCTCGCCGATTATCGCGGCAAAGTCGTGGTTCTCGATTTCTGGGCGTCGTGGTGCGTGCCGTGCAGGCGTTCCTTCCCCTGGCTTAACGAGATGCATTCGCGCTACGGGAAAGACGGCCTGGTGATTATCGGCGTGAATGTCGACCAGGATCCTGATGCCGCGAGTGAATTCCTCCAGAAGTACCCGGCGCAATTCAAGATTCACTACGATTCAGCCGGCAAACTGGCGGAAGAATTTGGCGTGCGAGGCATGCCCAGCTCGTTCGTAATTGGCCGCGACGGTCAGTTAGCGGCGCAGCACATCGGCTTCAAGGTTAAGAAACAGGTTGAATACGAGGCCACGCTAGTGACCACACTGCAGCAGGGGATAAAAGAATGAAGCGAACGATCGCGGTAGCCGCAGCGATGCTGCTCATGGGCACAGGGTGCACCTCGATGGGAGTCCAGCCGTGGGAGCGCGATGTTCTCGCCAAAGACGAGATGCAGCTCACCACCGATGCGCTGGAGGCAGCCACGGACGATCACATCTATTTCAGCAAAGAGGCGTCCAGTGGCGGGCGTGGATTTGGCGGCGGCGGCTGCGGCTGTAATTGAGGGGACACGGATGAACCACAAAGACAATTTTTCGATTTCCGCCGCGCTGGCAACGGCGACCTGCACCTTGCTGGGCACCGCTGCCTCGACTCCGGCCATCGCGCAGGAAGAGCCCGCCTGGGATTTCAACACGTCATTGCTCTACTACGGAGAGGATGGCGACCGGGTCCAGGATTTCAGCGTCAGTGCAATCGCACGTCGCATGTTCGTCGACGACCGCTTCATGACGCTAAGCCTGACGGTCGACGGCCTGACCGGGGCTACACCGAGCGGGGCGATTCGTCAGGATGTGCCGCAGACTTTCACCCGACCGTCAGGCAACGACGCTTACACAGTGCCGGCCGGTGTACTGCCGCTCGATGATACGTTCAAAGACACGCGTGTAGCGATCAGCGGCGGCTGGCAGCAACCGATCGGCGAGACCAGCCTGATTAATGTTGGCGCCAGCGCTTCGAAGGAATACGACTACATGCACCTCGGTCTGAACGCGAAGTATGCCCGTGACTTCAACCAGCGCAATACGACCCTTTCGGCCGGTATCGCGTTGTCCATGGATTCGCTGGACCCGGTCGGCGGTGCCCCGACGCCGCTTACCCCAATGCTGGATGTCGGCGATACCAGCAACCGGCTGGGTGAACAGGACAAGGACGTGCTGGACGTGGTGTTCGGCGTGACACAGGTAATATCGCGAAATCTCGTCATTCAGGCGAATTACTCGTACAGCATGTCGGACGGCTACCTCACGGATCCGTACAAAGTGCTGAGCCTTGTCGACGGCACCACCGGGGACACGCTCCTCAGTGGCGTCGCGGGACCCTCGCACCAGTACCTGTTCGAGAATCGACCCGATGAGCGCACCAAGCACAGTATCTACGGCCAGGCCAAGTACTACATGAATGGCAAGGTATTGGACGCGTCCTATCGCTACATGACGGACGACTGGGACATCGATTCGCATACCGTCGACCTTCGCTACCGCATCCCGTTTGGCACGGACAGCTATATCGAGCCGCACCTGCGTTTCTACACCCAGACCGAGGCCGAGTTTTACCAGCTGAGTATTTCGGATGCGCAGCCGTTACCGAGCTTCGCCTCGGCCGACTATCGCCTCGGCAATTTCGACGCAATTACGGCAGGCGTTAAGTACGGCTGGCGGACGCGCAATGACAACGAGATGAGTCTCCGGGTCGAGGCCTATCGACAGACTGGCACCGTTCCATCGGGCCAACTGATCGGTAACCAGGTATCGCGGGATAATTACCCGGATCTCAACGCTGTCATAGTGCAGTTCGGTTATCGCTTCTAGCGGTCCGAACCAGCTGCAAGGCGTTCAGCTCGAGCTGGCCGAGGACGCCTGGCACGGCCGGTTCCAGGCCATGGGCAGTCCTTGCGAGCTGGTCTGCGAGGCGCCGCAACGGCGCCTGGCCCTGGCGCTCACCGAGCTGGTGGCCGGCGAGGCGCGTCGCATAGAAGACAAATTCAGTCGCTATCTCGACAGCAACATCGTCAGCCGGATCAACTCCGCCGATGGAGCGGCTGTTGAAGTGGACGAGGAGACGGCCGATTTGCTGGATTTCGCAGCAACCCTTTATGCCCTCAGCGAGCATCGATTCGATGTCACCTCAGGCGTACTCAGGCGGGCGTGGCGTTTCGACGGCAGTGACCGGATTCCCAGCGCGGTGGACGTTAGGGAACTCCTCGGGCTCGTGGGCTGGCACAAGGTCGACTGGCAGCGCCCGATATTGCGGATGCCTGCCGGCATGGAAATCGACCTTGGTGGCATCGGCAAGGAATACGCCGTCGACCGGTGCGCGAAGCTGGTACGGGGGCAGGGCAGCAGCCCCTGCCTTGTGAACTTCGGGGGTGACCTGGTTGCAACCGATGCACCCGCGCGCAGGCGTTCCTGGAAGGTCGCGATTGAGGGAGTGGTTGCGGATGAACCCGGACAAATCATCGAGCTTCGGCACGGCGCGCTGGCCACCAGCGGCGATGCACGGCGCTTCCTTCTCAAGGAGGGCATCCGCTACAGCCACATCCTGGACCCAACTACCGGCTGGCCTGTACCTGATGCACCCCGATCGATTACGATTGTGGCCGATACCTGCGTTGAGGCTGGTATGTTAAGTACGCTGGCCATGCTGAAAGGGAGCGGCGCCGAAGATTTTCTGGAGACGCAGTCAGCAAAATACTGGTGCCGCCGTTAAATTTCTTACGGCTTGCCAGATAATATAAAACGACTGAGAAAGTGTGTTTAACATCTTGTTAAAACTAGACTTTTTGCTGTATTTCTTGACTGGACTATGCCCAGTTGTCGCGACCATCCGACAGGTCGCTCGTTTCAGTATTGAGAACCCGGTCCTGTTATAAAAACGGAATCCACATAATCATACCGCTATGTTTGTCGATCTCCCCGAGAACCTGGTCCTGATCGCAGCCGCCTTCTTGCTGGGCTTGCTGCTGGCGACGTTCGTCTCATCCCTGACCTCGGGCAACAGCGCCAAGAAACGCGATCCTCGTGATGACCGTATCCGGTCGTTGGAAGCGGAACTTCGGGTTGCGCAGTCGGCCGGTACGAAGGCCCAGGACGATCTCGAAAAGCTGCAGGAAGAGCTGGCAGAAACGGCGGACGGTATCGAACGTCGGGACAACGTCATCAGCGATCAACAGGTGAAGATCGAACGCCTGTCAATGGATCTGAAGGGCTCCGTCTTAAAGACCCGCGAATTGCGTGCCGAACTGACGGATCGGGCTACCGAAAACGTCCATGCAGAAGCCAAGATTCGTGAGGTAGAAACGGAGCTGTCGGTTGCGCAGGCCTCGCAGGATCTCATTGCCACTGGCGTTCTTGACTACAGGTTTGTGCCCGACGAAGATGACCCTGATGGCGAAGAAGCCGAAGTGAGTGGGGCCACTACCTGATTTATTCCACCTCTCAAAAGAGCGGCGCAAACCTGTTTCTGGTTGCGCTCATGCTGCAGCTGTGTGCCGGTTGTTCAGAGCCCTACCTGGGCATCAAGATACCGTTCACAGCAACCTGGGGGGACACCGAAATCGCCTGCGAGGACACAGACGTCCGTCTCAGCGATCTTCGCCTCTACCTGTCCTCTGTCCAGTTGCTGGATCAGGCCGGCAACACGCAGGCTGTCGAGCTGCATGCGGACATACCGTGGCAACAACCTGACCTTGCGCTGATCGACCTCGAGAATGGCGAGGGACCCTGCACAGGCGGCACGGCTGACACCTATGCTTACCTCGTGGGCGGGGTGCCACCGGGTGACTACGCCGGGCTGCGCTTCACGGTTGGCGTACCGTTTGATCGTAATCATGCGAACCCGCTAACCGCCGGCGCACCGCTGGATGACCCGGCCATGCACTGGCACTGGCGGTCCGGCTACAAGTTCGTTCGAGCGGGCGTCGCAACCGCGAATGACGGTTTCTGGATACATGTCGGTAGTGCGGGCTGCGAAGGCACAGTGCGCAACATTAGCGGCTGTCGATTCCCCAATCGGGTAATTGTGGAACTGGATGGATTCGTGCCGAACGATGATGCGGTTGCGATCGATTTGAAGGCACTTTTTGATGGCATCGACTTCGACGACGGTGTGCCCGGTGACTGTTCCTCAGGCCCCTCCGAGTCTGCGTGCAGCGCGCCGTTCGCGGCACTGGGAATAGACTTCGCGACCGGTGACCTGACCGGGCAGCAGCGAGTATTCTCTATCCACCGATGAAAAGCATTGCCCTGATCTGCATCGTTGCCGCGTCCCTGGCGATTGCGATATTCCTGCACTTTCGCGAAGCAGCCTACGAATGGTCGCTGCCACCGGATATTCCGCCGCCCGCGGTGCCGGATGACAATCCGATGACGGCGGCGAAAATCGAACTCGGTCGCTGGCTGTTCTATGACACGCGCTTGTCCGGCAACAAGACAATGTCCTGCGCAAGCTGTCACATTCAGGCGCTGGCGTTTACCGACGGCAAGACACGCTCCATTGGCTCAACTGGCGAGGTCCACCCGCGCAGCTCGATGAGCCTCGTGAATGTGGCCTATGCCAGCCGCCTGACGTGGGCCAATCCGTTACTGGATCGTCTTGAGGACCAGGCACTGACACCGCTACTGGGCGACGACCCGGTCGAGATGGGTCTCGGCGGACAGGCCGACGAGTTTGCGGTGCTGCTGAAAACCGAAGCGAACTACCGCGCGCTGACTGCGGCTGCGTTTCCCGCCGATGAAGATCCTTACTCCCTGCTAAATGGCATCCGTGCCATTGCCGCTTTTGTTCGCAGCATCGTCAGCTTCGACTCTCCTTATGATCGCTACATGGCCGGGGATGATTCTGCGTTGAACGGTGCAGAGACTCGCGGCATGGAGCTGTTTTTCTCTGAGAAACTCGAGTGTTTCCACTGCCATGGCGGGTTTAACTTCTCGGACAGCACGACGCATGCCAATGCCCGCGTCGAAACTGTTGGTTACCACAACACGGGACTCTATAGCCTGGGCGGCGAGGGTGCCTACCCCGAGGACAACACCGGGCTTTTTGATATGACCGGTGAGCGTCGTGACATGGGACGATTCAAAGCACCGTCACTTCGCAATGTCGCCGTCACTGCGCCTTACATGCACGACGGGAGTATTGTCAGCCTTGTTGACGTGATCGCACATTACGAAAGAGGAGGGCGCCTCATCGAACACGGGCGAGTACGCAGGCGATGGTCGCCTGAGTCCCTACAAGTCCGAGTTCGTGCGTGGCTTCGAGCTTTCCGACGAGGATAGAGACGATCTCATCGCTTTTCTCAAAGCTCTGACCGACAAGACGGTTTTAGCGGATGCGCGATTCTCCAACCCGCACCTGGACTAACGGGTTTTCACGGATATTGAAAAACTTGTTTCGCGCCAGGCGAAGTAGACCAATATAAAGTAGGCCTGCATAAACAATGCGGAAATCCACTCTATGCGATTCTCCGCAGGATCCGCATCATCAAGTACGGCCTTTAGCGTCAGGTTCAGGATCCCAAGTGCGAACGGCAAGCCGCAGAGCCAGAGCATTCCTATAGCAGTTCGCTTCAGCCGCCTGACGCCGTTTTGCCTGGCATAACCGAGCAACGCGATAGCGAGCGTTAGCTGCGCCGTGGCCGTACCCAGGAAATAGAAATAGATGCCGAAACGTCGCATGAATTCGTAGAACGGTGTCGTTGTGCCGAGAAACGTAACGTAAAGAATCAGCGAAAGGGCGCCGACTATTCCGGCGGCGACAATGGCCCACGCTGCCCGCGTATTTGGGGAAATGCTACGCAGCCATTGCGCGGCAAAGTACCAGAGGAACACAAGGAGTACCGCCTGCGGCAGCATAACGGCGTGAAACAGCAGGCTTGCAGGCATGTAGCGCCCGGTTGCACTGATGGAAACGCATCCGTCCAGCAATGGCGAGCAAGCGGGCAGCACGCCGCTGTCGACGCCAAGCCAATACGCGAGGGAGACGCCCGCAACAGGCACAATTCCGGCGACAAGGGGCAGCGATCTGATCGTCATACGAGCAGCATAACTGACGCGTATCTGCTATACATAAAGAAAAACAGGAAGGGGGATGGTTATGACTATCATGTCACTCTGGCTGCCGATCATCGTGTCGACCGTCATCGCATTTGTCGCCGGCGCCGCAATCTGGATGGCGATGCCGTGGCACAAGAAGGACTGGAACAAGACGCCCGACGAAGAGGCGGTGAGAGCCGCGCTGAAGGATTGCCCACCGGGTATGTACACGGTGCCGAACGTCAGAGAGCAGGCTGAGTTCAAGAATCCCGAAGTACAGCAGAAATTTGTCGACGGGCCACAAGCGTTCATCGCGGTAGTGCCTTCCGGGATGCCCAAAATGGGCGGCAAACTCGTCAGCATGTTCGTCTACAACCTGGTCGTTGCTATCGTCTGTGCCTATATGGTCAGCCGCACGCTGCCGCAGGGCGCGGACTACCTGGCGGTATTCAGAATCAGCGGCACGGTGGCGTTCATCGCCTATGGTATGGCCTACGTTCAGGACAGTATCTGGTTTGGACGGCAGTGGTCGCTGACGGCAATGACATTCCTGGACGCGCTCATCTACGGACTTCTGACCGGCGGTATATTCGGCTGGCTTGCCTGATACGGACGCAACACCGAGGGCGCTTGCAGGGCGCTGGTCTCAGGGAAAGTCGTGGCTTTCAAAGCGCGTCGGACGACTTAGAACCGTCAAGCGTCGTATTCGATCGACACGAACGATCTCCGTGCCTGTGCATGTTGTGATGCGAAGAAACTCCTGACCGTCTCGAGTCTCAAGGCCGTCGGCGGTGCCTGACAACACGTCATCCTCGAGCTGCAAGTCAACGCGGTAGCGATCCATGCAGGCTATTTCGAGATAGTCATAGGCGCCGCAATCAATGGGTCTGATACTTGGTCATTTGGAAATCCTGGTGACATAAAGGGGGCATGGCATCAAGAATCTTGGTCAACTCATGAATACCTTACCGCAGATTGGTCGTGTCGACTGGCTGGGGCTGCGTCCTGGCCGGCGCGAAACGATGTCGATGTCGATCAGGTAAGTGCGACGCCCGAGTCGGGCCTGACGGGCGACCGATACAGCGGCAGGTCCGGTGCAAGGCACGCAACCCTGATACAGGCGGAACACCTGTTGGCTATTGCCAGTTTCACCGGTCGATCGGCGGTAGCACCCGAGCTACTGCGCAGAAATATCGTAGTCAGCGGTATCAACCTGTTGGCACTGAAAGGAAAAAAATTCTGTATTGGCGACGTCTGAGATGGAGTTCACCGGCTTATGCCAGCCGTGCAGTCGTATGGAAGAGTTGCTCGGGGAGGGCGGCTACAACGCCGTGCGCGGTCACGGGGGCATCACCGCCAGGGTAATTACTGGCGGCGTAATCGCGTTAGGCGATCCACTGCGAGTCTGCTGACGCGAGCACTTAAATCCGCTGTTTCAAGACGAGTAAGAACAGGGCTGGAAAAGCCTACCGGCAGGATGGTGCCGAGCCGCCGGGCCGTCAGGTGACTAGACCTTCAGGTAGTTCTGTATTTCGTAGCGACCGCTCCTGGCAAGAAGCTCCTGCTGCTCGAAGTTGCCGCGCCTTTGACGGGGCAACTCTGTCTCCATGCGACGACGCAAGCGCAGAAGCTGGCCCTGAGCATCGCGTAGCGACGAATTCACCAGCTGACGGGTCGTCGTGGTATTACCAGCGTTGGCGATATAGCATTTCATCTCGAAATAACGTGCGAACGTCTTCTCGTATTGATTGACGAGGAACGTACTGCCCTCGTCGTGCATCACGTCGGTAATGTGGTCGGTTGATATGCCACTGGAGAACGCCAGCATGTACTGGCGATGTTCCACCAGAATCGCCTCGTTCAGGTCCATGGTGGAATGAAACAGGCGAAACAGCTGTTCACGACGGTCGTCGTTCAACGAGTGCGTTTGCAGGTACTTGAAGAGCGCCCGCCGGTGGACGAGTTGAACATTCGCCTTGCGCAACGCGAGGATCTGGTATTTCGCCGCTTTTTGCTCGGCGACCGGTACCAGCAGGTTCGCGTGTCGCAGCTCCCATTCTCGATATTTCTGGTGATCGCCAATAATCGTCGTTGCGATGCGTGACTCACGCGGCTCATCGGATTCAGCCGCGCTGTGCAACGCGTACTCGGACGCGTTCATTAGCTGTGCGGTGTCTGCTGGAATTGAACTGCGGCATTACGGGTCCTGGACTCAAGACTCACT
>CAWJBO010000003.1:0-162236 GCA_963841145.1 uncultured Gammaproteobacteria bacterium
GAACCTGTCTAGTCGCTTTGCGAAAGATCGAAGCTGTAGCTCAGGTTGTATCGGGTTCGCGCTATCGAATTCTCGACTTTGCGCGCCGCTCGTCCCAGCCAGGTCGAGAATCCATAGTCCGGCCGGTGACGCGCCCCGATATCCGATTCCTCGGACACCGTGGCGTGGCGAACGATCGGCGGACAGATCGCGTAAACAGGCTGGCCATGACGCCAGAATCGCTGCATATACTTGTCCACGGGCTCTTCGACGATTTTTCCACCAGCTGCGAGCCGGGCAGCGGCTTTCGGTGAAATTGCGTAGCCGAGGGCAAGCAATGGCGCCCGCCGACAGTAAAGGATATCGAATCGCCCGAAGTCGTCGATAGTCAGCGAATCGTCGACCGCCGGTACCGAGACACGAATCAGGCCACGCCTTTGAATCTGACTGGCGACGACCAGCAGGCCCGCCATAAAGGACGCGTCCAGTTCCGCATCGTCTTCCAGGATCAGGTAGGGATCCGGGCCATCGCCACACTGCTGCCAGAGTGCGAGGTGACTCGCATAACAGGCGATCTCGGTCGCTGTCGCCGGGCGCCCGCAGTTCAGCCGGAACTCCCGCTCATCGTAATGGTGGATGTGCTGCAGTGCGTCTTCGGCGGTTATTGCGTCGGAAAACTCGAATGGAGCATCCAGTTTGCGAAGCTGCTCCCTGATGCTGAGCCGGCGTCGTATTGACGTCGACAGGCTGATTACTCTGATCTTCATAAGGCTACCCGGCAGGCCAGGAGTTGGCTGGTTCTACTCTGGTAGACGGGTGCAGCCGTGACGATCGGTCGCGTTCTGCGCTGGCGCGACGGTTGGCAGGCCTGGTCAGAAGACTACATATTTTGTGGTACTTGGTGATTCACACAATAGACGTAGGGGTTGGTAACGACTCTAATAGTGACCATTGTTAACTGACCAGGACGCTCGGTCGGAGTGAATGCTATGGCTGGATTGACGAAGAGTTACAGTTGCGGTGCATCGACTGCGCCGATTATTTACGAGACGATCGGCAACTATTTTGATGGTGTTGCCGAACGCCTTCCGGACTCAGAGGCCCTGGTCGCGTGTCACCAGGATGTCCGTTGGACGTATGCCGAGTTCAGAGAGCGCATTGACGCGCTGGCCGCCGGACTGCTGAGGCTTGGTATCGAGCCCGGCGAACGTGTGGGTGTCTGGGGGCCGAATTCCAGCGAGTGGGCGCTGACGCAAATGGCAACCGCCAAGATTGGCGCGATCCTCGTCAACATCAATCCGGCGTATCGGCTCTATGAGCTCGAATACGCGATGAACAAGTCTGGTTGCAGGGCGATCGTCAGCGCCGAGCAGTTCAAGTCCAGCAAGTATCTCGAGATGTTGTACGCATTGGCGCCTGAGTTGAACAACTGCGAGCCAGGACAGCTGAAATCCGAAAAACTGCCGGATCTGGAAATAGTCATCCGCATGGGCGACGCGAAATCCCCTGGCATGTTCAACTTCGCCGATATCTGCGAGGCGGGCGGTGACAAAGAAAGGGCTCGACTCGAGGAGCTCAAGAGCGAACTCAGGCCGGATGACCCTATCAACATCCAGTTCACGTCGGGCACGACCGGCAACCCCAAAGGCGCGACGCTCACGCACTGCAATATTCTGAACAACGGCTACCTTACCGGCGCCGGGATGCGCCTGTCTCCCGAGGATCGCCTGTGTATGCCGGTACCGCTGTACCACTGCTTCGGCATGGTGCTCGGCAATCTCGCCTGCTTTGCACACGGTGCCACGGTTGTTTACCCCAGCGAAGTCTTCGATCCGTTGTCGACCCTGCAAGCGGTCGAGTCGGAACGCTGCACAGCCTTGCACGGTGTGCCGACGATGTTCGTTACGGAACTCGCGCTCCCTGACTTCGAGAAATTCGATCTATCGACCTTGCGAACCGGTGTCATGGCCGGCGCGCCCTGTCCGGTCGATGTCATGAAGCGCGTCATTTCCGATATGAACATGAAGCACATCCTCATCGGCTATGGCCAGACCGAGGTCAGTCCTATCAATCACCTGACGTTGCCGGACGATCCCATCGAGAAGCGCGTTGAGACGGTCGGCAGGGCCGTACCCTGGATCGAGATCAAGCTCGTCGATGATGAAGGCCGCGTCGTGCCGATCGGCGAGAAAGGCGAGGTATGCACGCGCGGTTACTCGGTCATGCTTGGTTACTGGAACGATGACGAGCAGACCCGGGACACCATCGACGATGCTCGCTGGCTGCACTCCGGCGATCTCGGCATTATGGACGAGGAGGGTTACCTCAGTATCGTCGGACGCATCAAGGACATGATCATTCGGGGCGGTGAGAACATCTATCCTCGTGAGGTTGAGGAGTTCCTCTATACGCATCCGAAGATCAAAGAGGTTCAGGTATTCGGGATTCCCGATCAGAAGATGGGGGAAGAAGTCTGTGCCTGGGTCCAGACCGAGGATGGCGAGACGCTTACGGAAGACGATGTGAAGTCATTCTGCAAGGGACAGATCACGCACTTCAAGATCCCCAAGCATATTCGCTTCGTTGATGAATACCCGATGACGGTTACCGGCAAGATTCAGAAGTTCAAGATGAGCGAACTGATGGCCGAAGAATTAGAGAAAGCCGCCTGACAAAAAAAGGCAGTCGCGCTGACGCGCGACTGCCAATAGAGCTAACTGGATTCAGTGATTACAGGGTGAGATCCAGGCTCTTTACAACTTCGATGGGAACATAGTTGCTGCCAGCTGGCAGGTTCTTGTCGAGTGCATAGGCACGGGCGGCGCTCAATGTCTGGCCACCGATGATGCCGTCCAGTCCGGCCTTGTAATAGCCCTTGTCAGCAAGCGCTTTTTGCAAGGACAGAACGTTGTCCCGGGTCATGTTCACTTCGCACATTACCTGACGCCATTCCATCATTTCATCGGTCGTCTTGTCTGTGCGCGTCACCGTCTGGTATTCAGCCGGAATACTAATGCGCTTCTCGCTCGCCGGAGAAACCAGCTTGGTAACCGCTACGGTATCGTATTTCGCCGGAATAACGACTTCGCGCGTCGTTGCCGGTTGCTTCACGACCGTCTTGGTGACCGTCTTGTACTCGGCCGGAATCTCGATCGTATTCGTGCGTGCCGGCGTAACCAGGACGCGCTTATTGACCGTCTTGTACGAGGCAGGAACTTCAACCAGGCACATGATCTCGCCGGTATCTGTCAATGACGTAGACAGGACGTTGGCAGACTGCACTGCAGCCGGGCCCTTCTTCCACGCCGTGTGCGCCGGCTTGTCGAGGATGCGTTCGCTTACCGTTTCATAAACAGCCGGAACTTCGACGATCTTCGTCGATGCCGGCTTAACGAGAACACGCTCCTGAACTTCGCCATATACGGCTGGAACGATTTCCAGCTTCATTGAGGCTTCTCGGACAAGTACGGTTTCATTCCCTGCCTCATAACGTGCCGGAATAACTTCGATACGATCCGCAGCATCGCTCTTCAGCACCTGCTCGGAAACCGTCTTGTACTTGGCGGGTATCAGTACGCGCGCGTAGCACTGACCAGCTTTCGGATTGGGCGGAAACAGGCTGGCGTCCGTGGACATCGAAGCCATGGTCTTGCTCTCTTGGCCGGCGCGCGCCTGAACCGTTGCCAGGTCACGTTCTTTGGCGGCAAGTGCTGACTCCAGTTCGCTTACTCGTCGCTGTGAGGCTGCGAGGTCTGCAGCCGTGATGGCGCTGCTGCCCGAATCAACGGACGTGTTGTCCGCTGCCATGCTTGAACACCCACTGGCGATAGCGGCACCCGCTAAAACTGCCAGAGTCTTCATTGTTGCTTTGTTCATTTCCCTTAACTCCTGATAGACCATCAATGTGATAGTGGGCGGAGTATAGGGGCCGAAGTTCGATGTACGTCGCACTGTAACAATCGTTAACAATAGCGATGCCGGGCGCGTAGGACGCCTGGAACGGAAAGGGCGGGGATAGGGCGAGCTTTCTTTCAGTCGGCCTTGGCGACGAGCTCAATGTGGTCTTCGATCATCTCGAAGCCGATAACGGCATTGGTGGCGGGATCGTAGACGGGATCGCCCTGCGTTAGGCAGGTCGTCGCGCTCTCCGAGTTCTTTTTAAAGCAAAGATCAGCGCTGGAGTTAATCGTTTGCATGATCACAGAGCCGTCTTCGAGGCTGACGATGAGAACGGTCTCACGAGGCGCATCCGGTGCCAGTATTACGCTGGCCTGGTGGCACCAGGTCGGAAGCCGGACGTGATGCGATGACGCTGGAAGTACAGGCGGTAAGGCCGACGATCACCGGCAGAAGGAATGTCCAGGACAGGTATTTTCATAACACGCTCCACGGTCAATTCTGACCCTGAATGTCTCAGGGCCTGCCCCTGTGTTTTTGCCGGTCTTGACGCACTTTCTGCCTGCTTATTAGCAGGTTAGCAGCTGGATCGCGACGGCATACGTGACCGGTGTCGCAATAAGTGAACCTGAACTGAAAGTTTGTGAACAAATGTCACAGTTGCTGAGCCGACAGCCTTGCTGACGTAGACTTTCCGCAAGTTTTCAATACTCAAATAAACGTTAAGAGAGAATCAGAAATGGCAAAGAGCATCGAGAAAATTGAAGGAATCGGACCCAAGACAGGCGAGGCGCTGCGTGGTGCGGGCGTACGAACCGTCGAGAGCTTGCTGGAGGCGGCAGCCGACAAGAAATCGCGTGTCGCACTCGCCGAGAAGACGGGAATCAGTGAGACGCGTATCCTGAAATGCGTCAACATGGCTGACCTGTTTCGGATTAACGGTGTCGCAAGTCAGTACGCAGAGCTGCTCGAGTGCGCGGGCGTTGATACGGTGAAAGAACTCAGGAATCGTAATCCCGAGAACCTGGCGGCGGCAATGGCCGAAGCAAACAATGCCAAGAATCTTGTGCGACGTGCACCGTCGACTGTGGTTGTGAGCGACTGGGTAGCGCAGGCAAAGAAACTGCCGCCAAAAATCACGCACTAAGCAGGCGGCGAAAAGCCCTGTGCTACGGCTTGAGAATGTAAACTACTGACGATGAGCGCAAAGATGACAAACGTGACGGGTGGGCCAGGTAAACCGATTGAGATTACGGACCCATTCGCGCGCAGGCTCATTGGCAAGTACCTGGATAACCGTAAGGACGATATCGGCAAGTTGACGCAAGCGTTGGCCGACTCGAATTTCGACGCGATTCGTGTCACCGGACATAACCTGTACGGTTCCGGCGCCGCGTACGGCCTCGACCATATTTCCTGGATCGGCGCGAGCATCGAAAAAGCGGCGGACGCCAAGGATATCTCCGGAGTCGAGCAGGCGATCGATGAGCTGAAACTTTTCCTGCAACGGCTCAGGGTGCTCTAGGGTTCGCGCGCCGGCCCTGGATTTGAAATAATCCCCTATTATTTCCGGCACTTGGCGCGTAAACCGCTATAATCAGGGCACGACTGGCGCGACTCTACCAAGAATAAAGCCGCCGGTGCCTGGCCGACCCAACGGGAACATCCCTCGGTCGATTGGAGCAACAATTTGCGAGTGGCAATTCTCGAAGACGATCCGGATCAGGCCGAGCTGGTGAAGCTCTGGCTGATGAATGCAGAACACACTGTCGATTGCTACGGCGATGCGGGAAGTTTTCTGCGTGCCGTAAGACGGGACAGCTTTGACCTTTACATGCTCGACTGGATGCTGCCGGATCTCAGCGGTATCGAAGTCCTGAAGAAGCTGCGCAATAGTATGGACGACTTCACGTCCGTCGTAATTGTGACGGCAAAGGATGAGGAACAGAGCATCGTCCGAGGTCTCGAAGCCGGCGCAGACGATTATCTTGTGAAGCCGGTTCGGCAGGCCGAGCTGGTGGCGCGCGTGGCCGCGGTACTGCGTCGTGCCGCAGGCAATAAGCCAGAAGAAGTGCTTGATGTCGCCCCGTACTCGCTAAGCGTCGCGAACAAAGCGGTTAGTCTTGACGGTGAGAAGATCGCCCTGACAAACAGGGAGTTCGAACTGGCACTGTTCCTTTTTCGAAACGCCGGGAAAATGATATCGCGGCATCACATGCTCGAATCTATTTGGGGCATCGAGAATAAATCGGTATCGACGCGCACCGTTGATACTCACGTAAGTCGCCTGAGGAAGAAACTCAAGCTTACGAAAGAAAACGGCTGGCTACTCTCGGCGATATACCAGCATGGCTATCGACTAGAGAAAATGAACGGCTAGAGAGTCGACGCATAACGATGGATGCGAATCGATAGAAATTACGAGGTAGAACGGTATGGCAAAAAAACAGACTCGAAACCAGAGCGGATTATCGGCGGAAAACGTTGACGGCAATGTCGACAAGATTCGCGAGATTCTGTTCGGCGGACAGATGCGCGACTACGAGCAGCGGTTTGCGGATCTCGAGACGCGGCTCACGAAGAACATCGAGCTGATCTCCAGCAATTTCGACAAACGCATGGATCGACTGGATACCTTCGCGAAGCGGGAGCTCGAGAAGCTCACAGAGCAGGTAAAGGACGAGCGTAAGGCTCGCCGCGAAGACGGCAAGCAGGGCTCCAGGGAGCTTAAAGAGACTGGCGCAGCAGCTGGAGTCCTGGTACGCGGAGCTCGAGGAGCAGATCGGCAGCGAGACGCAGGAGTTGCGCGGCTTGCTGCAGGAGCAGAGCGAGGAGCTCTCGGGGATGGTTAGTGACACCCATGATCAGCTCAGCAAGAGTCTGTCCGCAGAAACCCGAAGCCTGGCTGATGGCAAACTCGCTCGCGAGGATCTGGCCGCCTATTTTGACTGAGCTATCGTCACGCCTGAAGAAAGGTTCCAAGTCGCCGGGCGCCTGAACGTGCCTGAGCCGGAATCGCGATGAATGATCTCGAGCAGCTGAAGGAGCTCCTTTTCGGTGCGGAAAAGGAAGCGCTGGATTCGATCTCCGAACGCGTCGAGCGTCGCGAGATACGCACGGCTGACGTGGCCGATATTCTCCCCGAGGCCATTTATCAGAGCCACAAGAAGGACTCGGAGCTGGTTGAGTCACTGACGGATCCGGTGGGTCAATGCCTGCAGCGAGCGTTTCGAGACGACCCGCAAACTTACGGCGATGCCCTGTATCCGATTATGGGTCCCGCCATTCGTAAGTCGATCATGCATGCCTTGCGCACGTTCACTCAGCAGATCAACGAAGCGGTCGAACACAGTATCAGCCCGAAGGGCCTGAAATGGCGCTGGCAAGCGTCGCGTGCGGGTGTGCCGTTTGGCGAATTCCTCCTGCAAAAGACCCTGCGCTACCGCATCGAGCAGGCTTACCTGATCAGCCGGGAAAACGGACTGCTGGTGGAGCATGTGCATCACAAGAGCTCCAAGATAAAAGACAGCGATGCCGTTTCAGCGATGTTCACGGCGATCCAGGATTTCGTCAAAGAGTCGTTCTCGCCGGACCGGACGGGTCGACTCGAATCTGCGGATATGGGCGACTTCACACTGTGGGCGGTGCATGGGCCGCACGCACTGCTCGTCTGCGTCATACGCGGCGTGCCCCCGAAAAGCCTTCGTGCGGACCTTACTGCCATCCTGGAGCGCATCCATTTTCGCTATGGGGAGGCGATTCGCGACTACAAAGGCGACACGTCCACGATCCCCGATGTCGACGTCGAGCTCGAACGCTGTCTTCGGTTCGAGGCGCGGGAGGAAAGCGCAAAAGAAGCGCCGGGGTCCGTCGCTTTTCATGATCGTGGTCTTGCTGCTGCTGGCCGCTGCGGCGTCTTTCTTCATGATCAGAGGCTGGCTGTATTCACAACAACAGCAAGAGCTCGGGGCGGCGCTTGAGGCGACGCCCGGAATCCATGTGACGGAGTTGAGCCGCGATGGCAAGGATTTTCTCGTGCGCGGGCTTCAGGACCCGCTGGCGGTCAGCGTCGCGGACGTGGCTGAGAGCATCGACATTCCGGCGGATCGACTCAATGTCAGCACACAGCCGTTCCAGTCGCTGCAGCCAGAGATGGTCGCGGCGCGAGCGGCGCAGATGTTCGGCCAGCCTGGTTCAGCTCGTTTCAGTGTTGCGGGCACAACCCTCGTGGTCGAAGGCGATGCGCCGTGGTCGTGGCAACAAACCTTACGATCGCGTTTCGGCAGCCTGGCGGGCGTGCGAGTCGCTTGATACCAGCGGCCTGACGGCGTTAGATCGGCAGCAGTTTGCGGCGCGCGTCGAAGGCATGAATCAGCGTAGGTTCTACTTCCAGACCGGCGTCGAGTTTCTGCAGGGTAATGACGCTGCACTCGGCGAGTACGCAGCGGAGCTCAGCGCGCTGCAGAACGATGCCGCGGGTTTCGACTATTCGTTGCTTGTCAATGTGAGAGGCTCTGCCGATGCGTCCGGCGACGGCGCTGCGAATGCCGAGCTAGCCGGTCGCCGTGCGAGGACGGCAGCGGGTGTCCTTGCGACGTCCGGAGTAGCAACGAAGATCGTCAGCGAACCTGAAATCGCCGATGGTCCGCCGGTTCAGGACATCAGCAAGCGTTACGTCGAGATTGATCTGCAGTTGCAGGCAATGCCGAATCTGCCATGACGCCGGTGACAAGCAAGGTTTGTGTTGTCGGCGACTTCGCTGTCGGGAAGACCAGCGTCGTGGAGCGATTCGTAACCAACCAGTTTTCCGATAAATACCTGAGCACCGTCGGCGTGAAGATCGATACGAAAGAAATCGACTTTCCCGCGCGTGGTGTCGCACACAAACTGGTCATCTGGGACGTGGCCGGTTCGGACAAGTTCGGGGATACTGAATTCGCCTACTTGCGTGGTGCCAGCGGCTATATCTACGTCGCCGACGGTACGCGGCCCGCGACGCTGACGGCCGTAGAGCGGCTGCACGGCCAGATCACGGAAAAGTACGGCCCTGTGCCGAGCGTATTGCTGGTCAACAAGCGTGATTTGACGGTCGAATGGGAGGTCAGCGACCAGCGTTTTGAGAAGCTGGCGACCAGCTTCCTCAGCGCCTTTCGCACCAGTGCGAAGACCGGCGACGATGTCGACCAGGCATTCACCCTAATCGCCGAGCGGATAATAGACAACGACCTGCGGGACGCCTAGTGGACCTGCCGGAAGCCGTCGTCAGCTACCTGCAGGAAGACTTTCTTTCTGAGACCAGGCCTTTCTGCCTGCTGATCGATTCGCAGTACCGGCTTGTCGAAAGCTGGGGGGATGGCAACTGGTGCGGGCTGGCTGGCATCGAGCCTTCGACGGATATCCGTGACGTGGCGCCCTTCCTGGTCGGCATTCCTCTGGACGCGAAACAAAACTTCGAGTTCCTGGAGACGCCCGGGGGTTCCGTCGTGAACATGCATATGGTTCCGGAGGGCGACAATTGCTACGCGATCTTCCTGGACGCGAGCGCCGATCACGGCGCCATTCATTCGAGGCAGCAGTCGGTCAATGAACTACGACTGATGCATGCGCGCCAGCACAAGCTCATCGCGCGTCAGCGCGAACTCATCAGCGAACTCGTCGAGGCAAAATCGGAGCTGGATCACCATCGTCGTGAGGCAGAGCGGATCAGCGAGAACAAGAGCCGATTCATTGCAATGATGTCCCACGAGTTTCGCACGCCACTGGCGTCAATCATCAATTACGCAGAACTCGCCACGGAAGCAACGAGCAGCAGCAACGACATTCAAAAGAGTGTCGAGACCATATCCCGATCGGCCCGCCACCTGACGTCCCTCGTCGAGGCGGTTCTCGATGATGCCAGCCTCGATGCTGGCCAGGTTGAGCTACTGGAGTTCGACTTCGATATCCTGGCTTTGTTGAATGACATGGCGGCAATGATGGCGCCGCTGGCGGCGGAGAAGGGGCTGTCGTTCGCGACCTATGTTGATCCTGATATGCCGAGACGCATTCATGCGGACGAAGTGAGGTTGCGGCAGATCCTCATCAATCTGCTTGGCAATGCTGTGAAATTCACGCACGAAGGCGGCGTGAAGCTGACCGCGACCCACAATGATGGCAGGATCGTCGTCACGGTCAGCGACTCAGGCCCGGGAATCAGCGCTGACGACCAGGAGAGAGTATTCAAGGCGTTTGAACGCGGTAGCGGCCGGGGCGAAACGGGTGCGGGGCTTGGTCTGACCATAACGCTGCGCCTGGTTGAGCTTATGGGTGGTGAGGTATCGCTGGACTCAATGCCTGGCGAAGGCTGCACCGTCAGCGTGCATCTGCCCGTTGCCGCGAGCGACGATGCGGCCTCTGCCAACGCACCGGTCCTGCCGACTCCGAGCGACGATACGATCGCGTCGAAGGCGCTCAGCATTCTGATCTGCGATGACGATGAAGACATGATCGCGCTGGTTGAGCACTACCTGCATCGATCCGGCTACGGTCTGATTACGAGCTCCAACAGTTCTGAAGCGATCGACAAGGCGCTCAAGTATGACCCCGACCTGGTGCTGATGGACTGCAACGTGCCGGGCGTTGGCGGCGTGGTCGCAGCAAAAGTGCTGCGCGATAGGGGATACGCCAAGCCTATCGTCGCGCTGACCGCCTCAAAGCTGAGCGAAGAGCAAAAGCTTGCCTTCACGCACTTCTTTCGAAAGCCGGCTCCAATGCAGGAATTATTGACGGAGATAAAGCGCCTGACGCACTGAGCCGTTCGCAATTGTGAACGATTGTTGCAAAACCTCGCTCCAGCCCGATTTGCCGGTACGATCCCCGCCTGACATCTACTCGTTTAAATAAAAAACGTTACGTTCAACAGGGGAATAAATATGCTTGACGAATTCAAGAAATTTGCGATGCGCGGCAATGTTGTCGACATGGCAGTCGGTATCATTATCGGCGGCGCATTCGGAAAAATTATCAGCTCATTTGTGGCAGACGTCATCATGCCGCCTATCGGTATGCTGATGGGCAATGTCGATTTCAGCCAGCTGTTCATCAACCTGAGCGACACGACCTACGAGACGCTGGCGCTTGCCAAAGAAGCCGGCGCCCCGACGATCAACTACGGAATGTTCCTGAACACGGTGCTCGACTTCCTGATCATCGCATTCGCGATTTTCATGGTGATTCGTGGCATGAACAAGATGAAGAAGAAGGAAGAGGAAAAGCCGGCTGAGCCAGCGAAGCCTTCGGAAGAAGTGCAGTTGCTGACTGATATCCGCGATGCTTTGAAAAATCGCGGCTAAACAGCAGGGTTAGCACGGAGAGCGGGGCGCCTCTTGCGGGGCGCCCCTTTTTTTTGATCTAAGGGTGCATCTGCCGAGGCGCCCCTTTTTTTGCATTCATGTGCGAGCGCAAGATGATGTACCCTTTGCGCCATGCTCAGACCCCTCCTTTTGATGGCGGCCACGGTCGCCCCGCTCACCAGTGCGGCCAGCCAAAGCGCAACCGACACGCCTGAACTCGACGAAGTCGTTGTCACGGCAACGCGTCGTGCTGTTAGTAGCGAAGAGATTTCATCGGGACTGACGTTGCTCAGTCGGGAGACTGTACAGTCCGCAAAGCTGGTTACCGACGCGCTGGCATCGAATGTCGGCGTGTATCTCCAGCAGACAACGCCAGGACAGGGCGCGCCGATAATTCGCGGCCTCAAAGGCTCGTCGATCCTGCATCTTGTCGATGGCGTGCGCCTTAACAACGCGATCTTCCGAAGTGCTCCGACGCAGTATTTTGCGCTCGTGCCGGTGACGTCAGTTGAGCGTATAGAGGTGCTACGCGGAACGCCTGCGTCGCTTTACGGCAACGACGCCGTCGGCGGAGTGGTACAGCTGGTGACGCGTGTGCCGAAGTTTGAGTCCGTGGAGGCCGAGGTCCGCGGCGATGCGTTTATTTCGCTCGATACGGCAGAACTGGCCAAAGTAGCGCGGGCAACGATAGATGCAGGTAATAGCTCACTGGTGTCATCTTTCAGCGCCGAGTACCTGAAGACAGGTGATCGCAGGACGGGCAGCGGAGAACGTATTGGGCGCAGCGGCTACGAGTCGAAGGCAGCGCGGCTGCTACTGGCCGGTACACCAGGCGAAGATCGTTCCTGGCTGGTTGACGCACATTACCTGGAGCAGCCGGAGACACCTCGCGTTGACGAGCTGGTACCCGGCTTCGGACAGCTCGAACCGTCTTCATCCGAATTCTTCTTCGCGCCCAACCGCCGTGCATTCATTCATGGCAGATACACGGTTACCGGTGGCCTCGCCGGACTTGACTGGAACACCGACGTCGCCTGGCAACGTATCGACGACGATCGAGTGTCACGCGACTTTGAGGCGACGGATCGGCGTCGCGAGTCCAACAGCAGCGACCTCTATGGTTTGACGGTCAGCGCATCCAGGTTGACCGATGTTGGTTCATGGATAATCGGCGCCGAGTTTTACCACGACAAGGTTGGTAGCCAACGCCTGGAGGAAGACCTGTTGACCGGCGCAAGCCAGGCTCTGACGTCACGGTTTCCCGACGGCTCACGAGTACGGCAAGCGGCGTTCTACGGCAACCTGCAGCAGCAGGTCAGTGCGCGCCATAAACTTAGCGGTGGCATCCGGGTTAGCAACGACGATGTCACATTGCCCGCGACCGTCGTTTCGAGTGCCGCCGCCATCGACAGCACCGACCTTGGCGGGGATATCGGCTGGATCTTCGACGCGGCGGAGCGCTGGCAGCTGCTCGCGAATATCGGGCTTGGATTTCGTGCGCCCAATGTATTCGATCTCGGAACTTTGGGTAACCGACCAGGGAATCGCTTTAATATTCCGAACACTACGCTGGACTCAGAGCGTGTAATGCAGGCTGACCTCGGACTGCGCTTCCGTTCGGACCGAGTGCGGCTGGACCTGATGGTTTATGCGTTGCGCTACGATGATCGCATCACTTCGGTCGGCACCGGCGATGTGACGCCGGACGGGCGCGACGTCGTGCAAAGCGTCAACGCAGCCGAGTCTTCCATCCGCGGGGTCGAAACCGGTGTGGATTGGCGGATAAGCGATGCACTGAACGCTCGCGCTGTTCTCAACTACACCTGGGGCGAACAACAGGCTGTTGGAGTCGAAACCGAACCCGCTGATCGCATCCCTCCGTTTAACGGCAAGCTCGTGCTTTCCTATGACAATGGCAGCGAGTATCGACTCGAAGGCTCGTTACGCTTCGCGAGTGGCCAGGATCGGCTGAGTGCGCGTGATGTGCGGGATACACGAATCGATCCACAAGGCACTGCCGGTTGGGCCATAGTCGGTGCAAGGCTGCAGAAGGAATACGCAGGGCATTGGCTGTTATCGGTAGCGCTGGACAACCTGCTCGACAAGCGCTATCGCGTACACGGCTCCGGGCTGGATTCGCCGGGTCAGAACATTTCGATAAGCGTACGGTACAACTGGTAGCTAACAGCGGTACGCCGTCGCCGCTAGCCGAACCGGGAGTGTCTACTGAGGTCCGAAGAACAGCTCCATTTCGTCGTTCAAAACCTCCGAGTCGGAGGTCTGGCGCTGTTCCATTTTCTCAATGATTTCAATGGTTTCTTCGTCGACCAGTTTGACTTCGTCAGTGAGGATGGTCGGCGTGATCAGCACGATGGTTTCGGTGTTGGTCTTGTTGTTTTCACGGCTGGAGAACAGGCGGCCAATACCAGGAATGCGGCTGACGATCGGAATTCCGCGCTTACTTTCTTCGACACGGTGTTTGATGAGTCCGCCGACGAAGATCGTCTGGCCGTCGGGCACAATCATTCGCGTTGTTACTTCAGTCGTTGACTGCGAGGGAATGCCAGTCAAAGGATCGATCACCCCGGTACTGACTTCGGGATGGATGTCCATCAGCACCTTGCCATTGGCGTCGACGGATGGCGTTACTCGAAGGATGACACCGGATTCCAGGAACTCGATGCTTTCGGTGGTTACCTGGTTGATCGTCGTAATGACGCTGTAGCCGCGCCGATCGCCAACGATTACGGATGACTCCTGGTCCTCGACGGCCAGCAATTTGGGCGACGACAGTGTGCGCACTCGACCCTGCGACGTCAGCGCATCCAGTGCCAGGGTGATGTTGTCGTTGGAATAGGTGAAGAACAGTCCCGCACTTGTCGGGTTATTGAGTCCCTGGCCACCGAACTCGCCAGTACCGCCGTCGCTGTTGAATATCCGGGTCCAGTCCAGCCCGGAAGAGTCCTCGTCGGTCAGCGTTACTTCGAGGATCTTCGCCTCGATCAGTATTTGCGTGGGCTGCTTGTCGATCTGGCGGACCAATTCCGCGGTACGCCGAAGAAACTCGGGCGTATCTTCGATAAGGAAAATATTCTTCTCCGCTGAAAACCGTAATCTCGCCGTAGTCCGAAAGATACGGTTCCAGCAGCGACTGCATTTCGTCCACCAGGACATACTGCAGCTCGAAGCTGCGCACCTGCGTCAGCGCATCCGGCGCGTATTTGCCGGCCTCATCGCGGTCAATAATGAAGTAGTTGCCGTCATAGTGCTCAACGGCAAGGCCCGCCGCGTTCGCAATCGCTCGAATGGCGTCCGGCAAGGTCATGTCATAGAGGCTGAAGGAGACCTCTTCGTTGGAGTCCGTCGAAACGAATATGTTGACGCGCTGCTCGCGGGAGATCATGTCCATGACGTCCGCGAGTTCCGCATCTTTCATCGTCATGCTGATGCGCTGCGTATCGTCCTGCGCCGTCGCCAACGACGAGGCCAACAAGCCGAAAATGGCCAGCAACTTAACTATGGCCTTCATTCTAGCGGCGCCGTTCATTTGTCTGCTCATCGTCTTCTGCCAAAAGGGGTTTTACGTACACGGTCATGGTTTGACCGTTCCTTTCAAACTCTACGTACTGTTCATGGATCTTTGTAAGCCGGTAGCCGCGGTATTCGTCGCCGGGTTTCAAGATGCGACCGCCGACGTTGGCAAGTCGACTGACCTGCCCGATCATTGTGGCGTGCAGTGGCAGTGCGGTAACGGGACCGTCGTCACTTTCCACGGCGACCGTCTCTTCACGGACAAATTTCGAGGATGGCCGCGAGAATGGGTTGTGTGAAAGATCGGGGGGCGCGTCGGCGGCTACCAGGAGCGAGGGCCATGCCGTCGCCAGTAACGCCAGTAACAAAATTGGTCTTGCCGCGCTCATTGTTCAGCCCTGTAGGATGCGAGACTGACCGTCGTTGTCAGTCGTGGATTGTCATCATTGCTGTCACTTCGCTTCATGCCGTACTCCTTGACGACGACAAATCCCAGCTCGTTCTTTGCGTCCCAGAGCCAACGATAGATATCGTCGTACTCGCCAACGAGTTCAACGTTGAAGAGTATCTCGGTGAATATCTGTATCTTCTGGCCCGCTGCCGGTTTCACGCTGATCAGGTCAACATCGTTGTGCCAGGAGATCTTTTGCAGTTTGCCGATGACATAGGACTCGACCTGCTTTAACGGCAGGTTAGCCATGTCGCCGTGCAAGCGGAATTTCAACTCCTCGATGCTGGCGTGGTGGTCCTGCAGTTGCTGGTCCAGGTCGCTCGAGTTGTCGTTAGCTTCTTCCAGAACGGAAATTGACGCGGCTGCGGAACGGTACGTCTTGATACCTGGCCATAGTGTTACGGAAACCAGAATTACGGTGACTACGAGGCCAAGGCCTAAAAGCAGCATGCGAAATTCGCGGTCGTCGAGTTTTTCCAGTGCGTCAAACATCAAATTCGCTCGATGTCGCTATTGAGGATAATCGTCAGGTCGAAGCTGACGACGCGGCCGTTCGCATAGTCCGTTAACGAGGTCTTCTGCACGCTGACATCCTTGATGTCTGGTTGTTCGAAAAGCGCGCGTACAAACGTCGATAGCGCCTGGTGGTCGAGAGCCCGGCCTTCGAGAACCATGTGCGTCTCCACCTGCCAGTCCGGGTTCTCGCCCGATTGTTCATCCGCCGACACGATAACGAAGTAGCCCGTCTCTATGCCGCGAGTTTCACCGTCCACAACAACGCCGGCGCGACGAAAGCTCCAGTTCTCGAACCAGAGATCGTTGCTGACGATTGCACCATCTATGATTCTGAAGATATCTTCGATAGCAGCTCCGGCCCGCAGACCGCGCAGTAAGGACCAGCGCTGTTCGTATTCTTTCTGCTGGCTGGAAAGTTGCTCCAGCTGTGTCTGCTGCTGCTCGGTGATAGCGCTTTGCGTTTTTAGTTCCTGAATCTCTTCGTTGGCCTGCCTGGAAAGCTGACCGAACAGGCCCGCAGAGCCAAGAATGACGACATTGAGAATCGCAAACGCGATAGCGTACTGCCGAATCTCCGCGTGCCGGCCAAGGCGCTTTCGGTAGTCTTCAGGGATGAGATCGAGTTCAGCCATTCGTATTCATCCCGCGCAGCGCGAGACCGGTGGCTACGGCGATCTCAGGAGCAGATTGGCCACTTGTGTCCGCCGTCGATTCGCTCGATGGGAACAGGTCAAGCGGATTCGGAATTTTCGAGACTGTCGAACCGCTCAGGCTGCTCAGCAATTGTTCGGCGCCCGGCCAGCGGGCGATGCTCCCCAGTAAATAGACCTGGGTCACGCTACGGCCTCGCGTCTCCGATGCCGCGTACAGGAATGCGCGCTTGATCTCCTCGACCAGTTTCATGAACTGCGGCTTCAGAATTTCCGAGAGCGTGTTCATCAGGCCGGTCTCGTCGAGTGCGACCGCTACGGCATCCTCGGAATCGCCCGCAGACACCCCGGTGCGAGATAGCAGGTGTCGGGCTGTCTCTTCCGGCATATCCAGCGTTTCGCAGATGTGCTGCACCAGGCTTTGCTCGCCGATGGCGACCTCCTGATCGAACAGCAGGTCATTGCCGGAGATCAGCGTCAGGTAACTGGCGCGACGCCCGGAATTGACGACCAGAATGGTCGCCGAATCGCTGTCCTCGGATATTGCACCGGTCAGCCGGCTGATCGCCAGCGGACCGATCTCAAGTGCGCTGACGTCGAGACCGGCTTTGCGCGCGAGCTCAAGAAAATCAATGACAGACTTGCGTTCACTCACCGCAACCAGCGCGAGCTTCTCGTCGTTCTTGGAACGACCGCGCACGGGCATGTAATCCAGCACGTAATCGTTCAGGTCCCCATCCAGCCGGTCCTTCATCAGGCGAAGAATTGCGGCGGGTTCATTCTTGTCTCCAGCAGAGATCTTGTAGTTGATGGATAAAGTGCGAAACATGCCGGCGGGCAGCGCGAGGACCACCTTATTTCCCTGGAACCGATCGGATGCCAGCGCACGTTTGATCAGCGACCGAAACTGGTGAGGTTGCTGCAAGAGCTCACGCCGTGAGCCGTTGATCTCCAATGATGCTGTGGCGCGGACCACAGGCTTACAGCCTTCGGCCGATTCGAGCTGTACGAGATGTATGGCCTCGAGCGCGATATCGATGCCGATGGGCCCAACCGAAACCGCCGCGGAGCGGGGCCGAAGCAGGGCAGCTGTGCGGGCGAGGACGCTCATGAATTGAACGCCTCATTACCACACAAGGCCTTGTCCGCAAGTCCCGTATCACGGAATTTGCGGGCAGACCCGACGTTGGCTGGATTCATTGTTTCGACCAAGGCTTCGCCCCACAGCAAATAGAGAGCTATCCCTAAATACAGCGGCAGAAACGGCTAAATCTTTAATATTTGGGCGGTTTTCTGATGGGGACATTCTACTTTTGGGCTTTTGGCCCAAAAGTAGAATGTCCCCATACACGCCCCTATCGGAGAAGCCCCATTGATCGGGCGGTCGCCTCGCTCCACGACGGGCTTCCATACGGCGCCTGGCGCTTGCCGCAGCGTCGCAATGCATTGAGTTCGGTCTCGCTAATCGGTTGATCAACCCATACCAGCCAGTCCGCGGGAATGGGGATTGGTGGCTGGCTCAGGATCGCAGAGGGTTGGCCGGTCCTTGAGTTGCGAATGCTGGACCACTTCCATTCGATCGCGCTTCGAACCAGATTGGCGCGTACCGGGTTTCTTTCGACGTATCGCATTACCGTCAAAAGATGAGCATCTTCCTGAATCGGAAAGGCCTTGAAGCGGCCTTGCCAAACCCGACCCGAACTACCGCGAAGGCGGTGGTAGCGGCGAACGTGGCTGGTCAAAAGCCACTGCATCCATCGGCTCATGTCTCCGTCATTGTGGGGCCGAATCACCAGATGAAAGTGATTGGGCATCAGGCAGTACGAGAGTATTCTCATCGGAATGCGTTTGCAGGCTTTGCCCATCAGAACGATAAAGGACTCGTAATCAGATGAGTCGTGAAAGACGGTGGCCCGCGCATTTCCACGATTGACAACGTGGTAGCAGATACCGCCTTTCGATGCTCGAGCTGTTCTCGCCATCAATTGATGATGGCAGCGACCGAAGATTGGGGACATTCTACTTTTTGGGTCGAAGACTCAAAAAGTAGAATGTCCCCATCCTGAATCCCCGCATTGTCATGTGGCGAGGTAGCCTCAGCCATGAACGAAACTGGGTTGATTGGGGACATTCCTGATGAACAGATTGTTGCAGAATGTCCCCATTAATTCCCTTAGGCGGCAACCTCAACGTAGTGGACGCGACTGGATGCAGCAGGGATTGGCAGGTTCTCGGCGCGCAGGCCTTCGAGATGCATTTTGACGGCTTTGCGAATTGCTTTTTCCGTTTCGGGAACAGTAGATCCGGTAGCAATGCAACCCGGCAAATCGGGTACGTATGCCGAAAAATTTCGACCTGCATCTTCAATAATAATCGCGTATCGCATGGGAATCTCACTCAATCTCAAGGCCCGCCTGTTTGAGGATACTCTTGAGAGTACCGGGCGCCAAGTCATCAGAAGGCTTACCTGCCACAGTCACACGGCCTGACTTGCTCGGGTGCCGAAGCTGCCGGTGGCTTCCACGGCGAGCAACCTTTGTCTAGCCATCATCCTTCAACATTCGCAGGACCGCTCGCACTTTCATTCATCCAAAGTGACATGACGATGATCGCTACAACTATTCTCAAATCTCAGCCATTCGCAGAAATAGTAAAATTGGGGACATTCTGCCTATATGCGCGAAAGGCGCACAAAAGCAGAATGTCCCCATTAATCCAACCGATATTCGATTACGGAATCAGGGCAGCACCCACCAGCCGAGCAAATAGAACCTGTGATCTTGGCCTGTGTTCTGGTCATACCACTGGATTGTCGAGCTGCCGTCCGTATTGACGTGCTGGCTTCCCAGATCATCGCCGCCCGCTTCAGCCTCCTGCAGATTCAAAGTTCTGGCGAGGCTCGAGCCTTTTGCCCTGACGCCGAGTTGTGCCTCGGCCGCGTCCTCGCCGTTGGCCGTTACAATCTGCACCACCGCGTTGGCGGGTACACCGAGGCTCGTCAAGTCTTTGTCATCCCATGCGCCACTCGAAGGCCGGGGATCCCGGGAGAGGGCTATAGGCTTCGGTATAGACGCCGGGTGGCGTGCTCCAGTGACCCATCAAATAGAAATTGCCCCCCCCGTGTTCCATGAAGAATTCGATGGTGGCGCCAGCATCAGTGTCCGCATTGACCAACAGCGTGACCATGTCTTTGCCACCGCCCTCGGGTTCGTGGATATCAAATTGGCGATTTAGCGATGAACCATTGCTACGTACGCCGCCCTGGACCTCAGTGGTGGTAGAGCCGTTGTGCGGCAGAATTTCCGCAACTGAGCCGGGTGCCACGCCGTAGGTATTCAGAGCGTAATCCGTCCAGGTGCCGTAAACGCCCGGATCAATATAGTCCCAGGATTCGACAAAACTGCCGCTGCCCCAGTAGCCCAGAAGGATAAATGTTACGGCTGACGCCGTATCGGAGTAATGCTCGATGCGGGACGAGGCATCAGCCTGAACCGTCATTACCATTATGTCGGTTCCGCCGTCCTCCGCCTCGTGCAGTTGCAGACGCCGGTCCAGCGCAGAGCCTACCGCGCGAACCCCGCCCCACAATTGCGCCCTGACGTTAGTATTGACCACGGCGACTTCGACCACCGCATTGGCCGGCACACCGAAAGGCGCGAGATCCACCGACTGCCAGGTGTCGTTACTCGTTGCCGACCACGGTCGGTAGGTTTCGGTGTAGCCCGGTCCGCCGCCTCCACCGCCGCCTCCACCGCCACTACCTGAACCAGCGAGTGCCGCAATCTCGGTCGCATCGAGGACGCGATTGTAGATCCGCACATCATCCAGCAATCCGACCCAGTCTTCATCAAATGGATCGGTTCCTATGGTTAGCGGGCCCGTGTTCATGACTGGAGCAGGTCCAATTGTCCCCGTGTGAATCAGGCTGCCGTCAAGATAGTGTTTTCCTTCACCGCTCGCACCATCAAACGTGGTGGTCAGGTGATACCACTGGCCGGCGACCAGATTGGCGCTCGTGGTCGGAATTTGGTATTGCCAGCCGCCGCTGGTGAGGCCCAGCGTTATTTCATCGCCGTCGGTATAAAGGTGGTAGTTCGCTTCGGCAGTCGATGCGCCCTTATACATGATGGCGTGATAGCCGCTGATCGTATCCGGCCGTATCCAGGCGCTGATCGAAAACGTGGTTAATGACAGTGTGTCGTCGTGCGGCACGTTGACGTAATGGTTCGTGCCATTGAACTGCAGCGCATCGTCAACTTGTCCGGTTGTCCAGGTCCCGCCATTGGGTAAGGTACCGTCATGACCCCCAACTGAATCGATTGCTATCGTTCCCGCGCCATCGTCCAGCTTCCAGTGTGCGATGTGGGTCGTCGCATCAGCGCCCGCCGCCCATACCAGCGCGCGCTTGAACAGTTGCCTGCCATCGGTGCTTAAACCGACCGGATCCCAGCTTTGCCGACCCATGGCGTCGTGACTCGTCTCCCGGTGCTCGGCTGCCCGTCCAGGCGTGTAGCACCGGTCTCGAGGGTGGCCAGGGTAGGTCCACCGCTGCCTCCTCCTGAAGCTTCTGCCAGAAATACGAGGTCTGCAGCCGGACTCGACACACACGTCTTGGATTGGTACTCCGTCGTGAAGGCTGTCACGGGACCGACCGCGAATGGCGAGGTGATGTAATGGGAATTCTCGACAATCTGCACGTCCGTGTTCGATGTATCGGCGTCTGACGAGGAACAAAGTTCCAGTTCATTCCAGATCTGTTGTTGTTCCGTCACCAGCCCGATGGCGGAATCAGTCAGCTTGGTGCCAATCGAGCCGCCATTTACCTCACCCGTCAGATATCCTGTGTCGGCGGCAGCGGCCGCCTCATCGAAATCCGCCTGCGAAGCATCATCGTCGATCACGCTAACGCTGTAGGCCCAAGACTCGATCATGGCTTTGGTGGCGACTTCGCCGGCAGTTAACGCGTCGCTATCGCCACACAACGAGGAGTAGCGGAACGGTGGGCGGGCCAGCGCTGCCGGCCCCCGCCCCCCACTCGATCGCGCGCTTCATGATGGTCTGCCCGTCGGCGTTCAGCGCGGTGATGTCGAAACTTCCTTGTGCCCACGGCACCTGCACGCGTCGTCCGGCGGCGAACCCGCCACCGTAGAGCTCGGCGCCGGTCTCAAGAACCGCCAGTCCCAGCGGGAAGGAACTCACAGCATCCTGCGTCTCACCCAGGAGCTGGAGGCCAGGAGCCAGCGCTCCGTTGACGGTCCAAATCTCAGGCACATAGGAATACAGTGGAAGTTCGCCGAGACTAAAGCCGGACGTCACGTAGTGAGTGTTGTCGATGATATTGATGGACTGTGAATTCTTCTTGACGAAGACGGGCTCCGCAGTCCCCAGTTCATCGGAAAGCCCTATATCCTCGGTCACGACACCGACGGTTGCGGCCGTCAGCTTCGTGCCGACCGCCGCCGAAGAACCTGATCCACAAATGTAGACGACATCCACGTCTGCCAGGGCGGTATCGAAGTCCGCCTGCGATGCGTGATCCGAAATTAGCGTCACTGTAAAGCCCATGGATTCGATCAGCGCCTGGCGGGCCAGCTCCGAAGCGATCAGGTTGTTGGCATCGTCTACGACCATAAGCACGCTGCCGCTGCTAGTTTTATCAGCGCCCATGCCCCAGGCAAGTGCGCGCTGCATGATCAAATGGCCGCTGTTGTTGAGGCGGGACCAGTCCATAGAAGGTCACGGCCGAATGGCAGCATCACCCGGCGGCCGGCGGTCGGGGTAGCCGCCGGCCGTCATGGCGCCGGTTTCCAGCACCGCAAGACCGGCATCGCTGCCCCAGTCAGCCAGCGATTGCAGGTCCGGCGCCGGTGTGTTGCCGATTGCCAGCCCACCCATGTCGGCGTCGTAGATCGTCAGGGAACCAGCGACGAGTGGCGCGGTGATGTAATGGCTCGTATCGGTAACGGTGATGCTGTTGCCGACAGGCCAGTTACTGGAGTTGCCCGACTCGATACCGAGCTCGTCGTTCGTCCAGCCATCCCCGTTGACCACACCGATCGGCGCTGCACTGACCTTGGTACCCAGAATCGTCGAGTCAACCGACTCGGCGACATAGACCACGTCGTTTCTCACGAAACCGCCGTCGAAGGTGTTTTGATTGTCGCTATCGGAGATCAGTTCGACTCGTGTAACCCCAACCCTCGAATAATGACTTGATCAACTGATCGTCTTGGCCCAGCCCGGTCTTCTCGGCGACGACCATTAGTACGTTGCCCGAACCCTGCGGGGCCATGCAGGGGCTGCCGCATTCGCAGGCGTAGGTGATCGTCAGCTTCGGGTGAACCGTGGGATCGGCTGTCTTCCTGGGCGTAGAACTCAGCCTCTCGTAGCGCCGCGTCGCCCTTGATCAGCAGCCCATCGTTGGGCGCGCCGGCCAGCCATTGCTCGACCAGCGGACCGATCTCCCAGCTGACCCAGGTTTCTCCACCGTTGATGGCAGTCTCCGCGACTGCGGCTGCGTTGAAGTCACCGCCCGCCGTGGTCCAGTTGTTGATCCCATCGTAAGTTGCCCAGGTGGCGCCATCCGCCGTACCCGTACCGCTCTTGGTGCCTTCCACCCAGCTGCGGGTTACCCGATGGACTGTGGCCGTGCCCGGCGTATTGATGCTCTTGCATTCGCAGCTCGAGCTGAGCCGAGAGCACCGCGGCGTGCGCGGGAACGCCTCCCAGATCGAATCTGAGCACCGGCCGTTGTAACCAGCTTCCCGTGTTCTCATTCACCTGGACGAAGTCGCGGCCGCCGTAGTTGCGCGGATAGAAGTCGTCGAGCATCGCGTCCGCGCCCGGGTCGGTGCCGAGCTGCAGAGTCACGATGTTCGGAGGCTGGTAGGCTGGGTTGGCAGCCCGCGTTAAGGAGCGCGTATTGCCGTTGGCGAGTGTGCCGGTTGCCTGTATGTTCACGGGTGACGCCGTCCCGCTGCCGACGACGACCTCGAGACGGGGTGCGATTGCTGCCGTCTTCGCGGCTCGAGTACTTGCCATGCACGCCCTCGGAGTCCGATGCCATCAGGATTCCGTAGTTCGGTTGGCCGTTGACCCAGGCCTGGACCTGGCCCGTCAGGTTGAAGCTGATCCAGATGCCATCGACGGGTTGTGCTGCGATCGTGGCCAATGTCGAACTCTCGAAGTTGCCACCCATGGTGTCCCAGGTGGCTCCAAGCTCGGTCCAGTCAGCCGTCACACGGTGTACTGTCAGTGGGCCTTCCGGATGTATGCCGCCACCGGGCCGCCTGTTGAGACATAGAACCATGCTATCGCTGAGTTGACCTGAGCGCCGGTCGGTAGCGCGGAGAGGTCGAAACGGGTCAGTGCGTGCTCGATATTCCCGCCTTCGAATTTGATGTGCTGATCGGCACCAGTTCCGTTGTTCTTCGTCACATCGTCACTGCGAATCCAGGCGTCCTGATCGGCGGCGAGCGTGTAAGCCGTTCCGGCAGCAGCACCGGTGACTGTTGCGGAGTAGCTGTCTGCGCCCAGCGCCGTCGCCGGAATCGTTACGTCGCCCATGCAGGCGTTGTTTTCGGCTCGCCATAGTGCGTGTCTGCACGCCCGCCTTAGTGACATAGTTTGCGCGTGCGGCTTCGAGTTCGCCGGTCGTCGTGTTTGCGCTGATCGATGAGTCGTAGTTGAGCAGCATCGCGATGGATGCGACAAGGAAGAGCATTACGACGACAGTAATGAGTAGGTAGCCGCGTTGCGATTTGAGTGAGGGGACAGTCCCCGAAGGGGACTGTCCGGAGTTGCGTAGTGGGACGGTCCCCTTCGGGGACGGTCCCTGTGGGTTGCGCATTGGGACTGTCCCCGCAGGGGACTGTCCCCGGGGGTTGCGTAGTGGGACTGTCCCCGCTGGGGACTGTCCCGTTACTGGTCGTCCCCTCACAACGCACCGCCTACGCGAACACGGCTCGTCAGGCTGACGACGATGCCGGTCGGGCCGGTCAGTTCGAGCGTCAGGTCGACGAGTTGGTGGCCTGGGGAGCTGGCAATCGGACGTTCGACACGAAATCGTGTGACATTTTCGGCGATGACTGATTCGACATAATCACGGCCACTGATAAAACCATTTGCGGTTTCATCCCACGGGACCGGGTGTCGTTCGATGAGCGAATCGCCCTGCAAATAGAAGACGACGGCGTCCAGCCAGTCCTCGTCGACGCTGCCATCTTCATCGTCATCGTCGGCGTCTGCCTTCATCGATCTGGCCGTCGCCGTCGTCGTCCACGCCGGCGAGGCCGGGAGCGCCATCAGCGTTCATGTCGGCGCCCGGATCCTCATCGATCACACCGTCGCCATCGTCGTCGATCCCGTTGATCGGGTCTTCGTCATTGCCATTCAGGCGTTCGTCGTCGTCATTGTCGCGAGAGCTCTCGTCGACGGAGCCATCGCCGCCATCGTCGATCAGGTGAATACCCGGATTGAAGTCGTAAGCGATGTCGGCCGGGTAATCCTCATCGATGCGACCATCGCGGTCGTTGTCGGCATCCGGAAAACCGTCAGCATCGAGATCCACGTCGACGCTTAGTGATACCGCAAGAACCGCAGTTGCCTTTGCTGCTGCTTCCTTCTGGTGGGGACGCAGGCACTGTTTCCTCGCGCACGTTTTCGCGCCAGTCGGTATCCGGCTTGTCGGGCATTGGGAGGATCAGCTGACGCGTCTCTGCAACTGCTCGCGCCATCCGCTGCATTGCGAAGCGTGCGTCCTTTTGCAACTGATTACGCTCTGTCGACGACCTCTTCAGTACCCAGTACGTTATTGACGAGGCCACTCATCGCCGCGAGAACCAGTCCGGCCAGTGCCATCGCAATCAATAACTCGATGAGGGTGAAGCCGCGTGAATTTACACAGGATCTTGTCATCGCTAGTGACCCTGCGCTCTGATCGTTTCCAGCGTATGTACGGTGTCTTCGATATCGACGCGAATCCATAACAGGTCCGCATCGGTTCCGGTGAACGGGTCGCTGTCAGCATCGGCGTTGTCGCCGTCGTACGGAGACAGGTAGACGAGCAGCCGGCCAGGTGGCCCGGCGGCTTCGGAAAAAGATGTTGCGGTCGTCGGTGCTCCTGCCGCTATCGCTGCGTCCGATAAATCCACGAACGATTCGGCCAGCAGCTCCTCAAGGCGCGAAGTTAGTCGAAATTGATTGGCTGCAATATCGGAGTGAACGTCGGCACCAATGATGCCGGTTTGCAGGGCGCGCATTGCCGGTACCAGAAGAACGGCCAACAGCGCCATGGCCACGAGCACCTCGACCAGTGTCAGACCCGATTGACGTGCGCCGGCGTCACTGGACCGTAACCCTGCCGGTGACATCGTCGAGGATGACGGTTCGACGCGATGAACCACGTACCAGGTCGACTTCAAACCTCTCCAGGAGAACCGTATCCGGGTCGGCGCACCAAGGCGTACCGCTGGCGTCGAAATAGACGTTGCCCGTCTGGTTGCACGTGCCCCGGTATACCGCAGTGCGACTTAGTGAGTCCGCGGTAGCAATTGACTGCAGATTCAGGTCGAACTCGTAGAGTTGCTTGTCGATGGGATGATAGACATCGTAGATACGCGTCGCCGGGCTCGTGCCCTGATCAAGCGTGAATACACGAATGCGTTTTGCCGTGGACTGCTGGCGAAAGCCATGTGGCTTACCCGTGCGAAGCGATTCGCTGCGCGCGAAGCGCATTGCCGCCGCGAATTCCTGGGCGGCCAGGTCGAGCGACTTGTCCGGGTTTGAAGATGTTGCCGGAATGGCGACGGCCGCGATCAGCGCGAGGATACTGGCGACGATTACTAGCTCGACCAGCGTGTAGCCACGTTCCCTTCTCGCCCTCATCGCGTTATCTCCACGAGAAAGGGGACATTCTGCTTTTCGAGCCTTCAGCTCAAAAAGCAGAATGTCCCCATCAATAAAATAGAATGTTCCCGTTGTTGGTTGGGACTACTCGTCGCCGATGAACTCGCCGGTCACCGTGTCGTACTGCCAGCCGCCGCTGCTGCCGGTAGTGATGCCGAGGAGACCGGCATTGCCGACGGCTACCGTGCTGATACCCGGACTGCCCAAAGGATTAATCGGCAGATCGTCTTTTATGTAGGGACCGTATTTGAAGACAGCGTCCGTGCCATTGCAGGCTACGCCAGCTGAGTTGGTGTAGAACTTAAGCTGCGCAAGAAACGCCGCTTCGGTATCGAGCGCGCCGGCCTGGTTGGTCATGCCGCCGGGGCAGGTGCCCGTCGACGTCAATGCACCGGGGTAGGCGTCATGCTGCTGCCGGTACAGATCGATGGCTGAGCGAATATTGGCAATGTTCGAGTCGTAGGCGGACTGCTTGGCGTCGTCGGTGGTTGCCGAGAACTGGGGCACGATGATCGCTGCCAGAATCGCCAGAATGATCACGACGATCAGCAATTCCACCAATGTGAAACCTTCCTGGTTTCGAATACTTCTCAGCGAAATCATAGACTTATCTCCTATAGGCTAATCGAATGTCCGCTACTGGAGTAGTTGTCGGCCGTCACACCGGAATCTTTAGCGACCAGGCCGCGTTTTTTCGAGCTTTGCGGCTCAGGAAACGGCGCGGGACAGCTTGAATATCGGCAGGATCAGCGAGCTGACCAGGACGCCGACAACGACGCCCATGACGAGCAACATGATCGGTTCAGCCAGCTTGGAAAGCGCATCGAGTTTCTTGGACAGCTGCACCTCGTAATAGTCGCAGATGCGGCCCGCGACCTTGCCGAGGTTACCGGTCTGTTCGCCGGTTGCGATCATGTGTTTGGCGAGGTCGGGCAGGAAGGTCGATTCCTCGAATCCTGCCGCTACACCGGCGCCTGCCTGCACCGATTCCTCGACTTTCGCGATGAGACCGCGAAACAGCGAATTCTTGACGACGTCCCGGCAGGCTTCGAGGCTTTCCATCACCGAGACGCCGTTGTTCAGTGACAGGCTTAGCACCTGCAGCGACTGCACCAGGTAAATCTGTGTGAAGATATCGCGGATCCCAGGCACATGCAGTTTCATGTAATCGATACGCTTCGTACCGGCATCGGAATTGATCCACTGGCGTACGCCCAGAGAAAAGACTCCGAGACCTGCGATCAACACGATCCAGTACTGGCGGATAAGATCGCTTGCACCCATCAGCGCTTTGGTCGTCGTGGGCAGCTGGTCGTAGATGGACGCGAACATGTCGCCGAACTTCGGAAAGACCACGACCAGCACGAATACGACGACGGCCAGGGAAAAAGCAATCAGGAACATCGGGTAGGTTGCCGCGGAAACGAGGGTCGTGCGCATTTCTTCGCGTTTCTCATCCATGTTCAGCAGTTGTTCCAGTACTTCGAACATGAAGCCACCGGTTTCACTGGCGGCTATCAGGTTGACGTAGGTTGAGGGAAAAATCGATTCGTGTTCCGCCAGTGCCTGTGCGAACGACCGACCCTCGCTAATGTCCTGCGCGATTCTTTCGACTGTTTCCCGCATCTCCTTGTTTTCGGTTTGCTTGACGATCGTGGTCAGGGCGCCATAGAGGCTCTCGCCGGTTTCAAGTAGCAGCGCCAGTTGCTCTGTAAAGAACATGCGCTCGGCTGAGCCCGCTTTCTTGGCCCCGATCGGAAGCGCCAGATTCAGACTGATCGGTTTCTTCTCGCCGGTTGGCGCTGCAACTTCTTCCGTTTCGAACTGGATTGCCATATCTATCGCCCTAGATGCTGGTCACGCGAGCAACTTCTTCGATCGTTGTATCCCGAGCGAGCACACGGCCCAGCCCGTCTTTGAATAAGTTTTGGAAGTCACGTTTCTTGAGGTAGTCGGTCAGTTCATCGCGGCTCGGGCTGGAAATGATCAGCTTCTGAAGATCCGCATCCGTCCTCAGGATCTCGTGAATGCCGGAGCGGCCTTTGTGGCCGGAGTCGTAGCACTGCTCGCAACCCTTGCCCTTCGCCAGTTTCACCTCGTCTGTCCCAGCCGTACTGTGCGACGATTTCCTTAGGCGCGAGAAACTCATACTTGCAGTTGGGGCAAATGGTTCGAATCAGTCGCTGGCCGACGACGCCGAGCAAGGCGGATGAAAGCAGGTATGGCTCGACACCCATATCGATAAGTCGCGTAACCGCGCCGACCGCGTCGTTGGTGTGCAGGGTTGAAAGCACCAGGTGCCCGGTCAGCGCTGCTTGCACAGCGATCTCGGCCGTCTCGCGCTCGCGGATCTCGCCGACCATGACGATATCGGGGTCCTGCCTCAATACGTGCTTGAGGATCTTCGCGAACGTCAGGCCGATGTTCGCGCGGACTTCGTTCTGGTTGATGATGTCGAGCTGATACTCGACCGGGTCTTCAATGGTGACGAGATTTTTCTCAATACTTTTCAGGTAGTTGAGCGCAGCATACAGGCTCGTGGTCTTGCCGCTGCCGGTAGGTCCCGTGACGAGAATAAGGCCATTGTTCGCATCCAGAAGCCCCTTGAATATCCGCAGATTGTCTTCCGACATATTCAGTTTGTTGACATCAAGTATGGCCTGGTTCTTGTCGAGAATTCTCAAGACCACCTTTTCGCCGTAGAGGCCGGGAAGGGAGCTGAAGCGCAGATCAACCGATCGACCTTGCGTGTGTACCTGGATACGCCCGTCCTGCGGCATGCGCCGCTCGGCGATATCGAGATTCGCCATAACCTTCAGTCGCGAAACCAGCGCCGGATGCAATTCGACCCGCGGCGCCGTGAATTCATAAAGCAGGCCATCAATGCGAAAACGAATTCGCGAATGTGTGCGAAACGGCTCCAGGTGTATATCCGACGCGCCGTCGTGCACTGCGCGTTGGATTATTGAGTTAACAAGATTGACGACCGGGCTTCCGGCTGCCACTTCATCGATCGTCGAATAGTCCTCGATCTTGAGATTCTCGACGACTTCGAAGTCTTCATCGACATCACCCATCATGTCGAATGGCATCTCGCCCAGATTGAGCGATTCGTTCAGGATTTTCTCGACGTCTTCTTTTCGCGCCAGCACCGGACGGACTTCGCATTGCATGCGTTCGCTGACTTCATCGAATGCAGGCATGTCCTGCGGCTTGGCCGTGGCGAGGTACAGTATGCTGCGAACGCGAAACAGCGGCAGCACGCAAAGGCGACGCGCAATGCCGGAATCGAGCGCGCCCGATACCACGGGGTCGTAAAGTCCGGGTCGCAGGCGAACGAACGGTACGCCGAGCTGCTCTGCCAAGGCTCGCAGCACATCGTTTTCGGCCACCCAGCCCTTATCGATGATGATGCGGCCCACGCGTTTGCCAAGCTTGTCCTGCAGCTTCAGCGCTTCATCAATTTTCTGCTGACTGATCAGCTGACGGGCTACAAGAATATCGCCAAGACGTGAGCCAGGGCCGAAGCTGACCTCCTCGGCGGGCTTGCGCTCTTTCTGGCCTTCACCGTCCAGAAACGAAATGTAGTCAGAGACACCCGTGATATCGGCGATTTCGGCGATGATGCTGTTGTGCCCGGAGATCTTGATCCAGCCGCCTATCTTGATAAGGCGGTCCTGAAGATCCGTCAACCACGAGAGCGCCAGGCTATCGATGGCCTGCACGGAGGCACAATCAAGGATGATTTTGAATTCGCCGGTCTCGACACACTGGTCCACGACGAGAGCCAGGTCCTGCAGCGCATCGTTGCCGACCAGCGAAAACTTTGGTGTCACGTGCGTGGCGACACCGATGCGCACACGAGTCACGTTCGAAGCAGCGTTTTCCGCGGTGCTGCTCATGCCGTCTCGGCGCTTGCCTCGTGTTCAAGATCGCGCAGAATGTCCTCAAGCGGTGACGGTTTGCCGACGCCATAGCCTTGCGCGTAATCGACACCGATGGTCCGCAAAATATCCTGGGTTTCTTCGTCTTGGACGAATTCGGCCACGATGGACAGCCCCATGGTTTTACCTATCTGGCTTATCGCACCAACCATTGAACGTGAGATCTCGTCGGTTGTGATTTCGCGCACAAAGCTGCCATCGATCTTCAGATAGTCGACCGGCAATACCTTGAGGTAGCCGAACGAGCTCAGGCCGGCGCCGAAGTCATCCAGAGAGAAGCTGCAGCCGAACTTTCGAAGCGCCCCCATGAACGTTACCGCGTCGTCTATGTGGGCTATCGCGACGGTTTCTGTCACCTCAAAACAGATGTTCTCAGGGGGTATGCCGGATTCACGGATTTCATCGATGATAAATGCCTGGAAACCCGGGTTGGCGAACGACTGGCCGGAGAGGTTGATGCAAAAAACGGGATCGTCGGCCGAAATTGCTTTCCAATAGGAGCCCAGCATCTTCAGTGAATTGTGTATTACCCAGCGATCTACCATCGGCATGAGCTGGTAGCGCTCAGCGGCCGGAAGAAACACTATAGGCGCAAGGATCTTACCGTCATGATCGCGCAGTCGAATCAGAATTTCGAAGTGAGGTGCAGTACCCGTATTCTGCAGGGGCTTAACGGGTTGGCAGAACAGCACGAACTGGTCTTCGCGTAATGCTTCCTGTACGCGCCCGATCCATTCGATTTCTTCACTGCGACGTACGAGCGTTGTATTGTCTTCAGCGAAAACCTCGATGCGGTCCCTGCCCTGGTCCTTGGCGGCCTTGCAGGCAATCTCCGCTGCCGCCATTACACCGACGATGCCTTCGGCATCACGATTGACGATGGAGACTCCGACGCACATCGAAACATCCAGCGTTCGCTGTGCCGAGACGACGGACAGTTCACGAACCGATTTCTGCACTTTTTCTGCGACCGCGTAACCCTGGCGAATATCGCAGTTAGGCAATAGGACACTAAACTCGCCGCCGCCGAGGCGCGACACGACGTCGGTGTCCCGAAGCGTCACTTTCAGGGTTTTCGCCACGCGGCGGATTAGCATGTCGCCTTCCTGGAATCCCATCAGGTCGTTGACGACATGCAGCTGATCGATGTTGATGTGCAGCAGCACATGCTCCAGGTTCTTGCTTTGTGTGCTGGCAAGTGACGCAACCAGCATTGACTCAAAGCCACTGCGATTCATCAGTCCAGTCAGCGAATCGTGATGAGTATGAATAATTCGCGAGGCCTTCTTGGCCATCACTTCGAGCAGATTGCGGTCACCGTTCGAAAAGATGTGCATGTCATGACGGGCAGCAACGGCAAGTATGCCTATGACCGTGCCATGGTCATCAAGAACCGGGTACGCGAGCAGGTTTTCGCTCCTGCCATCGAGCAGGCGAGCACGTTCCTCGTCGGATTCGTCATTGAATATCAGGCTCTGTACCTGCGATTCGACGCGATCGTAGACCCTCGTGGCAAGCAGCTCCAGCAAGCGCTCGGCTTCCGGTGGCGCTTCGGTACTGTTGATGTTGTGAATATTGATACCGCGGTCCCGGCAAATCAGTGCCGCGATTCCGACGTCAAGATAGTCCGCGCAGTTATGGACCAGCCGCAACAGCGCTTCCTGGCCTTCTTCAAAGTACTCGACCTGGTCCTTGGTGGAGTACACCAGGTTCAATTCTTCGTATCGTTCGGTGAGCTCGGCGGCAAGCTGGTTGCATTCGGATTGCAGTTCCATGTCTTCCTGGAGGAATACCTGAGCGTCGGCGAAGGCCCGCCGCAATGGCTCCGGCGCGGCTGCCATCGGCACGCTGGGCTGCGTATCGTAGGCGGCTGTAAGCCAGCCAATTGACCCGAGTTCCTTGGTAGATAGCGGTGCGCGAACCTGCAAACGGCCTGACGGCAATTGACGGCGCTCGATCCCCGCTCCGAATTTCGACCAGGCTACGACCGGGTTGTTATCCTGTTCATCCTCGCTGCAGGGCTCTTGGTTCGACGGGCACCAGAACCAGGTCAGGTTGGCCTGCCGGTCGCGAACCTCGAGCCGCGCGACACCCGGAAAAACGCGCGGCAGGAGCCGCTCGTATTTCTTCATCGACAACGACTTGAGGGCGTTAAGACTCATTGCGCTGCAGCCGCAGGACCGGCTTCCGCGAAGCAGTTGCTGATATGAGACAGCAGGCGCCGCACGCTGACGGGTTTTTCCATGAAAGTCAGATTGTCGATGGCGCGGGTCCAGTCACGGTGCTCCATCTCGGTTCGGGATGTGAGTACGACAATTGGAAATTTCCTGCCAGGGAATTGCTCCTCGATGGTCTGGCACAGTTGCTTGCCGCTCATGCGTGGCATGTCGATATCGGTAACGAGAAAGTCCGGGTGACCCTCGCAGAGTTTTACGAGGCACTCTGACCCGTTTGACGCTGTGTCGACCTCATAGCCGGCGTCTTCAATGCCGAGTTTCAAAACGCGAATGACTGGCGCGTGATCGTCGACGATGAGAATTCGTTTCATAGCTATATTTCCTGCCTATATCGCCTGCCTGACGGCGGTCGCTTCTTTCCAGAGGTTAATAATGAACTCGACACCTTCGTCGCGATCCCGGTTGAGCAACAGCGTTCCGTGATGCAGCTCGATGATTTGTTTCGCCAGCGCCAGCCCGAGACCGTGTCCGCCAACGGACTGGACGCGTTCGTCCTGCGAGCGAAAGAACTTGTCGAAGATCTGTGCCGCTTCTTGTTCGCCGATGCCAATGCCCGTGTCTGCAACACGCACCTGTATGGCATCCTCGGTTTCTTCGATCGTGACGGTCACCGTACCGCCATCCTTGTTGTACTTGACGGCATTGCTCATGAGGTTTGTGATCGCAACGCGTATGAGGTCCTTGTCGACAAGAACAGGATTCATTTCTTTGGGAGCGTTGAGTTCGAAGCTGCAATTCTTGTCGGCAGCCATGCTCTTCGCTTCCTCAAACGCAGCGGCAACCAGATCCTGCAGTTTCACGAGGTTGCGGTCAGGCGTGAAGCTGCCGCTTTCGATCTGCGTCATGCTCAGGAGGCTGGTGATCAGGCTGCCCAGGCGATCGACTTCGGCAGCAATAACGTTTGCTGCTTCAATCTGGTGTTCTCTCGATTCGCCCGCACTGCTCAACAGTGATTCGCTGTATAGAGCGAGCACATTAAGTGGCGACTTCAATTCATGTGACAGGTGTGAAACGAATTCGGTCCTCGCCCTTCTCGCCAGTGCTTCCTGGGTTTCATCGCGGAACACGATCAAGGTGCCGAGCGCAGAGTTGGGGCTTTTCGTGGTGAATAAGGGGTAGGTCTTGGTTGCCACTGATCGCGCGGCGCTGGAATCCGTGCTAAAGCGCATGGTCTCGGCAAAGTTCCGCGACTTGTTATTTGCCTGGAATCTCGAGATCAGGTTCAGAACATCGGCATGTTCACACCAGCTTTGGGGAGCCTGTGTCAGGATCGTTTCCTGCGACACGTTGAACATCGCAGCCATCTTCTGGTTGGCGAACGTAATGGTCCCGGACTCGTCGAGGATCATTACGGCTTCAGGCAGCGTTTCCAGCACGGTTTCGACACGATTCTTGCGGTAGGACAGGAGTTTGCTGGACGTCAGCAGGCGCTCTTTATCCTGTTCGAGCGCATTGACTTTGGATGAGGCCATCTCGACAAAATGATTGAAGCGATGCATGAACTCGCCGAGCTCGCCAGTCGCCGCAATTTTCAGAGGAGCAATCCCCTCACCGTCGATTAGTCGACTGATCTCCGTATTGGCAGCCCGGATCGGTCGTATTTCCATGCGCAACAGGAAGTAGAACAGTGGCGCCAGGAGGAATACCGGCAAAGCGACCATCGCAACGAATGGCGTCTGGTCAAGACTGAGTCCGGCGCTCGGATAGAAGTAGCCCAGGCGAACGAAGCCCTCGAGGTCGCCTTCCTGGAGGAGCGGCGCGTGAAATTCGATGAAGCGCTCGGGTCCTGCCGTCTGCTCGAGATCACCCAGCCAGGCACTGGGTTCGCTGGGTAATTTCGCCGTCGGAGCTATCAGGCCATTCGCAACCGACTCCGTTACGGTAAGGCCCCGTGGATCGCTAATCGTGACATAGGCGAGTTTCTTGTTGCCGGCGCCGTGCAAAAGAGCCTGCACGACCCCCTGCTGGGGCCCGCCAGGCACCAGCTGCTCGTAGGATACGCCTGAAATCGCCCTGGCGAGGCTGACGCCCTGGGTTCGAATATCGGCGATTTCCCGGTCACGCTGGTTGCCGAATAACAGCCACACAATGGCAGTTATGACCAGCAATGACGCGACCACGATTACGAGGCCAATTCGATCGGCTTTGAGCAAAGGAGTGATCCAATGTAATTATCCTCTAGTAATATCGACCTGTCGGACACTTTCTTTAGGTACAAATCTCGATGAAACTCAATAATATCGCCATTTTCGTGGCCTTTGCAGGGGTGCTTGTGTCGTTCTGGAACAGGAACGATCTGCCGCGAAATGTCGATTTTCGCCCGGAAGTTCTCGAAGAACCCCTGCAGAAGCCTACTCGCGAGGGTGCCTTCGACACCGCTTATAACGGCGTCGACTATCTCGTCGAACCGGAGTACGAGTACGATCTCACCGGCATGGTTGTGTCGTTCCGCCATCATGACGCCAACAGCCGTATGCATTTCCTGGCAAACGATCACCTCAATATGATGGATGTCTGCGTGGTCTGGGGAGACAGCGCGACCAGCAGGTTGTTGCACAAACTCACGTTCTGGAACGGTATTTTCACCTGCAACGTCAAGACCCGAAACCAGGCGGCGTGGGACGCATTCAGCATGCAACAGCTGTCGAACAATCACCTGATTTCCGACGACGACTACCTTCGTAAACAGGTCAAGGATATTCGCATTGGTGACCAGATCCGCGTGCGCGGCTACCTTGCGAGCTACAGCAGTGAGAATGGTGGCAAGCGCGGTACGAGCACGACACGGACAGATACAGGAGACGGCGCCTGCGAGACGCTCTTCGTAAGACAATTCGATATCATCGAACCGGCGACCAGTTACTGGCGCATTTCGATGTGGGTTTCCCTGCTGGTCCTGGCGGCAGGTTTGCTCGTACACTTCAGGCGGCCGTATCGTCCGCACTAGATCGTCTTTACTAAATTGAGGGAAGCAATGAGTGTTTTCGAGCGCTACCTGACCGTCTGGGTCCTTCTTTGCATTGCCATCGGCATCGCACTGGGCAAATTCGCGCCGGAAGTCGCGCAGGCACTGGACGGCATGGCTATCACCGTGAATGACGCGCCAGTCATCTCCATTCCGATCGCGCTCTGCCTGTTCTTCATGATGTACCCGATCATGGTCAAGATCGACTTTCACGAAGTCGTCAAAGCCGGCAAAGCGGCGAAACCGGTGGGGCTCACGCTGTTCATCAACTGGGCAATCAAGCCCTTTACGATGTATGCCATCGCGAGTTTCTTCCTGGGTACGCTGTTCCTGAAGTTCATTGGCCCGGATGCGGTTGATCTGGTGAAGATGCCGTTGGGCAAGGACATGGTAGTCGGCGACATCTACGGCGCAGGGCAGGTCGTGCTGGTTGACGGCGTCAAGATGCTCGAAGTGCCGCTGTGGCGTAGCTACCTGGCCGGCTGCATCCTGCTCGGCATCGCCCCGTGTACCGCGATGGTCCTGGTCTGGGGCTATCTGTCCAAAGGCAACGATGGCCACACGCTGGTAATGGTCGCCATCAACTCGTTGACGATGTTGCTGTTATTCGGCTTCCTTGGTGGCTTCCTTCTCGGTGTGGGCAAACTCCCCGTACCCTGGCAGGCGCTGCTGCTTTCCATCGGTGTCTATGTTGCCCTGCCGCTGGTTACGGGTTACGTATCGAGAAAGTGGATCATCGCTGCGAAAGGCGAGACGTGGTTTCGCGAGCGGTTCCTGCATTTTCTGACGCCTGTGACGATCGTGGCGCTGCTCGTCACGCTGATCCTCCTCTTTTCCTTCAAAGGCGAGACGATCGTGCAGAATCCGCTGACGATACTGTGGATCGCAATTCCGCTGTTCGTGCAGACGGTGCTGGTATTCGGGCTTGCCTACGGGCTCGCCAAACTATCGGGGCTGAGCTATGAGAACGCCGCGCCGACGGCACTCATTGGCGCATCCAATCATTTCGAAGTTGCGATCGCGACCGCCGCGATGCTGTATGGGTTGTCGTCCGGCGCCGCGCTGGCGACCGTGGTGGGCGTTTTGATCGAAGTGCCACTAATGCTGATGCTGGTGCGTTTCTGCCTGGCAACGCAGAACTGGTTCCAACGTGGCTGACAAAGGTGTGTTGTTCGCGCTCGGCTTCCGGCCGTTCTATTTACTGGCGGCGACCTTCGCGGTAGTCGCGGTGCTCCTGTGGTCGCTATCGTTCACCGGTGTCTTTTACGCTGATGGTTACCTGCGCGGCATTTTCTGGCATAGCCACGAGATGGTGTTCGGTTTTGCCATTGCCGTGATGGCCGGTTTCCTGTTGACCGCAGTGCGCAACTGGACCGGCCTGCCCACGCCAACCGGGCCGTGGCTCGGCGGGCTGGCGGTATTGTGGATCGCCGGGCGTGCGATGGTTATTAGCGGGCCGCCACTACTGGCCGCGGCCGTCGATATCCTGTTCGTACCGCTGTTGGCGGTCGCCATCGCGATACCCATCATCAAGAGTCGTAACCGGCGCAACTACAAGATCGTGGCGCTTTTGCTGCTCATCGCGCTGGCGAATGTTGTCTATCACCTTGCGTCGCTAGGTCCGCTGCCGGCCTGGCTGGCCTACACGGGCGTTGTTACGGCGATGGACCTGATGACCCTGGTCTATGCGATTGTGGCGGGGCGCGTAATCCCCGCGTTCACAAGGAGTGCGGTTGCCGGCGCTGAACCCGGCAGCTACAGCTGGCTGGAGTTCCTGGCATTCGCGTCATTGCTCCTGATCATTGCGCTGCGTCTTGTCGGCGACTGGATACCCGTACCAGCGACTGTGTCGGCCACGCTGATGGTTATCGCAGCGGTTTCCCACGCATTCAGACTGGCGCTATGGCAGCCGCAAACAACCGCGAGCAACACGCTTCTGTGGATGCTGCCTGTCGCCTATTCGTGGCTTCCGGTTGCGCTGTTCCTGAGGGCGTTGGCGCAATACTCGATGGTCGGTCAGGCCGTCTGGATACATGCACTGACCGTGGGCGCAATCAGCTCGCTAATGCTCGCGATGATGATGCGCAGTTCGCTCGGTCACACGGGCCGGCCGCTGGTTGCCAGCGGTGTCGACATGAGCGCCTACCTGCTGCTGCAGTTTGCGGCTGTTCTTCGTGTTGGCGCCGGGCTGTTCCCTGACACGCTGTACGCGACCGTCGTCGCCATCTCGGGCGTCCTGTGGGTACTCGCCTTCGGCACCTTCCTCATCCGCTACGCACCGATGCTGCTACGGCCCCGCGCCGACGGGCGACCAGGCTAGTCGATTTTTCGCTACGTACGGAGATGCAACGAGTGCAATAGCTATTCCGGGTGCCTGAGCCCGGACCGGCGTGGTGTACGAAATCGATTTCCAGGATAATGTTGTCTTCAACACACCGCATATTCACAGGGGTTGAGAGATGGCGCATTCCAATTCTGCATTGAGTGATATCGTCGGCGACGGCCGACTGCTGGAGCCGGACTCGATCGCCGGCCGTGCGACGAGCTACTGGAACAGCGCGCCCATGCAGGCCAAAGCGCTGGTTCTACCGGGCACGACGGAGGATGTCGCCGGTATCCTGAAATACTGCAATGAGTCGGCGCAGTCGGTGATCACGCAAGGTGGCCTGACTAACTGCGTCCAGGCGGTCGAACCCAACGGTGACGATATCGTTCTCTCCACCGAAAAGATGACGGGCATTCTCGATATCGACAGAGTCGGCGGAACCGCTGTCGTCGAGGCAGGAGCCGTGCTGCAGACTGTGCACGAGGCCGTCGCGAAAGAGGGCTTCTGTTTTCCACTGGATCTCGGCGCACGCGGCAGTTGCACGATCGGCGGCAATATCGCCACCAACGCCGGCGGTATGAACGTTTTGCGTTACGGCATGATGCGCAACCTCGTGCTTGGACTCGAGGTGGTCATGGCGGATGGTACGGTCATGTCATCCATGAACCAGATGCTGAAGAACAATGCCGGCTACGATATGAAGCAGGTTTTCATCGGCAGCGAAGGTACGCTGGGCGTTGTGACGCGCGCCGTGCTGCGCCTGTTTCCGAAGCCGGCGAGTCGCCAGGACGCACTTGTGGCAATAGACAGCATCGACAATGTCATTAGCCTTCTGGGCAAGCTACAGCGTGAGCTGGCCGGCAACCTCAGCGCATTCGAGATCATGTGGGGCGCCTATTATCGGGCAGTGACCGGTGACAATGGCCACCGCCCGCCCTTATCACGGGACTACCCTTTCTACGTGGTATTCCAGGCCGAAGGGAGTGATCCGGATGTTGATGATGCGCGCTTCGAGCGCGTGTTGGGCGATGCACTGGAGGAGGGCTTGATCAGTGATGCGGTGATTCCCAAATCGGCTGCCGAAACCCGTGCAGTCTGGGAGATTCGTGAAAATTTCGAACCCGCGCTGGTCAAGCCGCCGTTTTACCTCTATGACGTCAGCTTGCCGATCCGCGACATGGCCGCGTATGTCACAACAGTTGAAGAAAACGTGGCGAAGCGCTGGCGCGATGGTATGTGCGTCGCACTCGGCCACATGGCCGACGGCAACCTGCACTTTTTCGTCGCACCCGGCGAAGACGGTGATCACCATGCAGCCAGCGATGCGTGCGTTTATGAGCCGCTTCGCCAGTACGGCGGTTCCGTGTCCGCAGAGCATGGTATCGGCCGGGAAAAGATCAGCTGGCTGCCGCACAGCAAGAGCGCCGCGGAGATTCAGCTAATGCGTGTGCTGAAGCGGAGCTTCGACCCGAACAACATCCTCAATCCGGGTCGGGTGCTGGACCTCGGGAACGTCTGAACGGACAGTTCGCGATTGCGTTCCTTACCTAGCCCGGCAGGAATATCGTGGCCGGGTGCTCCAGCATTTCCTTGATGCGCTGGATCATCGCTGCCGCGTCATAACCGTCGACAAAGCGATGATCGAACGATGACGACAGGTTCATCATGAGCCGCACCGTCACCTGGCCGTTCAGCACGACGGGCCTTTCTACCGCGCGATTGACGCCGATGATCGCTACTTCCGGACTGTTGATAACCGGCGTCGAAGCGATACCACCGAGTTTGCCAAGACTGGTGATCGTAATCGTCGAACCGGACAGTTCGCTCTTCTTCGCGCTGTTGTTACGCGCGGCCAGCGACATGCGCCGGACTTCCGCGGCCATGTCATCGAGCGATCGTACCTCGGCATGTTTGACGACCGGGACCTTCAGGCCGTCGGGCGTTTGAGTGGCGATGCCGAGATGCACCGCGTCGTGCTGTAGCAGCAAGTTACGGTTCTTGTCATGCGTCACGTTGCACTGCGGGAACTCCCTCAGTGCCTTGACCAGCGCAAGGCCGAGAAACGGCAGCAGTGTGAGTCGATCGTCCGTCGCTCTGCTGTTGTTGAGGTGTTTGCGCAGCGCTTCGATTTCGGTGATGTCGATTTCTTCGACGTAGGCAAAATGCGGGATCTCGCGCTTCGCCGCGGACATGCGTTCGGCGATCATGCGCCGCACGCCGATGATCTTGATTTCCTTGACGTTCGTTGACGGCGCGGCGCTTGCCGCATAACTCACGCCTGTCGCACGTGCCTTGAGGAAATTGTCGAAATCCTTGCGTGAGATGCGCCCGCCAGGCCCGGAGCCGGGTACCAGCGTCAGGTCGATGTCCGCTTCCTTTGCGCGACGCCGAATGGCTGGCGAGGTCATGACTCGCGATCGTTCCGCCGGTTCGTCATTACTCGTCGCGGGAGCGGCAGCCACCGGAGGCGCTGTTGCCGGTTCGATGGCCTGTTTGGCCGGGGCGGCCTCGTCGGTCGATGCGGCTTCGACGGGATGGGAATCGGCGACGACAGCGCCGTCGGTATCAATGACGACCAGCGGCGCGCCGACAGCAACAATGTCGCCCGGTTCGCCGGCCAGCTTCAGGACCGTGCCGCTCACCGGCGACGACAGCTCGACCGCAGCTTTGTCGGTCATCATTGTGCCAACGAGCGCCTCTTCTTCGATATGTTCACCGACCTTGATGAACCACTCGCCGATTTCGGATTCCACCGTGCCCTCGCCGAGGTCCGGTAGCTTGAAGATGTATTCGCTCATCCTGCCTCCATGACTCTGCGGATGCCGGCCGAGAGGCGTTTGAGCCCCGGGAAGTATTGCCACTCGAACGCGTGCGGATAGGGGGTATCCCAGCCTGCCACTCGTCCGATAGGTGCCTCGAGATGATAGAAACACTCTTTTTGCAGCGTGGCTGCGAGCTCGGCACCGTAGCCGCCGAAACGCGTTGCTTCATGCGCAACCAGGCATCGTCCGGTCTTCTTGACGGAATCGGCCAGCGTCTTGACGTCGAGCGGCGCCATCGTGCGGACGTCGATGACTTCGCAATCGACACCCGTTTCTTTCGCGGCGGCGATTGCGATGTGCACAAGCGTGCCGTAGGTAACGATAGTGAGCTCCTCGCCGGGCAATGCCACTTCGGCGCTGCCAAGCGGCACCGTGTAATACCCTTCGGGTACTTCGCCCTTGGGGTGCGAGGACCAGGATACGCCGGGCTTCTCCGGGTCACCGTCGAACGGGCCGTTGTAGATACGCTTGGGTTCGAAAAAGATAACCGGGTCGTCTGACTCGATGGCGCTGATGAGCAGGCCCTTCGCATCGTAGGGGTTCGACGGCATAACCGTTTTGATGCCGGTGACGTGCGTGAAAATACCCTCCGGCGACTGCGAGTGCGTCTGGCCGCCGCGGATACCGCCACCGCAGGGCGTGCGAATCGTCACGGGCGAGAAAAACTCACCACAGGATCGGTAACGCAGACGGGCCAGCTCGCTGACGATCTGGTCGAAGCCCGGATAGATGTAATCGGCGAACTGAATTTCCGCGACCGGGCGAAGCCCGTTTACGCCCATGCCAATGGCCGCCGCAACAATGCCGCCTTCCGCAATCGGCGTGTCGATGACGCGGTGTTCCCCGTACTTGCGTTGCAGTCCATCGGTACAGCGGAATACGCCGCCGAAGTAACCGACGTCCTCGCCAAGTACGATGACTGTCGGGTCTTTGTCCATCATCACGTCGTGTGCCGAACGGATGGCTTCAATCATGTTCATTTGCGCCATGACTTACTCTCCACCCAGAACTTCGAACATGCGGCGGCGCTGCGACTCGAGGTGCGCCGGCATTTCTGCGTAGACATCCTCGAACATGCTTGCCGGGTCCAGGAACGGACCCTCGGTCATGGTGCCGTGCTTCTGCGCTTCCTTCCACGCGGCATGCACGTCAGTCTTCAACTGATCTTCCAGCTGTGCGTGTTTTTTCTCCGACCAGTGACCTTCGACAATCAGGTGCTGTTTCAAGCGCTCAAGGGGGTCGCCGAGCGGGAACGCCTCCCACTCGTCTTTCGGGCGGTACTTGGACGGGTCGTCACTGGTCGAGTGCGGGCCGCCCCGATAGGTAACGTGTTCGATCAATGTGGGGCCGCCGCCGCGACGTGCGCGATCCGCCGCCCACAGCGTGACAGCATAGACGGCGAGCAGGTCATTGCCGTCAACGCGGATTCCCGGAATGCCGAGACCCAGACCGCGCGCGGCAAACGCACGCCGGCCGCCGCCAGCCGTGCCCTGGAACGTCGATATGGCCCACTGGTTGTTGACAACGTTGAGGATGACCGGCGCCTGGTAAACGGCGGCGAAGGTCAGCGCATGGTGGAAGTCTGCCTCGGCGGTGCTGCCGTCGCCGATCCATGATGCCGCGATGTGGTCTTCGCCCTTGATGGCCGATGCCATCGCCCAGCCGACCGCCTGGGGGAACTGCGTTGCGAGGTTGCCGGAAATGGAAAACACGTTGCCGGCCTTGCTGTGGTACATGACCGGCAGCTGCCGGCCTTTGCACATATCCCGGGTGTTCGACAGGCACTGGCACATCATGTCGACGAGTTTCATGCCGCGATACAGGTACAGCCCCTGGTTGCGATAGGAGGGGAAGCACATGTCGCCCGGACGCAGTGCCATGCCCTGTGCAATCGAGATGGCTTCCTCGCCAAGCGACTGCATGTAGAAGGAGATGCGCCCCTGCCGCTGGATCTGCCACATACGATCGTCGAGCGCCCGAGTCAGCATCATCCAGCGCAGCGCTACCTGCAGCTGCGTTGCGTCAAGGCCCGGGTCCCAGGGTCCTTTTGCCGTATGGTCGTCATCGAGTACGCGAACCAGCCCCGAACTCAGGAACTCGATGTCACGAGTGCGCGAGCCAATGCCAGGCTTATCCACGCTACCGGCCGGGGACAGGTCCAGGTAGCTGAAGTCAGGTTCGTCGCCCGGTCTTGCTGTGGGGCGCGGGATTTGCAGTCTCGACTTTCCGGTCATATTCAGGGCCTGTTAGTAGCTGTCTGCTTATTTTGCGGCGGCAACGAGATTGCGTGCCAGCTCGTCGGCCAGTTCGTTGGTTGGCCGGCTACTCGATTTTGCCTCATCGAAAATCGCCTGCAAACGTTCGCGTATGCGGTAGACGTCTGCACGAACTTCTTCCTCGGAACTGCTGCCGTAGTATTCGCGCGCCACGCTGATGATACCGCCCGCATTGATGACATAGTCGGGGGCGTACAGTATGTCGCGGTCCGCAAGACGGGCGCCATCGGCCGCCGTCGCAAGCTGGTTGTTTGCCGCGCCGGCAATGACTTTCGCCTTGATCTTGGGGATCGTCGTCGACGTCAGGATATTGCCAAGTGCACAGGGTGCGAGCACGTCGACATCCGCATAGATAAGCTTCGTCGGTGCAACGATGGTCACCGGCAGTTCGGCGCTGGCCGCGTTCAGATTATCCCGATTGACATCCGACACGAACAGCTCCGCGCCTTCCTTGTGCAGCAAACGGCAGAGATGCAGGCCGACATGACCGACACCCTGGACTGCGACGCGCAGTCCCTTGAGCGAATCCGCGCCGAGTCGCGATTTCACTGCGGCCTGAATTCCCTGCAGGCAACCGATGGCTGTCCAGGGCGACGGGTCGCCGCCCGCGCTGCTGCCGCTTTGTGGTAGCCCGGATACGAACTCGGTCTGTTCGCGAACATGACGCATGTCGTCGACGGAGCAGCCGACATCCTCTGCTGTGATGTAGCGTCCGCCCAGCGAGTCAACGGCGCGACCGAAGGCGGCGAACAGCGCTGCTGATTTCGGTGCCTTGTCGTTACCCAGGATCACGGCTTTGCCGCCGCCGAATTTGAGTCCGGCTACCGCGTTCTTGTAGGTCATGCCGCGCGACAGTCGCAGCGCGTCTGTGAGCGCATCCGGATTGCTGGTGTAGACCCAGCGCCGACAGCCGCCGGCCGCGGGCCCAAGCGCGGTCGAATGCACGGCGATGATCGCCTGCAATCCTGTCGCTTCGTCATGAAAGAAATGCAGAGATTCGTGATTATCGAATTCGGCGTGTTCGAATACGCCCATATCTCTCCCCTTCAAGAGGTCTGCATGATTAGACTAATATAGCCCGAAAAAACCCCATAAGTCGTGCAAATAAGGTTGCCGAAGTACAAAAGAGAGCATAATCTATGTGATCTGATGCCCGAATACGTATAAACCATGCAGAGTGTCTCGCTGGATCCCACGGATCGCAAAATCCTCGATCTCTTGCAAAGAGAGCCGGGCATCAATGCCTCTGCCATCGGCGAGCGTATCGGCCTGTCGCAGTCGGCGTGCTGGCGGCGCATCCAGAGGCTAAGAGAAGAGGGCGTCTTCGAGGATCATCCCGTTATCCTGAACCGGGAAAAAGTCGGCCTGACGACGATGGTTTTCGCGCACGTCAAACTGACGTCGCACGGGCGCAGCAACATCTCGGCGTTTGCGGACGCTGTCAGGAAATACCCGGAGGTCATGGAATGCTACGTGCTGCTTGGCAATGTCGACTTTCTGCTGCGCATCGTTGCCGAGGACATCAAGGCCTACGAGCAATTCTTCTTCGAGAAGCTCTCCCAGCTTCCCGGCATCCAGGAAGTGACATCGAGCATCGTCTTATCGGATATCAAGCACTCGACCGCATTGCCGGTATGAACAATTATTAATTGGGGTCGAACCGAGGTTTCTGCACTCTCAGACTATGACTGATAGCCGGAACAAACTTCGGTTCGACCCCAATTGACAATGACTATAGCCGGAATAAACTTCGGTTCGACCCCAATTAACACCAATTAACATAGTCGGAAAAAACTTCGGTTCGACCCCAATTAGATTAGGCGAACGTTGTGCTCGTGAAGGTCGACTCAATCGAATCGTTTGAAACGGAAGCGCGCTTCATGCCTTCGGAATTATAGGGCATCGCGATTTCTCCGGAGCGGGTCAGCGCAATGACACCCGCGTCGCCGCCAAGACGCTTCACTTCATCGAGCATTTCTGCGATGGCATCGTCGAGCGACACGCCCGAACGATAACGAAACGCAATTGCGGCCGCGCCGCCGGCGCGAATGATGTGCTCGCCAGTACCGGTGCAGGAAACCGCGATATTGTCATCTGCCCACGTGCCTGGCCCGATCATTGGCGTGTCGCCAATACGGCCGTGCAGTTTGCCGAAAGTGCCGCCGGTTGATGTAGCAGCGGCAACGCCGCCGGTCTTGTCGAGAGCAACCGCCCCCACCGTACCGTGTGCAATATCCTCAATGTCGTCACTATTGACGCCCACCGGTAACACGTAATACCCCGCCGGATCGGTGACTTCCTCGAAGCCTTGTTTGCGGCCGAACTCGAGCGCACCTGCCCCCGCCAGCATGACGTGCGGTGTCATCTCCATTACGCCTCGAGCAACCCGCACCGGGCTGACAAAGTCTCGCAAAGCGGCGACGGCGCCTGCCTCTCGTGACCTGCCGTCCATGATCGAGGCGTCGAGCTCGACGTGACCGGCCGTATTCGGTGCGGAGCCCCGACCGGCAACGTACAGGCCCGAGGTCTCCATTTCAAAGACCGCATGCTCGACAACATCAAGCGCACTCTGGCCATGAGCAAGCTGGTCGTCGCAGTCTCGCGAAAGCTCCTCCAGGTGCTGCTCGGTGACTGCGTAATCTCGCCCCGCAACGGCGCCGGCGCCGCCGTGCAAGGCCAGCGCGTAGATTGCATTGTTCGAATTCATGGGCGCGGAGTGTAGCAGCTATCGCGCCGGGCCACTGGCGGCCGGGCCCTGCTTACTCACCGAAAAGGTAGGACATCGATACGCGTACGGCATAACGCGTCGTGAACTGCAGGGAATCGTTCAGATCGCGCGCGACCGGAATCTTGATTGAGGCTTTCAATGCCAGGGTTTCTGTCGCGTGATATTGCACAGCAGGAACGATGTCCAGCCAATCGCCGCCGGTATTCGGGATTTCGACCGAGTCGCGCTCGTCGCGATTTGCGTGTCGGTACAACATTTCCAGACCGAAACCCCAGGGCGTTTGCGTCTGGTAACTGCTGCCCAGTGCGATACTCGTCGAGTCTCCGAAGTGGTAGTTGCGGTCATTGTCACCGTTGATTGTATGGCTGGCACTGACGTAAACCTGGGCCCCGGCCGATTCGTTCAGCGCTCTTGCGTAGTAGGCCCATAAAAGACCCGCATACGCGCCTGTGGATGGCTGCAGATCCTCGGCAAGGGTTGTAAACTGGTTGCTGGCATCGTCTTCCCCGATTGGCAACCGGCTGCCGAGTCCTAACGTCAACGTGTTCTTCGAATACACGGATATCGACATCGGTGAATACTTGAGCATTACTACCGCGTCACCGATGCCCGACGTGCGGTCATTCTGTCCACTGATCTCGCGCTCATGTTCGACCGCCGACAATAGCGCCGATACCGACCATTTTTGCGTCAGCCCTCGGCTAACCTCAAAAACCAGCGCCTGTGACTGCCTGTCACGTCCGGTCTGGTCGGGAATCGTAGATGAACCGGCGACGAGTTCGCTGACATCGTGAAACTCGTAGGTTGTTGCCAGGAACCACTGATTGTCGTTCGGGGATGCCGATTGCATGGTTCCCAGGAGAGGAACGCTGGCGCAGCTGCATGTCGAAGCAAAGGTCGGGGACGACATGGCAACTGCCGCGACCGAGACGGCGAGCCTGATCCTGAGAGTATTCAAGGCCCGGCTGAGTTGAAGTAGATTTCGGCGTTCGAGAAATGCGTTGCCCAGGCAAACCAGTACGCCGTATACGACTTCGTCGTCTCGAGTTGCGTGCCGGCGCGAGGTCCTGAGACGGCTGTACCGAAGGCATCCCAGACATTACCTTCATCGTCGCTCAATATGTTGGGCAGATCGTTTTCGATAGGCGTGAATGTCAGGATCGTGCCGTCCGCCAGTTCGCGATTGTAAATAACCGCGTAATCCAGGTCGGTGTTGCCGACAACAACGATCGACTGATTGGCAAACTGATCATTGATAGCTTGCGTAGCAGACCCGAATGCGCCGAGCTGATAAACCCTGGTCAATATTTCGGAACTAACGCCCGAGCCCGAGCGAATGCCGATCACGCGTGTTTTCGGATGCATCCTGTTGTCGGCATTCGAAACCGGAAACAGCGTGCCCGCGTTCTCGCGATAGTTGCCGTACGGATAGGTCGGGATAGTCCCGAATGTAGCCAGTGTTTCGCGTCAACACCATGGCGTCGGGGTACATGTCCCGCAGGGTTCCGAATTTTGCTTCTATCAGCTGGACCCGCTGCGGCAACTCACGGATACGGGGACCATTAACGGATGCTTCATACATCTGGGACCATAAGCTGCGGGATTCGCGGTCGTACAGCAGCAGGTTCGAGTTGTAGAGCAGGCCGGAGACGCCGAATGTGGAGTTCGCATCGGTGGCCGTGCCCAGCCAGGCGAGGGCCGATCCCGTCAATGGGCAATAGCTCATGACGAGCGGGTCGTCGTCGGGGCCGTCGTTGACGATTTCGTGCCAGTCCATGATGTCGTGGGGATAGATCTTGATCTCGCCATTGTGTTTCACGGCGATGGCCAGATCGTTTGGATTGACTGTGAGAATTGTCGATGCAGATTCGAAATTGGGGCTCTCTAAGGCGGGAATTCCATCTGGGCCCGGTCCGCCGTCAAACACAAAATCTCTTGAGATGAGCCATTCGCTGGTGTCTGCGGCCGCTACTGGTACCTCGCCGCCGCCGCCACCGCCGCTGCTACAGCCTGCGACAATAAGCAATGAGAAAAGAATAAACGTGGTTCTTGACTGAATCTGAAACATCTGAAGACCCCCTGAGAACACTCCCGACTGTATCTAGTTGACCTCCTCAGGCGCCGGTTTATTACAGGGGAGGCGCAAGAAAGCCAGGCTCTGGCCGAGAAAGGGTGCGCTGGCAGGGATTACTCGTAGCGTAGTGCGTCGATCGGGTTCAGTCGTGAGGCCTTGATGGCAGGGAGGATGCCGTAGATTACGCCGATAGTCGTGCAAAACAGCAGACCGATGACCGCCCACTCCACCGGCACATCGGCTTCGAAGGACGAAGACATGCCCTGCTTGACAATAAGGTTGCCAATGCCGACGCCGAGAAACACGCCGATGAGGCCACCAATGTTGCATAGCAGAATCGCCTCGAAAAGAAACTGCATCAGGATATTGCGCGGCTTTGCACCGAGCGCCTTGCGAATGCCGATTTCCTTGGTTCGTTCCGTAACGGATACCAGCATGATGTTCATGATGCCGATACCGGCGACCAGCAGCGCAAAGGCTCCAATGACCACGGCGCCAATCTTCACGCCCAACGTCAACTCATTGAACTGGCGAATCGAGCTCTCGGAATTGAAATGCTCAAAGTTGTCTTTTTCGCCTCGCTTGACGCCTCGATTGCGTCGCAGTACTGCGCGCGTCTCGGCGATGGCCTCGTCAATAACCTCTGGCGTCCTGGCATGAACCGTGATGTTGACGGAGCGCGGAAAGCCTTGTTGGTCCACGCTGCCATAAATGTTGAGAAACGTTGAGACCGGAATCAGAACGTAGCTGTCATAGGAGGCGTTGAAGGCGGAGTTCTTCTCGTCGAACACACCGATAACCCGGTATTTGCGTCCATCGACGCGAATGTCGCGCCCAATCGGATCAACGAAGGGGTAGAGATGTCCGGCGATCGCGTGGCCGATTACGGCGACTTTGCCGGCGCGGTGCACATCCAATTGCGAAACATTGCGACCGTAGCCTACGAAGTGCGTATTGTTCTGCGCGTATTCCGGCGTGGCACCGACGATTGATACATTGCCATTGGTTTCCTCGCCACGATACTCCGCAACAAAGTTGCCCTGGTTCCAGAGCTCAGGGCCAACAATATCAACCGCATCGACATGATCCCGAATGGCCTGGGCATCACTGAGCGTGACCGGCGGCCACGCCATCGCCTCGAGCCGTTCTTCCCGCGTTGCAGGACCCGACGGCCACTTCTGGATCTGGAACGTCTGTGCGCCGAGGATACTCATCTCTTTTTCCATCGTCCCCTGCACGACGGAAATACCCGTCATGACAGCGATGATCGAAGCCACACCAAGTACGATGCCGACGAGCGTGAGCGCCGACCGCAGCCGGTTCGTGCGTATCGCCTGCAGCGCCATTATCAAGGTATCAATTCTCTGCATAACGGTTCCGTCGATTATTCATAGCGCAACGCATCGATCGGGTCGAGGCGAGCACCTTTCAATGCCGGCACCAGCCCTGCGAACACACCAACGACAATCGAGACGACGACTGCCGCGACCATGATGCCGGGAGACAGGCTCGCCGGCATAACGCCGGACGCGTTGATGCCAGCGGCGACCACTGCAGCGATGCCGATGCCGATAAGGCCGCCAAACAGACAGATCGCCGCGGACTCGAACAGGAATTGCATCAGTATGCTGCGGTTCTTCGCGCCGATAGCCTTTCTTATTCCGATCTCACGCGTACGCTCCGTTACCGAGACAAACATGATATTCATGACACCGATTCCGCCAACAAACAGCGCGATGCCTGTTACCAGGAGACCGATGCCAAGCACGACTCCGACAATGCTATTGAACGCGCCAAGCAACGAATCCAGTTTGTTGATCGTAAAATTGGCATCCTCCGCAGGCCTTAGCTTGCGGATCTTTCGCATTTCGCCGATGACCTCATATTCGAGTTCGTCCAGGTCGTCAATTCTCGGCGCTTTTACAGCAACGTCGAAATTCATGGAGCGTCGGCCGCCGAAGGATTTGATGAAAGACGTGACAGGGATGTATATCTGCCGGTCCATATTGGGCCCGCCCATGGTCGAACCGCCCAGTTCTTCCAGGACACCTATTACGCGATATTTGTAAGGACCAACGTCAATTTCCTTGTTGATCGGGCTCACGTCACCGAACAGGCCTTCGGCCACCTCTGACGCCAGGACAGCAACATTTTTCTTGGAGCGAACGTCGTGGTTCATCAGGAAGCGGCCGATCTCCGGGATTCGGTTCGATATGGCGAGCATCTTCTCGGTGGTACCGAGTATGGTCACGCCGCCCATTGATTCCGAACGAAACCGTACGTCACGTTGCGTATCGACATTGGGATTAACTATGGCGCGCCCCCGAAATGCGCGTTCCAGCGCCTCCGCTTCCTGCATGTCGATGTTCGGACGATTGCGGTACAGGAACCAGTCGCCCATCATGATCCACGGGTTGCGGGACACGTAGACGACGTCTGCTCCGACGGAGCCAGCGCTTTGCATAAATTGTGATTGCATACCGTTGAAGACGGTCATCGTCGTTGTGACGGCGACAATGCCGATAACGATGCCAAGCGTGGTCAGCGCGCCGCGCGCCTTGTTCGCGACGATCGAGTGCCAGGCGATTTTCGTCGATTCGAGAATATCCGGTATGAGTTTCATGCGGCAGCCACCCCTGTTGACGGTTCGTCGCTCTCTATCTTGCCGTCACGCAGCCGGATAACACGATGTGCATGAGCGGCAATGTGGTCCTCGTGTGTAACGATGATGATAGTCTGGCCGGCGGCGTGCAGTGAGTCGAACATCGCCATAATTTCTTCGCCTGTTCTACTGTCCAGGTTTCCGGTCGGTTCATCAGCCAGAATTATCGACGGGTTAAAAACCAATGCGCGAGCGATTGCGACGCGCTGGCGCTGCCCGCCGGAGAGCTCATTCGGCTTATGCGTCATCCGGTCAGTCAGGCCCACCTGCTCAATAGCTTGCTCGGCCAGTTCGCGCCGCTTTACTCTGCCGATGCCACCGTAGACGAGCGGCAGCTCGACGTTGTGAAAGATATCCGCGCGGGGAATGAGGTTAAACGTCTGGAATACGAAACCAATTAGGCGGTTGCGTATTTCTGCAAGCTGTCCTTCGGACTTGTTCGCCACCATTTCGCCATCCAGCGAATAGCTCCCGCTGGTTGGCACGTCCAGGCAACCGATAATATTCATCAACGTAGATTTGCCGGACCCGGATGGACCCATGATCGCAACGTACTCATTCCGATTCAGATCAAGCGAGACGCCGCTCAGCGCATGCACCTGCTGCGTGCCCATCTCATAGGTCTTGACGACGTTCTGGAGCGAGAGGATCGTGCCGTTGCGGTCAGTCAGTTTCATCGCAATACCCCGCTCAACGTGTCCGGGAGCCCGCATCGGCGTCGTTGTTGACCCTGACCACTGCGCCGTTCCTGAGATCGGACGAAATGGCACGATACGAACCGGTCACGACCTGCTCGCCGGCTTCAACGCCGGAGATGATCTCGATCATGTCATCGCTCTGGATGCCGGTTTCTACCTGTCTTGCCGAAGCTGAGCCGTCATCTTCAATGCAGAACACGATCTCGACGAAGCCGTCTTCATCGGCAGTGAAGCGTTTCTCGGCGTCGGCAACTTCCTCGTCTTCAAGGGTCAGCTGGTCGATCGTCCGTACGGCGACGCTTTGGATAGGAATGCCAACGACGTCTGTCTTGGTGTTCGTGCTGATGTCCGCGCTGGCAGTCATACCCGGACGCAGCCGTGAAGTTTCTCCGGATATCGAGATCTTCACCTCGAACTCGGTCTTCTGGTTTTGCGATCCCTGGTCGTTGGAATTGGCTGCATTTGCGATCTCATACACGGTGCCTTCAAGGGTCTCGCCGAACAAGGCGTCAACCTCGATCTCGGCCGTCTGCCCGAGCGCTACGTTCACGATATCGTTCTCGTCGACGTTGACCTGCGCCTCCATGTCGGTCAGATCGGCGACAATCAGAATGACGTCCTCCTGAAACTGCGAACCTATGGCGATCTCACCTTGCTCCTTGTTCAGGTCACTGATGGTGCCGGTCATGGGTGAATAGATGATGGTCTTTGCCAGGCTGTCCATTGACTGCTTGGCAGACGCCCTGGCTTGTTCAATCTGATCGAGGGCTGATTCGTAACGGGCAACCTCAACCTGGTACGCCGCGCTGGCAGCGTCCAGCATCGACTGTGAGTCGAGTTTACGAGCAACGATATCGCGTGCCCGATCGAAATCCTTCTGGGTCTTCAGCATGTTTTGTTGAACCAGTTTGGCATTTGCCTGGGCCGAGCGTACGTTGGCCTCGGCGCGTTCGACATCCGCCTCATAACGTTCACGGTCGAGCTCAACCAGCAGCTGACCTTCCTCGACCCAATCACCTTCTTCGACGTGTAAGTTGACGATCTTGGCGCTCACATCAGCACTGATGCGAACCTGTGTCTTGGGTTGAATGCGACCGGTCGCATTGACCTTTTGTACGATCGTCTCGCGGCCGATCGTTGCCGTCTGTACCTCGAGCATGTCGTCTCCGCCGCCGGAGAACGCAAAGAACGCCACGACGGCGCTGATCAGGAGTACCGCTATAACGATCCATAAGGCTTTCTTGTTCATTTATTGGTCTCGACAAATGCAAATCAGAGTACGGTCCGCAGCGACAAGAGCTGGTGCGAAACGCTTGTTTCTTATTGTTGTTTATCTTAACTGACAGCGGCGACCCTGGAGCTTCCGCCTATAGATAAGATGCATGAAACGCTGATTTGGTTTAGAAAATTTGAAATCGATTAAGAATTCCGCCGATGATTGCCCGCAAGCCCCTAAATTGCCAACAAAAAAAACCCCGCGACAGTTGCCTGTCGCGGGGCCTTAGTTTCACCTAGCATCCGCCAGGGAGCTTTTTTCAAAGCTCCTAGAAGCGGAGGCGGGCGCTCAGACGCAAGGTACGTGGCGCCTGGAACTGCTGGACTTTACCGTAGTCCGAATCAGCTACGCCACCGTCGGTCTCGCCGAACTCGTTGTAGAGCGTCGGGTTTGCGCTGTCGAACAGGTTGAAGATGTCCAGTGTGAACAGAACGTTGGCATTGCCAACTTCCATTTCGTACTGACCACTAACGTCAATCGTCATGATGTCAGGCGTGGTTCCGAGCGTACCGCGCTTGATACCAACACCGTCGCAGAAGTTCGAGTCAGCGCCGTAAGCCTGAGCGAACACATCGGTCGGGTGCAGGCCGAAGCAGCTTTGCGGACGACCTGACTGCCACAGCATGTTGCCGCCGAGGCGGAAGCCATTCTCGAACTGGAACGTACCAAAGGCCTTGATCGTGTGACGACGATCGTTCGGCAGGTTGCCGTACGAGAAGTCGGTCAGGCCCGGCTGGTCGAAGTTCTGCGTGATGCCCGCATCGTCCTGACCGTTGTCAGACTTGACGTAACCTTCATGGTTACCCCAGCTGTGCGACCAGGTGTACGAAGCGTTCATGGCCCACTGACCGTCAAACGGACGTGCGAACGTGAACTCAACTGCGCCGTACTGACGCTCGGCTTCCGGGTAGTTCAGCTGTGCAGCTGTGAGATTGATCTGCTCATCCATTTCCGGAATGTACACAGACATGTCGTTACCCGGGTTGGTCAGTACGTACTGGTGGAAGCCGCCAAAGACGTCTTCAACCGTGTCGCCACCAACCAGTGCCGGATTCCAGGTGCCTGCACCGTTGTTGTAGTAATCAATAACGGCCGCGTCGATCGCGATGTCTTCAATCGTCGTCTCGAGGTTACGGTAGATACCCTTGACGCCGAGCTCGATGCCCGAATCCAGGTAGCGCTGGTAACCAAGAATGATTTCTGACTGATACATCGGTTCGATGTTGTTATCCGTTACTGAGCGCGTGTCAGGCACAGTGCCGTCGCCGAATAGATCCTGGTCGAACTGAGCACCAAGACCTGTCGGAACGAACTGGCTGTCGACACTTACGCCGTCCCAGTCGAAGTAGTCCTGAATGTACGTCTCGTTACCGGCCATACGAATATTCGTATTAGCCGCGATCGGCAGGTAGTACAGGCCATAGTTCGCGTAGAACTTGGACTGTCCGTCACCGTTCGGATCGAATACGGCCGCCAGGCGCGGAGCCCACTGGTCGTCGATCTTGACGAATACGCCGCCTTCACCGTTCAGGTTCTCGAAGTTCTCGTTACGCATACCGAGTTCAAAGGTCCACTTGTCGCTGAGCTCCCAGACGTCCTGAATGTAGAACGCATCAGACGTAGTTTCGAAGGAACCACCAACGCTGTAGGTACGACGACGAGCATTCGCGCCACTCGGGCACTCAGCCGGCGTACAACCGTTGTACTCGTTGAGCGGATCAAGCAGCCAGTACGCTCCACCGGAGTTAATGGTTGCTTCGTTCGCGGAGTTAGTTTCGCTATCCCAACCGACCGAGATGTCGTGATCGCCGAGGATGTACTGGACGTCGAATCGCGTCATTTCGCGCTTGTCGGTACCCTGCGAAACCGTGAAGTTCGACCACTCGCCCTGCGCTGCGAAACCGCCAGCGTCGGAGTACGAGTAAACAACCGGGATGTCTGCGCTGGCAGGTGCCGTGGTACGGTCCTGCTCGTTTTCGCCGTAAGACACCGAAACCTGCAGGCTGTCCGTGAGGTCACCCGTGTAGGTCGCAACCCAGTTGTCACCGCCACGGTCGTACAACGTATCACCGACATAAGCGCCGCGTGTCTGCGTAGAGCCGTCAAAAGCGTAAGTTGCTTCAACACCGGTACGCTTGTCAGAGAACGCGGTGTATTCGAGGTGATGGTTGTCGGTGATGTAACCGTCAAGCTTCACGCCCCAGAAGCCTTCGTCAACTTCGTAGTCGTAATCACGACCACTCTGCAGGCCAGCGTAGCGCTGATCCTGACCGTTGTCGCTGTACAGAGCATAGAAGAACAAACGGTCCTTCATGATCGGGCCACCAACGTATACGTCGAACGTCGTCTCAGAATCCTCATCGAGGTCATTAGCCGCCAGGTAGGTCTCGGGGCTTTGATCGATTTCGTCTTCGTAGTAGATGTTCGCGCCGTAGGTCCACTCGTTCGAACCGCTCTTGGTCTTGGCGTTCATTACGCCACCGAGAGAACGGCCGTACTTCGCTGAGTAACCGCCGGTCTTGATCTGCAGGGTCTCGTAAAATTCGAAAGGTACCTGCGAGAAGCCAACACCCGTGCGGAAGTTCGTGGTGTTCAGACCGTTGATGAAGCTCGTGTTCTCAGCGATCGAAGCACCGGCGAAACGCAACGTTGCCGCTGTGCCGAAACGATAGTCGCCACGACTCGTGCCCGGAGCGAGCAGCGCAACCGATGCCAGGTCACGCGAAACCGGCATTTCAAGCAGTGCTTCGACGCGATAACGAGGCCGGACTCTGCGATACTGGTATCGAGAGCCGCAACACGTGTTCCGGTTGTCACGATCTCTTCGATCGCTTCTACCGTCGTTGCCATGGAAACCGTCGTTGCGCTACCAGGCTTAACGTCAACCTTGGCGCTATCGACCATGCGACCGCCCTGCAGGACGAACACTTCGTACTGACCGGATGGTCAAGCCGTCAAAACGGAATGATCCATCAGAGCTTGTTGCTTCCGACTTCGTTGTGCCACGCCTCTGATCAACGACTTCAACCACTGTGCTGGAATCAGCGCCAACGACGGTTCCTTTAATGGACCCGCCGGACTGCTGAGCCTGAGCGGAGGTTGCAAGTCCCAGAATAAGAACCAGAGCTGCAAAGCCACCGGTTAAGTTGACTGGAGATCGACGACGACCGTATTTGATAAATCTGGTCATTTTTGTTTCCCCTATGCTTTTAGGAAGATTAATTAACAACTTGAGTTGCATTCCGTCGCCGTCTTCTACCAACCCGCGGCCACTTCTCACAACCCTCGTGTAACAAATCGTAACATAAAAGCGACAAAAACAAGAAACAACAGCCCAAAAGCGCCGTGAGTGCACCGCCAGGCGCAGAATAGCGTCGCACATTGGGTAAGTTATTGCCGTATAACACGTTGTTTTTAAGGGCTAAAGAGCCGAATCGTATACGGCGCCACGGGTTCCGGCGTCAAGCCCTTTATAGCTCGGTCATACGGTCGCTTAAAGTGTTGTTTGCGCACCAACACGGGGGGGCGTTGCAAAATAGCAACAGAAATTGGTCTACTCACCGCGCCTCGGAACGGGCTCGTCCAGCATCAGCGCATGGACAAAACGAACGGGCGGGGATCCATAGGACAGTACCTGGTCGTGATAGCGCCGCAGCGTGAATTCATCGCCCCAGTGCTTCTCCATAGTGGCCCGCAGTTCGAGGTGCTCCTGGTAACCGACAAAATACGTCGACAGCTGCGCCGATGATAATTGGGCTCTCACCCATTTGCCGGCGGCTTCACGTTCTTCCTGAAAGCCGCCTTCGACCATTAGGTTCATGGCAGCGTCTCGCGTCATTCCGTCCACGTGGATGGCGGAATCGATAATCGCGTTGGTGATCGTGCGCAGGTACCACTTCAGGTTGATCAGCTTCATCAGCGGATCTTCGTTCATGTAGCCCTCGGCAATCATCATCTGCTCTGCGTAGACGCCCCAGCCTTCGATGAACGTTCCTGACCAAAGAACGCTGCGCAGCGTCGACGGGTAGCGATTGCTGTGCGCGAGCTGCAGGTAGTGTCCCGGCACGCCTTCGTGGATCGTCAGGTCCTGTATGGACAGCATGTTGTATTCGCGAAGAAAAGACTCGACCTGTTCCTCGGTCCAGTCGGCAGGCAAGGGTGCGACCGCGTAAAAAGCAGACTGGCCCTCATCCAGCGGCCCGGGCGGGTCCAGGTAAGCCACCGTTACGCCGCGCTGGAACTCCGGCATGACGATGATTTCCACGGGTTCGTCGGGCATCGCCACGATGTTGTGTTCGACAACGAAGTCGATGGCCTGCTGCAAATACTCCCTGGCGACGTCCACGATGCCGTCGCGCGGTGGCAGCTTCCTGTACGCCTCTTCGAGAGCTGCACGGATAATCGCTTGCTTGTAAGGCTCATCCGGGTTGTCTGGAAACGTCGTGAACGGATGTCGTTTCTTGTAGACGGTTTTTGATACCTCGTACATGGCGTTGCGAACGGTCTCGTACTCCTGCTCCGCTCGTGCCGTGATTTCGCGGCGGCTCATCGGCGAGTTCAACGCAAATGCCAGCTTGACGTCATACAGATCGGCGCCAATGCGAAAGTCACCGTTGGCTTGCGGCAGCAGCGTTTCTTCCAGCCAGGTCTGTTGGTCCGCGATCGCGTTCTTCGCGATCTCGATCGCGGCGTTCAGTCGCTGCTGTTGTGCGGAGGTAAGTCCATCCATAGCAGGAATCACCATCGAATCTATGATGGACAGGAGTCCCTGGTTTTGTTGCACCGCGGTTTCGGCATGAATTTTCGGTACCCGTGGCAGCTCGATAGAGTTGCGTGCCTGCGCCAGGAATCGCGGTAGTTGCTCGAGACGTGATGTAACGGCGATCAGTCGTGACTCGACGGGTGCGAAGTCGCGGGCCATCAGTCCGTAGATGCTGCTGCCCGCAGTACTGACGTAGTAAAGGGGATTCCATGACCACTCCTTTAGTACGTCGAGCGACCAGAGCCTGGACTCGACTTCATGCAGAAGTAATTCCGCATCCACCTGGTTGGCTCGCGACAGTTGCTCGAGATCGATGCCTTTCAAAGCCGCGACATAATCATTGAGCAGTAGCCGCGCCTCAGCACGCGCGGCATCGTCCACCTGGTCGAGCTGATGGTCCAGAGCGTGATCGCCCAGCAGCGTCGCGTACACCGGCGAGAGATTGCCGAGGTCGCTGATGTACTCATCAGCCAGGTTTTGAAACGCTTCGTCAGCCGTTTGGGCCAACGTGGCTGTGGTCATCGACATGAAGAGCAAGGACAGGAAAAGACGCTTCACGGCGTTACCTCGGACGATCCAGGAGAGATGCAAACTCTAGCATGGTCACCGCAACGCTGTAATATCGTGCGATGCGATCTGTTTGTTTTTTCCTGCTGCTCGATATCTCTCATCTTTGCTTCGGCCCTCGCGGACGAAAAAGTGCCGGCATACGTGCTTCGACTGCCTGATTCAGTCAGTGCTGTGTTCATCGCAGAGACTTCGAAGGCACGGTTTCATCATTTCGAAAACGGCAACGACCAACGCGCTTGACTATCGCGGTTACAGCTATATGTCGATCGGGGATGACGGGGACCATAAACAGGTCGATGGTGATCGCAAGACGCCGCTCGGCATCTACTTCGTGACCGAACAGCTGGATACCGAGAGAATGCACGAGAAATACGGCTATACGGCATTCACGCTCGACTATCCGAACGCCCTGGATCGACGCATGCAGCGCAGCGGCGGCGGCATCTGGGTGCACGGCGTGGATCGGCGCGGCGGCAAAAGGCCACCGTTCGATACGGACGGCTGTATCGCGTTACCCAATGACACGCTTGCCGAACTTGAGGAATATTTTCAGCCAAATGTGACGCCAGTGATTATTGCACGCACCGTCGAGTGGACAACGCCAGGGCCGGCTGGAGGCGCTGCGGCGCGAACTCGAGGCGGTTGTCAGTCGCTGGATCGAAAGCCGACAGCAAGGCGATTTGCATGCGTTTCTGTCGCTGTACGATGAGGACTTCCGACACTGGGGTATGAACAGGTCGGAGTGGATTGCTTTCCAGACTGAGATGCTGCAGTCCCGAGCCATTCAGTCGATAGTCGTGGACGACCTGATGCTGCTGGCCGATACCATCGAGGTCGAAACGTATCTGAGCCGGTTTCGAATGTCGACGAGCGAGAGCGGTAACACCGTGGTCGTTACCAAGCGACTGTACTGGCGTCGCGGCCCACACGGCATGCTGAAACTGATCGCCGAGGACAGCGGCTAGAGCTATCTGGCGCCGACCGATCGGACGCTCGCACCCGAGACTTTTTTCAACAAGCGGCTAGCGCAGTCCCTCGCGAGCGACGAGCTCGTCGATCAACTCCATCAGCTTGGGATACCCACCTGCTTCGCCGGCGCCTGAGCGGTACTTGCCGTTAACGACAATCGCCGGGACGGAGGAGATGGTGTAGCGACGTGACAGGTCATCGGCGACGCGTAGTTTCTGATTGACCTCGAACGAACTCCAGGTGCTCCGGAACTGTTCCTCGGATACGCCAAAGCGCGCGAAAATTTTCTGGATTGCATCTTCCGACGTCATGCGATTGCCGCGACGATGGTATTCCTGGAAGACGGCCTCCCGAAAGCCGGCAGGGTCCTTGATGACGCTCATTTCGCACCAGAACTTCTTCGGTGTAATACAGCTGTGCGTGCAGGCGCACCAGCGAGTTCCAGGTCGCCGGAACCTTGACGAAGCGAACGCCAGGGTCTTTGCCTTCGGCCCACTTGTTGATGAACGGCTCCATGTCATAGCAATGTGGGCAGCCATACCAGAAGAACTCGGCAACCTCGATCTTGTCGGCGCCACCAACGGTTGGCTGTGTCGGCACCATGCGAACATAGTGCTGTCCTTCCTTGAACTGCCATTCGCGTGCCGCGGCCGGAGACTCCGCGAGCGCAAGCTTGATCGCCTCGTCAGCGGGCTCAGCTTCCGATGCGGATTCCTCGACGACTTCCAGCGTGTCGTCCGCTGCCTGCTCGGCCTGTTCAGCGGCTGCGTCGACCGCCTCATCTACCGCTTGTTCTGCTGCGGTCGCGGCATCTTCAACCGGCGAAGCCGGCGCTTGTTCCTTGCTGCATCCATACAGGCCCAGTGCCGAGACAATAATCAGCAGAGGACCAATCCATTTAAGGTTCTTCATAGGGGATTCCGAGTGATGTTGTATTGCTTAGTTCAGGCTTACTTCAGGCCTTGCACGTACGACGACACGGCCTGGATGTCTTCCGGGTCGAGCTGCGATGCGATGTCATGCATGATCTGGACCTTGCCTGTACCGACGCGTGTGCCGTCCGCGTATGCACTGAGCTGGATAGCCGTGTAGGCCGCATGCTGCCCGTTCAGGGCCGGGTATTTTGCAGCCGGGTTGCCGCGACCGGTCGGACCGTGACAGGCCAGGCAGGCGGGGACGCCTTTTTCCTTGTTGCCACCGCGGTACAGGGCCTCGCCGCGCACCAGGAGTTTCTCATCAGCAACCGACTGCACGGCACCGGGCAGGCTTTCGAAATAGACGGCCAGGTTGGCCATGTCTTCATCGCTCAGCAGCATCGCCTGGCTCGACATCAGTGCGTTCTTGCGCAGGCCACTCTTGAAAGCCGCGAGCTGCGCCTGGAGGTAAGGTGCATTCTGACCGGCAATGTTGGGCCAGACAGCGTTCAAGCTGTTGCCCTCTGCGCCGTGGCAGGCACTGCAGGTAAGCGACCTGGTCTTGCCGGTCTCAATCGAACCGTTCACGAGACTCTCCGCCTGAGCTGTGAATGCTGCGAGCGTGAGGCCTGACAGCGCAAGGATGGAAACGAGCATCTTCTTCATATTGTCTAACCGTTACTTCCTTGGCGAGCGCCGCGGCGTTCGCCTGATTAATGTCATGTTTTACTGTTGCTTCACTCTGGCTTTACTCTGGACGGTCTGAGCGAGCTACCAGCAAGCGACGCGGGACCGGGAGACGTTAAGTTGTCTTGCTGCGCGACCCTGAACCGGTCAGACTCAGGCTCCGGTTCACCGCTTAGCGCCCGAATTATACACACAATCCAGAGGGCGTACCCCCATGTCACAGTACCCTGAAGCCTGTTTTATCAAGAGCGCCGATGCGCCCGCACAGTTCGTCCAGGACGTCGGCGCGGAGGTTGCTTTCGCCGGCCGTTCCAACGCCGGCAAGTCCAGCGCGATCAACATAATTGTCAATCGCCGACAGTTTGCGAGGACCAGCAAGACCCCTGGCCGCACACGTCTAGTCAACTTCTTCAGCCTCAGCGCTGATCGGCGACTGGTCGACCTGCCGGGCTACGGGTTTGCGAAAGTCGCTGGCAAGATGCGCCATCACTGGGCAGATCTCATTGCCGAGTACTTCGAAACGCGAAAAAGCTTGCGTGGCATGTTCCTGATCGTTGACATCCGCCGGCGGCTCACCGAGTACGACCGCCAGATGCTGCTCTTTGCGAATTCTGTCGGCTTGCCGACGCATATTCTGCTGACCAAGACCGACAAGCTGAAACGCGGCCAGGCGGCCAAAGCGCTACTGGAGCTGCGGCGTGAGCTCGGAGATTCGGCTACGGTGCAACACTTCTCGGCGCTAAGCAGGATGGGTGAGGCGGAGGCGCGAACCAAACTGGATGAGTTCCTGAGTCTGCCGGCCGGAGAATAAGAAAGCCCCGGAGCAGCCTCAATAAGAAAGCCACCCCGGGGCCAATAAACGCAGCCGGCTTGGGGTCACCGGCGGCAAGCCTGCATAAGGGAGTTAGCAGGCAAGTGACTAATGCACTCAGAAAGTTAGAGCGAGAACTGTAGGTTCAGTTCCCGGTATTCGCTAATAGACTGAATAATAAAGAAATTTATTTCAGGCGAGGGGTCCGGCTCGCCGCAACCTCAATGCAGAGTCCTGGGCAAGACTCAATGCGCCTCATCCCAGTTCGCACCGACGCCGGCGTCGACTTTCAACGGTACCGACAGGTCGGCGGCGGCGGCCATTAAATCCACAACGCGATCCCGCACGGCATCAACCTTGCCTTCATCGACCTCGAACACGAGTTCGTCGTGCACCTGCATGATCATGCGGGCACCGGGCTGCTCGGCCTTGAGCCAGTCGTGCACCGTAACCATCGCTCTCTTTATGATGTCGGCGGCGGTGCCCTGCATGGGCGCGTTAATCGCGCTGCGCTCCGCGTATTGTCGGCGCTGCGCATTGCGCGCGTTGATTTCGGGAAGGTACAGGCGGCGACCGAAGACGGTTTCGACGTATCCCTGTTCGCTGGCCGTCTGTCGAATATTGTCCATGTAAGCCTTCACTCCCGGGTAACGATCGAAGTACAGGTCTACGTAGGCCTGTGCCTCGCCGCGAGCGATGCCAAGCTGCTTCGCAAGGCCGAACGCCGACATGCCGTACATCAGGCCGAAATTGATCGCCTTCGCCGAGCGGCGCTGGTCGGTGGTCACGTCGTCCAGCGCTATTTCGAAGACCTCCGCTGCTGTCGCGCGATGCACGTCGAGCTCTTTCGCGAACGCGCCCAGCAAGCCGTCGTCCGCCGACAGGTGCGCCATGATTCGGAGCTCGATTTGTGAGTAGTCGGCAGCCAGCAGGACCCGGCCTTCGGGCGGGACGAACGCCTGGCGGATACGGCGACCCTCTTCGGTTCGAATCGGGATGTTCTGCAGGTTCGGGTCGGTCGAAGACAGTCGCCCGGTCGCCGCGACCGCCTGGTGATACGAGGTATGGATACGCCCGGTGCGTTCATTGATCTGCAGGGGCAGTTTGTCGGTGTAGGTGCTCTTGAGCTTGCTGACGCTGCGATACTCGATAATGACGGCGGGCAGGTCATAGTCATGGGCCAGTTCGACCAACACGTCTTCGGCCGTCGACGGCTGCCCCTTCGGTGTCTTTCTGATAACCGGCAGCTCCAGTCGTTCGAACAGAATCTGCTGCAGCTGTTTGGGTGAACCGAGATTGAAAGGGCCGCCGGCGAGCTCGTGCGCCTTTTTTTCCAGCTTTGCCATGGTCTTCGCAAGCTCGCCGCTTTGCTTTGTCAGCATGCTGCGATCGACAAGTACGCCCAGTTCTTCCATCTCCAGCAGGACATCGACAAGCGGCTGCTCGATTTCCTCGTAGACCTTCCGCAGTGACGGTTGCTCGCCGAGCTGTTGCCAAAGGGCCTCGTGCAGTTGCAGCGTGACGTCCGCGTCTTCGGCGGCGTAGGGTGCAGCTGTTTCCAGGTCGACCTGGTTGAAGGTCAGCTGTTTGGCCCCTTTTCCCGCGACGTCTTCGTAATGAATCGTATCCTTGCCGAGGTAGTGTTTTGCGACCGAGTCCATGTCATGCCGCGTGGCGACACTGTTGAGAACGTAGGACTCGAGCATCGAGTCGAATTGCATGCCGGCGAGCACGATGTCGTAACGACGAAGAATGTGGGCATCGTATTTGAGGTGGTGGCCAACCTTCTTCCTGTCGTCGTCCTGCAGGAACCCCTTCAGCTTCTCGAGTACCTCGGCGCGTGGCAGCTGGTCAGGCGCACCCGGATAGTCGTGCGCAACCGGGATGTAGCAGGCCTCGCCGTCTTCCACAGCCAATGACAAGCCGACAATTTCCGCCTCCATGTAATCGAGGCTGTTCGTCTCGGTATCGAACGCGGTCAGTCCGGCGCCGTTGATCTTCTTCAGCCAGGGATCGAACGCATCCCACGTAAGGACCGTTTCATAGTGCCCTTCCTTCGTCGCGGCCGGCGCCGCCGGCTCATCGGCAACCTCGTCGAGCATCCGTAGCAGCGAGCGCAGTTCATAGCGGCTGTACAGTTTGCGCAATTCATCCGTGTCAGCGTCTGCCGACTTCAGATCGTCGATCGTTACATCGAGGTCAACGTCTTTCCGAATAGTGGCCAACGACTGTGAGAGCCGCAGTTGTTCGACGTTGTCCCGCAGACTCTGGCCGACCGCCCCCTTGATGTCGTCACCGTGCTCGACAATGTCGTCGGCCGAGGCGTACTGATTGAGCCACTTCGCCGCCGTTTTCGCACCGACCCTGGGGACGCCGGGAATATTGTCGGAGCTGTCCCCGACCAGCGCCAGGTAGTCGACGATCTGTTCCGGGTAGACATCAAACTTCGTCTTGACGCCATCGCGATCCAGCCTGGAGTCGTTCATCGTGTTGATAAGCGTTACACGGTCGTTGACCAGCTGCGCCAGATCCTTGTCGCCGGTCGAAACCAGGGTGCTAAGCCCCTTGTGCGCTGCCTGCGCGCAGAGGGTGCCAATGACATCGTCGGCCTCTACTCCCGTAACACGCAGCAGCGGCAGACCCATTGCCTCGACGGCGTCCAGTATCGGCTGTACCTGCGCGCGCAGATCATCCGGCATGGGCGGGCGGTTGGCTTTGTACTCCGCGTACAGCTCATCGCGAAACGTCTTTCCGGGCGCGTCGAAAACAACAGCAACATGCCCAGGTCGCTCTTCGCGAACGAGCTTCAGGATCATCGTCAGTACGCCGTGCAGTGCGCCAGTCGGCTCGCCGGCTGCGTTACTGAGTGACGGCAGCGCGTGATAGGCGCGGTACAGATATGATGACCCGTCGATAAGAACGAGATCGGTCATCAGAATACTAGCCGCCTTCGCTCTCTTCTGTTTCTTCTTCTTCTTCTTCGTTTGTGGGTTTGGGCGGCAGCGTCTCGAGTTTGCTCGGGTTGCCCGGCAGGTAGAGTGGACCGCTCTGGCCGCAACCAGCGAACGGCAAGACAAACGAGATCGCGGCTAGCGCAAATATAAGACGTTTCATTTCTGAGCCCCGTAATTACCAATCAGCGATTATAGAGTCCTGCAGCTGGAATAGGGCATCATTTTGCATACCGCTTCGCAACCTGCCGGTAGGCATCGCGAAACGGTATGCCGTTCTCGGTCACCAGCCTGTAGGCCTCGGCGGTCGCGAAGATTCCCTCGTCCAGTTCGATATTTTCAGGACGGAACTCGAGGCCCTGTAGCAGGTAGGCCATGATGTCGACGCTGTCCACGGCGAGATCGATGGATCTAAACAGCGGCGATTTCAGTCGCTGCAAATCGCGGTGGTATCCGGATGGCAGCTTGGCCGTAATCATCAGCGATTCGTCGAGGCAGGCATGCGCCGTTGCCGAGGATGCGCGCAGCAGCTCGAGGACGTCCGGGTTGCGTTTCTGCGGCATGATCGAGGAGCCTGTTGTGACCTCGGGCGCCAGCGTGACATACGCGAACTCCTGCGTGTAAAACATGAGGAGATCGCTGGCCATGCGCCCAAGATCCTGCATCAGCAGAGTGATCTCGAAAAGCAGCGCGCTTTCGGCTTTGCCGCGTGACAGCTGCACGGATGTGACCGGCGACTGCGTGGTGGCGAAGCCGAGCGAGGCGGTAGTCTTGTCGCGGTCCAGCGGCAGGCCTGGCGTGCCGTAGCCGGCGGCGCTACCGAGGGGGTTCTTGTCAATGCGCCTGGACGCCGCCTGCAGTCCGTCGATTGCGTCCGCGAAGCCTTCGTCGAAGCCGCCACACCAGAGTGCGACGGACGAAGGCATGGCATGTTGCATATGCGTATAGCCGGGCAGATCGATCTCACCCTGGCGCCCGGCAAGTTCGCCAAGCGCCGACCTGAGCGCGTCAACGCGCGTCGCGAGATCGGCCGCCGCATCGCGCAGGTAGAGTCGCAACGCGGTAAGCACCTGGTCGTTACGCGAGCGCCCGAGATGCAGCCGCCCGCCGGCCGCACCGATGTCTGCGGTCAGGCGAGTCTCAAGCGCCGTGTGCACGTCTTCGTCATCGAGACTGATTTGCCAGTCACCGGCCTCGAAGTTGGTCTGCAAAGATTGCAGCCCCTCGCGGATTTGAGTGCAGTCTGCGTCGCTGATGAGTTTGATGCTGGCCAACATCTCGGCATGCGCAATGGAGCCGCGTACGTCGTAGGGAACAAGTCGCGCGTCCAGCAGGTGATCCTCGCCCGCCGTGTAGCGCAGCACGCGCTCATCCAGCGGCAGGCCTTTTTCCCAGAGCCTGCTCACGAGCTGCTCGCCTGCTCGGCCGGTGTCAGCGCCGTAGTGTCGTCGACCACCAGCGTGCCGGTGCCTTCGTTAGTGAAGACCTCGAGAAGCAGGCTGTCGGCGAGCTTGTAGGAAATAACGTGAACGCGCTGTACGCCGTTGGCCAGCGCTGCGTCGATGGCGGCCGCCTTTGGGAGCATGCCATCCGCCAGACTTCCGGACGCTTTCAACTTCTTCAGCGCCGCACGGTCCATGTAGCTGATCAGCGAGCTCGGATCCGTGATGTCTTCCAGGATGCCTGCCGCACCGGTCGCGAGTATCAGCTTTTCGGCATCGAGCTCCGCGGCGATCGCCGCGGCGACGGTGTCCGCATTGATATTCAGCAGCGTGCCCGACTCGTCACAGGATAATGGACTGATAACCGGCATCAGGTCATTGTCGAGCTGCTTGCGAAGCACATCGGCATCGACGCCGTCGATATCGCCGACATAGCCGTAGTCGACGGTGTCTTCGCCGTCACGCTCTACCGGCGGGCGCTGGTGCGCGCGGATCAGGCCGGCGTCGACACCGCTCATGCCCACCGCGGGAATCTGCAAATCCCTGCAGGTGGCAAGGATGCGCGTGTTGATCTGCCCGTTGAGGACCATCGTCGCGACATCGAGTGACGCGCCATCAGTTACGCGTCTGCCCTCGATGAACTTGGTATCGAGTCCGAGCGCTGCCGCGAGTTTGGTCGACTGCGGTCCGCCGCCGTGAATCAGAACCACCTTGATACCGACCTGGTGCAGAATGCCGACCTGCTCCATAAACGCGCTGGTCTGGGCGGCGTCCGCGAATATCTCGCCGCCTGCCTTGATGACGAAGACCTTTTTCTTGAAGAGCCGAATGTACGGGGCGGCGTGCTTGAGGGCCGATACGACAATCGCCCGATCTTCTTTAGAAGTCATTGTCCGCCCCCCAACATCTGGTGCAGCACGGCCATTTGCGCCAGCATGCGGTTGCGCGCTTCTTGTATGACGACGCTGCGTGGGCCGTCGAGAATAGCGTCCGCGACAACGACACCCCTGCGAACGGGCAGGCAATGCATAAAGCGGCAATCTTCTTTCGCGTTAGCAAACCAGGGTTCGTCGACACACCAGTCGAGGTGTTGTTCGCGCAGCTTCTGATCGGCGAGCCGATCGCCGTAATGGCGTGTCGACGACCAGGACTTGGCGTAGATGATATGCGCGTCCTGCATGGCTTCATCGCGCTCAGTGCTTTCCGTTATCGAGCCGCCTGAGGCATCGGCCGCGGCAGCCGCTTTTTGCATCAGCGCTTCCGGCAGCTCGAAGCCTTCCGGCCTCAGCACCGTAACGTCCATGCCGCGTTTTGCCGCCATGTGCAGCGTGGCAGCCGGCACGGCCAGCGGCAGCGCTTTCGGATGGTAGGCCCAGCTGAGCACGAATTTGCCGCCATTTGCGGGAACGCCCAGATCGTCCATCGTCTTCCAGTCCGCGAGGCTCTGGCAGGGATGGTTCATGGCTGATTCCATGTTGATGTACGGCGTCTCGATCAGGTCCGTCAGTCGCGGTGAATTCGGTCTCGGCGATGTCATGCTTCGACGTTTTTACGTTCGGCAAACGCGCGAATGCCAATCGCATCGCCATACGAGGCAATGACCGGGCATCGCCTCGCGGATGTGCTCGGCGGCAGTGCCGTCCATGACGATACCCAGGGCGGCTCTCGATTCCGTGAATCGACATTTCGGGCGAGATCACGAACGAACCGCCGCCCAGGCGCACCATGGCTGCCTGGAAGGACGCGAGCGTGCGTAATGACGGGCTCAGGAACAGCAGCGAAAGCACCTTGCCTTTCAACGCGTCCGGTTCCGGATGCTGGTCGAGTCTGGCGGCGAGTGCCACAAGTGCCTTGATCTCTTCATTCGAGAAGTCGGCGAGGTCGTTAAACGCTTTCATCAGCGATTTCCTTGTCTTTGATTATTTAGTTTGTCAGGGGAGCGAGAGTCTGCAGTGCGTCGGCGAGATGTTCTACATGTGTCGATTCGAGCACCAGCGGGGCGAGTATGCGCACCACCGCCGGGTCGCCACTGGTGCCTGCCAGAATGTCGTGTTCCAGCAGCGCGCTCTGCACTTCCTTTGCCGGGCGATCACAGACCAGGCCCAGCAACAGTCCCATGCCCTGGATCTTCTGCACCGGACCCACGACACATTGTTCGCGAATCTCTGCTTCACGATTCCGTACATTCCGGAGCAGGTCCTCGGTCTCGATCGCATGAATGGTCGCCGCGATGGCCGCCGCGGCCAGCGGCCCGCCACCAAATGTCGTGCCAAGCGATCCGGGTCCGAAACGCGCGGCGATTTCCTGTGTACACAGCACGGCTCCGCAAGGGATGCCGGCGCCCAGCGACTTCGCGCTGGTGAGGATGTCGACTTCGATGCCGTGCACCTGCACGCCAAAGAACCGTCCACAGCGACCCATGCCCGACTGGACTTCGTCGGCGATCAACAGGGCACCAAGCGCCCGGGTCTGCTGGCGCAGCGTCTTCAGGAAATCCTCCGACAGGTCGTAAGCGCCCGCAACGCCCTGGACCGGTTCGAAGATTACAGCGGCAACGTCACTATCGATCATGTCCAGAGCCGCTTCGCAGTCATCGCGCGGTATGAAGTCGACCTCGAAGGGTTTCGCGGGGAAGCCGTACCATTTTTCAGAGTTCCAGGTGACGGCCGCCGCTGCCGCGGTGCGCCCATGAAAACCCTGCGTGATTGCCAGGATTTTCTTGCGGCCGGTCATGACGCACGCCATGCGCAGCGCATTCTCATTCGCCTCGGCACCTGAATTCACAAAGAACACGCGCTCGATGCCCTTCGGTGCTACACGGACCAGGTTTTCGGCGGCCATTGCGCGCACTTCGAGAGCGACCATGTTGCTCTGGAACAGCAGCTTGCTGCTCTGCTCCTCTATCGCGCGGGAGAGGCCCGGATGTCCGTACCCCAGCGCCGCAACCGCGTGTCCGCCGTACAGGTCGAGAATTCGCCGGCCGTCTTTCGTGAAGATGTCGCAGCCGCTGGCGCGTTCCGGGACGAACGGCAGTTGCCCGTAAACCGGAATCGTGAACTGCGCCTCGCGCACGCGAGGGTCGGACATTGCTTCTTGCTTGTGCGGCGCCGTCATCACGTCCAGCCTGGTGCCGGCGCGGCGAGCCCGGTCGTTTCGGGCAGGTCCCAGAGGCGGTTCATCCACTGCATCGCTCCGCCGGCAGCGCCTTTGACGAGATTGTCAATCGCGCTCATGACGACCACAGAACCACCGTCGCTCGCGACACTTATGTGACACATATTGCTGGTCACTACATTCTTCAGCTTCGGTGTGGCGCTAACGATTTCCACAAACGGCGAATCGTCATAGGCGCTGGTAAATACCTCTCGCAAAGCCGCTTCGCTGACAGTTTTCCTGGCCTTTGCCTGCAGCGTTATATGAATGCCGCGGGCAAACGGTCCCGAGTGCGGCACAAAGTGCACGTCCGTTTCGCGCCCGGTAGCGGCGCTGGTCAGCCCGGCCATTTCCGGCGCATGGCGGTGTGCGAGCGGTTTGTAGGCGTACAGGTTGCTGTTGCGTTCGGGATGATGCGTACCCGGCTGCGGGCTGCGCCCCGATCCGGTGCTGCCGGTTACGCCGCTGACGAACACTTCTGCTTCCGTAAGCCCCGATTGAATCAGTGGTACCGCGGCAAGCAATGTCGCCGTGGCGAAACACCCGGGATGTCCGACATGAGCAGTTTCGATGCGCTTCGCGTGCTCCGGCACGGCGCAAACAAACTGATCCAGAAGCTGCGGCGCGCCGTGCGGACTACTGTAAACGGCCTCGTAGTCATCCTTGCGCGCGTAGCGAAAATCCGCCGATGAATCGACGACATGCGTGTCGATGTTCTTGTTGCCTGTGGCAATGAGCGCATTGGCGATGACCGCAGCAGAAGCGCCGTGCGGTGCTGCCGAGAACAGCGCCAGCGAGCTGCCGGATTCGACATTGTCGATCCAGTCGCTGCGTCCGACGAACGCCACGCCGGAATACGCCTGCGAAAGATGCCCGAACGTCTCGCCGATCAGGGTGCCGGCGCGGCTGTCCGATACGGCGGCAGCCAGTTCGAATGTGGGATGTGCCGCAATAAGGCGCAGCAGCTCACCGCCGACGTAGCCGCTGGCACCGAGCACGACGGCGGGAATGGCCGGGCTCATTTCTTCTCCTTTGCTAACAGCGCGGCTATGTGGTCGCCCAGAGCTACGCCATTGGAGAGGGCATTTATCGCCGGGAGCGAGAGGCGTTCGTCGATCTGCTGGATACCGACGTCGTTGTCCGTCGCCGGTCCGGTAACGATAGCCGGCTCAATGGCGAATTGTTCACGCAGGATCCTGGCACCGCCCCACGCCGAGACCGGATCGTTGGCGCAAAGAACGACGGCAGTCAGTGCGCTACGGATGGCCGTGTCGGACAGAATGGCCTCCACGCCGTAGGCGCCGAGCAAACCGTCACCCAGTTCGAGCACAATTGCGTCCGGGCCATTCACTGCCAGCCCCGTCAACAGGGCGCGCGTCAGCGCAGGGCCGTTTTCGGCGGTGGTCGTTACGATACCGAAGTCGGAAAAAATCATTGTCTCGGAGGCGCCAGCATCTTCCATTGCCAGAACGTCGCGGCGCAAGGAGACGCCTGTTGCCTTGCAGGCGGACACGCGGAACCCAAGGTGGCGAAGCCGGCCGACGATCGCACAGGCGGCCGCCGTCTTGCCGGAATCCATGCAGGTACCGGCCATCGCAATTACCGGCACATTACGGGTATCCAGCGCTTCCTCGTCTGAGAGCGAGGCAGAACCTGCGCGCGCCGGCACACCGATACGCTCACCGAGATAGGGGAAGCTCAGCACGGTGCCGAGTACTTCGCAGTCGAAGGGCGGGCCAACGTCCGGGTTTGCAGAATCGCAGATACCGAGAACGCCACCGATATTGAGGATCTGAATAGTGTCGCCGGGCTTCAGCGCCGCAGGCAGGTGACCGGAGTAGCCGCGCAAAGCCTTGCGATGGCCGAGTGCGCCCACGATGACGTCGCCCTGGTTCAACGTCGCCATCCGCCCCGAGGTCAGCTCAAGCTGGTTGTACCGCGACTTGTTGTTGAGAACTCGCGCTGCGACCAACACCCCCTCTTCACAGGGAATCTCCGCTGAGAGTCGCAGCTTGGCGCCGAGCGCGTTGTGCTGTGCGACCGAGGCTATCTTGTCGACGACGGCGCTTTTCATGACGACTCACCGGTGGCGGCCTGTCCGGCGCGCGTCTGCAGTGAGCCGGTCAGCGATAGAATGCGTGCGTAGCCAACGGCGTCGCTGGCGGTCCATTCACCGGCGGACTCGCCGTAGACACCTTTCGTGGCCGCAAGCAGGGAATACGGAGAGTCGACTCCTTCGACAAAAAGCTGACCCGGTCGTAGCGAGAATTTTACGGAGCCTGAAACGCGTTTCTGCGACGACGCCAGCAGCGCCTCGATGTCATCGCAGGCGAGATCCAGCTGCTTGCCTTCGTGAACCAGATCGCCATAGATGGCGGCGACGCTGTCCTTTATGCGTGCCTGTTGTGCGCTGAGCACCAGCTTCTCAAGTTCCCGGTGTGCGGTTATCAGGGCAATGGCAGCGGGCGCCTCAAAAGCAACTCGCCCTTTGGTGCCAAGTACCGTGTCACCCAGGTGAATGCCCCTGCCGATTCCATAACGGCCTGCGAGTACTTCGAGTTTTTCTATCAACTCGACGGCGGGCATGGCTTCGTCGTCGAGGGCGACCGGCACGCCGCCTTCGAACTCCAGCGTGTGCTGAGTCATGGCTTCGGGATCGCTGAAGGCATTGGCAGACAGAACCCATGCCGCCTCCGGAATAGTGTTTGCTGATGTCAGAGTTTCCTGGCCACCGATCGTAATGCCCCAGAGCCCACGATTGATCGAATAGGCGGAACCCTGGGACGGCAGCGGCAGGCTGTTCTTCTGCAGATACTGCAGCTGCTCTTCTCTTACCCAGTTATTGTCACGCACGGGTGCCAGTGACACGAGATCAGGATTGAGCGTTCGCAACGCCACTTCGAATCGCACCTGGTCATTGCCTGCGGCCGTGCAGCCATGAGCGACGGTTGTTGCGCCTCGTTCAGTGGCTATCTTTGCGAGTCTTTCCGCCTGCAGTCCACGCTCAGCGCCGACGCACAGCGGATATGCCTGGCCGCGTAGTACGTTGCCGGCAATCAGGTAACGGATAACGGTGTCGAAGAACTCTTGTTTGGCGTCGATGAGAACGTGCTCGATGGCGCCGAGGGCAAGCGCGCGCTCCTCGAGAGCACGAGCTGCTTCTGTATCGATGCCGCCCGTGTCGACACACGCCGTAATGACGTCGCGGCCGTAGTTCTCCTTCAGCCATGGCACGCAAAACGACGTATCAAGCCCGCCGGAAAACGCCAGAATGATCGGTGATTCGTCCTTCTTCATTAGTGTCCTGTTCCGTATCTCGGTAAGTTTTAAGAGCGTGGTCAGCTACGCGCGGATCGTTCTATCCGCGCAATAAGTTGCTTTTGTGCGAGTGCCGATTCGGTCGCCACGAACACGGTGTCGTCACCACCGATATTGCCGACCATCTCCGGCCAGTCGCTGCGATCCAGCGCAAGCGCGACCCTTTGTGCGGCCCCGATCGCCGTTCGGATGACCAACAGATTGGGACCGGCCGGGCTGATTTTGCGCAGCAGCGTTGCAATGTCGGCCATAGACTTGTCATGCTCCGCATCAGCCTCGGGCAGCTCGTACCCGCGCGCCGTCTTGATCGCACCGAGCTCGCGAAGGTCCCGGCTCACGCTCGACTGGGTTGCGACCAGGCCCTGTCCGACGAGGGCGTCGACCACGAACTGCTGCGTGCGCGCCGGACCCTTGTGCAGCAGCGTGGCGATCGCGTCGCGGCGCAGCGTCTGGTCTTCGATCGAATTGGGCATGCCTGACTATCCGGAGTTTCGCATAATTATGCGCATACTTATAACCTCATGCGCATAATTCGTCAAGCCACAGGATCATCTTTTTCGTATTTATTTTTGCGCTACACTGCGCCGCTTCATTGATCCTGGAGATTCGCCATGCAGCTAGCCGAGACCGTCGAGGTCAATACCGGAGACGATCCGGTTGGCAGCGTAATCTGGCTGCACGGACTGGGTGCCGACGGTCACGATTTCGAACCGATCGTGCCGGAGCTCGGTCTGCCGTCGACATTGCCGCTGCGTTTCATCTTTCCGCATGCGCCGATCAGGCCCGTGACTATCAACGGCGGCATGGCGATGCGAGCCTGGTACGACATTTTGAGCCTGGACACGGAGGGCCGTGCGGATGCCGGCGGTGTGCAGGAGAGCACCGCGATATTGGAGGCGCTGGTCGATAAGGAAGTCGAGCGCGGCGTTGCTGCGGAGAACATCGTGATTGCGGGTTTCTCGCAGGGCGGCGCTATTGCCATCAATGCCGCGTTGCATGCTACGCGACGGCTGGCAGGACTCATGGCGCTGTCGACTTATATTCCGCTGCCGGGCGAAGTCAGCGCGAGCCGCGGTCATCGCGACCTGCCGGTCTTCATGGCGCACGGCAGCTTCGATCCGATGCTGCCGATGCAATGGGGCCAGGCTTCCGCCGATCGACTGATCGAGGCCGGCTTCGTCGTCGAGTGGCACGACTATCCAATGGCACACGCGGTCTGCCCTGACGAGATTCGGGACATTCGCGAGTGGTTACTGTCCGTCCTGTCCTGACAGCGGCGTACTGACGAACGTGTAACGGGAGTCGCCAACAGCGACGCCGGTGGCATCGAAGCGTCGCTCGGTCATGTGCCAGGAACCGGTGTCGTCGACGAGCACGACGGAAGAACAGCGGGTCCCGTAGCGCGGCGTAACAATGAAAGGCGCTGTGATGGCGCGCATGGCTTGAAAATCGAGAGGACCGGATTCTGCTTCTTCGATCGGTCCGGGCGCACGGTCGTCAAGTAAGCGCAGCATCGTAGTTTCGTTGATATTCGTTACTCGCCAACAGGGTACGCAGGCCCGACTTGCTGCGTTCAACTTTGTCCCATGGCCCGTCCAGCAAGGCATTGCTGAGACCGTAGACTCCGGCGGTCAGCTCGCGCGGGCCGGCGCCTCGATTAGAGACATAGGCGACTCGAGCGGCATCGCCAACGATGAGATTGAAACCGGCGTAACGTTCGCCGTCAATCTTGTTCACATAGTCGAGCGATGACTCCTCGCCTTCCAGAAATTCCGTTACGAGATGACCACGCGAACGAAACTTCGCTGACGTTGGCTCGACATCGCGGTAATTGGTCACCGTCGCGAATCGACCGCTGCGGTGCAGCGCCAGCCAGGTGCCACCCGCCTGCAGGTCGCGGCCGCCGACGACGTCCTTCCTGTCAGCCCACCAGTCCGCTTTTGCGGTTGGCCGGGCGTGGAACTCGTCACGGTTAGCGGCGAGTATTAGTGGATAACGCGGGTGCTGTCCGATCGCCAGAACGATGAGGCACACGATCAGTCGTCTTCGCCGAGCAGGATCCAGTGGTCGACGAGGCGGCGTGCGATAGAGATTCGAAACGGCAGTTTGGGGAAGTCCGAGCGCAGCTGTTCGCGTGTAAACCACTGAGCATCCTCAAGCTCACCGTCATTCAGGATGATGTCGCTGGAAGTCGCTTCGGCGATGAAGCCGAGCATCAGCGCAGAGGGAAACGGCCATGGCTGAGAGCTGTGGTAATGCACGGAGCCGACACGCACGTTGGTCTCTTCGTAGACTTCGCGTCGTACCGCATCTTCGAGGCTTTCCCCGGGCTCGACAAAACCGGCAACGGTTGAGTAGCGATCTTCCGGCCAGCTTGACTGGCGACCAAGCAGACATCGTTCGCCATCGTGTACCAGCACGATTACGGCCGGGTCCGTTCGCGGAAATATCTCGCTACCACAGTCAGGGTTGACGCATCGTCGTGTATTGCCGGCTGCCTCGGGCAGCGCCGCGGCACCACAGATACCGCAAAACGACTGCGAGGCGTGCCATATAACCAATGCCCGCGCGTGCGCTACGAGATTCGCTTCGTCCAGGGGCAGACGAGTGCCAAGAAATCTCAGGCTTTCGAAACTGCCGAATTCCTGAAACGGCTGTCGCGCCTCGAGTGGCATCGCCAGTGCAAACACCGGCTGATTTCTGAACAGGCCGAGGAACACAACATTGTGCTCATCGATATGGTCTTCGATCTGGGAGCGGGTCAGTCGAACAGCGTGCAGCGGGTCACCACCCACCAGGCAGCGATCTCCCCAGACGGGGACAAAACGCGCTTCCTCGCTAGTGACCGCCCTGGCAAGCCATTCGGGATCCTTGCGCCGATCGCCGCTGCGATCGACAAAAGCGCCCGCAAATACGTTGTGGTTCTCCAATGTTCTCGCCCGCTCTGAACGCGAACGCAACAAGGCGTCGCCGCTGCATTAGAGCGGCGACGCGCGTTCCGCTGTTGCGTGTCTTACTGCTTCGCGAGCAGATCGCGTATTTCGGTCAGGAGCACTTCTTCCGCAGAAGGCTTCGGTGGCTCTGCAGGCTTTTCCTCTTCCTTCTTCTTCATGGAGTTAAGTCCCTTAATGACCATGAAGATAGCGAAAGCGACGATGACGAAGTCGAGAACGGTATTTATGAAGACGCCGTAGTTGATGGACGCTGCGTCCGCACCTTCGCCCAGCGCGATCGCGAGCTCACTGAAGTCGACCCCGCCCATCATCATACCGATCGGCGGCATGATTACGTCCGAGACAAACGACGAGACGATCTTGCCAAATGCGGCGCCGATGATAATACCGACAGCCATGTCGACAACGTTGCCACGCATCGCAAACGCTTTGAATTCGTTTAACATTCTCAATACTCCCTTGAAGTCATTTTTGTTTTATTACGGCGAAGCCGCATGACACACAGTGTACCGGAAAAGTGGCCGCGGTCGTGACTTCAGATGCCGGTCAGTCCGGGCGGTTCACGACATTTCCGGCATTGGTCTCGAGAGAACAGGTTGGGCAGGTCTTGCGGTCGAGGGCATAGGCGTCCTGCACGTAGCGTGCGTCGCAGCCGCGGCAACGAGCGAGATAAAGCTCGTCGTTATAGGACACGCAGAGCAGCAGATTCCACGTCCACTCGAAGCTGAGTTTCGCGTCCTCATGTAACAGCCGATAGGTTTCGTAAGCCCGGCACAGCCGTTGCCCAAACTCGACGTCCGGACGCGGCCAACAGGCATGCACTTTGTCTGCGCGGTCGATTCGCACGAGCAGGCCGGCGTAGAACAGCATCACGAGGGTTGTCGCCTGCAGCTGATGTTCGGGACTCTTGACGTAGCGAGTGATCTGCCGGGGCGACTTGCCGCGCCGTCGTTTGATGCCCGACTTGCCGCTGTCGCGAAAATAGGTCGCGTACAGCTTGCGTATACGGTCATCTGAAAGTCCCGTGCATTCGCGAATGGTGCGGGTGCGGGCCTCGTGGCCGATCATCCGCAAGGCCAGCTCGAACTGGTTGCGTTCCCCTGAGTAGCGGTCGTCTGTTAGTCGCATTGTTTGCTCTTATTGCTAGAAAAGGACCAAATATAGTATCAAGATAGCCTATATTATCCATACATGGTCAAATAATTCGTATTATAGAAACTAGAGCAAGGGGCGAGAAAAGCGCCTCAGGGGGATGATATGGACTACCAGGGACTGACGACGGACGATCTGTCGAATATCAATGCGCTCAATCACACGTTCCTGGCGGCCGTTTCGGAGTCCCGGGCGGAGCGTTTCAGCGTCGTTGCGGCGCGCAGGATGAACCTGCGTGAGCGCGCCCGCCTCGCTACGGTACCGTTCCTGCTGTTTTCCTTTCGCGAAGACGAACAGGACTACTGGCATCGGCTGCTCGACGACAATCCGCAGGCGGACCTGATCGATTCCAGCGATCGGCCGGACCGGCGGATTCGAGAGCTGCAGGCCGCGGGCCTCGGCTTCCTTTGGCAGTTGGCACGGCGCAATCCGTATTCCGTGCGGTTGTTGTGCGGAGCCCCGGTCAGCTGGTCTGAGCAGCTATCGAGGCCGACCCTGATCGAGCTCCTGCAGCGGGCCGCCCAGCGACACGATTTACTGCACCTGCGCTTTGCGAACGACGAAGTCGTGTGGCATCGACTGCTCGGCAGCGGCTTATCGGTGAGTAAAATTGCTCGCCGGGCTTCCCACCACTTTGCACTGCAGGTGATGCTGACTCGCCGGCGCGCAGGGCAGCAAGACGGGCTGTCGGCAGCAGCCTGCGCGATCCGCGGCACAGCCCAACAAGCCCCACGCCGGCATGCCGGGAGTATTCGCGAACCGAAGGTGTGATGGGAGCGAACGCCCGGGTACAATACGCGGCCTCATGAAGGCGCTGTCACTCAAAAATCTCAGCAAGACCTACAGCAACGGCAACCGTGCGCTGAAGGGCATTGATTTGTCGGTCGAATCCGGAGACTTCTACGCACTGCTGGGTCCCAACGGAGCAGGCAAGACAACCGCAATCGGCATCGTCAGCTCGTTGGTCAACAAGAGCGGTGGGGAGGTCGAGGTTTTTGGCCACAATATCGACACCGAGCTCGAAGCTGCCAAAGCCTGCATCGGCGTTGTGCCGCAAGAGATCAACCTCAACCTCTGGGAACTGGTTGGCAACATCGTCTCCAACCAGGCCGGTTATTACGGTCTGAGCGGCAAGCTGGCCAAACAACGGGTCGAAAAGTGCCTGCGCGAACTGCGGCTCTGGGATCGTCGCAACGATCCGGCACGCAGTTTGTCCGGCGGCATGAAGCGGCGCCTGATGATCGCCCGGGCACTGGTTCATGAGCCCCGCCTGCTGATTCTCGACGAGCCGACGGCGGGCGTTGATATCGAGATTCGCCGATCCATGTGGGACTACCTGCAGAAAATCAACGAGGCTGGCACGACCATTATCCTTACGACACACTATCTCGAGGAGGCCGAGTCCCTGTGCCGGAACATCGCGATTATTGATGAGGGCATCATTATCGAGGATGCGAGGATGAGCGATGTTCTGCGGAAACTGCAGCGTGAAGTATTCGTCCTGAGCCTGAACAATGCCTTGTCCGACGCACCCGAACTCGACGGATTCACGGCGCGCCTGCGTGGAGATGGGGAGCTGGAAGTCGAGATGGGCCCCGGCCGCGATCTGAACGACCTGTTCGCGCAGCTCAGCGCACAAGACATCCACGTCTCCAGCCTGCGCAACAAGGCCAATCGCCTCGAAGAGTTGTTCATGCGCCTGGTTGAGGGCAAGAAGCAGGCGGTGGCGGAATGAACATCAGGCTCAACCTGGTCGCCGCAAAGACCATCATCCGCAAGGAAGTCGTGCGCGTATTGCGCATCTGGGTGCAGACGATCGTGCCCCCGGCCATCACGATGACCTTGTACTTCATTATCTTCGGTAACCTGATCGGGCGCCGCATCGGCAGCATGGACGGTTTCGACTACATGCAGTACATCGCCCCGGGCCTGATCATGATGTCGGTAATTACCAATTCCTACGGCAATGTCGTGTCCTCTTTCTTTGGCGCGAAGTTCGGCCGACACCTCGAGGAAATGCTGGTGGCACCAATGTCCTATGCCACCATCATTATTGGCCATGTTGCTGGTGGCGTACTGCGGGGCCTGCTGGTGGGCCTGCTGGTGACGGTCATAGCGTTGTTCTTCACGAACCTGGAAGTCGCGCATCCGCTGATCATGATATCGATTGTGCTGCTGTCGTCCGTGGTGTTTTCGCTGGCGGGTTTCATCAACGCTGTGTTAGCGAAGAAGTTCGACGATATTTCCATCGTGCCGACCTTTGTCCTGACGCCGCTAACCTACCTGGGAGGCGTGTTTTACTCGATCTCGATGCTGCCGGAGTTCTGGCAAAACGTGTCGAAAGCGAATCCCATTCTGTACATGGTCAACGCGTTTCGGTACGGCATTCTCGGAACATCCGATATCAGTATCGGTCACGCGTATGCCATTCTTATCGTGTTTGTCGTCGTGCTGTTCACTGCCTGCATGCTGCTGATGCAGCGCGGCATCGGCATTCGCGAATAGGCATGTGCGGTCGATTCGCCTTCTATTCGCCGACTGAAGCCGCCGCCGCGTTGTTCGGGGTCTCGACATCCCTGCAAATAAAGCCACGCTATAACATCGCTCCGACGCAGGATATTGCTGCAATTCGCAACCGTAGCGAAGGGCAGGGCGACGAGCGTGAACTCGTCATGTTGCGCTGGGGGCTGGTCCCGTTCTGGGCCAAGGATCCTTCAATCGGCAATCGCATGATCAACGCTCGCGCCGAAACCGTGGCGGAGAAGCCCTCTTATCGTGCCGCATTCCGGCATCGGCGCTGCGTTGTGCTTGCCGATGGGTTCTACGAGTGGCGACGTGAAAATGACAGCAAGACGCCGTACTTCATTTCACTATCCAGCGATGAGCCTTTTGCGCTGGCCGGGCTCTGGGAAAACTGGACCGACAAGACGACGGGCGAGTCGCTGCAGACGACGACCTTGATCACGACAGAAGCAAACGAGTTCATGCAGCCGCTGCATCACCGGATGCCAGTCATATTGCAGTCGGACACGGCTAACGAGTGGCTGGCCGGCTCCGCGGAACCGCTGGAGCATGCGGCCGTGCGGACGCCGAAGCTGAAGGCCTGGCCCGTCGACCGACGCGTGAACAATGCGCGCAATGAAAGCGAAGAATTAATCCACGCTGCCGGCGAGATCATCGAGTGAGACAACAGGGCTGATCGAGACGAGCAGCGTGCCGGGGCCCCCGTGTGCGCCAAGCCCGGGCCCCAGTCCGTTGACGACAATTCTGTCCGCCGCGGGAATACGCGCTCGAATCTGCTGTTGCAGCAGCCGGGCATCTTCCTCGCAGACTGCATGCCCGATACCGACCTCGATTGTCTCGCCGTGCGGTACCCGCCGTGCGATGAATTTCGCGAAGCGACCGGCCCGGTTGCGTCGGCCGAGCAGGAAACCGGCCAGCGATATCTTTCCATCCGGCTTTGTCGCAATAACCGGCTTAATATGCAGCAAGTCAGCGACGGTCTTGACCCACGCCGGAAGGCGACCGCCGCGCACGGCATAGCGCAGGTCGTCAAGCAGAGCGAACGTGCGTGTCTTCGGTATCTGCTGTTTCACCAGATCGATGGTCGTATCGATATCGATCCCCCGGTTCGCACATTCCGCGGCCAGCACGACCAGCTGGCCCTGGCCCATCGAGGCGTTCAGCGTATCGATTACGTGGATGCGACCAGGCGCACCGGTGCGCTCGGTTGCGAGCCGGGCCCCTTCATAGGTGCCGCTGGCACGGCTCGTCAGATTGAGTGACAGCACGTCTTCGAAGTGACTGGCAAGAAACTGAAACTGGCGGCGGAAATCGCCGGGAGCGGGCTGCGACGTTGTGGGATGCTCGCTGTTTGCCGCAAGTTCCGCGTAGAACTCATCGACCGTAATGCTGACCTTGTCCAGGTAGCCGTGGTTACCAAACTGGATTCTGCAGGGCACCATGTGGATGTCGAGGCGTTCCATCGCGTCATCCGGAATATCGGCCGCCGAATCGGTAATTACCGCGAAACCGCGCGCGGTCGCCTGCATGCTGTGCTGCTGGCGATGCATGTCATCGGCTTTCTCGGCGCTTAGCTCGCCGAACTCTCGAGCCAGGTCAAACACAGCGTCCGGGTCATCCACATGGATGTGAATTTTCGCCTTGCGTTTGGTCCCCGCAAGAACCAGCGAGTCGCCGAGTTTCGCGAGTGCTTCCCGCAATTTTCGGCGGTCGATGTCTTCTGCGCTGACCAGGCACTCGGTGCAGAACCGGAATCGGGACTCGTTGTCGGCTTCCGAAAATGCAATCGCCGGCTCCATATCGTCAAACAACGACGTGTCGGGTACAGGTACCACATAGCCGTCACAGAGGTATCCGCACATACCGCTGACAAGTTCCGCGAAGCCTTTCGCGCCGGCATCCACGACGCCGGCCTTCTTCAATACGTCGAGCTGGTTTGGCGTGTTGGCAAGCGCTTCTTCGAGATCGATCAACGCCGCCGGCAGAAGAACACGGAAATCGTCCTCCTTCGTATCGGATACCTGGTGCGCGATACTGTTTGCAAACGCCGCGATGACCGTGATGATCGTTCCTTCACGCGGCTTGGAGAGCGCATCGTGCGCATACTCACTGCCCAGGTTAACGGCCTTGCTGAAAGTGTAGGTAGTGAAACGCGTTATTTCGCCAGCCGAATCGCTCATACCCTGGAAGAATTGCGCGACGATCGCCCCGGAATTACCGCGCGCACCGTCAAGTAGCGTATCGGCCATCGCTGCGAGCATCGTGCCGAGATGCTTGCCTTCTTCGGCATCGAGGACGCCCAGCGCAGCGCCCAGGGTCAGGCAAAGGTTGGTACCGGTGTCGCTGTCTGCCACGGGAAAGACATTAATGTGATTGAGCAGCTCCTGCTCGCCCATCACCTGGTGAATGCCGGACGTCAGCGCAATGGCAAGCGTGTCGCCATCGAGGTGTTTAGCTACGGAATCCGCCAAGATTTTCGCCCTAGTCGCGGGGCAACAGGAATGACTTGCCGCGATACGCCAGAACCACGCCGTCGGGCGTGATCTCTTCGACCAGCGGGCCCTCGCTCAGCTGCGACTTTTCGCGCTGCTTCGACATATTGATAAAGACGAAGCGGTCCGCTGGCACTTCACTGTAGACGTGAATATCGAGATGCAGTTCGGGCAGCACGATGCTGCCGTTGGCGACGACCTCATAGATCGTCGGCAGGCCAGCCGTCTGCCTGGGTCGTTCTTCGTTGACGTCAGGCAGCGGCGTAGCGCGCTGGGGCACGGATGTCGGGGGCGCCACGCCCGTTTCGCTGGCGGGCGGCCTGTTGCTTTTCGCTTCGGCAACCTGCCGGGCGAAGCTCGGCTGATCATCCGGGGCCTGGGTTGCTTCCGGCTCCGCAACGCGTAGCTCCGTTGCCGGTGCATGGTCGATCTCGCCGGATGCCTGGGATGGTAGAACCTCGGCGTCACCGGCAGGCCTCAAGAACAGGCCCAATAGCACGACCAGGTTGACGGCGAGCAGGATTCCCAGCACCAGTAGCCATCGGGGCGCGCGACCAGGCCCACTGCTGGCAGGCACTTTCGAGAATTCTGCGGAGCTTCGTTGCTGGCGGTCGGTTTCCGATTTCTTGAGCGCGTCGAGTATGAAAGACATCGTCTATTCCTGCGCCAGTAGTGCTGAGTTGAGTCGCGGCGTGCCGTCGACCGTGAGCAGGGAATTGACAACGATCTGTGTCTGTTGCCCGGCGAGGCCGTCGACATCCAGCCGATGAGCGCGTTGAAACGCCCGCACGATCTGCTCCAGTTCGGCGTCGTAGATATCCGAGTCCGGCTTGCTCGTAGCAAACTGCTCGTCGATCGCGGCAAGACTCTCGCGTAGCCAGAGCACGTTGGCACCGCGCGTATTGGGCGCAAGAGAAACCGCGCTGCCGCCGGGTGGGCGCCACAACAACATGTACTGTCCGAACCAGGCATTCGTAATCGCTTCGACCGGGTGTGTCACGAGCACGCCACCGATCGACAAGTCGACGACGTTTCCGCGAACAGCTAACAGCACGATCTCATGGCTTCCGCCCGCATCATCGACAAGCGTTAGCACGGCCGGCCTGTCCATTTGTCGCAATCCAGCCCAGGAGCCTCGCTGGTAAAGACAGGCGAGACCGAAATCGCTGGCCTGCGAGCAGCCGCTGCGGCCGCGGTCGTAGGTCAGATCCCAGGCCTCAAACAGCGTCCCGAGCGCGGTAGACGTGTTGGTCAGGTCTCTTGCCAGCTGCAGTTGATCGTTGAGCGTGGGCGCGGGTTCGGCAATCTCCGCCTCGATCTCCGGGTCGGGCGGAGGTTCGTCCGCGACAGCTGGCGGGGCATCTGCCGGGCGGCCGGCCTCTGTCCCGGGTGTCTCCTCCGCCGCCGCTATGGCGGGTTGCGAGGGGCCCTGGACTCGCATGCCAGACCAGATGGTCGCCGCAATAATGGTAATGCCGACGAGACCGGCGGCAGACGCAACCGGGCGCAACCACGGCGAGCGTTCGGCCTGTCCCCGCACCTCGGCGGCGGCACGGCGAATAAGCCGGCGATCGACGCGCCGCGATTCGCGACTGTAGGCACCCAGCAGTGCACGGTCACAGATGACATTGATGAGTCGAGGCACGCCCTGGGAGAGACGAAACGTTTCCTTCTTCGCGCCGTTGTCAAATACTTCGCCGACCGCACCGGCGACTTTCAGACGATGCTCGATGTACTGCGCCGTCTCGTCGCGGCTGAGCGGTTCGAGGTGGTAGCGGCCGGTGATGCGCTGCGCGAGCTGCCGAAGATCATTGCGCGCCAGCAACTCGCGAAGCTCGGGTTGACCGATCAGGATGATCTGCAACAGCTTTTGTTTCGCCGTTTCCAGGTTTGTCAGCAGACGGACCTGCTCAAGAACCGCCGGCGACAGGTTCTGCGCTTCATCGACGACCAGGATGGTGCGCCGGCCCTCAGCGTGGGCTTTCAGGAGGTGTCGGTTAAGTGCATCGGTCTGCGCCTTGATACTGCCTTTGTTGTGCGGCACATCGATGTGCAGTTCCTCGCATATCGTTGCAAGAAACTCCAGGACCGAGAGCTGCGGATTCAGCACGACGGCAACGTCGGCGTTTTCGGGCATGCGATTCAGCAACAACGTGCGAACAAGTGTGGTCTTGCCGGTCCCGACTTCACCCGTCAGTTGAACGAAACCGCCGCTTTCCGTGACGCCGTAGACAAGGTGAGCGAGCGCCTCGCCGTGCCGCTCGCTCATAAACAGATAGCGCGGATCAGGCGTTATTGAAAACGGCTTTTCATTCAGTCCGAAGAAGCTGGTATACATGAATTCCCACAGAGGGCTTATCTGACCCCTGATTCTACCTCAATCACTGGCGGTCCAAGGTCCTCGCCCGCCCGAGAGCGGTATTCCCGAATCGATCACGGATCTCGTCGACCGTGCGATCGATCGGGGCAGACGTTTCTTCCGCGATCGCCGAGAACAGGTCCGGCTGTTGCGCCGGCTGCGAGCTCGCTACCGCCAACCCCGAGGAGCCGGATCCTGGCGTCGGGATTGCGTGCCAACCAGGTCTGCAGCAGATCCCGTGCAACGGCGTAGATCTGGTCGGTGCTATTCGCAGGCGGCGTGACCTTGCGTTGTCGGGTCCGGGTCGTGAAGTCTGACTGGCGAATCTTGATCTGCACCGTGTTGGCGGCCAGGCCAGCCTTGCGCAGGCGTGCAGCCGTGCGTTCGGTCAGGCGCAACAATTCGCGGTCCATTTGCTCGCGACAGTCCAGGTCCCTGTCGTAGGTTTCCTCCGCGCTGATGGACTTTTCAGCGCGCGACGACACAACCTGGCGCGTGTCGATGCCGGAAGCACGATCTCGAGTCTTCTGCGTGTAGCGCCCGAAGATGGGCTCCAGGGTGCGATCGGCCGCGGTTCGCAGTTCGCGGACAGTTGTAATGCCGGCGGCAGAAAGACGCTTCAGCGTTTCCCGTCCAATACCAGGTATCACGGCGGCGGGTAGCGGGTCGAGCCGCGATTCATAGTGTTCCGGAAGCACGACCGCAAGGCCGTCGGGCTTGTCCAGGTCCGACGCGATCTTTGCGACCAGTTTGTTTTCGGCGACGCCGACGGATGCCGTCAGCTGTGTTTCGTCCAGGATACGTTTCTTGACGGCCTCGGCGATGCTTTCGGGCGCACCGAACAGGGTGACGCTCGCGGTGACATCGAGAAACGCCTCATCCAGGGAAAGGCCTTCGACTGCCGGCGTGAATTCGCGAAACACTGTAAAAATCTGATCGGATACGGACTTGTAATGCGACATGCGAGGCTTTACCCGACAAAGACCCGGGCAACGTCGCAGCGCCTCGGCAATCGGCATCGCCGAGCGAATGCCGAAGGTCCGCGCCTCGTAACTCGCTGCCGCAACCACGCCGCGGTTTGCGGTGCCGCCTACGACCAGCGGCTTGCCACGCAGCTCAGGCTTATCGCGCTGCTCAACCGACGCATAGAAAGCGTCCATATCAACGTGCAGAATACTGCGCGTTGTTGGCAACATCGCGTTAGCGGCCTCGCTCAACGATGAAGCGGGCCAGCCACTCCAGCGGCGCGGCAGCGTCACCGAAATGCCGCAAGTGAGCAAGGGCGCCTTCGAGCAGTTCGTCGCAGCGCTGCCTGGATCTGTCGAGTCCGAACAGACCAGGATAGGTCGCTTTGCCGAGGCGTCTGGTCGGCGCCGGCCTGTTTGCCAATGATCTCGGTTTCGCCTTCGACGTCGAGTATGTCGTCCTTGATCTGAAACGCCACGCCTATCGCACGAGCGAACGCGTCGAGCGAAGCGGCAGCATCGTCCTGTGAGGTCTTCCCGGAGCATGCCGGCCGACACGACGGAGGCATGAATGAGTGCGCCGGTCTTGAGCGAATACATGTGCTCAAGTGCCGCGGCACTCAGCGAGCCGCCTTCGGCAGCAAGGTCGATTGATTGTCCACCGGTCATGCCCGTCGAACCGCTGGCCTGCGCAACAAGCTGTACCAGCTGGATTCGTGTGCTTCGCCGCGACGCCATCGATGCCGGCGAGCACCCCGAACGCCAGCGGCTGAAGCGCGTCGGCAGCAAGAATGGCGGTTGCCTCGTCAAACTTGATGTGTGCGGTCGGCTCGCCACGACGCAGGTCGTCGTTGTCCATCGCCGGCAAATCATCGTGCACCAGTGAGAAAGCGTGTATCAACTCAATCGCGACGGCCGGCGCATCGAGCATATCGGCGTCGACGCCAAGGCACTCGCCCGTGGCATATACCAGCAGGGGCCGCACGCGTTTGCCGCCGCTGAGAACGGCGTAGCGCATCGCCTCGTGGAGGCGGGCGGGAGTGGTCGATGCATGTGGAAGGGCATCGTCCAGTCTTGCATCCACGCGCGCCGTATAGGCCGCAATTCGATCTGCGAAAGTGTCAGACAATGGCACGCAACCTTGTGAGCCGGGCCGTGTAGATTACACCGAATTATGCCGCTGTGCGCAGGCCGGGCTGGGCTATAATCCGCGGTCCCTGACCGACAACACAACGAGAGTTTTGGCAATGCGGGCATCGGCTATCGCCCAACCAAATATCGCGCTTATCAAGTACTGGGGCAAGCGTGACATCGAGCGAAACCTGCCGGCGGTCGGATCCATTTCGATCACGCTGCAGGATCTGTTCACCGAAATGCAGGTTGAGCTGGATCCGAACCTGGACGCAGACACGCTACTGGTCAACGGTGCCGTCGATGAAGCGATGCTGCCGCGTCTGTCCGCCTGCCTTGATCTCGTTGCCGGCGAGGATCGGCCGCGTGCCAGCATTGCGAGCCGTTGCAATTTCCCGATCGCAGCCGGCCTTGCGTCATCGGCATCCGCTTTTGCCGCGATTACGATCGCCGCCGCGGAGGCCGCTGGTCGTCATCTCGATACGGCCGCGCTTGCGAACCTGGCCGGTCGATCCTCCGGATCGGCGGCGCGATCGCTTTACGGCGGCTTCGTCGAGCTGGAGAATCGCGAGCAGGCTGTTGCGGTGAGTGCGCTGCGCGATGCCGCGAGCTGGCCGTTGCAGGTCGTCGTTGCGATCACCGAGACAGGGCCGAAACCGATTGGCTCCACGGAGGCGATGGAAATCAGCCGCAAGACGTCGCCTTTCTATTCGAACTGGATCGAAAAGCAGGATGAGGACCTGGCACTGGCCCGCGATGCCATCGCAACGAAGGACTTCCAGAAGCTGGCGGCGGTCGCTGAACACAATTGCCTGAAGATGCACTCGATGATGTGGGCGTCGCGGCCACCAACCGTCTACTGGAATTCGGCGACGATGCATTGCCTGCAGACAGTGCGCAGGCTGCAGCGCTCCGGACTCGGAGTGTTTTTTACGATTGATGCGGGTCCACAGATCAAGGCGGTTTGCCTGCCGGAGCACACACAGGAAGTCCGTTCGGCCCTCGCGGCGACGGACGGAGTGCTCGACGTCATGCTGACCGGGATTGGTGAAGCGGCACGCCTCCTGGATGTCGCATGACCTGCGTTCTCGCCAGCGCGCCGGGCAAGGCTGTGTTGTCGGGCGAATACGCTGTGCTGCACGGTGCACCGGCGATTTGCATGGCCGTCAATCATCGGGCGACCGTTAGCGTCACACGCGTGGACAGGGCCTGGCATTCCGTATCCGCGCCAGGTTACTCGTCCGTGGAAGGGCGCTTCGTATCCGACGGCGCGTCGCTCGAGTGGCTGCAGGGTGAGGATGAGTACAAGCTCGTCGACGCCGCCTGGCGCTCCCTCGACAACTGCGGCGACGGCGGCCTGGCCATTGAGCTCGATACGCAGGCCTTTTTCGATGACGCAACTGGCGCGAAGCTGGGCCTCGGCTCCAGTGCGGCGTTAACGGTTGCGCTGGCGGCGGCGCTGAGCCGGTCGAGCGACGTCTTCGGCGCAGCATTGACAATTCACCGACGGTTCCAGTCCGGCGCCGGCAGCGGGGTCGATATTGCAGCGTCAGTGCATGGCGGCTTGCTCGAATACCGTATGCAAGGCGCGCAAACTGCCGAGCTCCGTTGGCCGGCCGGGCTCGACTATCGCCTGGTCTGGACAGGGGTGCCTGCCAGCACGGCCGGCAAGCTGGAACAGTTTCATCGCACAGGCCCGAAACGCTCACGCGACGCGCTGGTCAGCTCGGCGGCCGGCATGGTGGACGCGTGGCAATCAGCTTCCGGAGTGCTTGCCGAATTGCCCGGCTACGTTGAAACGTTGCGACAGTTCAGCGAAGACTACAATCTCGGTATTTTCGACGCCGGTCACGATAAACTCGTTGCCGCGGCGCGTACGGCCGGGCTGGTTTACAAGCCCTGTGGCGCCGGCGGCGGCGATGTCGGTATCTTGCTTGGCACGCACGGCGCACAACTGGATGAATTCTCTGGCCGGCCAGCCGCATTCCGGGTGCCGGGTTCTGGAGAGTAGATTGGAAACGCAAGGCGTAGCCTGGGAGCAACGATGAACGACTCCCGACTGGCCGGTCTCTTTACAGCTTTGTGTGCCGGAGCGCATTGATGCGCTGCGGCGTGCGGGCTGGCTGTCGCCCGGTGAGGCGGACGAGCTGAAGGCGGGCCAACAGGTGCTGTTGGCAGGCGGGGCCGACAGGATCATCGAGAACGTCGTCGGTGTTTTCGGGCTGCCGTTCGCAGTGGCGCCCAATTTCCTGGTCAACGATCGCGACTACATGGTGCCGATGGTTGTCGAGGAGCCGTCTATCGTCGCGGCGGTCAGTGGCGCCGCACGACTTTTCCGGAAAAGCGGTGGCTTCGCCGCGCATTGCAAAGAATCGCTGCTGGCGGGGCAGGTGCATGTAACGGGCGTCGCCGATACCGACGCGGCATTGCGTCAACTCGAGGCGGAGAAGCACTCGCTGCTGAAAGCCGCAAATGCCGTCCACCCCAGGCTCAGTGCAAGAGGCGGCGGCGTTCGAGACCTCGAGTTTCGCCTGCTCGAGTTGCCCGGCGGCGACCCCCTGTTAATCGTCCATGTGCTGGTCGACACGGTCGATGCCATGGGCGCAAACCTGGTCAACACGATATGCGAAGCGGTGGCGCCGGAGATCGCGAGGCTCTGCAAGGGCAAGGTTGCACTGCGCATCTTGTCAAATCTCGTCGATCGGTCCGTCGTTACGTCCCGGGTAAACATAGCAACGACAGAACTCGCAAGCGGCGAAGTCCGACGGCGCGCGGATTCGCGACGCCATCATCATGGCCAACGACATCGCCTGCGCCGATCCTCACCGCGCCGCGACGCACAACAAGGGCATCATGAACGGCGTTGACGCGATGGCTATCGCGACCGGCAATGACTGGCGGGCCATCGAAGCAGGCGCTCACGCTTTCGCCGCAGCTGGCGGGACCTACCAGCCGCTGACGCGATGGGCCCTGGGACCCGGTGGCGACCTGACCGGGGAGGTACGCATACCTTTAAAAGTCGGAACCGTCGGTGGCACGCTTGAGGCCAATCCTGCCGCCGCTCTCGGGCTGGGGATTAGCGGCGCAGAGACGGCTAAAGAACTGGCACTGCTGATGGCGTCTGTCGGTCTCGCGCAGAATTTCGCGGCTTTGCGTGCGCTGGTGGGCAGCGGCATTCAGGAAGGCCACATGAAACTGCATGCGCGTAGCATTGCCGCCGCGGTCAATGCGCCAGAGGAGCAGTTCGACGAACTCGTTGCGCGCCTCGTCGACAGCGGCGAGATCAAACGCTGGAAAGCAGCAGAGATACTCGGCGAACTGCAGTCCTCGGTCGAATCACGAATAGAGCCCAATGGCGCGGCAGCCGGCAAGGTAATTCTCTTTGGTGAGCATGCCGCTGTGTACGGACGTCACGCACTGGCGCTGCCGGTTCCTGGCGCCGTGCGCGCGCGCGTCGACCTGGCCGAGGAGTCGTGCACGACGTTGTCGATTCCCGCGTGGGGCGTGTCCGGCCAGGTCGATTTCGATGAGCCGCAGGACGTCGATGCGGCTGTCGCGCTGATTCGCGATGAACTGGACCTTGCAGATACGCACTTCTCGATAGTTGTCGATTCGCAGTTGCCGAGAGGAATGGGCCTGGGCTCGTCGGCGGCCGTTGCCGTCGCGGTCACCAGGGCGATGTCGAAAGCGATGGACTGAGTGTTGGTGACGACCGCGTCAACGCGATCGCATTCGCATGTGAAAAACTCGCGCACGGCACGCCGTCCGGCGTGGACAATACGCTATCCACGTTTGCACAACCCATGCTGTTCAGAAACGACGGCGGACTCACAATAGAGCCGCTTGAACTGGCAGAAGCCCCACCGCTGCTTGTCGCATACGGCAACGAGGTGGGGCTGACGAACAAACAGGTCGCCGGCGTCAGGGAGCGCCGCGCGCAGTCACCCGGGAGCTATGACGCGCTGTTCGATGAGATGGATCGCATGAGCGTTGCCGGCGTGGCGTTGCTGGAAGCACGCGATTACGCGGAGCTGGGCCTGTCAATGAATATCTGTCACGGCCTGTTGAATGCGCTGGAGGTCTCGACACCCGGGCTTGAGCGCATGGTATCGCTGGCGAGAGCGCTCCGGCGCGGTCGGCGCCAAGCTAACCGGGGCGGGTGGCGGAGGCTCGATCATAGCGCTATGCCCGGGAACGATGGATAAGGTCAGGGCCGCGATGCAGCATGCGGGATATCGAACGTTGGTACTTGAGCGATGAACGACAGCAACAGAATAGTATCGTCAGAGAGCGAGGAGCTGATCCTCGTCGACAGCAACGATCAGGAAATCGGTCATCTTTCGAAGGCGCATTGTCATGATGGCGCCGGCGTTCTGCACGGGCGTTTTCGCTGTTCCTGTTTAACGATTACGGAGAACTGCTTTTACAGAAACGCGCCGAGAGCAAGCGACTGTGGCCAGACTACTGGTCAAACAGCTGCTGCAGCCATCCACGTCGCGGCGAGTCGATGGAGATTGCGACCATGCGGCGCCTGAGCGACGAACTGAATATCGAGACAGAGCTGGAGCACATTTACCGGTTCTGCTATACGGCCGAATTCGGTGAGGCCGGCTCGGAGAATGAGTTGTGCCACGTCTACCTTGGTCGGGTGGGCGGGAGGATGCAGCCAAACGAAAGCGAAATATCCAGTGTTCGCTTCGTCTCGGCAAGCAATGTGGCGCAGGAGCTCGCGAATAACGCCGAGCGCTTCACGCCCTGGTTCAAGCAGGAGTGGCAGGAACTGACGAACAATTATCCTGAAAGGCTCGCGAGGTACTGCGATCCGGCCTGAGTACCTGAGTGGAAGACAGGCCCCGTAAGGCAAAACCCAGGGGTCAGGAAAGAGCGCAGGTTATACCGGGCAAGCGGGAATCGCGGGCGTGATTGCTATGCCCTGCTGCCGGGCCTGCGAACGCGCTCAGGCGATGAACTTGTAGTACTCGATACCCATATCGGTAAAGTGCCGTTCTTCGCTGCTGCCAACGCGGTCAATGATGAACTCATTGCTGGGCACATAGTCGAGGCCATTGACGCGCCGGCCATCATGCAGCGACTCGTACTGCTCGCGGTCGAGATCGACGGTAAGCTGCATGGCGTCCGCAAAGCGGATCTTCTTCGTAGCTTCGCGCCAGTCGTCGGCCATGAAGAATGGGATGACTTCGGCGGCGTCACCGCTGCCGTAGCCCAGCGTCAGTACTTCCTCGCCGGCCCGCAGTGAGTCTTCGTCCAGCGCTTGTTCGAAACCAGCGGCCATCCACGCCGGCAACGCCGCCGTGTAAAGATTGCCGAGGTCCAGCATCGTGTCACTGCCCAGCGCCAGCTTGTCCAGAATTTCCTTACGGTAATGTCGTGATGCGCGGAAGGCGCGCAGCGCGGCCATGGTCAGCGGGTACGCTTCATACTGCAGTTTCTCCGGACTGGCGAGCGAGGCGATCTCCGGTTTGCTTGCCATCTCCGCTTGCATCGCCTGCACGTCGACACCGGCCTCGTAGCAGTAGGACGCCAGTTCCGCGTGATCGGCGGTGGTTCCATGACTCAGTGCGAACAGGTAGGAAACAGCCCAGCCTGTCTCGGGCATGCGCCGATAAGGCCGATGCATGAAAACGGTACGCAGCGAACGCAGGTATTCACTCGGATCCAGATCACGCTTCACATACATGTCGTGCAGCGCATGCAGGGTCTCGTCGATATAGCACGTTGTCGAGTACTTGCCGTTGAACACAGGGTAGTCCTGGACCTGGTGCGACTCCGAGCGGTCCTGGCCGCAAAACCGCAGCATCGGTTTGCGGAAATCCAGGATTCGATAGTCCGATGCAGAGCCTGAGCCGATCAGGTCGACCACGGCCAGCTTCGGGTCTTCTTCGAGCAGCATGGCAACCGCGCCAGCGCCCTGTGTGGGTTCGCCTGAACTGCCCCGCGCGTATTCCGCGATATCGGCGCAGACGACGATCGCCTGGCTGCCGCGGCCATCCAGCGCAAGGTGCCGAATAGCGCCTTTCATGCCATAGACGCCGCCGAGGCAGGCGTGCTTGAACTCCGGGACTTCGCAGCTGCGCGATATGGGCGGCTTGCCCCGCGCAACCAGCGCCGCGTCGACCATGCCTTTGACGACGATCGCTCCCGCCGAGTTGTCGGTGCTGGATTCGGTGCCTAGGCCCAAGAACTTGACCCGCGCGGGATCGATCTCGTACTGGTCGATCAGTCGCAGTACCGCATTCGCGGCCATGGTGTAAACGCTGTGATTGGGGCCACGGACCCGGAAACTGCGCCCGACAACCTCACGGATCTTCGGCCACTGGTTATCCGTCCAGTCACACCAATCCTCGAGCCACACCCGATAGGGCGGGACGTAGGCGGCGAGGCCGCTGATTCCGATGGCTTTGCTGGATTTCGACATGTCGTATGACTGAGGTTGACGTAGCCCCGGGATTTTAGTGGTCCCGGCGGTATCACTCAACCATTTATTCGACCGTGATCGTGATCGGCTCCGAAATGACGGGCGGATCATGCGGTATATGTCGATGATCGCCGAGCAGCATTCGCAGCGAGTGCCTGCCCGGCTCGAGGCTAATCCGGGTCGAGGTACTGCCGTCTCCGAAATGCACATGATTGGAGTCGGCCGGAATGGGCAAGCCCGGATCGGGAAGATCTGTGTCGATCAGCAGGTGGTGGTGGCCCGAGTTCGGCTGGTCATCGCCCGCTTTCGTGACGCTCATGCCCGCGATGCCGAACTCGATTGTTATCGGGTTCGCGACCGTGTCGCCATCCCCCGGTGTTATGAAAAATACCCGGGCGCCCTCTGGCGAAGGTGTGCGCGCGATGGTGACCGGCTCAGCAGCTGCCTGGACCGTTTCCGACTCGCCCGGTGCCTTGTCATTTTCGGCGATCGATTTTTCGGCAGCCGGTTTGCCGCAGGCCGCAAGGCAGAGCGAGAGTGCCAACAGCGTCGCAGCGAATTTCATCGTATGCATTTTGGTTATCCTGTCAGAGAAATAGTCAGACCGAAACCAGCGCAAATAGCAGCGCGCCGAGCAAGGTCACGGCGGTACCCATGTTATAGGCTACGACCAGCACCAGGTACTTCACAAACGTGAGGAACCGACCCTGACCATAGACGTGGCGCATCGCCATGTACAGGTACACGGGTATATATAAGGATGCCGCGACGATAGTGAGCGATGTGATGAGCCCCGGGATGTGAATCAATGCGGCGAACCTGGCAAAGAGTATTTGCAGGATGAGAATCAGGAAAAAGAAAGCATGGTAGTGGATAACGAACAGAATATGCTCTACGAAATAACGGCGTGACAGCGGGTAGAGTGCTTTCAAGACCAGCGCCATCAGGGGCAGCAAGACGATCAGGGCAACCGGGATATTGTCGAGCAGCAGGTCGCCAAGCGATTTGCCGCCATCTGCGGTGACCTTTTCGCAGACCTCCTTGATCCTCTCCACTGTAAAGCGTTTCTTGAACCACTCGGGCAGCTCATCGAGATCACCGGGCACCACGTTGCAGTCGCCGGTGTCGTCATCGACCTGGATGTTGAAACCGGTGTCGCCCAGCTCATTGACCTTGATTTCGAAATCGCCGTCAGTGTTTTCGGCGGATTCCGTGGCTTTTTCGTCACCTTGTTTTTCGTCTTCGACAGCGTTATTGCCGACGATGATCCCTTCGGCGGCGAGTTCGTCCAGGATTTCCTTCTTTGCCGCCGCGGCTTGCGCGTTTTCTTCTGCCTGCTCCTCCGGCGTAGATTCGGGCGCCGGCTCGAATAGCAGGTTGAGGTCATCGCGAGGATCGAAGAACGCTACGACGAAGAAAATTACGCTCAGTACGAGGTAGGTGCGAAAGGGCGGCATGTAACGCGCCCTGCGCCCTTCGAGATAGTCGCGTGTCAGTTGACCCGGACTTTTTAGCAGCGGTATCAGCGTGCGCCACAGTCGTGAGTCAATTTCGAGCAGGTCACCAAACGCGTCACTGATGAGTTCCCAGAGACTGATCAGCCGACTTCGCGCTCTCTGACCGCAGACCCCGCAGTACTGGCCTCTCAGGTGAGCACCGCAGTTCAGGCAGTCCGGGCTCTCCGCGACCAGCAATTCCTCGGACGCTTCTTCTCTTAGTACCCGGTGTGATACGGCGACCGCCGAACCAAATTGTTCCTCGAGTGCGGATTCTTTGCTGGCGAGGAGCCCGTCGCTTAATTCACTATAAGCCGTTTCATCCTGGCACTGGAACTGACAGGTCCAGAACTGGTTGCCGTCGGGATCATTATGAGACTCGAAGGCACGCGCGTGAGCAACGCCCTCTTCTTGCCGGGCCTCGCTTGCGAGGTCCAGCACCCACTGCCGAAACTCCTCGGCTGCGCCAGGATCAACCTTGAAGTTCAGTTCGAAAAGTGGGCCGACAGCAGCGTTCATGGGCCGTATCAGGCTTTTCGCGTTTTCTTCTTGCTCGATGCCTTCTTCTTTGCCACGCGTTTGACCGCCGGTTTTTTCTTGCTGGCGGACTTTTTCGCGACCGGTTTCTTCGTTGCGGCAGACTCAGCAGTGCTCGAATGAACACGCGCCAACTCGTCGGTCGTGAAGTCATCCACGGCAAGCAGTGCGGCAACCTTGTCATGGTATTCGCGCAAGCCGCGGGCTTCGGCTTTGCTGATGACCTGCGCCTTTTCCGCCTCGTCAATCTGCGAGCCAAGATAACCGGTCTTGATAAGCCCTTCTTTTTGAGCCTGCCGCAGACGACGCTCGAGCGGTATATGCTTCTTGGTCAGCTCCAGAGCTTCCTGCAACAGGCCTAGTGGGTTGCTTGGCTCAAGCGTCGTATAGGCGAGAGCGCTGAGGCGGTCACGTGCCTCCCCGGGCGTTGTTGCGAGTTCGACAACCCTGGCGGCAATCTCGTCCGACGGTGACGAATAGGTGCGGCCGCGGGGGAAAATAAAGAAGCGCAGCATTGCGGCAACCGGCCGGTTCGGGAAATTCAGCAGGAACGCATGCAGAGATTCCTGCGCCTGGTACATAAGAGTTCGCACCGACCACTCCACGAGCGGCAGATCGGTTGCGCGCCTGCCCTGATTCTCGAAGTGCTTCAGCACGGTCGATGCCAGGTACATCGAACTCAAGACGTCACCGAGCCGCGCAGACAACAATTCGCGCTTCTTCAGTTCGCCGCCGAGCGTGAGCATCGCGAAATCCGAAGCCAACGCAAAGCCGGCACTGTATCGATTGATGTTCTGGTAGTAACGTCGCGTCGGCGTGTTCAGCGGCACGCGACTGAACTTGGCATGCGTGAGCGCGAGGAAGAAAGAGCGCGCCAGGTTGCTGATCGCGTAACCGATATGGCCGAACAGTGCATCATCGAACTCGATAAGGCCGCGATCCTGATCTTCGTCAGCCGCAGCGTGCAGCTCCCGCAGCACGAACGGGTGGCAGCGAATAGCGCCCTGACCGTAAATGATAAGGCTGCGAGTGAGGATGTTCGCGCCCTCTACAGTGATCGCTATCGGCGTCGCCATGTAGCCGCGACCCAGGTAGTTGCTCGGCCCCATCATGACGCCTTTGCCGCCGTGCACGTCCATTGCGTCATTGGCCGTCTTACGACCAAGCTCCGTGCAGTGGTACTTGAGGATTGCAGATGGCACCGCCGGTTTTTCGCCCTGGTCGATAGCGCCGGCCGTAACGGCGACGGCCGCATTCATGATGTAGGTGTGCCCGGCAATGCGCGCAATGGCTTCGCCGACACCTTCGAAGTTGGCGATCGATGTATTGAACTGCTTCCGAATGACGGCATAGGCACCGGTGGCATAAGTAGCCGCCTGCCCACCGCCGGACGCCGTCGACGGCAACGTAATCGCGCGCCCGACGGACAGCAGCTCGACGAGCATCTTCCAGCCTTTGCCGGCCATGTCCGGGCCGCCGATGATGTAATCGAGGGGAACAAAGACGTCCTTGCCGGACGTGGGGCCGTTCTGGAAGGCAACGGACAGTGGGTAATGACGGCGCCCGACCTCCACTCCCGGCGTATCGGTGGGAATCAGCGCGGCCGTAATGCCGTATTCGGATTTCTCGCCGATAAGGTGATCCGGATCGTAGAGCTTGAACGCCAGCCCCAACACCGTGGCCACGGGTGCCAGCGTAATGTAGCGCTTGTCCCAGTTAAGGCGTATGCCGGTAATGGTCTTGCCGTTCCATGTGCCTTTGCAGACAACGCCGCTGTCGATGAGCGACGCTGCGTCCGATCCCGCCTGCGGAGACGTCAGCGCAAAACAGGGAATCTCGGTGCCGGCCGCGAGACCCGGCAGGTAGCGGTCTTTCTGTTCTTCAGTGCCGTAATGCAGCAACAGTTCGGCGGGCCCAAGCGAGTTCGGCACGCCGACCGTGGACGAGGCTGTCGCGCTGCGGCTGGCGAGCTTGGAGATGACCGCCGCATTCGCATAGGCCGAAAATTCGAGGCCGCCGTATTGCTTCGGAATGATCATGGCGAAGAATTTCTTCTCGATGATGTAATCCCACACTTCTTTCGGCATGTCGGCGTGCTCATGACAGATGGCCCAGTCATCGAGCATCCTGCAGAGTTCCTCGCAGGGGCCGTCAAAAAACGCCTGTTCCTCATCCGAGAGTTTCGGCGCAGGGTAGGACATCAGCTTGTCCCAATCGGGCATGCCGGAGAACAGCTCGCCATCCCACCAGACATTGCCGGCTTCCAGCGCTTCGCGTTCGGTATCCGACATCGACGGCAGCATCTTGCGATAGATCGCAAGCAGCGGTTTGGTGATTTTCTCGCGTCGCACCTCGATCAGGTTCGGCACGATCATCAGGCCGAAAAACAGCGTCAGGAGGAGCTTCCAGAGAAAGTGACCATCGCCAAAAACCCAGTAGGCGAGCAGCGCAATTGCCGTCGCGATGGTCGATGTGCGCAGATCAACACGCTGGTAGGCAAGATAGATTCCACCGCCAACGAACAGCAGCAGCCAGAACAGACTAACAAGAAAACCGGACAAGTCGTATACCTCGCAGGGTCAACATTGAACGGCGCCGCCTTAAGGCGACGCCCGAAAACACTCTATAGCAGTTCCTCGATCGCGGCACGCTCCTCGCGAAGCTCGGCCTCGGTCTTGTCCATGCGATCACGACTGAAGTCGTCGATGGCAAGTCCCTGCACGATTTCGTACTGGCCGTCGCGACAACGCACGGGGTAGGAATAGATGATGCCGGCCTCGATGTCGTAACTACCGTCGGCCGGAATCGCCATGCTGACCCAGTCATCATCCGGCGTGCCGAGCGCCCAGTCGTGCATGTGGTCGATAGCAGCCGACGCTGCAGATGCGGCAGACGAAGCGCCTCGTGCCTCGATGATCGCCGCGCCGCGTTGCTGCACAACGGGAATGAACTCGTCGCCAAGCCAGGACTGATCGACCAGTTCCATCGCGGCCCGGCCGCTTACGCTCGCATGATTGATGTCGGGATACTGCGTCGCCGAATGATTGCCCCAGATCGTCAGGCAGCGGATGTCATTCACATGGCTACCGGTTTTCGCGGCCAGCTGCGCCTTTGCACGGTTATGGTCGAGCCGAGTCATGGCCGTGAAGTTGCGCGGATCGATGTCAGGAGCATTGCTGCGTGCAATCAGGGCATTCGTGTTGGCCGGATTGCCGACCACGAGGACGCGGATGTCACGACTGGCATGATCATTCATCGCCTTTCCCTGTACTGAAAAGATCGCCGCATTGGCCTGCAAAAGGTCCTTGCGCTCCATGCCGGGACCGCGAGGACGTGCGCCTACCAGCAGGGCGTAGTCGCGTCTTTGAACGCGGTGTTCGCGTCATCCGTTGCGACGATCCCAGCGAGCGTTGCAAACGCACAATCGTTGAGTTCCATAACTACGCCGTTCAATGCGGGTAGTGCGGGCGGAATCTCCAGGAGCTGCAATATGACAGGCTGGTCCGGGCCCAGCATTTGGCCGGATGCGATTCTGAAGGCGAGCTGATAGCCGATCTGGCCGGCGGCGCCAGTAATAGTGACGCGAACGGGTGATTTCATGGTTGGTTTCCTGATTCTGGATGCGCGGATTGCCAGCCGATTTTAGCATCGGCGCAGCTATCAGACACTGGTGTTGACTACTTATCGGTGACTGAATCGTCGAATTCAGGATATACCTGTCGAAATTCCTCGTATTCCTCGTCTGCCTGTTCGTCCCGCCCGCTTTCCCTGAGCTCCTGTATGCAGGCCAGCCAGGCGTCGGCCGTCTCACGCTCGGGTTCGGGGCACGCCTGATCGGAGTTTGCTGCGGCGCTAATCGCAGCGAAGGAATCGGCTGCGCTCCGAGCCTCCTGGGAGACCTGCTTTGCCGCGAGCCTGTCTGTCGCATCGCGGTGGGCCGCAGCGAGATCAGTCGACATTTGCTCGGTGAGCTGGGTTTCAGCAGCGGGGGCATCGGCCACAGCAAGGGCTCCGACGGAACCTGTATCTGATCCTGCCCTGGCTCTCGCCAGTGCTTCCGCCTCTTGCATCACTTTCTCTACACGCGGCGCGAATTCCTCTTTCGACGGCGTTTCCGGAGCAAGCGGAGCCTGCGTTGTGGCGCGCTTTCGCTTTGCTTCGGCGGCAGTATCTTTTTGCGTTGTCGATACGGGTACCGACGACTCGGCCTCAAAGCTTCGTGCAGGCAGGGCAACATCGTCGTTCCGGGCATCGTCGTTCCGGGTATGGCGATTCCCGGGCGCATCGCTGTCAGCGGCGGGCGAATTGCTCACGTAATCCGGGTCCGACGACGGTAATTGCGTCATCTCGAGGACGATCGCGAGGCTTAGACCTACGGTTGCCGCCCAGGCGGCGGGGCGCATCCAGGCCCGCGCCCGCGCGTAAGGCGTGCGGACGTCAGCTGCCAGCTTCAGCACCTGCTCAGTCAAATGATTCGGCGTACGCTCGTCGGCCAGCGCCCGGTAGGTTTCCGTAACGCGCGAATCCTGAACGCGATTTTCTGGCTGGTTATTCATAATCGCTCCGGCTTTTCGTCGATCGCTGCGCGCAGTTTCTTTACCGCGTAGCGCAATCGACTTTTGGCGGTTTCTCGGTTTATACCGGTGACCATCGCTATTTCGTCAATGCTGAGACACGCTTCTTCATGAAGCAGGAATGCATCGCGTTGCTCATCGGGCAGATCGAACAGGGCCTTTGCCAGTCGCTCCTTCGCCAGGCTGCGCTCTGTTGCTGTTTCCAGCGTCTCGCCCGGATGAGCGTGCAGTTCCACCTCCATCTCGGTGTTATTCGAATGGCGTTTGTTGCGGCGCACATGATCGATGAAACAGTTGTGCGCAACGCGGTACAGGAATGTCGTGAATTTAGCAGTCGGCCGGTAGCTGGCGCGCGACTTGACGATTTTCCCCCAGACATCCTGGAATATGTCTTCGGCGGTGTCCCTATGGCGACAGAGCCTCAGGAGATACCGATACAAGGGATCGGTATGCCGTCGATAGAGGGTCTCGAACGCCGCTGTGTCGCCGTCTTTGTAGCGCAACATCAGCGCGCTGTCGTCGGGTATGTGCCCCATTACGGGAGCATAGGCGAGGCTCACACTGCTGAAAAGTGTCTTTGCCGGTCCTGCCACCGATTCTGGGTTCGCCGCCATCGTGTTTCGTCCCTTATGATTTACTGTAAACGCGGGATTTCGACCGGCGGGGTTACCAGGAGCCTCAAAAAAGCTTGCAATGCATCTTCTTAGTGTTATAGTTGACTATAACACCAGATCACTAAGTTGATCGGCAGGCGAAGAGAAAGATCCGGGAGACCGACGATGTTCGAACGAATTACGCATAGCAACGAGATAATCGGCCTGACAATGATGCTGTTGTTAGTCATGGCACTGGTGGCAAGCCAGGCCGACGCGACGATTCAAGAGGATGTCAGGGCGGGACGGCAATGGAGCAAACAGAGGGCCTGGACTCGTCAGACATGCCTTTCACAGCAACTATCGAGGGGCATTTCAACGGCAAGGTTCTGACCGTCTCGATCGATACCATGGCGCACTTTGGCCGTTTCCGTATCCAGGGCAATTAGACCGGCGGCAGGCCTGTATTCACCGGACAGGTGAGAACGGCGGACGTCCAGGTTATCGGCAACGCACTTAGCAAGAATCAGGAAGCGATATTCAATGGACCCAAAATGGGATGAAGATCAGCCGATCTATCGCCAGCTGCGCGATCGCGTCGTTGCGATGATCCTTGAAGGCGTTCTCGGCGATGGTGACGCTTTGCCCTCGGTGCGCAACGTAGCCGCCGAGTATCGCCTCAATCCGCTCACGGTGCTGAAGGGCTACCAGGAACTTGTCGACGAGGGGCTGGTGGAGAAAAAGCGCGGCCGCGGCATGTTCATCAATGACGGCGCTCGCACCAATCTCCTCAAAGCTGAAAGACAGCGCTTCCTGGAGAAGGAGTGGCCGAAAGTCCGTTCGACTATCGAGCGACTTGGACTCGATGAAGCCGACCTGCTGCGCTCCATCCCAACAACAAAAGAAGCGGGAGATAAGAATGACTAGCCTTGTCAATGCTCGCGGCGTTTCCAAGCACTTCGGCGCCGTTCGCGCGGTCGATAACGTTAGCTTCGAGATAGAGCAGGGCAAGATTCTTGGCTTGATCGGACCTAATGGCGCCGGCAAGACGACCCTGCTCAAGGCAGTGCTCGGGTTGACGGACTTTGACGGCGAGCTTTCTGTGATGGGGCTGGATCCATTCCGGCAGCGCAAGGAACTCCTGAAGAACATTTGTTTTATAGCCGACGTTGCCGTGCTGCCTCGCTGGATACGCGTTACCCAGCTTCTCGACTTCGTCGAGGCTGTTCATCCAAACTTTTCGCGAGAACGTGCGGAGAGCTTTCTGAGCCAGACCAAGGTCCGATCAGATGCCAGGGTTCGCGAGCTTTCCAAGGGCATGGTGACGCAATTACACCTGTCCATCATTATGGCTATCGACGCGAAGTTGCTGGTTCTTGATGAGCCGACCCTGGGGCTCGATATTATTTTTCGCAAAGAGTTCTACGGCAATCTTCTGAATGACTACTTCGACGAGCAACGCACCATTCTGATCACGACTCACCAGGTCGAAGAGATCGAAAATCTGTTGACCGACATCATGTTTATCGACGACGGCAGGATTCTTCTCGATAAGCCGATGGATGAACTGCCAGACACCTACGTAGAACTGCTGACATCTGGCGAGAACGCGGTCAAGGCGAAAGGGCTGGGGCCGATCGCCGAACACGAAATGTTCGGCAAATCCGTGCTGCTATTCGAAGGAGTAAACCGCGAGAACCTTGAGGGTCTCGGTGAGCTTCGAACACCGTCGGTTGCCGACTTGTTTGTCGCAAAGGTAAAGGGTGCGCGCAAATGATCGCTAATCAACTGGCATTGATTAAACGCGAGATCTGGGAACATCGATCGATCTACGTGACGCCCGTCGCGATCGGAAGCATCGTTTCTCTCAGCGTACTGGCGATGCTCGTATTTGCGTCGGGCTTTGCCAAAGAGCTTGATATCGCGATCTTCGGAGCCTCGAACCTGGCCGGGGAGGGTGAGCGAAAAGCCGCACTGACGGCGTTCTTCGTGGGCACTTCCTGGTTGTTCCTTGTCGGCCTCGCAATTCTGACCGTGTTTTATTGTCTCGACTCGCTGTACGGCGAACGCAAAGACAAGAGCATACTGTTCTGGCGGTCTCTGCCCATCACCGACGCCGAAACGGTGCTTTCGAAGCTGCTGACGGCAGTCTTCGTTCTGCCGGTCGTCGCGGCGCTTGGCATCATCGCAACCCACCTGGTCAATCTCATCATCACCAGCGCCTGGGTATCGATGAAGGGCGGCGATGCGGGCCTGTTGATTTGGGGCTCGGTGCCAATACTCGACAACTGGCTGACGGCGTTCATTGTTCTCATCGCATCCGGTATCTGGATGTCACCCTTCATCGGGTGGTTCCTGTTCGTATCGGCCTGGACCAAGCGCGCGCCGCTGCTGATGGCATTCATGCCGTTGATCCTGGTACCGCTACTGGAATGGATTTTCCTGCGCACGCGCTTCTTCGCCAGTGCCGTGCTGGATCGCGGTGATGCCATGCCGTTGTTCAGGGCGCTGGACTTCGAGACATTTTTTGAAGAAGAGCATTGGCGCGCCGGCATCGACAGCATCAGCCTGCTGGAGCATCTCGATGTCGTTCAGTTCCTGACCAGCCCGGCGATGTGGGCGGGCGTGATCGTCTGTGGCCTGTTCGTGACGGCGGCGATCTATGTGCGCCGCTATCGCGACGAGAGTTAGGCGCCCCTCTGTCTTGGGTCGACAATCTCGCGGCTGTGACCGGCCCGGATCAGGGTTTGCTGCGAATTTCGAACTTACGGAGCTTGCCCCGAAACTGGTGGTAACCCAGGCCGAGAAGGTCGGCCGCCAATCGTTGGTTAAAGCGCGCTTTTTCCAGGGCCGCTCGCAGCAGTTCCGTTTCCATATCCACCAGTCTTTGTTTGAGGTCGGTCGGAAGCAAGAAGCTGCGACGCTTTGTGGCGCCAGCCCCTGGCTGGATCGACTCGCTTTGCGTCATTCTGAATGGCGAATCGAACGGGTCCAGCGCAATATTCGAAATCGGCTGTTCCGGATCCTCGGCGCGATAGACGCTGCGTTCGATCGTGTTTTTCAATTCACGAACGTTGCCCGGCCACTGATTTCGCAGTAGCGCAGAGGACGCCCGCGGACTAAAGCCGGGGAAGTAGCTCCACTTCAGTTCGCTCGCCATGTGAATCGCGAAAGCATTGGCGAGAGGCAGAATATCCTCGACCCGCTCCCTGAGCGGAGGGACGGTGATGACGTCGAAAGCAAGTCGATCAAGCAGGTCTTTTCGAAATCGTCCTTCGGCGGCGAGCGACTGCAGGTCGGCGTTCGTCGAGCCAACAATGCGCACGTCCACTCTCAACGTTTCATTTCCGCCAACTCGCTGAACTTCGCCGTACTCGATCGTGCGCAGGATCTTCTCCTGCATCCTGAGCGATATCGTAGCCAGTTCGTCGAGTATCAAGGTGCCGCCGTCTGCTCGTTCGAAGTGTCCGATGTGCGTCTTTGCCGCACCGGTGAAGGCCCCGGCCTCATGCCCAAAAAGCTCAGACTCGAGAATGCTCTCCGTTAGTGCTGCACAGTTGACCTTGACGACGCTCTGTTCCCAGCGATCCGAAAGGAAATGAAGGCGGGATGCAATTAATTCCTTGCCGGTACCGCGCTCGCCGACTACCAACACCGGCTTCGACAGGGTTGCTGCCCTGGAGACGTGTTCGAGCATCTCCAGGAAAGCCGGTGCTTCGCCGATGATCTGTTGTGTTTCGGGAGCTGAAGACATTGGTTGATTAGGCCATAAGTTAGTGAAAATAGCCAGATAATGGTGAAAAATCACTATTTCTGAGTTGTGGTAGCGGGCCAATGGGCTTGTCATATTTATCGTCTAACAAACAGCCACTTAGCTTGTATCCACATGCTTGGCACGAATGCTGCAACGCTTATAAGCAGGATTCACACGAAAAGAGGACAGAGTCATGGGCATATTCACGAGATTCAGCGACATCGTGAACTCGAATATCAACGCCATTCTCGATAAAGCCGAGGATCCGGAGAAGATCGTCCGCTTGATGATCCAGGAGATGGAGGACACGCTGGTCGAGGTTCGTTCTGCGGCGGCACGGTCGATCGCAGACAAGAAAGACCTGAATCGCAAGATCGAGAAGCTCGATCGCGAAACGGCTGACTGGAATGACCGGGCGGAGCTGGCGATGCGCAAGGAGCGCGAGGATCTTGCGAAGGCAGCCCTGATCGAAAAGTCCCGGGTATCGGGCGCTGTCGATGTGCTCAAGGAGGACTACCTCGCCGTCGACGATGGGCTTGCCAAACTGAATGAGGATATTGCGCGCCTCGAAAGCAAGCTCGAGGATGCCAAGACACGCCAGAAGGCGCTCCTGGCACGCCACAAGACGGCAAATAGCCGACTGGCGGCGCGCAAGAAAATACACGATTACAAGATCGACGACGCGATGGTTCGATTCGAGGCATATACCCGCCGTATCGACGACGTGGAAGGTCGTGTCGAGGCCTATGATCTTGGGTTACCGAAAGACCTCAACCATGAATTTGCGGGTCTTGAGGCTGAGGAATCGGTGAATAAGGAGCTGGACGAGCTGAAGGAGCGCGTCGCGGCAGAGAGGAATCGAAACGCTGAGGCCGGGTAACAGGAGCTTTTGCGAGGAGCTAAGAATGAGTCGAGGAACATGGGATACGGACCACGGACCGCTGCGGGGCTTTTACCGCGACCGTGAAAACGGCTGGGTTTCCGGCGTCTGTGCGGGTTTGGCGGACCGCTTCAATTTCCGACTTGGCACCGTAAGAGTAATCGCGGTTATCAGCCTGCTGTTGTTCTTCTGGCTTACAGCCGCGATCTACCTGGCAGCAACGTTGCTGATAAAGGAAAAGCCGCTTGTCTATTCAGGGCGACGGACGGAGTATGACTTCTGGCGAACCTATCGTAGCGATCATTGGAGGCGCTCATGAGTGCGTATAGCGAAACATCCGGGGGACGCTTGTATCGGGATGCCGATCGTGCGGTGCTCGGTGGCGTTTGCGCCGGACTCGCCGGCTACTTTGGGCTGAACCTCAGGGTGACGAGATTTCTCGCTATAGTTGCGTTTTTTATGGCAATGCCGTTTGCCGTATTCGGCTATCTTGCGATGGTTTTTCTGATCCCGGCAGAATCGCGCGGCGACTCCGGCCGGGTCGGCGGGGCGAGGTGTGGTTGGGGAGCGCGTCGATCCAGGCGCAGAGCGGGACGTCGTGAAGAGCGGCGCGCCGAATCGCGTGAAGCATCCGACAGAACGGTGTCCGGACCGAGCATCAAGGACGTGCGCGAACGCTACAGCTCTCTGGACAAACGCCTTGCGGAACTTGAGAAACAGGTAACGTCCCCACGGTTTCAGCTGGAACAGGAATTTCGAAAACTTTGATGAAAAGAATTAGCAAAGGGGCCTGTCAATGAACACACTCTTTTACGTCGTCTGCATCGTTGCGATCGTTTTCACGGCGCAGACCATTCAGAAATATATGAAGATAAAGAACGAGGAACGGGCATCACAGGATCCCGAACTCGAGGAAACACTTGCCCAGATTGAGCGACTGGAGGAGCGCATCCGTGTCCTCGAGCGTATTGTGACCGAGAATAAATACGATCTAAGTCGTGAAATCAGCAAACTGGAATAGCGTCTCCGCCAGCACCGGTGCCCCAACGAAAACGCCCGTCTGACGACGGGCGTTTTCAGTTTCCCGGGCTGGAATCAAGCGGCTACTGATCGCGCTCCTTGTAAGCACGAACCTGCATGTTGAATTCTTCTGCTACGAGATTCATTTCATCTACAGCGGCGTTATATTTCTTGTTAAACATTTCAATGCGCTGTTGCTTGGTAGCTTCGTTGATGTCGTCCGCCCCCGCGATCGTCTCTTGCTCAGCTACCTCTATACAGGACAGGTACTCATCCATCGCACTCATATAGGCCTTGATGCCGCGCTGGCCTTCAATCATCTGTTCCTTGGTGGCTGTCGTACCATCGGGGACGTCGGCACGATGCGGGTAATCACAAGCGAACGCGGCAGATGTGCTCAAGAAAATAAGCGCAGAAAGAAGAATATTTTCAGTCATGTTCATAGGGTCTACTTGATAAGGCCAGCAAGACAATAACTCTACCGGGTCTTGCGGATTCGGTGCAAGACAAATGCGCATTTCAAAGCGCCCTTATGGTCGTGCAAAAAGAAATTAAAAACAGAGGCTTGCGGCTGATATTTCCGGCGTTGAGTAGCCGCGATCGAAGCCGATGACGAGCGGTTAAATCAGGCGAAAAGTGCGCGAAACGAGTCCGTTCCGTCGGCCTGGGCCAATTGCAGTTCAAGGTAGTTGTCGGCACTCATCGGCTCGCCAAAGAGCAGTCCCTGGGCATAAGTACAACCATGCTCCTGGAGAAAGACGAGCTGCTCTTCTTCCTCTACGCCCTCGGCAACGACGTCCAATTCAAGGTTTCGCCCCATTTGTATGATGGTATCTACGATAGTCGCATCGTCCGGATTCGTTGCGATATGCCGGACAAAGGACTTGTCTATCTTCAATGTGCTTATCGGAAATTGCTGCAATGCGCTCAATGAAGAGTAGCCGGTGCCAAAATCGTCGATCGCGAGGTGCAGGCCCAATCCATATAGCTGATCCAGCAACTTGATCGTTCGGGTGGGGTTCTCCATCAAGGTCGTTTCCGTAATCTCCAGCTCGAGCGACGTTGGCGAGATCTCGTGGCCACGCAATATCGATCGGATTCGGTTGATGAAGTTTAGCTGCCGCAGCTGTTTCAATGACAGATTCACCGAGACGCGACCGGGTGAAGACACCCTTTTCTGCCAGATGCGGAAGTCCTCGCATACCTTGTCCAGGACCCACTCGCCAATTTCAATGATAAGGCTGGATTCCTCGGCGATCGGGATGAAATCTGACGGCAGAATCAGGCCGCGTTCGGGCAGCTCCCAGCGGACCAGCGCTTCCGCACCAAATACTTCGCCGGTCTGCAAGTTGTACTTGGGTTGGTAGTGGACGAGCAATTCATCGCGTTCGAACGAACGTTTCAGTTTGCTCTTGGTCATCAGCCTGTCGACTGAAGCCTCATTCATCCGTGGTTCGTAAAAAGAAAAGGCGTTGCCGCCGTTCTTTTTCGCGTGGTACAGGGCTGCGTCGGCGTTACGTATCAAATCGATTACGTTCACCGCGTCTTCTGGATAATAGGCGACGCCCATGCTCGCCGTCATAAATACCTCGTGTCCTTGCACGAAGAAGGGATCGGACAGGCGATTGAGCAGGGTTTGTGCGAGTTTGCGCGTCGCCTTCAGACCGTCGCCGCTCGGACCGAGGCGATCGACCATGACGGCGAACTCATCACCAGCGAGGCGGCCGATTATGGAGTGCTCTGGCAAGGCGGCTGCCAATCGCTCCGCTACCGTTTCAAGCGTCGTATCGCCGGCAAGGTGTCCAAATGTGTCGTTAATTTCCTTAAAGTCATCGATGTCAACATAGAAAAGGCAAAGCGGGTTACGGGCCCTGCGGGCACGCGCGATGCTGCGTTGCAACAGGTGTTGAAACTGCATGCGATTCGGTATCTTGGTGAGCGCATCGATACGTGCCAGGTAGCGGATCCGCTTTTCCGCCCGCCGGCGCTCCGTAATGTTCTGCGCCGCATAGATTCGATTGATCGTCTTGCCATCGCTGCCGTCGATGACCGAGCAGGTGTAGGATACTGGAATTGACTCGCCGAACTTGGATTCGAACGAGGCCTCTTTCGGCAAACCCGATGGTGTCGGATCGGCCAGAGAACTGCCCTTGCTGGTATCGACCAGGACATCAATGGATGTACCAATAAGTTCGTCGTCCTCGAAACCCAGGAGGTGTGTCGTGGCGGCATTGATACGCTGAATCTTGCCATCATCAGCCGTAACAATGATCGCCTCGTTCATGCCCGAGAGAATCGTATCGACGTAGTCACGTGAGATCGTCGTGTTCCGCAATCGCTCGCGCATATCGTTGAAGACGGCGGCCAGCTCCCCCAGTTCGTCATCGCGAGATTCTTGTAACGGCTCGCCGAAATCGGCGTCACTAAATTTCTCAGCCTGAATTTTCAGCCGCTCGATGCGTCGTGACTGATTACTGAAGAATAGCCATACGATGGCGCCGCACAATATCAGCACGGCCAGTGTGCCGCCGACTATCCATGCATAGCTCTTGTGGCGACTCTGGATTTCGGTGGTCATCAACTGTTCACCGAATGACGCGTAGTCATCGTGCAGCTCCTGCAGGCTGAAAACACCGCTCAGGTAGCCGACTCTTGCTTCATTGTTGGTGACGGGATAGGGAATCAGCAGTTGATCGTCCGACCAGACCACATCACGCGAGTCCAGATCGGACACGGGTTCACCACTGCTCAGTGCTTCGCCGGACGCGAGAGTGAACTGCAGTCCAGTCAGGCCGTCTCCGGACTCCACGGCGCGATCCAGGAGGTCCTTGATCGCAGTGCTATCGTCCGTTACATCTCTCGCCGACAAGTTCTCTGCGAGGTTGCGAATCCTGGCGCGTGCACGGCGCTCGAAACCACCTTGCATCAACGCGTAGTGTTGATCCGAACTCGCCGTCACTATTTCGTCGGCGAGCCACCGATACTGGCCATAGAACATTGACAGCATAATGCCCGCAGCGGCAACGCTCAGTGCCACCGCCAATATCCAGACTCGCGGAAATTTCTTGCCGATCATTTTCTATTTATTTTTCGGCTAATAAGACGATGCCAGTGTAGCATTCGGGGCCGAAGGGAGAGAATTTTCCGGGGTGGACTATTTTTCGTCAGTTGGGGGCAAGCCGGAACGGCAGGACAGAACGGTAATTTGGAGGCTGGGCTATTCGTCCAGATCGCGCTTTTCGACGAATTCCAGGGGGTCCGACTGGCCGGTTGTCTGCATGACACCTTCAACAACGGCGCCTTCCGCGACAGCGATAGCTTCGCCGCTGACCGTGCCGACAATTCTCGCGGCAGCCGTGATCTCGACTTTACCAAGGGCTACAATATCGCCCTCCAGGTGTCCTGAGACAACAACGGCATCGGCTTTGATCGTTCCGCGCCAGCGACCGTCATTGGCCAATGTCACGGTACCGCTGATATCACAGTCGCCGTCGACCTCGCCGTTGATCAGGAAATCGCCGTTGCCACCAATAAGCCCCGTAATCTTGCAGCCTTCGTTGATCAGCGTTGCCGCTCCCGACGCGCGGTCGCGCACGCGTCGACGCTTTGTCTCGTTCATGCCCAATGCTCCGAGTCGTGTGTTCGATCGTTGAGGGTGAATAGTACCGGGAGTTGCGACGTTTTGTTAACGCGAATAGCGGAATTCTATGGCGTGTTCTGTTGCATCGTCGCAAAAGCGCTGAATAGTCCTTCCGCAAAGGCGGTAACCCACCCCCGGGGGAATCAAAAAGTGTGCTGATCTCTGCACTGCCAGAGGACAAACGGGATATTGGCCGAGGTCACGCGCGAGAGGTACAGTTATGGTAAAACAGTCAGCGAGCGCCGGGCGGGCGTTAATTCCAAAGGACAGGATTTGAAGCAGCGATTTGAAAAGCGCTTGGCGGCAATTGTTGCTGCAAACAGCGATGCGCTACACGGTGGCCTGAAGGGGGTCGAAAAAGAATCGCTAAGAGTGGCCGCTGACGGTTCGCTTTCGACGCGTCCCCACCCGGTCAGACTGGGGTCTGCGCTGACCAATCGATACGTCACGACCGACTTCTCCGAGGCCCTGTTAGAGTTCGTAACACCGGCGTTTCCGACGACCTGGGAAGCGCTGCAGTGTATCTGCGATATCCACCAGTTTACGTACTCGCAACTCGGTGACGAAATGCTCTGGCCGGCCAGCATGCCGTGCCTGATCCCGGATGATGATGACATCCCGCTGGCGCAGTACGGCACCTCGAATGTCGGGCGAATGAAGACCGTCTATCGACGCGGGCTCGGCTATCGCTACGGCCGGCAGATGCAGGTTATTGCAGGCGTGCATTTCAACTATTCGCTGCCGGAGGTTTTCTGGCCCGTGTATCGGGAGGTTCTGGATTCTGATTTGACTATCGAAGCATTCAGGTCGGATCAGTACCTTGGACTTATCAGGAACTTTCGTCGCTTCGGTTGGCTTGTGCTTTACCTGTTCGGTTCCTCTCCAGCCTTGTGCAAATCTTTTTCAGGCGCTGCCAGCGCGAGCCTGAAGTCGCTCAACGCCGATTCCTATTTTGAGCCCTACGCCACCTCGTTGCGTATGAGCGATCTCGGTTACAGCAACAAAAACCAGTCGAGAATCAATATCTCGTTGAACAGTCTGGACGAATATGTTCGAGACCTGAGTAGCGCTATCTGCACGCCGGAGCCAAGCTACGAAGAAATCGGTGTAAAGGTGGACGATGAGTACAGGCAGCTCAACGCGAACCTGCTGCAAATCGAGAACGAATACTACTCGCCGGTCAGGCCGAAGCGGGTCGCCAGATCCGGAGAACAGCCGACAGCCGCGCTTCGCCGTGATGGCATCGAATACGTCGAAATCCGCTCACTTGATATCAATCCATTTGATCCGGCAGGGATCAATCAGAACACCATGCGCTTCATTGAGGCGCTCCTCATCTACTGTGCGCTCGAGGACAGCCCGAAGCTGAATGATAAGTCTCTTGAAGAAATCAACAGCAACCATACGGGTGCTGCGAAGCGCGGGCGCGATCCCGAATTTCGACTGATGAGGGACGGGAAGGCAGTGACCGTTGCGTCCTGGGCAGACGAAATCTTGTCCAAAGTCCTGGCTGTCGCAGAGGTCATCGATGGTTGCGAAAAGAGCGACAGTTACGCGCAGTCTGTTCGGCTGATGCAGGAACTGGTCGCAAACGTCGAGGAGACTCCGTCAGCTCGAGTGCTTGCCGATCTTGAGGAAACGCGAAGCAGCTTCTTTGAATATTCACTGTCGCTGGCCCGGAGCCATAGCGACTATTTTGGCGCAATTACGGCGCTCGACGATGCGCGCGACCAGGTCTTCAGGAAGGAGGTTGCTGACTCCATTTTGCGCCAGCAAACCATTGAGGCTTCGGATGAAATTAGCCTCGATGAATACCTGCAGCGCTACTTCAGGAATTGTTGATCAGAATGGCAGAGGTTCGCCGTGCTCGTAGGCAAAGCGACGGTGCAGTTGCTGCAGGCGAGCGGTCACGGGACCGACGGTGCCGTCGGCTATCGTTCGACCGTCGGCCTCCAGTACCGGTGTCAATTCCCCCATCGTGCCGCTGGTGAACACTTCGTCCGCGTTGTAGACCTCGGTTAGCGATACGTTGCGTTCGGTCGCGGCGATCTCCTGTTCGCTACAGATCGTCAAAATCATGTTGCGCGTAAGACCCGGCAGACAGCTGTCGGCATGAGGCGTGAGTACAACGCCGTTTTTCACCAGGAAAAGGTTCGTGTCATTGGTCTCCGATACGAATCCATGGACGTCAAGCATGATGGCGCTGTCAACGCCCGCCACATTCGCCTCTATCGACGCAAGGATGTTATTCAGCAGGTTGTTGTGATGGATCTTTGAGTCGAGGCACTGCGGCGTGTTGCGCCTGGTCGACGCGGTAACCACGCGGATCCCGGCGTCGGAGTAGACGGGTGGCTTCCACTCCGCCAAAACGATTAACGTGCAGCCTGATTGGTTGAAGCGCGGGTTCATTCCGGATGTATTCTTCTCGCCGCGCGTCAGCGTGAGACGAATGTGGGCATTGTCCCGCATGCCGTTTGCTTCAAGAGTCTCGAAGATCGCTGCACGCACATCCTCGGAGGATGGCACTTCTGCGAAGGCGAGTGCCTTCGCTGATTCCTGCAGCCGCGCCAGGTGGCCGCCGAGCTCGGCTATTCGGCCGTCATAGACGCGCAGGCCTTCCCATACGGCATCACCGCCCTGAACTACACTGTCGAATACAGAGACGCGTGCGTCCGCCCGCGGCTTTAGCTGTCCGTTAATGCTAACGAGAATGTCCGCGTTACGAGAATCTGGTGCATTCACCCGCTAATCTCCTTTCGTGCTGTTGCCAATGGCATGTTCGAACAGGCGGTCATACCACGGCCGGCATTCCTGAAGCAGCCCAAGCAGTGCATTCGGAAAGTCTTTTTTCGGACGGTACGGCGCGAACCCTGTGCTTTGATGCACGGCATGGTACCAGTGTGGCGCCCAGACGCCGTCTTCAGGTCGTGCGCCCGCTTCCCAACGCAGCATACAGGTATCGAAATTGAGACCAAGGTGGTTACAAAGTTGCTGGAGAATCGCCGCGGGGTCCGATAGCAACAGCCTTGAATCGAGAATAGCCGGTGTCTGACCGGTATTCCGGAGTTCCTCGAAGAGTTTCCACTGACGCTTCAGTCCAGTGTCCGTCAGAGAGGCGTGCGGCAGCTGCACCGTCAGCGAGGGCAACATGTCCCGCGGGTCCCTGATCAGGAAGATATTGGTGGTTTGATGCAGAAACCCGAGGTCGAGGTCGACGAGGTGGTGTGCCATGTGCTTCAGGAACAGGCGGGGCGACGGCTGCACCGTTTGCCGCTCGATAATTGCGCGCATGACGACTTCACCATTGCAGTTCATGGCGGCCATGACTTCATCGTGAGCCGGGTGCCTCGCGCCAGTGGTACGCAAATAGTGGCCGTAGAGCGGTTCGTCGACGACGCTGATATCGCTGCGCTGTGCGAAGCTGTACATCAGCGCAGTAGAAACGTTGCGGGGGCCTGACCAAAGGCAGATTGGCGTTGTCATTGTTATTCGTTCCTGTTCCCAGGCGAGCCCGACTATCGGATTGTAACGGCGCTTTTCAGGATCGTGGAAGGTTGTCAGGTCCCGGCCGTCGATCCCCGGCTGCCAGCGGATGTTCCATTGTTGTGCGTTCCGTCACAAAAATCGTCTGATTCGGTGTGACGTTCCCTTCAATTTAACTAAACTTGGCAATTATCTGTACGAAGCGCGCCCGAAAGGCGCCAGTTGGAGTTGTTTTGCTTAAGACGTTCATCGTTGGAATCGTGCTGGGAATTGCAGGTGCTGCAGCCGGGCTCTATCTGTACCCGGTCGTCGACCAGCATCGTGAGACATCGATCGTTTCGGTGGCTCCCAATGGCGGCAACGTGGAGTCGTTCCATGTAAACGTGCCGATGGACCGGATTATGGTTGGCGCTCCGGGCCAGAAGAAACCGCTGCCGCCGGGAATGGAGTGGCCCACTGATGAGGTGCTCCAGGATGTCCGCGTCGAACTGTTCAAGATTCGCAACGAAAGGGACACGGTCATTGGCGTGGCCTCGAGAACAGCGGCCAGGGACGGGTCCGTAGAATTAATTGATTGGGTCCTGCACCTTCCGGCTCGTGGTTCCGTTTATGTGAACATGCATCCGGAAGCGCTAGCGGGTGGCTATCGTCAGGGTGAGCTTCTCTCTGGCTCGCGCGAATTCGCCCGGCTGGGCGGCGGCATGACCGAACGTTGGGTTCGGAACTCATCTGGCGAAGAGGATGCCCCTGTTGGCCGCATCGAGCTGGTCACGGCGTTCGTTGGTTTCCAGGAAGAAACCTGATGAAGTTTCTGATCGCACTCTTGCTCGGCATTCTCACAGGTACGGCGCTGTTCGTTCTGGCGATGATCTACAACCCTTTCATGGCAGATCGTGGAATAAGTCCGCTGGCCGTCAGCGATGCTGAAGTTTTTGCGTTGAATTTCTCGGCAGTTCCGGCCAACGCGATCGTATTCACGAACGACGGTAATTCGTTACAGAAGCCGCAACCGTCGAAAGTCCAGCAGCTCTGGGAGGCGCCCATTCGCAAGACCCAGGCGATGGCGACAATAATGCGCGATGCGCGCGGCCAGACGGCCGGAATTGGTGTGAAGCTTTCGTCCTTGTCTGAGCGAACCCGGTTACTGAAGGGTGACGCGTTGGTCGACAGTGTCTGGTATGTGTATCTGCCTGACCGTGGCAGCCTTTTCTTCCAGCAGTCTGAAAATTACTGGACGTTCCTGCGTGATGTGGGTTGGCCTGCCTATCGAAACGGCGCCAACAACTGGAAAGGTAAATGGAACGGAGATCTCACGGCTGGTCCCGGGGTCCTGGGTACCGCGCTGGTCACGGGCGGAAGCGGCTCGTTTCGTGGCCTCACGACGGAGGGTGTGGAATCTCTGTCCGCAGAGGCGTACTCCGCCGACCAGGGGCCGATTTCTGCCGGCGGCCGACTTCTGATCGAGTTGCCCGATAGCTTCGTTGAGGCGGAGACCATATCGGCCGTCGAATGACCCGTCGCAGCCATCAATAGGCGGCGCCAAGCTCCTTCAGTGAATTGTCGGGATCGGCGAGTTGCTGTGACGGAATAATCACCTGTGCCGCAATCAGCGCTTTGGACTGCATGAAGTCCCTGGGCGCATTGACGGCGTCAACGGCAATCAAGCGCCCCTTCCTGAGATACAGGCAAGCGAAAGAACGCTCCGCCGGATTGCCACGGATCACAATATCGTCGTAGCCGTCGGAAAGGCCGGCAATCTGCAGCTTCAGATCAAACTGATCTGACCAGAACCACGGCACATCACAGTAGTGGGTTTCCTTGCCGCAAATGTTGTTTGCGGCGGTTTTGGCTTGTTCAAGGGCATTGTGGACTGACTCCAGGCGCAGATAGCGGTCATAGATATCGTTCGGGTGTGAGGTGCAGTCGCCCACGGCAAAGATGTCTGGGTCGCTGGTCTGGCAGCGGTCATCAACAACAATGCCATCCGCTACGTCGAGACCGGCTTCCCGGGCTAGTTGGGTGTTGGGCAGGATACCCGCTCCGATAATGACAAGGTCGGCGCGGATTTCTTCATCGTTGTCCAGCACCACCTGCTTGACGCGCTTCTTGCCTCGCAATGCCCTGACCTTGGTCGAAAGCCGGAATTTGACGCCCTGGTTGGTATGCTCGATCTGATAGAAATCCGATATCTCGGGAGAGACAACCCGGCTCATGACGCGATCAGCCATCTCCACGACGGTTACGTCCAGGCCGAGCTTGCGCGCGACGGCGGCAACTTCAAGCCCGATGTATCCTCCCCCGACGATGACCAGCCGCCGCCCGGCCTCGAACTCCGCACGAATTGCCTCAACGTCAGCGATGCCGCGCAGGTAGTGAACGTGCTTTAGATCGGTCCCATCGACGGCCAGAGGTCTCGCACGCGAACCCAGTGCAAGAATGAGTTTGTCGTAGGCGACGGCATCGCCGCCCTCGATGGTCAGTGAACCGGCTGTACGATCGATGGAAGTGACCGTCGTATCCAGCCGCAACTCTATCTGCGGATCTTCATAGAAGCTGGCGGGTTTCAGGAACAGTCGATCGGCAGGCATTTCGCCGGCGAGAAACTTCTTCGATAGCGGTGGGCGCTGGTAGGGCAGATAGGGTTCGTCACCTATCAGGACGATCTTTCCTTTGAACTTCTCATGACGCAGCGTCGCAACGACCTGGCCCGCGGCATGTCCGGCTCCTGCTATAACGATTCTGGTGGTCAACTGCGACGCTCCTTGGTGGGTTACTGGCGTTGCCGCTTTGCGTGTCTATACCGCTGGCGCCAACGGCCAGAGGATCGGCAGTAGCACCATCACAGTTATGAAGACGACGATGGTCAGCGGCACGCCGACTTTCAGGTAATCGACAAACCGGTATCCGCCCGGTCCCATGACAAGGATATTGGCCGGGTGCGAAATCGGGCTGGTGAAGCTGGCGGAGGCCGCCATGGCAACGGCCATCATTGCGGTCTCAGGCGCCAGGCCCATGTCGGACATGGCGGACAGGACGATCGGGGACATCAGGACGACCAGTGCTGCGGTTGGGATGATCATCGTCGCCATCGCCGTCAGGATGTAAAGGCCCATGATCACGGGCCATGGTCCTGCCTCACCGAGCAGCTCCATGACCTGATCGGCAAGATAGGTAGCTGCGCCTGTATCCTGCATAGCCGTGCCGAGCGGCAGCATGCCGGCAATCAGGAAGATAGCTCGCCAGTCGATCGCACGATAGGCCTGCTCCATATTGAGGCAGCCGGTCAATACCATGATGGTTCCGCCAATCACCGCGGCAATAGAAATGGGTGCGTAGCCGAGCATGACGGTCACAACGACGGCAAGCATGATGAAGGCCGCCAGCGGGGCTCTGCGCGTGTCGGGCGGCTCCTGGCCGAGTGGCGTCAGTATCAGGAAGTCGGAGTCCGACGAAAGCAGCTGCAGGCGATCGCGCGGTCCCAGAAGCAACAGGGCGTCACCCACCTGCAGTCGCTCGTTGGCGAGATCCGTACCCACCGTTTCTCCCTCGCGCCAGATGCCCGCAAGCTCAATGCCATAGCGTTCGCGGAAATTCAGTTCGCCGATCGACCGACCGGCGAGAGTGCTGCGGGGGTCGAGCGTTGCGTCCATCAATGTCAGGCGTTCTGACTCGAAGGCTGAAACATTCGCGGGAACCTTGGTATCGATCTCCAGCTCCTGCAACCCGCGCAGCACGTCGAGATCATTGTGCTGACCTTCAATGAGCAGCAGATCGCCGCCCAGCAGGACTTCGTCGCCGCGCGGCATGACCTTGAGTTCGCCATCTCGAAACACGGCGATAACACGGAAGTCGAAGACATCGGCGAGGCGGCTCTTGCCAAGAGTTTCGTCGACCAGTCCGCTGTGCTTCGGCAATCGGACGACAAACATGCGTTCATCGGCGTGATAAGTCTCCGCGAGTTGTTCAGGCGTAAAGACCTCGACAGCGCTGAAGTCCGGGAATTTCTCAAGTTGTTCGATCGCCTCGACTTCGCCCTGCACCAGGACCTTGTCGTTGGCCTTGACCGGTACGTAAGCGAGATTCGTCAGGCGATAGCCATCGCGACGCAGCAGCCCGACGACGGCGACGTCGAACCGCTTTCGAAAGCCGGCGTGGCGGACCAGCTCCGAGACAACGGGCGATCCTTCGGCGATGGTCACAGAGGCATACACGACCTTCGAAGCCACCATGGATTTGAGGACCGGTGCTTCTCGTTCGATAACCAGGTCGCTCCAGCGTTGTAGCTCGCGAAACTGATCGAGTCGGCCCTGGACAAGGATGCCATCGCCACCCCGTATGATGGTCTGGCGGCCCGGCAGGGTCTCGCTGCGGCCGGCTCGCAGCAGCGAGAGGATGATGAGCCCGGTGGAAGAGCCGATACGGCTTTCTGCAAGCGACTTGCCGACCAGTATCGAATCACTTGGGATGCGTAACATGAACGTGCGTTCCTGCAGCTTGTAGCGAGACCGCAGACTTCGCTGACTGACGTGCTTGCCGCGTTCGCCGCGCGTTTTTGGTAGCAGGAATCGACCGACCAGCGCAACGAACGCAACGCCGATAAGCATGACCACGCCGCCCATCGGCGTGAAGTCAAAAAGCTCGAACGGCGCATAGCCGTTCAGCACCATCGATTCGCTGATCAGCAGGTTGGGCGGCGTACCGATGAGGGTCATCAGGCCGCCGAGCAGGGTGGAGTAAGCGAGCGGCATCAGCAGTCGAGACGCCGGGATGCGAGTGCGGCGGGCCACCCCGACTACGACCGGCAGCATCAGCGCCGCAACGCCGATGTTGTTCATGAACGCCGAGAGCACGGCGCCGGTAATCATGATCACGAGGATCATCGGGACTTCGCGCTTACCGCCGAGCCGCATTACCTGTCGGCCGATGATGTCGGCAATGCCCGTTCGCGTGAGGCCCTCGCTAAGGATGAACATTGCCCAGACGGTGATGACCGCGCTGTTGCTAAAGCCCGCGAAGGCTTGATTGGAATCAACCAGTCCGGTTACGGCAAGTGCGCCGAGCACCAGCAGCGCCACAAGGTCCATGCGAATTACTTCGCTGATAAACAGGACCAGCGAAATTGCCAGTATTCCGAGGACCAATGCGATTTCGAAGGTCATTGGTTCAAGCGTCAGGTGGGTCGCGGTACAGGATGAGCATATTCAGCACGTTTATACACGACATGACGCCAAAAAGCGTAGTGTGGGCGCGTCTTTCAGGGCGTTCAGCGATTTATCGCGTGAAGATGTTGTGCAAGGATGGATTGATGACAGAAGCAGCTATCTACCAGCCAAAAGCCATGCGTGAGGAGCGCAGGCTCGTGATTCGCGGAGTGGACTATTGCTTGTACGAGTGGGGGAGTGCGGATTCTCCCCTGGTCGTCTACCTCCACGGCTGGGGTGATACCGGTGCGACCTTTCAGTTTGTGGTCGATGCGCTGCACGCAGGGTGGCGGGTGATCGCCCCGGACTGGCGTGGCTTCGGGCGTTCGCCATGCCGCAGCACCAGCTACTGGTTTCCCGACTATCTCGCGGATCTGCACGCATTGCTCCAGGTCATCTCGCCGACGGCACCGGTCCGGCTGGTAGGGCACAGCATGGGCGCCAACGTCGCGGCACTGTTTGCCGGGACATTTCCCGAGCGCGTCAGGGCGTTTGTCAACGTCGAAGGGTTTGGGCTTCCCGATAGCAAGCCGGCCGACGCGCCTTCGCGATATCGCGCCTGGATAGAAGCGGCGACCGAGCGGCCGACATTTACCGACTACGATGATTTTGCTGCGCTGGCATTCCGCATCCGCAAGCGGCATCCGGGCATGACGGCGGCCGAGGCCTTGTTTGTCGCGAAGGAATGGGGGACACAGGAGGCTGACGGCAAAGTACGACTGCGCGCCGATCCGTGGCACAAGCTGCCGAACCCGGTGCTGTACCGACGTGCCGAAGCTGAGGCCTGCTGGCGCGCCGCCACGGCTGCTGCGTTGCTCGTCATCGGTGGCCAGAGTCGCTTTGCCCGTGAATTACCGCACGCCAGCAGCGCGCCGATGTTTGTGGAGGCCGAGACCGTCGTCATCGAGGGCGCCGGCCACATGCTGCATTTCGAGACGCCGGCTGCGTTGGCCACGGCCATCGAGGATTTTCTGCTGCCGACCTTGTAAATGCATCCAGTACTGTATAAAAATACAGACTTTTGAGGGGCAACCGTGCAGCAGGCTATACAGCAAGTCGATCCGATGGCCATGTTGAACCCGGCGCAACGCGTCGCTGCGGAGTACGGCGAGGTGCCGGACGACGGCGGCGTGAGGGCGGGCCCGCTGCTGGTGATAGCCGGGGCGGGTACCGGAAAAACGATGACGCTCGCCCACCGTGTGGCATACCTGTTGCAGTCAGGCGTTAGCCCGGAGCGTGTGTTGCTACTAACGTTCACGCGACGCGCGGCGCAGGAGATGATCCGACGGGTCGAGTCAATCCTCAGGAAATCGACGGCGGGTGTACAGGCGTCGGCCCTGCCGTCGGGCGGATTACCGTGGTCCGGCACGTTTCATTCTGTCGCGAACCGCCTGTTGCGACGCTATGCCAGCAACCTTGGGCTGGATCCAGGCTTCTCTGTACTGGACAGGGGCGACTCGGCCGACATCATGGATGTCGTACGGCACGAGCAAAAACTGACGCGAACCGCCAGGCGCTTCCCGAAAAAAGATACCTGCCTTGCCATCTACTCGCGCTGCGTCAATACGCTGAGGCCATTGAGTGAGACGCTCGACAAGACCTATCCATGGTGCAGTGACTGGACCGACGAACTGACCGAGTTGTTCAGGCACTACGTTCTTCGCAAGCAGCAAAACCAGGCGCTCGACTATGACGACTTACTGATTTACTGGAAGCACCTGGTTGCGGAAAAAGAGTTTGCTGACGAGATCGGCTCCTGCTTTGATCACGTGCTGGTCGACGAATATCAGGATACCAACCTGGTGCAGGCAGATATCATCAAGGCGCTGAAACCGAATGGCGACGGCGTCACCGTTGTCGGTGATGACGCGCAGTCGATTTATTCGTTTCGCGCGGCGGAGGTCGAGAACATCCTCGGCTTTCCGGACCAGTTCATGCCTTCGGCCCAGGTCATTACGCTCGAGCAAAACTATCGCTCAACGCAGTCAATACTCGATAGCGCCAATTGCCTTATCGCCGAAAGTGAGCGGCAGTATCGCAAGAACCTGTTTTCGGAGTGCGGTAATGGCAGTAAGCCGCAGTACGTGACTGTCGAAGATGGCGAGGCGGAGGCGGAGTATGTTGTCACCGAGATACTCAGGAATCGCGAACTCGGGATGGCGCTCAAGGAACAGGCCGTGCTGTTTCGTGGCTCACATCACAGCGACCGTCTCGAGCTGGAACTGGTGCGCCGCAACATACCCTACGTGAAATACGGTGGGCTGAAGTTCCTGGAAGCGGCGCACGTGAAAGACCTGCTTTCCGTGCTGAAATGGGCCGAGAATCCAAAAAACGAGGTTGCCGCGTTTCGGGTGTTGAAGCTTTTGCCCGGCATGGGTCCGTCGAACGCATCCCGTTGTTTCGAGCACGTCGTGCTCGGGGGCCACCTGTTTTCATCGCTACGAGAATTTCGACCGCCAGCCGCAGCAGCCGAGGACTGGCCAGCTTTCTGCGCACTACTGGAGAGCCTCTCTGGCGCTGAATTTGATGAGCGGGACTGGCACACGCAAATTACCCAGGTGAGACGTTGGTACCAGCCGCAGCTGGAGCGGCTGTACGACAGTCTCGACACGCGCGAAGCCGACCTCGAGCAGCTCGAGCAGATCTCGGGGCGTTACCCGACTCGCGAACGATTTCTTACCGAACTGACGCTGGATCCGCCGAGTGCCGCCGGTGACCGTGCCGGCGATCCGTTTCTGGATGAGGATTACCTGATTCTCTCAACCGTGCATTCGGCCAAGGGTCAGGAGTGGGAGTCAGTGTTCATACTGAATGTGTCTGACGGAAACTTTCCGTCAGAGTTCGCGACGGGCAAGCCGGAGATGATCGACGAAGAGCGACGCCTTCTTTACGTGGCCATGACGCGTGCCAAGCAATCATTGTCATTGGTCGCACCGCTGCGCTATCACGTCACACAGCAGCGACGCGACGGCGACAAACATGTGTATGGCGCGCGAAGCCGTTTTATGTCGGAACCGTTGCTGGCAACCATGGAAAAAGATTTTCGCGGCCGCAAAGACGGCGAGGATGGCCGGCTCGGTAACGGTTCGGAAAGGCGCATCGATGTCGGTGCGCGTATGCGGGAAATGTGGTGAAAAAAAGGCGGTGGCATGTGCCACCGCGAGTCATTACGAAACAAACAGCATAAGGGGTTTCTAGTTTGTTACGTCAACCTTTTTCCTGATGATGCGAACTTCACGCTTGGCACCCGCCTGGTGCTCATCTTCGTGATTCTCGTCGTCGATATACATGATCTCGCCTTTGTGACCGGCGTCTTCAAGGGCTTCTGCAAGGCGTTTCCTGGTTGCCGTATCGATTTCACTGCCGGAAATAATGGTGATGCCGTCGGCGCTGCCTGATCTTCACTACCTTGAGCTTCCTGACCTTTCTTACGTCCTTGCCGACATCCCCGTCTTCGGAATCGATCAGCATCTCCACTTCGTGTTCACCGTGCATGCCCTCATGGACCTGCATGTCTGGAAGTTCGATGGTTTTGCCACCGAGATCAAGTTCGAAACCGCCTTCGGTGCGTCGCACATCGGCCGTCGTCCCGTTCCGGTCCGTAACGCTGCGAGTTTCGCCTACCAGCATGCTTTGCAGGTCGAAGCCCGCATCCTGACTGTCGAAAACAAACGTCTGTTCGTCTGATCCGTCGTCGCTAATGGCGATTTTTATCTTCGTTTTCTGTTCGTGGTCCGCCTGGACGGCAGTTGCCACGAGTACGGCGCACAGGCCGGCTATGAATGATCTGATTCGCATACTGACTTCCCCCAAACCTTTCTTTGTGAAATTCGAATAACTTGGTTGGTTAGATGCACCTCGCGGCGGAAATGGTTGCAGGCCGAGGGCTTCGTCCGAGCCTCAGGACAGGAACATCGTGTAGGCAGGGTTGTCGCTTTCCTCCCAGTGCGGGTAGCCGAGGTCGGCCAGGTGCGCCTCGAGCTCGGCCGTTTCCTCCTGTGCCACATCAATGCCAGCGAGAATCCGTCCGTAATCAGAGCCGTGATTGCGGTAATGAAACAGGCTGATATTCCAGTCCGTTCCTATGGCATTGAGGAACTCCAGCAATGCTCCTGGCCGTTCCGGGAACTCGAAGCGGAACATGCGTTCATTGCTTACCGCCGGCGCGCGTCCACCCACCATATGCCGCACGTGCAGCTTGGCCATTTCGTTGTCGCTCAGGTCTTCCACCGGAAAACCGGCGTCACGGAGCTGCGCAATCAGGGACAAGCGCTCCTGCATGCCGTTTGCGAGTTGTACGCCGACAAAGATATGCGCCTTCTTCTCGTCCGCGTAGCGATAGTTGAACTCAGTAATGCCACGTCGGCCGATTTGTTCGCAGAAGCGCCGAAAACTGCCGGGCTCTTCGGGGATCTCCACGGCGAGCAGCATCTCGGTTTCTTCACCCACCGCCGCGCGCTCGGCGATATGACGGAGTCTGTCGAAATTCACGTTTGCACCGCAGTTGATGGTCACCAGCGTCTGGCCGACGATGCCGTGCTGGGCAACGTATTTTTTGACAGCCGCAGCCGTCAGGCCTCCCGCCGGCTCGACGATCGAGCGGGTGTCTTCGAAGATGTCGCGTATTGCGGCACAGATCTGGTCCGTGCCGACGGTGATGATCTCGTCGACAAATTGCTGGCAAAGCCGAAATGTCTCGTCGCCCACGCGACGCACGGCTACGCCGTCGGCAAATATGCCTACGTGTTCGAGCGTTACAGGGGCACCAGCCTCAAGCGACAGCTTCATCGCCGCCGAGTCTTCAGGTTCAACGCCAATAATGCGTATGTCGGGTCGCTGCTGCTTGACCCAGGTTGCTATCCCGGCGATGAGTCCGCCGCCGCCTATTGGCACAAAAATGGCGTCGATGTCGCCATCCACCTGCTCGAGAATCTCGACGCCGATCGTGCCCTGGCCTGCAATGACGTAAGGGTCATCGAAGGGGTGGATGAATATCAGTCCCTCGCTCTCCGCGAGTTCACACGCGCGCTCGTAGGCATCGTCATAAGCGTCGCCGTGAAGCACGACCTCGCCCCCGAGCGCACGTACCGCGTCTGTCTTGATCTTCGGCGTCGTTACCGGCATGACAATGACCGCTCGTACGCCGAGCTTCCCGGCGGCCAGCGCGACGCCCTGTGCATGGTTGCCGGCAGAGCTGCAAATTACGCCGTGTTTCAGTGCGTCAGCCTCGAGCGTCGCAATCCTGTTGTAGGCACCGCGGAGCTTGAAGGAAAACACGGGCTGCAAATCCTCGCGTTTCATGAGGATTCGATTATTCAGGCGTTCCGACAGGTTCACTGCTGGCTCGAGCGCGGAGCGCAGCGCAACGTCGTAGACCTTGGCGTTACGAATCAAATCCAGGTAGTCGGCGGGGTTCATCAGTTTCAACGGCAGTGAGTATTCTCCGGGTTATCGCATAACCGGCGATTAACCGCAAAGCGCTGCCGTAGCAATAGTCGGCCGGTCCTTTCATAATGGCGGTCCGGCACCGAAATATTTTGGCACCCACAGACCCAGAGGATTGCCTCTTGAAGAAACTTCTCATTTCCAATGCGCGCCTCGTGAACGAGGGGCAGATCCGCGACGCAGATGTGCTGGTCGAAGGCGATCGGATAGCCAGGGTCGATTCCGGATTGTCGCTGCCGTCGGGCGCAGCCCATATCGATGCCGCCGGGAAGTTCCTTTTGCCGGGAATGATCGACGATCAGGTCCACTTTCGCGAGCCCGGGATGACACACAAAGGCGACCTGGCAAGCGAGTCGGCCGCAGCGGTAGCCGGCGGAATCACGAGCTTCATGGATATGCCGAACGTCAATCCGCAGACAACCACCCGGGCGGCGCTGACCGACAAGTACGGCATTGCAGACGGACGTTGTGCGGCGAACTATGGTTTCTACCTGGGGGCCACGAACGGCAATATTGAAGAAGTGAAGGCACTCGAGGTTGGCGAAGCCTGCGGCGTGAAGGCGTTCATGGGTGCTTCGACCGGTGACATGCTGGTTGACGATCCCGAGGTCCTGGAAAAGCTGTTTCAACATTCGCCGATCATGATCGCCACTCATTGCGAGTATTCGCCAATGATCTGGGAGAACGAGGCGAAGGCACGCCAGAAGTTCGGCGACGATGTGCCGCTTACGGAGCACCCGAAGATACGCTCGGTCGAGGCTTGCTTTGCGTCTTCGAGCATGGCCATCGATCTTGCGCGCCGTCATGACGCCTTATTGCATATCCTGCATTTGACGACCGCGATGGAGATGCCGCAGTTCTCTGACGCTCACCGCTCGCAAAAGCGAATAACCGCCGAGGTGTGCGTGCACCATTTGTGGTTTGACGAATCTCGCTACGACGAACTTGGCACACGGATCAAGTGTAATCCTGCCATCAAGAGCGCCGATGATCGCCGTGCCCTGATAACAGCGCTGAACGAAGGGCGCATCGACATTATCGCCACCGATCACGCGCCGCATACCATCAGTGAAAAAGATGGGAGCTACTTCAAGTCAATGGCAGGCTTGCCACTGGTACAGCATGCCATGCTGACGCTTTTCGACCTGGTTGCGAACGACCAGATCACGTTGGAGCTCCTGGTCGATCGGGTGAGTCACGCCCCGGCTGATCTTTTCGGCGTGGTCGAACGCGGCTATGTGCGTGAAGGCTGGTTTGCCGACCTGGTGATTGTCGACCCCGCAAAACCCTACGAAGTGAATAAACAAAACCTGTTGAGCAAGTGCCAGTGGTCGCCGTTCGAAGGCCACGAGTTTTCAGCGTCAATCGACACTACGATCGTCAATGGTGAGGTCGCTTACCAGGACGGAAAGCTGAGCGATCGGATTCTCGGCCGCCGACTCGAATTCACCGCGAGCGCGATAACACTCGCGTAAAACTGTTTACTTTCAGCGCGATCCCGTTATGCTAGCGCCACTTATGCGACGCCACATACGCACCGACCACGAGGGACCATACCGGTAAGTCATCGGAATGAAGCCAACAGATACCGCCAATCCCGAGTACTTTCATAAGGTCGTAGACTGCCAGTGGGGCTGTCCCGCCCATACCGATGTTCCCGCGTACATTCGCATGATTGCCCAGGGGCAATTCAGCGACGCGTACATGGAGAACCGCAAATCCAACGTATTTCCAGGCATTCTCGGGCGCGTCTGCGATCGTCCGTGCGAGCCCGTATGTCGACGTGGTCGTGTTGAGGAAAAGCCCGTTGCTATTTGCCGCCTGAAACGGGTTGCTGCAGACCATCGTGACGACATAACAGATCGTTTGCCGAAACCGCCCGCGCAGAACAACGGCAAGCATGTCGCGTTGATCGGCGCTGGATGTGCATCGCTGACGGTTGCCAACGACCTTCGCCCGCTGGGCTACGAGGTGACGATATTCGAGGCGCTCGATTCAACCGGCGGGCTGATGCGGACGAATATCCCGAGATTCCGCTTGCCGCCGAAGGTTCTCGACGAGGAGATTGGCTACATCCTCGATATGGGCGTCGACCTCAAGCTCAACCACCCGATCGAAAGCCTCAAGAGTCTGCTGGACGAAGACTACGATGCGGTTTTCGTCGGCACCGGTGCGCCTCGCGGCAAGAACCTCGAGATTCCGGGCCGTTATGATTCCGATCGCATTCATATCGGCATTGACTGGCTGGAATCGGTCGCTTTCGAGCACATCGAGTCCATCGGCGAGCGCGTGCTGATAATTGGCGTCGGCAATACTGCAATGGACTGCTGCAGAACTTCGCTGCGGATTGGCGCGAAAGACGTGAAGGTCATGGCACGAAAACCCCGCGGGTTCTTCAAGGCGTCCGCATGGGAACTGGACGATGCAGAAGAGGAGAACGTCGAGATCCTCGTCAACCATTCGCCAAAAGAATTTGTGATCGAGGATGGCAAGCTCGTTGGCATGAAGTTCGAGCTCATGGAATACAACGTCGACGAAAACGGGCGCATTGACCGTGGCCGCGTGACTGGCGAAAAGATCATTCCTTGCGACGATGTAGTGCTCGCGATAGGGCAGGACAACGCGTTCCCGTGGATCGAGCGCGATCTCGGTATCGAGTTCGACAAATGGGAGTGCCCGGTCGTTGACGAGACCACGATGATGAGCGGTCGGGAAGGCGTCTTTTTTGGCGGCGATTCCGCATTCGGCCCGAAGAACATCATCTGGGCCGTCGAGCATGGCCATCAAGCGGCGATTTCAATCCACAAACATTGCCAGGCCGAAGACATCGAAGACCGTCTGCCGACGGGACTGAACCTCGCAAGCCAGAAGATGGGTATGCACGAGTGGAGCTATTCCAACGACTACGATCCGTCTTCACGTCGCCTGATGCCGCACGTCGACCTGAAAAAGCGTTTCAAGACGCTGGATATCGAAGTTGAGCTGGGCTTTACGGCGGAACAGGCGATTGCGGAAGTCGAGCGCTGTCTCAACTGCGATATCCAGACCGTGTTTACAGAAAGCCTCTGCATAGAATGCGATGCCTGTGTCGATATTTGCCCGGTGAATTGCCTGACCATCACACAGGATGGTGACGAGGACGATCTGCGCACACGGCTTTCGGCGCCCGCTGAGAATCGGGACCAGGCGCTGTACGTATCTGCCGGGTTGCCGCACACGGCGCGTGTCATGGTCAAGGATGAGGACATCTGCGTGCACTGCAGCCTGTGCGCCGAGCGCTGCCCCACCGGTGCCTGGGATATGCAGAAATCGACAATCCTGATTCCGTACGCCAGCGATGAAACGCCGGCTCCTCTGGGCAAGACCGCCGCGGGCGGCGTCGCTAAATAAGGGCTTCTGAGTGGCGACCGTAAATGACGTTGTTATCAAGATTGGTACCGTTAACGGTACCGGTTCTGCGAGCGCCAACGGACTGTTGCGCAAGTCAATTTTTCGCATGGGTGTGCCGGTTGTCGGCAAGAATTACTTTCCATCAAATATTCAGGGGCTGCCGACCTGGTACGAGATCCGGGTAACCGGGCAGGGTTACCACGCGCGCTCCAATCGTGTTGACGTAATGGTCGCGATGAACGCGCAGACGTACGCCCGGGATATGGCGGATGTTTCCCCCGGCGGCTGGCTGGTTTACGACTCTACCTGGCCGCGAAGCAGACAGCTTGATCGTGAGGACATAACGGTTATTGGTATCCCGTTCTCGCGCATGTGCAACGAACATTTTGACGGCGCGCGGGCGCGCATCCTGATGAAGAATATCGCGTATGTCGGCGCACTGGCGGCGCTGCTCGACCTTGATCTCAACGTCATCACAGACCTGCTGGAAGAAACCTACGCGGCCAAAAAGAAACTTATTGCCTCGAACATGGAGGCCATCAAGCTTGGCCACGATTACGCGATGGAGCATTTTCCCTGCCCGCTGCCGATGCGCGTCGAAAAAATGGATGCGACCAATCGCCATATTGTCATTGACGGAAATACGGCGGCCGGATTGGGTTGCATGTACGCCGGGGCGACGGTGGGAGCGTGGTACCCGATTACACCGTCCACGTCCCTGATGGATGCCTTCCGGGACTTTTGCCAGCACTATCGGGTCGACCCGGAAACTGATAAACGCACCTATTGCATCATCCAGGCGGAGGACGAACTTGCGGCCATCGGCATGGTTCTCGGTGCGAACTGGATGGGCGCGAGATCGTTTACGCCGACGAGCGGACCAGGCATCTCGTTAATGAGCGAATTCATAGGTTTCGCCTATTACGCGGAGATCCCGGCGGTGATCTTCGACGTGCAGCGCGTTGGGCCGTCTACCGGGATGCCGACACGTACGCAGCAATGCGACATCATGAGCTGTGCTTATGCATCGCATGGCGACACGTTGCACGTGCTGCTTTTTCCTGCCGACCCGGCGGACTGTTTCTATATGGCGGTGCAGTCTTTCGACCTGGCGGAACGCCTGCAGACGCCGATCATGGTGCTGTCCGACCTGGACATCGGCATGAACGACTGGATGGTGCCGGAGCTGCAGTGGGACGAGAGCTATGTTCCCGATCGCGGCAAAGTCCTCGGCGCCAAAGAGCTTGAGGAAATGGAGAAATTCTACCGTTATCTCGACGTTGATGGCGACGGTATCCCGTATCGCACACTCCCGGGTGTGCACCCGAAGGGCGCATATTTCACACGCGGCTCCGGTCATACGAAGCTCGGCGGATATACCGAGGATTCCGACGAATACCAGGAAGTGCTTGACCGGCTGCTGGTCAAGTGGGAGACAGCGCGCACGATGGTGCCCGAAGCGGAGATCCGCTACTCCAGATTTAACAAGTCGGCCATTCTGACTGTGGGTAGTGGCGACGGCGCCTGCAAGGAGGCACTTGACCGACTCGAAGCAGAAAACATCAGCCTCAATTACTGCCGCGTCAAAGCATTTCCGTTTACAAATGCGGTCCGCGACTTCATCGAACAGCACGAAGTCGTTTACGTAGTCGAGCAAAATCGTGACGCTCAGCTTCGTACGCTATTGATCAATGACATTGACGCCGATCAGAAGAAACTGGTGTCCTTGTTGCACTACAACGGCATGCCGATCAACGCCGGTTTCGTCGTCGACAATGTGCTCGAAGAAATCGCGAAAGGGCGCGCAGCCTGATGAGGGGCTTACGACTTTGACTTACATAGCAAAACCCAGGATTTCTCATCCCGGCCTGCCGAAGAACAAGCTCGGACTCACGTCGCGTGACTACGAGGGTGTCGTATCGACACTGTGTGCGGGATGTGGGCACGATTCGGTCACTGCGGCGATAATCCAGGCGGTATTCGAGCTGGATATCGAACCGCACATGCTCGCGAAGATGAGCGGCATCGGCTGTTCGTCAAAAACTCCTGCGTATTTCGTCAGCCAGTCACACGGCTTCAACTCGGTTCACGGGCGCATGCCATCTGTCACGACGGGCGCCAATGCTGCAAACCGTGACCTGATGTATATCGGTGTCTCCGGCGACGGCGATTCCTTGTCTATTGGCGTGGGTCAGTTTGTCCACGCCATTCGTCGTAACCTGAACATGTGTTACGTCATCGAGAACAACGGTGTTTACGGTTTGACCAAGGGCCAATTTTCCGCGTCCGCTGATATTGGCACCTTGCCGAAGAAAGGAATGGCGAATACGCAGGAACCGATTGACCCTGTCAGCACAGCGCTGAGTCTCGGGGCAACCTATATTGCGCGGAGCTTCTCGGGCGACAAGGAACAACTCGTACCCTTGTTGAAGGGCGCGCTGCTGCACTCGCGGATTTTCGCTCGTGGACGTCATCAGTCCGTGCGTCACCTTTAACGATCACGAGGGCTCTACCAAGAGCTACGCGCATACGCGAGAGCACTACCATCACGTCGTTAACGTGGACTACATTCACCCGTCCGAAGAAATCAAAGCGTCCTATGCCGAGGGCGAGGCCATGCCCATTCATCTGCACGGTGGCGATACCATCGTGCTGCGCAAGGTCGATCGTGGCTATGATCCGACCAGCCGTGCGGATGCGTTCAAGTACCTTCGCGAGCGCTTCAATGCGGGCGAAATTACGACAGGGCTGCTGTATGTCAATGAATCGCGTGAAGAAATGCACGAGCTCATGGGCAATGTTGATACGCCGCTTTCGAAGTTGCCACTGGAAGATCTGAATCCCGGCAAAGACGAGCTTGCGAAGCTTCAGGGCCGTTACCGCTGACAAACAACAGAAGAAGGCAGAATCCAATGAAAGGCAGCAGACGCGATTTCATCAAGGCCGGCGCCCTGGCTGGCGCCGCTATAGCCAGCGGTTTGCCGACAACGGCAGAGGCGGCTGAAAAAGACGAAGCCGGCCGGGCGCTGAGCATCCTCGTGCTCGGCGGTACCGGGTTCATCGGGCCACACATGGTCCGCGAGATATTGCGACGCGGCCATTCGGTGACGTTGTTCAATCGCGGTCGCACCAACAGCGGCCTGTTTCCCGATATCGAGACAATCAAAGGCGATCGCGACGGTGGACTGCAGGGTCTTGAGGGACGCAGCTGGGACGCCGTGGTCGATAACTCCGGGTATGTTCCGAGGCATGTGCAGGATTCGGCACGGTTGTTGGCAAAAAACACCCAACATTACCTGTTTATATCAACGCTCTCGGTCTATGCCGACTTCACGCTCGCAAACCATGAAGACTCGCCATTGGCCACGATAGACGATGAGACTGTCGAAGAGGTGACCGGGGAAACGTACGGAGCGCTCAAGGTGCTTTGCGAGAAGCGGGCCGCTGCAGAGATTCGACAGTGATCGGCTAACCGTGCTTCGACCCAATTATATCGCGGGTCCCGGGGACCATACTGATCGCTTCTCCTACTGGCCCATCCGGACACGCAAGGGTGGCGAGATGGTCTGGCCCGGTACACCCGACGATTCGATCCAGTTTGTTGATGTGAAAGACCTTGCGATCTTCACCGTCAATTGCCTGGAACAGCAAATATCCGGCACGTACAACATGACGAACCCGGCGCGTGCCTACACCATGGGCAAGCTGCTGGAGGATTGCAGAGCGCTCACTGCTGCCGATGTCGAGCCGGTCTGGATTGGCACCGAGTTCGCGTACGAGCAGGGCCTGATCGGCGGCCGTGACCTGCCGATCTGGCATCCCTCGTCGGGGCCCGAGGCCAGTGCCGGTGGTTTCAGCGCGGCGCGGGCGGTCAAGGCCGGCCTGCGGAACAGGCCGGCACGAGAGACGCTGCGCGATATTCTCGCCTGGTGGGACACACTCGACGCCGAGCGCACCGACAAGCTGCGCGCGGGGCTCGATGCGGCACGCGAGGCGGAAGTTATCGCAGCCTGGAAAGCCCATAAAGGCTAGCCCCAGATCCGTTTCCACCAGGGTTCTTTCCCTGTTTCAGGCGGTTTGCCTTCCGCGAAACTGATTTTTGCTCGTATGTCGTTGATGTTCCAGCCGGTCAGGTTGGCGAGCGTCTGTGCCTCGCGTTCCTGTCGATCGCGGACTTCGGCAAAATACTCCGTCGCGTTGCAGCTGGTTGCACCTTTCCACGGATGACGAATCACGTAGCGCCCCTGGTAGTTCTGCCGATCACCGGTTTCCTGGAACACCAGGTCCTCCGGGAAATGATCGCGGTCGTAGCGCACGTGCAAGCGGGTCACGAACACGTTTTGTGCGGACGTCGGCGCGATCTTCCTCGCGCCAGACGCGCTGTCACCATCGACCCAGAACACGCCCAGCTGGCGCAGCTCCTTTGGGCTCAGGGGGTCAGCTGCGCACGGGTCGCACCAGGCCATATCCCAGGCATATTCGAGAAACACGGCACGATCCTTCTCCGCCCGCGTTTGTTTGTCGAACATCGCCCGGTAGAAATCAGCGAATTCACCCTGCACAAACTCAGGCACTTCCGTATTCGTCGGCAGTTTGACCGTGCGGTAGTTGGTCGTCTCGACGCGCCCCGTTCGCGTCAGCGCATAGACATAGAGTTCCTGTTTGCCCTTGGCATTAAGCGTACCGAGGCGGATGGGCAACATGAATTTATTGCTTTCGTAGGCGACCTGCAGTGGACGCAGGTACTGGTAGCCCAGCTTCGACTGCGCCTCGACGTTGACCTTGGCAACGAAGAAACGCATGTCCTGTTTCAGGTAACTGTCGACGACGCGTCCCGCACCTTTAGGAATGCGATAGTCATTGTCATTCAGCCAGCGAATCAATCCGTCGCTTTGTGACGCCGAGAGAATGAGAATGTCGTACTCGCCCACAGTGTAGCTGGCCTCGATCGTGACGCCCTTTGAGCGAGCCGCCATTTTCCGCTGCGCGCTGCTCGCCGGGAGCGAGCTGTCCATTTCCATCATGTCCTGGCGGCCGTACCTCATGCAGGGGTCGGGATCGTGGTATTCAACCAGGCGCGGCGATGTGTAAGCGTCCAGGTGCTGGATAATTGCCCGGTCTCCGACATGAATCTGCTCGCGCTCGATCATCGTGGGTACCGGAATCACGATTGCAAAGTCCTCAACCTCGCCCTCGAAATCGTTCGCCATCGTGATGACCGTTCGGTTTTCGTCTCTTACCAGGACGACCTGGGAAGCCCGGTTAAACAAGCTGGTGTCTGCGCGAGCGACGTAGAAACCACAGAAGGCCTGCGCCGACGTCGTGACAACAACGGTCAGGACGGCCGCCGCTATAGATATCAGGATTTTCATCGATAAACTCCTTTGTTGAATTTCGTATTTCGAGCGCCGGCGCGGTCCCAGCCGTAAAGTTCGCCGCGCATCAGCAAATCGATCAGAGGCACGGTCGGCGCCAGGGCGATCAGGGCGAGAATGGGTCCGTTCGGCTGGTAGTAAATGAACTGGATGGTGAAGGCGACGGTCGCAACGAGCGCAGCAAACAGCACGCGACCGCATGCCGTATCCGGTGTCGTTTTCGGGTCCGAAATCATGAAGAAGGCAAATATCAGCAGCGCGCCGTTTTGCAGCTGGTGCAGCGGTATTGCAGGCGGGTCACCGAGCCATAAAGCCCTGCCCAGTAGCAGCGCCGCGTAGATAACGAGGAACGCAATTGTTGTCTCCGCGCGCCGGGCGCGGGTTAGCACCAGGAACCCGAGGCAGGCGAGCGTAAAAGCGCCGATCGCAGCGCTGCCCCATTGCCCGGAAGAGACCCAGGCGTGGTCACTGGCGAGCATCAGCGTTACCAGGGCGACGTTCGCGGGGTTGAAGACGTGCTTGTTTCGAAAACGAATCAGGAACTTGCTGCCGATCGCAATAGCGGCGGCAAGCGCAGCGATGGCCGGCTCGTCGGTGCGTAGCAGCAGCGTCAACGACAACGACGTAATCAACGGGCTAAGCGGATCGAAGCGCGGCAGACGTGCGTAGCGTGTGCCAACGTATTGCACCGCGAGCGCCGTAGTGACAATGGTCACGGCGTTCTGCCAGTGAATACCGAAGTCCAGTACGAGCACGCCAAAGGCGACAAGCGACGTCAGTACGGCGATCTGGTAGTAGCGTGGATCTTGCAGGCGGCTTATCAGTTCCATACCCGCTTTAAACGCGGGATATTGGCGGGCGGGTCTAAATGACGACGGTTTAAACCACGATCAGGTCCTGCAGCGCCCGGGTGCCGGCGCTATCGGGAAAGACCTCACGCTCGATATCACCGGCCGAGACCTGCAGATGGTCCTGCAGTACCGCTTTGAATACACTACGAATATCTGCGGTTGGGCGCAGGTCGCGTTGCTGGTAGAGCTGGCTCGTCGCCAAGCCCGGCCAGTCAGCAACAACATGCCCGCCACGAACGGCGCCACCCAAAAGCACAGCGGCCGTACCCGTTCCGTGGTCCGTGCCCCGGGTACCATTGACGTGAACGGTTCTGCCAAATTCGGTAACGACAGCAACAACGGTGTTTCGCCATGCATCGTCAAGACCCTCATGCAATTTACCCAGTCCGGCGTCAAGCGCTGCGAAGCGGTTAGCAAGCGCGCCGCTACTCGTTCCCTGGTTGGCGTGCGTATCCCAGCCGCCCAGTTCGACCACCGCGATGCGCGGCCCGTTTGTCGCCGTGAGGAATCGCGCGGCGGACTGCATCAGTTCGGAGAACTGCTGAGCCTCGTCGCCACGGGGGGTTGACGCAGCCATGCCGGTGATGCCGTCTGCGATGTTTTGCGACTTCAGGGCCTGGTCGAGCCGCGAGGCAAAAAAGGCGTCATCGGCATACAGCCGCTGCAGTCGCGCGAGGGTGCTGTCATCGGCGTCCGGCAGCCGCGACGGTGCCCAGCTTGTCACAGCGTGGTCACCTCTCAGCACTAGCGGCGAGTTTTGCGCCAGCGCAATCGCGAGGTCCGAACTATCGGTAAGTGATCCCAATGCCCGGTTCAGCCAGCCGTCACGCAAGGCGCCAACTCGTGCCGCGCCAGTCTCCAGTACGTCCTGGCCATCAAAATGTGAGCGCTGACGATACGGACTGGCAACCGCGTGGAGTACGACTGCCTCGCGCTTCGTGTAAAGACTATGCGTTACCGCCAGCGACGGATGCAGACCAAACAAGCCGTCGAGCTTGAGCAGTCCGCCGCTTTGTCCGGGTGCCTCGAGGGCCAGCTCGCCGCGGGCACGTCGGTAATTGCCATCGCCGTAGGGCGCCGCAAGCGCCAGACCATCGACGGCGCCACGCAGTACGACGAGTACGAAGCGTGCATCCGTGTCCGCCGAAGCCAGTGCGATGCGTGGCGCGCCGAAGCTTGCGGCAGCCATTCCCATCGCCTTGATCAGATTTCTGCGCGTCAACATGCTCATCTCCTTTGAAAGTCCGGTGAGGCGAGCAATAACGTCATGCCCTGCGCAAAACTTTCGGCGCGTCCGATCGCCTTCCTTGTTTCCGAATTGAAAGTCGCCCCAAGTACGGCCTCCCCAAGTTCTACCGGGTTGACGCGCGAGCCGACAACGCGGGCAACCGTGTTGGCCCATTCGATTCGTTTGTACAGGGCGTCCGCGCCACCCCACTGTTGTGCCGTGTCCGGCCAGCCTTCCGGCGAGCCGGGACGGAAAGGTGCCTGGCCCATGAGATCAAGTGCGCCGATGATGAAGCGGGGATTGTCCGGCGAGTGGTCAAACGCGCGCAGCGTAGAAATGACGAAGTCGTGCGGTGTCTTGTACTTGCTCTGCGCGCTGTCCCAGGACGCTGTTGCCGTAATAAGCGACTCGTAAACGGTCGGCAGGTCACCGCCGCTTGCCAGGTAACTTCTTGTCAATCGGTCGACCAGGGCAGGGGGCGGCTCGTCCGCGACAAAGTGACGGGCGAGCTTGATCGAAAGGAAACGTGCGGTCGACGGATGCACGGCGAGATCGCGCAAGACATCTTCTCCCTGTGCGACTCCGGACGACCGGTATTTCTTGCCGAGCAGGGTCTTGTCACCCGGTTCATGAATATTTTCCCGAAACTCAAACCGTCCGGGATCGCCGTCCGCGAATCGACCCTTGTCGTTGGCGCCTCCGATCGACCAGCCTGTGATCACGTCTGCAAATCGCGTCACATCATCCTGCGTATAGCCGCCGTCGACGCCGAGGGTGTGCAGCTCGAGGATTTCACGCGCCAGGTTTTCGTTCAGGCCGAACTCCTGCTTGTTCTGGCGGCGATTTGCGCGCTTGCCCAGCGTTGAGTTCCGCCCGACGGAACGCTGGTTATCCAGGTAGAGAATCATCGCCGGATGCTGTTCGACGGCCAGCAGCAGGTCGATAAATTTGCCGCTGACGTTGGGACGGACGGCTTCGTTTTCGAACAGGCCAGCAATGGCGGGCATCGGCTGCTTGTCGGCCGACACGGCGAAATGGTTTGACCAGAAGTGCACGAGCCGTTCGTGAAAAGGCGTATCCGACACTGCCGCGGCCCGGTATCGAGCCGCCGTCTGCTCGATGTAGTGGCGGCGAACCAGCTTGCCATAGGTCTTGACGATGTCGGCGTCGGGATTTTCAGCCTGTCGCATCTCGCGCTGCTCACGACGAACGTCCTGTACCTCGACAAGTACTTCATCGGAGCGCGGTAACTGGCGTATCTCGGCATAGGCTCGTGAGGGACCCTGAAGCTGATCCAGCAGCCAGGATCGAGGGTTCTTCGCAGCGCTGTCGAGATCGCCCGGACGGGCGCCCAGGCCGAAGCGATTGGCAGCAATGACAGCGTCCTTTGTCGTCATGGTGGTTCCCTGTACAGCGATCTTGAAGGCAGACACGCCATATCAACGTATCCTCTACAGCTTGGTTGACTCAACCCGGGATTCGTATGACACCGCGGCCAGTGCCCGGCCGGACGCCCACAAGAGCAGGGCCTGCTAGTATTATGTCAATAAAAACAGATGCTTATTTTCTTGCATCCAATACCGTTGCTGCGCGCATCTACCGGGTAAGAGCACATCTTATTAATCAAATTGGAGTAACTACAGTGGCTGAAGAAATTGTCCCCGTAATCGATGTTTCTCGGGCTGACGGTCGGTACTTATCTGCGTTTTTTCTGGTTTCGATATCGCGCGCGCAGCGAGATGCAAGAGACGTTTCGTATGGCGCTTGAAAAAGGGCAGGAACTGACTCCGGAAGTGATTGATCGACTGGGGCACCCGAAAGAGAGCCCACAGAAGGATCTTCGGCTCGGCGTGATCTGGCTGGCGCTGGCTGTCGGCCTGGGCCTTGTGGGTTTTGCGGTTCCGGATCCCAGTGGTCGACGCCTTCGGTGGCATTCTTGCCGGTGCAGCATTTCCCTTTGCGATCGGCATTGCGTATTTGTTCCTGTACAAATTTACTGAACGTGGGCAATGAAGGGATAGCACTGCATTGAGCTCTACCCAGGATCATGCGCTCGTCGCGAGGGTCGTGTCCACACAGGACACGGCCGCTTTCGGGGAGCTGGTGCGTCGCCACCAGTCGCAGGTGCGCAACTTCCTGCGCAAATTGGCGGGCGACATTTCAGCGGCGGATGATCTGTCACAGGATTGTTTCATGCACGCCTGGGAAAAGATGCATACGTATTCCGGCCGCGGTTCGTTTATCGGATGGCTGTTGAAAGTCGCGTACACGACCTTTCTACAGTCAAAGACGGAAGTCGAAGCGCTATGCGGAAATCATGGAGGAGGTCGGGCACAGGATGGAGACGAATGCGGAGACTTACACCCTGCAATCCGATGAGGCGACAGATCTCGACAAGCTGCTCGCGGTTTTGGACGAGGAAGAACGCGCCATCATGGTCATGTCGTATGCCTGCGGGCTATCGCATCGCGAGATTGGTGAGGCGACGTCAATGCCAATCGGAACAGTGAAATCGGTAATTTATCGTGGTAAACAGAAGATCAGGACGAGTTTTGATATCAAAGATCATCAACATGGCTGATAAAATGAAAGACGCAGATGACCGGTTGCTCGAGTCGATGTTTGCTTCGGCGCCTATAGCGGACTCAGGATTCAGTGCGGCCGTTGTCAAGCGAGTCCGTCGGCGACTTTGGCTGCGACGCCTCGCGGTACCGTTCGCGGCGCTGATTGGCGGGGCAATTGCCATCAAGCCGCTCGCCGACTTCGTAACCATAGCGGCAAGCTTGTTTCCGTCGATTCCGCCGCAGCTGATCGATGCGACGACATCGATGATTCCACAGCTGCCAATCGTTGTTCTTGGCGCGATGGTACTCGGAGCTTGTATGCTGGGATTGCGCTTACTCGAGGATTAGAAAATCCCGATCGCTTGACTGGCATCTCCTGTCAAATAGCGAGTTCACAGTTCCTCACCAATTCGTTTGTCATCATTGCATCGCTCGGTTACATTCGGGCTATGACTCTTCGCGACCAAGTCGAAACCTTATTGCCCAACTGGGAGCGCTGGTACCCCAGCCTCTTCGATGCTGCCTACGACCTTGGCATCATCAAGGCTGAGGTTTGCGACCCCGATTCACTAATGCTGACGCGCAGGCACGCCAGGGTCCGGCAGCGTGCGGAAGACGCGCACCGCGAAAAGTGGGGCGGGAAGCCACAGGAATAAATCATGCAATTCGATCTCGACACGGTGAGGTCGCAGTTTCCTGCGCTCTCGATCGCCGACAATGGTGTTCCACGCATTTATTTCGATAATCCGGCGGGCACGCAGGTGCCGCAAAGTGTTGCCGAAGCAATGTCGGACTGCCTGCTAAAAACCAATGCCAATCTCGGCGGCTATTTCGCCTCCTCAGAGGAAGCAGGCAGCGTTGTTGATGCGGCGCGCGTGGCAATGGCCGACTTTCTGAATGCACCGTCGCCCGATGAGCTCGTTTTCGGTCACAACATGACGACGCTGACGCTGCACATCTCGCGGTCGCTGGGTCGGTTGTTCAAGCCCGGCGATGAAATCGTGCTGTCGCAAATGGATCATGATGCGAATGTCTGGCCCTGGGTAATGCTGGCCCGCGATCTCGATCTGACTATCAAGTGGATGCCATTTAACACGGAATCCTTCGAGTTTGATCTTGAAGTTCTCGATGACCTGCTGAGTGACAGGACGCGCCTGCTGTGTGTTGGCGGGGCCAGCAACCTGACAGGGACGATCAACGATATCTCCTCGATATGCGATCGCGCCCGGGACGCGGGCGTCATTACTTACATCGACGCCGTGCAGTCAGCGCCGCACGTCGCGACCGACGTGCAGGAAATTGGCTGTGATTTCCTGGTTTGCTCGGCGTACAAGTTCTTCGGTCCGCACCAGGGCATTCTCTGGGGGCGGAGAGAAATACTGGAACGCCTGGAACCTTACAAGGTTCGCCCGGCACCCGAGGAGATACCGGGATGCTTCGAAACGGGGACACAAAGCCATGAGGACTTTGCCGGGGTTGCTGCCGCGGTTGACTATTTCGCCTGGATCGGCAGCACGATGGCACAGGATTATGCGAGTCGCTGGTCGCATCTTTCCGGTCGGAGCCAGACACTGCATGCGGCGATGGACTTTCTTTTTGATTACGAAAAGAGCCTGGCCGAGCACCTGATCAACGGACTAAATCAGTTCGATGGTGTAACGATACAGGGCATTACCGACGACCAGGCGATGCAGCGGCGCGTTCCCACCGTTGCGTTTACCCACGATCGTATCGGCTCGGAAACGATTGCTGAAGCGCTGGCGAAGAAGAATATATTCGTCTGGAGCGGGCACAACTACGCCATAGAAGTCGCGAAGGCCCTCGGCATTTATGAGACCGGTGGCGCGGTTCGTGTCGGGCCCGTGCACTACAACAGCCACGCGGAGATCGACCGCCTCCTCGGCGAGTTGGAGCCCGTCCTGTCCCGCTAGCCGGGCACGGCCGCTGTCACAGTCCTGCCCGAAAACAAAGAAAGCCGCATCGCTGCGGCTTTCCGTGAGACCTTGTATCGGAAAAGGAGGGTCAGTGATCTGCGCGGTGATGCTCCGATGTCCGCGTCAATCCCAATGGCTTCCCAGATACCCTTGTTATCTCACTCGACATGGATCACCTCCTTCTCAATTGTTAGCCCGCATGCAGTATGTCTCGTAAACCAATAAATTCCAAGGAGAAAAATAGATTGAAAAACGCCTTCAATTTGCTGCATTTTTCGGGTTATTATTGTTGGCTCGGAGTCCGCTGGTGATGAACCTGGTCGATATTGGTGTGTATACTTCGGGGCTTGCCTGCGATGTCCAAACCGCAGCCACATAACAAACAAAGCGAGAACATAAATGGCGATCGCAGATCTCAAGAACGTATTGAATATCTTCGGCGGTTCTGACGTTAGTGCGGACCACGGGGACGAGCTGTTTAAGGAAGTACTGCTAATGACGCTCGCGAGGGCAGCTGATGCAGATATCAACATCCAGACCGTTGAAGTTGATCGAATTCGTGAAATTCTGAAGGCCCATACCGGGGATGATTTTTCGTCGGCCGACATTCGTGTGGCTGCGCGCTCTGAGCTCTACGCCGAAGCGACACTGGTCAAGTATCTCAATAGCGTCTATAAGAAGATGTCGGACGCGCATCGTGCAGAGACGATCCAGGCGCTGGCCGATGTGTTTCGCAGCGACAAGAGCGTCAGCGTTCTCGAAGTTGATTTCTTCGACAATGTAGCTGCCGCCCTGCACATCAAGCCGTCGCAGGTTGCGGGCCTGGTGGCAGGTGACGTGGACTGATTGGCCCTTTACTTCAGATCCAGGATTTCAGATCGAGGAAAGCGGGCTTACGCCCGCTTTTTTTTGCCCAGGCGTTCGCCGGCGCTGAGTTCCAATCGTCTATGCGTAGTTTTGCCGGAACCACCCTTCCCGAACTACGGCTTGGTGGTTTCAGTAGAGCTCTGCGCCAATTCGCCAACTTCGTTGTTGCGGTAAACGACAAACATTCCTGATGCCACAATGATCACGGCACCAACGGCGACCCAGACATCCGGTACCTCATCCCAGAATACGAAGCCAGCAATCGCACCGCCGATCAGTGCCGTGTACTCGAGTGGCGCAAGGAGGGCCGGCGAGGCTGCACGGTAGCCGTTCACCATACCGATCCATGCCAGAACCGAACTTGCGCCGGCGCCTATGAGCAAAAGCCAACCGACCAGGTCGGGGTTTTGCCAGTTCTGGTTGTCCAGGAGTCCGGCCGAGATGATCATTGGCCCGACAACGACGTAGAAAGACAGCGCGAGGGTCGACTCGGTCCCTGCTAGCCGCCGAGCTGTAATGGCCTGGCAGGCGTAACAGAACGCTGCAACAAGAACGGCAATTGACGCGAAGGACAGTTCGCCCCTGCCGGGCCTCAGCATGACCATTACGCCGATGAAGCCGAATACGACGGCCGTCCAGCGGCGCCACCCGACGGGTTCCTTGAGAAAAACAGCGGAAAGACCGGTCATCATTAGCGGTGCCGTGTAGCCAAGCGTAAATGCATCAACCAGTGGCATTTGTGACAGCCCGTAGAAGAAGCCGAACATCGCTCCGACAGAGAGGATCGTCCTCAACAAATGCCAGGCCTTGTGCCTGCTACTGAGAGAGCGTAAGCCGCCAAATCGTGGCGCGATGGCAAGCAGCAGAGCGATAGCGATCAGGCTACGCAAGAAGATGAACTGCTCTAGTGAGTATGTTCGCAACAGTTCCTTGGCAAACAGGTCCAGCATCAGGCCGCCGGCAACGCCCAGCATCAGCCAGGCAACGGCCTTCTGCACGCGATCGTTCTCGGAAGACTGAATCATGGCTGAACGGCGAATGCCGCTACCTAAACAGGGGCTGAACATAATCGCACGACATCATGCCGAAGCCCACAGGTTCAGCATCGATTCAGTGTGGCGGCATTCTAATGGGGCTGTAGGCAATCAAAGGATACGGCTATGAATACTCTCAATTGGAAATTTGCGCGTCGCTGCGGACTCACGCTGGTACTGTTTTCTCTCGCTGCTGCAGGGCAGGCCGCGGATGTCGATGCTGAGTCCAAACGCACCACGGTGACTTCGCAGGGCCTCGTCAGCGAAGGTGGCGCAAACGCGGACCAAGAGCCGAGCAGGGATGAGCACAAGTCACTCTCACTTACCGGAAGTCGAGGCAAGTCGACGCGATCAGTCGGGCAGCAAAAGTTGTCCGGAAGCAGCGCAGCCTCGCCCAACATAGATTTCTGGATCTACTCGGTTGACGTTGAACTGTTCCTGGACAGAGACCGCGATGGTTATTTCACCGGTATCGACCTGCAGTTTGATGCGGATACCTACTACGATGCTGCCGATGTGTATGCGGTTCTCTACCTGAGTTACGAGTACGGCCCATGGAACGAATATGCCGAGACCGAGACGTTTGCGATCTATGGCGCGTCGGCAGGGGACGAGTATGGGGTGGAAACCGATCTTGTTGAGGGTTATCCGGCCGGCAACTACGACATCCTGATCGAGCTTTACGATACGTACGACAACGCCCTGGTCGCAACGCTGGGTCCGGAGGATTCTTCGCAGTTGTCGATACTCCCGCTCGAGGATGTTGGCCGAGATGCTCCGGCAGGCACGACGCAGATCGTCGTCAACTCTGGCGGCGGTGGCTCGTTCGGCTGGTTGCTTATCCTTGGACTGCTGGGTGCGAGCGCGCTGCGTCGGGGCCGCTAGCCTGCGGAAATAGTTCGAACGGTTTCATGCGCACGGCGTGCCGTGCGCATGACCTTTCGTCCCCAGGCCGCGAGGCTGTCGAAGTAAACATATAACGCGGGCACAACAAGCAATGAGACGACCGTCGAGAACGCGAGGCCGCCAATGATCGCACGGGCCATCGGGTAATACGGCGGGCCATCGCCACCCACCTGGGTCGTGCCCACAGCAAGCGGGGCAAGCCCGACGATTGTCGTCGCAACGGTCATCAGGATAGGCCGCAATCGATCACGTCCGGCGATCAGAATCGCCTCATCACGGGGCATACCTTCCTGGCGCAGGTTATTGACGTGGTCAACCAGCACGATACCGTTGTTCACGACCACACCGATCAGAATCATGATGCCTATCATCGCCATGAACGAAAATGTCGTCCCGGTGGCAGCAAAGAAGAGGAAAACGCCGAAGATCGAAAAGACGATCGAGCCGAGGATGATGGAGAAAGGCAGTAGCAGCGACTCGAACAAGGCGGCCATGACGAGGAAGATGCAGGCAACGCCAAGCAGGATATTGGTTGCCATCATGTCCGCGGTCTCATCCTGTCGTTCGAAGCCGCGTCCTTCTTTCCAACTGTAGCCAGGCGGCAGCTCCAGCTGATCCATGAGGCTGTTGACGCTCGACCTGACATCATCGGGGCTGACATCGTCGTCGAGGTCAGCGGAGAGCAAGATGGCCGTCTGTCTGTCCGTGCGGCGTATGGTGTCCGGCGAGTTGCTGACGTGAAACGATGCCACGGTACCGAGCGATATCCGGCGCCCGTCCGGCGTGTACAGCGGCAGGTCAGCGAGCTGGTCCATACTTTGTTTATCATCGTCGCGAAACGCGATGCGTACGGCGATCTCGCCGGATTCACCGCGAAACTCACGCAGGTTTTCACCACGCATCGCGATGCTCACCGACTGTGCGATGTCACTGGCTGTCAGTCCTACAGCTGCCGCTCGCGTTCGGTCAATACTAATCTGTATTTCCGGTCGCCGGTTTCCGCATCACTGCGCACGTTCTTGAGGCCCTCAACCGTTGACAGGGCGCGCACGACGTCGACGCTGAGCGTATTGAGAACCGCTGTCGAATCACCGCTCACCTGCACCGTGAAGCCTTCTCCGCCACCCTGCTGGTCAAACTTGAAGCTGGGCTTGCCGATGGCCAGGGTGGGCATGTCTTTTTCGATGCGTTCTATTATTTCCCTGGTCGAGAACGTCGCATCTTCCTCCTCGGTTAGCAGGATCAATGACTCGGCGTGGTCCTGCCGATAGTAGCTGTATACCGAGCGAATATTGAGTTCTTCCTGGTGTGAGTACAAATAGTCCTCAATCGTATCGACAGCTGACTCGACCTGCTCCAGCGGGTGCTGGCCCTCGATGTGGTAGGGCATGTATAACCTTCGTCCGACGTCCTGTGGAAACATGTCGAACTTGACGAGATCGAGTGCCATTGGCAAGACGCCGATTACACAGACCATGACAATACCCAGCCCCGACCACCAGCGATGACTCAGGATCCACTTGAGGCTCGCAACGTAGCGGTTCGTCAGGCGCGATATCCAGGCACCTTTCTTCGGTTGTGGCGGCACGGCAACGCGAGCGGCAAGCATGGGAACCAGCGTCTGCGCGATAACCAGTGACGCAATAAGCGCAACGATAATGGTGACGGCAACGTGCGTCAGGAAAATAGTCATATCGGTCTGCGCGCCGAAAATGATCGGTGCGAAAACGATAATCGTCGTGGCTGTGCCCGCGATCACCGCCATGCCTACTTCCCTGACACCGGCTATCGTCGAAGTGAAGGGCTCGCCAGGTTTCTCGGCGCGATGCCGGAAAATGCTCTCGGTGATGACCACCGCGTTGTCGACCAGCATGCCGACGGCCAGCATCAGTCCCATCATTGAGAGAATGTTCAATGTCAGTCCTGCAAAATACAGGGCCCCCAGCGTGATCATCAGCGAGAATGGAACCGATGCTGTGACGATCAGGGTTGTCGTCGCCTGGCGCAGAAACAGGTAGAGCACAATGATGGCGAGCAGGCCACCTATCGCACCGGCCTTTAGCAGGTCCGACAGCGACTCGCGCACGCTCTCTCCCTGGTTTTCCAGGGCGAAGATGTTTATCCCCTGCATCTGCGGCAGTTCGCTGACCTTTTCGACTTCGGCGATGACGCGGTCCGTGACGTCGACGAGATTCGAGCCGGTTGCCTTGTTGATTGCAACGCCGATCGCATAGTCGCGATCGAGATGTCGGCCGTAGTCTCGTTCCGGCGTACGCAGTTCAATATCGGCAACATCTCGCAAGCGCAGGCCTGACGGGTTAATCACCAGCTCGCGTATTTCCTCAACCGACGAGAATTCCCCGCTGGGTCGTACGCTTAAGCGCTGGTCGCCCGCGGTAATTTTGCCGGCGCTCACGGCGAAATTGCTCCTCACCAGCAAGTCTCGCAGTGTCGCTATATCGACGCCGTGAGCGGCGAGCATGTCCGGCTTCATCAGGATGCGTATTTCACGCGGGTCTACACCGTGCAGTTCGACACGTGACACGCCCTCGATGCGTTCCAGGCGTCGCTTGAGAAGCCGATCCAGGAGGTCGTAGCTGTCCGAAAGATCGCGCTCGCTGGAGATCCTGAGTTGCAGGACAGGCTGGTCGCCCAGTGATCCGGTGAAAACGAATATCCGCCGCACATCGTCCGGCAGCAAGTGGCGGATCCCGTCGACTTTAGCGCGGGCCTCGATACCTTTTGCGCCCATGCTCTGGTCCCAGCCAAACTGCAGGAAGATCTGGGACTGTCCCTCGCTGGAACTCGAAAACATCTGCTCCACGCCGGATAACGTTGCCAACGCCTCCTCGACCGGCCGCGTTATCAAACTCTCAACTTCCTCAGGCGTGGAACCAGGATAGGGGACCTGTATGAATATCCCGGGAAACTCGATGTCCGGAAACTTTTCCAGGGGCAAGAGTCTCGCGGCGATCGTTCCTACGAGCGCCAATGCGACAAACACGACGACCGTAGTCACCGGGCGACGCAGGGCAATTTCCGTGTGTCTCATTGTGCGGCGCCTGCCGTCGATACTGCCGCAGCGGCTGGCCAACGCTTTCTTATCCATCAGTGAATAGACCACTGGTATCACCAGCAGGGTCAGCAGGGTGGATACGACAAGTCCGCCGATGACCGTAATCGCCATCGGTGTCCTGACCTCGGAGCCTTCACCAAAACCCATGGCCATTGGCAGCAACCCGAGGGCGGTGGTCAGCGATGTCATCAGAATCGGCCTGAGTCTCGCCTCGCCTGCCTGCATGATCGCGTCATGCCGATCGACGCCCTGGGCGCGTAGCTGATTGATGAGGTCGACAAGCACAATCGCGTTATTGACGACGATGCCGGCGAGCATGATGACGCCAATCAGGGCCACGATGTTGACGGTCGTGCCGGTCACGAAAAGTGCGAGTACGGCGCCGACGAGGGCCAACGGAATAGTAAAGAGAATGACAAACGGATGGATCAATGACTCGAACTGTGAGGCCATTACCAGGTAAACCAGGAAGATTGCGAGCACCAGCGCGAACTGCATAGACTCAAACGAGGCCTGCATTTCCTCACTCTGCCCGGACACCATCGCCGTTATACCGGTTGGCAAGGGAATACGACTCACGATGACGCCTGCTTCCTCGGCGGCGGCGCCAAGATCACCGTATGCGACATTCGCCGTGATGATCGCAACGCGCTCCTGTGCGACCCGGCGAATCTCGGCGGGTCCCTTCGATACGACGACGGTTGCAACCGCATCCAGGGTGACGGGCCTGTCGGACATGGGATTGACGATCAGCCTGCGTATCTCGTCGATGCTGGACGCACTTGCATCGACGCTGCGAACCAGCACGTCGATCTTCCTGTCTCGCCAGGTGTAACGGGTTGCGAGCTCACCGCGAACATTGGCAACGACGCGATTCGCAATATCGCGAACGGCCAGTCCCAGCTTGGAGGCGCGCTCCTGGTCGAACACGATCTGGATTTCAGGATTGCCGCGTTCCACCGTCGTCTTGATGTCGGTGAAGCGATCCGATTTCGTCATGGACGCGATCACCGCTTCGCTGACGCCGGCCAGCGCGTCGAGGTCGTAGCCCGAGATCTCAACCTGCAGCGGACTTGAAAACGACAACAGCGCTGGCCGACTGAAGTCGTACTGGACGCCGGGTAAGCGAGCGAGTTCAGCTCGTATCGCGTCCATTGCCTGGTTCTCTGCCTGACGACCTGCACCGGGCTCAAGTGTGATGCTCAGGGACCCGGTATTGTCGCCCGCGTCAACAGGGTTCGCGTCAAGACGGTTGCCGGTCCCGGCAACAGAGTAGTTCAGGGCAACGGCGTCGATCGTAGCGGCAACACGCTGGGTCGCCTGGATGGCGCGATCCGTTTCCGACAGCGGTGCCCCGGGTGGCAGTCGCAAGTCCACATTGAATTCGCCCTGCGAGAACTGCGGAATCAACTCGGTACCCAGTCGCGGGACGAGCGTCATCGTTGCCGCGAAAATCGCGGCTGCCGCTACAACGACCAACCATCGATTCGCCAGCGCAGCCCGCAGCAATGGTGGATACGCCGCCGCAGTCACAGAATAAAGGCGTTGCATCAGCCAGGTTGTCGGCCACAGCAGGACCCAGAAGAATTGGCGAATGCCGTAGAACGCGATGCCAAGCAGCTCGCACAACGAAAGCAACAGCGCGCGTGAAGCGCCCTGGCGGTATGTCATCACCGCCGTCATCGTAACGGCTCCGTGCGCCTACAGAGGCGAGCATCGGTATCAATGTGAGCGCCACAATGAGCGAAAATATCAGCGCGAACGTCACCGTCAGGGCCTGGTCGCGAAACAGCTGCCCGGCAATGCCACTGATGAACACCATCGGGAAGAACACGGCAATGGTCGTCAGCGTCGCGGCGACAACGGCACCAGAAACTTCCGAGGTACCGTTTTGTGCGGCCTCGACGATACCCTGACCCTGTTCCTTCTTACGCACGATGTTTTCCAGCACCACGATCGAGTTGTCGACGAGCATTCCGACGGCAAGAGCGATACCGCCAAGCGACATGATGTTCAGAGAGATGTCGTTGGTGTACATCAGCAGGAACGTGCCAATCACGGATACCGGGATAGCTATACCAACAATGGTGGTGGCTCGCGAGTCGCGAAGAAAACCATACAGCACGAGGATCGCGATCAGGCCACCGAGGATCGCAGCGACCCTTACGTTGTTTACGGCTGACGAGATGAAGGTCGATTGATCATGAATTTTTATCAGCTCGGTATCATCCGGTAGCGATTCCCGGAGGCGTTCGATGCGCTGATCGATACGCCGGGCGACCTGAACCGTGTTGGCATCGCCTTCCTTGTACACAGCGAGCTCTACCGACTCGCGTCCCTTGACGCGCGTAATTGCCTCTCGCTCTTTGTGGCCACGCGCGACGGTGGCCACGTCGCCAAGATAAACGGGACGCCCGGCAACATTGGCAATAATCGCGCTTCGAAATTCGTCAACACTCTGGAATTCATTGAGCGTTCGAACCAGGAAACGCTGATTGCCTTCCTCGAGGCGGCCGCCCGACAGGTTGATGTTTTCAGCACGGATGCGGCTCGCTACCTGTTCGATACTGAGGCCGAGCTGCGACAGCTTCTGTTGATCGACGCGTATCTGGATTTCGTCTTCGAGTCCGCCACTGACCTTGACCGCCGCCGTACCTTCTTCAGCTTCCAGGTCTGTCTTGATACTGTCCTCTGCCAGTCGGCGCAGCTGTTTCAGGCGAGCTTCCGGCGACTCGCCGGTCGCGGAACCGTCGTCCGCGAGCATCAGCCCGAGTCGTACTATGGGCTCGGAGGAGGGGTCGAAGCGCAGTAGCAACGGGCGATCGGCTTCCAGCGGCAACGTCAGAATATCGAGTTTCTCGCGAACATCGACGCCCGCAACGTCCATATCGGTGCCCCATAGAAACTCGATCGTGACGTCGGATTGGCCGGAACGGGACACAGATCGCACCAGGCGAACATTGCGTACAACGCCAATCGACTCTTCGATCGGCTTGGTGAGCAGGTTTTCGATCTCGACCGGTGCAGCGCCCGTCAGCTCTGTCCTGACGGTAATCGTCGGGTAAGAAATGTCCGGAAGGAGATTAAGTTTGAGTCTGGAAAGGGACACCATGCCGAACAAGACGATCGCAATCATGAACATGACGATCGTGACACGCCGCTCGGTAGCCAGCTCGATCAGGCGCCGCATCAGTCTTCACCTGCTGAATCTTCGTCTGTGTCTGCAGCCGGGTTGCCGGTATCGTTATCCATCCCGTTGATGACACTGACCTCTGCACCCGGTTTCAGACCAACCTGTCCCACGGTAATAACGCGATCGTCGTCGGTAAGCCCGTCGGTAATTTCCATCAGGCCCTTATTGCTGAAGCCTGTTTGCACCTGTCTGCGACTTGCAGCGTTATCGACGACTACGAATACGCTCGTCGTACCCATTTCTTCGATGATGGCGCTGCGTGGTATCTGCAGCGCGTTCTTGCGTTCGTCATAAACGACGCTCATGCGACCGAACATCCCTGGCTTGATTCGTCGTTCAGGGTCGCTGATTTCAATCGTAATCTTGAATGTCCCTGTTTCCGGATCGACAACCGGGCTCACGCGTGTGACCTGGGCAAAAACCCTGTGGCTGCCGAGCGCATCTATGTCGATGGCGACCGGCTGCCCGGCTGCAATCTGGCGGAATTCGCGTTCGGGTATATACAGGTATGCAACCAATGGCTCCAGGCTCGTAACGCCGAACAGCGGCTCGCCGACCTTGAGCGTGTTTCCGAGTTTGATGAAACGGTCTGAGACGACGCCGCTGATGGGTGCCCGAATCTGTGTGTAGTCGAGCTCGAGACTGGCAAGATTGTACGAAGCCTGCAGTGCCTCCAGCTCATACTGGATCTTCTCGTAATCGCCTTCGCTTAGCAGTCCTTTTTGTCGCAGGTCCTTGTTGCGCTGAAAATCGCGCTGCAGCTTGCGCAGTCTTGCTTTCGACGCGTTCAATTCCAGGCGCAGGCGATCTCCATCGAGACGGGCCAGGATGTCGCCTTTCTCCACGTCGTCACCTTCCTCGACGAGGATTTCTTTAACTTCGCCGGGCACCTTGGCTATGACATCGGCCTCCGCAAACGCCTCAATGGGTGCGGTGCCCGAATACACTGCGAAGACGTCGCCTCGAATCGGCAAACTGACTTCGACTGGAATAGGTGGCGTTTCTTCTTGATCTTCTTCCTGTTTCTTTTCGCCCTGCCCGCAAGCGCCAAGGATGAAAGCGCAGGCGAGGGCCGCTGCGCTAATTCGATGTAGCCTCATTGATTACTCCCTTGATTACCCATTCCCCGTCGCCAGAACCGCTTGGGGAGGGCAGGCCGTCAGCCGCTGAATCTGTCGGGAAGCGTAGTGCTCGCGAGAACCCTGCTGCCATCGTGCAGGCCGCCGTGTCCGACAACAACGATCTGCTCGTGCTCGGAGAGGCCGCCGAGGATTTCGACCTTGCCGTCCGCTTCTATACCCGTTTCGACGATTCGCTTGGCAACCTCGCCGTTACTGACCACGTAAACGCTGCTCTGTTCGTCGTCGTTGATTAAAGCGACGGCAGGAACGGTCAGTGCAGCGGCATGCTTCTCATAAGCAATAGTAAAGCGACCCAGCATGCCCGGTGCGAGCTCTCCGTTGTTATTGTCAATCGAAACGGTTGCTCGAAAGGTGCCGTTGCGCGTGTCGATCGTGGGGCTTATCCGCACGATTGACGCACCAAAACTGGTATCCGGCATCGACGCAACCTGCACTGTGGCCGTATGGCCGGCCTGGAATTTCGGCAGCTGTTTCTGTGGTATCTGCAGGTAAGCCAAGAGCTCACTCGTCTCGGTAATACGGAATGCGACATCGCCAGAGTTTATATTTTGTCCGGGTTTGATTTCCCGTGCCGATACAACGCCGGAAATCGGTGCGCGTATGTTCGAATAATCGTAATTGAGCTGTTTCAGCTTGTAGCTGGCCTCCATCGCGGCCAGGTCATACTCAAGGCCTTCAAACATGGACGCGCTGATCAAGCCGCGTTTGTTGAGACCGATATTTCGTTGGTATTCCTTGCGGGCTCGGACAAGTTCAGCTCTCGCTACCAGCATTTCGAGTTTAAGACGCTCGCCGTCCAGGCGCGCAAGGATCTGGCCGGCTCGTACGCTGTCACCTTCCTCGACCAGCAACTCGACCAGTTCGCCGGCAACCCGTGCGATAACCGGGGCGTCAGAGTCCGTCGTTATGGCAGCAGTGGCTTCGTAGGTGGCGTAGATATCGGAGCGAATCGGGGTGGCGGTCTCAACCGGCACCGGTGTCGCTGCCTCGATGGCCGCCTTATCGGCAAGGCTTGCCTCGCCTACACCACAGCCGGTGAGGGAAAACAGGCCAGCAAATCGCAAGGGCTGAAATGACGGGTTTGAAGGTGTTCATGTTCCGGGCCATCAGATTTAGTGTTGTAGTGAAGTATAACACTAGTTAGGTATAACGCAATAGCGTAGTGAAAACCAGGGTCTGAGAATTAAGCTATTAAAAACAGATACTTAAGGAAAACCGGCAGTACGCAATCGCCCTCCTCTGTTGATTAGATGCATGAGGAGAGTATTTAGATTGACCGGAATGAAAAAAGATCCCGGCACGCGGGTACGCGCTGGCGAGGCGGCTTGCGGACAGGCGTGCATGATCTGGCTCGTGTGCGCCCCGTTAGCTGAAACACTGCGCCAGGAACGGGTTTAGCAAGCGCTTTTCCGGGTCCATCTGATGGCGAATTTTCTTGAAGAAGTCGAGTCGCGAGGCATACGTCTGCAGCGCGTGTTCCGCGCGAAATGCCCGCGATTGGCTGAACAGCGGTGTTCCTCCCCAGCGCTCCGCAAAATGCGCCAGGTCGATAACGAAGTCGTCCCAGCCCGATCGCTGTGTTGACACCGTCTGCAGGGCGAACATCGGTTCGTCAAACGACGGCGAGAGCAATGCTGACGGGTCTTTGCTCACGCGAAAGCCGACCGCGGGCATGTCGCAGCGATAACCGTTCTCCTGCAGCGTGCGCTGACAAAACTCAACGTAAGCTTTGATCACCACCGAAAAATCCGTCGCCGGGAAGCACCATGTCGAATACAGAAGTTTGCTCTGGGTGTTGCGCCGCCGTCGCCCGGTCGTTGCAACGTTGTTGCCATGGTTGACGAGCTTCGTGTTTACGATGCCGTGCGTGGCCGCGCTGATGCTGTCAATAAGGCGATATCGTACCGACGGTATTGGCACTACTCGATTCAGTGAGCGGAAGACATGCGGCAGCACCGTACTTTCGCCCCAGTCCTTGAACTTCCAAGGCGCGTCGTAGGCGCTGCCGGAACCCGCATCGTAACGTCGCAGATCGACATACACGCGGTTTCGGTGCGGCAGCAGATAGAACTTGAGGCCGACATTCGCACCTGACAGGCGGTCCGCGACATCGGCAAATCGGTCTAACGAGAGACTGCGATGGCTTGCGGAGAAGGTTGAGATCGGCCGAACGCGAAGCGTCGCCTCGTAAATGATGCCCAGCATGCCGTAGCTGATTCTAAACGCCGCCAGCAGGTGCCGCTTCTGCTCCGAAATCTTCATGACCTTGCCGGCAGGCGTGATGACCTTGATATTGATGAGCTGACTGGAAAGATAGGCGGCCTGATCGCCTATGCCAGGGCCCATGCACGGCGACGCCAGTGCGCCACCCAGGGTTCGCTCCATCTGGTCGTGACTACCAATAAGCTCGAGCCCCTGCTCGGCCAGCGCGTCTACCAGTGTACCCAGGCGGATGCCTGCCTCTGCGGTTACCGTGTGGTTGTAGTTGTCGATTCTGACGAGCTTGTTCAGCTGCGTCATCTGGATGACCGTTCCCGTTGGACTCTGGTTGCAGTCGGTTGACGCGCTGCCGGCACCCTGAACCCTGATGGGCAGCGCGATGTTGGTTTGCGGCTCCATACAGCGCATGAGCTTGGCAAGATTGGGCGGCGCATAGACGCGAGGCCGGGCAGGGCGGCGTACAAAACGTCCGGTGTCACGGAATCCGCTAGGTTGCATCGATGTTATCTCCAGCCGTTCTTGCAAACTTGCCAAAGACACACCAGATCCCTATCGCGAGCGCGATAGGCTATCGTGTTGGTAACCCCGCTGTCCTAGGTTAGACCCTTAGACCGGAGGCTTTGCGACGCTGCCTTTCGACAGGTGTGCCTTTGTCAAACGAGCTGTCATCGTTGCACAGTATCAGGGCGCCTGCAATGGTCCCGAGAGACTTAAAGATATTCTGTTAAATTGGCAATTACATGGGGATGCTAACAACACTCGTCGGCACACGTTTGCCGACCAAATACCACCGCTTCTTCAAGCTGCCGGAGCGGAAGGAGTCCTGGAAGCATCCGGACACGGCGGGCACTGCGCTCGAAAAAGCGACCGCGCGCTGGCTTCGCCGGAACGACGCGAACTGCGGCGTTTACCGGCTGAATTCGGGAAGTGATGCGCTTGGCATACGGCTGGGTCTCATTGATCGTGCGGAGCGCACGATCGATATCCAGAGTTACCTGATTCGCGACGACGTCAGTGGCAACCTCATCGGACTGCATCTCGCGGCGGCCGCCGACCGTGGCGTCCGCGTGCGCTTGTTGATGGACGATGCGCTCACACATACGATCGACGCCGGCCTGTTGTCGCTGGACGTTCACGACAACATCGAAGTTCGCGTTTTCAATCCGTTTCCGCGCCGCCGCTCACGGCTGATCAGCTATATCGCGAATTTCAATATTCTCAATCGCCGGATGCACAACAAGTCGTTCACTATTGACAACCAGGTCACCATCGTTGGCGGCAGAAACCTGGCGGACGAGTACTTTCAATCGGGTGGCAAGGCCGAGTTCATCGACGAGGACTTGCTTGCGATCGGTGCCGTCGTCGACGAAGTATCGGATGGCTTTGACGAGTACTGGAATTCGCAAGAGGCGATTCCGATCAATGCGTTTAACACAATGATGTCCTACAGCACGCTCGAGGATTCGACCAGGGAAGGTAAGCAGTACGTCGAGCAGTACCGGGACAGCGAGTTCTTGCAGAGCGTGGATGACCGGCTCGCGCTCGACCTGGCTGACGCGAAACTGGCGCTGATTCCGGCGGATGCCAGCGTGGTCCAGGACCATCCGGATAAAATTCGCAGGCTGCTGAAACGCCAGACCAGTATTACCAGCGTGTACCTTCAGCAAATGGTCTCACGCGCGAAGCACGAGCTCGTAATCATCTCTCCTTACTTTATTCCGGAAAAACAGGGGGTGGCGTTCTTCGGACAACTCGTCAGCAAGGGAGTGCGTGTCGTTATCATCAGCAACTCACTGGCTTCGACAAATCACAGCAGCGTGCATGCGGTCTATGCGCGCTATCGCAAACCGCTTCTCAGGATGGGTGTCGAACTCTATGAGCTGCGTGCGCAGGTCGCGTCCTCGAATGTCGCCACGAAACTGACGCTGCATTCCAAGGTGGCAAGTGTCGATCGGGAAAGGGTGTTTGTCGGTTCCTTCAACCTTGATCCGAGATCGCTGTATTTGAACACCGAGATGGGCATGGTCGTCGATTCGGAGGAATTGGCAGGTTCGATGTCCACCAGCATTCTCGAATCGCTGCCGGACATGGCATACAAGGTGCAGCTGTCTGACAAAGGCAGGCTGCAGTGGCGGCTGACGACTGCCAGCAACGACGAGATCATCATGACCGAGCCGCAGACGAACTGGTGGCGGCGTTTCAAGACCAGGCTGTTGAGCTTCCTGCCGATCGAGGGACAGATGTAGGTGCCGCAAATATTTGTCAATGCGGGCGCGAATGTCTGACAATATGCGGCCCAGACCAGATGGAGCGGCCCATGCGGTGGCGTGGAGGAAGACGAAGTTCGAATATTGAGGATCGGCGCGGAGCCAGGGCGACGCCGCGGCTCCTGGGCGGCGGCATCGGCACGATCGTACTTGTTCTCGTGGCGATGTACTTCGGCGTGGATCCGACGCCGCTGATACAGACGATGCAACAGGCGCCCTCGGCATCAACAAGCGGCACACGACCGTCAGCTGAAGACCTCAAGAACGACCCGCTTGCCGACATGGTTTCCGTCGTCGTGGCCGATACCGAGGATGTCTGGACGACGATATTCCAGCAGCAGGGCCGTCGCTACGACGAGCCGACGCTGGTCTTGTTCAGCGGCGCTACGCGCTCCGCTTGTGGCATGGGGCAGGCCGCGATGGGACCGTTCTACTGTCCGGCCGACAAGAACGTCTATATCGACCTGAGCTTCTACGATCAAATGCGAAATCGATTTCAGGCGCCCGGCGATTTTGCGCAGGCCTACGTGATTGCCCATGAAATAGGGCATCACGTACAGAATCTTCTCGGCGTATCGGGCCAGGTGCATGCGATGAAACAGCGCGTCAGCCAGGTCGAGGGTAATGCGCTCTCTGTCCGCCTCGAGCTGCAGGCCGACTGCCTTGCTGGCGTTTGGGCCAATCACGCCGACAGGGCGCGCAGTATTATCGAGGATGGAGATATCGACGAAGCGCTGAACGCGGCGAGCGCTATCGGGGATGACACTTTGCAGCGCCAGAGTCGCGGTACCGTGGTACCTGAGACCTTCACGCATGGCACTGCGCAGCAGCGGCAACGCTGGTTCCGGACCGGCCTTAAAAGCGGTAATCCGGATGCCTGCGATACGTTCAACGCCGACCAGGTCTGAGCGAATCAATACACAGCAACACACCGCGGCGCGGTCCAGGAAGGCGGCGCAACGTATTCGTCGGTTCGTCATTGAGACGCCACTCGTTGACTCACCCGCTTTCAGTCAGGAATTCGGCGCGAGCGTTTATTTCAAGCTGGAGAACCGGCAGGTCACCGGATCGTTCAAGCTGCGTGGCGCAATGAACCGTCTGTTGACCCTGACGGACGAGCAGCGCGCCAGGGGCTGCGTAGCTGCATCCAGCGGCAACCACGGTGCGGCGGTGGCGTGTGCCATGCAGTCGGTCGGTGTGAGTGGCGTCATCTTTGTCCCTGAACAGACGTCAACCGTGAAGGTGGATGCGATCAAGGCGTATGGTGGAGAGGTCGTGTTTTTTGGCACAGACGGCCTTGATACGGAACAACATGCGCGCGCGTTTGCCGAGCAGAAAGGCATGGTCTACCTGTCACCCTATAACGATCCCGAAGTCATTGCCGGGCAGGGTAGCTGCGGTGTTGAGATAGTCGAGCAACTGGATGACGTCGACGCAGTATTCATTGCGGTCGGCGGCGGCGGGCTGATCGGTGGCGTTGGTAGCGTGCTGAAAGAGCACAATCCGGCGATACGTGTGGTGGCCTGCCAGCCCGCTGCGTCGGCGGTAATGGCCCACTCGATTGAGGCCGGAAAGATACTGGAACTGGACAGCGGGCCAACCTTATCGGACGGCACGGCAGGCGGTATCGAGGCGGATGCCATCACGTTTCCGCTGAATCAGCAGGTCGTTGATGAGTTCGTGCTGGTGGATGAGGCGCAGATTGCATCGGCCATGCGTCGCTTCATGGCCAGCGAAGGCGACGTTATAGAAGGTGCAGCCGGCGTTGCCATCGCCGGCATGATTGAACTCGGCGAGTCCCTGCGCGGTCAGAAAGTCGTGGTGATTGTCTGCGGAGGCAATATCAGCCCGGAAAAGCTGGCCGGGGTCAGGGGTAGTTGACGAACGAGACAATACAATGAAGACAGCGAGAAGATGGCTCCTGGGCATCACGCTATTCTGGATCGTTGCGCCGCTCTCGGCCGAAACGACGGCAATCGTCAATGTCTACGTCGTGCCGATGACATCGGAAACGGTACAAGCGGCACAGACAGTCATCGTGAGAGACGGGCTTATCGTCGCAATTGGTAATGTCGACGAGACACCGATCCCGGAGGGCACCACGCTTGTCGACGGAACCGACCGATACCTGATGCCGGGGCTGGCGGAGATGCATGCGCATGTCCCCGGCGAGAATTCGGCCAATCTCGACAGGGATTTCAGCCTGTTTGTCGCCAACGGTGTCACCACGGTGCGCGGCATGCTCGGCGAGCAATCGCACCTTGCGCTTCGGCAGGCGCTGCTCGATGGCAAGGTGTTTGGTCCGCGGCTGATCACGTCGGGGCCGTCCCTGAACGGCCGCAGCGTCACCGGCGTGGCGGACGCCCGGCAACAGGTTCGCGAGCAGGCAGCAGCAGGCTATGACTTCATCAAAATACACCCCGGTCTGAGCGCCGAGGAGTTTCGCGCGATCGCGGAAACGGCCAATGAGATCGATATACCGTTCGCGGGCCACGTACCGGTGGCGGCCGGCCTGGCGGAAGCCCTGAAGCTGAATATGGCGAGTGTGGATCACCTGGATGGTTACTTCGTTGCGCTGCTACCTGTGGATAGCCACCGCTCCGGGGGTTACGGTGGTTTTTTTGATGTGATGCTTGCCGGCGAGCTCGAGCAGCAGCGCATCGATGAACTCGCCGCGGCGACGGCGGCGGCAGGCACCTGGAATGTTGCTACGCAAGTGCTGGTCGAGAATCGAATTTCCGATGTCTCGGTTGGCGATCTGCTGAACCGCCCGGAATCGAAATACATGCCGCAGGCGACGCTCCAGCGTTGGGCCGACAACAAGCAGCAGACGATCGCGGAACGCGGTTTCGACCGGGACGTTGCCGCCCTTGCGATTGAATTGCGACGCAGACTCATTCGCGCACTGCACGAGGCCGGTGCCGGTCTGTTGCTGGGTTCGGACGCACCGCAGGTTTTTAACGTTCCCGGCTTCTCCCTGCACCGTGAACTCGACATACTGGTTGCTTCCGGCCTGACGCCCTTCGAGGCACTTCAGACCGGGACCACGGCGGTCGCGAAGTTCCTTGGCACTAATACGGGCGCCGTGGAAGTCGGAAAAGCGGCGGATCTGATACTCCTGGATGACAACCCGCTTGAGAACATCAAGAATACCGGCAGGATCCACGGCGTCGTGCTTCGGGGTCAATGGTTGCCGGCTCGGGCGCTCGAGGCCCGCCTTGACAGGCATCGCAACGACGTAAACTAGCAATCTGTCCGACTATTGCAACCGTTTTGCCGCGGCGCGCGTCTAATTGTCAGGTACATAAAGAACAGGACAATCACATGCGCAGCTTAATAGTCATCGCAATGTTCGTGGCGAGTTTCGCCGACGCGGCCTGGAACGACTACACCACGGTACGTGAATTGAAGCTGGACGCTGAAGCCATCGAGGTCTTCGAGATCGACGCCGGCGCCGGCAGCATGGACATCATGGGCGTCAGTGGGCTCGAAAGATTCGTGGTGACTGCGACCGTGGTCGTCCCGGAGTCCGACGAAGACGACGCCATTAAGCTCATCGACAAGAAGATGCGTCTGTCGCTGGACAGGGCGGGAGATCGCGCCAAGCTGATCTCCACTTTCGATGACGGCATGTTTGGCAGAGGTTCGAGTGCGAGGATCGACCTGAAGATCAGCGTGCCGGCCGGGATAGCCATCGAAATCGACGATGGCTCGGGCTCCATCGAGTTGATCGATACCGCGGCAGACGTGTCTATCGACGACGGCTCCGGATCAATTAACGCTCAGGGTATCGCGAATATCTCCATCGATGATGGCTCCGGATCGATCGATATCTCCGCCGCCACCGGTGATGTATCGATCGTCGACGGTTCGGGCAGTATCAATGTGCGGTCCGTAGCCGGCAGTGTCACCATCGATGACGGTTCCGGCAGCATCAAGGTCAGCGACGTTGAGCAGGACCTGATTGTCGTCGACGACGGGAGTGGCGGGTTTAGCTATTCGAATGTCCGCGGCGTGGTCAGGGACGATTCCTGAGTCGGCGCTAAGACTCCTAAAGTACGTTGTAAATTAAGGAATATTGGCCCGCGGCTTGCCGCGGGCCTTTGCGTTCGGCCCGGTTGCGCACACGTGCTGCTAGAATCGAGGGCAACCTGACGATTCTCTCCAACTGGGAGGCACCATGAAACTAGTGAAGCATCTGCTCGACAGGAAGGGGCGGGACATCATTTCAATCACAGAAGACGCGTCCGTACTGGACGCCATTACGATCATGGCCGAGCGCTCGATAGGTTCGTTGCCGGTCATGCATGGCGATGATTTGCGGGGCATCGTGACGGAACGCGACTATGCCCGGAAGGTAATAGTGAAAGGTCGATCGTCGAAGTCCACGCAGGTGAAAGAAATCATGACGGCCGATGTGCTCACGGCCAGCCCGGATCAAACTGTCAATGACTGTATGACAATCATGTCAGGGCGTCGGATACGTCATTTGCCGGTCGTCGAGGATGGCAAAGTCATCGGCCTGATTTCGATCGGTGACCTGGTTCAGGCGATCATCTCGGATCAGCAGGAAGAGATTCAGCATCTCGAACAGTATATAAGCGGCTAGCGACAACCACGGAGCGGGAATGGCAAGAAAACCAACACTCGATCGAAACGTCATGCGACTGTTCGACGGCTATGTTCACGGCCAGATTACGCGGCGCGAATTTCTCGACCGGGCCGCCGCTTTCACGGCGTCGGGAGTTACCGCGGCAGCGCTATTGGGCAGCCTGGCTCCGGACTATGCCCTGGCGCAGCAGGTTGACCCGGATGACAAGTCCATTCTGGCCAGCTACAAAAAGTACGCATCTCCCAAGGGTGCCGGTGTGATGCGCGGATATTTCGTGCGTCCCGCAGTGATCCAGCACAAGCTACCGGCTGTCGTTGTGATTCATGAGAACCGCGGTCTCAACCCCTATATCGAGGATGTAGCCAGGCGTTTGGCGGTGTCAGGGTTTCTTGCGTTTGCACCGGACGCACTGACGCCACTCGGCGGTTATCCGGGTGATGACGACGCGGGGCGCGCGCTGCAAAGGCAGCGCGACCGCGAAGAGATGGTCGAGGATTTCAGTGCTGCTGTCGCTTTCCTGACGAAACATCCGGACTGTACGGGCAAAGTGGGCGCCGTCGGCTTCTGTTTTGGTGGCGGAATGGTCATGCGTCTGGCTGTGCGGTCATCCGGGCTCACCGCAGGCGTCGCCTTTTATGGGCGACACCCGGCTGTTGAAGAAGCCGCATCGATAAACGCACCGTTAATGCTGCATCATGCAGGCCTTGATGAGCGTGTGAACGCCGGTTGGCCGGATTTCGAAGCAGGCCTGAAGGAGGCCGGTCGAGACTTCGTCAACTACAACTACGCTGACGCCGAACACGGATTCCATAATGACACAACGCCGCGGTACGATGAGGAAGCGGCTGAGCTTGCGTGGCAACGTACGCTGGATTTCTTCGCTATAAGAAACTGGAACGGCAGACCTGAAGAATCTGGAAACTTCTTAAAATCGGAAAAAGCGGACGATGAAGAGACTCGGTAAGTTCCGTCATATCCTTCTGGTCACGCTCCTGCTGGCCTCGGCCCCGGCATCGTCGAACGAAGAGGCCAAGACCGTAATCGGGCCTGACAATATTTACCTTGCCGATGGCGCCGAAGCGCTCATGGTCGGCAACGGCGAAGACGGCGTGCGCCTGACTCTGCTCGGCCTGCAGACGGCGGACGGCACCCGACAGGAAAAGATCGCGCACTCTAATCTCTGCGCAGGGTATCTGCTGCTGAATCAGCTGGAGACAGCGCTCGAGCACTGTAACTGGGTGCTGGAGCTGGACCCAGCACACTGGCGCACCTACAACAATCGTGCGCTGGTCTACATGCGCCTTGAGCGGTTTGATGAGGCAGAAGAGGATATACGCAAGGGGCAGACGATAAGGCCGAGATCGGAGAAGCTCAAAACCGTGAAAGGCATGTATCTCGACGAGACGCAGCCCGTCACACCCCATATCGAAGTCGACGAACGGCGTGCGATCGACGAAGGGCCTGAACCGGAGCCGCCGAACAATGTGGCGAAGTAGACAAGCAGGGCAAATAGCGGCGGCTGCAGTGCTGTGCTTCGCGGCGGCCGGCGTCCTCAACGCAGCCGACATGCCGGACGCGCCCGCGATCGACGCCGATACCGAACGAATGCCTCATTTCACATTGATACCCGACTACCCGAAGGTGGCGCGTCGAGATCGCATCGAAGGCGAGGTCCAGGTCTGTTTTGATATCACGCGTGCCGGTCGAACGAGGCGCATCGCCGTGCGAAAGAGCACGCACAGGATTTTTGAAAAGCCAGCCATTCGCGCGGTGCGCGCTTCAACGTACGAGCCTTTGTCTGACGATGCCGTGATGTCCGGCATCAAGTCCTGCCGAACCTTTCGTTTCACCCTGGAACCGGTGGTCGCGGAGACTGACAACTAGGCGTGTTGCGCCGACGCAAGAAGATCCAGTATTTTGCTTGCCGCTTCTTCCATCGTGGCGCCAAAGCTCAAGATACCTTCTTCATGCCCGGCCATTACGGCCAGCCCTGTTTCACGGAATGCCGTGTCTCGGTAAAGCCTGCGAAATTCATTTGCCATCTCTGGTGTGCCATAAGCCACGTCGGCGCCCGTTGTCGGCAGCCTGTTCAATAAGCTCTGCCACAGGACCTGGCTGTGCACATGCACGATCGCGCCGATATTGAGATCAAGGCCATAAATCGCCGCATGCGTCATAGCTTCCGACGACGCCTGGGCCGGGCCGACGGAATTTACTATGTTGGCATAGGTGTTGTATGCGGTGACCAGCGAATAATGTGTCTTGTCGGTTTTAGCGATGTGACCTGTCTGTGTGCCGCTGATAAGGAACTGGCCGGGCTCGCCACAACGGACGCTGATGTTGCCGTAGCCGATGCCGAGTTCTTCGTATTGACCGATAAGGCCGGCCGCAAACAGTGGTTTTCGCCAGGTTTCAAGTTCTTCTGTGGCCGCCGCTGCGGCCGCGGGCAAGGGTGCCTTGGTCCAGAAGCTCTGGTACTTGATGTAGCCTTCGTCGATCGTCACGACTTGTCCATTTCAGGAAACAGCCGGAGCAGGCCCGCTTCAGAGGCCTCACAGATGCCGCGCTCGGTGATCAGTCCCGTGACCAGCCGCGCGGGCGTAACGTCGAAGGCATAGTTACTGATCGGCGTGTCGTTGGCGGTGGTGCACACATGCACCGGCTTGCCATCATGCATACCGTATACATCGCGGACTTCTGCCGGATCACGCTGTTCGATAGGGATTTCCGTGAGACCGTCGCGGCAATGCCAGTCTATCGTCGTCGATGGCAGGGCGACGTAAAACGGGATGTCATTGTCAGTCGCAGCCAGCGCCTTCAGGTAGGTGCCAATCTTGTTGGCAACGTCCCCGCAGCGCGTTGTCCGATCCGTCCCGGTAATGACGATATCCACATCGCCGTGTTGCATCAGGTGGCCGCCGGCATTGTCGACGATCAGCGTATGCGGCACGCCGTTTGCAGCCAGTTCCCAGGCTGTTAGCTGCGAGCCCTGGTTTCTCGGGCGCGTTTCATCGACCCAAACGTGAACGTCGATACCGCGTTGATGCGCGAAATAGACAGGTGCTGTCGCCGTGCCCCAGTTAATCGTAGCCAGTGCACCCGCATTGCAGTGTGTAAGGATATTCACGGTTGCGCCGTTCTTGCGCGCCGCAATGTCCTCGAGCAAAGCGAGCCCGTGAGTGCCGATGCCGCGGCTGATTTCGACATCCTCGTCACATATCGCTTGTGCATCCGCCCGTATCTTTTCCACGAGGTCGATCACCGCCTCATCGTGATCGACGATTGCGAGAATTCGTTCGACTGCCCAGCGCAAATTGACCGCGGTCGGCCGGGATTCGAGCAGCGCTGCGGCGGCAGTGCGAATTTCCGCAGCGCCGCCCGCTCGTGCGGCGAGGTAGAGGCTCCATGCGGCGGTCGCTCCGATTAACGGCGCACCGCGCACGTACATATCGGAAATAGCGATGAGCCCGTCCTCCCACGAACGAAGGTCGTGCACGCGGTATTCGTGCGGCAGCAGGCGCTGATCGATGATCTGCACAACGCCTGGATCATCGGGCGCGAGCCAGATGGTGCGAAAGTCTTCGCCGTGCTTTGCCATTGAATCTTCTCAAGCCTCAACGGGCGGTATTCTACGTTGCCTGAGCGCTGCAGGCATTGTTTACGCGGTGCGCGTGAGTTAGAACGGTAGCGACACACGGGAGTGCCTGATGGGACCACTGCAGGGAAAACGCATCGTCGAAATCGCCGGAATGGGGGCGGGACCGTTCTGCGGAATGCTGTTTGCGGATATGGGCGCAGAGCTAATCCTCATAGACCGGAAAGCCGGCGCCGCGCCGGAGTCCGGGGCGACTCTCGCACCGGAGTCTACGATCGCCAATCGCGGCAAACGTTCGGTTGCCCTGGATCTCAAACAGCCGGGTGCTGTAGACGTCTTACTGCGCATTCTGCAAGACGCGGACGGACTGATAGAGGGCTTTCGGCCTGGCGTCATGGAGCGCTTGGGCCTCGGGCCTGAGGCCTGTTTCGCAGTGAATCCGAAGCTGGTTTACGGGCGCATGACCGGTTGGGGCCAGTACGGCCCGCTTGCACAGGCGGCGGGTCATGACCTGAATTACATCGCGCTGTCGGGCGCGCTGCACTTCTCGGGCCGGGCTGATTCGCCGCCCACATCACCTGCTACGGTAGTTGGCGATGTCTGCGGCGGCGCCATGATGCTTGCCGTCGGCATGCTGGCCGCGATGATCAGCGCGCAATCCAGTGGCAAAGGGCAGGTCATCGATGCGGCGATGACAGACGGATCTGCGCTCGCAACGTCGCTGGTCTACGCGGTCTTCAACAGTGGGCGCTGGAGTCGCAACCGGGAAAGTAACCTGCTGGATGGTGGCAGTCACTGGTACGACTGCTATGAATGTGCGGATGGGCACTATGTTTCCATAGGCGCGCTCGAACCGGAATTTTATGCGCTACTGCTCGAGAAACTCGGTCTCGAAGATGATCCTGAATTTGCCGCGCAGTATGATCCACAACGCTGGCCCGAATTAAAGCGGCGTTTCGCAGAAATCTTCAGGACGCGTACTCGCCAGCAATGGTGTGAGCTGCTCGAGGGCAGCGACGCCTGTTTCGCGCCGGTTCTTGATTTCGAGGAAGCGCCTGATCATCCGCACAATCGCGAGCGAGGCGTGTTTACTTCAGTGGGTGGCGTCGTACAGCCCGCGCCGGCGCCGCGATTCAGTGAGACGGCATCCGGGATATCGTCAGCACCCCCAACACCGGGCGAACATACCGATGATGTCTTGGGCATCGCTGGCTATTCCGCAGAGGATATCCAGGCGTTACGGGAGCAGGGGGCTATTTGAAAATCTTGCTGCCTCCGCAACAGGCAGTTATTCGCACCAAGCCGGGTACAAACGCCTGAGCTGTTGATGCGGGGTGCTTACCGGCCATTCGTCAATGGTCAGAACTCGAGCACATTGTGCGGCGTTCGGCTCTTTTTTCTGCGAAACAGAATGTCTGGGCGGTGCCTTAGTCATAAGGCCGCAGCCGAGCGAGGCTATGCACGAAAATAACGCGGTCCTCGATCGTCAATACGCCTTCAT
>CAWJBO010000004.1:0-140976 GCA_963841145.1 uncultured Gammaproteobacteria bacterium
CCGTGGCCGTAGACGACGCATATATCGTTTGCTTTCAGTGCCTTGGAGCATTCCAGCACGTGCGACAGCAGTGGTCTGCCGGCGAGGGGTTGCAGCACTTTGGGCAGCCTGGAGCGCATGCGCGTTCCCTGTCCAGCAGCGAGAATAATGATGCTCAGGCCCAAGCGAAGATCTCCGGAAATCGTAGCCTGCGCATGATACATGAAGTGCCGGAGTGCGAACTTGCTTCAGGTCTCGTTAATGATCGTGTCGTATGCTTGGGCGTATGCAGAAGCTTGTCATCTTGCCATTCTTGCTGCTCGCCGCCTGCAATAGCGAGATCTATACCCGTGACGGCGTCACGGATGGCGACTCTTTCTACCTTGCCCCGCATGCCTTGCAGGACGACGACCCGGTCCTGCAGAGCTGGGTCTCTTACAGCCTCATGAAAAGCACCTGTCAGCTGAACGTGGGCGGCGAGATGCCGGCGCGAGTCAGCGATTACGGCTGCGAGCTCACGGCCCGCCAGCACCTGCTGGACACTTGGGAGGAGCAGCAGCCACAGCATGATGGTGCCACCGACGCTTATCTCGACGCGCTGGTCGATGTGCGCGAGGCCGGGTTCCTGCGTGAATACACGGTCCACTATTTCGGCCGTAACTACTGGCAGCTGCCAGCAGAGCTACGGGCCGACGATTTTCGGCGCTGGCAGCGCAAACACCTGCGTCGACATAAACCCGAGACGCGCATCATCGGTTCCTGGGGCTATCACCAGCGATAGCCGACGTGCAGCATGACGAGCGGACCGTCGAGTTTGCCCGCGTCCCGACCCAGCACGACCGATGCAAGCACGTCCTCGTCACGCACGGTGCCAAAGTCGAGGAAGTGGACCCGCAGGCCAAGCGTCATTCCGCCGCGTTTACTCTCCTCGCTGCCGCCGCCGCCCCAGGTCATGCCGACAAACGGGCCGAATGCATCTTCTTCCCAGCTCTCGAACTCAACCGCCGCGTTGTAGTCTGTTTCGAGCTGCGCGATATCGAGCAGGTGGTAGGCCAGGCCGGCGTCAAGCGACACCTTGCGTGCTGTACCCAGGCGCCATTTTACGGACGCGGCGATGTAGAGGTCCCGCGCCAGCAACTCGTCGAAAATCACCGGGATGTCGCTGTCCGTCGCCATGATGGCGCCCTCAATACCGAGCATTAGGTCGCCGCCACCAACACGCTTCCATGGCCAATGCACTGCGCCGCCGAGACCATACCCGACCGACTTGAATGAGCCGCCGACGACCGGCTGCAGATCGCCCAGGGCGGGCCACATCGGTAAAGCCAGCCAGATCTCGCTGCGGGTGCCTCTTCCTTGCTCTGCGTCAACGTCTGCGACCGCCGGGTGCATAGCGACGATGCCCGCTGCCAGCAGCAGAAGGCCATTTCTCAAGTTTCGTAACGTCGTACTCACGTCTCTCGCCTCCCAGGGGCGCTTTTGCCCCACCGTTATTCTCGCCGGGCGGTTTAATCAAGAACGGATGACAGCCTGAGTAAGGGCTGATGGTTAGCTGATGACATAAAAAAGGCCGCTTTAAAGCGGCCTTTTTGCTATCGGACTCTTACACCCTGTCGTTAGCGGTCGTTAGCGGTCGTTAGCGCTTGCCTTTGAGCTTCTGCGCGGCACGGTAACGGGCCTGGGCTTCTTCGAGCTCCGCCTGTGCGCGAGCAACATCCGTTTCATCCGATGCGCCTTTGAGCGCCTCTTCCGCGTGTTGTTGCGCGGAGAGCGCCGCGGCCTCATCGAGCTGATCGCCGCGAAGCGCCGTGTCGGCCAAAACCGTTACCTGCGTCGGCTGCACCTCGAGCATACCGCCCGTGATGTAAAAGCTCTGTTCCTTGCCTTCCGCATCCTGCACGCGAACCTCGCCCGGCCTCAGTGCGGTCAACATCGGCGCATGCCGTGGCGCTATGCCGACCTCGCCCATTCTCGCGGGGGCAAAGACCCTGTAGGCCTCGCCGGAGAAGATCTCACCCTCTGCGGAGACGATGTCGACGTTTATTGTGGCCATGGCGTGCTTTCCTAATTGGGGTCGAACCGAGGTTTTCCGAAAACCTCGGTTCGACCCCGGTTATTTACTTGAAATTCTCGGCGTTTGCGACAGCTTCGTCGATCGTGCCGACCATGTAGAAGGCTTGCTCGGGTATGTGATCGTAGTCACCGTTAACGATGCCGTTGAAGCCGCGAATGGTCTCAGCCAGGGTCACGTATTTACCCGGCGAGTTCGTGAAGACCTCGGCGACGAAGAACGGCTGCGACAGGAAGCGCTGAATCTTGCGTGCCCGGTTTACGATCTGCTTGTCTTCTTCAGACAGCTCGTCCATGCCGAGAATCGCGATGATGTCCTGCAGCTCCTTGTAACGCTGCAGTACTGCCTGTACGCCGCGGGCACAGTCGTAATGCTCCTGGCCGATGATCAGCGGGTCGAGGATTCGTGAGGTGGAGTCGAGCGGGTCGACAGCCGGGTAGATACCCAGCTCGGCAATGTTACGCGACAGTACGAGTGTTGCATCCAGGTGGGCGAAGGTCGTTGCCGGAGACGGGTCGGTCAAGTCATCGGCAGGTACGTAAACGGCCTGGAATGACGTGATGGAACCGGTCTTCGTAGAAGCAATTCGCTCCTGCAGAATACCCATTTCCTCAGCAAGCGTTGGCTGGTAGCCCACCGCTGACGGCATACGACCCAGCAGCGCGGATACTTCCGTTCCGGCCAGCGTGTAACGGTAGATGTTGTCGATGAACATCAGGACGTCGCGGCCTTCGTCGCGGAACGCTTCTGCCATCGTCAAGCCGGTCAGGGCTACGCGCAGACGGTTGCCAGGAGGCTCGTTCATCTGGCCGTACACCAGCGACACCTTGTCGATAACGCCCGAGTCGGTCATCTCGTGGAAGAAGTCGTTGCCCTCACGAGTACGCTCGCCGACACCGGCGAATACCGAGTAACCGCCGTGCTCCTTGGCGATGTTGTTGATGAGCTCCATCAGCGTCACGGTTTTGCCGACGCCGGCACCGCCGAACAGGCCGACCTTGCCGCCCTTCGAGATCGGCATGATGAGATCGACTACCTTGATACCGGTCTCGAGAAGCTCGGTCGTCGCGGCCTGATCTTCATAGCTCGGCGGTGATCGGTGGATCGGCATGCGCTTTTCTTCGCCGATCGGCCCCGCATTGTCGATTGGCGTACCGAGTACGTCCATGATGCGGCCGAGTGTCTTCTCGCCGACGGGCACCGATATCGGACCACCGGTATTGCTGACGTCCATGCCACGCTTCAGACCCTCTGACGAGCCCATGGCGATTGTTCGGACCACGCCGTCGCCCAGCTGCTGCTGAACTTCAAGCGTGATTTCCGCTTCATCAATCATCAACGCATCGTAAATCTTCGGGATCTGGCCCGCCGGGAACTTTACGTCCACAACAGCGCCAATTACCTGCACAGTAGTTCCGGTGCTCATCTTTTTTCCTTAGCCCATTTGGGCGAACCAGCCGCCCATAAAATTAACCATCAATATGTTTAGCCAGAGACCGCAGCCGCGCCACCGACAATTTCTGAAATCTCTTGTGTAATCGCCGCCTGTCGAGCCTTGTTGTACTTCAGCTGCAGGCCGTCGATAATCTCTCCGGCGTTGTCTGTCGCCGACTTCATTGCAACCATCTTTGCTGCCATTTCGCAGGCGAAGTTTTCAACGGCGCCGCGATAAACCTGTGACTCGATATAACGCATCAGCACGTCGTCGAGCAGCTCGCCGGCATCTGGCTCGTAAATGTAGTCCCAATGCGCCTGCAGCTTGTCATCGTCATCGCCCACGCCGCTTGCTGGCAGCAGCTGCGTCACGACCGGCCGCTGCGTCATCGAGTTTACGAATTCGTTGTTTACGAGGTATAAGCGGTCGGTCTTTCCATCGCTGTACGAGTCGAGCATGATCTTGATCGAACCGATGAGATCATTGACGCTGGGCTTGTCGCCCAGGTGCGTCGCTGTACCGACGACCTTGCCGCCCATGCGACGGAAGAACGCCACGGCTTTTGCTCCGACCAGCGCAAGATCAACGTCGACCTTATCACCCTGCCATTTCGCGATCTCGCCGATCATGCTCTTGAACAGGTTGGCATTAAGACCACCGCAAAGACCACGGTCCGTCGAGATCACAATGTACCCGACGCGCTTGGCCGGCCGCTCCGTAAGGAACGGGTGCTTGTAGTCCGGGTTTGCGTGCGACAGGTGCCCGATCACGCGACGAATGCGCTCGGCATAGGGGCGCGATGCCTCCATCTGCTTCTGCGCTTTGCGAATCTTGCTCGCTGCGACTTTTTCCATCGCGCTCGTGATCTTCTGCATGTTCTTTACAGAAGCGATCTTTGAGCGGATTTCCTTTTCACCTGCCATATCTTTCCTGTCTGTGTTGTCGCGCGCCGGGGCGCGCTCCTACAGAATTCTATTCGCCAGCAGCGCGCCCTGTAGGAGTGGCCGCCTCCCCATTCGGGGACAATGCCGGCGCCCTATTAGTACGCGCCCTTTTTCGCAAACGAGTCGCAAATATCTTTCAACTTGGCAACGATGTCGTCGTTGTAGTCACCCGTCTCGTTGATGGCGTCGAGATCGGCCTGGTTATTCGCGCGCGCGAAATCATGCAGCGCTTCTTCGAAGTCCACGATCTTGGGTACTTCGACCTTGTCGAGATAACCTTCGTTTGCCGAGAACAGCGACAGCGCCATTTCTGCGACCGACAACGGCGAGTACTGCTTCTGTTTCATGAGCTCGGTCACGCGTTCGCCGCGTTCCAGCTGCGCGCGCGTTGCCGCGTCGAGGTCGGACGCAAACTGCGCGAATGCCGCCAGCTCGCGATACTGGGCCAGCGCGAGTCGTACACCGCCGCCGAGCTTCTTGATGATCTTGGTCTGTGCCGCGCCACCCACACGCGATACCGACAGGCCGGCGTTGATGGCCGGGCGGATGCCCGCGTTGAAGAGGTCGGTCTCGAGGAAGATCTGGCCGTCTGTAATCGAGATCACGTTGGTCGGTACGAACGCGGATACGTCGCCCGCCTGTGTCTCAATGATCGGCAGCGCCGTCAGCGAGCCCGTTTTGCCCTTCACCTTGCCGCCAGACACGTTTTCCACGTGCGCCGCGTTGACGCGCGAGGCGCGCTCTAACAGGCGCGAGTGCAGGTAAAAAACGTCGCCGGGGTAGGCTTCACGACCCGGCGGACGTCGCAACAACAGCGATACCTGGCGATACGCCCAGGCCTGCTTGGTCAGGTCGTCGAAAATAATCAGTGCGTCTTCGCCCTTATCGAGGAAGTACTCACCCATCGAGGCACCCGAGTACGGCGCGATGTACTGCATTGCAGGGCTGTCCGCTGCGGTCGCCGCAACGATGATCGTGTGGTCCAGTGCGCCTTCTTCTTCAAGCTTGCGAACCACGCCTGCCACCGATGACGCTTTCTGGCCGATAGCGACGTAGATGCACTTAATGCCGCTACCTCGCTGATTAATGATGGTGTCGACGGCAACAGCCGTCTTGCCGGTCTGGCGGTCACCGATGATCAGTTCGCGCTGACCGCGGCCGATGGGCACCATCGCATCGATTGACTTGAGACCCGTCTGTACCGGCTGACTCACCGACTGGCGCTCAATGACACCAGGCGCGACTTTTTCGATCGGCGCGGTCAATGTCGTATCGATGGGGCCTTTGCCGTCAATCGGATTACCCAGCGAGTCAACGACGCGACCCAGCAGGGCGTCGCCAATTGGCACCTCGAGAATGCGGCCCGTCGTCTTGACGGTGTCGCCTTCCGAAATATGCTTGTAGTCACCAAGGACAACCGCACCGACCGAGTCCTGCTCGAGGTTCAGCGCCATGCCGAAGGTGTTCTGCGGGAACTCGAGCATTTCGCCGTAGCGTGCGTCGGCCAGGCCGTAGATGCGAACGATACCATCGGTGACCGCGATTACGGTGCCGACGTCCCGCGCTTCCGCGGATGCCTCGAAGTTCTCGATGCGCTCTTTAATCAGCGTGCTGATTTCAGAAGCTTTGAGTGCCATTTCGTTTTCCTCTTTATTTGGTCAGTGCGGTCGCGAGGCCTTCGAGCCTGGCGCGCAGTGACCCATCAATGACAACATCACCGGCGCGTATGACTGCACCGCCGATGAGCGTCTCGTCTATTTCTGTCGTAATTCGTACTTCACGGCCGAGTCGCTTCCTTAGCGAATCAGCCACCTGGCCGAGCTGCGCGTCACTCAGTGCTACCGCGGAGGTAACCACGGCGTCTACGGTGTTCTCGACTTTCGCCTTCAGTGCGTCGAAGTGCTCCGCTATTTCGGGCAATACCGCAATGCGATCGTTCTCGATCAGCAGCTTCAGGAAGTTGGTGCCTTTCTTGTCACCACCGGCAAGCTTCGCGCTGCCCGCTTTCTCGAACAGGCCGCCCAGGAACTCGAGCCGCTGCTCGTCGCTGAACGCCGGGTCGCCGAGATAATCGACAAGCTCGCGGTCGCCGAGCAACTGCCCGGCAACGCCGAGAGACTCCGACCACTCCGAAAGCGCGCCCGCGCCATCGGCAATCTCGAAGATCGCCTGTGCGTACGGTCTCGCTACTGTGTTGTTGTCGGCCACTTTTGTCTCCGCGTCCTGTTCTTGTTCTAGCGCTTATTAGAGTTCCTGGGCTAGCCGGCCCAGGATGTCTTCGTGTGCTTTGCCGTCGATCTCGCGATTCAGGATCTTCTCGGCGCTTGCAATCGCAATGGCCGATACCTGGCCACGCAGCTCTTCACGCGCACGGTTTGCTTCCTGCTCGATCTCGGCCTTGGCGGCGGTAAGCTGGCGCTCGCGCTCTTTGGTGCCGTCAGTTTTGCCGTCGGCAACAATCTCGTTGGCGCGAGCATGCGCCTGGTCGAGAATGCCGGTTGCCTGCTTGCGCGCTTCCGCAACGATGTCGTCGGCTTCGGCAGCGGCACGTACCAGGGACTCCTGCCCCTTGTCGGCCGCGGCAAGACCTTCTTCGATCTTCGCCTGGCGCTCTTCGAGCGCGGCCATCAGATCGGCGGCCAGATGAACTTCATGCAGAACCAGACAAACACGACCATGGCGATCGTCTGGCCCAACAAAGTCATATTAATATCCACATCTGCTCCAGTTATATAAAGCTACTGCGCTTGCTCAGACTTCGTTAAACCCATCGTCGAAATACTCATTTACTGGTGTGTAAACTGCGCTTCCGACGTTGGCTTCGTCCTGGCTTCGCTCGTGACGCTTTCTCTGTCAGTCGTACGACTTATCCGCCAGTTGCTGTCTGCAGCTGACCAATGAACGGATTGGCGAACGCGAAGAACAGCGCGATACCGACACCGATCATCGCAACAGCGTCGAGCAGCGCGACGACGATAAACATCTTCGTCTGCAGCATCGGCGCCAGTTCAGGCTGACGTGCAGCACCTTCGAGAAAGCGGCCACCCAGAAGGCCCATTCCAATACCAACGCCGAGTGCGCCGAGGCCAATCAGAAGTGCGACAGCGATTGCCGTCATGCCAATAACAGTTTCCATCAGTTTCTCCTAAGGAGGTTCCAGTTAAATTAGTGCTTTTCGGATGCGAGACTTAAATAGACTATGGTCAGCATCATGAAAATAAAGGCCTGCAGCGTCACGATCAGTATGTGGAAAACAGCCCACCCGAAATGCAGCGGCAGCTGATAGATACCGAGCAACGCAATCAGGATAAAAATGAGCTCGCCGGCAAACATGTTGCCGAACAGTCGAAGCGACAGCGACACGGGCTTCGCCAGCAGCGCGACGCTCTCAAGAATGAAATTGAACGCAATAATGAACGGTGCTGCGATCAGGCCGAGACCCTTCGTCGGCGGCGCAATCGGGTGCAGCGTCAGCTCAGCGATGAAGCCGGTAATGCCCTTGTTCTTGATCGTGTAGAAGATGATCAGGATGAACACGGCAATAGACATGCCGAAGGTGACGTTGACGTCGGTGGTCGGCACGACCTTCATGTACGGTATGCCGCCGTCTCGGCGAGCTAGCGGAATCCAGTCGACCGGAATCAGGTCCATGAGGTTCATCAGGAACACCCACACGAAGATCGTGAGGCCCAGGGGCGCGATCAGGCGACTGCGTGCCATGGAAGGTGTCTTTGACGCTGCCGTCGACGAACTCGACGATGATTTCGACGAAGGCCTGAAGCTTGCTGGGCTTGCCGGCCGACGATTTCTTCGCGACGCTGCGGAACAGCAGGACGAAGACGAGGCCGAGCAGCACCGACCAGAACATCGAGTCGACGTTGATCGCCATGGGATTGCCGGCACACTGGTTCCATACCCACTCACCGCTGTCAGCCTTGCAGACCTGCAGGTTCTGCAGATGATGGGAAATGTACTCGCTCGACGTCTTTTCGCCGTGTCCGCCTTCGCCTGCCATTGCTGTTCTCGCTACCCTATTCCTGTTTGCGGCCCATCAGGAGACCCGTCAGGGTCACCATCTGCGTCGCAATAAATGCTGCAAACAACGCTGCCGCCGAGAGCGGCTTTACCAGCGTAAAGACCAGTACAAACAAAAGCACGGTCAACGCCAGCTTTCCAAATTCGCCGATGTAGGCCGCCCGGACCAGGGCCGTTGCCCCCGGATCCCGGCGCGGTAGTGCCAGCCGTAGTGCCAGAAAAGCATTCGGGATGACGCAAACCAGGCCTCCCAGCAACGCAGAGTATCCGGCTACGTCCCCCAAAAAGCTCCAGAGGACCACGGCCAGGACCGCCCCAACGCCAACCTGTACCACCAGCACCTTCAGCATCACGGATTTGATGTCGTATGCCTCCGGCACTAAAAACGCCACGTCCATCGGGTTGACCGGCGGCTGGTGGCGCTTGAGGTTTTGGTCTTTCCAGGCGGGCCTGTAAATCGCGTGCGCATTATAGTTTGACCCCCTCGGCATGGCAACACGAAACCCCGTTAAAGACGCCGTTTTTCGGTTATTTTTCAGGGCCCGGGGACATTCAGCTCTGCACATGGTGGCAATGCAGAATGTCGCCGTTTACAGCCGTGTGCACAGGTTAATCCGCCCCGGCGGCCGATATTGCAGGGCATCGAAAAAAGCGCCTGCCGGCTGCCGCTGTGCTTCGCGCCCTGCGGGCGCTCCTACAAGGCTCGGGGACATTCCTGATTGGGCGGGGAATGTCCATCAGGAATGTCCCCAACCTAGCGGATGTGCTTCAGAATTCCGTCCAGCTCGTCGAGGCTGTTGTAGCTGATTACCAGTTTGCCAGCGCCTTTTTTTGTGTGGTCCACGCTGACCTTGGCGCCGAGCTTTTCCGATACCTCGATCTCGAGACGACGGATGTCCCCATCGACAGGGGCGGCTTTGACCGAGGCCTTGGCCTTGGGGCCAGCCAGCATATGTTTGACCAGTTTCTCGGTTTCCCTGACGGAAAGCCCCTTTCTGACGACCTGGCGCGCGGCGTCGTACTGCTGCCTGGCATCGGTAATCGATAACAACGCCCGGGCATGGCCCATTTCGAGCTGGCGCTCCTCCAACAGCGGTTTCACCTTGTCAGACAGGTCCTGCAGCCGGAGCAGGTTGCTGACGGACGCCCGCGACCGGCCGACGGCAGACGCCGCCTGGGCGTGCGTCAGGTCAAACTCCCGGATGAGCCGATCCAGTGCCCGCGCTTCCTCGAGCGGGTTCAGGTTCTCGCGCTGGATGTTCTCGATAAGCGCTATGGCGATGGCCGACTCATCGGGCACATCGCGAATGACGGCGGGAATTTCGGCAAGCCCGGCAAGCTGCGCCGCGCGCCAGCGGCGCTCGCCCGCGACGATTTCGTAGCGCTGCGTGCCACCGGTCTTCGCGATAGGCCTGGCGACAATCGGCTGCACGACGCCCTGCGCCTTGATTGAGTTCGCCAGCTCCTCCAGCGAGTCCTGCCGCATGTCGACGCGCGGCTGGTACTGGCCGCGCTGCAGGAGCTCGACCGGGATCTGTTTGAGCATGTCCTTGCCGCCGTCCCCGGAGTCAGGGCGTGCTGCCGGCTTGCTGAGCAATGCATCGAGCCCGCGGCCCAGGTGTTTCTTCTTTGCGTTCATTCGATATTCCTAAACGGCTTCGGCCACGCGCGCGTCCTCGCGACGCAGCACCTCGCCAGCCAATGCGAGATAGGCGATAGCACCGCGCGACGAACGGTCGTGCAGTAACACGGGTCGACCGAAGCTGGGGGCCTCGGCGAGGCGGATGTTGCGCGGCACGATGGTCCGGAAGACCTTACGATCAAAGTGCTCGATAAGCTGCATCGACACCTCGTTTGACAGATTCACCCGCGGGTCGAACATGGTTCTCAGGATGCCGTACATCTCGAGATCCGGATTGACCGACTCACGCACCTGTTCAATCGTGTTGAGCAGGGAGCTCAGGCCCTCCAGCGCGTAGTACTCGCATTGCATCGGGATCAGCACACCGTCCGCGGCCGTCAATGCATTGATCGTCAGCATGTTGATGGACGGCGGGCAGTCGATCAGGATGAAATCATACAGTCCGGCCACCGGCGCCAGCGCTTTTTTGAGCTTCATCTCGCGGCCGATTTCCTGCAGCAGGGTGACTTCGGCCAGCGTCAGGCTCTCATTACCGGGCAGCACGGCAAAGCCACCTTCTGGCGCCGAAACGATGGTATCCGCGGCGGTTGCGTCACCAAGCAGCACGTCGCAGGTGGAGTTCTCGATTTCCATTTTGTTGATGCCACAACCCATCGTGGCGTTACCCTGCGGATCAATATCAACGAGCAGCACCCGCCGCTGCGTGGCGGCAAGCGACGCAGCCAGGTTGACGCAGGTGGTGGTCTTGCCCACCCCGCCCTTCTGGTTTGCCACTGCAATGATTCGCGTCATGTATTCAGCCTGGTCGGTTCCTGAGGATCACTTGCGCCGCAACAGCACCGCGTGCCGTGAGCCCTGCTGCAGCCCCGGCACCTCGAGTTCCGTTACGACGTGACACCACGGTGTACTGCTCATTTGTTCGAGTTCTTCTGCCGGGTAGCGCCCTTTCAGCGCTACAAACACCCCGCCCTCTCCAACGTGATGCCCTGCGATTTCGACGAGACGCGGCAAAGCGGCCAGCGCCCGTGCAATCACCGTATCAAAGCGCCGGCCGGGTGCATAGTCCTCGCCCCTGCCTTTGACCGCTACGACGTTGTCCAGGCCGAGCAGTCCGGCCGCGTGCTGCACGAACATAATCTTCTTGTTATTGCTGTCGAGCAGCGTGAACTCCCGCGCCGGCTCGGCAATAGCTAACGGCAGCCCCGGGAACCCGGCGCCTGTTCCGACATCCAGCACCGTATCGCCCTGCAATAGCGGTCGCGCCACAAGGCTGTCCAGCAGGTGTGCGGAAATCATTTCGCGCGGCTTGCGGATGGCGGTCAGGTTGACGCGGCTGTTCCATCGTTCGAGCTCGGCGAGCAGCGCCGCGAACTTTTCGGCCGCACCTTCGGGAAACGCCTGCTCCAGGCCTGCCAGCGCGGTTTCAATGTCTGTTACGCGCACGCTCATTCGCGCCCCTTCGCGCTAGTCGGAGTGAACGAGGTGTTCCTCAAAGAACAGGATCATAGCCTGTTGATAGGCGTCCCGGTTGGCCCGCTTGCGATAGCCATGCCCCTCGTTGAGCGCGTTCATGTACCAGACCGACTGCCCAAGCTCGCGAAGAGCCGCTACCATCTGCGCGGCCTCCGTCACCGGTACCCGCGGATCATTCTGGCCCTGAACAACGAACAACGGCACACGAATCTTATCGACGTTATTCAGCGGGCTGATTTCTTCGAGATGTGCGCGCATCGCCGGATCGCGCTCGTCACCGTACTCAACGCGTCTCAGGTCGCGGCGATAGTCCTGCGTATTCTCGAGAAAGGTCACGAAGTTGCTGATGCCGACGACGTCTACCGCTGCCTTTAGCTTGTCGCTGTAGTGCACCGCGCTGGCCAGAACCATGTAGCCACCGTAGCTGCCGCCAAACACAGCAACTCGATCAGCATCGAGATCGGGCTGAGTTTCTATCCAGTCGAGTAGTGCCCCGATATCTTTCACAGAGCCCTCACGCTTGAAGCCGTTATCCAGTCCGAGATAGCTCTTGCCGTAGCCGGCGGAGCCGCGCACGTTCGGCTGAATGACCGCGACGCCCAGTTTGTCGAGCCACATCTGATAGGTGGCGCTGAATGACGGTCGCGCCTGCCCCTCGGGGCCCCCGTGAATCGAAACAATGACCGGGAACGGCCCTGCACCGGCCGGCTTGTAAACCCAGGCCGGGATCTCTCGGGGCCGCTCATCCACAGTATCGAACGTCGGGTAACGAACCAGTTCAGGCGTGCGGAAGGCGCTCGTATCAAGTCCGCCGACTTCGCTGGTCGTCCAGCGAGTCAGCTCGCCGTAGTCCAGCGGCCTCTTGCCCAGTTCCAGCACAAATGCATCGCTTGGTGTCTGCGACAGGTTCAGCGTCATGCCAAGTCGCCGATCATCGGGACTGAAAACGATGCCATAGGCAAGTCCGGTCGGAATGCTCTCTACGCGCCGATATTTTCGCGACTTCGTGTCCAGCAGGTAGACGCGCGACATGCCATCCTCGTTGGTCGCGAAAGCAATTCGGCTGCGGTCGTGGCTGATAACGGCTGTGGATACGCCCCACGGAATGTCGCCGCTCACAACGTCGGGCCTGGCTCCAGGCTCAGCGGACTGCCAGGCCAGTTGGTTGAACTCGCCGCCCTGATCGGTGATCAGCCAGAATCCATCGGATTCATCGTCTATTGCCACGGGCAGGTTCGTGCTCGTATTGTCGGCGCCGCCCGCGAGCAAGATCGACTCGCCGGAGTCGAGATCGAGTAGATGCACGCGTGAGTCCGTAATGCTGACGTAGTTCGTCAGCAGAAGCTTGCTGCCACTGGCCGAGAATTCTGCGGGTCCCCACCAGCTGCCGTCCGGCGACTCCAGCGCCACCTTCGCCGTTGCCGGGTTCGTCGGGTCCATCACCCAGACATCGTTCGACCGACCGTTCCGGCGCGTGCTCTGGTAAGCGATACGGCTGCCGCGGCGATCCCAGACCACCGCGCCATTCCTGGACTCTCCGTCCGTCAACATGTTCGCGTTTCCGGTCGCCGGATCAAACTGGAAAATCTGCGCAAATTCGTTGCCGCCGGCGTCTCGCGTGAAATACAGCTCACTGCCGCCAGGCCGTCGTGTAACACCGCTAACCGGCTCACGATAGAATGTGATCTGGTTGCGCGCTCCACCCGGCATATTTACCCGGTGCAATGAATCTACGTCGCCGAATCGGGTGGACACAAAAATGCCGTTGCCGTCAGGCGTGAAGGCTCGAAAACTTGCCGCACGAATATTCTGGTAGCGATTCAGATCGTTGATGACCTCGGTCGGAATTTCCGGAACATCCTCGAGCACAAGGTTGCCGTCGTTCAGCGTGCGCTGTTCGACATCGGCCAGCGCAGCTAATGGCAATAACAGGAACACCGGCAAGAGCGCGTGCCACGATCGCGATCGTTGTCGAGGTGAATCCGTAGGAGCGGCCGCCTCCCCATTCGGGGACAATGCCGGCGCGCGAAGCGAAGCGGTAGCCGTAAGGCTGCTTATGGTTGTCGCGCGCCGGGGCGCGCTTCTACCGGCATCGTCCCTCATGCGACGAGTAGCGCCATGAAATCGTCAACGGGGGTTGCCTCGAGTTTTTCGCGATCACTGCACAACACGTTTAGCTCGGCCCACTGTTTGGCCGCGAGCTTCGGTGAGACGCTGTCTACGAACTTTTGTTTCAACACCGGGATGCCCTCTTCGCGGCGCTCGCGATGACCGATCGGGAAGTGGACCTCGATACGATCTGTGCTGCTGCCGTCCTTGAAGAAAACCTGTACCGCGTTGCCGATGTAGCGCAGCTCGGGGTCGAAATAGTCCTTGGTGTACTGCGGGTTTTCGGTCACGGTCATCTTGCCGCGCAGCTCATCGATGCGCGGATCGGTGGCGATGGCGTCTTCGTAGTCGGCGGCCGTCAGGCGCCCAAAGATCAGCGGCACCGCCACCATGTACTGGATGCAATGGTCGCGATCGGCCGGATTGTCGAGCGGGCCCGTCTTGTCAATGATGCGAACGCCGGCTTCCTGCGTCTCGATGACAACCTTTTCGACCTCGTCGATACGATCCTTGACGAGAGCATGCAACGTCATGCCTGCTTCAACCGCGGTCTGCGAATGGAACTCGGCCGGGTAGGAGATCTTGAACAGGATGTTCTCCATGACGTAACTGCCGTAGGGCCGCTGGAACTTGAACTCGTTGCCCTTGAAGAGTACGTCGTAGTAGCCCCAGGTCTTGGCAGACAGCGCCGACGGATAGCCCATCTCGCCGGTCATCGCGATGAGCGCCAGGCGCACGGCACGACTGGTCGCATCGCCGGCGGCCCAGCTCTTGCGAGAACCGGTATTTGGCGCATGCCGGTAGGTGCGTAGTGAGCAGCCGTCGACCCAGGCATTGGACACGGCGTTCAGGACGGTATCCCGATCCCCGCCAAGCATGCGCGCTACGACAGCGGTCGAAGCGACACGAACCAGTAGCACGTGGTCCAGTCCGACGCGGTTGAAGCTGTTCTCGAGCGCCAGCACGCCCTGAATCTCGTGGGCCTTGATGGCTGCAGTCAGCACGTCTTTCATCGTCAGCGGGTCTTTGCCCGCGGCGCGCGCCTGGCGACTCAGGTAGTCGGCTACAGCGAGAATGCCACCCAGGTTGTCGGAGGGATGGCCCCACTCGGCGGCCAGCCAGGTGTCGTTGAAGTCCAGCCAGCGATTCATCGCGCCGATGTTGAACGCGGCCAGAACCGGGTCGAGTTCATACGAGGTGCCGGGCACTCTCGCACCGCCAGCCAGCGTTGCGCCGGGCACAACGGGTCCCAGGAGCTTCGTGCAGGCAGGATAGTCGAGTGCCTGAAAGCCGCAGGCCAGCGTATCCATCAGGCAGTAATGCGCGGTTTCGAATGCCAGGTCACTATCTACTTCGTAATCGCAGACATAGTCCGCAATATCGACGAGCGCCTGATCCCAGTCAGCGCGCTTGGCCGAGCGAATATCAATGTTTGACATGAGTGTTTCCTATCGGTTCTCGATCGAGACCCATTCCTGAAGACCGGGACCGATGTAGTCTGCCGCCGGCCGGATAAGTTTGTTATTGGCTCGCTGCTCCATGACATGCGCCGCCCATCCGGTGATCCGTGAGCAAACAAAGATCGGCGTGAACAGATAGGTCGGAATGCCCATGAAGTGATACACGCTTGCGGCGAAGAAATCGGCGTTTGCGAACAGCTTCTTTTCGTCCCACATGACCTTTTCGACAGCCTCGGAAACCGGGTACAGCGTCGTATTGCCAACGTCGTCGGCGAGCGCTTTCGACATCTTCTTGTTGACCGAGTTACGCGGGTCCGAGGTCGTGTAAACGCGGTGCCCGAAACCCATGATGAGGTCCTTGCGCACGAGCATTTCATGCACGCCCTTGACGGCATCTTCCGCCGAGTCGAATTTCGAGATCAGCGCCATGGCCGCTTCGTTGGCGCCGCCGTGCAGCGACCCGCGCAGTGCGCCGATGGCGCCGGTTACCGCCGAGTGCATGTCGGACAGCGTACCGGTTATGACTCGCGCCGCAAACGTGGAGGCATTGAACTCATGCTCGGCATAAAGAATCAGCGTCGTGTCCAGGCTCTTCCTGTGCAGCTCTTTCGGTGCCTTGCCGTGCAGCATGTGCAGGAAGTGACCGGAGATGCTGTCATCGTCGGTCATCGTGTCGATACGCACGCCGTCGGTGTGGAAGCGATGCCAGTACAACAGCATCGACGGCAGGCAGGCGAGCAGACGATCGGCGACATCCTGCTGATTGGAAAAATCGCCCTCCGGCTCGATGTTGCCGAGAAACGAAACGCCGGTCCGCAGGACATCCATCGGGTGCGCGTCCTTCGGCACCATTTCGAGCACGGTTTTCAGCGCTTCCGGCAGCCCGCGGTTTGCCTTGATCTTGTCGATATACGCGTCAAGCTCCGCGCGCGTCGGCAGCGCACCGTAAAACAGCAGGTACGCAACCTCTTCGAAGGTCGCGTTGTCAGCCAGGTCGTAAATATCATAGCCGCGGTAGGTGAGCCCGGCGCCTTCTTTGCCGACCGTACAAATGTGAGTCTCGCCCGCGGTAACGCCCGCAAGGCCGCCTGTCTTCTTGTTAGCTGCCATCGTCTTCTCCCGTCTTCAGGCCCTGTTCCTGAAACAGGGCGTCAAGCTTGTCTTCGTACGCCTGGTATCCGAGCACGTCGTAAAGCTCCATTCGTGTCTGCATGCTGTCGACAACGTCTTTCTGAGTGCCCTCTTTCCGAATGGTCTCGTAGACACTGATTGCGGCCGCGGACATCGCCCGAAACGCGCTCAGTGGATACAGCGTCATTGCCACACCAACCTCGGCGAGCTCCGTCGTCGTGAACAGCGGTGTTTTGCCGAACTCGGTCAGGTTTGCAAGTACCGGTACTTTAATGACGTCGGTGAACTGTTGGTATTCATCAATTGTGGTAAGTGCTTCGGCGAAGATCATGTCTGCGCCGGCCTCCACGTAAGCAGCGGCGCGATCAATAGCAGCCTGCTGGCCCTCGACCGCGTGTGCGTCGGTGCGCGCCATGATGACGAGCTGCTCATCGATCCGGCCGTCCACCGCGGCCTTCAGGCGGTCGCACATTTCTGCCGGCTCGACCAGTGCCTTGCCGGGCCGATGGCCGCAGCGCTTGACCGCAACCTGGTCCTCCATATGCACGGCAGCCGCGCCGGCCCAGGTCATTTCCCGAATTGTCCGGCCAATCATGAAGGCACTGCCCCAGCCGGTGTCGATGTCGACGAGCAACGGCACATCGGTCGCTGAACAGATGCGTCGAACGTCTTCGCAAACGTCGTGCAGCGTCGTCACGGCGAGGTCGGGCAGGCCGAACGAGGCATTCGCGACGCCCGCACCGGACAGATAAATGGCCTTGAAACCAGCCCTCTCGGCCAGCATCGCCGTGTAGGCGTTTATGGTACCAACGATCTGAAGCGGGCTCTCCGCCTCAAGCGCGGCGCGGAATCGGGCTCCTGCACTCATCGCGAATCCTCTCTCGATTTTGCCTGTGGCGCCGGTTTCGCACTTTTTTTAATCAAGATTAAAATCGGCCGGGGGCGGGATTCTAAACCACGGCGGGGCCCATTCCCAAATAGACCAGGTGGAAAAGTTTTCCGCCTTCGAACACACGACCCGACCCGTCAGGCCATGGCAACGAGGCAGGCGGCATCAGGATTCAGTTCGGCAAAACGGGTTTCGACAGGCGGATTCAGGGCTGCTCGTCGGGAACATGCTCAAGGACCACGTCGGCAAAGACCTGTTGATTCGCCAGCAGGTAGAGCATTACGCCAAGCTCCGAGTGCCGGTAGGTGAGTCTGCGACGAAATTCCTGATCGGTCCTCAGCGGCGCAAACAGGGTCGTGAGCTTCTGGAAGTCGACACCAGGGAGCTGACAGGGAGGGAATCCGGTTGGCCGCCCATCAAGATCCTCGAGGGTGGGGCAATTCTCGCGTATCGACGCCTGAACGTCATTAGGGATAATGCCGCGTATGGTTTGCCGATAATCTTCCGTCGCCGTCCAGCCGCTGCGCGTAGTGTTATACCTGTTGTGGTAAGCAGCGAGACTCGTGCGCAGGTCGATGTCATCGATAAGTCGAATGTTGCCGGTATTCTGCAGGTCCTGGTAGGTGCTCGTGTTGGCAACGAACGGCCAGACTTCGGCCGCATAAAATGCGGCGAGTACGACCTCCTTGTCCACCGGCGTATCGGCGTCAAGCCAGCCAAGAAGCTCCTGTGTGTATCCCTGCACCCCGCGAAAGAACTCGACTCGATACTGGAGCGCCTGCGAATCCATTTCCACATCGCCGCGAATTCGTTCGATGTACTCGTCTCGCAGCTTGTTGTCGCGCCGGTCTTCGAGCGCCGTATCCACGGCCAGCGCGACCAGCACGCCCGCCACGACGAGGAGAAACTCCGCCGCGAGTCCGCCGCGACCTTTGAGAATCTTGCGCGGCGTCATTCGCCGTCTCTGATTGTAACCACAACACGGCCGGTCACAGTGCCGTCGATGTAGGCCTGGAACGCATCCGGCAATTCGTCAAAAGAAATCGTCTTGTGGCCGATGGTGTCAAGGTGCTGCGGTTTCAGGTCGCCGCCGATTCGTTGCCAGACCGCGCGTCGCAGATCCTTCGGCGTTTCGACAGAGTTGATACCTAGCAGGCAAACGGCGCGCAGGATGAAAGGCAGCACGGTGGTATTGAGGGCCGGGCTCGCAGCCAGGCCGATGCTGGCAATGTTGCCGCCATAACGCATCGTGCGTGTCAGCCAGGTCAGGTATTCGCCGCCCAGGTTGTCGATAGCGCCGGCCCACTCGGCCTTCTCCATCGGTCGCTTGCCAAGATCGATCTTGTCGCGCAGCAGTATCCGCGCTGCGCCGATCTCACGAAGATACGCCTCCTCGGTCGCCTTTCCGGTAAGCGCCACGGCCTCGTAGCCACGTCCGTTCAGCATGTCGATAGCGATGCTGCCGACGCCACCGGTTGCGCCGGTGACGACCACCGGGCCCTGCTCCGGATCCTGGCCATTCTGTTCCATGCGGTGAATAGCCAGCGCGGCCGTGTAGCCCGCCGTGCCGATTTGCATCGCCTCGATCGGCGTCATGCCCTCCGGAATTTCAACGAGGCTCTCGCTGTTGATGCGAGCGTATTCCGAGTAACCACCATCGATCGTTTCGCTAAGCCCGCAGCCGTTGACCAGCACCTCGGCGCCGGGCTGGAAGTCGGCGTTCTCCGAGCTGACAACAACACCAGCAAGATCGATACCGCCGTTCAGCGGGTAGCGCCTGAGAATGCGGCCTCTGCCGGTCGCGGCAAGCGCGTCTTTGTAGTTGATCGTAGAGTGGCTGACACGAACAACGACATCGCCTTCGGTCAGATCCTCGATCGACAGCGTCTTGAACGCGGCGACGACCTTGCCGTCCTCCTCATCAATTCGGAACGCGCGAAAACTTTCCATCAATTATCTCCCTCTGTCCTGGCGGTCCAGCCATGAAACCAGGCCGGCCGCATTCAACACCACGTCAATGTCTATCACCGATCGTATCGCTTCGCTGTCGCCTTTGAAGCCGTGGGCCACCAGTCGCGCAGACAAGTAGCTGCGCATCGCCTCTTCAATTGCCTGGCCGCGTTCGTTCGCGTCGCGACAAGCCAGCGCCATATGCGTATAGGCGTCGATTCCCGCATGCATGTCCGCGGCCAGCCGCGCCAGGTCTCTCACGCGGCTGTAGTGCGTGAGATATAGCTGTTCCGGATCGCAGGCCATGATCCGGTCGACCGACTTATGCGCTTCGGCTGGATCAAAACTGGCCGGCGTCGATGTCGGGTAGATGAATTCTCCGTTGACGGTGTCGAGCTCGCGATAGGAAACGCCGAAGTTGTCGCCGGTGAAAACGCCACGCGATGACGGATCATTGAGACAATAATGATGACGCGCATGCCCTTCGGTAAACAGCGTTTGCATCGGGCGGCCATTGAAGTCGATCCAGCCATCGTCGTCCGCCACCACGACGCGCTGCTCGTCGATCGGTCGAAGCTCGCCGTACATTTCGCGCGTGCGCTCGACACCGTACACGCCTTCTGTCCCCTTGATCAGCCTCGCGGGATCGATCATGTGCGGTGCGCCGCGCGGATGAATGACGCAGCGCGCATTCGGCAAGTGCTGCATCAGCAGCCCCGCACCGCCGGCGTGATCGAGGTGCACGTGTGTCAGGAAGACGAAATCAATGTCCGCCGGGTCCAGGTCGTTCTGTTGCAGAGAATCCAGCAGCAGCGGCACGCTGTCGTTGGTGCCGGTGTCGACAAACGCGGCGCGCGCGCCCTCGACGACCAAGTGGCTGGCATCCTGCAGCGGACGGGCATATTCGGTATCAACGGCAAAAATGCCGTCGTTCAATGTGGTTACTTGCGCGCTGCCGCCGGGCATCGTTTCTGTCAGCCCGAGCGACGCAAGCGCTACTCCACCTGCGTCGTTTCGAGCCCTTTCAGGCGGGCGAAATAACGGGCGAGCAGTGGGATATCCTTCTCGTCGACCATCACCGCCTGTGCGCCCATGATGGCATTGGCGCGGACGCCGCTCTTGTATCCCTTGAGGGCGTGCTCGAGATAGCTCTCGTGCTGCCCCGCCAGCGTCGGCCACTGCGCGCTCACACTGATGCCGTTTTGTCCATGGCAGGCAACGCAAGCCGCGGCGACAGGAGGAACGGACTCTACCTGCGAGCCGCCGGCTGAAACGGTGTCGTTACCCAGCGTCGCCAGGTATGCCGATACGTCCTCGATCTGCTGATCGCTGAGACTCGTGGCCTGTGCCTGCATCGTCGGGTGCGGGCGGTCGCCACTGCGGTAGCCTTGCAGCGCAATCACGAGATAACCGGCTTTCTGACCGCCTAGCTTGGGAACCCGGAAGGAAGGATAGGCGTTACGGTAGCCTTCGATGCCGTGGCAACCGAGGCAGGTATAGCCGAGCTCCCGGCCGGCCTCCGGGTCGCCTTCGGCGAAAGCGGGCTCGCTTAAGAACAGGCCTGCTAGGAGCAGGGACAGGGCGCTGGCTACGATCTTCATGTTCGCAATCACTTGATGAATTGTCGGAAATGTCACCCGTTCATAGGCCCGGGTGATTCGTGAGGTCGCTATGGTAGTGACACTTAGGCGTGATTTCTAGCCATGGCGCACAAGATTGCGACCAACGGCATGCTAGGATCGGGCCGAATCCGCGATCTCGACAGGTACTTATTGTGAAGAAAAGCTTAGTGGCCGTGCTGGTCATCCTCGCCATCATCGTCATCGTCTCGCCGGGCATCATCGGTCGACTGGCCGAAAAGAGCGTTGACGAAAACCTCAACTGGGCGGCCGCCGAACAGGGCGACGTCGTTATCAGCTCCGATAATTTCGATCGCGGCTGGTTTTCCTCCGAGGGGCAGCACCGCATCGAAATCAAGGAGGGCAACCTGAGCTCGATGCTGACGGACGTCACCCCCCCGGGGGAGTCGCTGCCTGTGCTCGTGATAGACACGCACATCGATCACGGCCTTATTCCCATTTCGTCACTGTCAGGTGAAAACGGCTCGCTGGCGCCTGGCCTTGGCCGAGCCATCTCGACGCTAAGTGTCGAGCTCGGCGATGGCAGGACGGTCGAGATACCCGGAAAAATCTACAGCAACATCGGGCTTGGCGGAACACTCGAGTCCAGCTACCAGGTCGATGAGGGTTCACTCGCGGAAGACGACACGACGATCGCCTGGGGCAACAGCAAGATTGACGTTACGACGAGCGCCGCAAGCGGCGATGTCGAGTTCGCGGGCGATATCAGTGGCCTCTCCGTTAGCGATCGGTCAGAGTCAGTCGAGATCGGCGGGCTGACGTTTTCCGGCAGCCAGAAGCGGACGAAATACGGCTTCTCCGTCGGCGACATGAAAATGGAGCTCGACGGGATGTCGGTTACCACCAATGGCGCTGCGGCCGGTGGCATCAAGTCGATGAGCGTTGACGGTTACACCAAGCTCGACGGCGACCGGGTCGGCGGCCGCACCACCTTTAAAATGGAATCGCAGACGCTGCCAATGTTTGGCGAAGTCCTGGTTTCCGGCGATGTCAGCCTTACCGGCGCAGACGCGGAGGCCATCGGTAGCCTGACCCGGAAGATGGGCGCAATGGGCCCGTCTCCAGACCCGATGCAGAACTTTCCAGCCATCGAAGACGACGTGAAACGCCTGCTGGGCTCTGGGGTTGAGCTGCGCTTCGATCAGCTCGACGTGGCGCTGCCGATGGGCACGGTCGAGACGATGCTCGCCCTCACTGTCGCCGAAGCCGACGCTGGCGCTTTCGAATGGACATCCATGTTGCTGTCCACCGCGGGCGCTGCGAAAATCTCCGTACCCGCAGAGCTCGTCGACATGGCGCTCGCTATGAACCCGCAGGCAGGGGCGGTCGTTAGCATGGGCTTTCTCTTGAAGAACGGCGACGTCTATGAAATGGACGCCAAGCTAGAGAAGGGTCTGCTTACGATCAACGGCGCACCGATACCGATTCCGTTCGGCAGCTTCTAGCCGGCACGCGACCCGCGCAGATCTATCTCTTCCGCGCGGTGGCAGGCCACGCGCGTTCCCGCGATGTCACGAGCAGTCGGCCGTTGGGCGGCACATAGCTCGACTGCGTAAGCGCAGCGCGGATGAAATACGCAGCCTGAAGGCGGGTGCAACAATGACGGGACCTCGCCCTGCAGCGGCGCCTTTATCGAGGGTGCGACCGGGTCAGGCGTCGGAACAGCATCGATCAGCGCGCGCGTATACGGGTGGCGCGGCCGCAGGAACAATGAGGCGTTGTCGGCAAGCTCGACGAGCCGCCCCATGTACATGACCAGGACGCGATGACTGATGGACCTGACGACCGCCAGGTCATGCGAAATAAACAGTATCGACAGGCCCGTTTCCTCCTGAATCTTTCTCAAGCGCGCCAGGACGCGCTCTCTCACCGACCCGTCAAGCGCGGCGACTGCTTCATCGCAAATCAGCACTTTCGGCCCGAGCACGAGCGCGCGCGCAATGGCAACACGTTGTGCCTGACCGCCGGACAGCTCATGCGGGTAGCGCCGCAGGTAAGTATCGCTAAGCCCGACCTGCTCCAGCGTCTCGACGACTCGCGCTGCCCGTTCGACAGCCGCCAGCTGCGGCTCATGCACGAGCAGCGACTCCTCGACGAGGGCCTGCACGCGCATCTGCGGGTTCAGCGCACTAAGCGGGTCCTGGAATACGAGCTGCAGGTCGCGCCGTTGTGACTGCGCGCGTTGTTCGACGGGTCCTTCCAGCGGTGCGCCGGCGTAAACCGCGCGACCCGCATCCATCGGTATAAGCCCCAGCAGGGCGCGTACGAAGCTCGACTTTCCCGAGCCGGATTCGCCGACAATCGCAATAGTCTCGCCGCTGCGCAACGACAGACTGACATCGCGTACCGCCTGCAGCCGTTCGCGGCCGAATGCTTTGTAGCTTACCGAGGCGGCTTCAACGCCGAGTATCGATGCGCCCGTTGCTGGCGGCGGAATGTCAGCTCTGTCGATACGCGGTGCCGCCGCCAGCAAGGTCCGGGTGTGTTCATGGCCCGGCGAAGCAAAAAGCGACGTCGTAGCGCCTGCGTCGACAACCCTTCCGGACTCAAGCACCAGCATGCGCTCACAGTGGCCGGCAACGACACCGAGGTCGTGCGTGATCAGCAGCAATGCGGTCTCGTCCCGAATCTCTTCCAGTAGCTCGAGTATCTGCGCCTGGACCGTTACATCCAGCGCCGTTGTCGGTTCGTCGGCGATCAGGAGGTCCGGCTCGGCGATCAGCGCGGAGGCGAGCATGACGCGCTGTCGCATGCCGCCCGAAAGCTCGTGCGGGAAGACGCGGAGCTGTTGCTTTACATCCGACAGGCCTACACGCCTGAGCATGTCGATGATGCGCGCATCGACGTCCGGTCCGTCAGCCAGTTTGTGTCGCACGAGAATCTCGCGCAGCTGCCGGCCTATTCGAAGGTAGGGGTTCAGCGCCTGCATCGGATCCTGAAAAACAATGCCGATGCGGCGCGCGCGAATCGAATTCAGAGAGTCTTCACTTGCGCCCAGCAGCTCAAGCCCTGCAAACCGGATGCTGCCGGATGCGCGCGCCTCTCGCGGTAGCAGGCCGAGGACCGCGAGCGCGGTTTGTGACTTCCCGGAGCCGGACTCACCAACCAGGCCAACCGACTCGCCCCGCGAGACAGTGAAGCTAACGTCGTCAACGACGGCCGCGTCACCGTACTTTACGGACAGGCCCTCGACCTCCAGCAGGCTCACGTTACGTGCCTCGCATCAAAGTAGTCGCGCAAGCCATCGCCAAGGAAGTTGAAACACAGCAATATTGCGGCCAGAAGCCCGGCCGGTATCAGCAGCGCCCAGGACGCATTTTCCATCTGCCGGACCCCGGCGTTAACCAGTGCGCCGAGCGAGGTTTGCGGCTCCTGAATGCCGAGCCCGAGGAAGCTCAGGAACGACTCGACGAGGATCGCTTGCGGAATTGTGAGGGTTACGTATACGACGACGATGCCGATCAGGTTTGGCGCAATATGGCGGAGAATAATCCGCGCCGTGCTGACCCCCGTCAGCCGGGCGGCCTGCACGAACTCTCGTTCTCTGAGGCTTAACGTCTGGCCGCGAACGATGCGCGCCATATCGAGCCAGTTGACTGCACCGATCGCGACGAAGATCAGGAGAAAGTTTCTCTCGAACACCACCATCAGCAGGATAACGAAGAAGATAAACGGCAACGCGTACAGCGTATCAACGAAACGCATCATGACCGCGTCAACCCGACCGCCGACGAAACCGGCGATGGCGCCATAGGCAACGCCAATAACAAGGCTAACGATGCTCGCGACAACGGCAACCAACAGCGTCACGCGGGCGCCAAGCATGGTGCGAACAAACAGGTCTCGGCCGAGCTCGTCGGTACCAAACCAGTGAGCGGCCACCGTTGTCGGTGGCGACATCGGCAGATCGAAGTTGGTCGTAAGGTAATCGTTGGGACTTACCCAAGGACCAAGCAGCGCCAACGCCGCTGTCACCAGCAGGATCCCGCCGCTGACGCGAATCGCCCGATTGCGCACAAGACTCACCGGTAACGCACCCGCGGATCTATCACGCCGTAGAGCACGTCCACGACCAGGTTCAGCGAGACTATCAGCGTCGCGTAGAAAACGACGATGCCCAACACCAGCGTGTAGTCGCGGTTAAGCGCACCACGCACGAACGACTGTCCCAGACCCGGTATGCCGAATACTTCTTCAACGACAACCGAGCCCGTTAGAATTGCCGCAATAGCCGGACCCAGGTACGACAGCACCGGAAGAAGCGCCGGCTTCAATGCATGCAGGCGAATCACCGTCAGCATGCCGAGACCTTGCGCGCGCGCGGTGCGAATAAAATCACGCGCCAGCACATCGATCATGCTGGCTCTCGTGAGCCTGGCGATGTACGCGATCTGTGGCAGCGCAAGCGTAATGACCGGAAGCACCAGCCTCGAGGCACCCGTCGTGCTGCTCCAGCCAACCGGCAGCCATTGCAGTTTGACGGCAAAAAGCAGCACCAGGACAGGCGCAACCACAAACACCGGAATGGAAATGCCGGTCATCGAAAAGGCCATGATCCATCGGTCGATGTAAGAGTCCTGCCTGAGCGCTGCGATCGTTCCTGCGCCGACGCCGACGACGATAGCGAGCGCCATCGCCAGCGCGCCCAGCTTCAGGGATAGCGGAAAGGTCAGGCCGATAAGTTCACTGACCGTGAAATCCCGGAGCCTGTAGGACGGCCCGAGATCGCCCTGCAGCAGGCCGGACAGGTAGCGCACGAACTGCTTTGGCAGCGGCTCATCGAGGTGATACGCGCGCTGGATATTTGCTTCGACATCGGCAGGCAACACCCGCTCGTCGTCAAACGGCCCCCCGGGCGCCGCATGCACCATAAGAAAAGTCAGGGCGATTACCAACAGCAGCGTCGGTATCGCCCCCAGCACTCGGAGCAACGTGTATCGCAGCAATTTATTTTCCGCTAAGTGCGCGCCTATTCAGTCGCGCTGAGGCTCAGGTGATGACTGTAATGATAATCAAGCACATTGTCTCCCCAGCCGCCGACCCTCGGATTGACCAGGTGCTTGCTGACGTAGAAATACAGCGGAATGACCGGGTGATCGGCGAGCATGACGCGCTCCGCCTCCTCGAGGTACAGCCCGCGACGGGAAAGGTCGGCCTGAGCCGCGGCACGCTGCATAAGGGACTCGTAATCCTCGTTGGCGTAACGCGGCATGTTGGCCGCACTGCCGGCCTGCAGCACACTCAGGAAGGTGTGCGCATCGTCGTAGTCGCCGATCCAGGCGGATCGAAATACCTGCGTAACCTCGGCCTGGCGCATATTCGCCAGCAATACCTGGAACTCTTCATTGATGAGCGTTACCTCGGCGCCCAGCACCTCTTTCCACATCGACTGGATAGCGACAGCTACTTTCTTTTCGAAATCTGACGTGTTGTAGCGAAGCTCGAAACGCAGCGGTTTTTCCTCGCTGTAACCCGCCTCTTTGTAGAGGCGCCGCGCAAGCTTGTTACGCTCCTCGCGCGTCAATTCGGCGAAACTGAAAACGGTGGGCTCGTAGTTGTTCACGCCCGGCGGTACCCAGCTGTAGGCGGGCGCCTCGCCGCGACCGATAATCTTTTCAGCCAGCAGCTCTCTGTCGATCGCCATCGACAGCGCCTTTCTCAGCGCCAGGTTGTCTTTGAACGGCGGCTTGGTCAGGTTGAAGCCGTAAAAGTAAAGGCCGAGATAGGGTGCTATATGCAGCTCACTGCCAAACCGCGCTTTGACGTCGGCAAAGTTTTCCGGCGGCACGGTACTGGTTATATGCAGCTCACCCGCCCGGTAGCGATTGAGCTCCGCGGTAGGCCTGCACAACGATGTGATAGTTCACGCCGTCGAGCGCGGTCTCGGTATCGTTCCAGTAATGTTCATTTCGTTTTAACGCGATGATCGAGCCCGGCACCCAGGCATCGAGCACGAATGCGCCATTCGACAGATGGTTTCCGGGCCGTGCAAAGCTGTTGCCGTGTTCCTCGACAACGCCCGGGTGCAACGGAAAGGTGCTCGGATGTGTGAACAGGCTGAGGATATACGGCGTCGGACGCACCAGGCGAACGACAAGGGTAAGGTCGTCCTTTGCTTCAATACCGAGTAATTCGGGGCCCCGGTCACCGGCAACAATCTCGGGTGCATTGAGCAGCGCATCCACCATGTTCGCGTAAAAAGCCGCCGTGTCAGGTGCGACGAGCCTCTGCAGGCCGAAAACAAAATGCCCGGCGACGACCGCATCACCGTTGGACCAGCGCGCGTCCGGTCGCAGGTGAAACGTGTAGGTGAGCCCGTCGTCGGAAACATCCCAGCGCTCTGCGGCGGCGGGCACCAGCTCGCCGGTGGGCGAATAGGCGACCAGCCCTTCGCCAATGTCCCGCAGCACTTCCAGCGCCTGCGTGCTACGTGCCTTGTGCTGATCCAGATGACTCCGGATCCGTTGGAATACCACGCTGCAACACCACGCCGGCATCCGGCGCATCGCTGGAGCAACCGGGGAACGCGAGAACGTACAACAAGGCGAGAACGCACAGCGACGTCAGCGAGAGCAGGGTTTTGTTCATACGCGAAGAATAACCGATTGCCGCGGGCTTTCGCGCGATTGGCTCACATTTGCTCTATTGTTCGGTCGGTTCGCTGGCGGGCGTTTACGCACTTTTCTTGAGTTGCCGCTTCTTCAGGTGAATGAGCAACAAGGACACGGCTGACGGCGTCATGCCCTCGAGACGCGATGCCTGGCCGAGCGTAACGGGACGCGAAGCTTCGAGCCTTTGCCGCGCCTCGTTCGACAGGCCGTCGACCAGCGAGTAATCGATGTTTTCCGGCAGGCGCAACGTTTCCTGTTTGGCGTGCTTTGCGATCTCGCGTTCCTGCCGCTCGATATAGCCTGCGTATTTCGCCTGCACCTCGAGCTGCAGCTCGACCTGCTCGCGCTGCTCGTCACTGGCGAGCCCGCTCGAATCAAATACGCCCACCGATGTCAGGCCGGACACGGCCGCGTAATCCAGTTCCGGCCGACGCAGTAATTCCAGCGCCGTGCATTCGCGCTGCAGCGCTTTGCCGATCAGGAACTCGTCGTTCTCACTCAAGAGCTGCGGCCGCAGCATTACACCGCCCAGCCGCTGCTGTTCGTCAGCGACGGCCTGCTGCTTGGTTTCGAACACGCGCCATCGCTCGTCGTCGACAAGGCCCAGCTCGCGACCGGCCGGCGTCAGGCGCAGGTCGGCATTGTCCTCGCGCAGCGTGAGGCGATATTCGGCGCGACTCGTGAACATACGATAGGGCTCGCTGACGCCACGCGTGATGAGGTCGTCGACAAGCACGCCTATGTAGGCTTCATGTCGTTGTGGAAACCACTCTTCCTGGTCACTGCTGTTTCGCGCTGCGTTGATGCCCGCCAGCAACCCCTGCGCGCCGGCCTCTTCGTAGCCGGTCGTGCCGTTGATCTGGCCGGCAAAATACAGGCCATCGATATGCTTCGTTTCCAGCGTCGGATTCAGGTCGCGCGGGTCGAAATAATCGTACTCAATGGCGTAACCCGGCTGCGTGATCTCCGCCTTTTCGAAACCGATGATGGTGCGCACGAAGCGCTCCTGGACTTCCTGCGGCAGGCTCGTCGAGATGCCGTTCGGGTACACAATGTCGGTCGTGAGGCCCTCTGGCTCGACAAAGATCTGGTGTGACGCCTTGTCGGCAAAGCGCACGACCTTGTCTTCGACAGACGGACAGTAACGCGGACCGACGCCTTCGATCATGCCGGAATACATCGGCGACTCGTCGAGCGCGCCGCGAATAATCTCGTGTGTTTCTTCAGTCGTCTTCGTGATGTGACAGGACACCTGTTGCGGATGGTCCCGGCGTCGCCCCAGGAACGAGAACACCGGCATCGGTTCATCGCCTGGCTGCTCCTGCATTGCCGCGTAATTCAGCGTCCTGCCATCAAGCCGCGGTGGCGTGCCGGTCTTCAGGCGCGCGACATTAAATGGCATCTCGCGAAGACGCGCTGCCAGCCTGTTCGATGGGGCATCGCCGACGCGCCCGCCTGCTGTCTCGCTACGGCCGATCAAAATGCGGCCGCCAAGGAAGGTGCCAACCGTCAGCACGACCGTGCTCGCAAGAAACGTCTGTCCGCCGTCAGTAACGACGCCCGTCACTCGACCGTTTGCAATCACCAGGTCATCTACCGACGCCTCGAAGACCGACAGATTCGGCTGGCTGCCAACGATGGCGCTGATCGCGCGACGATAGAGCACACGATCGGCCTGCGCACGCGTTGCCCGCACCGCCGGCCCCTTGCTCGCGTTCAGTGTTCGAAACTGGATGCCGGCGCTGTCGATTGCCCGCGCCATCGCACCGCCCAGCGCGTCGATCTCACGGGTCAGATGACCCTTGCCGATGCCGCCGATGGCCGGGTTGCAGCTCATCTGGCCCAACGCCGCGATCTTCTGCGTAATCAGTAGCGTGCGGACGCCCGCGCGCGCGGCGGCCAGCGAGGCCTCCGTGCCGGCGTGTCCGCCGCCAATCACAATTACGTCATACCGTTCGGTCATCGATAGTCCAGCGCATGGTCAAAAAGTGACCAGTTCGGGTCGGGCATTTTAGTGCGTGGGGGACATCGACGCTACAGAAACTTTACTATTTACAGGCTGTTGTCCAAGATAGCGCGCTGTTTCGTGGCCAGGTCCAGCGATGATCCGATCCACCCTTTTCCTCCTGGCGGCCCTGCTGCTGCCACCTGCGGTCTCCGCCGAGCCCCTCGAGCTCGAGGACTGCCGCATCAGCGCGGGCCCCGGTCTGCCGAGCATGAAGGCGCGCTGCGGCACGATTGCTGCGGCCGCTCGACCCGACGGGCGCCGTGCCTGGCGAGATCGAGCTTCGCGTCGTCGTCGTGCCAGCGCTGAACCTGACGCCGGAACCGGATCCGTTCGTGCCTGTTGCCGGCGGGCCCGGCCAGGGCTCCGTGCAGTTCTACGCTGCGTACTCATCGGCGTTCGAAGCGGTGCGACGCAACCGCGACATCCTGCTCGTCGACCAGCGCGGCACCGGCGAATCGTCGCGGATGGACTGCCCGGTCGATGAGGAGCTTGTCGAGGGCCAGTATTCCACCGAGCTGACCATCGAATACACGAAGGACTGCCTGGGCGCGCTGCCTTACGACCCGCGCTTTTTTACAACGAGCGTTGCCGTGACTGACCTCGAGGCCGTTCGCGTAGCGCTTGGCTATCCGTCGCTCAATGTCTACGGTATCTCCTACGGCACCCGCGTTGCGCAGCATTTCGCGCGGCGTTATCCCGCATCGACGCGCACGATTGTGCTCGATGGCGTCGTTCCGCCGCAGATTGCGCTGGGGCCTGAGATCGCCACCGAAAGTCAGAAGGCCGTCGACAGGATTCTCGCTCGTTGCAGCGAGGATGCGGACTGCAATGATCGTTTTCCGGGAGATTCAGGCGACCTTTCAGCGCGTGGTTGAAACTTCAAAGCAGTCGCCCGTCAGTATCGAGGTGCCGCACCCGAACAGCGGGCGCTTCGAGCGCATGGTGTTCGGCCATAGCGAGATGGCCGTCGCGATCCGACTGCTCGCCTACAACCCGAGCTCGATTGCGCTGATGCCACTTGCTGATCAGCGAGGCGGGCAAGGGCAACTACGTGCCGCTCGCATCGCAATACCAGATGACTATGATCGCCATGACCGACGCGATGGCACTCGGCATGCACAATGCCGTCATGTGCTCGGAGGACGCTCCGCGCCTTGCTGCGGGGGACATTGACTACGACCGCCTGTCGGCAACCTATATGGGCGCTATGCAGATGAAAGCGCTCGAAGCTATTTGCTCGGTCTGGCCGGCCGGCCCAGCCGACGCGGAAATCAACACGCCGCTTGAGACAGACCTGCCGGTGCTGCTTCTCTCCGGTGACGCCGACCCGATCACGCCGCCTCGCTACGCGGAGATGGCGGCTCAAAACCTCCTGAACTCACGGCACCTGGTTGGCAAGCACCAGGGGCATGGCCAGATTGCGGTGGGCTGCATGCCGCGACTGGTCGCGACGTTCGTCGATACCGCAGACCTGGATGCTGTGGATTCCGAATGCGTGGAGCGCAGCTTCGTCATGCCCTTCTTTCTCGATTTTTCGGGGCCGATGCCATGATAAGAGTCGACGATATTCACAAGTCTTTCGGCAAGGTGCGCGCGGTGCGTGGCGTCAGCTTCGAGGCCCCCGACGGCAAGATAACGGGGCTACTGGGGCCGAACGGCGCGGGCAAATCGACAACGCTGCGCGTCCTGTACACGGTATTGAAACCCGACAGCGGCTCTGCGTCGATCGATGGCATCGATGTGGTCAGCGACAGCCTGCGCGCGCGGCAACGAATCGGTGCACTGCCGCACGGTTCCGGACTTTACCCGCACCTCACTGCGCGCGAAAACGTCGCCTATTTCGCGCGCCTCTGCGGGCTCGATAAATCCGAGGTCGATGATCGCGTTGACGAGATCGTCAGGCTCCTGGAGATCGAGGACTTTGCCGATCGCCGTACCAAAGGCTTTTCGCAAGGGCAGCGCACCAAGGTCTCGCTCGCGCGCGCCCTCGTGCACGACCCGCAGAATGTGCTCCTGGATGAGCCATCGAACGGGCTCGACGTAATGGCCACGCGCTCTTTGCGGAACCTCATACTGAAGCTCAAGGACACGGGCCGCTGCGTGCTGTTCTCCAGCCACGTTATGCAGGAAGTAGCGGCGCTCTGCGACGACATCTGCATCATTGCCAGGGGCCAGGTCGCGATCGACGACTCAATCGACGGCATTCGTGAGCGCACCGGCTGCGATGATCTTGAAGACGCGTTTGTGCACGCCATTCACCTGGTAGGGGACGAGTAATGCGCACCGCCTGGATCGTCTTCGTCAAGGAGATCATCGACAACCTCAGGGACCGTCGAACGCTGGCGTCCGCGTTAATCATGGGCCCTATTTTCGGGCCACTGCTATTCGCGTTCGTCATCAACCTCTCTATCGAGAGGTCCCTCGAGAGCGCCGAGAGCACGCTGGAGCTGCCGGTTATCGGCGAAGCGCACGCGCCGAACCTCGTGCGCTACCTGTATAGCCGCAATATCGAAGTGGTCGCCGGGCCCGAGGATCGCGATGCGGCGCTCGAGGCCGTCAAGACGGGCGCGCATGACATCGTACTGATCATTCCCGACACCTTCGGCGAGCAGCTGGCCGAGACCCTGCCGGCGAAGGTCGAGCTGGTTTCCGACCAGGCCAACACAGACGCGGACCGCGAAGCGCGGCGCGTGCGCACGGCCCTGCATGCGTACAACCGGGAGCTTGCCGCAATCAGGCTCTCCGCGCGTGGCATCAACCCGATGGTCCTGCGGCCCTTAAACGTCGACGAGGTGGACGTGTCAACGGCCAGCGGCCGATCGGCAATCCTGCTCGGCATGATGAGCTACTTCTTCATCTTCGCGACACTGATGGGCGGCATGTACCTCGCCATCGACGCAACTGCTGGTGAGCGGGAACGAGGCTCGCTGGAGCCACTGCTGTCCCTGCCCGTAACGCGCGATCAGCTGATCGTCGGCAAGATTGCAGCCACCTGCGTCTACATGGCCTTGTCGCTGATTTTGAGCCTTACGTCGTTCTATATAGCGATCAAGTTCCTGCCGCTCGAACAGCTCGGGATGACGCCCAACTTCGGTCCGGCCGTGGTCGCTGCGACGTTCCTGCTGTTCTCCCCGTTCATCCTGCTGGGCGCCGCCCTGATGACGCTGGTCGCATCATTCACGAAGAGCTACCGCGAGGCTCAGACCTGGTTAAGCATCGTGCTTATTGCGCCGACCCTGCCGATTCTTATCGTCAGCATCCTCACTCTGCGGCCAAAACTGGAGTTCATGTTCATACCCAGCCTGAGCCAGCACCTGCTGCTGGTCGATATGGTCAAGAATGAGCCAGTCAATAACCTGCACGTCGTTATCTCGGTCGTCAGCACCCTCGTTTTCGGGGCCCTGTTGAGCTTCATCTGCGCCCGGCTGTACCGCCGAGAGGGCCTCCTCGGTTGACAATCCCCGCCGAATCTCCACCATGGGGGCTCCGGGGAAAAAAATAATATTATGTCTCTGTTTTCCGAACTCCGGCGCCGCAATGTATTGAAGGTCGCCTTGCTCTACGCGGTCACCAGCCTGCTGCTTCTGTGGTTGGTTGATCATGCGGTCTCGGGCGGCCTGCTGTCCGTTTGGACCAGTGACTACATGCTGCTGCTGCTCGCCATCGGCCTTCCTGTCGCGCTGATCTTTGCCTGGGTCTACGAAATAACGCCGCAGGGCCTGAAGAAAGGCACCGACGTCGACCAGACGCAATCTATCGTCTACAAGACCGGGCAAAAATTGAACGCCGCTGTTGCCGTACTCGCGGTCCTCGGTGTCGCGGCCGTGATTGGCGAGCGCCTGCTACCAGAGTTCGAGTTGATCCTGCCCGAGGCTGTCGAAGAGATCCCGCTGCGTCCGGTGTATGACTCGTCCGAAAGCCTCGGCGTGCCCAAGGAAATCACCGCGTACACCATGGCCAACGGGCTGCGCATTATTGTCTGGCCGGATCACGACATCCCCAACATCGTGATGTACAACTTTGTTCGCGCCGGCGGGCGCAACGAGTATCCCGGCATTACCGGGCTTTCCCATTTTTTCGAACACATGATGTTCAACGGCACCTCGAAGCTCGAGCCCGGTGAGTTCGACCGCATCATGGAGGCCGCCGGTGGCGCCAACAACGCCTACACATCAAAAGACCTGACCGTGTACCAGGACTGGTTTCCGCGCTCGGCCCTGAGCACGATTATCGAGCTGGAAGCGGATCGCCTGCAGAACCTCGCCATCGATTCTGACGTTGTCGACAGTGAGCGTGGCGTCGTCTATTCGGAGCGACGGCTACGTGTCGACAACGACAACGACGGGCGGCTGTACGAACAGATGATGGCGACCGCGTTCATCGCACACCCGTATCAATTCCCGGTCATCGGCTGGCCGTCCGACATCGAGAACTGGACGCAGAAAGACCTGGAGTCGTACTTCAAGACGTATTACGCGCCCAATAACTGCACCATGGTTTTCGCCGGCGCGGTGTCGCCCGAGGAGGTCTTCCAGCTCGCGGACAAGTACTTGCGCCCGATTCCCTCGCAGTCGCCGCCACCGCCGGTGCGCACCGCAGAGCCGGAACAATCGGGTGAGCGCCGCCTGGTCATTGAGACAGAGGCGCAGGCGCCCCTGCTACACCTGGCATTCCATGCGGGCAGCGCGGCCGACCCGGAAACGCAACACATGAACCTGTTGCTCAATATTCTGACCACCGGCACGTCGTCACGCCTGCATCGCCTGCTTGTCGAAGAAGAGCAGATCGCGCTCGATGTCGGCGCCATGCAGATGGAGGGCTTTGATCCGGGGCTTGTGTATTTCTTTCTGACGCTGCCGCCGGGTGCCGACATTGACGCCGCAGAGGCGCGCGTCCTGGAAGAGCTTTCGCGGGTCGCTATCGAGGGCGTAACCCGCGCCGAACTCACGAAGGCGAAGAACATCCTGCTGGCGGACTTCTGGCGATCGTTGGCGACGATCGACGGCAAGGCCTCCGCGCTAGGCAATTTCGCCGTCTTTACCGGCAGCTATGAAAACCTCTTTTCCCTGCCCGAAGAGATCGGCGCGACGACGGCCGAGCAACTGCAGGCGGTTGCGTCAAACGTCTTCAGGCGCGGCAACATGACGGTCGGCGTGCTGCGCGCGCCTGGCGATACGGCTGGAGCAGCAGGCGAATGAGTATTCGAATTGCTTCTGCGTTCTTGCTCGCATTCTTGCTGCTGAGCTCTCGTTCCGGAGCCCTGGAAGTCACGCTGCCGCAGCATGAGCGCGTGGAACTACCGAATGGCACGGTGCTCATTCTCAGTGAAAAGCACGACGTACCGCTGGTCGGGCTCGAGGCGATCGTGCGCGGCGGCGCAATCACCGACCCGGAGGGCCTGAACGGCCTGTCCGGTCTGTTGGCCCGAGTGATGCAACACGGTGCCGGCGAACGAGACGCCGCGGCCTTTGCCGAAGCGATAGAGTCGGTGGGCGGTGAGCTTGACGCCTCCGCGGATCTCGAGGCACTACGCGTTTCCGCCGACTTCATGTCTCGCGACGCCGAACTGATGATCGAGCTTGTCGCCGACATGCTGCAGCGTCCGGCGCTCGCGGAGGAGGAGCTCGAAAAGCTCCGCGACCGCTCAATCAACCTGATCAAGGCGGCGAAGGGCGGCAACCCGGGACAGCTGTTGCCCGCTTACGGCAACGCCTATTTGTTCGGCGCCCATCCTTATGGCAATCCCGTCGGTGGTAGCGAGGCTACCCTTGGGACGATTACGCACAAAGACCTGCTCGCTTATTACGAGGACTTCGTCGGCGGCGATCGGCTCATTATCTCCGTTGTCGGTGACTTCAACCTGGTGGCGATGAAGGCGCGGCTTGACGGCGGCCTTCGGCGAATGGCGCGCTGCAGCGGTACCGCTACCAACGCTCACGGCGGCCAGCAAGACCACCGGGCGCAAGGTCCTGCTGATCGACGCACCGGGTGCCACGCAGACGTATTTCTGGATCGGCAATCTCGGTGTCGCCGTCGATTATCCGGGCCGCGCGGAACTCAACCTGGCGAACACGGTCTTCGGCGGTCGCTTCACGTCAATGCTCAACACCGAGCTGCGCGTCAAGGCGGGCCTGACCTATAGTGCGCGATCCACGATAAGTCGGCGATCTTTGCCGGGCTCTGTCGTCATCAGCTCTTTTACCGAGACCGGCACAACGGTCGACGCGATCGATCTCGCAATTGAAGTGCTGGATACATTCCGGGACGACGGCCTTGATGATGAGATGTTGCTGTCGGCAAGAAATTACATCATGGGCCAGTTTCCGCCGCGCCTCGAGACGGCCCCGCAGATCGCAGCTCAACTTGCCATGCTCGAACAATACGGGCTCGATGCTTCGTACATCGACAACTATGGCGCCGCTCTTGAGGGCGCAGATGCCGACTCCGTGGCCGCCGTAATAGAGGCGGTTTACCCATCGACGGATGACTTGTCCTTCATTCTCATCGGCGACGCCGCTTCGATTCGCGAAGCCGTTACGAAGTACGGTCCGGTCACCGAGATGTCGATCAACGAGCCGCGCTTTCGAAACTAGCGTGCTTCGTCTCTATTTGCCGATACAAAACTCGGAGAAGATCTTCCCGAGGAGCTCGTCAGAGGAAACGGCGCCGGTTATTTCTCCAAGTGCCTGATGGCTGAGGCGCAGTTCCTCGGCAAGCAATTCACCGGCGCGGGTCTCTGAAAGCGCTGTGCGACCAGCAACGAAGTGTGTCCGCGCGCTGTGCAGCGCCTCAAGGTGCCGGCGGCGCGCCGTGAACGCCCCTTCCCCCCGGTCTTCATAGCCCGCGAGTGCCTTGATCTGGTCGCGCAAGGCCTCGATGCCCCGCCCGGTCTTTGCGGACAGGTTGACGGTGTTTTTGCCCGCCGCACCGGGCGCCTCGCCCGTAAGGTCGACCTTGTTGCGCACGACGGTTACCGGTATTCCCCGCGGCAGGTCTTCTCCGAGCTCGTTGTGCGCGGCATCCGCAGCGTCCTGAATCCACAGCACGGCGTCGGCCGTTTCCAGCGCTTTGCGCGCCCGGCGAATGCCCTCTTCCTCAATGCGGTCCGGATTGTCGCGCAGGCCCGCCGTATCGATGAGCTCGACTGCAAGGCCGTCGATATCGATCTGCTCTCTGAGTACGTCACGGGTGGTGCCGGCAATCTCGGTAACAATCGCGGCGTCCTGGCCGCTCAGCAGGTTCATCAGGCTCGACTTGCCGGCGTTGGGCTTGCCGACGATAACCAGCTGGTAACCATCGCGTAAGATCCTTCCCTGTCGCGTCTGGTCGATCAGCGTTTCGAATGCTTCGGCGCACTCCTGCAGCCTTTGTTCGAGCTTGTCGTCCGACAGGAAATCGATCTCCTCCTCCGGAAAGTCTATGGCCGCCTCTACGTACATGCGCGCGCGCACCAGTTGTTCGTGCAGTGCGTTCACGGCCGTTGAAAACGCGCCGGTCAGGGAGCGCAGCGCACCGCGGGCCGCCTGCTCTGTCGTACTGTTGATGAGATCGACTATAGCTTCCGCCTGTGCGAGGTCGAACTTGCCGTTGTGAAACGCCCGCGCCGAGAACTCCCCGGGGTCGGCGCGGCGCGCGCCCAGTGCGATGACAGCATCGACCAGCATCGAGATGATTGTTGGGCCGCCGTGGCCCTGAAGCTCGAGAACCGACTCACCGGTAAATGACGCCGGGCCCGGATAGTAGAGCGCGACACCGGCATCGATCTGCCGTCCATGGCCGTCGCTGAAGCGCCGATAGGTTGCCGTTCGAGGTTCGGGTAAACTCCCAAGCACGGCGCGTGCAATGCGCTCTGCCTGGTCGCCGGAAACACGCACGATACCGATGCCGCCGGTTCCCGGCGGGGTTGCCGAGGCTACTATCGTGTCCGCTTCTAATCCCATTTGCCAATGTAAACACAGGTTGCCCTTTATGCCGAATAAGAACGTCGTGTTTGAAAACAAGAGCGGCCACTCGCTGGCCGGAATCCTCGACGCACCGGACACGCCCCCCGTTGCGTACGCACTCTTTGCGCATTGCTTCACTTGCTCCAAGAACCTGAAGGCGTCAGCCAACATCGCGCGAGCGCTCAACGACGCCGGTATCGCGGTTATGCGTTTTGACTTCACCGGGCTCGGCCAGAGCGAAGGGGAATTTGCTGATACGAACTTCTCGTCGAATGTCGCTGACCTGCTTGCTGCCGTCGATTTCATGGACCGCGAGTATGTCGCGCCAGCTATCCTGATCGGGCACTCATTGGGGGGCACGGCAGTCTTGCAGGCAGCACCAGCGGTCAGCTCTGCGGTTGCCGTGGCAACGATCGGCGCGCCATCCGACCCTGTTCACGTCGCGAGAATGTTTTCCGGCTCAAGAGACGAGCTGACAGAACATGGTGAGGCGACGGTGGACCTTGGCGGCCGCCCTTTCCTGATGAAGCAGCAATTTCTCGATGACCTGGAACAGCAGGATCTTCGCGCATCGATCGGTGCGCTGCGCAAGGCGCTGCTGATCATGCACGCGCCGCTCGACAACATCGTTGAAATTGATAACGCCTCGGCCCTGTTTGCGGCGGCCAAACACCCGAAGAGCTTTGTAAGTCTCGACGATGCCGACCACTTGCTGGGCCGTGAGGCGGACTCGCAATACGCGGGACGAGTCCTCGCCGCGTGGGCGTCGCGTTATCTCCCGGATGCCGGAGCGCCTCGCGCCGCCGACGCGAGTGCCGGTCTGGTGTCAGCACAGACCTGGCTCGGCGGTTTTCGGACGGAAGTGCAGCTCGGCGCTCACAGCCTGGTTGCGGACGAACCGCGCTCTGTCGGCGGCACAGACCTGGGACCAACGCCTTACGACCTGCTCTCCGCGGCGCTCGCGACATGTACATCAATGACGCTCAGGATGTACGCCAACCACAAGAAGCTGAAGCTTGCGTCAGCCACGGTAACCGTCGCGCATGACAAGGTTCATGCGAAAGACTGCGAGGATTGTGAGGCGACTGACGGCAAGATCGACGAATTCAGGCGCACGATCACGCTCGAGGGCGAGCTTAGCAACGAACAGCGTGAGCGCATGCTGGAGATCGCGGATCGCTGCCCCGTGCATCGCACGCTGCACAGTGAGACCAAGGTTCGTTCGAAACTGGTGTAGCGCGAACTAGTCGGCGTCTTTCTTCTTTTTCTTGCCGCCTTTCGGCGCCTTGGCCTCTGCCTCGACGACCGTGTTGATCTTCCATTGCTGTGCGATGGACAACAGCGTGTTGGTTACCCAGTAGAGCACGAGTCCGGACGGGAAGAATGCGAAAAAGCCGGTGAACATTATCGGCATGATCTGCATGACCTTCGCCTGCACCGGATCGGCCGGCGCCGGATTGAGCTTCTGCTGCATGAACATTGCAGCACCCATGATCAGCGGCAGAATGAAATAAGGGTCTCGTGTCGAGAGGTCCGTAATCCACAGCGCGAAGGGCGCCTGGCGCATCTCTACGCTTTCGAGCAGCACCCAGTAAAACGCCAGGAAGAACGGCATCTGGATCAGTATGGGCAAACAGCCCGCAGCCGGGTTGACCTTCTCACGCTTGTACAGATCCATCATCGCCTGGCTAAGTGCCGGGCGATCATCCTTGTAGCGATCCTGCAGCGCCTTCATGCGCGGCTGCAGGTTGCGCATTTTCGCCATGGATCGGCCGCTGGACTCGGTCAGCTTGTAAAACGCGAGCTTGATCAGGAAGGTGACCAGGATAATGGCTACACCCCAGTTGCCGACGAAGGAGAACACCTTGCTCAGCACCCAGAACAGCGGCTGCGAAATGATGGTCAGCCAGCCATAGTCGACCGTCAGCTTCAGGCTATCGTCGATCTGCTCAAGCTGCGACTGCAGCTTCGGGCCAACAAATAACGTTGTTTGAAATGTCTTGCTGGAGCCCGGCGCAACCGTCTCAACGTTTCGTCCGATAGCGCTGCTTATCGAGTTCTCGCCCACAACCGCGACCTCGTACTTGTGCTCGACGCCGGCGGCGGGAACGACCGCACTAAGGAAGTGGTGCTGAATGGAGCCGAACCAGCCCTGCTCCGAATTGAAAGCATACTTGCCGTCTTCAATCAGGTCGTCATGTTTTAGTTTCTCGGACTTCTCGCCGTTGTAGATGATCGGCCCCGCGAACGAGTAAGAGTCGACATCAAACATCGACCGCTCCTGTTCCTGGAAGTGACGCTTGATGCGCACATACTCGGCGCCCCGCCACAAGCCATCGCTGCCATTCGTGACCTGCTGCTCAAGGCCTACTTCGTAGCTGCCGCGTTTGAAGCGGTAACGCTTTTCGATCTGCACGCCGCTTTCGTCCGACCAGGTGAGCGGGACGATGAGCTCATCGTCGGCACCAAGCTCATAGGATGACTGGCGGCTCGTAAACATATCGAGATGTGTTGCCTCAGCAGCGCCCCCCGTCGCACGCACGCCGGACTCAATAAGTCCCAACGTGCTCGGCTCGGCATTCAACAGCTCTATCAGTTTATCCGGGCTGTCTTTGGCAACCGGGTACTTCAGCAACACCGCCTTTTGCAGCGTGCCGCCCTGCGTGCTTATCTCGAGCTCCAGCACGTCAGTCTTTACTCGAATGCTCGGCGCCAGCGTCGCACTGATTGCCTCCGGTGTCGCGCCGGCGTCATCCGCCAGTGTCGGTGCCGCTGTCGGTTCGCCCAGCTCAGGCAGCTCGCCTTCGTCGCCGGCATCCAGCGCGGTCAGCTCCGGTGACTGCTGTGATTGTTGCTCCGCGACCGGGGCCGGTCTTGGCGCGTAGTCCTGCTGCCAGGTCTGGTAGGTCATCCAGGCCATCAGGCCGAAGAACGCCCATATCAGCAGTCGTTGGTTATCCATCGATTAGCTTTCCTGCGGTATCCGTTTCGCTTTCTGACAGCGGTGCCAATGTGTCTCGAGGCTGGCAAATAATTCCTGGTTGCTGGCCGCCGCCGCCGCCGACTGGTTGATTACAACAATGTCGAGATTACTCAGCAACACCTTGTGCTCGCGAAACGACTCCCTGATCGCTCGTTTGATCCGGTTCCGGCCTGTCGCTCGTCGGCAGTTCTTCTTTGAAATCGCAAGCCCGAGCCTCGCGGCGCCGTGTTCATTGCGCCTGCAGAGTACGGTAAATATTCGGTCGCGGCTGCGAGTGGCTTTTGCAAATACGCGGCCGAACGCGGCCGCATCAAGGAGCCGGTTTTCTTTGCCAAACCGGTTGCCTGAGCCAATGTTCAATCCTGAGTTAGTGCGCTTCGTCGGTCCGACGGGTGGCTTGCTTACGGCGCCAACCGCACGCGGCCCTTTGCGCGTCGGCGCTTTAGAACAAGACGCCCGGCCTTGGTGGCCATACGAGCGCGAAAACCGTGGGTTCGCGCGCGCTTGATCTTGCTGGGCTGAAATGTGCGTTTCATTGCTCTCTACCTGGACGTTAAGTTGGCCCGTGCACGGGCCCACCTTTTGAAGGGCGGCAAGGGTACGCAGATGGCCTGACAGTGTCAACAAGGGGCTTCGCAGAGCATGAATTTCGACCTTGGCAAGCTGTGGATAACTCCATCTGGCGGCGTCTCCGCTTAAGCGTTAGACTCCCCGATCGTTCGAGCTCTTTGTTGTTGCCCTGCGGCCTGAAGCCGCCCGCCGAGGATTATGTTGCCTGCTGAATCTCCGCTTTGGAACCAATGCCTCCGCGTCCTGCAGGTGGAGGTGCCAGAGCAGCAATTCAACACCTGGATCCGGCCCTTACAGGCTGTTGACGATGACGCGCTGCTGCGGCTGCTGGCACCGAACCGGTTTGTGGTGGACTGGCTGCAGCAACACTACATGGAGCGGATTCTCGAGCTGGTGGACGATAACGGCGAGAGCGTCGAGGTGTCGCTGGAGGTCGGCTCGCGAGCGGTTGAAGCTCCGGCGAGCATGCCGGTAGCCCGGGCGCCCGTCGCCGCGGTGAGGGCCTCGTCCGCGGCGCCCATTGTTTCCCGGCTAAACTCGACGTTTACGTTCGAGAGCTTTGTCGAGGGGAAAAGCAACCAGCTGGCTCGCGCGGCTGCGAGCCAGGTGGGCGAAAACCCGGGGAAATCGTACAACCCGCTTTTTATTTATGGTGGCGTGGGGCTGGGCAAGACGCACCTCATGCATGCGATTGGCAACGCCATGGTAAAGAACGACCCCGGCGCACGAGTCAGCTACGTGCATTCCGAGCGCTTCGTTGGCGACATGGTAAGAGGTCTGCAGCACAATACTATTTCAGAATTCAAGCGCTCCTACCGTTCCCTGGATGCGCTGCTGATTGATGATATCCAGTTTTTCGCAGGTAAGGAGCGCTCCCAGGAAGAGTTTTTTCACACCTTCAACGCGCTATTAGAGGGTCAGCGGCAAATAATTCTCACCTGTGATCGTTATCCAAAAGAGGTGAACGGGCTGGAAGAGCGCCTGAAGTCACGCTTTGGGTGGGGGCTTACCGTTGCTATCGAGCCACCAGAGCTTGAGACGTCTGTTGCGATCCTGATGAGCAAAGCCAGCGCAGAAGGCGTGGCTCTGCCGGAAGAGGTGGCCTTTTTTATCGCCAAACGAATCCGCTCGAATGTTCGCGAACTTGAGGGTGCACTCAGACGAGTCATCGCCAACTTCCGGTTTACCGGCCGGGAGATCGACCTGGATTTTGCGAAAGAGGCCCTGCGAGACCTGCTTGCGGTGCAGGATCGGCTCGTGTCCATCGAAAACATTCAGAAAACGGTGGCCGACTACTTTAAGATTCGCGTCGGCGATCTTTTGTCCAAGAAGCGTACGCGCTCGATTGCGCGGCCCAGGCAGTTTGGGATGGCGCTTGCCAAGGAGCTGACGAATCACAGTCTGCCGGAGATCGGTGATGCTTTTGGAGGGCGTGACCACACAACGGTGCTTCACGGGTGCCGTCGGATAGAGTCACTTCGGGAGACCGACAAGCGATTGGACGACGATTATTTGAACCTGTTGAGAACTCTGACAGGATGATGTGGATAAGCAGTGGATTCTTTAGGTAAAAATAATTATCCACAGACTATGCACAACTGGCGAGCATGTCATTCAGTTTTTGTAACTAGAATTTATTCGTTTAAGTTATTGTTTTATATAGAGTTAATATTGTTATGCACAGGGCTAGGCGCCCTTAATAATAATAATAAATTATAAATTTCCAATATTTATTAACAGGTGGAACCTATGAAGTTTACCGCAGCTCGGGAAGCGCTGTTGAAGCCATTACAGGCCGTAATAGGCGTCGTGGAACGACGGCAGACAATGCCGATACTCTCAAACGTACTTGTCATCGCTCGTGATGGTCAACTTTCGGTGACGGCGACGGACCTTGAAGTTGAGCTGGTCGCGACGGCCGAAATTCAAACCGAGTCGGATGGCGAAATCACGGTCTCCGGCCGCAAGCTGCTGGATATCTGCCGAGCCGTACCTGAAGGGACGGATATCAAGGTAAGCCTTAGCGGAGAGAAGCTCTCGGTGCGAGCCGGGCGAAGCCGGTTTAACCTGGCGACCCTGCCATCGGCGGAATTCCCGGTGGTTGAAGATATTAAGGCGGGTCAGACAATCCAGGTATCTCAGGAGGTGCTGGGCCGGCTGATTGAAAAAACACACTTTTCGATGGCGCAGCAGGATGTTCGTTATTACCTCAACGGCATGCTGCTGGAAACGAGCGGCAAATTTCTTCGGGCAGTTGCCACCGATGGACATCGGCTCGCATTGAGCCAGGCTGAGCTGGCGGTGAGCTTCGATGAACAGCAGGTTATCGTGCCCAGAAAAGGGGTGCTTGAGCTACAGCGCTTAATGAGCGGCGACGGTGACCTGGATATAGAGCTGGGCGCGAATCATGTTCGCATACAGCTTGAAGGGATCCGCTTTACGTCGAAGCTCATCGACGGCCGTTTTCCGGAGTATGACCGTGTGATTCCGAAGGAGTCTTCGAACGAACTGAAGGCCGACAGGGGCGAGTTCCGCGGCGCTTTGCAACGGACGGCTATTTTATCGAATGAGAAGTACCGCGGAATACGCCTCGTTATTCGGGATAGCGGCGTTGTTTTGCAGGCGCACAACCCGGAGCAGGAAGAGGCTGAAGAAGAGCTGGAGGTTGAGTACAGCGGTGAGGATATCGAAATAGGCTTTAATGTGAATTATCTTCTCGATGCGCTGGGTGCGGTAGAGGGGGACTCTGTCACTTTATCCGTGCAGGACAGCAATTCGAGCTGCCTGATACGGCAGCCGGGCAACGACGACAGTAAGTTCGTGGTTATGCCTATGCGGCTCTGACACCGACCGTTCCGGTCGGCTTTCGGGACGATGATTCGCCTATTCAGGGCCACTAACTTCCGCTGTCTCGAGAGTATCGAGATCCATTTGGCCCCTGATTTCAACCTGATTTACGGTGCGAACGCCTCCGGCAAGACCAGCTTGCTGGAGGCGTTGGCGTATCTGGGGCGCGGAAAGTCCTTTCGCGGCGCCGGCACGGCTGACCTGGTAAGGCACGGCCATGAGGAGTTCGTGCTCTTTGGCCAGGTTCATGCTCATTCTCGGACACGCAACCTTGGTGCGAAGAATAGTCGCGGCGGGCTCGAGGTCCGGGTGGACGGCGACAGCGAGGGAGGGGCGGCGGCGCTGGCAGAGGCGATGCCGCTACAGGTGATTGATCCGGAGGTTCACAACCTGGTGGCGGGCGGGCCGGAGCTTCGGCGGCGGTTTCTCGACTGGGTGGCGTTCCACGTGGAACATGAGCACTTGCTGGCCTGGCGCCGCTTCAAGCGAGCGCTGAAGCAACGAAACGCAGCGCTAAAAACCAAATCTTCCGCCGCGACGATACGCAGCTGGAACGCCGAATTCGTCGATGTTGGCATGCAGCTGGACGAATCGAGGCGGCGCGCACTTGCGGGCCTGCTCGGACAGGCTGACGAGTTTCGGCGAAAAGCTGCTGGCGACGGAGCTGCATTTTGACTATCAGCAAGGCTGGGGGCGGGAGAAAGACCTCGGTCAGGCGCTGGAGGAGGGGCTGCAGCGCGACATGCTGCTAGGGGCAACGCAGCACGGGCCTCATCGGGCCGACCTGAAGATCAGCTACGATGAACGTCAGGCCCGAAAGCTGGTCTCCCGGGGCCAGCAAAAGCTGCTCGCAAGCGCGATGATCCTGGCCGCGACCGAGTCAGCGCAGACCGCCCTCGAGAGACCGCTGTTGTTGCTGCTGGACGATCCCGCGGCCGAGCTCGACGGAGATTCGCTGTCCCGACTCATGGACGCCGTGTCGGGGCTGGGTTGCCAGGTTGTCGCAACCAGCCTGGCGCCGGACGCGCTGCTGGTGCCGCCGGGCGCCGCCGTGTTCCACGTGGAACAGGGTGACCTGACCGCCATTCGGGCGCCCGCGAACACGCCCTGACGGGGCGCTGGAGCAGCCGATCTAACCCAGCCAAAAAGGCCTGTTTCAGGGTACTTTCAAGGCCCCGTTTTGATACAATGTATCGGTTGCGCCCAGAGGATACGGAATGACCGAGGACACCAGCTATACTTCCAGTAATATCAAGGTCTTAAAAGGCCTTGAGGCTGTACGAAAACGACCGGGTATGTACATCGGGGACACCGATGACGGCACCGGCCTGCACCACATGGTTTTCGAGGTCGTCGATAACTCTATCGACGAGGCGCTGGCGGGCCATTGCAGCACGATTACCGTCACGATCCACGCTGATGAGTCCGTTACGGTTAGCGATGACGGCCGAGGTATTCCGGTGGATATGCATCCGGAGGAGGGCGTTTCTGCTGCCGAGGTCATCATGACCGTGCTGCACGCGGGCGGTAAGTTTGACGATAATTCCTACAAGGTCAGCGGCGGACTGCATGGCGTGGGCGTCTCTGTCGTGAACGCGCTCTCGGAAAGCCTCGTTCTTACGATTCACCGCGAAGGCAAGACGTACCAGCAGGAGTATCAGTTCGGCGAGCCGGTATCACCGCTCGCCGAGACCGGGCCATCTGAGCGCACCGGAACGACGCTCAGGTTTCGGCCCAGCGCGAAGACGTTTACCAACATCGAGTTTCACTACGATATTCTGGCGCGCCGGCTCAGGGAGCTGTCGTTCCTCAATTCCGGCGTCCGCATTCGCCTGGTCGACGAGCGAGACGCCAAGGAAGAGGTGTTCGAATACCAGGGCGGCATCCGCGCGTTCGTCGAGCACCTGAATCGCAACAAGACGCCGGTACACCCGTTGGTGTTCCACTTCACGACCATGAAAGACGGTGTGGGTGTGGAGGCTGCGCTGCAGTGGAACGACGGCTACCAGGAAAACATGTTTTGCTACACCAACAATATTCCGCAGCGTGACGGCGGTACCCACCTGGCGGGCTTCCGCAGCGCGCTGACCCGGACGCTGAACAACTATATCGAGTCAATGCCCAGCACCCGCAAGGACAAATTCACGCCCAGCGGCGATGATGCTCGCGAGGGACTTACGGCCGTGCTGTCGGTGAAGGTCCCGGACCCAAAGTTCTCGTCACAGACCAAAGATAAATTAGTTTCATCTGAAATTAAAGGCATTGTCGAGCAGGCGATGAGCAGGGGCCTTGACGAGTACCTGCTTGAGCACCCGCAGGACGCCAAGGCGATCGTCTCGAAGATCATCGATGCGTCCCGGGCGCGCGAGGCGGCACGAAAGGCGCGCGAGATGACTCGCCGGAAGGGCGCACTCGATATCGCCGGCCTGCCCGGCAAGCTCGCCGACTGCCAGGAAAAGGACCCGGCGCTTTCGGAGCTGTTCCTCGTCGAGGGCGATTCCGCCGGCGGTTCGGCGAAACAGGGTCGCGACCGACGCACCCAGGCAATACTGCCGCTGAAGGGCAAAATTCTGAATGTTGAAAAAGCCCGCTTTGACAAGATGCTGTCATCCGCCGAAGTGGGAACGCTGATTACAGCGCTGGGCTGCGGGATCGGGCGGGACGACTTCGATCCGGATAAGCTGCGTTACCATCGCGTCATCATCATGACTGACGCTGATGTCGACGGCTCGCATATTCGCACGCTGCTGTTGACCTTCTTCTACCGGCAAATGCACGAGCTCATAGAGCGCGGTCACATCTACATTGCGCAACCACCGCTCTACAAGATCAAGCGAGGCAAGCAGGAGGTCTACGTTAAAGACGACGCGGAGCTGAACAGCTATCTTCTGAATGCCGCAATGGACGGCGCGGCGCTGCACGTCAACAGTGAGGCGCCACCGTTGTCCGGCGTTGGCCTTGAGTCGCTGGCGCAGGAACACATCGCTGTCGAGAACATCTATGCGCGCCTCGCTAACCGCTATGACGAGGTGGTGCTCCGAGCGCTCAGCGATCTTCCCGCCGTCACGCCCGAGGTGGCGGACGATCTCGATGCACTTGATGCATGGACGGCAAAGCTCAGTGACGCGCTGCCCAAGCACTCCGGCGATCGCGCCGCGAATGGCAATGCTGGCAGCTACACGGCGGCACTGGATCGCGGCGACGACGACGGCGAGGGCGTGCGAATTGGTATTACCAAGTTATTGCACGGCCTTGGCGCGACCCGTTACGTGCCGCGCGAGTATTTTGCCACCAGCGAATACCGGCACATCATGTCGCTGTCAGAAAAGCTCAAAGACCTGCTGTCGGAAGGCGCCAAGGTGCGGCGAGGCGATCGCGAGATGCCGATCGATTCGTTTGCCGACGCCGTCGACTGGTTGATGAATGAAGCCCGACGCGGACAGTCGATACAGCGCTACAAGGGCCTTGGCGAAATGAACCCGGATCAACTCTGGGATACAACGGTCAACCCGGAAACGCGACGCTTGCTGCAAGTGAAGATTGAAGACGCGGTTAAGGCCGACGAAATCTTTACAACGCTGATGGGCGACCAGGTCGAGCCGCGGCGCGAGTTTATTGAAAAGAACGCACTCACGGTCGAAAATCTCGACGTATGATCGAGCGCCGCCTTTTCGTGCACGCGATCGCCCTGACGATCGCGCCGCTCATCGTCGCCTGGTTTGGCCTGTCGGTCCCCGCCGCAATATTGTTGGTCTTGCTGCTCTTGCTTTGGCGCTGGCTCGTTGTGCTCAGCGGTTGGGTGCTGCCGGCAAAAACGCCCGAGCTGGTTCTCGCAACGATTTCTGCAAGCCACTTCGTGGAGAAGGTGCGCTGGAGCATGGACCGGCTGGGGCTCGACTATACCGAGAAGGCTTCGGGCGGCACGCTCGGCGCATTCTTCCGCGGCCGTACCGTGCCGCAATTGAAGATCCGCACGGGCGCAGTGCAGTCGAGCATTGGCAACTCAGCAGAAATACTTCGCTACCTGTGGGGACGTTACGCCGTTGACGAGCCTGAGGTCGCTGCGTTCCTCGAGCCTACCCGGGAGCGCGTCGACTACGAGTCAAAACTGGATCGCTACGGCGTCAGCCTGCAAGTCTGGGTCTACTACCACATACTGAACGATCGCGACGTAACGCTGCATGCGTGGGGCGCGAACAGCCCGGCGACACCGGCCTGGCAGCGGCCGTTGCTGCGGTTGCTATTCCCCGTGCTGCGGCTTCTGATCCGGAAGTCGTTTCGCATAACCGAGCCCAACTACGCGCGCGCCACCGCCCGCATCGAAGACATGCTCGCCGAGGCGGACGCCTGGCTCAGAAGACGGACGCACGTCGCTGCTCGGGGGCGACACGCTGAACTACACGGACTTTGCATTCGCCGCAATGACCGGCTTGCTGTTGATGCCGCCGGGCTACGGCGGCGGCAAGGCCGAAGCGGTTCGATTGAATCGTGAGCAGGTACCCGAGGGCATGCGGCAGGACATCGACGGCTGGGAGGCCCGCCACAAACGCGCCGTGGATTTCGTTACAAAGCTGTACAACGAAGAACGGCAACCAGCGATCGCGCCGAACTTTGCCGGCTGACCGGGTCCAAACGCAGGTAAGGAGACCATGGCGATGCGACTGAAACCTGTCCTGCTTACAGCGCTAATAACGCTGCTCTTGCAGGGCTGTGCGACCCCGCAAGTTGCGGACGAAAATGTCGCAATCGACGACTTCATTGTCGTGTCCGAGCTCGAGCCGCTAAAGGTCGCGCGCTTTCGTCACCAGTACAGCTACAAGCAGCTCACGGAAAACTACGTTGTCCTGACTGCGCGTGACGATTACTACCTTGTGGGTTTCAAGCGCCGCTGCCGCGAACTCAATATGAGGCCGATAGAGCCGGACGTACGTTACGAGAGGAACACGCTGCGCGTCGGCGCCGATACAATACGCGGCTGCTATATCAGCCGTATCTTTGCGATCGACAGAGCCCAGGCCGAAGAGCTGGAGCACATTGGAAAAGGACCCTGACATTGAATACAGGGGAAGAGGCAAAGGAATGAAAAAACTGATTCTCGGCGCTGCGGCGCTGCTTATGGTTGCCGCGTGCGGCAAGGCAAACGACGACAAGGCCGCGGAGTTACCAACGGCGGTAACGTCCGGTATCGATCTGCAGTACATGGATACCAGCGTGAAATCCCGGCGACGACTTCTTCGCCTATGTAAACGGTACCTGGTTGCGGAATACAGAAATCCCGGCTGACCGCTCGAGCTTCGGTGGATTCGCTGTGCTGCGCGATGAAGCGCAGGAAAGCGTACGCACCATTATTGAGGAGTCAGCGAGCGGCGACTTCGCAAAAGGCACGGATGAACAGAAGGTTGGCGACCTCTACAAGTCCTACCTCGATTGGGACGCGCGCAACGCGCGCGGCATGAAGCCGCTGCAGCCGGAGCTCGATCGTATCGACAGCATCAGCGACTACGACGATCTCGCTGTTTATTTCGCAGAGACCGTAAAGCGCGGCCTTGATGCACCGTTTGGCCTGGGTCAGTACGCCGACTTCAAGAACCCCAAGACCTACATGATCTACGCATCGCAGAGCGGCCTGGGGCTGCCGGATCGCGAGTACTACCTGCTCGACGACGAGAAGTCCGTAAAGCTGCGCGAGCAATACGTCGCACACATCGAGGCCATGTTCGGAGCTGGCCGGCCTGCCGGGCGGCGCGGACGCGGCCAATGCCGTTATGGCGCTGGAGACGCGACTCGCCAAAGAGCAGATGAAGAAGGAAGACACGCGCGACATGGTGGCGCTGTACAAGAAGATCCCGCTCGACGAGCTACCGGAGCTGATGCCGAAATTTAACTGGGACGGCTACCTCTCCGAAGCTGGCCTGGCCGAGCTCGATGGCCTGGTTGTGATGATGCGCGATTACATGCGTGCACTGGATGACATCGTCGTGACGACAGATCTCGACACCTGGAAGACCTATCTTTGCTGGTCTGCTCTGAACAACATGGCCGGGCGGCTGACCGAAGGGCTCGACAACCAGAACTTCGAGTTTTACGGGAAGACGCTCAACGGTACGCCGGAACAACGCCCGATGTGGCGGCGCGGCGTCAACACGGTTAACGGCAGCCTGGGCGAGGTTGTCGGCAAGGTCTACGTAAAGCGGCACTTTTCCGCCTGAAGCGAAAGAGCGCATGTTGGCCCTCGTGAGCAACCTGATCAGCGCGTACGAAAAAAGCATCAAGGAACTCGACTGGATGACGGAGGAGACCAAGGTCCAGGCGCTCGACAAGCTCTCCAAGTTCACGCCGAAGATCGGTTACCCGGATGAGTGGCGCGACTACTCGGCGCTCGATATTGAACCGGATGATTTGTACGGCAACCTGGAGCGGTCGGCTATTGCGGAGTACGAGCGCCAGCTCGCCCGCCAGGGTGGACCGGTCGATCGAACCGAGTGGGGTATGACGCCGCAGACGGTGAACGCGTATTACAGCCCGGCGCTAAACGAGATTGTCTTTCCGGCAGCGATTCTGCAGCCGCCGTTCTTCAACATGGCGGCCGACGACGCCGTCAACTACGGCGCCATCGGCGCCGTTATCGGTCACGAGATAGGCCACGGCTTTGATGATTCCGGCAGCACGTTCGATGGCGATGGTGTTCTGCGCAACTGGTGGACCGACGAGGACAGGGCAGAGTTCGAGGCGCGCACCGCGAAGCTCGTCGAGCAGTATTCGGCGTTTCGGCCTTTCGACGACCTTGCGGTGAACGGTGAATTCACGCTCGGCGAAAACATCGGCGACCTCGGCGGCATCAGCATCGGCCTGCTGGCTTACAAGCTGTCGCTGAACGGGGCAGAGGCGCCGGTGATCGATGGCCTTACCGGCGTGCAGCGAGTGTTCCTCGGCTACGGCCAGGTCTGGCGGGCCAAGTCTCGCGAAGAGGCACTGCGCGTCCGTATCGCGACGGACCCGCATTCGCCGCCCAAGTACCGGGCCAACGGTGCGGTCAGGAATGTGCCGGAGTTTTACGAAGCGTTCAACGTGCAGGAGGGCGATGCCCTCTACCTCCCGCCTGAGGAGCGCGTAAAGATCTGGTAGCGATCGTTGTAACGACGAGCTATCGAAGGGCCTCGCTTACGAGGCCCTTTTTCATTGGCGAGAGCCTTTTTGCAGGGCTAATGCCGCTGATTCCTGGCCGGTGGCGAGACCTTCTCCGCGCCGCCGCCGCGGAGCACCGCATACGACACGCGACGAGGCGTTGAAACAGGTGCAGCAGGGGCATGCGTCGATTCAGGGCTGGTCCTGGGGTTCGTCCTTGTAGGCAATACTGATTTCTTTCATTTTGCCCTCGATCCAGTCCTGCACGATCAGGTTCGTTTCTTTCGGGGACTGCGCCGAAGCGTCGATCGGCGGGCCGATACAAAAGCGTACCGTGCCCGGCCGCATCGAAAAGAACTCATGTCGGCGCCAGAAGTCGCCCGCATTCTGCGCGACCGGCACGATTGGCACACCGGCCTCCTTCGCGAGCGCCGCACCACTAATGCCATATTTCCTTGTTTCCCCAAAAGGCACGCGCGTGCCCTCCGGAAATATCGTGACCCAGATTCCATCTGCCAGCCGCTTCTTGCCCTTGTCGATGACCTGCTTCACGGCGGAGCGACCGTTTTTCCGATTAATCGCGATCGGGTTGAGGACGAGAGCGATCGCCCAGCCGACGATCGGCACGCGGACCAGTTCGCGCTTCACGACCCAGGCTGTTTTCGGAAACATCGCCACGTGGCCATAGGTTTCCAGGATGGTCGTGTGCTTGATCATGATGACGCTGGGCGTGTCCGGAATATTCTCCTGGCCCTCGACGATGACTTTCATGCCACAGAAGAAATCGCCGGTCCAAAGTGCAAACCGGCAAAAGCCAACCAGGACAGCACGAGGCCAGCTTGATGGTGCCCAGAACAACAAGAGAATAATCGTGGAGGTGAGTAGCGCCGCGGAGCCCGCGACAATTATCATGGCGAGCGAGCGCAACCCGCGAATCATGTCATCGCTCCCTGATCAGCGCCGCGGCGGCCGCTGAGAGATCATCAAAGACCTCTGTGTTCGCGAGCGCGCCTGTCAGCGCACCCTCGGTATTACGGCCGTTGCCGGTGCGAACGAGAATTGGTCTCGCGCCAGCCGCACTGGCGGCCTCAAGGTCTCGTAGCGAATCACCGATGACGGGGACACCGTCAAGCGCAACGCCAAAGTGGCGGCCAAGCCGGTACAACAGGCCGGGCTCCGGCTTGCGGCAGGAACAGCCCTCGTTCGGACCGTGCGGGCAGACCTCGATACGCGCCACGCGCCCGCCCTCCGCCCGGACCAGGCGACGCAGCTTGCTATGCATTGCGCGCAGCGCCCTGCGGTCGAAAAGTCCGCGCGCCAGGCCCGACTGGTTGCTCGCAACAGCGACGATGAATCCTGCCCGGCTTAGCGCTGCGACGGCCAGGATGCTGCCCGGTAGCGGCACCCATTCGGCGGGTGTCTTCACGAACGCGGAGGAGTCCTGGTTAATGACGCCATCACGATCCAGTATCACAAGCCCCCGGCTCAAACCCAGGCGCCCCTCAGCTCAACGAAAGCCGAGATATGTCGGCAACATCGAGAAAAAGAGCGCGAAGTTCGCCCAAAAGCGCCAAACGGTTGTTCTTGACCGCCTCGTCATCCGCCATCACCATGACCTCATCAAAGAAGCGGTCAACCGGGTCGCGCAGATCGGCAAGGGTGCTCAGGGCCTCTGCATACTGGCGTTGCCGGATCATCGGCCCGACCTTGTCGCGGGCATTTTCCAGCGCGTTGAAAAGAGACAGTTCGGCCTCATCCGACAGCAGCTTCCGGTTGATCTTCAGCCCCTCGGGCTCACCCGCCTGCCGCAGGATATTCGCGGTGCGCTTATTGGCCGCGGCAAGACTTTGCGCCTGTTCCATGCGAGCAAAAGTCTGCACCGCCGCGAGACGCCGATCGAAATCCAGCAGGGATTTCGGCTGCCGCTCCATGACGGCTTCGAAAGTCTCTGTCGCCAGGCCCGTGTCGCGGTCGAGGAAATAACGCCGCAGCCGGTCGCCTATGAAAGACGCGAGCTCGTCTACCAGCGTGTCTTTATCGATCTTGCCCTTGGGCTGACGGTCTACGGCTTTCGCGATGAGCTCTTTCAGCTCAACCTCCATGCCGCCTTCGATGAGTATTCTGATGATGCCGAGTGCGGCGCGTCTCAGGCCAAACGGATCCCGGTTTCCCGTTGGTTTCTTGCCGATGGAAAAAACGCCGGCCAGCGTATCCAGCTTATCGGCGACCGCCAGGATTCGGCCGGCGTCCGTTGACGGCAGGTCGTCGCCCGCGAATCGAGGTCGATAGTGTTCGCCAATGGCGTCCGCGACGGCGCGCGGCTCTTTGTCCGAAAGCGCATAGTAGCGCCCCATCGTTCCCTGCAACTCCGGAAACTCGCCAACCATCCCGCTGAGCAGGTCGCACTTCGCAAGCTCGGAGGCCCGCTCGACCACACTTTTGTCGGCGCCGAGCTTCGACGCAAGCCAGGCCGCGAGCTTCTTGATGCGCTTGCTCTTGTCTGCAAGGCTGCCAAGGCCGCGCTGGTAAATAACGTCGCGCAGTGCGCCCTGGCGGCTGTCGAGCGTGTGTCGTCGGTCGTTGTCCCAGAAGAACGCCGCATCCGCAAGACGGGGCCGAATAACGCGCTCATTGCCATCGCGCACCTGGTCAGGATCCTTGCTCTCGAGGTTGGCGATGGTAATGAAGCGTGGCAGCAAGGCGTCGTTCTCATCGGCAACCGGGAAGTAGCGCTGATGACCGGTCAATGTCGATATCACGACCTCACGCGGAAGCTCCAGGTACTGCTCGTCAAAACGGCCGAGCACAGCAACCGGCCACTCGACCAGTGCCGCAACCTCGTCGTACAGGGCCTCGCCGTCCACAACCGTGCCGCCCGCTTTGGCCGCCGCGGCGTCGACACCATTTCGAATCATTGTCCTGCGGCGCTCGAAGTCGGCGATAACATGACCTTTGCTCTCGAGCGTATCGAGATAGTCTTTTGCTTCGGCAATAACAATCGGGCCGGACGAGTGGAAGCGATGACCTCGTGACACGTTGCCGGCCATCGTGTCCATGACCGGCGTTTCGATCACGCGCTTACCGTGCAGCATGACGATCCAGTGCACGGGGCGCACGAACTCGGCGTCACCGGCGCCCCATCGCATGCGCCTCGGTATGGGCAGTGCGGCGAGGGCCCGCTCGATCAGTGCCGGCATCAGCTCGGCGGCCGTCTTGCCTTTCTCGAGCGCCTCGAATACCAGCCACTCGCCCTTTTCCGTCTTGCTGGTGTCCAGCGCCGAGACCTCAACCCCGCACTTCCTGGCAAATGCCGTCGCGGCAGCTGTTGGGTTTCCGTCCTTGTCGAACGCGACCCGTGTCGGCGGACCTTTATGCTGCAGCGTGCGATCCGCCTGTCGGTGTGCGAGCGCTTCGATTACCACAGTGAGGCGGCGGGGGCTGGCGTAGGTGTGCACGTCGCCGTGTGCCAGCGGGGCATCGCCGACGGCCGCGGCGAGCTCGGCGCCGAAGGCCTCCATCAGTGAGCGCAGCGCTTTGGGCGGCAGCTCTTCGGTGCCGACCTCGATCAGAAAGTCATCTGTCGTGCTCATTCGGAGACCCGTCCGTCTTTGACCGACTGCGTCATAGGAAAGCCGAGCGCCTCGCGGCTGGCGTAGTAGGTGTCGCAGATCGCACGCGACATCGTGCGGACGCGAAGTATGAAGGCCTGGCGCTCTGTTACGGATATGGCCTGCCGCGCATCCAGAAGATTGAAGGTGTGCGAAGCGGTCAGCATTTGCTCATAGGCGGGCAATGCCAGGCCCAGCGCGATGAGTCGCTCGCTCTCATGTTCCGCCTGGTCGAATGTGGAAAACAAGGCATCCACATCGGCTTCTTCAAAGTTGTAACGCGACTGCTCGACCTCGTTCTGGTGATAGACGTCGCCATAGGTGATTCGACCCAATGGGCCATCGGTCCAGACCAGGTCGAAAATGCTCTCGACGTTCTGCAGGTACATCGCGAGCCGCTCGAGGCCGTAGGTGATTTCGCCGGTTACCGGGCGACACTCGAGGCCACCAACCTGCTGGAAGTACGTGAACTGTGAAATCTCCATGCCGTTCAGCCAGACCTCCCAGCCAAGGCCCCAGGCGCCAAGCGTTGGAGACTCCCAGTTGTCCTCGACAAAGCGGATGTCATGCACGAGCGGATCGATGCCGATGGCCGACAGGGACCCGAGGTACAGCTCCTGGATGTCCAGCGGTGAAGGCTTAATCACCACCTGGTACTGGTAGTAGTGCTGCAGCCGGAAGGGGTTGTCGCCATAGCGGCCATCGGTCGGCCGCCGGCTCGGCTGCACATAGGCGGCCGACCAGGGTTCCGGCCCCACCGCGCGCAAAAACGTAGCCGGATGGAAAGTACCAGCGCCCATTTGCATGTCATAGGGCTGCAGAATGACGCAGCCCTTATCGGCCCAGTATTCCTGCAGCCTGAGAATAAGGTCCTGAAAGCTCAATCGATCAGGCGGTGTGTTGGTGCTCATTTACAGTCCTGTCCTGGCGTATTTCTGTGGCGCTGAATCCATGCAAATTATTCGGACAGGGCATTGGCCGGTGTCGCGGTGGCGGAAACGCGCGAAGTATAACGGCTTGCGGCCCTTGGTAGGAGGCCCCATTTTGGCCTCGACGCGAAAGAGGGTCGACCTGCACGCCCCAGGCAGGTGCGCTCACGGCCATTCTGCACTAGAATGGTGCGACACAATGGCGGTTTGCACCAAAACGGCGCACGCGGTGGTGGTGGCGAAACACAACCCCCAATAAAAACAAGGGCTTATGTCGAGCACCGTTTTGGCACAATAAATGCAAATTACCTGAGCTAGCGGGCCGCAACGCGCGGCCCTTTACACACGCGCATCAAGAACACTGGAGGAAAGATCCATGACGCCCGCAGAGGTACAAGCCCTTATCAAAGAGGCAGGAGGTCAAATTCGTCGATTTTCGTTTCACCGATACGATCGGCAAAGAACAGCATGTAACGGTGCCCGCCCACACAATTGACGATGACCTGTTTGAAGACGGCAAGATGTTTGACGGATCTTCGATTGCCGGCTGGAAGGGCATCAACGAGTCCGACATGATCCTGATGCCGGACCCGGCATCCGCAGTCGTTGATATTTTCCCGGACGAAGTGACCCTGAACCTGCGCTGCAGTGTCGTAGAGCCAGCAACCATGCAAGGCTACGATCGCTGCCCGCGTTCGCTCGCGAACCGCGCGGAAGCGTATCTCGCATCGACCGGCATAGCAGATGCGGCTTTCTTCGGCCCGGAGAACGAGTTCTTCGTGTTCGACAGCGTGGCCTGGAACGATGATATCTCGGGCGCTTTCTACGCGATCGAGTCCGGCGAAGCCTCCTGGTCATCGGGGAAACAAACCGAAGAAGGCAACACCGGGCATCGTCCCGGCGTGAAGGGCGGCTACTTCCCGGTACCACCGGTCGACTCGCTGCACGACATTCGCTCTGCGATGTGTCTCGCGATTGAGGAGCTCGGCGTAGAGACCGAAGTTCATCATCATGAGGTTGCGACGGCCGGCCAGTGCGAAATCGGCACTAAATTCAACACGCTCGTTCGCAAGGCTGACGAAGTGCAGGTCATGAAATACGCGGTACACAATGTCGCTCACGCTTACGGCAAGACCGCGACGTTCATGCCAAAGCCGCTCGTTGGTGATAACGGCAACGGCATGCATGTGCACCAGTCTTTGTTCAAGAACGGCGAAAATTTGTTCTCGGGCGACGGCTACGGTGGCCTGTCAGAAACGGCGCTTTTTTACATCGGTGGTGTTATCAAGCACGCCAAGGCTATCAACGCGTTCGCGAACCCGGCGACCAACAGTTACAAGCGTCTCGTTCCCGGCTTTGAAGCGCCGACGATATTGGCGTACTCAGCGCGCAACCGGTCGGCCTCTATTCGCATCCCATTTATCTCCAATCCCAAGGGGCGCCGCATCGAAGTTCGCTTCCCGGACTCGATGGCCAATCCGTACCTGGCCTTTGCATCACTCATGATGGCCGGACTCGACGGTATCCAGAACAAGATCCACCCTGGTGACGCGATGGACAAGGATCTTTACGACCTGCCGCCGGAAGAAGAGAAGGAACTGAAGCTGGTCGCTTTCTCGCTCGATGAGGCGCTCGAAGCCCTGGATTCGGATCGCGACTTCCTGAAAGCCGGCGGCGTGTTCAGCGACGATCTCATCGATGCGTATATCGATCTGAAGATGAACGACGTCACGCGCCTTCGCATGACGACGCACCCGGCTGAGTTCGACATGTATTACAGCCTGTAAAAAACGCAAAAAGTGTGAACCGGGCGGCATTTTGCCGCCCGGCCACTAGCCCCGCCAACCTAGACGCTGCTATGCTCATTAAATGCGACTACGACCGATTTTCATCCTTCTGGCACTCTTCGCCGCCGATAGCGCGCTTGCACAGGCCTACACGTGGATCGATGAGAACGGTATCGTTCACTATTCCGACAGGCCGGAGCCCGGCGCAAAGCGCATCAATTTGCCGGAATCGAAAAAATCCGGCGGCCCTGCTGCGCCAGCACGCACCGCGTCGGGGGCCGATCAGGATGAAGGCGCACCCGACCAGCCGTTCCGTTACGAATCGCTCGAAGTCGTCGCACCGGGACCTGAAGAGACACTATGGAACATCGACGGCGTCCTGAGCGTGTCGCTGGCACTGAGCCCGGCGCTGCGGCCCGGACACCAGGTGCGGGTCTATTTCGACGGCGACCCGAGGCTGATGCCCGGCACGAGCTTCCAGCTGGAGGAGATCTATCGAGGCGTCCACAATATTCAGGCGGAGATTCTGGACGAGACGGGCGAGATGAAGATCCGAAGCCAGCCCAACCGGTTCTACGTGCAGCAGACCACAGTAGTCCGCCCACGCTAAAGTCACGGCGCGGCCGCGGCCCCGATAACGGCGATACGCTTCGTCGTAACGCAAGCACAATACTCGATGCGCTGCGCTCAGGAGTCGTCCTGCTCGATGAGCACTTATTGATCGTTGGCATGAATCCGGCCGCAGAGAATATCCTCGGCATCAGCCAGCAACGCGCCCAAGGCAAATCCCTGTTGCGACTCGTTGATGACGAGCCCGAGATGCGCGACATTCTGAGCCGCGTTCTGGCCACCGGCAATCACTATGCAAATGAAATGCGCCTTTCGCCGACCGAGGTGCATGCCAAAGAGCGAATAGTCGATTGCCGGGTTTCGCCGATTACGACGGACGACGCCAGCATTCTTGTCGAGTTTACCGACGTTACCCGGCGGTCACAGATCAGTCGCGAGAACGCGTTACTCATTCAGCACGGTGCGGGCCGACAGATGATTCGACAGCTCGCCCACGAAATAAAAAATCCGCTTGGTGGTATCCGCGGCGCGGCGCAACTGCTGGAACGCCAGCTCGATGATAAGTCGCTGCACGAATATACCGACGTCGTCATTAGTGAGACCGATCGCCTGGCGGCCCTCGTTGACACGCTGCTCGGCCCCGGCGGGCCGCCTAACAAGCAGCCGGTGAATATCCATGAATTGCTCGAATACGTCGTCAGGATTGTCGAGACAGAAAACGAACGCAGCCTGAAGATACGCCGCGAATACGACCCGGGACTACCCGATCTGCACCTCGATCGAGACCAGATGATCCAGGCATTCCTGAACCTGATTCGCAACGCCTGCGCGGCGCTGGATGGACAGGGTACGCTGACGCTCCGCAGCCGCGCTGCAACGAATTACACGATTGGCGACGTTCGCCACCGCGTCATCGCATCCATTGAAATTGAAGACGATGGCCCAGGAATACCGTTCGACCTGCAGGACTCCATATTCTACCCACTGGTTACAAGCAGACCGGATGGCACCGGCCTCGGGTTGCCGGCGGCGCAAGAGCTGCTCAGTCGGCACGGTGGTTTGATTGAATTCGACAGCCGCCCCGGGCGCACAGTGTTTTACGTGAGAATTCCAATCGAATCAATGACGGTGAGCGCGAATGGCTAGTCCTCCACTGACCACCTGGATCGTTGACGACGACCCGTCCGTTCGCTGGGTGCTCGAGAAGGCGCTGAAGCAGGCCGACATTCAAACGCGCAGCTTCGAGCGTGCGGAGCATCTGCTCGAGGCCATCCATGACGATGCCCCGGACGTTTTGATAACCGATGTTCGCATGCCTGGAATGAGCGGCCTCGCGCTGCTCGAGCGACTTAGTGGAGCCCTGCCGGACCTGCCAATTATCGTGATCACGGCGCACTCGGACCTGGAAAACGCTGTCGCCGCTTACAAAGGAGGGGCGTTCGAATACCTGCCGAAGCCCTTCGATATCGATGAGGCCGTGGAGCTTGTGCGCAAGGCGGCGCGAGCAAACGGCAAGCAAAGCGCGGCCCCGGAGGCACGCCCCGACGCCATCGCCTCGATGATCGGACAGGCGCCAGCCATGCAGGAGGTGTTTCGCTCGATCGGTCGTCTCGCGGGATCCAGCATGACCGTGTTGATTACCGGCGAATCGGGCACCGGTAAGGAACTGGTAGCCCGCGCTTTGCACGAGCACAGCCCTCGTGCTGACAAGACGTTCGTCGCCCTGAATACGTCGGCGATCGCGTCCGAGCTCCTGGAGTCCGAGCTGTTCGGTCACGAGAAAGGGGCATTCACCGGTGCAGACTCGCGACGGATCGGCCGCTTCGAGCAGGCTGATGGTGGCACCCTTTTCCTCGATGAGATCGGCGACATGTCGCCGGCGTTACAGACACGGCTCTTGCGGGTTCTTGCAGAAAGTGAGTTCTATCGCGTGGGTGGGCAGACACCAATAAAGGTCGATGTCCGCGTTATCGCGGCAACCAACCAGGACCTGGCGCGCGCGGTGAAAGAGTCGCGCTTTCGCGAGGACCTCTATCACCGCCTCAACGTCATACGCATCAACACACCGCCGCTACGCCAGCGTCGCGATGACATTCCGATTCTCCTTCGGCACTACCTGGCAGAAGCGGCCGAAGAACTCGGCGCGACGGCGAAGACGCTCGACGAAGATGCGTTGGCCGCGCTGCAGTCATTCTCGTGGCCGGGCAATGTGCGCCAGTTGGTAAACGCTACACGACGCCTGACCGTGACGGCACCCGGCGGCGTGATCTCTGCAGCCGACGTTCCGGGCGATCTTGGTGGCAGCGAGTCGCCAAAACGGGCCACGAAAGAATGGACCGGTGTCCTCGCCGCATGGGCCGAGCGCCAACTGCACAGCAGCGATGCGCCGCTGCTGGAGACGGCGTTGCCGGAATTTGAGAAGACACTTATCGAGACGGCCATGTCACAAACAAACGGCCATCGGCAGGAAGCGGCTAAACTGCTCGGCTGGGGACGCAATACACTCGCGAGAAAGATGAAGGCGCTACATCTCGACTGAGGAGAGACAATGTCGATAACGCAGGCGCTTGCCACCTGGAACAAGTTGTCCGGCTCGGCGTTTGGTCGCTGGCTGTTTTCACGCGTGGTTTGCTTTAAAGCGCCGTACTTTGGCTCCATACGGCCCGTATTCGACGTCCTCGAGCCGGGCCGCGCGACCGCCCGCATGCGAAAACGCAGGGCGGTCACGAATCACATAGGCACCGTGCACGCGATTGCGATGGCCAACCTCTGTGAGTTTGTTGCCGGTACGATGACCGAAGTATCGGTGCCGGCGTCCATGCGCTGGATCCCTCGCGGTATGCAGATACATTATCTGGATAAAGCCGAAACCAATATTAGCGCCACGGCGACTTTTCCCGAGATCAAGGAGGGCGAGGCGCAGGACGTCGTAGTACCGGTGGTAGTGACAGACAACGAAGGGAAGGTCGTCGTTCGCGCCGACATAACGATGTACGTCTCGCCGAAGCGCGGGGCCACCTGAGCTGACTCAGGTCTGCAGGGTTCCGACAAGCTCCGATACAGACCCGATCTCGTGGCGCTGGAGGTAGTCGATGATGCCGGCGTTGATTTTCTTGCAGACGAGCGGGTCGTAAAACAGCGCCGTACCGATACCCACCGTAGCAGCCCCTGCGACAATGAACTCCAGGGCATCTTTGACCGTCGTGATGCCGCCCTGGCCGATAATTGGAACACCGTGTTGCTTCGCGACCTGGTACACCTGGTGTACCTTGAGCAATGCGATCGGCTTTATTGCCGGGCCGGATAACCCGCCCTGCACGTTGCCGATAATCGGCCGTCGCGTCTCGCTGTCGATAGCCATGCCCATCAGCGTGTTGATGACCGCAAAGCCGTCGGTGCCAGCCTCGATGCAGAGCCTTGCGTTGTTTTGAATGTCTGTCTGGTTCGGCGACAGCTTGGTGATGATCGGCTTGGAGGTCTGCGCACGACAGGCGGCAACAACGCGCGCGGACATGTCAGGATCATTGCCAAAAGCAACACCGCCCTCCTTGACGTTCGGGCAGGAGATGTTGATTTCGATGGCGTCGATGTCGGAGTCATCAAAGCGCCGCGTTACCTGTTCGTATTCTTCGATGGTCGAGCCCGGACACGTTGGCGAAAAAGCGCGTCTCCGAGAAATCGAGGCCCGGAAGAATCTCGTCGACAACCTTGTCCACGCCGGGGTTTTGCAGCCCGATCGCATTCAGCATGCCGTCGGGGGTCTCGTAGACACGGTGGGGAGGGTTGCCGAGCCTCGCGGTACCCGTCGTTCCTTTCAGAACAACCGCACCGACGTCGCTGTTTGAAAAACCGTCGACACGGGTGTATTCCTCTCCAAAGCCGACGCAGCCGGACAGCAGATACGAGAGGCGAGGCCAGCGACAAGCCGCAGAATTCTGTGCGTAGAGGATTCTTTGCCATCGGGGCGCGATTCTACAGCAATCTTAAGACTTGTCGCCCGCAAGCCGGGCTTCTACAGTGTGTCCATGTTCTCTGTCATTCTCTACGAACCTGAAATCCCGCCGAACACGGGCAACATCATTCGCCTGTGTGCGAACACGGGTGCCAACCTGCACCTCATCGAGCCGCTGGGATTTGAGATGGACGAGAAGCGCCTGCGGCGCGCCGGCCTTGATTACCGTGAGTTCGTGAATGTGCAGACGCACGCGTCATTGGATGTCTGCATCGAAGCGCTCGAACAACCGCGGGTATTTGCCCTGTCCACACGGAATTCAACCCGTTACGACCAGGCGGTATTCAGGGAGCGTGACGCATTGCTGTTCGGTCCCGAGACGCGCGGCCTGCCGCTGGATGTTCTTGATGCGTTGCCGCCCGAGCAGCGGCTGCGCCTGCCGATGCAGGAAGGCAACCGCAGCCTCAATCTTTCGAATGCGGCTGCGGTTGTCGTCTATGAGGCCTGGCGGCAGTTGGGCTTTCCGGGCGGAGCCTAGGCTGGCAGGATGTTGCGGTTCATGCGGAACTGGTTGCCCGGATCGTAAGCGGCCTTGACTTGGCGCAGGCGGTCGTAATTTGGACCGAAATTTCGCGCCTCGCGAGAATCACCTTCCTGCTCAATGTTGCCGTAGTAACCGCCGGAGTGGCGCTCGAGCGCGGCGTGCCACTGTCGGCACATGGATTTGCCCTCCTCATCTTCGGCGGGATCCGTCCAGCCCGTAAAGAACACGATCATGGTCTGCGCATTGCGATGCGGGAACGCGGTATCGGTCTCACCAAAGTCTCCGACAGCGCCGCCGCAGGTATGCGTGAAAATGCCGGCGCGCGGATCCCCGATATAGGCATCGATCATGTCGTCGACCAGGCCCTGGGTAAACTCACCAATCATTGCATTCTTGGCATACGAGCGTATGCCGTGTGCCATAGCCGCATCCTCCTGGGTTTGCGTCACCTTGTAGTCCTGTACTACCACCCCATCGACCAAAGGCTTCCCAAGCGCACGAAGTGGGGCAAGCTCTTTCTCTCCCTGTGCCGGGTCGCCGTTGTAGACGACCTCCATCACGATGACGTGGCCCAGCTCAGGGTGCGTGACCATTGCCGGCCCTGTATACATCTCACGCGACAGACGGCCCTGCCACTCGGCATAAAACTCAAGTACGTCACGCGCCTGCTCGATGGGCCAGACGATTGCCCCGGACAGCACGTTGCGATCGAAGTCATGCAGCTGGAAGTCGAACTGCGTAACGACCCCGAAGTTGCCGCCACCACCGCGGATTGCCCAGAAAAGGTCAGGCTCGTTATCGGCGCTGACATTTCGAACCTGGCCGTCGGCGGTGATGATCTCAGCGCCGAGCAGGTTATCGATCGTGAGGCCGTACTTGCGGTTGAGGCGCCCGAAGCCGCCTCCGGTTGTATAGCCACCGACACCGGTGTGTGAAACGACACCCGCCGTGGTCACCAGGCCGTGCGGCAGAGCTGCATCATCGAGATGGCCGAGTAATGCGCCGCCGCCTGTAAAGGCACACTTAGCTGCCGTATCAATCTCGACGTTCTGCATTGCCGACAGGTCGACCATCAGGCCGTCGTCGCAAACTGATTTGCCTGGCCAGCTATGGCCGCCGCCGCGAACAGCGGTAAGCAGGTTGCGTTCCCGGGCAAACGTCACGGCGTGCGCAACGTCTTCGCTCGACAGGCAGCGTGCAATGAGCGCCGGCCGTTTATCATGCATGCCGTTCCAGATCTTTCGCGCACCATCGTAGTCGGAGTGGCCCGATAACATCACAGGGCCCGTCATCGCATCGCCAAGCTCTCGAATAGCCGCTTTTTCCAGCGCGATCTCCACGCCATCGAGTGAAATTGCGCGCAGGCTGGTATCAGCCTCAGTAGCGACTTTTTGTCGACAGCCCGCCAAAAATGGATATGTGGCCGCTATTCCGGTCGCAAGCGTCGTCTTACAGAATCGTCGTCGGTCCATAGCTAATCCCCAGTTTCTTGTTTTTGTTGTATTGCCCTAATTAAAGCGCAGTAGATAGCGATGTATCGCCATTAATGCTCATCTTTCTCGGACTTCAGCTTGCGCCGCATGAGCGTTTCTACCGCTTCGCGCGGCGCAGTGCCTTCGTACAGGATGCCGTAGACCTGTTGACAAATGGGCATGTCGATATCGTACTTGTCGGCAACCTCCTTGACGGCGCGAGCCGCAAGAACACCCTCCACGACCTGCTGAATTTCTTCCTGCGCCTCATCGATCGTCATGCCGCTCGCAAGCGCGAGCCCCATGCGGCGATTGCGGGAAAGGTTGTCGGTACAGGTCAGCACCAGGTCGCCCATGCCCGCGAGACCCATGAAGGTCTCCTTGTTTGCGCCCAGTGCGACGCCGAGTCGCATGAGCTCGACCAGCCCGCGGTTTATCAGGGCGATGCGCGTGTTGGCCCCGAAGCCCAGGCCGTCCGACATGCCGGCCGCGATCGCGAGAACGTTCTTGACGGCGCCGCCGACCTCGACGCCAATGATGTCGTCGGTGGTGTAAGCGCGGAAATTGTCGCTGGACAACTCAGTGGCGAGCGCCTCGGCAAAGTCATTGTCTTTCGAGGCTATCGTCATCGCGGTGGGCAGGCCGTCGCCAACCTCCTTGGCAAACGTTGGCCCTGAAAGCACCGCCGTCGGTCGATCCGCACCAAGCACTTCGGCAGCGACCTGGTGCGGTAGCTTTCCCGTACTCAGCTCGAAACCCTTGGTCGCCCAGCACACGCGAGAGTCCGATTGCAGCAGTGGCTTTGATGGTCGCCAGGGTGTCGCGCAGCCCATGGCTGGGAACCGCAACCAGGATGTCGCGCGCGCCATTGAGGCAGTCCTCGAGTACGGGACAGGCGACGAGGCTGGGCGGAAAACTGGCGCCCGGAAGGTAGCGTGTGTTTTCGCGGCGGGCCACCATGGCTTCGAGCTCGTCGAGCTCGAACAGGCCCCCCAGCCTTACCTCGCAGCCGCCGCGAGCAAACTGCAGCGCCAGCGCCGTTCCCCAGGAACCGGCGCCGATGACCGCGACCGCTCTTGGCGCGTCGCTCTTGATCAGTGTGTCTCGCCGTCGCCGGCAGTCGCCGCCATCTGCTGCTGTTTCGACTGCATGTACAGCGCATCAAAATTGATGGGCTGTAAAACGAATTCCGGGAAGCCCCCTTTCTGCACCAGCGCTGCAATCGACTCGCGGGCATAAGGGAACAGGATGTTCGGGCAGAAGCTGCCGACAATCGCCTCCAGCTCTGCGCCTTCGTAACCTGAGATTTCGAACAGGCCAGCCTGCTGCAGCTCGATGAGGAAACAGGTCTTGTCGTCTTCCTTGGCCTCGATCGTAATCGTAAGCACGATTTCGTGGTGGTCTCCGTCAGCCGGGTGATGCGCGCTGCGAAGGTTCAGGTTCGTCTGAGGCTTCCACTCGCCCTGGCGAAAAATGCCCGGGGACTGGGGAGACTCGAACGACGTGTCCTTCAGATAGATTTTCGTGATCGATAAGCGCTTCTCAGCGGCGTTTTCGTTGTCTGCCATTTTGCTTCCTGTTGTCTAGTCTGAAGCCGCCGGTTCAGGCGGCGAGAATCTTGTCCAGCTCTCCGCTCTTGTCGAGAGCGTAGAGTTCGTCAAAACCACCTATGGGTGTGTCCGCAACAAATATCTGCGGCACCGTCGAGTTGCCGCTTCGTTCTTCCATTTCGGAGCGCATGGCCGGGTCGCTGCCAACGTCGATATTCGCAAACGGAACCCCCTTCTTGGTCAGCAGCATCCTTGCAGCGCCACAGTAGGGACACATCGCATTTCCGTAAAGGGTCACAGCTTTCATGCAACGAGCCTCAGGCGTGCTTTTTTTTGTGTTTCGCCGATTTGCTGCGCGTCTTCTTGCCCGTCACTACCGGCAGACCAGCCTGACCCCAGCCGGACATGCCGCCTTTCAGGCCGAACACGCTCTCGAAGCCTTTGGCTCGCAGCTTGTTAACGACGCCCGTTGTTGTAACGCCGGCATCACAGACGGCGATGATCGACGATGCCTTGTACTCTTGCAGCTGGTCCAGCTTCGCGTCCAGCTCGTCTTGCGGAATGTTTCGCGCGTTGACGATGTGCCCCCGGGAGAACGCGTCCGCGCTGCGGATGTCGATGACCACGGCGTCGTTGTTAATCAACTTGACAGCGTCGCCCGCGTCCACGTTTACGAGTCCGCTGGCCTTGCGGCGCAACTCGGAAAATACGAGCACGAAAAAGCTGACCAGCAGCGCGGACGCAAGCAACACGTGGTTGCTTGCGAATTCGAGAAATTTGTCCATGAATCAATAATTTCGGCGCTGACTGTCGCACCATGACGAGACCAAAAAACGGATTATACGCGTATTCGCGGGCGGGAATAGCCTTGAGCCACTACACTCGCGACCATGAACTGGCGAATTACCCTCATTATCTCGGCCCTGCTGTCCGCCGCCGCTGCTGACGGGGCAGGCCCAGGACTCGAACAGTGAGCTGGGCAAGACCAAAGAGCAGGAGCTCGAGGGCGTTCGCGAGCGAATCAGTGCGCTCAAGGAAAGCATGGATGAGGCGGCCGAGGAGCGGGACCGACTGGCCGGCGAGCTGCAGGAGGCTGAGGTCGCGATCGCCGAGCAGCGGATGCGAATAGCGGACATCGAACAAGAGCGGCGGCGCACCACCAACAGGAAGAATCAGCTGGACGCCACGCTGGCAGAGCGGGAGGCGCATCTTGACGACGAGTCTGCTGCACTGTCGGCACAGGTGCGCTCGGCGTACCTGAGCGGCAGCCACGAGAAGATAAGGCTACTGCTCAACCAGCGAGACCCGGCGACGCTGGGTCGGCTGATGGCCTATTACAATTACCTGAACGATTACCGTGCGGAAAACATAGAAGCGGTTATCGCGGAAATCCGCGAGCTTGACGCGCTGCGTGGCCAGATAGCGGCCGAGGAGGCTCGACTGGACGAGCTTTCGCGGTCGCGCTACGCGGTGCTGACGCGCCTGAACCAATCCCAGGAAGAGCGCTCCGCGCTACTCGTGTCCCTGCGCGACAGGATCAAGCGTGAAGGCGTTGAGGTCGACCGACTCGCTGCACAGGAGAAAGACCTGACACGCCTGATCGCCGAGCTCACCAGCATCCTGTCGGACTATCCGATCAGATCGGAAGAGCCCTTCAGCGACCACAAGGGCAAGCTGACCTGGCCGGTTGCGGGCGCGCTGCTGCACGATTTCGGCCAGCCGCGTGGCGGCAGCACGATGAAATGGAACGGTGTCGTTTTGGAGACGCCGCAGGGAACGGAAGTCAGGGCGGTCTACCATGGTCGAGTCGCCTTCGCGGACTGGCTGGCTGGCATGGGTCTGCTGGTGATCGTCGATCACGGCGAGGGTTACATGACGCTATACGGCTACAACGAAACCATCCTGAAGAAGGCCGGTGACTGGGTTGCGCCGGGCGACGTCATAGCAACCGTGGGCGACAGTGGAGGACAATCCGAGGCCGGGCTCTACTTTGAGCTTCGCAGCGGCGCCCGACCCGTCAATCCGCGCACGTGGATTACACGCCGGCCCGGAGGCTGATGCCCCGGACGTGCTGGAGGACAGCTGCCCTGTCTATTTCGCTGTGCTAAGGTCGAGCGTTCTGCCGGACGAGAGTCGTGTCGGCGCACGGAAGAACTTATGTCGTTGAAAGTTCGCGCACTGCTGGTTGTGGTTATAGGCCTGGTGCTGGGCACCGGCCTGTCCGTGGGCGGCGGCCTGATGGACTGGCGCAAGGCGCCGGACAGGGACGCGCTCGCCTGGGAGCAGGCACGCCTGTTTGCCGAAGTGCTGGAGCGCGTAAAGCAGGATTATGTTGAGCCCGTCGACGACGCGGTCTTACTTGAGAGCGCGATCCGCGGCATGGTCAGCGACCTCGACGCTCACTCGCAGTACCTGGACGCCAGCGAGTATCGTGACATTCGCGTCAGCACCTCGGGCAGCTACACCGGCATCGGTGTCGAGGTTGACGAGGTTGATGGTGTGCTGCACGTCATCACGCCGATAGCCGGCTCGCCGGCAGCGCGCTCCGGGATAAAGGCCGGCGACCAGATCATCGCCGTCGACGGCGTCGAGATTGATACGAGAGATCTGCAACAGACCGTCGGTCGGCTGCGCGGCCACTCTGGTACCAAGGTCACAGTGACGGTGCTGCACGAGCATGTTGCAATCGATCATGAAATGCGCCGGCAGACAATTCGTGTGGCGAGCATACATAAAGAGTTTCTTGGACCTTCCTTTGCGTACGTTCGGGTCAGCCAGTTCAGTGACAATACGGCGCAGGAACTGGGCCGCGCCGTGGATGATCTTCAGGAGACGGCTGCCGGCATGCTGGACGGCCTGGTGCTCGACCTGCGCAACAATCCCGGCGGCGTGCTCGATGCGGCGGTCGAGGTGTCCGACCTGTTTCTCGACGACGGCCTGATCGTTACTGCCGAAGGCAGGACGGATGAGTCGCGCTTTTCGCGCGCGGCGCACCACGGCGATATCCTCGATGGCGCAAATATGGTCGTGCTGGTCAACGGCGGCTCGGCCTCGGCGTCCGAGATTGTGGCGGGCGCGCTGCAGGATCATGATCGTGCACTGGTCATTGGCACGCCGACGTTCGGCAAGGGGCTGGTACAAACGGTCATGCCGCTGTCGAAAGGCCGCGCGATCAAGTTAACGACGTCGCGGTATTACACGCCGTCCGGTGACTCGATCCACGACGTCGGTATAGAGCCGGACCTGTTTGTCGAGGATACGCCGGGCTTTCCGGACCTCACGCTGGCCGGCGTTCTCGATCGGGAGGCCGACGCCCAGCTGGCCGAGGCCATCGAATACCTGAGCCCTCGTTCGGTGATGCACAGCAACGCCCAATGAGCTCGATGAGAGCCTGCCTGTCGGCGATAGTGCTGCTCGCCGCGTCGTTCAATGTGCACGCAGGGCCGGCGCGGGTTGCCATCATTATCGACGATCTCGGTTACCGGCTCGACGCCGGCCGGCGCGCGATTGCGCTGCCCGGCCACGTCGCTTTCGCGGTATTGCCAGGTACGCCGCGCGCGGCAACGCTGGCCAGGTGGGCACATGACCACGGCAAGGAGGTGTTGCTTCACCTGCCGCTGCAGGCAAATGCCGACGACAAGTACGAGGAGCCCATCGGGATCGACCTGGATATGAGCCGCGAACTGCTGGCAAAAACGTTTGCAGCGGCGCTGCGCTCCGTGCCCCATGTCGTTGGGGTCAACGGCCACCGAGGTAGCCTGCTGACACGCCACCCGGGCCACATGCAGTGGTTGATGGAAGAGATCCGGGCGCGAAACGATCTGTTCTTTGTCGATAGCTACACCACGGCGCACAGTGTCGCGCTGCAGATGGCGACAGAGGCGGGCGTCAGCGCATTGCGGCGCGATATTTTTCTCGATCCGGACCCGTCGCCGGAAACCGTGCAGCTGCAGTTCGAGCGTATGAAGGTGCTGGCAAGAAAGCGCGGTTTTGTCGTAGCGATCGGGCATCCTTACGAAACCACGCTGACCTTCCTGGAAGAAGAGCTGCCAAAGCTGAGCGAGCAAGGCATTGAGCTTGTGAGAATCAGTGAGCTTGTCAATTGACCTGGTACGAAGATCGCATACTGCCCCGTCTCGTCAACCTGGCGTGCAGCAGCAAGCCAACGCGCAAGCAGCGTGAGAAAATCGTGCCGCGTGCAGCCGGCGATGTACTGGAGGTCGGTTTTGGGAGCGGACTTAATCTTCCGCACTACGATCGAGACAAGGTCCGGCGTATCTGGGGCCTCGAGCCGTCGGAGGGTATGCAGCGCCTTGCGCGAGACGCTGTCAGCGAGGTCGGCCTCGATGTTGAATTTATCGGCCTTCCCTGCGAGGAAGTACCTTTGGACGATGACAGCGTCGATACGGTTCTTATTACTTATACGCTATGCACGATTCCCGAACCGGAGAAAGCGCTCGCAGGACTGCGCCGCGTATTGAGGCCGCAGGGGCGGCTGCTGTTTTGTGAGCATGGCAAGGCGCCTGATGAAAATGTATACAGGTGGCAGGAGCGATTAAATCCAATCTGGAAGAGATTTTCCGGTGGCTGCAACATGCACCGCGATATACCGGGACTCCTGCACGCAGCAGGTTTTGTGATTGAGGATGACAATCGCATGTACATACCCGGCGCGAGAGCGTTGAGTTACAACTATTGGGGCAGCGCGCGAATTGGTTGAACCGAGAGCGCATTCGGCACTCTAAGTAAATAAATCTGAAGTGACTTTATATGATCCGAAACGACGCTCGACCTGCTCTTGCTGACGCTCCTCGGTCTGCTGTTCATTGCGCCGACCGTTGCGGCTGATGTCGATCTGGATACGCTGTTTCCGGTAGCAAACGCGTCGCTAAGCGTGGCACAAAACGACGATGTCGCCTGCACGATGCAGTACGACCCCGTCTGCGGTGATGACGGCCAGACGTATAGCAACGAGTGTGTTGCCGGCGCTGCGGGCGCGGAGGTCGCGACCGCGGGCATATGTCCGGAGCAGGCCAGCGGCTGTCCGGAAACATTCGACCCCGTCTGCGGCGTCGACGGTAACACCTACATTAATGAGTGTTTCGCGATGAAGTCCGGGGCGGAGGTTGCAGGGCTGGGTGCGTGCACGCCCAACGGTTGCCCATCCATCAATGACCCCGTCTGCGGCATGAATGGCCGTAGCTTCATAAACCGCTGCGAAGCGGATGCCGAGCGCATCCCCGTTCAGCACAAGGGCACCTGCGATCCGGATAATTGCCCCAAGGTTTTTGCGCCGGTCTGTGGCGACGACGATGTCACCTATGACAATGCCTGTTTTGCGGAGAAGGCCGGCCTGACGGTGTTCAAGCCCGGCATTTGCAGGGTGCGCCCGTGCCCCAACCTGTTCGTGCCGGTCTGTGGTTTCGACGAGATGACCTATGGCAACGCCTGCCATGCGGAGCGCCGCGGCGTGCGTGTCGAATACGCGGGTGTTTGTGAGGCGCTCGGACGCAACTGTCCGCGAGAATACTCGCCGGTTTGTGGCATGGATGATGTGACTTACGACAACGACTGCCAGATCGACAACGCCGGCGTAGTCAAAGCTTACGCGGGAGCCTGCCTGGGCGACTGACAGGCCGATAGATCAATTGCCCGCATGAACTTAAGCGGCTACCGCTACCAGGCCGGCCTCAGGCGCCCCTTTTCGTCAGCCGTATACGGCAACCACACCAGGCCGGTCAGCACGACATGAATGTCGGTGCTCTTCGCCCTGACTACTACCTCGTCCAGCTCCTCGGACTGTGCGTCGAACGACGTGTCGAGATCAGCGACTTCCTTTTCGAGCGCAGCATTAAGCGCCGCCATTTCCTGCTTGACCTTTTCCGCCGTCTGCATTGCACGGCCGACATCGGCGGCCTCCTTGCTCGCACCACCGGCGGTCTTTATCGCCGAGCCGATCTTGGTGGCGGTCGCGCTGGACAGCTTCTTGCGACCAAGCACGGCGCCCAGGATGGCGGTACCGAAAGAAATCGCCGTATCGAGTTTCTTCTTCGTCGACTGCTGCTTTTCACGCGCGATGGACTGCTGTGCGCGCAGCAGGCGGTTTTCGAGCGTCGTGACCTTGCTCGCGCAGCGCTTGCGAATTTTCGCGATCGCCTGATCGCGTTTCTCGCTGGCGGCGTCCTGAAGCCTGGCGCGAAAATCGCCCTCGGTCTCGTTGCTCGTTGAGGTAAGGCGAAATCGCTTGCTCTTGTACAGCGTAATACTCTCGTTTTGCCGCAGCCATCGGCTGTAGTCCTTGGCCCAGCGAGCATAGGCTTTCGGGTTGTTTGCTGACGAAGGGCAATTCGCGAAGCTTGCGTCCGCTTCGCCTTTTTCGAGAAGGTCTGCTATCGAGAGCTCAAGCGGCTCGGCGTTATCCCAGTCGATTTCGACCGGACCATCTTCGAACTCGACGGTGTGCAGGACCTGGCGTTCGTCCTCGATGTTGTAACGAGCGCTGGTAAAAACGACGTCGCCGGCGCCGATCAGGCGGGAGTGGTAAATAATCTCTTCCCCCCGCCCCTTGACGAAAAACTGGTCTATCGACGGCGGTAATGCAGGCGCACTATCGGCCGCCTTGCGCCTGGGCTTGGACACAGCCTTCGCGACCGCCTCGAGCTTGCTGTTTTGCGCCAGACATCAATGTTCGAATGTGGTCGCGAGTGAGCGGGCCGGCAAGGTAGGACATGACCCAGCGCGTATTAAAGACTACGGCTTCATCTTCGTGGACGTTGTGCAGCAGGAAGCGGCGCTTGCCGAGCCCGGCAATCGTGCGCTCCATTGCCTGCTTGTTGAATTTTCCGCCGCTGGCGCCCTCAAGGCCCTCCATGACACGCGCCTTGTCACGTTCGGTCTGCAGGCGACCAATGAACCAGGTGCCGGTGTTGGACAGGCCCTTGTAGTCGAGGTCGACCGGGTTTTGCGTGGCCAGCACAAGGCCAAGACCGTAGGCACGCGCCTGCTTCAGCAGCGTCAGGAACAGCCTCTTCGACGGCGGATTCGCGACCGGCGGCATGTAGCCGAAGATCTCGTCCATGTAGAGGATCGCACGCAGGCTTGAGGTGCCCTGCTGCGCTCGCATCCAGGCGATGAGCTCGTTGAGCAGCATCGAGACAAAGAACATTCGCTGTGCATCATCGAGATGCGCGATCGACATGATCGAAATGCGCGGCTTGCCCTCTTCCGTATACAGCAGGCTCTTGGCGTTCAGCGGCGTGCCCTGCATCCACGCTTCGAATCCGGGCGCCGCCAGCAGGTTATTGAGGCGCATCGCGAGCGCGAAGCGATCCTTGGCAGGGAAGAAGGAATCGAGATTCATGACGCCGACTTTGGTGATAGGCGGGTCCTGGATTTCCATGATCAGCCCGGCGACGTCAAGATTACGGCCCTCGCGCCAGGCCTTATCCAGCAGTCTGGATATCAGGATGTGTTCACGGCTGGCGACCGGGTCGGCATCGATGCCGAGCAGCGTGAGAATGCCTGTCGCGGTCGATTGCACGCGCTCCCGATACAGGTCGATGTCATCAATGAGCGCCTGCTCCGGCGCATTGAACGACTGCAGCACCGAAACGGGAACACCGGAGTTGCTGCCCGGCGTATATATGTTGAGGTCGACGTTCTTCCTGAGCTGGGCGATTCGCTTGCCGTCCTGACCCCATTCACCGAGTCCCTTCTTCCATAGCGCCGCCTGCCCGGCAGCAAACTGCTCGACGGTTTGACCCTTGTCCGTTGCCGTGCGCGGATTCACCCAGGGCTGAAAATCGTCGGCCGCGAGCTTCGGAAAAGTCAGCAGCAGATTGCCCATGTCGCCCTTCGGGTCGATGGCAATGACCGGAATATGATCGAGCGCCGCCTCCTCGAGTATGCCGATACCGAGCCCGGTCTTTCCTGAGCCTGTCATGCCGATGATCACGGCATGGGTATTCAGGTCCTTTGAGTCGTAAAGGACAAGCTCCTCCGTGAGTTTCTCGGAATCCGTGTCGTAGCGCTTGCCGAGGTAGAAAGCGCCGAGCTTCTCGAAGTCGTGCATGCTAATTCCCTAACTCGCCGGATACGTGTAGCTGGCGCCAATGCCCAGCGGGAAACCGATCGCCCAATAGATCAGCAGGAACACCGACCATGCTGCGAGGAAAGGTCAACGAATACGGCAGCATCATTGCAGCCAGCGTACCAATACCCGTGCCCTTCACGTAGCGCTGGCAGTAAACGACCACCAGCGGGAAGTAAGGCATCAGCGGTGTGATGATGTTGGTACTGGAGTCACCGACGCGATAGGCGGCCTGTGTCAGGTCCGGCGAGATACCCAGCGACATCAGCATCGGCACGAAAATCGGAGCAAGCAGCCCCCACTTGCCACTTGCCGATCCTACGAAAATATTAACGAAGCCGGTCAGCAAGATGATGCCGATGACGAGCACGGACGGAAAGTCCCTCAGGTTCGTTAGCGCCTGCGCGCCTTGAAGTGCCATCAGCGTGCCGAGGTTCGAAGCCGAGAACGCATACACAAACTGCGCGATGAAGAACATGATGACGAGGTAATAGGCCATGCTGTTCATCGCATGCGACATACCTTGAATGATGTCCTTACTGGTCTTGAAGGTGCCGGTTGCGTAACCGAACACGATGCCCGGTATGAGAAACAGGAAGAAGATCAGCGGAACGATCGAACGCATGATTGGTGATGAGAAGTTGACCAGGGCACCTTCCGCATCACGCCAGGCCGACGATTCTGGCCACATTGAAACGAAGAGCACGACCAGGCCTATGACCATGACGAGCAGCGATCGCCGCAAGCCCTTGCGCTCTGCGTCAGTCAATGCGTGCATTTCCGGCAGGTCCTCGGCGTCGCCGTCTACAGCAGTGCCCTGCAGCCGCGGCTCGACGAGCTTGTCGGTCAGCCACCAGCCGAGACCGACGATCAACACTGAAGATGCCGTCGTGAAAAAGTAATTGTTCAGCGTGTTGACGACAATGGACGGCTCGAGGAGCTGCGCGCCACTTTGTGTCAGGCCCTGCAACAATGGGTCCAGCGCTGAAGGCACGAAGTTCGCCGAGAATCCGCCGGAGACGCCGGCGAAGGCCGCGGCTATGCCCGCTAGCGGATGGCGGCCAGCGGCATAAAAAATGACGCCACCTAACGGTATAACCAGCACGTATCCGGCATCAACGGCGGAGTGACTGACGATACCGACGAGGATGACCATCGGCGTCAGGAACCACTTCGGTGTGACGTTAAGCAGTGCTCGGATAGCCGTCGTGACGAAGCCGGAATGCTCGGCAACGCCGATACCGAGCATTGCGACGAGAACCGTACCGACCGGGCCAAAGCCAACGAAGTTGGTGACCATCTTGCTAAGAAACGTTGTAAAGCCGGAGCCGGTCAGCTGGTTGATGACAACGATTGCCTCGCCCGTTCGAGGATCGACAACATCATAACTAAAATAGGACATGAACCAGGACAGCAGCCAGACGATGCCTAGCAGTCCGACGAATAGCATCGCCGGATCGGGAAGCTTGTTGCCGACGCGCTCTACGGTGCCGAGAAAGCCGCCAGGAGCGGCGCTTTGTTGTTGTTCTGCCATGAGACTCCCCTTTAGTTTTGCCCCAATACTACCAGCCGCAGCTTCTGCCAGCGTTTTGCTCTTTCAGATACCCCATGAGCGGTGCGAAATAATCGATGATTGCTGTTGCATCCATCTCGCGTGTGCCGGTGAGCTTCTCGAGCGCGTCCTGCCAGGGCTCGCTGCTGCCTGACGCCATCATCGCGTAGAAACGTTCGCCAGCCTCTTTGCTGCCATACACGGAACAGGAGGCGAGGTCGCCCTGGTGACCTGCTATTTCGCACAGCGATCGCTGAAACTGGAACTGCAGAATATGCGCAAGGAAGTAACGCGTGTAGGACACGTTGGCCGAGACGTGGTATTTGGCACCGGGATCAAAATCCGCCTCGCTGCGCTCAACCGGTGGCGAAACGCCCTGGTAGCGCGCGCGCAATTCCCACCAGGTCTTGTTGTAGTCAGCCGGCGCAACCTGTCCGGAGAATACGCCCCAGCGCCATTCGTCGATCAGCTTGCTGAACGGCAGGAAAGCGATCTTGTCCAGCGCCATCTGCATCTGCCGGTTGATAACGGCTTCCTCACTTTCTTCGGCGGAGCCGATCAGGCCGACGTCGGCGAGGTACTGTGGCGTCATTGACAGCGTCACGGTGTCACCGATCGCCTCGTGGAAGCCGGAGTGCGCGCTGTCCTGGAAAAGCGCCGGCTGGTCGCTGTAGGCATCCTGATAATAGTTATGGCCAAGCTCGTGATAGATGGTGCGCAGTTCATCGTAGGTCTGCTTGATGCACATCTTGATGCGCAGGTCGTTGCCGCCGTCGAGGCCCCAGGCGCTGGCGTGACAGACGACGTCACGATCCCTCGGCTTGGTGAACTGTGAGCGCTCCCAGAACGTGTCCGGCAGGCGCGCGCATGCCAAGAGAAACGTAGAAGTTCTCGGCGGAGCGAACCATCTCCTGCGGCGAGTAAGTTTTTCTTTTTTAGCGCACTGTCGACGTCGAGATCTGCAACGCCGGGGTATGGCTCGACGAGGTCGTAAATGAAGCCCCAGCTTTGCGACCACATATTGCCGAGCAGGTGCGCGGGAATCGGTCCATCCTGCGGCACTTTGTCCTCGCCGTAAACGTCGCCGAGCCTGGCGCGAACATGGCAATGCAGCTCATCGTAAAGTGGCTTGACCTGCTCCCACAGGCGGGCGGTTTCCTGTTCGAATTCGGCCGGGCTCATGTCGAAGCCGGCACGCCACATTTCGCCGAGATCGTTGTAACCCAGTTCGCCGGCGCCCTCGTTAACAAGCTCAACGTAGCGCTGGTATTTCTCGCGCATGGGCGGAGCGATCGTGCGCCAGCCTTGCCAGGCGTCGGTCAGCTCGTCGAAGTCTCGGCTGCCGGCAAGAATGTCCTCGAGTTCCGGCAGGCTCTTGCAGTCGCCGTCATTGCGGCAGTACTCCCCTGCTCCGTACATACCCTTAAGCTCGGTCGCAATCAGCGTGAGCTCTTTACGTTTTGCGGGATCGGATGGCGTTGGCAGCGATGTCCCCAGCTTCAGGAGATCGATCGCGCGACGCGTTTCGGCGCCAAGCTCGGCGTTTTCGTACGGCAGTGCCTGCTGCACCATGTCGCCATGCCACTTCGCAAACTTCTGGCTGGCTGCAGAAGCGACGACCGCTGTGTCCGCGGTTATGTAGGTCGCTCGCACCCACTCGGCGGCGCCGGTTTCCTTGAGGAGCTCGGCGAGCTCTTCGTTGGCCCGGGCAACAAACTGCTCGGCTGTTTCCGTCGGTGGGGAGACAGCGTCGGTAGTGATTTGGTCGGCTTCCTTCTCGGCACAGGCGCCGAGAATCAGCAGCGCGAGGCCCGCTGCGATTTTCACAAGAGATTTCATTGCGTACTTCCGAAATTCAAAAGAGAGATTAATGTATGCCGTGCATCCAGCGACGCAGCACCGGCGAGATAATAATCATGAATACGCCGACACCGAGTCCGGTCCACATCAGGAACTCATAGAGTTCGGTATAGGTTGCGAGCGCGGTTGCCACGTCGGCCACCTCGCCTTGCGACGTGTCGATTGCTGCCATACGGCCGAGGCGTGTCGCCACGGTCTCCGACAGCGCGGTTGCGAGAAACCAGGTGCCCATGCTGACGCCGACGACATTGCCGATCGAGAGCTTCGTCACCGCGGACAAGCCAACCGGCGACAGGCACAGCTCTCCGGTCGTGTGCAGCAGGTACGCGAGGATGAGCCAGATCATGGCGACCTGTCCCGCCTGGTCGGGGAACTGTGCGCCGAACACGAGCGCGCCAAAACCCAGTCCGGCCTGCATGATACCGAGGCCGAACTTGACGGGCGTCGAAGGCTCGAGATTCTTTTTCGCAAGCCAGGTCCAGAGAATCGCGAACGGTAGCGCAAGCAACATGATGAAGCCGGCGTTCAGTGAGCCGAACTGCGCGGCTGTAAACGTGATGCCGCCAGCGGTGCGGTCCACAACACGATCGGCATAAAACGTCATCGACCCGGCCGCTTGTTCGAAAAGCGCCCAGAAAACGACCGTCGAGAGAATCAGAATCATGAGGACGACGGTGCGCCCGAACTCATCGGAATTGTGCGTGCGGAAACCGTAAATGACGAAACCGATAATCAGGATGATGGCGCCGTACAGGACGTTCTCGGCGAGCTCGACGCTGCCGGGAATGAAGTGCAGGTTCACCAACACGGCGTAACAGCCGGACGCAATCGCGACACCGGCAACGATATACGCCGTCGTGTTGTTCGATTTCGACTTGTCATAGATCATCGAATACAGGATCAGGCCGACGACGGACACGATCAGGAGAACGTTCTGCGAGGCAAGGACGATATGTTCGTGCTGCACCAGCCACCAGACGCCGAAAAGCGCCGGAAGCGTCAGAAGGTAGATCGACCATTCGACATTGATCGGGCCAAACACTTTCTTCGTGAGCTTCTCAGGCTCGGCGGGCTCGGCATGTCCTCTCAGGTACTTCTGGCCCCTGAGGAAGGTGAACAGGCCGATGACCATACCGATGCCGGCGGCGCCAAAACCGTACTTCCAGCCGAAGGTCTCACCCAGCCAGCCGCAGAGCAGGGTCGCTGCAAATGAGCCGATGTTGATGCCCATGTAAAAGATCGTGAATCCCGAGTCACGGCGGGGGTCGTCTATGGCATAGAGCTTGCCGACGATCGTGGAGATATTCGGTTTCAGGTAGCCGACACCCATGACGATTAGTGCGAGTGCCAGGTAGAAGACTTTGAGGGCGGCCGTGTCGCGGATCATGATGTCCTGGGCCAGCACGGTGCCTGCGGTCAGAACTTCGCCCGACGCCAGCGCCAGGTTTTCTGAAAGCGTTGTTCCCGCCGCGTAAAACACGGCCTGGTAGCCTTCGACAGCCATCAAAAGGTGGCCGAAACAAAGCAGGATGCCGCCGAAGACCACCGATTTGCGCATGCCGAGGTAACGGTCGGCGAGCATTCCGCCGATGAGTGGCAGCGCGTAAACGAGGCCGGCGTAAGAGCCGAGGACGTCCAGCCCCATCTGGTCGGTAAACAAGTGGTACTTGGTGAGGTAGAGAACGAGCAGGAACTTCATTCCGTAGAATGAAAAGCGCTCCCAGAGTTCAGTGCCAAAACACACGTACAGGCCCCTGGGGTGACCCCACAGTTCGTCATCGTGCGAGTAGTCGTCCGCGGTCGCGGCAACGGAATCAGTCATGTTCTCCCCCGGGATGCTGTTAGCCGCCTTGCTCTGTATTTTTTTGGCGGGCCAAGCTGCCCATTAAACACTATTTTCAGTGCTTTTCGCCACCAAGCGACCAATCCGGCGGCGATGCACCGGCCACCGGAATTATGTTGGATTACAGCGGATTAGCCTTCCGCGGCCACCGATTCGTCCGGTTTCGGTCGGACCAGGCGCGACATGATGATGCCGAGCTCGTAGAGCAGGTAGACCGGGAACGGCGAGTATCGTCTGGCTGATTACGTCCGGTGGCGTTAGCAGCATGCCGACGACGAACGCGCCGAGGAATACGTAGGGACGGGCCTTGCCGAGTTTCTCGGGTGTCGTTAGCCCTGTCAGGACCAGCAGCAAGGTCGCGATCGGTGTTTCGAACGCGATACCGAATACCAGCGACACGAGCATGACGAAGCCGACGTACTCGGCCATGTCGGGCTTCCACTCGACAACGTCTGGAGTAAAGGTCGCGACAAAACCAAATATCAGCGGGAACACTACGTAGTAGGCAAAGGCGAGCCCGGCGAGGAAAAGGATGATGCTGGTGGCGAGCAGCGGGCCTGCGAAGCCCTTTTCCTTTTTGTAAAGTCCGGGGGCGACGAACGCCCATACCTGGTAAAGGATGATCGGCATCGCGAGAAACAGCGACAAGTAGAAAGTCAGCGAAATGGTTGCTGTCAGCGAGGTAACCGCACCGATGGCGATCATTTCTCCGCTCGGCACAAAGCGCGTCAGGGGGGCTGCGACGAAATCGAAAATCTGGCGGGAAAACGGCAAGAGCAGCAAGGAACACCACAAAAATGCTGGCGACAATCTTAAACAGGCGACTCCGCAGCTCGGTCAGGTGCGACATCAGCGTGCCTTCTCCGAGTCCCCCTTCCTTGTCAGGTGTCGCGTCGCTCATCAGGCCGTCTTTTCTTGCTGCTCATCGTCGGCATCGGCCAACGGGGCGTCAACGGGCGCTGGTGTGTCAGCGGCGGCTGGGCCGCCAGCGGCCTCGGAGTCCTCAACGGCGACCGGCTCGGGCGCACTGTCGTCATCGACGGCATCGTCGTCTTCGTCATGTAATGGCGAATAGGTGTCGTCGTCGCGCGGTGTCAGCAGCGCGTCAGGGTGAAAATCTTTGGGATTGATGCCGAGGTTTTTCTCGACATCGAGTTCGTCTTCAAGCTGCCGCTGCAGGGCGCGCGTCATTTGCCGGGCCTTGCCGATCCAGCCGCCCAGCTGACGCGCAACACGCGGCAGTCGTTCGGGACCCAGTATCAGGAGCCCGATAACGCACAGGAGCAGAAATTCTGAACCGCCTATTCCGGACATGGCAGGGGGGGATCAGGCGTCTTTTTCTTTGCGGGGCTCTTCAGCCGGCGTATTGTCGAAATCGGCGTCCTTGGACGCGTCGCCGATCTGATCGGTTGTTTGTTCCGCCTCGCTCATCGCGGAGCGGAACCCCTTGACGGCGCTGCCAAGATCCGAGCCCAGCGAACGCAGCCGCTTTGTGCCGAAGATGGCCAAAACGATGACGAGAATGATCAGTAACTGCCACGGGCCTATATTGGCAAACATCCTGTTACTCCTGGCGGCGTGCCGCCTTTAATTCATAAAGGTCTGCGCCGGATTCTGACCGGGCGCGAATTATGTTCATGATACCCCCGGCCGCGCAACAAAACCGTACCCGCGTCACACGCACGGTGCCCATCAGGATTCGAGCCAGAACGTCACGGGGCCGTCATTCACCAGGCTAACCTGCATATTGGCGCCAAATCGGCCCGTTTCAACGGTGTCGAGCCGCTGCCGGCAAATCTCCACCAGCGCGTCGAAATACTCGGCACCCTTCTCAGGCGATGCGGCCTTGGTGAAGCTGGCGCGCGTACCCTTCTTCGTGTCGGCCGCCAGCGTGAACTGCGGGACCAGCAACAGCCCGCCGGCTTCATCCTGGACGCTGCGGTTCATGCGGCCTTCCGGGTCCGGAAACACCCGGTAGCCAAGCAGCCGCTCGGCGAGCCGGGCTATATCCCGCTCGGAATCGTCACGGTGCACGGCGACCAGCACCAGCAACCCACGACCGATTTCTCCGACGACGTCGCCGTCGATGCTGACGTCTGCCCGTGTCACTCGCTGTAATAGCCCGATCATGGTGGATCGAACTCCTTGATTTCCTAAGACTTGTGGAGTTTATCCACAGATCGCCCAGAATGCGAAGCCCCGTAACCCGGCCATGGGTGGGAGACTCCAAAGCACCGACGAGTGGGAGAACGGATCCAATCCGGGCGAGAGTGGCGCGCCAGGGACGGCAGGTTTATGCTCAATACTACCGTCGGGCCAGGGACGGACGGGCCCCGATCCCCGGATCGGGGCCAATTTGGCCTTCGGTGGGTTATCCACAGCCCTTTTAACGACCTAATGTTCCATAAAGTGGGAATTATATCGGATCAATAAATCCCACCGACAGGCTGTTGCATTGCTTCCTGCCGATCAATAGACTTGCGGCAGTGTAAAGATGATGGGACCCGCCATGAAAAGACGACAATTCGTCGGTGGCCTCGCGGCAGCCGCGACGCTCTCGGCCTGTGCGAAACAAGAGGCGAACTGCGACGGCGATACCCGCCAGGAGACATTCGAGTGGTCCTGCGTGACGTCCTGGCCGCCGAAATTCCCGGGCCTTGGCATGGCGCCGGAAAACGTGGCCGCCCGGGTTGAGGCGGCCTCGGCCGGCCGGCTGAAGATCAAGGTGTATGGTGCGGGCGAGCTGGTGCCGGCCTTCGAGGTATTTGATGCGGTCAGTCGCGGCACGGTCGAGATGGGCCACGATGCCTCCTACTACCACAAGGGCAAGGTGGACGCCGCGCAGTTCTTCACCGCGATCCCCTTCGGTCTCACCAACCTGGAGCTGAACGCCTGGCTCTACTACGGTGGCGGCCTGGAGCTATGGAATGAGCTCTATGCGCCCTTCGATCTTGTGCCGTTTCCCACGGGCAACACGGGCGTGCAGATGGGCGGCTGGTTCAACAAGGAAATCAACAGCGTCAATGATCTGAAGGGCCTGAAGATGCGTATTCCCGGTCTTGGTGGTGAGGTGCTGCGAAGAGCCGGCGGTACACCGGTAACGCTGCCCGGCTCCGAGATCTTCACCGCGCTGCAAACCGGCGCGATCGATGCCACTGAGTGGGTGGGGCCGTATAACGACTCGTCTTTCGGCCTGCACAAGGCGGCACGTTATTACTACTACCCGGGCTGGCAGGAGCCTGGCCCCGGGCTGGAGACGATCATCAACAAGACAGCCTGGGATTCGCTGCCGGCAGACCTGCAGTCGATTGTCGCGACGAGTTGCCAGGCCATTACGACCGACGTGGCAGCGGAGTACACGCACGGCAACGCCGTGTCATTGCAACAGCTCAAGGAAGACCCGAATATCGAGATAAGGCCGTTTCCCGCCGAAGTAATCTCGCTGTTGCGTTCGATGACGAAGGAAGTTGTTGACGAACTGATGGCTAACGATCCAGCCGCCAGAAAGATTGGCAAGGCGTACTTCGACTATCTCGCGATAATGACCGAGAACTCGAGAATATCCGAGCAGGCATATCTCGACACGCGCGATGGCTAGCCAGTGTTCTGCTTGGCTGGTTCGCTAACTGTCAGCGCTATTGGCTGCCCGTCCTGCCGTGTTGCAGGCATTCTGAAAGTAAGCGAACCCGGCAAGCAGGACACTCACTAACCACCGTAAATTCTGCCCGGTAACCAGGTGACCAGTTCCGGGAAGACGGCGAGCAGCAGCAACGCGAGCAACTGTATGCCGACAAACGGCACGGCGCCCCGATAGATCTGTGCTGTGGATACGGACGCCGGCGCCACGCCACGCAGGTAGAAGAGCGCGAAGCCGAAAGGCGGCGTCAGGAACGACGTCTGCAGGTTGATTGCGATCATGATGCCCAGCCAGACCGGGTCGAGGCCCATCGCCAACAGCACCGGCCCGACGATAGGCACAACGACAAACGTAATCTCTATGAAGTCGAGCACGAAGCCGAGCAGGAACATCACGAGCATCACAACAAGCACCGCGCCGAAAACGCCGCCCGGCAGCGCTCCGAGAATGGCGCGCACGCCATCGTCGCCGCCGTAGCCTCTGAACACCAACGAGAACAACGAGGCGCCGATCAGAATCAGGAACACCATGCTGCTGATACGCAATGTGCTCTGCATAATTTCCTGGAGCCGCACGCGCGACAACTCGCGCCGCGACAGCGCGAGCAGCAGTGCGCCCATACCACCAACACCGGCCGCTTCGGTAGGCGTTGCCAGTCCCTTGAGGATCGAGCCAAGCACGGCAAAGATCAGTATCAACGGCGGCAACAGTGCGGACATGACGCGGCCTAACGTCACGGTCTCTCCTTCTGCACGATGATGCGCCGGCATCGCCGCCGGCCGAAAGAAGGCAACGCCCAGGATGTACAGCACATACAGGCCGACCAGCATCAGGCCTGGTATCAGCGCGCCGGCGAACAGATCGCCAACCGAGACGGTCTTCGGCGAATAAACGCCCATTTCCAGCTGTGCCTGCTGATACGCAGTCGTCATCACATCGCCGAGCATGACGAGGATGATCGATGGTGGAATGATCTGACCCAGCGTACCGGATGCGCAAATGGTTCCCGCCGCAATTTCGGGCGAGTAGCCACGCTTGATCATCGTCGGCAGAGACAGCAACCCCATCGTAACGACGGTGGCGCCAACGATGCCGGTGCTTGCCGCCAGCAGCATGCCAACCAGCGTAACCGAAATACCGAGACCCCCGCGCAGCGTGCCAAACAAGGAGCTGAGAGTTTCCAGGAGTTCCTCTGCAATGCGCGCGCGCTCGAGCGTGACACCCATGAAAACAAACAATGGCACAGCGACCAGTGTCTCATTGGTCATGATGCCGAAAACGCGGTTGGGTAAGCCTGACAACAGCGCGTCGTTAAAGCCGCCGCCCAACACGCCGAACCCGGCAAACAACAACGCGGTACCGCCGAGCGTGAAGGCCACCGGAAAGCCGGCCAGCAGCAACACAATGACCGTCATGAACAACAGCGCGGCAACCCACTCCATACTCAGCGTTGCCTCAGCGTGTGAAACGAACGTAGCAGCAGCGATAAGCCTTGCAGGGCGAGCGCTGCCGGCATGAGAACGAGCACCGATTTCAACAGCGGGATCAGCGGGTAGGGAAGTCCGCCAGACTCCCTGGAGGCTTCGTGCAAACTCCACGACGCGGCTACGAAGTCAAAGGACTTCCAGCCCAGGAAAGCGCACAGAGGAAAAAGAAAAACGATGACACCGAGCAGATCGATGAGCGCCCGACCCCTGGGGCCCATGTCGCGGTAGAACACATCGACACGCACGTGATCTTCCTGTTGCAGGGTATAGGCAGCGCCGAGCATGAATGCGACGGCGTGCATCCAGATGACCGACTCCTGCAACCAGATGAGTCCCGCGTCGAAGACGTACCGCATTACAACGACGATAAAGGTAACGATAACCATGAATAGCGTCAGCCAGGCTGCCGCCTTACCCGTCATGGTGCTTATTCGATCGATGAGGCCTGCGGGTGTTTCGCTATCCAAAGCGGCGTGCTCTAACTCAGGTCCGCCAGAAGGTCGGCGTAATAAGCACCAGCAAGGTAAAGATCTCCAGGCGTCCCAGGAGCATACCGGCAACGGATATCCACTTGGCCGTATCGGTCAGCGACGCGAATCCGGAGGAGACGTCGCCGAGACCCGGGCCCAGGTTATTGAGCGTTGCGGCAACCGCGGAAAACGCGGTCACCTGGTCGAGGCCCGTCGACATGATCGCCACCATCATGACCCCGAAGACGATGATATAGACAGAAAAGAACCCCCAGACAGCATCGACGACGCGGTAGGGAACCGCTTTGTTGCCGAGCTTCACCGGGATTTCCGCGCTGGGATGCACCAGGCGGCCGATCTCCCGGACACCCTGTTTGTAGACCAGCAGCCATCGAATGACCTTGATGCCACCAGCGGTCGACCCGGCGGAGCCACCGACAAAGCTTGCGAATATCAGCATCACGGGTAACGCCCCGGGCCAGATCGAGAAATTCTCTGTCGTGAAGCCGGTTGTCGTTGCTATCGACACGGCCTGGAACAGACCGTTGATCAGTGTCTGTCCTGCGTCCAGCGATCCCCGGTACCAATACAGCGAGGCAACGACGACGGTCGATAGTGCGATCAGCATAGCGCTGTAGGCCCGGAACTCCGGATCCTGAAGATAGTGCTTTACCGACACATATCGCCAGGCGAAGAAGTGCAGCGAGAAGTTGATGCCTGCTACGAACATGAAAACGACGGCCACCAGGTCGACGGCAGCGCTATCGAAATAGCCGATGCTCAGGTCATGCGTAGAAAAGCCGCCGATCGCGACCGTTGAAAACGCGTGACAAAGCGCGTCGAACCAGCCCATGCCGGCAAGTCGATAGCCCAGCATGCAGGTAATGGTGAATGCGAGATAGACGTACCAAAGTGCCTTTGCCGTCTCGGTGATGCGCGGCGTGAGCTTGTTGTCCTTGACCGGTCCGGGGGTTTCGGCGCGGTATAGCTGCATACCGCCGACGCCCAGCATCGGCAACACGGCGACGGCGAGAACGATAATGCCCATGCCACCGAGCCACTGCAGCTGCTGTCGGTAATAGAGAATCGAGACCGGCAGGTCGTCGAGCCCGGTCAGCACCGTAGCTCCGGTGGTCGTGAGACCCGACATAGATTCGAAGACAGCGTCAGTAAAGGACAGCGACAGGGCGTCTGCGAAGTACAGCGGTGCGGCACCGAACGTACCCAGAACCGTCCAGAACGCGGCGACGACCAGGAAGCCATCGCGCAACCTCAGGTCCTTGCGGGAGCGATGCACCGGCAGCCAGCAAATAAAACCGGCCGCAAGTGTAATGGCGAAACCCTCAACGAATGGCAGCCAGGAATGATCGTTGTAGTAAAGGCTGAACAGGATGGGCGGCAGCATGGTCACGCTGAACATCATGAGCAGCAGACCGAGGATACGTTGTACTACTGTCCAGTTCATTTTCTATACGAAAGAAACGCCGACCTGGAACAGTTTCTCCAGGCTTTCTATCTTGCGGCGATCCGTCATGAAGAGAATCATGTGATCGTCCGCTTCTACGACGGTATCGTGATGGGCGATGATGACTTGCTCACCACGCACAATGGCGACGATCGCCGTGCCTTTTGGCAGATCGATGTCCTCGATAGCCCTGCCGACCACCTTGGAGTTTTGTTCGTTGCCGTGTGCGATTGCCTCCATTGCTTCCGCGGCGCCGCGGCGCAGCGAGTGTACTTTGACGACATCGCCGCGTCGCACATGCGCGAGCAGCGAGCCGATCGTCACTTGCTGTGGCGAGATCGCGATATCGATGGTGCCAGCCTCAACAAGGTCCACGTAGGACGCGCGATTTATCAGCGCCATGGCCTTGTGAGCGCCGAGTCGTTTTGCGAGCATCGAGCTCAGGATATTGGCTTCTTCGGAGTTTGTGATTGCACAGAAGACATCGACGTTGTCGATATTCTCTTCCAGCAGCAGCTCCTCGTCGGCGGCATCGCCGACAAGAACGATTGCCTTGTTAAGCTGTTCGGAGATATCTCGGGCACGCCGCTGATCACGCTCGATGATCTTGACCTGGTTGGTCTGTTCGAGCGCCAGCGCAAGCCGTACTCCGATATTGCCGCCGCCCGCAATAACAACGCGACGCACCGGGTCTTCCAGTCGCCGCATCTCGCTCATGAATACGCGAATATCCTTGCGATCGGCGATAAAAAACACCTCGTCGTCTTCCTGAATTACCGTATCGCCGTCAGGGAGCATGGCCTTGCCCTGACGATAGATTGCCGCAATGCGGGCCTCGGTGTTCGGAATGTGGTCCTTGAGGGTCGCAATACGTTGCCCGACGAGCAGGCCGTCGCGGTCCGCCTTGACGCCCACCAGGCGCACGCGGCCATCCGCAAAGTCGAGAACCTGTGACGAGCCGGGATACAGGATCAGCTGTTCCACATAGGTGCAGACCAGCTGCTCGGGGCTGATGCGTACGTCTATCGGTATCGCATCCTGCGTAAACAGCCTGTCCGCATTCATGTATTCGGCCGAGCGAATGCGCGCGATTTTCGTCGGTGTCCGAAACTGCGTGTAGGCCACCTGGCAGGCAACCATGTTGGTTTCATCGCTGTCAGTCAGGGCGACGACAATGTCAGCATCCCGGGCTCCGGCGCGCTCCAGAACATCGGGATAGGCGGCGTGGCCGACAACGGTACGGATATCCAGGCGGTCCTGCAGTTCACGGAGCACCTCGGGTCGCCGATCGACTACGGTGACCTCGTTAGATTCCTCGCGAGAGAGGTGATACGCCGCCGAGGAGCCGACCTGACCAGCGCCAAGAATGAGAATTTTCATTGCAACTGTGGGATTTGGCGAGACACGGCAGTAGTCTACATCAGATCCAGATTCGCATAGCTCAGAACCAGCCATTTTGTGCCGGCCGTCTCGAAATTGACTTCGACGCGAGCGTGGGCTCCCTGCCCCTCGCAATTCAGAATGACGCCCTCACCAAACTTCTTGTGGCGAACTCGCTGGCCGAGACGAATCCCCAGTTCACTGCCCGGCCTCACCACCGTGCGCTTGCGCTGCCCGGACGGCGATTGCCGCATCGGCCGTGATACCTGTACGCGCGGGCGCACTTCTTCGACATGTTCTTCAGGAATTTCGGCGATAAAACGCGATGGCTGAGAGAAATTGTCCATGCCGTGCATCCGCCGCTGCTCGGCATGCGTTATGTAGAGTGTCTGCTTGGCGCGCGTGATGCCCACGTAACAGAGTCGCCGCTCTTCCTCCAGGCCGTGCGGATCAGCGATAGAGCGCTGATGAGGAAACAGGCCGTCTTCCATGCCGCACATAAACACCAGCGGAAACTCCAGGCCTTTTGCGGAGTGCATCGTCATTAGCTGCACGCAGTCTTCCCAGGCGTCCGCCTGGCCCTCGCCGGCCTCCAGGGCCGCGTGCGACAGAAACTCGTCGACCGGCGTCATTTCCTCAGCCGGGTCTGGCTCGAAACTCTTCGCGGCGCTCACCAACTCAGCCAGGTTCTCGACCCGGGTCTCGCCCTTTTCGCCCTTGTCCTTCTTGAAGAAATCAATCAGACCGCTTGTATGGATCACGTGGTCAACCTGGTCGTGCAGGTCAAGTCCCTTTGTTTCGCGCGCAAGGCGCTCTATCAGCGTAAGAAATGCATTCACCGCGTTTGCAGCGCGACCATTCAGTTCGTCACTCGCGATGGCTCCGGCGGCGCGCCACAGCGGGCAGGCGTTCGCCCGTGCATACGCACGCATCATTTCAACCGTGCGCGCCCCGATCCCGCGCGTGGGCTTGTTTACGATACGTTCGAAGGAGCTGTCGTCATCGCGGTTCGAGATCAACCGCAGGTAGGCCAGCGCGTCCTTGATCTCGGCGCGCTCGAAGAAGCGCAGGCCGCCGTAAACGCGATAAGGGATGCGCGCATTGACGAGGCCTTCTTCGAGCACGCGTGACTGTGCGTTCGAGCGATACAGAATGGCGGAGTCCGAACGCGCGTTGCCCTGTGCGATCCAGTCGCGCAGGCGACCGATGACGAAGTCGGCTTCGTCGCGTTCGTTGTAGGCGGAGTAGACGCGGATGGCCTCGCCCTCTGCACCTTCGGTCCACAGGTTCTTGCCGAGCCTGGAGCTGTTGTTTGCGATGACGGCGTTCGCCGCATTCAGGATCGTTGCCGTCGAGCGATAGTTCTGCTCCAGCTTGACGACCATCGTGCCCGGGAAGTCTTTCTGAAAACGATGGATGTGCTCGACCTTTGCGCCTCGCCAACGGTAGATCGACTGATCGTCGTCACCGACCACGAATGGTATGCCCTGCTTGCCAGCCAGGAGCCGCAGCCACGCATACTGAATCGCGTTCGTGTCCTGGAACTCGTCGACCAGCAGGTGTCGAAAGCGACGCTGGTAGTGGGATAACAGCTCCGCATTGTCGCGCAACAGTTCATGAGCCCGCAGCAGCAGTTCCGCAAAGTCCACGAGACCACCGCGCTGACAGATTTCCTCGTAGGACTTGTACAGGGAGATCATCTGGCGGCGATCGGGGTCGTCCTCGTCGTCGAGGTGCTGCGGCCGCAGGCCTTCGTCTTTTTGGGCGTTGATGAACCACTGGATTTCCCGCGGCACCCAGCGGCTGTCGTCGACCTCGAGGTTCTTCAGCAAACGCTTGACCAGGCGCAGCTGGTCGTCCGAGTCGATGATCTGGAAATTCTGCGGAAGCCCGGCTTCCCGCCAGTGGCGGCGCAGCATCCTGTGCGCGAGGCCGTGGAACGTGCCGATCCAGAGGTGCCGCACCGGCAGATTCAGAAGTTCCTCGATACGGCCGCGCATCTCGGCAGCCGCCTTGTTGGTAAACGTAACGGCGAGCAGGCTTTGCGGGGAAAGCCCCTCGACGTCGATAAGCCAGGCGGCACGATGCACCAGCACGCGGGTCTTGCCGCTGCCGGCGCCGGCAATGACGAGCGCGGGCTCGGCGGGCGCCGTCACAGCCTGACGCTGCGCGTCGTTCAGCTTGTCGAGGATTGGTGTTACATCCATGGGATCGGGCGTCGCCTGCCCACCGAGGGAATTCGAGAGCGACGAAGTCTAGCAGAGAATTACTGTTCCCAGCGTACCCCGAGCATGTACTGGATGCGTTCGTACTGGATGCGGATGTCGTTGGACGCGGTCTCGCGATACCGCCCTTCAGCGACCAGGCTCAGGTGTCGCGTCATGCGAAATGTGCCCATCACGTGACCGTCTGCGGATTCCTGCGTTTTGCGGCCGGCGACCGGGTTATGAAAGGCGAATGCATTGGGATAATCATAAAGCCGATAGGCACCGCGGACCTCCAGGTCGAAACGCTCGCCGAGCGACCAGTGGAAATCGACAGCAAAACTATCGCGAGAGTAGTCGTTGTAACCAACGTACTCATCCCTGCGCTCGACGCGACTGACATCAAAGCCGAACCACATGCTGCCGGTAATGCGTTGTCGCGCGCGCAGTCCCAGCGAGTAGTAGTCGTACTGAATATTAGGATTACCGAGGCGCTGCTGGCCATCGAGATCGTGCGAGACACGATCGCCATACCGCCGGCTGGAGAGTTCGGCGGATAAGCGGAACAGGGAGGTCCGCGTAAACTTGTACTGGCCATAAAAACTGACGAGGATGTACTCGTGGTCGTATTCCGGCAAGACCTCGGAGTTCTCGTAGTTCCACAACTGGCCCTTGAATTTCGCGCCAATCGACAGGCGCTCATGCGATTGTCGCAACAATAGTTCGGGGCCATAACGCAAATAGTTCATTCGGTCGTCGACAGCAACACCGTTGACAATTCGGCTGCCACCGTCGTCAGGGTCGTAATACACGTCGTCGTGCTGGGCAACCTTGAACGCACTCTTGATCTCACGCCTGCGCGATTCTTCCTTGCGCAGATAATCACTGCCGAAACTGACTTCGTGCACATACTCGTTGGCGTTCTCGAGCTCTTTGTCCTGGTAATAGCGGCCAGCAAGGCGGTAGGCGCCGTAGAAGCCTTCGAACGGCAGCGTGTTGATTCTGTACTTGGCGCTCAGGCTTACCGGCATAAAGGCGCCGCTCTGTGGAACCGGTGTGACCGTGGGCAGGGCAGGGTCCGCGAAGTCTATGTAGTCCTGATCCGGCGTTCGAAAGACGTTGTCGTCGGTGCCGAAGCTTACGCGCGCACGAAGCTCGAGGTCTGCGAATTCACGCTTCTTCTTGCGTTCGGCAACGCGTACCTCAAACTCATCGGGGGCTTCCTCGACGTCTCGTATCCTGGCAATCGCGACAACCGCATATTCCTGCAGTTTGCTGTTCTGGTTCTGGTCGCGCACGAGCCGAAACCAGCGCAGCGCTTCGTCGTTATTGCCGGCGGCGTAGCTGTTCAGCCCGAGGTTGTACTGTGCGGCGACACGCAGACCCGGATCCACGAGGGCCTTCTCCAGCGATTGGCTGGCGCGGGCGTATTGCATGGCTCGGTAATTTGCGACGCCCTCGTTGTAGTGAAGCAGCGGCGAGTCCAGGCCCTCTTCAGCGGCCTGCCGGTAGCGCAGCAGCGCGGCCCAGTAAAGGTCGTCGCGGTACAGCCGGTTGCCTTCCTCGAAATACTGTTCGGCCGACATCGCAAATGCCGAATGAGACGGCAGAAAGACCGCGATTGCGGTCAGTATCAGCGGGATGCTGCTAAGGAATGTCTTCTTGGCCATCGATATTGGGCGCTTCAGGCTTATGTCAGACCAGCAGGGTACCGGTATTGTTGCTATCAAAACTATGACGTGGCGCAAAAAAACACCCCCGAAAGGCCAGCAATCGGGGGTATTTCGTGGTTTCAGGCCATCCTGGCCGAAATCAGCCCTGCAGTGCCGGCTTAGTCGACCACTTCGTCGTCGTCGTCTTCGCTGACGTCGTCTTCGTCTCTTCGCTGTCGTCGTCGAAGTTCGTCATCGTCGATGTCCTCGCCGTCCTCGAATTCGTCTTCGTCGTCCATCTCGTCTTCTTCGAGCGAATCGTCATCTTCGAACAATCGTCATCGAAATCGTCGTCCGACTCGTCTTCTAACTCGTCTTCTTCCGACTCATCGTCCTCGTCCTCGACGCCGTCCGAGCGCTCGTCTGACTCATCCTCGTCCTGACCCTCTTCTTCGTCCTCCCAGTCCTCGTCTTCGACCTCGTCGTCGTCAGGACCGCGCATGGTCGACATGGCAGCTTCCAGGTCCGATGCGTCATCGAGGACCTCCATGGTCACTTCGAGGTCGTCAAGCTTGTCAGCACGAGCGACGGCGGGAAAGAACGCTAACAGCGTTAGCGTAAGTACTACCAAAAATACGTTTGCCTGTTTCATAACCTGCTCCCTTAGGTCACATCTATTAGGTTACATCTATACGCAACCGAAACGTTCGATTGCGATCATCATGTTCAAGTCGCGCAAGAACCTCACCGCCCATTGGCGAGACCGCAATGAGTTTCAGCGGTAGCAGGTTCTTGCCTTCGTTCAAACTGGTTTGCCAACTGATTTCGCGCTGTCCCGGAAAGCCGGCAAGCTCGACGCCGTCCGGTAGCGAAACCGTGAGCACCGCAGACTCCAGGGCCGTAGCCGACGCGAATACAAGATTAACCGTGCGCGGCTCCTCGAGCGTCATCGTAATGCCGGGGATCGTCGATTCCGGAAGCGTGGCTTCAGGCGTCGCAAACAAGAAACCACCGACGAACCAGAGGGCAATGCCGGCGGCTACGGCAGAGCCGAAGCCCGTCATCAGCCAGCGGTTACGCTGTCGTCGGGAACCCTCGTGCGTAGCTCGAGCGAGCGCCTGCTCGTAAAAGCCCTCGGAGGGTTCCGGCGCCGGGTAGTCCCGTAACAGGGACTGGAGCGCCTGGTCTTCAATGTTAGTGTTTTCAGTCTTCATACGATTGTCCTGTATGTTCCCTACACGTTTGCCGCTAGAGAATGGTTCCATTCTGCACCAGTATTTCCTTGAGGCGCGCCCGGGCGCGGTGCAGCCGGGACTTGATCGTGCCGACCGGAATGCCGGTAAGCTCTTGTATTTCTTTAAGTTTATAGCCTTCCGTGTCGTGCAGGAGCACGACAACGCGATGTTCGTCGCTAAGCTCGAGCCAGAGCCGAATCCAGGGCCTCAAATCGCTCCCGCCGCTCGTTGTCGCGGACCGGGTCCTCGCCGCCGGCCAGGCCTGCTATGCCGTCGCCGGGCATGCTGCCCTCTTCGACCGTATGCAGTCGCTGCCGGGCGAAACGACGGCGCTCATCAATGAAAAGGTTATACATTACGCGGGCGAGCCATGAGCCGGGCTCTTCAATGGACGCGAGTTCATCGAGCTTGCCATAGGCCTTGATGAGCAGCTCCTGAAACAGGTCTTCTGCCTGCGATTTCTGGCCGGCAAGGCGCCAGGCGAGGCGGTACAGTCGGTCGAAGTGCGGCCGTACCAGGCGCTCGAATGCCAGTCTGTCGTTGTGACGATCGCTGCTCATAGCGTTTCAGGGTCTCACGAAATCGCGTGCCATTACCTGACCGAATTGGCACTTTTCGCCCGACGTAACCCGCTAGGGCCGGGTGCCGTGCGCGACGAAGATAAAGTTGCGATGCCGCACCGCCGGGTGCACGTGCGGATAGCTGGCGCGCTGGTCGAACGGGTATGAACTGACCGCGCCCTTTGTTGCGAAGACTCTTGTGATCGTCGCGTGACACGTGAAAAAAGTAGCCGTCGTAGCCCAGGCCCGTCAGGAACTCGAAAAGCTCACCACGGTCTGCCTCGTCATCGTGGCATTCGAACAGCAGCGTCGGCTTATGCCTCACCAGCAGCGCTTCGGCGCCGCGAAAGACCTCCAGCTCATGGCCCTCGACATCGCACTTGATGAACGAGACCGGACCTGTGCCGTTGTCGTTCACATAGTCATCGAGCCGGATAACCGGGATGTCGATCTCTTGCAGGTCACCTGATGGGGGGTTGTGGAAGCTGGCCATGCCTGAGCCTGCGGCGCTGCGCCGCATGGTCAGTACGCCCGTGCTGGACGACAGTCCCTGGTTGACGATCGTCATGTTGTCCAGGCCGAAGCTGTGCTTCACGTCCCGCAGGTGGTCGCCGAGCTCGGGCTGCGCTTCGAACGCTATCAGCTTGCCGTTCGGTCCGGCGGCGCGGGACATATAGATTGAGAAAACGCCCTTGTTGGCACCAATGTCGATCACCGTGGTGCCGGCGAACCGCGCGTCGCGCACGTAGCGAATGGACTGCACCTCCGATTTGAAGCGCAACCGCCAGCAGCGGTGCACCATGTGCAGTTTCTGGAACAGGTTCAGCGGCATGCCTTAACCAGGGGCTGCATGAGTCAGAGGCTTACCCGAAACAGCAGGTAGTGGTCGATAAGGATGGCGGCGAACAGAAAGCCGAGGTAGCTGATCGAATACTTGAAGGTCTTCATCGGCAGCTCGTCATCGCCGGGAACTACGTACATGCGTATGGCGTAATAAAGGAAGAAGCCGTTCAGTATCAGACGCGGACAGCAAATAGATCAGGCCGCTCATGCTTGTCAGGTACGGCAGGACGGTGACGAGCGCCAGCAGTATCGTATACAGCAGTATGTTCAGCCGCGTGTACGCTTCGCCGTGCGTGACCGGCAGCATCGGAATATCGACCTTCGCGTATTCCTCTTTTCTCGCAATGGCGAGCGCCCAGAAGTGCGGCGGCGTCCAGACGAATATGATCAGGAACAGTAGCAACGCTCCCGTATGCATCTCGTTGGTAACGGCCGTCCACCCGAGCACGGGCGGGGCGGCTCCGGCGGCGCCACCAATGACGATGTTCTGCGGCGTGGCGCGCTTCAGAAACACGGTATAGATCACCGCGTATCCAATCAGCGAGCAAAACGTCAGCACGGCCGTCAGGGGGTTTACGCCGAACCAGAGGATAACCATTGAAATCACGCCGAGTCCGGAGGCAAACGTGAGGGCCGATTGTTCCGTCAATTTTCCCTGCGGCAGCGGCCGTCCGCGAGTACGCATCATCTGGATGTCGATGCGGGCGTCCAGTACATGATTGAAGACGGCGGCCGACGATGCGGCGAGACCAATGCCGACGGTGCCCAGGACAAGCGCGGTGGCACCCGGCCAGCCGGGCACGGAAACGAACATACCAACAATCGCGGTGAACACGATCAGCACGACAACGCGAGGCTTGGTCAGCTCATAGTAATCGCGCCAATTCGTGTAGGTTTGTACGTTCGTGTTCACTTTTATATTCCGCTTAGCCGATGCGAGACAGTTCAAGCAGGTGGTCGATGTCCTCGACCATCTCACTGGGATCGATGTCGGGCCTGAAGTACATGACGAGGTTGCCGAGCGGGTCGATCAGGAAATAACCACCTGCTGCGAGTTCCGGGGGCTTCTTGTTATCCAGCAGCTTGCTGAAGTTATTATCTTGTAGTGTAATCAGGCCCGCGTGCTCATTCGCGAGAAACACTGTATCCGGCGCCGTATCGCCGTGCAAGAAAACCCGCCCCAGCCTGTCCATTTCCCTGCCGAGCATCAGGCGCGACTGCCGCAGCGTCAGAAGCGAGAACTCGCAGGCCGCGTCGCAGATACCCGTGTTCGAATAAACCAGCAACCAGTGACCCGCATTATGCTCGTGTATAGAGGCGCCGGGCAGCGCTTCGCCGATATTGACCAGCGGCTCGAGCAGCTGTCCGTGATTGGTTCGTCCTTCCGGCTGGAAGCCGGTACCGCTGAGGTACAGCCAGGCGGCCAGAATCAAGGGTCCGAAAAACACCAGTGAAATCAATAATAGCTGTACCCGGCCGGCCGGGTCTTTCCGTTTCGTCATGACTCAAATCGCTTCTTTCGATAGTTCCACGTTAGTAGCGCCGCCAGCACCACGGCCATCGCAAACCACTGGAACGCATACCCAAAATGTTTGCCCGGACCGAACTCCGTCGGCACCCACTGGCGCAGAAAGCCGTGCTGTTCTTCATGGTCCATGAGTAGCACGAACGACTGTACCGGGGCGGCCAGCGCCGCAGCCACCTCGTCGCTGCTCGGATAGACCGCCGCCCTGGGCCAGTCGGCTTCCGGATCGATGGCGGCGCCCATTTTGTAGCCGGCGCGCGGTAGCGAGCCGGCGCGACCGCGAACCGTAATTCGCGTCGTCGGCACCTCGAGCCGGGCGAGATCGACAGGCGCACTGCCTTTCTCCAGCCATCCCCGGTTGACCAGTAGCACAGGCTCGCCATCTTCCCCCAGCAGCGGCGTGATCACATAGTAGCCGTAGCGGCTGTTAAGAATGATGTTCTCAAGCAGGAACTGGCGCTCGGTATCATAGCGCCCGGTCGCACGGAGCCGCTGGAAGGCACGAACCTGCATGCCGTCCTGCCAGGCGGCGAAACTCGTCTCATCGCTGAATGCCGCCCGGCTCGCCTGCTTTTCCAGGCCGCGACTGATCTGCCATGTCCCGAGGCCGGCAAACTGTACGACCAGCAAGCTGCCGACAATAAGAGGCAGCCAGTTGGATAACGGCTTTCTGGTTTCGGAGTTCACGGTATAATCATTACCTCGGAGGGCCCTGCCATGAAATACATTGTTTTCGCCTTGCTGGCTGCGATCGTGATCAGCCTGGGCACGGGTCTATTCTACCTTCGCCGCGAAGATGCGGATTCGCCAAAAATGCTGCGCGCGCTTCAGATCAGGGTCGGCCTTTCGCTGGTGCTGATACTGTTCCTCATCGCGTCCTATTTCCTCGGCTGGATTGCTCCGCCTACACAATAACAGCGATGCGCTTCGTCAGAAAAGCAAAACGGGCGCCTGGGCGCCCGTTTTGGATTCTACCGCTGTTGCTGCGGCCGTCACATCCAGTAAACGAATACGTACAGCCCAATCCAGACGACATCAACGAAGTGCCAATACCAGGCGACAGCTTCGAAAGCGAAGTGTTTCTCTCGCGTAAAGTGGCCCTTGATGACGCGGAAGAAAATAATCGTCAGCATTATTGCTCCGATCGTTACGTGCATGCCGTGGAAGCCCGTCAACATGTAGAACGTGGAGCCGTAGATTCCCGACGTCAACTTCAGGTTCAGATCGTTGTAGGCGTGTATGTACTCGACGCCCTGTAAATAGACGAACACGAAACCAAGCATAAACGTTGCCGCAAGAAACACAGCAAGCTGCGCGCGCTTGCCTGCCAGCAAAGCATGATGCGCGATCGTGACAGTGATACTGCTGGTAAGCAGCAGCGTCGTATTGATAAGTGGCAGCCCGAATGGAGGCATTACCTCGTATTCCCCGCCGATGTCTCCTGGGCCATTAGTTGGCCAGGTACTCTCATAGCCCTCCCACAGCAGCAGGTTGGTAAAGAAGTTGTTACTGTCGCCGCCCAACCAGGGAATGGACATGTTGCGCGCGTAGAAAAGCGCGCCAAAAAAAGCCGCGAAAAACATGACCTCGGAGAAGATAAACCAGAACATGCCTTGTCGAAACGACTTGTCCACCTGGTCGTTGTAGAGTCCGCCCTCGCTCTCGGTGATAACGTCACGGAACCAGCCCGTGATCATGAAGATCATGACGGCGAAGCCGGTCAGCATGATGTAGAAACCGGCGTCGGCGCCGTTCAGCCAGCTTGATACGCCCACCATCAGGAACAGCAGGCCAACAGAGCCGACAATCGGCCAGTGGCTGCCGTGAGGTACGTAATAGTGCTCGTCTGTGTGTGTCGTCATACTATTTATTACTCGAATTAAAGCGCGCTGCTGGACGCGGCGCGTGGCGTATCAAAAAATGTGTATTGCAGGGTAATGGTGTCAACATACTCTGGCAGATCCGGGTCGACGATGAACTGCAGCGGCATGGCGCGCGCCTCGTTGGCGGCGAACTCCTGGCTCGTGAAGCAGAAACACTCGATCTTGGTAAAGTGCTCCGCGGCCGAGATCGGTGCAACGCTTGGCACGGCTTGCGCCACCTTGTCACCGGGTGTCAGGTTCTTCGCCGTAAAGGTCGCGAAGTACATCTTGCCCGGGGTGACGATCATGCTGTCGACGTCTGCAACAAACTCGAACGGTGCGTAAGAGTTCACGGTTGTTACGAATTCAACACGAATCTCGCGCGAATAATCGGGCGCCTCTTCGACAACGGCCGCCGTCGTATTGGTGCGGCCGCCGAAACCAGTGATCTCGCAAAACACATCGTAGAGCGGAACCAACAGGAAGCCGAAGCCAAACATCGCCGCCGCCAAGATCAGCAGTTGACGCGTCAGCGAGCGGTTCTCCGTCTTCAGGTTTTCGTTCGGATCGATCATGCCGCTCCCGATCGTAGTACGCCCATCATGATGAAGGCGACATAGAAGGCGACCGCGATCGCTGTAACGATCAGCGCCGTGCGGCGAATGCCCTTCTTGCGCGAAGCGTCGTCCATGGTTACTCGAATGACTCGTTGGCGATGCGTGCTTTCGGCGGCGTTGCGAACGTGTGGTACGGAGCCGGCGACGGCACGGTCCATTCCAGTCCGTGCGAGCCTTCCCAGACCCGATCCGTTGCTTTGGCGCCCTTCCAGGCCGTCACCAGTACCGCGACGAAGATCAGCTGCGACAGACCGAAGCCGAGAGCGCCGATACTGGCGATTGTGTTGAAGTCGGTGAACTGTGTCGAGTAGTCCGGGATGCGACGCGGCATGCCGGCCAGTCCGAGGAAATGCATCGGGAAGAACGTCAGGTTGACGAAGATCGTCGACAGCCAGAAGTGCAGTTTGCCGAGGCTTTCGCTGTACATGTGGCCCGTCCACTTCGGCAGCCAGTAGTAGGCGCCCGCCATGATGGCAAACACGGAGCCTGGAACGAGCACGTAGTGGAAGTGAGCGACGACGAAGTAGGTGTCGTGATATTGAATGTCAGCCGGTGCAGCCGCGAGCATCAGGCCCGAGAAACCGCCAATCGTGAACAGGAAGACAAACGCCAGTGAGAACAGCATTGGCGTTTCGAACGTCATGGACCCTCGCCACATGGTCGCGACCCAGTTGAAGATCTTCACGCCGGTTGGCACCGCGATGAGCATGGTTGCGAACATAAAGAACAGCTGTCCCGTCAGCGGCATGCCGACCGTGAACATGTGGTGTGCCCAGACGATGAAAGACAGGAAGGCAATGCAGGAAGCCGCGTAGACCATCGAGTCGTGCCCGAAAAGAGGCTTCCGGGAGAAGGTCGGGATGATCTCCGAAACGACGCCAAACGCCGGCAGGATCATGATGTAAACCTCCGGGTGGCCGAAGAACCAGAAGATGTGCTGGAACATGACGGGATCACCACCGCCGGCGGCGAGAAAGAAGCTCGTGCCGAAGAACTGGTCGGTGAGCAGCATTGTGACTGCGCCAGCGAGAACCGGCATAACCGCGATCAGCAGATACGCGGTAATCAGCCATGTCCAGACGAACATCGGCATCTTAAGCAGCGACATGTCCGGCGCGCGCATGTTGATGATCGTAACGATCACGTTAATGGCGCCCATGATCGACGATATGCCCATCAAGTGAACGGAGAAGATCAGGAACGGGAACGCATCGCCGGTCTGCAGGATTAGCGGTGGGTACATGGTCCAGCCGCCGGCAGGCGCGCCACCCGGCATGAACAGCGTGGACAGCAGGATGCCGAATGCGACAGGCAGGATCCAGAACGACCAGTTGTTCATACGTGGCAACGCCATATCCGGTGCACCGATCATCATCGGGATCATCCAGTTGGCGAGCCCCACAAACGCGGGCATTACCGCACCAAACACCATGATAAGCGCGTGCATGGTTGTCATGGAGTTGAAAAACTCAGGATGAACAAACTGCAGCCCCGGAACCGCGAGCTCGGAACGAATCACCATCGCCATAGAGCCGCCGATGAAGAACATCGTGAGGCTGAAAATAAGGTACATCGTGCCGATGTCCTTATGGTTGGTTGCAAACAACCAGCGGCCGATGCCTTTCGCCGGCCCGTGGTCTTCGTGATGATCTAGCACGTCTGCAGCAGCAGTACTCATTCCGTGTTACTCCGATTGCGTTGTGTCATGCCAGGCATGACCAAATTCTTGTTCCTATTGTGCGTCTGCGACCCGCGGCGCGTCTGCTTCCCTGTGTGTGTCGACCCAGGCCACGTAAGCGTCCGGCTCGACAACCTCTACGACGATCGGCATGTAGCCGTGGTCCTTACCGCAGAGCTCTGTGCACTGGCCGCGGTAAACGCCGACTTCCGTTGGCTTGAACCAGGTTTCGTTGACGATGCCCGGTACGGCATCTTTCTTTATGGCGAAGTCCGGCACCCACCAGGAATGCACTACGTCGTTGGAGGTGATGAGCAAGCGAACCTTTGCGTCGCGCGGCACCACTACGCGCCTGTCGACTTCAAGCAGGTAATTGTCGACGGCAAACGGATCGATACCGGACTGCTTGCGCCGAGCCTCGAGGCTCGGCTGTGCAAGGCTCGAGTAGAAAGCGATGTCCTCGTCCTGGTACTTGTAATGCCAGCGCCACTGGTACGCCGTTACGACAATGGAAATATCAGGATTGCGAGTATCCTCGAGCTTGATCATGGTCTCAGCCACCGGTATCGCGATGAGCATCAGGATTACAACCGGGATCGCGGTCCAGATAATTTCGGCAAGCGTGCTGTGGGAGAAGTCCGCAGGCTTGGCGCCTTTTGACTTGCGGTGTTTGAACAGCGAGTAAATCATCACGCCGAAAACGACGACGCCGATTGCCACACACCACCAGAAGATCATCATGTGGATGTTGTACGTTTCGACGCTGAGCTCAGTTACGCCCTTGGGCATATTCAGCCCCCAATCGGCTCTTGCTACGCCACCGAAACTCAAGGCCAGCAGGCTCAAAAATGACTTTCTTAACATTGATCGTTCACCTTGCAGATCGTCGCAACGATCGCATTCCATATTGATTTCAGATGTGACGAGTAGTGGAACCGTAAGGTTCGCTATGCCCCGGTGACCCCGGGAAGTCGTCTGTTGGCCGCCTTGACCGATGAGGCTGGCCAAAAAAGCATGCGCAGTGTACTGAAATCATTGCGGCCATGCAATGCGCAGGCTCAAAACGGTGCTGAGATTAATTCTTATTTAACAACGGCTTATCACGGGCTCTATGGAAAAAATGTTACAAATCTCAGGGCGCCGCGCTACTAGCCACGGCGTCGTGGAATGCGCGACGCGTCAATCGTGAAGTTTGTGGGGTCCCTGCGTGAGCCTCCGCCCCAGCAGTGCCCGTAGACGAGTTCGAGGTCGAGACGGATTCTGCCGTCGCCTGAAGCGCTCTTCAGGGTGGCCCGCATGTCCGCGAAGCGCCGCTTCCCCATCAGCGTTCCAGCGCGTTGCTCGAAAGTATTTCTTGCGCCAACGTTGCCAAGGTCGGTGAACAGGCGGGCAGGATCCTCGTACTGGACGACGAGACGATCGACATCCAGCACCGGGTCGCGGAGGCCCGATTTCACCAATGCATCACCAATATCGTGCATGTCGGGGAAGTCAGTGACGTGAACACCGCTGTCGACGTGACGCCACGCCTCACGCATCTCCTGCAGGCTGTCCGGACCCAGCGTCGCAAATGCGAAGACGCCGTCTTCGCGCAATACCCTCGAGACCTCCGCGAAGACATTTTCCGGACGGTCGACGAAAGGCAGCAGCAGGTTCGAGAAAACCATGTCGATGCTCTGGTCCGGAAACGGCAGGTGGGACGCCTCGGCTTGCACATAGGAGGCACGCCGACGGGAGAAGCCAGCCGCGTTTGCGCCGCGCCTGGCGCAACATGTTTCGGGACAGGTCCAGCGAGACCAGGTGTGCGCCGCGAAAGCGTTTCTCCAGCGCTGCAGCCGCGGTGCCGGTTGCCGCGCCAAGATCAAGAATGCTTGCTGGCTCGATTGCCAGTGGCTGCGTGCGCTCCAGTAAGCCGTCGCGCGTAACGGCGTGCACAAAGTCAGCCGAGTCGAACATCGCCGCTGCCCGATCAAAGCGGCGCCGAACGTCGCGTAGCTTCAATGTCGGTCTGTCGCTCACTTCTTTCTTGCGTCACCGGCTGGAGGCCGACAAACGTACCACGCTTTTTACCAGGTATCGTCGAGAATGTGTTGTCGCGTGCCGCCCCCTGATCGGGCGAAGCTCGAGGTGTGTGGCAATGGATGAATCGGGAAATATTCACAGGCGCGGCGAGTCTGGCTTTACGGCGTCTCGACGATGCCCTGATGCCGCTGCGCTGCGCGTTCTGCGGAACCCGAACCGGATATGCTGGCGAACAAATCTGCAGCGGATGTGTCGACGACCTGCCGTGGATCGCAGACGCATGTGCGCTGTGCGCAGCGCCGCTCGAGGTCGCGCTGCCGAGCGGCGTGCACTGTGCGACCTGCCAGGCCCGCCCGCCACCGTTTACCGTCACGCTGGCGCCGTTGCGCTACCAGTTTCCGGTGGACGCCGGGCTCAAGGCCCTGAAGTTCGGTCGTCGTCTGCACTACGTCGCAGCTTTCGCCGGCGTGCTCGCCGGTCAATTGGAGCGATTGCCATCGGATGTCGATGCTTTGTTGCCAGTGCCATTGCACAGACGACGGCAGGTGCTGCGTGGCTTCAACCAGGCAAGGGAGCTATGTCGGCCGCTGGCAAGGCGCTCTGGCCTGCCTGTCGCGGATATCGCCAGGCGCCGGCGTGCGACGAGCTATCAGTCGGGGTTGAGCGCTGTAGAGCGCCGCAAAAACCTGCGTCGCGCGTTTGCGGCAACAGGCGGACAGAAATACCGTCATATTGTGATCATCGATGACGTGGTTACGACCGGGGAAACCACGCGGCAGCTCGCAAACGCGCTGATCGAAAGCGGTGTGAAGCAGGTAAGCGTCCTCGCCGTGGCGCGGGCTGTCTGACTCAGGCTGTGCCGACCCGATTGAACGTGTAGTGCAGCACAATGCCTAAAAAAATGACCATGCCGATCAGGTGATTGTGCAGAAAAGCGGCAAAGCAACCGGCGGGCTGACGATCGCGCGCGAGCCACTGGTGCCAGCCCATCAGGACTGCCGCGGCCGCGACGGACAGGTAATACCAGAAGCCGAGGCCGGCGCGCACGCCGATCAGGATGAGTGCGAAAAGCATCAGCACCTGTAATCCGCCGATGACAAACAGGTCGGCCTCGCCGAACAGTATGGCGGTCGACTTGACGCCGACCTTCATATCGTCAGCGCGATCCACCATGGCGTAAAACGTATCGTAGATTACGGCCCAGATCATCGCCGTGCCGAAGATCAGCCACGCGAGCTCCGGCGTACTTCCTGTTTGCGCTGCGAATACCATGGGTACCGCCCAGCCGAAAGCCGCGCCAAGAACGAACTGCGGAACGGAAACGAATCGTTTAACGAAAGGGTAAGCAACCGTAAGTGCGGCGGCGATGGTTGCGAGCAGCCTTGCTGGCGTGTTCAGCATACTGGCAAGGCCGATCGCGATCAGGCCGAGGGCGACAAACAGGGTCAACGCCTCCATCGGTGCGACGGCGCCCGAAGCAATCGGGCGCGTTCGAGTGCGTTCGACATACGGGTCGATGTTGCGATCGGCGTAGTCATTCAGGACGCATCCGGCTGAGCGCATTACGACCACGCCCAGTACGAAAATCACGAACAAACCCTGGTCAGGGGCGCCGGCACCCGCGAGCCAGAGGGCCCAGAGCGTAGGCCACAAAAGGAGCCAGATTCCGATCGGCTTGTCGAGGCGCATGAGCTTGCTGTAATTGCGCAGCTGACGGACGAGCTGGGGTCGGAAGGCGTTGGCGGGTAAGGATTTCATGGCGCGTAGTGTACTTTACGCGAGGTCATTGTAGGAGCGCACCGAAGCGCGCCTTTCTATTTTTAAAAGTCACTCGCTGCTACACCTTTCCGTAGCGTCCGGCATCGCCGAGCCATCGTCGAACGATCGCGGTTGCTGTCGCTTCCGAGGTCTGTCGCAGAGCCTCGGCGGTAATCTGTACCTGTGGCATCAGTTCGGCGTCGCGCACGAGATCCGCGACACGGTAGTCCGGCAGGCCTGTCTGCCGCGTGCCGAGCAGCTCGCCAGGCCCGCGAAGCTCGAGGTCGCGTTGCGCTACGATAAAGCCGTCGTTGGTATCCCGCAGCACCGCCAGCCGCTGTTTGGCAATACGGCCCAACGGCGGTTTGTACAGTAATACGCAGTGGCTTTGCGTTGCGCCGCGGCCGACACGGCCACGCAGCTGGTGTAACTGCGAGAGGCCCATCCGTTCGGCATTTTCGATGATCATCAGGCTTGCATTCGGCACGTCGACGCCGACCTCGATCACCGTGGTCGCAACCAGCAGCTGGATCAGGCCGTCCTTGAAAGCGCGCATGCCGCGTTCTTTTTCGGCGGCCCGCATGCGTCCGTGCACCAGCCCGATTCGCAACTCGGGCAGCGCATCGGTGAGCGCCTGGTAGCTTGCTTCAGCGGCCTGGTAGTCCAGCACATCAGATTCCTCGATCAGCGGACAAACCCAGTACGCCTGCTGACCCGAGGCACATGCCGAGCGCACGCGTTCGATGACTTCCGTGCGCCGCGCGTCGGGAATCGCGATGGTTGAGATCGGCTGACGTCCCGGCGGCAGTTCGTCGATGACCGAGGTGTCAAGGTCCGCATAGGCCGCCATTGCAAGCGTCCTTGGAATCGGCGTCGCCGTCATCACGAGCTGGTGTGGATGACCGCCAGATGACTTGCCTTTGTCGCGTAGCGCCATCCGCTGGTGAACACCGAAACGATGTTGTTCGTCAATGACTACCAGCGCGAGTTCGTTGAACGTCACGCCTTCCTGGAACAAGGCATGCGTGCCAATGGCAAGCTGTGCCCGGCCGTCGGCGATGGACTCCAGGGAGGCGCGGCGAGCCGCAACGCGCTGGCTACCACTGAGCCAGGCCGGCTCGATGCCCAGCGGACGAAACCACTCGGAAAAAGTGCGCCAGTGCTGCTCGGCCAACAGCTCGGTCGGCGCCATGATCGCCGCCTGGACTCCGCAGGCAATAGCCTTGAGACAGGCAACGGCCGCGACGACGGTCTTGCCGGAGCCAACGTCGCCCTGAATAAGTCGCATCATGGGGTGCGGTTTCGAAAGGTCGTCGAGAATCTCCTTACTGACACGGTCCTGTGCGCCTGTCAGCTCGAAAGGCAGCGCGCCTATGAACTGCCGCACCTCCGTATCGCCTCCGATCAGCGCCTTTGCGTCTTCGGTTTCTGCGAGCGCGCGCAGGCTCCTGAGGCTCAGGTAGTGTGCCAACAGTTCTTCAAAAGCGAGCCGTTGCTGACAGGGGTGCTTGCCCAGCAACAGCTGCTCAACGTCGGCATTGGGCGGCGGCCTGTGCAGGTAGCCAATAGCATCAGCGAGTGACGGCATGCCGAGCTTCCTGGTGATATCTGCAGGCAGAAGCTCGCGCGGCGGTGTTGCCTGCATCGAACGCAGGGCCTGGTCGGTCAGGTTGCGCAGGCGGCCTTGCTGCACGCCCTCTGTGGCCGGGTATATCGGCGTCAGCGCATCGTCTGTTGCTGTCGCATCGGCATCGCGGACGATGCGGTATTCCGGATGAATCATTTCGAGGCCGGTACCACCGCGCCGACATTCACCAAAACAGGTCAGCTGCGCCCCAACCTGAAACTGCGCCTGCTGCTGTCGCGAAAAATGGAAAAAGCGCAGCGTAAGCTGCCCGCTCCCATCTCCGATACGGACAAGCAGGTTTCGCCGTCCGCGATAGACGGTCTCCGCTAACAGCACCTCACCGCTCACGAGGCAGCGCTGCCCCGGCACGAGCGCCCCGATCCTGACGAGCTGTGTTCTATCCTCGTACCGTAGTGGCAACAGGAACAGCAGATCCTCGACGCGGAACAGCCCCAGCTTTTCCAGCTTCCTGGCAAGCGACGGGCCAACGCCCTTGAGTGCGGTCAGGTCTGAGTGAGGATCCACAATCAATGCGTCTCGGGCAGCGACGGTCGGTGGTCTGAAGCGGGAAGACGGAGCAGCGGCTTACAAGACCAGGATGGCGTCTGCCTCAACATCCACACCTTTCGGCAGCGCGGCAACGCCAACGGCGGCGCGCGCCGGGTAGGGTTCGCCAAAGAAGTCCTCCATGACCGCGTTGACGGTCGCGAAGTTATCGAGGTCGGTCAGGAACACGGTAACTTTGACAACGTCATCGAGCGTGCCGCCGGCCGCCTTGGCGACAGCCTCGAGGTTCGAGAACACCTGGCGAGCACGCGCCTCGAAATCTCCGGCAACGATTTCCATGGTGTCAGGAACGAGGGGGATCTGGCCGGACAGAAACAAGAGGTTTCCGGCTTGCGCAGCCTGCGAATAGGTCCCTATCGCCGCCGGCGCCCGGTCTGTGTGAATAGCTTGCTTGCTCATAGTGCATCCTGGAAAAGAAAGGTTTCTGGCTACGCGCACTCACGCGTAACTTTCATAACGTTTGGCATCTTGCGTACGCTACGCATTATTCGTGCAAGATGGGTACGGTCCTTCACCGTCAGAAGGAACGATAGAACGGAGCAATCGTCATGTCGGCCGAGTACCTCAACCTGTTCGATATTCGAGCCGCAGTCTGCGATGGTCGCGGCGACTTCCGCCAGTACGCCTGTTCGGTTACTGGTTTCGGCCTGGATCTGTGATGAGAAGTCCTTGTCGAGCCCCGTTTCCCAGGTCACCGTAATCCACTTCTCTGGCTGTTTACGGAAGATCCTCAGGTTGCCGCAATTGTTCCTGTGGACGACGACGCCTCGACCCGCAGTCAGATAGCCCATCACCTCGTCGCCGGGGATCGGGTAACAACACTTGCCGTAGCTGACCACCATGCCTTCCGTGCCCGCGATAATAAGGCTGGCCTCTCTTTCGTCCGTCTCACCCGAGGCGTCGACGCCAACCAGCATGCGCGCGGTTAGCGGCGCCAGCCGTTCCCCGAGACCCAGCTGCTCGAACAGCTCTGCGGTGGTGTTAAGCCCGAGCTCTTCGAGCGCGCTGGCCAGGCGTACCTTGCCAACTTTGCGCAAAGACGAACCCAGATCCTTGAGTGACTTGTCTAGCAGGCGCCTGCCGAGGTCAACGGATTCAACCGTACGCAGGTTCTTCATATGGTTGCGGATGGCGGTGCGTGCCTTGGCGGAACGCACGAATGTCAGCCAGTTCGGATTTGGTTTGGCGCCGCGCGAGGTGATGATTTCTACGGTCTGGCCGTTCTGCAATGGTGTCCTAAGTGGCACCAGCCCACGATCAATCTTGGCGGAAACGCAGCGATTGCCGATGTCGGTGTGCACCGCGTAGGCGAAGTCCACGGTCGTCGCTCCTTTCGGCAGCGGCATGATGTCGCCCTTGGGTGTAAACACGTAGATCTTGTCCGGGAACAGGTCCACCTTGACGCTTTCGAGAAACTCCTCGGAAGTGCCCGACTGCTGGATTTCCGCGAGGTTTGCGAGCCACTCCCTTGCCCGGCGCTGCGGCGTTGCATCGGCTTTTTCGTCCGCCTTGTAGATCCAATGCGAGGCGACGCCGGCCTCTGCGACACGGTCCATGTCGCGGGTTCGAATCTGGACTTCCAGCGGCATGCCCTTGGGCCCGAACAGCGTCGTATGCAGCGACTGGTATCCGTTAATACGCGGTATTGCTATGTAATCCTTGAAGCGGCCTGGCATCGGTTTGTACAGCGCATGAATGAGTCCCAGCGCCTGGTAACAGGTATTCACATCGTCGACGATTACGCGAAAGCCGTATACGTCGACAATGTCGGAGAGCGCCCGCTTCTTCTCGTTCATTTTTCTGTAAATGCTGTACAGGTGCTTCTCTCGCCCGACCACCTGACCCGAGATGCCCTCCTCGGCCATCGCCTTGCTGAATTCCTCGGTGATGCGCTTGACGATCTGGCGCTGACTTCCCTTGCTTTTCTTTAGCGCATTCTCGAGTACCCGATAGCGGTAAGGGTGCAGGTGCATGAAGCCCAGGTCTTCGAGCTCGATCTTCATCCGATTGATGCCGAGCCGGTTTGCGATAGGTGCGTAGATGTCCAGCGTCTCGCGCGCAATGCGCTTCTTTTTCGCAACTGGCATCGAACCGAGTGTCTGCATGTTGTGCAGCCTGTCGGACAGCTTGACGAGGATGACGCGAATGTCCTCGATCATTGCCAGCATCATTTTGCGGAAGCTTTCGGCCTGGGCCTCGGCGCGACTGCGAAACTGAATCTGGTCAAGCTTGCTGACGGCATCGACAAGCTGCGCGACTTCCGGGCCGAACAGCTCTTCAATGTCTTCGAGTGAGGCGGGCGTATCCTCTACGACGTCGTGCAAAATGGCGGCGCAGATAGCCTGGCTATCGAGGCGCATTTCGGCGAGCTCCTGGGCCACCGCTACGGGATGCGTTATATACGGCTCGCCGGATTTGCGAGTCTGCCCTTCGTGCGCGTCGGCGCCGAACTCGTAGGCCTTCACGACCTGCTCCACGTGTTCGTCGGGCAGGTAGTCCTTCAGAGTCTCCACCAGCCGGCGCATCCCGTTGTCGCGTTTCGAGGCGCCGGGTAGCCTGGAGAGAAGAGTTGCCGCGTAGTCCATGCCCTGATAATAGCGGTAATAACTGCGCAACGGGGAGCCCGGCGTTCGAGAACGCGGGCCCCGTGGGTGTCGGGCCTAATCGCCGATAGAAATGCCGCGAACTGGCAGGATGTCTTCTGCGGCCTCAGGAGAGCCCATCAGGTCGTCGACCGAAGGTTGATCGACCTCTTCGAGAATCGCCGGTGTGATGTGACCCTCGGCGATCTCGCGAAGCGCAATTACCGTGGGCTTGTCGTTTTCCAGCTCGACCATCGGGTCTGCCCCATGAGCGACACGGCGCGCGCGCTTGGCAGCTACCAGCACCATCTCAAAAATGTTATCGATATTTTCGAGGCAATCTTCGACCGTGATTCTGGCCATGAGTCAATGTCCTGTCAGTGAGGCCCGCCGGGCCCGGATTACGAGAGCAGCCAGTGTAGTTAACGGAACCGGTGCCGATCGATAGCATATAACCAAACGCTATATGAACGTGTCGCGTCGCTAGCCAATGATCCCGGAGATGGTGCGTCGCAGCCCGACATTGGCGCAAGCGCAGGACTCCCCGCTACCAGCCAGTATGTTTTCGAGGTCGCTGACAGCCTGCTCGAGCCGATCGTTGATGATCACGTAGTCGAACTCGTCCCAGTGGCCCATATCGCGCAGCGCATCGCGGAGCCGCCGTTCGATGACCTCCGGGCTGTCCGTGCGGCGATCCCGTAGTCGCCTTTCGAGCTCCAGAAGTGACGGCGGCAGGATGAATATAGTGATGCACTCGGGCATCGATTTCCGAACCTGCCTGGCGCCCTGCCAGTCGATTTCGAGGATGACATTCTGACCCTCGGCCAGGTGTTTCTCGACCTGGCTGCGGCTCGTCGCGTAGAAATTGTCGAATACCTCGGCGAACTCAAGCAATTCGCCCTGGGCTTTCAGCTGCTCCAATTCTTCGACATCGACAAACAGGTAATCGACACCGTGCACCTCTGTGCGCCGCTTCTGTCGTGTCGTGTAGGAGATTGAAAACCTGAGCCCAGGGTTGCGGGCGACCAGCGCTTTGACAATGGTCGTCTTGCCTGCGCCTGAGGGCGCCGCAATGACAAACAGCTTCGCGTTGTTCTTCGGCACTGGTGTTTACTCGACGTTCTGGATCTGCTCGCGCATCTGTTCGATCAGGACCTTAAGGTCGACAGCGGCTTTGGTGGTTTCTGCATCAGCAGACTTCGAACCAAGCGTGTTGGCCTCGCGATTGAGTTCCTGCATCAGGAAATCGAGGCGTCGACCCACCGGTTTGCCGCTGCTGATCGAATCACGAATCTCGACGAGATGGCTTTCCAGGCGATCGAGTTCTTCGTCGACGTCGATCTTCTGCGCCACCAGGGCGATTTCCAGTTCAAGGCGCGTTGGGTCCGCTTCGATATTTAGCTTCTCTATGCGTTCTTTCTGTTTCGCGCGCGTTGCCTGGAGTACCTCTGGCATGCGCTGCTTTACGCTTGTGGAAATTTCCGCGATATCGGCGCAGCGCGAGTGGAGCATCGCGACAATACGTTCGCCCTCACTTGCGCGCATTGTGTTCAACGCGCCCAGCGTTTTTTCCAGCAGCTCGATGGCGTGCTCGAACAGCGGTTCGGTATCCAGTTCGGTTTGGACGATGACGCCAGGCCAGCGCAGTATCTCGACCGGATTGGCGGCAGCGACGTTCGGGAGTTTTGCGGTTAGCTCGGAGATCCGGTGACCGATCAGCTCGACAAGCCCGGTATCCAGCTTGAGCTCATTATCCTGATTGACGGCGCGGCGAAAATACAGCGCGCACTCGACTTTGCCACGAGCCAGGACGGCGCTCGCCTGTTGGCGGAACAACTGCTCCTTCGGGCGCAGGTCTTCGGGCAGTTTGAACTGCACATCGAGATAGCGGTGATTGACCGCGCGAATTTCCCAGGTCAACGTGCCAATACTCGTTTCAACCGACTCTCGCGCGAAGCCTGTCATACTGTGTAACATCAGCATCCTTCTCCCGGTAATGCCGCAGTGTGTTGCCTGGATCACGTTTTTCAGAGGACGGCCATTCTAAGCTCTGGTCCCCGTCGAAGGCCAATGATCATCACCGTAATGTCATGAAAATCGAATACGCCAAGGTTTCTGCACTCGGGGACCGCCAGGACAACCAGGACAGGGCCGCCGTCGTCGTCGCCGAGGATGCGGCGCTGATGCTGGTATTTGACGGCATGGGCGGACACTCGGACGGTGCACAGGCAGCTGCGACCGGACTCAAGGTGGTGCAGGACCTTTTCATGACCGCTGCGCTACCCCTTTTCGATCCGCAGGGTTTCCTTTACAAGGCCTTGTCTCGCGCTCACGACGAAGTGGTTGGCCTGGGACAGGACCTCGCGGTCGATTTTCGACCTCGCGCCACCTGTGCGATTTGCCTGGTACAGGAGGGCGGTGCTTTCTGGGCGCATATCGGTGACAGCCGCATCTACCAGGTCCGCGATGGCCAGGTGCGGATGCGGTCACGCGATCACAGTCACGTCGAGGTATTGATCCAGGAGGGCGCGATCACGGAGGAAGAGGCCAAAGACCATCCGATGCGCAATTTTGTCGAGTGTTGCATCGGCGGTGACGCGCCGGTTCCGGACATGAGTATTACGGACAAGATCAAGCTCAGCCCTGGCGACGTTCTGCTCGCCTGTTCCGACGGATTGTGGTCGGGGCTCAATGATTTCGACATGGCCGAGATCGGAACCCCCGGCAAGGACAATCTTTCGGACAACCTGAAATCGCTGAGCGTTAAAGCGTTGAGCGTCAACGCGCCATACAGTGACAATACGACGGGTACCGCGTTAAGGTGGATTGACGGTTAGGCGCTGGTCTGACTGTGGACAGGAGAGTCAACATGCGCCCGAGCGGTCGCGAAGTATCACAAATGCGCGAACTTCAGTTTGTCGCGGACTATACGAAACATGCAGAGGGTAGCGTGCTGGCTTCTTTTGGCGATACGCGTGTGTTGTGTACGGCCAGTATCGAGGAGCGCGTGCCGGCCTGGATGCGCAATAGCGGTCGAGGCTGGGTTACCGGCGAATACGGCATGTTGCCGCGAGCGACGCACACGCGTTCGGGCCGCGAGGCATCGCGCGGCAAACAGGGTGGACGTACGCTCGAAATCCAGCGGCTAATCGGCCGTTCCCTTCGAGCGATTACCGATCTCGAGGCGCTGGGCGAGCGCTCCGTAATGCTCGACTGCGACGTCATCCAGGCAGACGGTGGTACACGCACGGCATCGATCAGCGGCGCTTATGTCGCGCTTGCTATTGCCATGCAGCGGCTGCAAAAGAAGGGGCGGCTCAAGAAGAACCCGCTGCACGGACAGGTCGCTGCCATATCGGTCGGTATCTACCGCGGCGTGCCGGTTCTGGATCTCGACTACGCCGAGGACTCCGAGGCAGAAACGGATATGAACATCGTCATGAACGATGCCGGTCGGTTCATCGAGGTGCAGGGAACCGCCGAAGGGCACGCGTTCACCGACGATGAATTCAACGCAATGATCGGCCTGGCCCGACTCGGCATTGACGATATCCTCGTCGCTCAGAACGAGGCGATAAACGCCGCGGTCCGGTGAGTCTGCCGCCGAAGAAAATCGTCATGGCCAGCGGCAATGCCGGCAAGCTTGCCGAAATCCGGCGCTTGCTCGAGGGGCTTGCAGTGGAGGTCATCGCCCAGTCCGAACTCGGTGTCAGCGACGCCGACGAGACTGGCACCACCTTCGCAGAAAACTCGCTTCTGAAGGCGCGACATGCCGCGGATGCCACGGGGCTTCCCGCCATCGCTGATGATTCCGGTATTGCCGTTGACGCCCTGGGTGGGCGTCCGGGTGTCTACTCGGCACGTTACGCCGGCGAAAACGCGACCGATGACGAAAACGTCGACAAGCTGCTCGAGGAAGTCGCTGATGTCTGCGATGAAAACCGTGGCGCGGCGTTTCACTGTGTGGCGACGTTTGTGAGTCCCGGCGAAACGGACGCCCTCGTTGCGGAGGGGGTCTGGCACGGCTCGTTGTTGAAGGCACGCCAGGGTGACGGTGGCTTCGGCTACGACCCCATATTCCTCGATCCGGAAAGCGGGCTCAGTTCCGCAGAGCTTACGCCAGCGCAAAAGAACGCGCGCAGCCATCGGGGGCAGGCGCTGCGCGCACTCGTCTGCCAGCTAGAACAACGCTACGAATGATCCCGCCACTGTCTCTGTACGTGCATCTGCCGTGGTGCGTGCAGAAGTGTCCATACTGTGACTTCAACTCGCATGCTGCCGGAGACGCGGCGCCGCGGCAGCGTTACCTGGATGCTGTGCTGCGGGATCTCGAATCCGAGGCCAGCAGAGCTGCCGAACGACCCGTCGAGAGTGTTTTCCTCGGCGGAGGCACGCCGAGCCTGTTCTCGCCCGGGGAAATTGCGAGATTGCTGCGCGGCGTGCGCGACAATTTCACGCTGGTCCCGGACGCGGAGATTACGATGGAGGCGAACCCGGGCACCGTCGAATGTGGTGATCCGGCCGGGTATCGTGACGCCGGAGTCAACCGCCTGTCATTCGGGGGTCAGAGCTTCAACGATGAACTGCTGAAGAAGATTGGGCGAATTCACAGCAGCGATGACATCGTGCGCGCCGTCCGTGACGCGCGCAGCGCAGGGTTCGAAAACATCAACATCGACCTGATGCACGGGCTGCCCGGCCAGGGCGTCGCCGCGGCGCTCGATGATCTGCGGGCGGCCATGGAGCTCGAGCCGGCGCACCTCTCGTGGTACCAGTTGACGCTGGAGCCGAACACAATCTTCTATGCACGACCGCCAGCGGACCTGCCGGACGACGAAACAGCGTGGGAGATGCAGGACCTCGGCCAGGCGTTGCTGGCCGACCACGGTTACCTGCAGTACGAAGTCTCCGCCTACGCGCGTGATCGGCAGCACTGTCGGCACAACCTGAATTACTGGTTATTCGGCGACTACCTGGCGGTGGGCGCCGGCGCGCATGGAAAATTCAGCAATGCGAGCGGCGTATTCCGTTACATAAAGCCGCTGAACCCGCTGCAGTACATGACAACCATCGAATCCGGAGCGGCTGCGCCGGGGCTCGCGCCGCTGCCGAAAAGCGACATCGTGTTCGAATTCATGCTCAATGCGCTGCGCCTGACCGACGGGTTCAGCGAATCTGTGTTCGCGGCAAGGACCGGCGGCAGCGCCGGCGACCTGGACAGGATTATGAGGCCGGCCCGTGAGAAGGGGCTGGTTTCGCGCGATGATCAGGCAGTCTGGCGGCCAACGTCCCTGGGACAGCGTTTCCTCAATGACCTGCAGGCCGAGTTTCTGCCCGGGACCGACCGAAAAAGTGCCGTTGAGGCATTCTAGTCGCGGACATTTCGCGGCCTTTTGGGCATGGCTGGTCGCCACGGAAGAAGTTTCCGCAGTGTTCATTTATGCACAAGGATTCGTCGGAGCCTTAAATTTCAGCGTATCAGGCCTCCGAATTCACTCTGAGTGTCGTAAAGGGCCCATAAGCAACTGTTTTTCCTAGATAAACGAAAATGGACACAAAATAGTCAAATTGACAGGGCTGCTTGAAAATCCGCACCTTAGGGCATCCACTCAATTTGCATCCACAGTCTTATCCACAGGTTCTGTGGATAACAATCGGGGCTTGCGGCGGCAGGCACTTCGCTATATCCTACGCGGCCTTTTCCCCAAGTAGCGCGCTCCGGAGAGCTAAGATGAAAGCCGATATTCACCCCAATTACACCGCCACCAAGGTTACCTGTAGTTGTGGCAACGAATTTACGACGCGCTCCACGCTTGGTGAGGACCTCCTTATAGAGGTTTGCTCTTCCTGCCACCCGTTCTACACCGGCAAGCAGAAGATCGTTGACACGGGCGGCCGGGTCGACAAATTCCGCAAGAAATACGGAATGGGTTCAGCCGCGGACAGCAAGTAAGCCAGGCCCAGCCGCTGCCTCGGCAGCACCCGGGTTACACCTGCGTACTTCCACGACTTCCAGAGTCGTGATGCTCTGCTATGCTCGTAATGTTTTTTTAGAGTCAACCCTAAAGGAGTAACGATGAGCGACGATGGATTTCGCCTGATCAGCCCGAGCGGCACCGAATCGAACTTACCGGTACGCACAGGAACAACTGGACCGGATGTCATCGATATCGCGAAGTTGTATAAGGAACAGGGCGTCTTCACCTATGATCCTGGCTTCGTGTCGACCGGTAGCTGTGAGTCCGACATCACGTTCATCGACGGGGAGAAGGGCATCCTCATGTACCGGGGCTACCCGGTCGAACAGCTGGCAGCTAACTCCAGCTTTATTGAGGTGGCCTACCTGTTATTGAGGGGCGAGCTCCCAACGGTGGGCGAACTGAAGAAGTTCGACAACACCATTCGTACACATACGATGCTCAATGAAGGCATGCTGAATTTCTTCAAGGGCTTTCGTTACGACGCGCATCCAATGGCCATGCTGTCGTCCGTCGTAGGCTCCATGTCGGCTTACTATCACAATGAAATGGACGCGACGAATCCCGCGCACCGTGACATTTTCGCGCACCGGATTCTGGCCAAGTTGCCGACGATTGCTGCTGCGGCCTACAAACACAATGTCGGTCAGCCATTCATCTATCCGCGCAATGACCTGAACTACGCGCAGAACGTGTTGCACATGTTGTTCGCGGTTCCGGCCGAGCCGTACGAGGTGGACGAGGTTGCCGCCGAAGCGCTCGACCTGCTGTTCATTCTGCATGCAGACCATGAACAAAACTGCTCGACATCAACGGTGAGAATGGCGGCGAGTTCCGGCGCAAATCCTTACTCCGCTATAGCGGCAGGCGTATCGGCCCTCTGGGGTCCGGCACATGGCGGTGCCAACGAGGCCGTGCTCGAAATGCTCGAGGAGATCGGTGACCCGAGTCAGATTTCAAAATACGTTGCGAAAGCAAAGGACAAGTCGGATCCATTCCGCCTGATGGGCTTTGGCCACCGCGTTTACAAGAACTTCGACCCGCGAGCGACCATTATCCGGGAGATGTGTTACAAGGTCTTGCAGAAACTCGATCGCAAAGACACACCATTGTTCGATCTTGCGCAGGAGCTTGAGCAGGTTGCGCTCAAGGACGATTATTTCGTAGAGAAGAATCTCTACCCCAACGTCGACTTCTACTCCGGCATTATTTACCGGGCACTTGGGATTCCCACGTCGATGTTTACAGTGATGTTTGCGCTTGGCCGATCAGTCGGTTGGGCGGCGCACTGGCGTGAAATGATCTCCGATCCTTCAGGCAAGATTGCGCGTCCGCGTCAGCTGTACACCGGCGCCCCGGCACGCGATTACATGGCAATCGAAAAGCGGTAACACCGCTCACGTTCACAAACCCGAGCGAAGAGCTCCGACTACGGAGCTCTTCTTGCTTTGGTGGCCTCGCCAGAAAGAAAAGATGCCGATCGCGTGGCTCTCCGGGCCGGCTACTGCACCAACTACAGCCCGACGTCGTGTTTCAGGCCGGCCCCGCAGCCCGGCCCCCTTTCGGGGACTAAGTCAGACGTGCTCGAGGAGTTGCTGAACGACGTCCGATCCAGCTCGTTTCATCGGCTTGCCATCGATAGGGCTCATCGGCGCCTGGCGAATACCATCAACTGGAAACACGGTTGCCTGGATCGCACTGTTGCTGTGATGAAACTCGAAGCCGGCATACGTCTCGACGCGATTTCGCCGGCTCTTCAAGCGGCGCTCGAAAGGACGATAACTGATGCCAATATGCGAGAGCTCCATGGCGATGGCCTCGGGACTGTCGGCGAAGACATGCAGATTGACCGCCGAATTCTCGTCAGCAGTGCCGACCAGCACGGGGCCGACGAGCCGAGGTGTAAATGAAACCAGCAGCTCCATTGCAGACAGCGCGGCCACCCGCATGAGGCGCAGGTGATCGGCGTGGGATTCGCGGCCAAAGATTTCGAGATGCTCGGCGACAGCGGTTTCAACTTCCGCGTTGCCGGGTAGTGCGCCGCGACCAACGATTCCCAGCCGGTCTGCCGCTTTCTGCTTCGCCAGCCGATAGTCGCGCACGCCGTGATCGACAATAATCCGGGCAGCCTCCTGGGCGACGAGTTTTCGGGCTCGTTCGGTATCGTTGTTTTTTTGCCGGGCCATTCGGGAACCTCTGATCAGCTGTTTCTCGACTGCTTTGTATGTCCGGTTGGGCCGATACAAGGCTCGGTTCGAAGGTAATGACCGTGTCACCGCCAGGCGTCGCAATACTGTGTCGGCCCGACGGGCGCGCAATCCATTTCGTTTGTAAACCACGGCTCCCGGGCCGATTCGCCAACGCGAATCAACCAGTTGGAGGTTTATTAGAAGAGTGACTCTTCTTCCTCGTCCTCAGGCTCGTCCTCGGGTGGGGCATCGATGCCGGACGCATTGTTGAATATGTCGGCCGCCGCATCGCCGAACTCACAGGTGGGCACATTACCCTCGCGGAACACCTCGAATACAGCGTTACCCTGTCCCGCACGAGCAGGGCAGCCCGTTGCGCGATCGATTCTCACGGAGACGATTCCCTCGGGCATTGGCATCTGGTTTTCTGGCACGCCGGCCAGCGCAAGGCGAGAAAACTCTATCCAGATCGGTAGCGCCGTCCGCGAGCCCTCTTCGCCCGGACCGAGCGGCAGGTCGTCGTCGTAACCGACCCAGACGATACTGGCGAGGTCGCCGTTGAAACCGCCGAACCAGGCATCGCGTCGATCATTCGAGGTTCCTGTCTTGCCGGAGAGGTCACGTCGACCCAGTGCCATGGCGCGTCGGCCGGTGCCTCTGCGGATAACGTCACGCATCATGTCCTGCACGAGAAAAATGTTCTGCGGGCTGACCGTCTGTGGCGCAACATTGATGCCCTCGAAAAGTTCCGGAGCGACGGCAGCGTCTGGCCTGTAGTCAAGCGCGACATCTGCCATCTCCTCGAGCGTCATGGCCGGTGCCGGCGCGAGCGAGAAATAGTCCTTCGTTTCCTTCGCGAGACACGCGTCACAGACTACGGCCGGCTCGGCCCGGTAAAGCGTCTCACCCTCTGGCCCGTATATCGCGTCGATCACGTAAGGCTTGATAGCGTGCCCCCCGTTCGCAATCGCTGCGTAGCCCTGCGCCATATCCAGCGGTGATGCAGCGCCACCGCCCAAAGCAAGGGAACCGTTGCGCGGCAGCGCGGCGTCCCCGAAGCCGAATTTCGCAATGTGGCGCACGGCGTTGCCGACGCCCGTTTCGAATAGCAGCAACCGCACCGAGACCAGGTTCATTGAGCGAACCAGCGCCTCGCGCATGCGCGTCGGGCCATAGAACCGGCCGCTGTAGTTGATCGGGCGCCAGACAGCCTCGAGCTCCGACGAATTTATGACGACCGGCGCATCGAGTATAACGGTCGCCGGCGTATTGCCTTGCTCCAGCGCGGCAGAGTAAATGAACGGTTTAAACGATGAGCCGGGCTGTCGGTAGGCTTGTCGCGCCCGGTTGAACTTGCTCATCGTGAAATCGAAACCGCCAGTGAGTGCGCCGACGGCACCGTCATAAGGGTCGATGGAAACAACGGCACCCTGCGCTTCGGGAACCTGGGCGAGCGCCCAGCTGCCGTTGGTGGTCGGCATGACGTAAATCAGGTCGCCAACCGACAGGACGTCTTCAGCTTTTTCCGGCGCAGCTCCGGTCGTCTCTCGATCTATAAATGGCTTGGCCCAGAGGATGCCGGCCCAGGGCAGTGCCGCCTCCACGCCGCCGCTGAAAACTATTCGCGCAGAGTTGTTGTCCGAAACCTCTTTAACCAGCGCTATTGAAAGGCCACCGGGCGCATACTGTTCGAGCGACTCGCGAATCTCCAGCGGCCATTCTTCGAACGGTGACGCGAGCAACGCGGCGTCGAGCTCTATGGTTTTGGTCGGGCCGCGATAGCCGCGCCGCCGGGTAAACTCGAGCAAGCCGTTCCTCAATGCGTAATTGGCGGCAGTCTGCAGGTTCGAGTCAAGAGTCGTCACAACCTGGAAACCTGCCGTGTAGGTGTCCTCGCCGTAGCGCCGCAACATTTCACTACGCACCATCTCGGCGACGTTAGGCGCATTCAATTCGACGGCGGCGCCATGCAGTTGCGATTCCATCGGCAACGCCATCGATTCCTCATACAAGGCCTTATCGATGTAATCCAGTTCGAGCATGCGACCAAGCACATAGCTGCGTCGCACTGTTGCGTTTGCCGCGCTATAGACCGGGTTGTATCGTGAGGGCGCCGGCAATACGCCCGCGAGTGTCGCCGCTTCGGCCGGGTTGAGGTCTTTGAGCGGCTTGTTGAAATAGACCTGCGCCGCCGCGGCGACCCCGTAGGCGCGCTGTCCAAAGAACATCTTGTTGAGGAACAGCGCCATGATCTGTTCCTTTGTAAATTCCTGCTCGATCTTGTAGGCGAGAAATGCCTCGCGCAGTTTTCGCGTATACAGCTGTTCTCGAGTGAGGAAATAGTCGCGCGCCAGCTGCTGTGTGAGCGTGCTGCCGCCGCCGCTGATTTCTCCACTCCGCAGCAATCGCGCGAAAGATCGCAAGATACCCTGGTAGTCGATGCCGGGGTGCTCGAAAAAACGCCGATCCTCCGCGGAAATAAACGCGTGCACGACATGAGCTGGCAAATCGTCAAAGGTCACGAGGATGCGGCGTCGTTCGCCAATCTCGGAAATCAGGTAGCCGTCGCGACTGAAAATGCGCAGCGGGATTTGCAGCGGGATATCCCGAATAGTCTCTGCTTGGGGCAGCCCTGGCGCTACGAAATAGTAGGCGCCGATAACGGCTGCGACCCCGCCGATCGTCGCTGACAGGCCCAGGCCAAGCAGCAGTACGATCGCGCGAAACAGCCGGCGACGCCGAATGTGACGTGGTTTCTTGTTTGTTTTCCGTGGTTTAAGCATATTAGCTGGCGTTTTCCGCTGTATGTCCCCGTTTTCTGAGGCGCAGGCTGGCCCTATTAAAAGGTAACGTCATGTTCGGCAGGTGCAGGAAATATGGCATTTTGGAGACAAGGGTGGCGCCTGTTGATGGTCGGCGGCCGATGATAGACGTGCTTTGCTGAATGCTGCAATAACGAGTCTCATGCCGAGGCGCCGACTGGTTCACGGAATGTTGTTACAAGTGGGCAGTACTATAGGGATCTGTGGATCGTGAACAAAGTCACGTTTTATTTAACATTTTATTGATATATAGTTAAATCGCTTTGCTCAGGTCCAACCTACGTTTGACTCGCAACTTACCGACTTAGAAGGAAAAAAACGTGCTTTTTGGCAATAAAAAACCGCCATTGCTGGGCCTCGATATCACGACATCGTCGGTCAAACTGATCGAGCTGTCGCAGAGCGGCAAGCGCTATCGGGTTGAGTCCTATTCAGCAGAGCCTACTCCGCCCAGTTCGGTGAGCGAAAAAGCCATCGTCGACGCGAAAGCCGTCGGTGAAGCGATTCGACGCGCCGTCAAACGTGCTGGAGCCAAGGCAAGCGACGTGGCTGTCGCAATCAGTGGTGATGCAGCCATTACCAAGGTCATTCAAATGCCGTCGAGTCTTTCAGCAAGGGATCTCGAGGGGCAGGTCGAAATTCAGGCCGACCAGTACATTCCATTTCCGATGGAAGAGGTCAGTTTCGACTATGAGGTGATAGGCCCGAACGAAAAGGACCCGGAGCTCATGGACGTGTTGCTGGTAGCGACACGTACCGAGAACGTCGATCAGCGCCAGTCGGCAGTCCGGGCCGCGGGCCTCGAAACACAGATCGTCGACGTCGAGGCTTTCGCACTCGAGAATGCGTGTCGGCTTCTTAGCCACCAGATTCCCGACGGAGGCATAGGACAGTCCGTCGCCGTCGTTGACATCGGCGCGAGCAGCACCACGTTCAGCGTCCTGTCCGATCTCAAGGTGGTTTACACGCGCGACTTCAACTTCGGTGGCCAGCAGCTGACCGAAGAGATCATGCGTACTTACGGATTATCGATGGAAGACGCGGGTCGCGCGAAGAAGCAGGGTGGATTGCCCAGCAACTACCAGCCGGAAGTTCTCGAACCGTTTATCGATGACATGACACAGCAGGTCAGCCGCTCGCTGCAGTTCTATCTTGCCTCCGGTGGCGGCCGCGAGCAGCCCGACATGATCCTGGTTTGCGGCGGCTGCGCTAATATTCCGGGCATCGCGGACGTAATTTCGAGCCGTGTAGGCATACCGACGGAGGTCGGCGATCCGCTGGGACAAATGAAGATTTCATCCAAAGCAAAATCACAGGGTGTCAATAAGGACGCAACTGCGTTACTCACGGCCTGCGGCCTTGCACTGAGGAGCTTCGACTAATATGCCTAGTATTAATCTACTCCCGTGGCGCGAGGCTGAACGGAAGAAACGTCAACGAGACTTCGGCGTTGCTGCCGGTGGCGCGGTCATTGTCGCGATCGCCGTCGTCATGGGTACGATGCTTACGTACTCGCAGATGATCGACAACCAGCAATCCCGCAATCAACGGCTGACTACCGAAATCAAAGAGCTTGAAAAGAGCATCACGGAAATCGATGGTCTCGAACGCCAGAAGGAACGACTGCTTGCTCGCATGGAAATCATTGAGGAGCTGCAGAAAAGTCGCCCCGAGATCGTTCATCTTTTCGAAGAGCTCGTACGGCAGTTGCCAGAGGGTGTCTACCTGACCGGCATGAAGCAAACTGGCTCGCGCGTTGAAATACGCGGCATCGCACAGTCGAGTACGCGAGTATCGGCGCTGATGCGCCAGATTGACGCGTCTGACTGGCTGGGTGACCCTGAGGTTGAACGGGTTGAAACGACCCAATCGGGCGCGTCGCGACAGGCCGAGTTCGTCGTCTATCTGAAACAGATGCGATCGGGCGCAGAGATGGAGGACGCGGAATGAATCTCGTAGAAGAACTGCAGAGCCTTGACGTCAATGACGTTGGTCGCTGGCCGCTGGTTTTCCGCGCGGCCGTCATCGCCATCATATTCGTTGCGGTAACCGGCCTTGGAATCTACTGGTTTATTGTCAAGGACAAGGCGCCCCAACTGGAGCGAGTGCAGGAAGAGGAAGAGCAGCTGCGCATCACGTTTGAGAGCAAGCAGCGCAAGGCGGCGAACTACGATGACTACAAGGCGCAGCTCACCCAGATCGAACAGTCTTTTGGCACGATGCTCCGGCAGCTACCGGGCAAAACGGAAATACCCAGCCTTATTGTCGATATTTCCCAGACAGGTCTTGCCGCAGGATTGCAGGAAAAACTGTTTGTACCGCAAGGCGAGGTTCCGAGAGATTTTTACGCCGAGAAGCCGATTTCAATTCGGCTGACTGGCAGCTATCACGAGATCGGAAACTTTGTGAGCGGCATCGCTGCACTGCCACGAATCGTGACGCTTCACGACATCAACATTTCGCGTGAGGACACTCAGAGTTTCGACAAGCTAAGCCTCGAGGTCACAGCGAAGACCTACCGCTACCTTGACGAGGAGGCAAATTGATAATGCGCGCTTCCCTGGTAATTAAGAACGCACTGATTGTGGCCGTATCGGCCTGCATGCTGTCGGCATGTGGGGGCGATATGGACGATCTCGATCAGTACATAAACACAATCAAGGCGAGGCCCGGTGGTCGTATCGAACCGCTGCCCGAAATTAAGCCTTACGAAGTCTATACTTACGTCGCTGATGCGCAGGGTATCCGCTCACCGTTTGTGCCGGATACGCCACAGGCCTCCAGCAGCTCCGGTGGAGCACGGCCCGATCTTGACCGAAGCCGGGAGTATCTGGAGAGCTTTCCTCTGGATTCGCTGGGCATGGTTGGAACGCTCTATATAGGCGAAACAATGTATGGTCTCCTACAGACCTCGGACGGTTTGATTCACCGAGTCACTCCCGGAAACTACCTCGGGCAAAATGACGGACGAATCACCGAAATTTCTGAATCAGAAATCGCTCTGGTCGAAATTATTTCTGATGGAATCGGCGGCTACATCGAGAGAGATGCCGCAGTCGGTCTTGCAGACTGACACCTGAATGGAACTGGGAGTAATTGGAATGATGCTCAAAAGCAAACCGACGGCCGGTCGTCGCACATCGGTGCTAAAACTGGCCGCATTGGCACAGGCAGCTTTGCTGCTTTTCTGGGGCGCTAGCGCAAGCGCTCAGGAAGGTAACCGGCTGCAGGACATTCAGGTGCAGAGTCTGCCCGGCCAGCGCGTCGAGCTGAAGCTAATCATGAGTGATACGGCGCCTGAGCCACTGGCATTCACGATCGAAAATCCCGCAAGGATTGCACTCGACCTGCCCGACACCACGCTGGGTCTGAGTTCCCGCCGACGGGATGTCAATCTGGGCCCCCTGGATACGGTGCTGACGGCAGAGGCAAATGGCCGCACGCGCGTCGTACTAAACCTGGGCTCGATGGTTGAATACGAGACGAGTCGCAGTGGCAACACGGTTACCGTAATACTCGGAGAGAGCGGTGAATACAGCGCTGATACCACCCAGTTCGCCAGCGCACCCGCAGCCGCGTCTCGCTCCTACGCAGCTCCCGGCAGCCGCGCCATTTCCGGCGTTGACTTCCGCCGCACACGCGATGGCGGCGGTCGCGTTGTCGTTAACCTGACGGACCCTTCGACCCCGGTTGATATTCGCCAGGAAGGTGGCCGAGTCGTTGCCGTATTCAAGGACACCAGCCTGCCAGCAGAGCTGATGCGTCGTCTTGACGTGATGGACTTCGCGACACCGGTTACGACGGTAGATACGTTGCGCACAAATATGGATACACGGATCGTCATATCGGCGGACGGCAAGTATGAGCAGCTTGCGTACCAGTCCGACAACGAATTTACGATCGAGATTAACCCTGCGACTGAAGAGAGCGCCGAGGAATCCAGCCTGTTTTCGGAGACCAAGGAATATGAAGGTCAGCGCCTGACGCTGAACTTCCAGGACATTGAGACGCGCGCGGTTCTGCAGCTGTTGGCTGAGACATCGGGCAAGAACATCGTTGTGTCCGATACGGTTCAGGGCAACGTAACGCTGCGCTTGCGCAATGTCCCCTGGGATCAGGCGCTGGATATCGTAATGACGACCAAAGGTCTGGACATGCGCCAGAATGGCAACGTCATCATGGTGGCGCCTGCGGAAGAGATTGCGGCTCGTGAAACGGCCGATCTCGAGGCGAGGGCCGCGATCAGCGAACTCGAACCTTTGTATTCCGAGTTCCTGCAGGTCAATTATGCGAAGGCGTCTGATCTCGCCCAACTGATTATGGCGGAGAGCGGCGGTAGCGCTTTGACATCGGGCCGCGGTAGCGTTGGCGTGGATGATCGCACCAACACGCTGCTGGTACAGGATACGGCAGAGAATCTGCAGAGCATTCGTCGGCTGGTTCGTGCCCTCGATATACCGATCAAGCAGGTTTTGATCGAGTCGCGCATCGTTGTCGTCAATGACGACTTTCAGTCGTGATCTTGGTGTTCGCCTCGGTGTCACTGCCTTCGATGAAAGCAGCACGGGCCTGACGACTATCACCGGTACCGGACAAGGTACGGATACCATGATCGGTACGTACCTCGAAAACCTGGCGGATCCGGCCAGCACCACGCTGCTCGAATTGCCGAGTCTTGAGTAATCGCTACAATGTAGCGCTGCCGATTGGCAATGCGGCAGGTCGCTTCTCGCTGGCGGTACTTGAGAGTGATTACCTGGTTGACCTGGAGTTGACTGCGCTGGAAGCTGAGGGCCGTGGTGAGATCGTATCGACGCCCCGCGTTATTACGGCAAACCAGAAAGAAGCGACGATCAAGCAGGGTGTGGAAATTCCTTACCAGCAGTCAGCCTCTTCGGGTGCAACGACAATTCAGTTCAAGGAAGCGGTCCTGGAGTTGGTCGTAACGCCACAGATCACGCCTGACAACAATATCATCATGGATCTGCGCGTCAGCAAGGACAACGTCGGTGAGATTATTTCGACCGGCGGCCTTGGCGGCACGGTACCGAGTATCGATACACGTTCGGTAGAAACGCAGGTGCTTGTCGCGAATGGGCAGACGGTTGTGCTCGGCGGTATCTACGAGACTGAACGTCGTGAGACTATTACCAAGGTTCCGGTGCTTGGCGACGTTCCGTTTTTGGGCACTTTTTTCAGGAGTAAGCAGCGCCTGGACAACAAGGCCGAGCTGCTGATCTTCGTAACGCCGCGGATTCTTGAGGAAGGCGCGACGGTTTACTGATCAACTGATTGACTGAAGTCATGGAGAGCCAACCCTCGGGTTGGCTTTCTCTTTTGAGGGCTTTTCAACAACCCAATGAAGCACCCAAAGAACATTTTCCTGGTCGGCCCGATGGGCGCAGGCAAGTCGGCCGTTGGCCGTCAGCTTGCGCGCACATTGCACCTGACGTTCATGGACAGCGATGACGAGATCGAGTCGCGCACCGGCGTCGATATCCCTTTTATTTTTGAGAAGGAAGGAGAGGCCGGCTTTCGCAAGCGCGAAGCAGCGGCTATCGACGATCTGACAAAGATTGACGGTGTGGTGTTGGCCACCGGCGGCGGTGCGATCGCGGATGAGCAGAGTCGCAGCCATCTTGGCGGACGAGGCTTCGTCGTTTATCTCTACACGACGGTGGAGCAACAGTTCGCGCGCACCAATCGTGGCAGAGAGCGGCCGATGCTCGAAAACGGGGATCGCCGCGAGATTCTCGAGTCCCTGCTGGAAGTGCGCGATCCGCTGTATCGGGAAATTGCCGACATCGTGGTCGAAACGGATGGTCGCAAGGTTCATTCCGTCGCGAACGAGATCATCCAGCAGATCTCTTAGCCCGCGCAGCCGCGTTGTGAGACAAGACCTCCGGCAGCCTGATGGCTGTGGCGCTGCTTTGCGGCGCAAGGGCACTCCGAAGGCACGTAGCACCCCGAGGGCACGTAGCACCCCGAGGGCACGTGGCACCCCGAGGGCACGTGGCACCCCGAGGGCACGTGGCACCCCAAGGGCACGTGGCACGCTGGGGCGCGCTCCTACATTGTTGTACCCTAGCCTCGTATGAATGAGTTGACTGTCAATCTCGGCGACCGCAGCTACCCGATCCTGATCGGGCGTTCGCTCCTTGACGGCAATTTCGACCTCTCTCCCTATCTGCGTTCGGCCGATTGCCTTGTGGTGAGTAACGATACCGTCGCACCGCTTTACCTTGAGCGGCTGTTGCCTAACCTCGAAGGCTCAAACGTCAGCAGTATTTGCATACCGGATGGTGAATCCTATAAGACCGTAGCCACGCTGCAGACGGTTCTCGATGAGTTGGTCGATTCAGGCGCTAATCGGGACACGACCGTCATCGCGCTCGGCGGCGGCGTCGTTGGCGACATGGCGGGCTTTGCGGCGGCGTGTTACCTGCGCGGTGTCGCGTTTCTACAGGTGCCCACGACGTTGCTCGCACAAGTGGATTCGTCGGTCGGTGGCAAGACCGGGGTTAATCACGAAAAAGGCAAGAACCTTATTGGCGCGTTTCACCAGCCGGTGCTCGTGCTCATCGACACCGATACGCTGCAAACGCTGCCGCCGCGGGAACTCAGCGCCGGGCTCGCCGAGGTGATCAAGTACGGTGCGATCTGCGATGCGGAGTTTTTCAGCTGGCTGGAATCGAACATGCAGGCCCTGCTGGAGCAGGACCCCGAGACACTGGCTTATGCCATTCATCGTTGCTGCGAGCTCAAGGCGGAGGTGGTTGCCGAGGACGAGCGAGAATCCGGGCGCCGCGCCATCCTGAACTTCGGGCACACCTTCGGGCATGCGATCGAGAACAGCCTGGGCTACGGCAACTGGCTGCACGGCGAGGCGGTCGCTGCCGGCATGGTGATGGCCTCCGAACTCAGCGGTATCGATGCCGGCGAGCTAACGCGCCTTGTGAAACTCATCGCTTCGGCCGGGCTGCCCACGGCGCCGCCGCCAATCGCCAGTGAGCGCTGGTTCGAGTCGATGGGCATGGACAAGAAGGTGCAGAACAAGCAGCTGAGATTCGTGCTGTTGCGCGCGCTCGGTGATGCGTACGTTACCAGTGACTACGACCACGACCGCCTGGAAGCGCTGCTCGGAGTCGGCGACTGATGGCCACAGCGGCCTGCGCGCCCTATGCCGCCAACGAGACACAGAGTCGTGGCAGGAGATACGTCGAGCGGCCGTCCGCCTATCGTGGCGAGTACCAGCGGGATCGTGACCGCATCATCCATTCGACAGGGTTTCGGCGGCTGGTCTACAAGACCCAGGTCTTCGTTAACCACGAGGGCGACCTGTATCGCACGCGCCTGACGCATTCTCTGGAAGTGTCACAGATCGGGCGTACGGTGGCTGTCGCGCTCGATCTCAATGAGCCGCTGACAGAGGCAATCTGCCTGGCCCACGACATCGGCCACACGCCGTTTGGCCACGCCGGCCAGGATACGCTGAACGCCTGTATGCGGGACTACGGCGGCTTCGAACACAACCTGCAGTCACTGAGGGTTGTCGACGTTCTCGAGGCCAAGTACGCCGACTTCCCCGGCCTGAACCTGATGTTCGAAACGCGGGAAGGCATCCTCAAACACTGCTCTGCCGGTAACGCACGAGAACTCGGAGATGTCGGCGAGCGTTTCTTGCAGAGAAAGCAGCCTGGCCTGGAGGCGCAGCTCGCGAATATCGCGGACGCCATTGCCTATAACAACCACGATGTTGATGACGGCTTTCGGGCGGGCCTGATCAGCCTGGGGCAGCTCCGTGAGCAGTCGCTGTTTGAAACGCAGTACACGGAAGTCCACGGGCTGTATCCGGACCTCGAGGATCGTCGCCTCATATACGAGATCATTCGTCGCATGATCGGCACCGTTGTGACGGACCTGATCGAGGAGACGCGGCGACAGATCGAACAGCTTGCCCCGGCCTCTATTGACGATGTGCGAGAAGCGGGCAAGCCCCTGGTCTCGATGTCGGAGCCGATATACGAGCAGCATGTCGCACTGAAGCGCTTTCTCAATCGCCATCTCTACCGCCACGAGAAGAAGATTGCGATGACAGAAAAAGTGCAGATCATTATCGAAGAGCTGTTCGCGGCGTATATGAACGAGGTGCAGTTGATGCCACCCGAATTCGGCGACGCGGCAGCGAGCCTCGATAAGCCCGGCAGGGCGCGCATCGTCGCGGACTACATCGCCGGCATGACGGATCGATATGCGATCGCCGCACACGAGAGCATCGCAGGCTGCTAGAATGCGCCGCGTCACATAGGAGCCCAGGGCCTGAATGAAGCACAAAGACATTCCAACAAAAGACCGCCTCATTTTTGCCATGGACGTCCCCGACTGCGCTCGGGCGCGCGATCTGGCAGAGGAGCTCGGCGACGCGGTTACGTTTTACAAGATCGGTCTCGAACTAATGATGAGCGGCGAGTATTTCGAGCTGCTCGACTGGATGCTGGCGCGAGACAAGAAGGTCTTCTGCGACCTGAAATTTTTCGACATTCCCGCTACCGTCGGCTCCGCCGTACGGTCACTTAAGGACCGCGGCGCCTCGTTCGTAACGGTGCATGGCAACCAGTCAATCATGGAGGCGGCCGCCGAAAACAAGGGCGACAGCCTGAAGGTGCTTGGCGTGACCGTTTTGACCAGCCTTGATCGCGGCGACCTCGACGATCTCGGCTTCGATTGCGACCTGGAAGCGCTGGTTTTGTCGCGCGCCAAACGCGCACTGGAAAGCGGTTGCGATGGTGTCATTTCATCGGGCCTCGAGGTACCGAAGCTCCGCGAGCACGTTGATAACAAGCTGCTCGTCATATCGCCGGGCATACGCCCCGTCGATAACAAGCCGATGGGTGATCAGAAGCGCGTGGTGACGGTTGAAACCGCCTTCTCCAATGGTGCCGACTACATCGTTGTCGGGCGCCCGATTCGTGACGCCGAGAGTCCGCGTGCCGCCGCTGAGGCGATGCAGGCATCCATCGCAGCACAGGTGGGTGCCTGATGGCTGAGCTTAAGAACGACCTGTTTCTGCGGGCGCTGCAGCGCAAGCCGGTGTCGCGAACGCCGGTATGGATAATGCGGCAGGCTGGCCGCTATCTGCCTGAATACCGCGAGGTGCGTGCCGAGGCCGGTGACTTCATGAGCCTGTGCCGCAATGCGCCACTCGCTTGCGAAGTAACGCTGCAGCCGCTGCGACGCTTCAAGCTGGACGCGGCAATCCTGTTCTCGGACATCCTGACGGTGCCGGACGCGCTCGGTCTCGGCCTTTATTTTACGCCCGGCGAGGGCCCGCGTTTCAAGCGGCCGGTGCAAACCGCCAAAGCGATTCGCGAGCTGTCCGTTCCCGATGTTGGCTCGGAGCTCGGCTATGTATTCGAGGCCGTCAGCACGATTCGCACAGCACTCGATGGCCAGGTGCCCCTGATTGGCTTTGCAGGCAGTCCGTGGACGGTAGCAACGTACATGGTAGAAGGCCGGTCCAGCCGCGATTTTGCGACCATCAAGGGGCTCGCAAAGGAAGACCCGGATGCACTGCTGCAGTTACTCGACGTTGTCACGGAAACGACCATTCAGTACCTGAACGCCCAGATCGATGCCGGCGCACAGGCCATCATGGTCTTCGATACCTGGGGCGCTGCGCTCGAGGCCGACGACTACCGGCGATTCTCGCTCGCCAATATGCAGACCATCGTGGACAACCTCGCGCGCAGATAAGGGCGCAGAGCCCATCCCGGTTATCCTGTTCACGAAGGGCGCGGGCGAGTTGCTCGCCGACATGGTCCGACACCGGCTGCAACGCGCTGGGCGTCGACTGGACCACCGACCTCGCAACCGCGCGCGGCTACGTCCAGGACAAGGTCGCGTTACAGGGCAACCTGGACCCGGCGACTCTTCGCGAGAGCCCGGAGGTAATCCGCAAGGGTGTCGCGGACACGCTGGCGAGTTACGGCAAGGGGCCCGGGCATGTTTTCAATCTCGGGCACGGCATCACGCCCGATATCGACCCGGAACACCTCGGTGTGCTGGTCGACGCGGTCCACGAGTTCAGCCCGCAGTATCACGAGTAATCGGGTCTACTTACGAGACGCGTAATACGCGACCACCATCGGGTCGCTTTCGATGCGTTCGACGTGTGTAACCAGCCCCGGTGCCAGTCGCTGCACGATATCGCCTGGGACATGATCCAGTGTGCCGGCCAGCAGCGACTTCGTCTGCATATAGACCTTGAGATCGGCGACGGTTATGCGATTGTCCGCGAAGTACTTCCCACCGCGATGCGTCAGTAACTCGCCCAACCCCTTCAGGTAAACCGACAGCCAGCTGGCGACGAGTTTCTCGCGCGCCAGTTTTAGGTCTTCACCCTCGAGACCGAAGGTATGCACGACGTAGTGCAGGAGGTCCTCGATGGCACCCATGGCTTCGTCGCAATACAGCGCCTGCAGATCGTCTTCAGGATACAGCCCGGCCATCTTGCCGACGTATCGACATATGGCGTTCGATTGTGTGATGGCCGCGCCATCGATCTCGAGTACCGGTACCGAGCTGAAACGTGTGCTGCTGCGCATCTCGCCGAACTCGGGAAATGAAATACGGTGATCTTCGAAGTCGATGCCTGCCGCGTGAAACGCGATGCGGATCGGCTCTGCGCGACCGCCGTCGAAATCGAAATAAGTCAGTTTGTAGTTGGTCATAGCGATACCTCTGTCTAATTGCGTCGATCTTAGCAGTGAACCGACCTGTTTCCACCGCCCTGTATCAAGCCACCAGAAAGAACCCGAACTTCAAAGGCGGTAAACTCGTTACTGTCTTCCTGATAAAGCCGGATACTTTTATGCGCCGAACTGGAAAGAAGTCTCTCATCGGAGTCCTGTGCCTGGCCGCCTGTTATGGCTGCACGAATTACACGGATAAGGAGGCCGGGCAAACAGAGACCTACGCCAGTGCCGCGGATCTGGGCAGTTTCTGCGATCGCCTGCCACGGCCCGCCTATGCGAATCTTCAGATGCATGCTGCGAGCAACGACTGGTTCGAGGTCTACGAGGTTGAAACCGGTATCTTCGCCATCTATGAGCCGTTTCAATGGCAGGAAGTTATTTCCTACCTGATCGCCGGCGCGGAGGCTGCCGTGCTTTTCGACACCGGCAACGGCATTGGCGACATCAGGGCGGTCGTCGATCAGCTCACCGACAAACCGGTGCGGGTCATCAACTCCCACAGCCATTTCGATCACATCGGCGGCAATCACCAGTTCGATGAGATCCTGTCAGTATCGACACCGTTTACGCTGGCGAGGACAGGCGGCATGCAGAGCGACGAACTCTCGGTGGAAGTGTCACCCGAGGCGCGCTGCAAAGACCTGCCTGCCGGTGTTACGGAAGACGATCACCGGATACAGCCGTTTACCATCAGCCAGGAAATCGCCGACGGCGACGTCATCGATATTGGCGGACGGCAGCTCGAGATCCTGCGGGTGCCAGGGCACACGGATGACTCCATCGCGTTGCTGGACAGGAGCGCCGGCTTCCTCTGGTCGGGTGACAGCTTTTATGAAGGCCCTATCTGGCTGTTCTTTCCGGAGACGGACCTCGTTGCCTACCAGGCGTCCGTGGCGAGGCTCGCCGCACTGGCACCCGGCCTCAAGGCCGTATTTCCTGCGCACAACACCCCAAAAGCCGATCCGGCGCTATTGCTCGAGCTGCAGACCAATCTGGACCGGGTGCTTGCCGGGCAGGTGCCTCCCGTGCCGGTATCGGACGGCAACGTCGAATTCCGTTTCGAGCGCTTCGGCCTGCTGATGAGGGCGAACTACCACAGTATTCCCGCGGAATAAGGGACCGGAGCGTCGATATTTACGGAAAACCGTAATACCTGCGTCCTGTCAGGCGGCACCAGGACCGATCAGAGTTACGGAAAACCGTGAATTCGTCGATGCGCTCAATCCTTTGTCAAAAATATTTGACATCTCGCCCGGCTGATCCTATTCTCCATGTTAAATATCTTTTACATAGGAGACACAACATGCCTTTCAAAGAGAAGTCCGCCTGGATCATGGCCTTCCTGCTGTTATCGCTGGGCGCTGCCTATTTCTACGTTGTTGCCGCGATTTCATCCGAAACCGGGCAGCTGGCGACCCCTTTGCTGCGACTGATCGTCGTCTACACGGTGTGCATGATCGTTCTGTCTGCCGTCGGTCACACCGTCATCGGTATCCTGGCGCCGAAAGAGGCCAATGCGGCGGCTGATGAGCGAGAACGAAGCATTTTCGATCGTGCCGGCCACTACTCTTCGTACTTTACGGGCGTCGGGGTCGTGATGTCGCTGGGGGCCTACCTGATCGTGCGCAGTGGCGACCTGCTCTTTTACGGGGTATTTGCCAGCCTGATGGTGGGTCAGATCATGGAGTACGTCTACCAGATCATCTTCTACCGGACCTCGGTCTAGCCAATGGCGCGCAAACCTCCAATCAGCAACTGCGTAAAAGACCTGCGTGAGCGCCACGGCGACATGACCCAGCAACAGCTGGGCGACGCCATCGGCGTTACCCGCCAGACGGTGATAGCGATTGAGCAGAATCGTTATTCACCGTCGCTGGAAAGCGCGTTCAGGATTGCACGTCTTTTCAATGTCGGTATCGAGGATGTGTTCAGCTGGGACGAACTCTCTTACAGGGGGCTTGCGATATGGCTACTCAGTACGCTCGAAGGCCGATGGTCCGACGAACGAACCTGCGACGCGCTTGTTTCCGATTTTGGCCTCACCGCGGATACGGCACGCAAGGCCCTGGACTCAGCCCGCGATGGCGTCATCAGGGCGATCAGCGGTAAAAAAGCAAGCCGGCCCGACCCGAAACTGGACCCCGTCGCCCACGCAACCTATGACATCCTCTGGAGCTCATTCGACCGGGACGAGTTCTTTGCCACGTCGCGTACACCAACAAGCAAATGGCTGGACTGGCTGAGAGACCACAAGGCTAAATCGTCCATGCCGAAAGGAAGCCAGTAACCGACGAATGTTGCAACAGCAAAAACCGCTCAGGATTCAGGTCCAACTATAGCTTCGAGATCCAAACCGGGCATGCCATCGAGGCTGACGGCATTTTTCTCCTTTCGATAATCAAGCATCTCATCCTCGGATTTGCCTGCAACGAAATTGCCCAGTGATTCGCGTTCGCCCTTGAACTCGTACAGTGGCACACCGTAGCCGCAGGCATCTCGAATACGTTCGACATCAACAACGATGATGTTTCGAATGGCCGGCATACCCGGGAACAACGGCACCAAGGATGCGAACTCTGCATCGTGCGGTTCCACGGCACGGCCCGTACCGTAAAAACGAAATATCTTTGGTGGCCCATCGAAAGCACACAGCATGACGACAATGCGGCCGTTCTCTTTCAGATGCGCGACCGTCTCGATTCCGCTGCCACCAGCATCCGCATACGCAATCTGATGTCGGCCCAATACTCGCAGCCCGTCGAGCCCCTTCGGCGAACAGTTAACAAGGCCGTCACCAGCCAGAGGCGCGGTCGATACAAAGAACATGTGCTGCTTCTCGATCCAGCGCTGAATGTGTTCGTCAATTTCCTGAAACTCTTTTCCCATCTTCTATGCGGCCGCGCCTACAACACCTCTATTTCGAGGATCTTGCACTCCTGCACAACACCGGCGTTGTCCCCGCCGTGCGTTTCAGCGGGCGCCCAGACCGCCTCGCCAATCTTGAACAGCTGCATCTTCTCTCCGCCCATGGCCATCGTCTTCCAGCCATGCGCAGGACTGCAGATACACCATGACGCGATCGAGATGGGCATGCAGTGGCGCCGTTTCGCCGTTGCGGACTGTCTGCCGAAGGACCCGGACCTTTTCATTCTCGAAGACCAGCTCATAAATATGCGGGGCGACCCGCACCGGGTCGAGAGGCTTGGGCACAGCAGCGCCTACGACAGCCGCGAGCAACAACAGCGGCACGACGGAAATGATCTTGTTAACAGGCATCAGGAGAGCCCCCTGTATTGCGAATCACGCAGTGGCCTCGCACGATAGCCGCAGGAGCGATCAGTCGCGAAGTTCCCTGCGAAGAATCTTGCCGACATTGGTTTTCGGCAGCTCATCCCGAAACTCCACTCGCTTCGGACGTTTGTAGCCCGTGAGATGCTTACGGCAATAATCGAGGATATCTTTTTCGCTCAGGGTCGGATCCTTGCGCACGACGAAAATCTTGACGATCTCGCCGGAGCGCTCATCAGGAATACCGATCGCTGCCGCCTCGAGTACGCCCTCGAGCTCGACCACGACGTTCTCGATCTCATTGGGATAGACATTGAAGCCGGAGACCAGAATCATGTCCTTCTTCCGATCTTCGATATAGAAATACCCTCGATCGTCCATGCGCCCGATGTCACCGGTGCGCAGCCAGCCACCCGGGAACATCACCTCAGCGGTATCTGCCGGACGTTGCCAGTAGCCCTCCATGACCTGTGGACCCTTGATGCAGATTTCGCCAACCTGCCCCGCTGGCAGCGGATTGCCATCGTCCCCCGCAATCATGACCTCGGTCGAGGGGATCGGAAGGCCGATCGTGCCGGTAAACTCCGAGTCGATTCGGCAAACAATGGCCGCCGGCGAGGTTTCCGTGAGGCCATAGCCTTGCAGGATCGTAACGCCGGTCGCTTTCTTCCAGTCCTTGGCGACCGCCGGTTGCACAGCGGTACCGCCACCGATACAGACACGCAGGCTGCTGAAGTCGATGTCCTTGAAGCTGGGTGTGTTCATCAAGGCAGAAAACATTGTGTTGACGCCCGTGAACATATTGAAAGGATACTCCGCGATCTCCTTGGCGAATCCTTCGAAGTCACGGGGGTTTGTTATGAGCACATTCAGGCCGCCCTGGGACATTACCGTCAGGCAGTTACCCTGCAGCGAGAAGATGTGATAAAGCGGCAGCGCGGTAATGGCGATAATCGGGTGAACGCCCTCATACGCGTCACCCTGCCAGGTAATGGTCTGCTGCACGTTGTAGATCATGTTGCGATGACTCAGCATCGCGCCCTTCGACACGCCCGTGGTTCCACCCGTGTACTGCAAGTAGGCAATATCGGCAAAGCCTATGTCGACCGTCTCCAAAGTCTTGCCGGCACCGGCTTTCAGCGCGGCCTTGAACTTGATGCTGTTTGCAATCTTGTAAGGAGGTACTGCCTTCTTGATGCGGCGCAGAGCAAAATTGGTCACGAAGCTCTTCGGCCAGCTCAACAGATCGCCCACACCGGTTGTGACGACGTGGTCGACGTCGGTGTCCGCGATTACTTCTTCGAGCACGTGTGCGAAGTTCTCGAGAATGATGCAGCAGCGGGCGCCGGAGTCTTTGAGTTGGTGCTTGAGTTCGCGCGCTGTGTACATCGGATTGACGTTGACGACCACCAGGCCGGCGCGAAAAATGCCGCACATGGCAACCGGGTACTGCAGGATATTCGGCAGCATGATGGCGACGCGTTCGCCCCGTGTCAGTCCGATCGTCTGTTGCAGATAACAGGCAAATTGCATCGACAGGCGATCGAGGTCTCCATAGGTGAGAGTCCGGCCCATGTTCGTATAGGCCGGGTTATCCGGATATTGCGAGAAGCCGTGCTCGAAGAGCTCGCGTATTGAACGAAACGGCGGTGTCGGAACTTCTGCCGGCACGCCCTCCGGATAGGATTTAAGCCACGTCTTTTCCAAGATGATCCCCCTGACTATTTGACACGATAGTCTGTTGTTATAAGCCCCGCCTAAATCATAACGCACGATCGAGCGTAGCGCTGATAATTGGCCATGCATTTTCGAGCAGAATCGACTGCGCCTCGGTATTCGGATGAATGCGATCCTCCTGCAGCAGCTCGTCGTTCAGCGCAACACCCTCCATGAAGAACTCGATCCACTTCACATCGAGCGTGTCAGCGACCTCACGATAAACGGACTCGAAGGCAGCGGTATACCTCGGACCGTAGTTTGTCGGGATGCGGATGCCGAGCAGCACGACAGCAGCGCCGGAGGCCTGTGACTGCCGGATGATCGTCTCCAGGTTCCCTTTCATTCTCGCTGGCGGGAAGCCACGCAGGCCGTCGTTGCCGCCGAGCTCGAGGATGATCAGGTCCGGCGCAAAATTGCTCAGTGCCGCGTCGATGCGGGCGGCCCCGCCCTCGGTCGTTTCGCCGCTGATGCTGGCGTTCACGACCCGATGTTCGTACCCTAGGTTTCTGAGCCGGTCTTGCAACAAAGCCGTCCACGATTGGTCAACGTCAATACCGTAACCGGCGCTCAGGGAATCCCCGAACACGAGTACCGTCGGCGGCTGGGTGCCCTGCGCATTCGCGGCCATTAACAAAACAATCAGAGTAAGAAGTCTTCGCATGGGAAATCAGTCAGTTGGAAAAGATGTGGTCCTTGAGGCCAGCAAGCTCAGCAAGCAGGTTAGCAGCCCTGAAGGGACTCTGACCATATTATCGGACGTCAGTTTCCAGATCTTTGCGGGCGAATCCGTAGCGGTCGTCGGCCCGTCCGGGGCCGGAAAATCCACGCTGCTGGCGCTGTTAGCCGGTCTTGACCTGCCGAGCAGCGGCCACGTTTTACTTAATGGCAGCAACCTGTCGGACCTGGATGAAGACGGACGCGCCGGCGTGCGGGCGGAAAGCGTGGGTTTCGTGTTCCAGTCTTTCCACCTGGTGCCCTCGCTGAATGCGCTGGAAAACGTCATGTTGCCGCTGGAACTCGCTGGCCATCGTGACGCGCGGGCGCCGGCACGCCAGATCATCGACCAGGTCGGCCTCAAGGATCGCTGGAGCCACTATCCGTCGCAGCTGTCGGGCGGTGAGAAGCAGCGTGTCGCCATCGCGCGCGCTTTCGCCACTGAACCCGCCGTGCTGTTCGCCGATGAGCCGACCGGCAACCTCGATAGCCGCACCGGCGCCAACATCATGGAGCTCATGTTCGAGCTCAACCACAGTTCCTCGACGACGCTCGTGCTGGTTACGCACGACAATCAGCTCGCGGAACGCTGCGATCGCATTCTCGCGCTGGATTCCGGCCGCCTGGTGAGCGACCGAAAGGCTGCTGCATGAGGGCAGTCGCCTTTGCGCTGCGAACCTTCCGCCGCGAGCTGCGTTCCGGCGAAGTGCTGGTGTTGCTTGCCGCTGTCGGGCTCGCCGTAGCGGCCCTGACCGCCGTCGGTTTCCTGACGGACCGCATAGGCAAAGCGGTCGCGCGCCAGGCCAACGAGGTACTCGCGGCAGACCTAAGGCTGCGCTCGCAGGAGCCGGTACCCGCCGAATGGAGCGAGCTTGCCGTCGAGTACGGTTTGCAGACCGCGCGTACCATGTCGTTCCCGTCCGTGGTTTTCGCCGGCGAGGAGAGCGCGCTCTCAACCATCAAGGTGGTCAGCGATGCCTATCCGCTGCGCGGTGCGGTGCGCGTATCGGATCAGCTGTTCGGCGAGCAGCGCGAAGTAGACGGCGTACCCGAGCCGGGCGAGGTCTGGGCGGACGGCGCGCTGCTTGCTCGTGTTGCCGCTGACGTCGGCGACCGCTTGTCTGTTGGAGAGATCGATCTGCGCGTCTCGGCCGTGCTGACCTACCGGCCGGACCAGTCGATCGGCTTTGCCTCGCTTGCGCCATCGTTGTTGATGAACGAGCAGGACATCGAGCGCAGCGGACTGATTGGCGAAGGCAGCCGTGTCAGTTATGCGCTGCTGGTTGCCGGCGATGAAACCGCGGTCTCCGAATTCAACACCGCGATCGAGGATGACCTGCCCGACTCCGTGCGCATCCGAAGCCAGGAGGAAAGCAGTGAGCGCGCTTACACGGCGGCAGACCGCGCACAGCGTTTTCTGTCGCTGACGGCGGTTATCAGTTTGCTGCTCAGTGCCGTCGCGGTCGCCATGTCGGCGCGGCGCTTCGCACATCGACGCATGGATACCGTCGCGCTGATGAAGAGTCTCGGCGCCACGCAGGGGTTCGTCATCGCGGTGGCCCTCATCCAGCTGTTTCTGCTCGGGCTCCTGGGTGTCGTCATTGGTAGCGTGCTCGGCTTTGTGGCGGAGGAGCTGCTGTCGTGGATTTTGGCCGACCTCATTGCCAGTGACCTGCCAAACCCTGGCCTGCGGCCGATTATTCTCGCGAGCGGCAGCGCCCTGGTTTTATTGCTCGGCTTTGCGCTGCCGGCCTTGATTCAGCTTCGCAACACGCCGCCGCTGCGCGTATTGCGTCATGACGCGATGCCGCCGGCACCCTCCAGGCTGCTGGTCGCCGGCCTGTCGCTCGCGGCCGTTGCTGCGCTGCTGTACCGCTCGGTTGGCGATCCACGGATGCTGGTGATCATGATTGGTGGGATCCTGGTCATCGCCGCCGCGCTTTACCTGGTCGGCCGGGGACTGGTGGCCGTAATAGGCCGGTTTCGTTCCGGCGTAGGGGTCGCCTGGCGTTACGGTCTCGCCAACGTTGCTCGCAGGGGCCGCGACAGCGCCATCCAGGTCGTCGCTTTCGGACTCGGCCTGACCGTGCTGTTGCTGCTGACGCTGGTACGGACCGACCTGCTGGAGGGCTGGCGCGAGACCCTCGACGAGGAGGCACCGAACCACTTCCTGATCAACATTCAGCCGCATGAGGTGGATCCGCTTGGCGAGCTCTTCACGGACAGCGGTCTCGAGCGGCCGGTATTTACGCCGCTGGTGCGTGCTCGCATGACCACGATCAATGGCGAGTCCGTCAAGGACCGGCAATACCCCAGCCGGGACGGGCAATGGTTGACCAACCGCGAGGCCAACCTGTCCTGGACAGCCGAGATGAGCGATAGCAACGAGCTGGTGGCGGGCGAGTGGTGGCCGCTCGACTATGACGGACCACCGCTGGTGTCTATCGAAGAAGATGCTGCGGCCGACACCGGGCTGACGATCGGCGATCGCCTGAATTTCTTTGTGGCCGGACAGAACGTCGAGGCCGAGCTAGCCAGCATTCGAAAAGTGAACTGGGATTCGTTCCAGCCCAACTTCTTCATCGTGCTGTCGCCTGGCGCGCTCGACGGTATGCCGACGACCTATATCTCGAGCATGCGCATCGATGAGTCACAGCAGCCCATGCTGGTTAAGCTGGTGCGGGCATACCCGAGTGTTTCTGTCATCAATCTCGACGCCATTCTGCAGCAGGTCAGGGGCATCATCGAGAAGGCCAGTCTTGCCGTGCAGGCGGTGTTTGTTTTCACGCTCGCGGCGGGGATTGCGGTGTTGTTTGCGGCGGTGCAATCGACGATCGATGAGCGGCGCTTCGAGAGCGCCATGCTGCGGGCGCTCGGTGCGCGCCGGCGCACGGTGTTTCTTGGCGTCATGGCCGAGTTCGCGGCGCTGGGTCTTGCGGCCGGCGTGCTCGCGTCGGCGGGTGCTTCGGCGCTCGCGGCCATTATTGCGGTGCAGCTGTTTCAATTGCCGTATGAATTCAATCCGTTGCTGTGGGTGGTTGGCGTAACCGCCGGCGTGTTCCTCGTCTGCATCAGCGGTTTCTTCGCTGCACGAGGCGCCATTAACTCAGCGCCCGTGGACGTGCTGCGGTGGGCGACGTGATTCAGACCAAGCACTCCTGCGGCGTCGTCATGGCACGCCGGACGGACGAGGGCTGGGCGACGTTGTTGTTGCGCGCCTTTCATCACTGGGACTTTCCCAAGGGTGTGAAGGAGCACGGCGAGGAGCCCCTGCAGGCCGCGCTGCGCGAGGTGCAGGAAGAGACCGGCATCGACGACCTGGAATTCGACTGGGGTGACCGCTTTTTCGAGACCGGGCCCTACAGCCGGGGGAAGGTTGCGCGCTACTACGTCGCCAGTACCAAACAGGCTGATGTCATCATGGGCATTTCGCCGGAAACCGGGGTCCCGGAACACCACGAGTGGCGCTGGGTAAGTTTCGATGAGGCTTACGACCTCGGTTCGCCACGCGTGCGCCAGATTGTGCAATGGGCGCGACAGATTATCGGTACCTGATCAAACCACCCGGTTTCGTTTTCCACCCTCGATAAACGCCGCGACGTTGGCGGCGAGCTCGTCGATAGCCGCCTGGCGCGCCTCATTGGTTGCCCATGCGATGTGAGGGGTGACGAGCAGGTTGTCACCGTCGTAGTCGAGCAGCGGGTCGCCGTGCACGGGTGGCTCCTTGGGCAAAACGTCCACCGCAGCGGCTCCGATATCACCTTGACGCAATGCTTCCGCCAGTGCCGCGGAATCGATCAGGCCGCCTCTCGCGGTGTTGATCAGGATGGCGTCGTTCTTCATCTTCTCGAACTCGTCGGCCCCGAACAGGTTCCTGGTGTTGTCATTGAGTGGACAGTGCAGGGAAATGACGTCGGCGCGGCGCAGCAACTCCTCGAACGACACTCTTCCGTCGCCGGCCTCTGCGCTACCCGGACGAACTGCAATAATGACTTCCATACCGAATGAGGCACCGACTTTGGCAACGGCCTTGCCGAGCTCCCCGTAACCCACAATGCCGAGCGTCATTGCCGAGAGCTCGCGTACCGGGTGGGTCAACAGGCAAAAGTTGTCGGACTGCTGCCACTTGCCCGCGCGTACATCCCGGGCGTAGCGATCAAGACTGTGGGTCAGGTTGAGCAGGCAGCCGAAAACGTGTTCCGCAACCGACTGGCTGCAATACGCACGGATGTTGCAGACGGCAACGCCGTGCCGTTTGGCGGCCTCCAGGTCGACGTTGTCGGTACCGGTTGCCGTCAGGCCAATGAACCTGAGCCGGGGAGAGCGCTCCAGCAGCGTGTCCGTCAGCCGGATCTTGTTGGCCATTACAAACTCGGCCTCTTCGATTCTTTCGGCAACCTCGCGATCGGCCGTTACGTCAAAGATCTCGAGTTCCGGCAGCAGGGCACGAAGCGCGCTGGTATCGAGGCCGGGGCCCATGGTGGCCCAATCGAGAAACACGGCTTTCATATGGGGATTCCATATTTTGTCGTCCAACAAGGTGATATTGGACTTCAAATGTCGCAAAGTACGGCACGATGACCGATCAATTCTGGAAACGCAAATCCCTTGCAAAGATGAGTGCCGCGGAGTGGGAGTCGCTTTGCGATGGCTGCGCCCTGTGCTGTATGCATAAGCTGGAAGATGAAGAATCCGGCGAGATCTACTACACGGATATCGCGTGTCGTCTGCTGGATATCGACAGCTGTCGCTGCACTGACTACACGGCGCGGGCGAAGCGCGTATCCGACTGTCTCGTTCTGTCTGTCGACAATCCGGAGGCGTTTCAGTGGCTGCCCGGAAGCTGTGCGTATAGACGACTGGCCGACGGCAAGGACTTGCCCGAATGGCATCCGCTGGTTTCCGGAGACGCGACGTCCGTGCACGAGGCAGGGGTCTCGATGCGTGGTCGAGCGGTATCGGAGAACGACACCAGCGAATGGAGCGTGCTGCAGAAACTCGGCGAGACCGATCATTAGTTCGCCGGCCGTGGCGGCAACCAGGGAGAGAACAACATGAGCACTTACCCGACGAGTCCACTGTCCCGGTATCGGGAGTATTCGCTCGAGGAAATGCGGCAGCGAATTAATGATTTCTACGCCGACATCGATCGCCGGCGCTCGGTGCGCGATTTTTCGGACCGACCCGTGCCGATAGACATTATCGAGACGGCGCTCAAAGCGGCTAACACCGCGCCGAGCGGTGCGAACCTGCAGCCCTGGCACTTCGTCGTCGTCAGCGGCGCCGAAACGAAAAAAAAGATACGGCAAGCCGCCGAAGCGGAGGAGCGCGAGTTTTACGAGCATCGGGCCTCGGAGGAGTGGCTGAAAGCGCTGCAGCCCCTGGGTACAGACGAGGAAAAACCATTTCTCGAAACAGCGCCGTACCTGATCGCAGTATTCCTGCAGAAATTCGGTGAGCTGCCGGACGGCACCAAGGTGAAGCATTACTACCCGATCGAGTCGACCGGTATCGCCACAGGCATGTTGATCACGGCGCTGCATACAGCAGGTCTCGCCACGTTGACGCACACGCCGAGTCCGATGAAGTTTCTCAACGAATTACTGGGCAGGCCGAAAAACGAGCGACCGTTCCTGTTGCTGGTCGTTGGTTATCCGGCGGACGATGCGCGTGTGCCGGACATTCAGCGCAAATCGCTGGAAGAGTTCGCGAGTTTTATCGACACCTGACGCGGACAAAA
>CAWJBO010000005.1:0-66411 GCA_963841145.1 uncultured Gammaproteobacteria bacterium
CATTAAGGAGTCACTCAACCCCCCCCCTGGCAGATCATTACGCACGACGCTTACCCGCAAGCCTGATCGCCACTGTCGTTAAACAGATAATCGTCAATTGGTTCGTGGTCTTGCATGAGGGCATCTATGTATTCTTGATAGTGGGAGCTAAACCAGTGGCGCCTATCACTCCACCATTCCCTTACTCCTGGATAACGTGTCGTCTCTATTAGCAAGCCTCGGAATCCGGACCAGGTATCCGCGTCAATTGATCCTTCTTCTGCCAGACGAAGCATTTCCTGTAACTGGTAGTAGGTAGACATGTAGTACGCACTGAATCTTAGTCGTTCGTCACCACGCAGAGCTCCATAGTTCTGTGCACCACGAATGTACAGGCAAGTGAAATCCGGATTGTCGACATGCCTTTCCAATGAACTGATGTAGTTGCTGACCGCTTGCTGGGTGGTCGCCCGAATCTGCGCTTCGCTGTTTTGTCGAATCTCGACTACTACAAACCCAACAGAAACGACCACTGCGAATGCCGCAACTAGTTCACCAATCTGCAGGATTTTACTGAGTGGCCAATTCACGTAGTTGGTATCCTCAAACAAGGCAAAGTCAATATTTCTGCGATTAGCATCGCAAAGCACCTTCCACTTTGGGTCAGTAGCTGCCACTCAGGCTAATCTAAATCCGATGGCGGCTTTCCGGGGCAAAACGGACATTCGAACAACAGTATTTCAAAGAGACCGCATCGCCAGTGCGGGCTCCCACAAGCCAATTTCGAACGATTGATCGAGTGTTAGCCGTCGGGTGCCTGCTGCCACAACACCTGCACAATCATCCAATTGCCATCGTACTTGGCCAAAGTCATGTAGTCGGATCCCCACCATGCGTACACTTTGGCGACCGCAGTCTGATCAAGGACGTCAAGGACCTCTACACTTTTAGGGGCTTTTTCGTCGGGATAATCACCCGACGCTTTCACTTCTTCGGCGTATGCCAACATCTCGTCGAACGACATTGGAGTACTTTTGTATTTGCCATCTTGTATGTAGAAGCCAAACTTGTGGGCATCCGGGTGAACACTTTGGCGAAGCTTGTCCGTCGAGCCCTCGTAAAAACCTTCCAGGTAATTGAGTGCAGCGCGCTCAACAGCGGCGCGATCATCTGGTGTTTGGGCCAGTGAAATAGTGGAAATCGCGAGCAACCCGATCGAGATGGCAAATTTGTTAAATCTAGCGATATTCATAACAGGGTCTCCATAGTCGTCAATACGAACGATTAGGCTCTCTTTGAAAAATGTCGATGTACGCTTTGGGTTATCAGCCGACATTTTACCTCAGATTGTCAGAATGGCGGCTATGCGCGGTGAAGCGGCCATTCTCTCAGAATTTCGATGGGCAGCCGCGAATAGCGAGCAATTACCACTGCCTTGTCTCTCCAGGCTGTGTGAATATATCCAGACCTTTGAATTCCGGGGGACGGCGGGCCGGGTTGTCAGGCACGCTCTTTTGCACGTGCATGCCGATAGCATGCTCCGCGTCTACATGCTCATTCACAGCGTTACGTCCCTTTTCCGATAGAAGCAGCCAGACGGGCACCAACGCCAGGTCAGATGAGCGGTCCCGCCAGTAAGAAGCATGCGCTACGTAATGTTCTCTTCCGGGATCAGCGTCACCCAAGTGCATCACTGTAGCCGCGTTGTCGAGCGTAACTCGAAACACGATGTTTTCTACGTTGGCGTGGCGATTGGGCCAGCCGCCGTGCGCGATTCGCACCGCTTCAACAAGCAGTCCGTCCATCTCCAGCCGCACCGCTACACTATCGCGCTCAAGTTTAAGGCCGTGAACACGATCGAGTGAGAGCTCGCCCGGCCCGTCTTCCAGAGCCAGCAACGCATCAACTGCCTGCTGCGGTGCATAGAGGTTGACCATGGGCCAACGGCGCAAGAATCTTGAAACAACAGACGGATCGAAATGATCACCGTGATGATGGCTAATGAAGATCGCGTCGATGCCGTCCCACGGCGGCGTGCCGGCGAAAAGTGCCGCTTCCATTTCCCTCGGCATAAGGTCGTACTGACCGAAGTCGCTTCGGAAAAACGGATCGAATAGTATTTTCGTATCGCCCTGCTCTATCATCACCCCAGCATTGGCAAGATAGCGAGCGCCCCACGGCCGCTCGTCGCCGGCATAGGTCGCAGTGGACAGTGCCGCGAGAACCACTAGTACGTGAATTCGAATCTTCGTCATCTCCATACAAGGTTTTCCAGGTACACCGTTCGTCCTGGACGATTCCGAGAGCTGCAGCGATTGCGGGTGACCGCTTTGGATCGTTGGCAGCCTACCAATATCATATCAGTCCGATCTGGGCTTTTGGGCGCCGAGCGGTCGATGAGCGCTACGGCGATTGACCAATCGGCTTGGTCGGGGCGAGAAGATGAGCGCTGCGCGCTTGTCGGTCGACTACGTCGACCTCGGCGCGAACCTGGAATCGGTCCGCAATCCCCGCCAGATTTGCCACAAAAAAACCCGCTCACTAAAAGTGAGAGCGGGTTCTTTTTGTTAGTAAATGGTCGGGGCGAGAAGATGAGCGCTGCGCGCTTGTCGGTCGACTACGTCGACCTCGGCGCGAACCTGGAATCGGTCCGCAATCCCCGCCAGATTTGCCACAAAAAAACCCGCTCACTAAAAGTGAGAGCGGGTTCTTTTTGTTAGTAAATGGTCGGGGCGAGAAGATTCGAACTTCCGACCCCCACAACCCCATTGTGGTGCGCTACCAGGCTGCGCTACGCCCCGACCGAACTGCAAACGGCGAATCGAAGTCACATCTGCAGGGCCGCAATGATACGTGCCGTCGTCGTCTGATGGAAGCCTAGAATTTAGCGGCGCAGTAACTTAAGAACTTGTTCAAGTTCCATGCGTATCTGCTTGATAATCTGCTGACTTTGAGAGACATCAGTCTTTGCATCGTCGCCCGTCAGGCGCTGGCGCGCCCCGCCGATCGTGAAGCCCTCGTCGTACAGGAGTCCGCGGATCTGCCGAATGATCAACACATCCTGTCGCTGGTAATAGCGGCGATTACCCCGTCGCTTAACGGGCTTCAGTTGTGGAAACTCCTGCTCCCAGTACCTAAGTACGTGCGGCTTGACCGCACAAAGATCGCTGACCTCACCTATGGTGAAGTAACGCTTACCTGGTATTGGAGGGAGTTCGTCGTTATTCCCCGGTTCCAGCATATGCCTCTACTCGGGCCTTTAGTTTTTGTCCTGGCCGGAAAGTCACCACGCGACGTTCGCTGATTGGAATTTCCTCTCCGGTTTTCGGGTTTCTGCCTGGACGTTCTTTTTTATCCCGAAGATCAAAATTTCCAAAACCGGAAAGTTTGACCTGCTCCCCAACTGCAAGTGATGCACGCAGTTCTTCAAAGTACATGTCGACAAGTTCGCGCGCTTCCCTTTTGTTGAGACCAAGCTCGTTGAACAGCGACTCTGCCATTTCTGCTTTTGTCAGTGCCATCGGGTTTAGTCTCTTAGTTCTGCAGCGAATTTGTCTTTTAATTTGCTGAGCGCCGCGGCCATCACGACGTCCGCATCTTCGTCAGTAAGGGTGCGGGATGTTTCCTGTAAAATCAAGCCTATTGCGACGCTTTTTCGCCCAGCTTCTATACCCGTACCTGTGTAAATGTCAAAAATCCTGACACCTTTGATCAACTTCGGATCCGCGGATGCAACGGTTTCCACCAGGTCACTCGCCGATATGTTGTCATCCACGATCACCGCAATGTCGCGGCGGATCGCAGGAAACTTGGAGATAGCCGTTGCCACCGGCGAGGCTGTTGCCAGCGATTTCTCGGCATCCAGTTCAAAGAGATAAACCGGTCGCTTCAGGTCATAGCGTTTTGCGAGACTTGGGTGCAGTTTCCCAACTACGCCAATTGCTTCACCGTTGCGGCGAATTTCCGCGGCCTGGCCCGCTTGCAGCGCGACGTGCGTTACCGGCACGAAGCTCAGCTCGCTCGCATCAGCGCCAAGCAAGAGCAAAACCTCTACATCGGCCTTTATGTCAAAGAAGTCCGCGTTCTCGCCCTTGCTGCTCCACTGCTCCGGTGCAACAGGGCCAGTAACCAGTCCCGCGATACGGACGACTTCCGAGTGATCGCCAACGCGACCGTGAAAGGACTTGCTGGCCTCGAAAATTCTGACCCTGTCCTGCTGACGGGCAACGTTTGCCGATGCCGCAGCGACCATTCCTGGCCACAGCGATGCGCGCATCACGGACATCTCGGAAGAGATCGGGTTGCTCAGAACCAGATCGGATTCGTTGCCGGTGAATGCCTTGTTCGCCTCCGCATCGATGAAGCTGTATGTAACGACTTCCTGATAGTCACGAGCGATCAGGACCTCAGCAGCACGCTCCAGTTCGATGCGGGTCTCGGTGACGGTCTCGAGCGGCGCCTGCGCAAATGCGGTTGTCTCGGGAATGGAATCGTAACCATGTATGCGCGCCACTTCCTCGATAAGGTCGGCTTCAATAGATATATCGAAGCGGTGACTCGGCGGCGTTACGTTCCAGTCGTCGCCAACGATCTCTACGTCCAGCTCCAGTCCCTGGAGAATCGTTGTTACCGTCTCTTTATCAACCTCAAGTCCGAGCAGGCGCGTCAGCCTGTCTTTGCGCAGGAGAATCGCGCTACGCTGCGGTAAGTATTCTTCGGCTGACTCCACGACCAGTGGTCCGGCTTCGCCACCGGAGATCTCCAGCAACAGCTGCGTTGCGCGTTCGACCGCGCGGCCCTGCCCGTCCGGATCCACGCCCCGCTCGAATCGCAGGGATGCATCTGTGTGCATTCCGTAGGCGCGAGCCCGGCCAGCCATGAAATCGGGCGGCCAGTACGCAGCCTCGAAGAACACGTCGGTCGTATCGTCAGACACCGCAGTGCTCAGCCCGCCCATGATGCCGGCCATGCCGATGGGGCCGCTATCGTCAGTAATGATCAGCGTGTCGTTGTTCAGTGCCAGCTCTTTGCCGTCGAGCAACGTGACCCGCTCGCCGGCCTTTGCAAGGCGCGGTCGAATCGGCCCGTTGAGGCGCTGGCCGTCATACGCGTGCAACGGCTGCCCCAGCTCCAGCATGACGTAGTTTGTTATGTCCACGACCGGCGAAATAGCACGCAATCCGGCTCGACGGAGTCGTTCCGTCATCCAGACGGGGGATTGGGCATCGGGACGCATACCACGAATAAGGCGCCCTGCAAATCTCGGGCAACCCGCTGGTTCAACCAGCTCGACAGGCTGCACATCCTTGATGGTTGCCGCGACCGGCTCCAATACCGCCGACTTCAGCGCGGCACCAGTCAGTGCCGACACGTCGCGGGCGATTCCGAGCACGCTGAAACAGTCGCCACGATTTGGCGTCAGGTCGAGATCGATGACGGCGTCCGGCAAAGCCAGGAAATCCACCAGGCTCGAACCCACCGGCGCGTCCTCGGGCAACTCAATGATGCCGTCCGACTCATCGCCCAGTCCAAGCTCCGTCGCTGAACACAGCATACCGTTGGAGATCACGCCACGAATCTTGGACTTACGAAGCTTCAGGCCGTTTGGCAGCTTCGTTCCGGGTTTCGCCAGCGGGCTTTTCATGCCTTTCTTGACGTTGGGAGCACCGCAAACCACGTCGACAACGTCGCCGCTGCCGTCAGACACCTTGCAAACGCTGAGTCGATCGGCGTCAGGGTGTTTGCCGCACTCGATTACCTCGGCAATTACAACCGCAGCGATACCATCGCCCTCTATCGTAATACCGTCGACTTCGTGGCCAAGCATCGTGAGCTGGTGGCCCAGCGCCGCCGTATCGAGCTCGGGATCAACCCATTCGCGTAACCAGGATTCTGCAATCTTCATCGCGCTTACCTGAACTGCCGCAGAAAGCGGAGGTCATTCTCGAAGAACGTCCTGAGGTCGGTAACGCCATAACGCAACATCGCGAGCCGCTCGATGCCGATGCCGAACGCATAGCCGGTGTATTTCTCGGAATCGACGCCCGCACTTTCAAGGACGTTCGGATGAACCATGCCGCAGCCCAGGATTTCGAGCCACTTGCCCTCGCCCCAGGTAACGTCAACTTCCGCGGACGGCTCCGTGAACGGAAAATACGACGGTCGGAAACGCAGCTCGGCTTTGCGCTCGAAAAAGGCCTCAACGAACTGGTGCAAAACCGCTTTCAGATTCGCGAAACTGACGTTCTCATCGATGACCAGGCCCTCGACCTGGTGGAACATCGGCGTGTGCGTCTGATCCGAATCACAGCGATACACGCGGCCGGGCGCAATGATGCGAATCGGCACGCCCTCTTTGACAATAGAACGAATCTGCACCGGCGACGTATGAGTTCTGAGCAAGTCGCCGCCCGGAAAGTAGAACGTATCGTGCATTGCACGCGCAGGATGGTTCTCGGGGATATTCAACGCTGTAAAGTTGTGGAAATCGTCCTCAATCTCCGGTCCGGAACGAACCCCGAAACCGGCATTGCGAAAGATTTTCTCGATGCGCACCATTGCCCGTGTCACCGGGTGATGGCCGCCAATGGACTGACCCCGGCCTGGCAACGAGACATCAACGGCATCTGCCGCGAGCTTTGCATCCAGCGCAGACGCCTCGAGCGACTCACGGCGTGCATTCAGCAAGCCCTGGACAGACTGCTTGGCTTTGTTGATCGCCTGGCCGGCGGCCGGACGCTCTGCCGCGGGAACCTGTCCCAGCGACTTCAGGCGAGCCGTTAGCTCGCCTTTCTTGCCAAGATAGGAGACCCGAACCGCATCGAGTGCAGCCAGATCGGTTGCGGCATCAATTTCAGCTGCCGCTTTATCGATGAGCTCGCTGAGAGACTGCATGTCCGAGTATCCGAAAACGGCGCTGATGGAGCGCGCCGGTTTCAGTGTCGATTAACCAGTCGCTTGCTCGAGACCGGCTTTGGCAGCCTCCGCAATCGCACCAAAAGCCTCGGGATCGTGCACCGCGATATCGGCGAGTACCTTGCGGTCCACTTCGATATTGGCACGATTCAGGCCATTGATGAGACGGCTGTAGGAGAGGTCGTGCAGACGAGCCGCCGCATTGATTCGAGCAATCCATAGCGCTCGAAACTGACGCTTGCGCTGACGACGATCGCGGTACGCGTACTGACCCGCTTTGATGACCGCCTGCTTGGCGGTCTTGAATAATTTGCTGCGCGCGCCGTAGTAGCCCTTCGCTTTACCGAGGACTTTCTTATGGCGGGCTTTGGCGGTAACGCCATTCTTGACTCTGGCCATTTCTCAATCTCCTCTTAGCTGTAGGGAAGCATGCGCTTCACGGCCTTAACATCGGCATCTGCGACCTGTAGGGTCGAACCGAGCTGGCGTTTACGCTTGGACTTCTTCTTGGTAAGAATGTGATTGAGATGGGACTGGGAGCGCTTGAAGCCGCCCTTGCCCGTCTTGCTGAAGCGCTTCGCGGCGCCTCGATTGGTTTTCATCTTAGACATGTTTTACTCACTTTTTAGCCATGCCACGTACCGGGTTATTCCGGCCGCTGCAGGCGGGTAGAGCCTTTATGGTTGTCACACCGTCAGGCTATTACTCACTTTTTCTGGTGGTCGATGTCGAACCTAGTGCTTCCTGGGCGCGATCACCATGACCATTTGGCGTCCTTCCAATTGCGGCATCTGTTCCACAGAGCCGTATTCTTCCAGGTCGTCCCGCACCCGTGCCAGCAGTTGTGCGCCCAATTCCTTGTGCGCCATCTCCCGACCTCTGAATCTCAACGTGACTTTTGTTTTGTCACCGTCTTCAAGAAAAGCTATCAGCTTCTTGAGCTTGATCTTGTAATCGCCGTCCTCTGTTCCAGGACGGAATTTGATCTCTTTAACATGAACCTGTTTCTGCTTGCGCTTCGCCGACTGGTTTTTCTTGTTTTGCTCAAACAAGTACTTACCGAAGTCCATAATTCGGCAAACCGGAGGTTCGGCCATCGGTGACACTTCGACGAGGTCCAGGCTCTCTTCCTTGGCCAGTTCAATCGCCGCGGCGAGACCCATGACCCCTGCCTGCTCACCATCGGACTGAATAACTCGTACCTCGGTGGCCTCAATTTCTTCGTTGCGTCTTACTCGCTTTGTGGCTGCGATACCAAAATCCTCCAGAAACCCATCGGTTCCCGCTTGTTTCAAACCACGGCAAAACGCCGCAACGCCAGCGGGAACGAGATTCTATATAGCCGAATGCAAAGAAACAACTGCCGAAACGGCCATTTCTTCAAAAAAATCAGGTGTTTTGTGGCCCGAGAGCCACATTTTCGCTGACCCGGTTGGCCGTGGCAGGAATTGGTGGGCGATGGTGGTCTCGAACCACCGACCTCCACGATGTCAACGTGGCGCTCTACCCCTGAGCTAATCGCCCAATCCGACTGTCTGTGCCTTCGTTCTTATGCCCCTGAGCTAATCGCCCAATCCGCTTGTCTGTGCCTTCGTTCTTATGCCCCTGAGCGAATCGCGCGTCAATTCGACCTGCCGATGCACTCGGCCCGGGTGCTGGCTTCACGCCTGCCCTGAGCGAAGGGAGCCGTAAGATACTGAAGCATCAGCCCTTCTGCAAGGCCTTCTCAGCCGGCCTTTTGATCGGTCAGGCCTAAACCATGATCGCGCACGATCTGGATCTCGTCCCGGAGCCTCGCCGCCTCCTCGAATTCGAGATCCCGGGCGTGTTTGAGCATCTGTTTCTCAAGCTTCGCCGCTCGCTTCATCAGCTGTTGAGACGTCATCAATTCATAGCGCGGCGTGTCGTCGGCTACCTTGCGGCGACCTTTCTGCGGCGCCGGATAGGCAGCCTCCATGATGTCGGATACCTGCTTGACGATGGTTGCGGGAGTAATATTGTGCTCGGCATTGAACGCGAGTTGCGTTTCGCGTCGACGACCGGTCTCCTCGAGCGCTCTCTGCATGGAACCGGTTATCTTGTCCGCATACAGAATCGCCTTGCCGTTCACGTTGCGCGCCGCCCGCCCGATCGTCTGGATCAGGGACCGATCGGACCTGAGGAAGCCCTCCTTGTCCGCGTCGAGGATCGCTACCAGCGACACCTCCGGCATGTCCAGGCCCTCGCGCAGCAGATTGATCCCGACCAGCACATCGAATGCGCCCAACCGAAGGTCGCGAATGATCTCGGTGCGCTCGACCGTGGCGATGTCCGAATGCAGGTAGCGGACCCGAACACCATGCTCCCTGAGGTAATCAGTCAGATCCTCCGCCATGCGTTTCGTTAGCGTCGTGATCAGGACGCGCTCGTTGTCGGCGACGCGCAGGGAGATTTCCGACAACACGTCGTCTACCTGTGTTTTTGCGGGCCGAATCTCGACGGTCGGGTCGATGAGACCCGTCGGCCTGACAAGTTGTTCCACGACATTGTCGGCATGTTGGTTCTCGTACTTGCCTGGTGTCGCGGAGACATAAATAGTCTGCGGCGAATGAGCCTCAAATTCATCAAACCGGAGTGGCCGGTTATCAAGCGCCGACGGCAATCTGAAGCCGTGCTCCACCAGTGTCTCTTTGCGCGAGCGGTCACCTTTGTACATACCGCCGAGCTGCGGCACCGTCACGTGGCTTTCGTCGATAATGAGCACCGCATTATCAGGCACGTAGTCGAACAGGCACGGCGGCGGCTCGCCAACATTACGCCCGGATAAATAGCGGGAGTAATTCTCGATCCCTGAGCAATAGCCCAGCTCCCTGATCATCTCTAAATCAAATAAAGTTCTTTGTTCAAGTCTCTGAGCTTCAAGGAGTTTATTGTTCTTACGCAGATACTCCAGACGCTCCTTCAGCTCTACCTTGATCAGGTCACAGGCTTCCAGCAGGCGCTCCCGAGGGGTGACGTAATGTGTCTTGGGGAAGACCGTCAGGCGCGCGACGCGTCGCACGACCTCGCCCGTCAGCGGGTCGAAATACGACAACGACTCAATCTCGTCGTCGAACAATTCGATGCGGACCGCGTCGCGGTCTGAATCCGCCGGGAAAATATCGATGACGTCTCCACGAACGCGGTAGGTGCCATGCGAGAAGTCGAGTTCGTTTCGCTGGTACTGGAGCTCGGCAAGGCGACGCAGGATCGAGCGCTGGTCGATACGGTCGCCGCGCACCAGGTGCAGCACCATGCTGAAGTAGGCCTCGGGATCGCCGAGGCCATAAATGGCGGATACCGTGGCTACGATGATTACGTCCGGTCGTTCGATCAGCGCCTTGGTTGCGGACAGCCGCATTTGCTCGATGTGCTCGTTGATCGAGGCGTCTTTCTCGATGAACGTGTCGGAGCTGGGAACGTAGGCTTCCGGCTGGTAGTAATCGTAGTACGACACGAAGTACTCCACCGCGTTCTGCGGGAAAAATTCCCGCATTTCCCCGTAGAGCTGAGCCGCCAATGTCTTGTTCGGTGCGAGAATGATGGCCGGGCGTTGCAAACGCTCGAGTACGCTGGCCACGGTAAAGGTCTTGCCCGAGCCGGTGACACCCAGCAGCGTCTGGCGAGCGAGTCCATCCTCGAGGCCCTCGCACAATCCTTGGATCGCGGCACCCTGGTGCCCGGCCGGTTCAAAATCGGACACCAGTGTGAGGCGATCGCGCTCCTCAGTTTGTTTGTTGGGAAGGCTTTTGCTTTCACGTACCATGAGCATCAATCTATCGGAGGCAACAAGTGAGTTTATCAGTTTCCAAACGGATGGCGGCCGTCCGGCCGTCCCCTACCGGCGCCGTGCTCGCGCTCGCCACCGAATTACGCGCCGCCGGCCGTGACATTCTCAGTCTCGGCACGGGCGAGCCCGACTTCGATACGCCTCAACACATCAAGGATGCCGCGATCGCTGCGATCGGCGCCGGCCAGACCAAGTACACGCCGATCGACGGCACAGCGACGCTGAAAGCGGCGATTCAGCGCAAATTTGCGCGCGACAATCAGCTCGACTATGCGCCCGACGAGATTCTCGTCACGAGCGGCGCAAAGCAGGCACTGTTTAATCTGTGTATCGCGCTGCTCGGACCCGGCGATGAGGCAATAATTCCCGCCCCATACTGGGTCTCGTACCCGGACATGGTGCGATTGGCAGGTGCTGAGCCGGTCGCCGTGTCTGCAGGAATTGAGCGTGACTTCAAGATTACGGCGGAACAGCTGGAGACCGCTATTACGAAGAACACGAAACTGTTCATCCTCAATAGCCCATCGAATCCGACAGGTGCAAGCTATACCCGGGCGGAGCTGGCGGCGCTCGGGGAGGTGCTTCAACAGCACCCCTCCATCGTCACGGTGTCGGACGATATCTACGAACACATCCACTGGGCCGACGAGCCGTTCAGCAGTTTCGCCACGGCCTGCGCGAATCTCCGTGACCGCGTCGTGACCACCAACGGGGTCTCCAAGGCCTATGCCATGACCGGCTGGAGGATCGGCTGGGCCGCCGGACCTAAATGGCTTATCGAGGCCATGAGGACCGTACAGAGTCAAAGTACCTCCAATGCCTGTAGCATCTCGCAGGCGGCCGCCGAAGCCGCTCTGGATGGCGATCAATCGGTAGTAGCGGAGATGACTGCTGCCTATAAGGCACGACACGACTTCCTTGTCGCGGCGCTAAATGACATCGAGGGCTTTGACTGCCGGGCGGGTGAAGGCACCTTCTACGCATTTCCCAGGGTAGCCGGCGCCATGGCGCGCCTCGGCATGGAAACCGACATCGAACTCACGGAAAGGCTGCTTGGCAAGGCGGACATTGCCTGCGTCCCGGGCTCAGCCTTCGGCGCACCGGACTACCTGCGCCTGTCGTTTGCCTGCTCGATGGAATCGCTTGAGGATGCAGTTAATCGCATAAAACGCGGCCTTGCAGCTTGACTTCAGCCGGGTGCTGGTCGAAAATTCCGGCCCGCATCAAGTGGTGCTGGATTATTCCCCGATAGCTCAGTTGGTAGAGCGTCTGACTGTTAATCAGAATGTCCGTGGTTCGAGTCCGCGTCGGGGAGCCAGATTAATGAAAAGGGCCTTCAATGAAGGCCCTTTTTTTGTTGGCTGCTTTGCTGGCGCAATCGCAGCGCAGCGACGGTTCGCCCTGCCCACCGCTAGATGAGCACACCTCGCTGATACATTACGCGGCTGTAAACAACGAGTGCGATCGAGACCACGATAATGATCCCCGTGAACATCATGGAAAACGGATCGCCCATCACCTCAAGGCCATTGGACAAGACAAAATTCTGAAATGAAGTAATTGCCATCCCGATCAGCGAAGCGACAAACGCGCCCAGGGCATGGCGTCGTCGCAGCAGCAACAGAATGGATCCAAGCACGCCTCCCCATACGGCGAATGCCCACGAGGCAACAGCCCACGCAGGAATGCCGTAGAAAAACTCGAGCTGCTCAGGCGTGAACGCGCTCATGTATTCCTCATTGCGAGTCTGCGTCATGAGATAGTCCATCGCCCCGACGGCAGCCCACAACAATGATACGACCCCGACCACCCAAAGATGCCAGGGTGCTGCCTGCCTGATGTTTTCATTTGCATCGGACATATTTTCCTCCTTCGTCACAAGACGATACGGTCGCTATGGCGCCGTTTTTCTTTTTAAATAACTTCGTTTTTATGTATATTTTTCAATATTTTAATTTTGTAATATAAAGTTTTTTATAGAATAGAGATTGGCGCCGCATGCGTGCGCCAGATCCAGTATTCACCGGTGGGAGCGATAACACAAATAGGGCCCTGGCCATTGGTGGTCACTTATGAAACGTGGCTTTCTGATTACGTGACCAAGGCCCCTGGTTGCCTTGATGGCTGCAAGCGCCCGTATGTATGGCTTATGCCGTGGCGCAATCTATGCGGGCAGGACAAGTTAGATGGGCCTATTACACGAGCCAGTCTTTTCCGGCACCCTTGTGCACGAACGGATCACGATCGAATCAGCGGGATCACAGGTGACTTGATGACGGTATTGATACCAGACGTGCCAGCGGCCTACCTCAGTCCTGGCAGGACGGATGCCGGGGACCGACCTCTAATCGGTAAGCAGCGTCTTGAGGTGCTCTCTAAATCCGGCGCCGGTGTCAGGGTGCTCCAGACCATAGGCAACAGTCGCCTGCAGATACCCCAGCTTGCTGCCGCAGTCGTAACGGACACCTTCGAACGCATAGGCGTAGACCGCTGCGTCGTCTGAGCAGGTCGGCAATACCGTCGGTGAGTTGAATCTCGCCGCCGGCCCCTGTGCCGATACGCTCCAGCTTGTCGAATATCTCCGGACTCAACAGGTATCGCCCGACAACCGCCGAATTTGACGGCGCGTCGGCAGGGTCCGGCTTTTCGACGATCTGTGGTGATTCGATCCTGATCTTCGTTATCCACCGCGACGATGCCGTAGCTCGACGTTGTCTCTCGCGGCACCGTTTCGACCGCGATGACGCTGCCACCGTGACGGTCGTATTCACCGGCCATCTGGGAAAGGCAACCTGGCGTTCCGGCAATCAGGTCATCCGCAAGGTGGACGAAGAAAGGCTCGTTACCTACGGCCGGGCGGGCGCACAACACCGCATGCCCAAGGCCCAGCGGCTTGCCCTGTCGTATGTAAATGCAGGAGACACCCGGCGGAACGATCCCCTGGATCAGTGCCAGGAGTTCTTTCTTGCCGGATTCGATCAGCGCCTGCTCAAGCTCCGGATCGGTGTCAAAATGATCTTCAATTGCGCGCTTCGAGCTACCCGTCACGAAGATCAGCCGGGTCGCACCCGCCTCTATTGCCTCTTCGACCGCGTACTGGATCAGCGGCTTGTCGACGATTGGCAGCATCTCCTTGGGGCTCGCCTTGGTTGCTGGCAAGAACCGGGTACCCCGTCCTGCGACGGGGAACACGGCTGCTCTAACTCGTTGGCCCAACTGCATACTCCACAAATGCGATTCAGGCTCGGATCATAGCGAAAAGCAAAGGCCCGCGTCATGACGTAGCTCACGGCACTGCGCGCGAAAGAGCTCGCGTCAACGGGTTGTCGACGCGACTGCAGGTCGCCTGGCGAGTAGAGGCTACTTTTTCTTTGGACTGGACACCTGGATATCGGATCGGTTGATTTCCACGGTGCGCTCGCCAATACCCTTTACGAGCGAGAGATCGCCCGGACTCTGAAATGGTCCGTGTTTCTTTCGATACTCAACGATCGCGTTCGCTTTGGAAAGCCCGACGCCCTTCAGCTCGGCCGCAATCGCCTCGGCATCAGCCGTATTGATATTGACAGGGCCTGCGGCGGCGAACCACGGCAATAGCAACCAAACCAGTGCCAGTGTAAGTCTGCGTGTTTTCATAACTAAGCTCCTCATCGTGATGACAGTACCGCACGGGTTGCGGCAACGAAGAGCATAGTTTTTGAGAACTGGCTGCGCCGCGGATAAAAGTCCGCTGTTTGCGCTAAAACGGTAGTCAGCGGTTGGTAATACTGTGCTGCAACAACGTGTCGAACTGCACACGCGACGCCGGTCGTTGTGTTTCCCAATTCCGGCAACTGGGACATTGCCAGAGCAAACGCTGGCTGGAAAAACCACATTCCTGGCACTGGTACCTGGGTGTAGCGCCTGCCAGTTTGGACAATGCTCGGCGGACTTTTGCCAGGGCCGAATCGTGCGAACCCTTGTCCCCTTCCGACAACTGCTGCAACTCGACAAATTCACCCAGCGTCGGTTCGTTGAGCATGTATTCCTCAACGCATTGATCGATGACCGGCACACCCCCCAGGTCATTGACGATGGCCGTATACGCGATCAGTGAACTCGACTCCGGGTTTCTCGCTAACAATGTTGTCAGCGCTTTTTCCAGGTCCTTGATCGCGTCCTCACGCCTGTAGATCGAAACGATCTCCGGCAAGGCCTCTGCAATCAGGTAAGTATTCTCGTCGATAATACGGTGATAGAGCTTCAGGGCGGTCTTGTTGTCACCCGTGTCCCGAGCGATATGCGCACGCGTCAATGCGCCGCGCATCGTGCGTGGGCGGCCCGCCTGCGCCTTCTTGACGTACTCACGCGCCGCAGTGAAGTTATTCTCCGCTGCCGCAGACTCGGCCAGCTCACAATAATAGTGCGCTATTTGTAGCGCCAGGGATCGCCCACTGAGTACCTCCAGGCGCTGACCGGCATCGACCGCTTTCTCCCAGTCACGCTCCTGCTCGTATATCCGCACCAGGTTCTCCAGTGCCTGGACCTGGTACCGCGAGCCCTCCGCCAGGCGCGCGAAAATCTTCTCGGCACGATCGAGCAGTCCGGCAGCAAGATAGTCCTTTGCCAGTGAAAATAGCGCCTGATCACGTTGTTCGGCGGCCAGGTCCGGCCGCGCAATGATGTTCTGGTGAATCCGGATAGCCCGATCCATTTCGCCGCGACGCCGGAACAGACTACCCAGCGCAAAGTGGGTTTCAATGGTCTTGTCGTCAACACGCACCATGCGCAGGAAATGCTCCAGCGCCTGGTCGGTTTGCTCGTTCAGAAGGAAATTCAGACCCTTGAGGTAGTCGATGTTGATCGGTGGCGGAGCGTCTTCTTCGTCGCGTTCCTCAAACCGTCCCATCAGCCAGCCAGCAGCCGCCAGCAGCAGGAACAGGCCGGCAAGCAGAAAAGCTGATTCAGTCGGCATCGTTTAAGGGCAATCCACGCAGACTGGTGACCTCGCTCTCAGACAGACGCAATGAACGGCGTAGCACGCGGCGCTCATTGATCAGCTTGATGGCGAAGAACCCCATGCAAAGAATGCCGAACAGCCAGCCGACCGCGAAGCTCACCGTCAGGACCAACGGCAAAGGCTTTGTGAATTTGGCAAACGCCAGGTCAATGTCGACGCTGCCGGTATTGATAGCCGTAAACGTGGCCATCAGGATGGCGATGACAATGATGAGGACTAGCAGGCTGACGCGCTTCAGCATGCGCTTACTCCAGGGCTGTCAAGCAAGAAGGGAAACCAAATCGACGCACCTTGATGTGCGCAGTCAATTCTTGATTGGAAAGTGGCGACTGCCGTTAACCCGTTCGCGCAGGTCTTTTCCCGGTTTGAAGTGCGGCACGTATTTGCCGGACAACGCTACGGCCTCGCCCGTCTTCGGATTGCGTCCGATACGCGGCGGACGATAGTGCAAAGAAAAACTGCCGAAGCCACGAATTTCTATGCGCTGCCCTTGCGCAAGGGAGTCACTCATAAGATCGAGCAAATGCTTGACCGCCAGCTCAACGTCTTTGGCTGGCAAGTGCTTTTGCTTGCGGGAGATTGATTCTATCAGTTCAGATTTTGTCATTTTACTTGTCGCCGTACCGCCCTGTCAGCGTAACCCACGGATAGTAAAGACAATAATAGCCCGGACCGGGCGGTCCGGGCTACCTTTTTTACTTATTATTTGCTTCCGCCGGACATCTTTTCCTTCAGAAGCTCGCCAAGGGTCGTTCCGACAGGCGCTGCGGCCGAATCAGCCTTGTAACTGCTCATCGCTTCAGCCTCGTCGTGGACCTCCTTAGCTTTGATCGACAGCGCAATTGCGCGGTTCTTTCGATCGACATTCGTGAACTTGGCCTCGATTTCCTCGCCGACCTTGATCATCGTCCGGGCATCCTCGACGCGGCCACGAGCCAGTTCGGAAGCCCGCAAGCTGCCAAACACCCCGTCGCCGAGATCGACCGTGGCGCCACGAGCATCCACCTCGGTGACCGTGCCTTTGACGATCGTGTTCTTCGGATGCGCCGCAAGCCAGTTCGAGAACGGATCTTTTTCGAGCTGCTTGATACCCAGCGATATCCGCTCACGATCCGCATCGATTGCCAGCACTGCAGCCTCGATCTCCTGACCTTTCTTGTAATTACGCACGGCCTCTTCGCCCGGGTAATCCCATGAAATGTCCGAAAGGTGCACCAGTCCGTCGATGCCACCATCCAGGCCAATGAAGATACCGAAATCGGTGATCGACTTGATCTGTCCCGAGACCTTGTCGCCACGATTGAAGGTGACTGCAAACTCGGCCCATGGGTTGGACTTGCACTGCTTGACGCCAAGCGAAATACGACGACGTTCCTCGTCGATTTCGATAACCATGACTTCGACTTCCTCACCGATCGAGACCACGCGAGAAGGATTCACGTTCTTATTGGTCCAGTCCATCTCGGATACGTGAACCAGGCCTTCGACCCCGTCCTCGATCTCGACGAAGCAACCGTAGTCAGCAATATTGGTAACCTTGCCGAAAATGCGCGTGTTCTGCGGGTAACGGCGTGCCAGATCTTGCCACGGGTCATCGCCCAGCTGCTTCATACCCAGCGATACACGCTGGCGCTCGCGGTCGAATTTGAGGATCTTGACGTCAATTTCCTGGCCGACTTCAACCACCTCGGACGGATGCTTGACGCGTTTCCAGGCCATATCGGTAATGTGCAGAAGTCCATCAATGCCACCCAGATCGACAAACGCGCCGTAGTCCGTGAGGTTCTTGACGATACCCTTCGCCATGCTGCCTTCCTGCAGCTCTTTGAGAAGCGCCTCGCGCTCCGCAGAGAATTCTTTCTCAACAACGGCGCGTCGGGAGACGACAACGTTGTTGCGTTTCTGGTCAAGCTTGATCACCTTGAACTCGAGACTCTTGCCTTCGAGATACGCGGGGTCACGAACCGGACGAACGTCAACCAGCGATCCCGGCAGGAACGCCCGAACGCTGTCGATCTCGACGGTAAAGCCACCCTTGACGCGACCATTGATGATGCCTTCCACGACCTCCCCGGCTTCGAACGATTTCTCGAGCTCGATCCAGGTGCGGGCGCGAATCGCCTTTTCCCGTGACAGTTTGGTCTCACCGAATCCGTCTTCGACGGCATCCAGTGCGACTTCGACCGTATCGCCAACGGATATACCGCCTTCGATCTTGTCGTTCTTGAACTGCTCCAGGGGAATGACGGCCTCGGACTTGAGGCCTGCGCTGACGAGGACTACATCGTCATTTACGGCGACAACAATACCGGTGATGATTGAACCCGGCTTTATTTGTTTGCTGGCGAAACTTTCTTCAAATAATTCTGCAAAACTTTCAGTCATGTTAAAAAAATCCAAGGGAACATCAGGTTCCCACCCAAACGCCTGGTTGCATCCTGCTACCGACGGTCATTAGAAAAAAGGAACGAACATCCTGTCCGATCCCGACCTCAAAATCCTTAAGGAGATGTTAGAGTTCTGCGACCCAATCAAGGATGGTCTTGGTGACCGCCTCGATGGACTGACCGGAGGAATCCAGAATCCTGGCATCCTCGGCCGGCCTCAGCGGGGCCACCGATCGCTCGGTATCCCGCCGGTCACGGTCCTCTATGTCCCGTGAAAGGGCGGCAAGGCTAACATCCATCCCCTTGTCTTTCAACTGCTTATGGCGCCTTCTGGCCCGTTCCTCGGCGCTTGCCGTCAGGTAGATCTTGAGTCGCGCGCCGGCGAACACGTGGGTCCCCATATCCCGGCCATCCGCAACCAGGCCAGGTGCCTGCTGGAAAGCCCGCTGGCGCTCCAGAAGCGCCGCCCGAACGGCCGGTATCGCCGCTACCGCCGAGGCCCCGGCACCGGTATCCTCGGTTCGCACCTCGCCCGTTACGTCCTCATCGTCCAGCCAGATTCGCTCGGATCCGTCCCGATGACTGTCAAATCGAACATCCAGCGTGCTGGCCAGTTCCGCCAGGCGGCTGGCATCATCCAGCGGCACCCCGGACTTTCCGGCAGACAGCGCCACGAGGCGATACAGTGCACCGCTGTCCAGCAGGTGCCAGCCCAGCGCTTTCGCGACCCGATGCGCAATCGTGCCTTTGCCGGAGCCACTCGGTCCGTCGATGGCAATGACCGGAATGCGCTTGTTCGTCACGCGACGCCGCTCTCACTGCGGATGTCCGCGCCGATAGCCACCATGCAATCGGCGAAACCCGGGAACGACGTATCGACAGCATCGACGTCATTTACGACAACCGGGTCACTGGCGATCGTCCCGGCCAAGGCCAGGGACATTGCCACACGGTGATCGCCGAAACTCTCAACGGTGCCGCCTGTGAAACGCCCGCCGTGCACAACCGCACCGTCCGGCGACTCGTCGACGGTAATCCCCAGTTCGCGCATACCGGCTGCCATTGCCGCGATACGGTCGCTCTCCTTCACGCGAAGCTCACCAATACCGGAGAAAACAGTTTCGCCTTCAGCTGCCGCGGCGGCGACGAACAGCACTGGAAATTCATCAATCGCCAGCGACACCAGCGCCGGGTCGACCGTGCCTCCCCGCAACCGCGACGACCGCACGCGAATGTCTGCAACAGGCTCCTCGCCCAGCGTGCGCGAATTCTCGAGCACGATGTCCGCGCCCATCGCCTGCAAAATATCGACGACCCCGGTGCGTGTCGGGTTGATGCCGACGTTGGTGACAAGGATGTCAGCACGCTCAGACAGAAGTGCGGCCAGGATGACGAAGGCGGCCGACGACAGGTCTGCCGGAACCTCGATGTGACAGGCCGACAGTTGCTGCCCACCCGCGATCGATATTTGATGTCCGTTCGTGCGTACGTCAGCGCCCATCGTGCGCAGCATACGTTCCGTATGATCTCGCGTAATAGCCGGCTCCGTAACACTCGTCGTACCCGTCGCGTAAAGCCCGGCCAGAAGCACAGAAGACTTCACCTGTGCACTCGCGACCGGCATGTCGTAGTCAATGCCCTGAAGACCGTTGACGCCAAATACACGAAGCGGCGGTTTGCCGTCGTTGCTTTCGATGCGTGCGCCCATCTGTGCAAGCGGCTTGATAATTCGACCCATCGGCCGCCCGCTCAGTGAGTCGTCGCCGGTGAGCACACTATCAAACCCCTGCCCGCTTAACAGGCCCGTCATCAGCCGAATAGCCGTTCCGGAATTGCCAAGATCGAGCGCGGCTGCCGGCGCCGCGAGCCCGTGCAGACCCACCCCCTGGATCGACATCTGCGTGGCAGCCGACTGCTCGATCACCGCGCCCATGGAGCGCATTGCATGCAGCGTGCAGAGGCAATCTTCACCGGCGAGAAAGCCACTTATATCACTACGACCTTGCGCAATGCTGCCCAGCATCAATGCGCGATGCGAGATGGACTTGTCGCCCGGTACCGTGACGTTGCCGTCGCCAACTCTTGATGGAGTTACGTTGAAATGCACGAAGTGAATGTCCTAACCGATTGCCTTCGGATAGGCACCAAGTACCTTGAATAATGAACTGCGTTCTTCGAGCTGTGCCAGTGCATCGGACACTGGCGCCTCCTCGGCATGGCCTTCTATATCAATAAAGAAAACGTAGTCCCATTTGCGGCGCCGTGATGGCCGCGACTCGATTCGAGTCATGCTCACACCGTTATCCGAAAGTGGCTGAAGCAGTTGGTGCAACACGCCTGCCCCGTCCCCTGTGTCACTGGTGGATACCAGCAAGGTGGTTTTGTCCGCGCCGCTCGACGCCAGCAGCTTGCGGCCGACGACCAGGAAACGCGTCGCATTATCGGGTCGATCTTCAACGTTGTTCACCATGATCTCGAGCTCGTAAACATCGGCTGCGACTTCGGGACCGATCGCGGCGGTGCCATCCTCATCGCGGGCGCGCCGAGCGCCTGCGGCGTTACTCGACATGCCGATCAACTCGACGTGCGGCAGGTTCTCGCGAATCCAGCCTCGACATTGCGCCAACGACTGCTCGTGCGCACAGATGCGGTCGATATTCTCAAGTCCCTTGAACTTGCTCATCAGGTGCTGTTCGATCTTGAGCTCGATCTCGCCCGCGATTTTCAGCGGCGATGTGAGGAACATGTCCAGCGTGTTATTGACGGACCCTTCGGTCGAGTTTTCGATCGGAACCACACCGAAGTCCGCAGCACCGCTTTCTACTTCCTGAAATACTTCGTCAATTGTGTGAAAAGGCAACGCCCGGACCGAATGTCCGAAGTGCTTGTAAACGGCCGTCTGCGTGAAGGTCCCCTCCGGACCGAGAAAGCCGATCTTCAGCGGCTCCTGCTGTGCAAGACAGGCCGACATGATTTCGCGGAAGAGACGCAGCATCTCCTCATCGCGCATCGGACCCTCGTTCCGATCCAGCACGGCTCGCAGAACCTCCGCCTCCCGCTCAGGTCGGTAGTAGTCTACCGCCGACGCAAGCTCGCCTTTGGCTACTCCCACCTGCTGGGCAATCTTCGCACGATCGTTGATCAGCGACTGAAGCTGCTCATCAATCGAGTTGATGCGGCGCCGAATCTCTGCCAGATCCGGCGTTGACGACTTTTTATCCGACCGTGACATTTAATCCCTGTTAGCGTCCTGATCCATTAATCCGCGACACTAGAAAACCGTAACGGAATCCTCAGGTTACAGGCTTACCGAGATTTCGCAACGTCAAAACGCCTTCAATCGCGCCAATCTCTGACAGTAGCTCGGCGGTTGGCTCCTTATTAACGTCAACAATCGTGTAGGCGAAATCACCAACCGACTTGTTGAGAAGGTCTTCGATATTCAGGCCTGCATTCGCGAGATCGGTCGAGATCTGACCGACCATGTTGGGAACATTGGCGTTCGCAACCGTTATACGCCACGCGTCGAGCCGTGGCAGGCGCGCCTCCGGGAAATTAACCGAGTGGCGGATATTGCCGTTTTCCAGGTAATCCTTGACGTTCTCGGCGACCATGATCGCGCAATTTTCTTCCGCCTCACTCGTCGAGGCACCGAGATGCGGCAATGCAACGACCTTCGGGTGAGCTATCAGTTCCGGCGTCGGAAAATCAGTAACGTAGGCATGTAGCTTGCCGCTATCCAATGCCGCCAATGCTGCCGCGTCGTCCACGACACCACCACGCGCGAAGTTAATCAAGACCGCGCCGTCGTTCATCAGTGCCAGTCGGTCGGCGTTCACCATGTTTCGGGTTGCGTCCATAAGGGGCACATGCACCGTAACGAAGTCTGCGTGCTGAAAGAGCTGGTCCAATGTGTCTTCTTGCTGGACACCGGATGACAACTGCCACGCGTTTCGAACCGTAATCGAGGGATCAAATCCATCAACTTTCATTCCGAGGTCAAGCGCCGCATTGGCAACCTCCACGCCGATCGCTCCCAGGCCGACGACTCCCAGCGCCTTGCCCGGCAATTCGAAGCCCACGAACTGTTTCTTGCCCGCTTCAACGGCTTTGTTCAATGCATCGCCGGTCTCAGTCAAAGAACTGACGTATTCCCGTGCATTACAAAGGTTGCGAGCGCCGATCAGCATCCCCGCGATCGCGAGCTCTTTTACCGCGTTCGCATTCGCGCCCGGCGCGTTGAAAACGGGCACACCGCGGGCGCTCATAGCATCAATCGGAATATTGTTGGTGCCGGCACCGGCTCGGCCAATCGCCGCGACCGTGTCGGGAATATCCATATCATGCATATTGTGGGATCGTAGAAGAATCGCGTCAGGATGTGCGATTTCCGATGCCACCTCGTAGCGTTCGCGTGGCAGTCGGCGCAGTCCCTCGACTGCGATGTTATTAAGCGTCAGTACCTTGAACATGGTGTTACCCGTTAGATTTTTCGAAGTCGGACATGAAGTCGATCAACGTATCGACCGCTTCTTCACTGACCGCATTATAGATGGAGGCACGCATGCCACCGACAGAGCGATGGCCTTTCAAATTGGTCAGCCCTGCGGCGCTGGATTCCTCGAGAAACTTTCCGTCCAGCGAACTATCGGCGAGGATAAACGGCACATTCATCCACGAACGGCAGTCCTTGTTGACCGGGTTGGTATAGAAGCCAGATGCGTCGATCGCCTCGTATAGCTTACTGGCCTTGCGCCGATTGACCTCACCCATGGCCGCAAGTCCACCCCGATCCTTCAAATACTGGAATACAAGATCCGCAACGTACCAGGCGAAGGTCGGCGGCGTATTAGTCATCGAGTCCGACTCCGCATACGACTTCCAGGTCATCAGGTGGGCGTTATTCGGTCGCACCCTGTCCAATAGATCATTTCGCACGATAACGAGCGTGATACCTGCGGGACCAATATTCTTCTGTGCGCCCGCGTAGATGACGCCGAAGCGGCTAACGTCGATGGGCCGCGACAAGATTGTGCTCGACATGTCGGCAACAAGCGGTACGTCGCCACCCGGCACAAAATGAAACTCGACTCCGGCGATCGTTTCATTGGGCGTGTAGTGCAAGTAAGCAGCGTTGTCGCTGCGCTTCCAGGACGACTCTTCCGGTATGTAAGTGAAGTTCTTGTCAGAGGCGTCGGCAACTACCGTGGCATTGCAGAATTTGCCCGCCTCGCCAGCCGCTTTCTTGCCCCAGCTACCCGTTACGATGTAGTCCGCCGTATCGCCCGCGCCGGTCAGATTCAATGGCACCATTGACATCTGGAGCGTCGCACCGCCCTGCGGAAAGAGCACGCTGTAGTTGTCAGGAATCCCGAGCAATTCCCGGACGTTCGCCTCCGCGCGAGCCGCCACCTCAACGAAATGCTTGCCGCGATGGCTGACCTCCATGACCGTCATGCCGGTACCTTGCCAGTCGGGAATATCGTTACGGATGGTTTCGAGAACTTCTAAGGGCAGCGCCGCCGGACCGGCACTAAAATTGAAAACGCGCGACATGTCGCTATGTTCCTGTGAGATTTGGGAGGGACCCGATTTTAGGCCCGCTATTGTTACGGTTTAACTACTCAAATGCACTAAGAGAATACCGTAAAGGAATATGGCTGGCGTGACGCTCAGTGGGCAGGCCGAGAGCGCACCAAAACAGTGCGCTATTCGTCCTCTTCTATTCCCTCAATACGTGCCAGGCCAACGAGCCGCTGACCGCTTTCTACGCGAATCAGGCGCACACCCTGGGTGTTGCGTCCCATGATCGAGATGTCTTCGACGCCGGTGCGCACCAGCGTGCCGTTCGAGCTAATGAGCATGATCTCGTCTTCATCTTCGACCTGGACGGCGCCAACCGTCCTGCCGTTGCGGCCTGTCGTCTGAATCCCGATCACACCTTGCCCACCACGACCCTGCAACGGGAAGTCTTCAACGAGGCGTGCGCTTTCCGTACCCGTTTTCAGTGGCGGTCAGGATCAGCCCGTCCCGCATGATGGTCAATGCGATGACTTCATGACCGGCTGGCAGCTTGATCCCACGCACACCCGCGGCACCGCGTCCCATTGGGCGGACATCGGATTCCGGGAAACGTATCGCTTTGCCGTGGCTGGCAACCAGCAGAATCTGTGCGGTGCCATCAGTTAGCGCCACGTCGACAAGCTTGTCTTCGCCTCGCAGATCGACAGCGATGATGCCGTTCGCCCGGGGTCTCGAGAATTGCTTCAGCGGCGTCTTCTTGACGGTACCACCCGACGTTGCCATGAATACGAAATGGCCTTCGTCGTACTCCCGAATAGGCAGCACTGCGTTGATTCTCTCGTCTTTCTCAAGCGGCAGCAGGTTCACAATAGGTTTGCCGCGTGAACCGCGGCTCGCTTGTGGAACCTGGTAGACCTTGAGCCAGTACATTTTGCCACGGCTGGAGAAGCACAAAATCGTGTCGTGTGTATTGGCGACGAACAGGTTGTCTATGAAATCTTCATCTTTAACCTTGGTTGCCGAACGGCCTCGACCACCGCGTTTTTGCGCCTGGTAAACATCGATCGGCTGAGCCTTTGCGTAACCACCGTGCGAGAGCGTTACGACTACCTCCTCCTCCGGAATGAGGTCCTCAACACTCAGGTCCGAATGATCCTGCACAATCTCGGTGCGACGCTCATCGCCGTAGTTTTCACGAATCTCGAGGAGCTCATCGCGAATCACCTGGATGAGGCGATCCGGGTCCGCCAAGATATCAGAAAGATCTTTAATTTTAACCAGTATCTCTTTGTATTCTTTAACTATTTTATCTTGTTCGAGACCTGTCAGGCGGTGCAGGCGGAGATCGAGAATGGCCTGGGCCTGCACGGCTGACAGCCGGTACTCGCCGTCAATAAGGCCGCTGCCGGGCGCCAGCTCGTCAGGCCGCGTATCCGTATCGCCGGCGCGTTCGAGCATCCCGGTGACTTCGCCAGGTGCCCATGCCCGCCCCATCAATCCAACCTTCGCTTCGGCCGGCGACGCTGAGCTTTTTATAAGCGCGATAACGTCGTCGATGTTCGCCAGGGCTACCGTCTGCCCTTCCAGTACATGAGCACGATCACGCGCCTTGCGAAGATCAAATATCGTTCGCCGGGTGACCACTTCGCGGCGATGCGCGAGGAACGACTCGAGGACCTGCTTCAGGTTCAGCAGTTTCGGCTGGCCGTCGCGAAGCGCGACCATATTGATGCCGAAGACAGTCTGCAGAGCCGTGTGTTTATAAAGGTTGTTCAGAACAACGTCGCTAATCTCACCGGTGCGCAGCTCGATGACGATACGCATGCCGTCCTTATCGGATTCGTCACGCAACTCGCTGATGCCCTCGATACGCTTCTCGCGTACAAGGTCCGCAATCTTCTCGATAAGGCGGGCTTTATTGACCTGGTAAGGCAGCTCGGTCACGACGATGGCCTCTTTGCCACGTGCGTTGATCATCTCGATGTGCGTGCGCCCACGGATGTGGACGCGTCCTCGTCCGGTGCGGTAAGCCGAGTAAATGCCCTGCGCGCCGTTGATGATCCCTGCTGTCGGGAAATCGGGCCCCGGGATGTGCTCCATCAGCCCCGGTGTATCGATCGCCGGGTTTTCAATCATGGCCAGGCAGGCATTGATGACCTCGGTCAGGTTGTGGGGCGCGATATTGGTCGCCATACCGACCGCAATGCCCGATGAGCCGTTGACCAGCAGATTGGGGATGCGCGTCGGCATAACCGAAGGTTCGCTCTCGGAACCATCGTAGTTTTCTACGAAATCGACCGTTTCTTTTTCTATATCCGCGATCAGCTCATGCGCGATCTTCGACATGCGCACTTCCGTATAACGCATGGCAGCCGGCGAGTCGCCATCGACCGAGCCGAAGTTACCCTGGCCGTCGACCAGCATGTAACGCATCGAGAACGGCTGAGCCATGCGTACGATCGTGTCGTAGACGGCCGAATCACCGTGCGGATGGTATTTACCAATCACATCACCGACAACGCGAGCGGACTTCTTGTAGGGTTTGTTGAAGTCATTGCCCAGTACACGCATCGCATGCAGGACTCGTCGGTGGACCGGCTTGAGCCCGTCCCGAACATCGGGCAGGGCCCGCCCTACAATCACGCTCATCGCGTAGTCAAGATAGGACTGCTGCATCTCCTCTTCGAGACTTACAGACAGCAATTCCTGTGCAACTTCAGCCATAGTTCCTACTTTCCTGGATCAAAATCCGAGCGCATATCGGCACCCGGAGGTGCGAAATGTGAGCGGCAATCTGTGGTGGATTTGTACGGGATCAGAATCTCGATTTCGACGGCCCCAAATGGCGTTTTTCAAGCTTCGGATCAGGAGACAAATAGTACCACAACGAGCGTCTGAACAGCAGCGTTTTGGCGACAATTTCGGCGCTGAGACGCAGCGCTGGCGCTGCTCGCAGCGACGCGTATACTGCGGCGACTATGCAGCATTGCGACACCCTGATTGCGCCCCGCTGGTGCGTCCCCGTTGAGCCTTCCGGGGTGGTCCTGAGCGACCACGCCGTCATCGTTACGGACGGCCGGATCATGGACCTGCTGCCGCTCCCGGAAGCCCTGGAAAACTACCAGCCCAGCGTTCAGGTTCAGCGTCCTGATCATGTGCTGATACCCGGACTTGTGAATGCTCACACGCATGCGGCGATGACGCTGCTTCGCGGTCTTGGCGGCGATTTGCCGCTCGAGCAATGGCTTCGGAATGCGATCTGGCCGACGGAGCAGCGCTGGGTCAGCGCAGAAATGGTCCGAGACGGCACGGAGCTGGCCATAGCCGAGATGATGCGAGCCGGCGTTACCTGCTTCAGTGATCAGTACTTTTTCCCGGAAATCGTGGCTGAGACGGCCGTCGACCTCAATATGCGGGCGATGATTGGCACCCCTGTCATCGATGTCCCGACCAGCTGGGCAAGAGACGCCGAGGAATACCTGCGCAAGGGCTCTGACCTCGTCCACGACGCCTATGCCTCGCATCCGCTGATATCCAGCTGCTATGCGCCCCACTCGTCAAGCGCCCTGTCGGACGAATCCTTTACAGAGCTTCGCGTCATGGCCGACCAGCTGGATGTTCCGGTGCAGATCCACTTGCACGAAACGACAGCTGAGATCGAAGCGTCGGTCGCGCGCACAGGCTCGCGGCCTTTCGAGCGGCTCGAAGCCCTGGGCCTAGTGAACGCTTCTTTGCTCGCCGTTCACGCCGTGCACATGACGGATTCCGAAATTACTCGTTTCGCAGAGGCCGGCGTCAACATTGCGCACTGCCCTCGATCAAATCTCAAGCTCGCGAGCGGTATCGCCCCGATCCGCCGCTACAGGTCGGCCGGGGTCAACGTCGGCATTGGCACTGACGGCGCCGCCAGCAACAATGTTCTCGATGTTCTCGCCGAAATCAGGCTTGCGGCACTCCTGGCAAAAACACAATCGGACGACGCCGCCGCGATCTCGGCAGCGGACGCCCTGCGCATGGGAACACTCGACGGCGCTCGGGCGCTGGGACTGGCACACTCCATCGGCTCCATCGAAGCCGGCAAGTGGGCCGATTTCGCCTGTATCGACCTCTCGAGCCTCAACAGCCGGCCCGTCTATGACGTAATCTCGCAGATTGTATTCACCGCCAACGCCAGCCAGGTCTCCGACCTCTGGGTTGCCGGCAAGCATCAGCTGGACAACGGCAGACTCGTCCCCATTAATACGCAGGAACTGCTGGATCGATGCAATGAATGGCGCGATCGAATTGCAGCAACAAACGACCAGGTAGCAAGGCCAAAAACTCATGACAATTCCTGACAAGAATGTCGATCCCGCCGAACTCGCGAAGTTCGATTCCCTGGCATCACGCTGGTGGGACACGGACGGCGATTTCAAATCACTGCACGAAATCAATCCGCTGCGGCTTGGCTGGATTCGTGGGCACGTCGATCTTGAAGGACGCCAAGCGCTGGATATCGGTTGCGGCGGCGGAATCCTGGCCGAATCCATGGCAGTGGCCAAAGCTGTCGTAACCGGTATCGATATGGCTGACGGCCCGCTGTCTGTCGCGCGCCTGCACCAGCTCGAATCCGGCGCGAAGGTCGACTACCAGAAGATGACTGCGGAAGACCTGGCCGAAAAGGATGCCGGCAAGTACGACGTAGTGACCTGCCTCGAAATGCTCGAGCACGTGCCGGACCCGTCACAGGTCATTCGTTCATGTGCTGAGCTCGTACGCCCGGGCGGTCACGTCTTCTTTTCCACCATCAATCGCAACCCCAAGTCATTCCTGTTTGCGATCGTTGGTGCCGAGTACGTCTTGAAGCTGTTACCCAGCGGCACGCATGAATATGCAAAGTTCATCAAGCCGTCGGAACTCGAGAATTGGGCACGTCAGGCGGGCCTCGCGCTCGTCGAGAGTATTGGCATGCAATACAACCCGCTCACGAAAGAGTATTCATTCGCGGCTGACCTGGACGTCAACTACCTGATGTATTTTCAGCGGCCGGCCGCCTGATGCAGATCCAGGACAATGCATTCGATCTCGTGCTTTTCGATCTCGACGGCACGCTTGCCGATACGGCACCCGACATGGTCGCAACGCTGCAGGAAATGCAGGCCGATCACGGCTACGAACCGATCGGCTACGAGCTGGCGCGCTCAAACGTGTCGAACGGCGCGATGGGACTGCTGCGCGTAGGGTTTGCTGACCTCGAGGACGAGCATCGCCAGACAATGGTCGACGAATACGTCGAACGCTACGCGGATAGACTTTGCGATCTGACGCGCGTGTTCGCCGGCGTGGACACCCTGCTCGACCGCCTGGACGAGGCTGGCTGTCCCTGGGGCGTGGTGACCAACAAGCCCGAACATCTGACGAACCCGTTGCTTGAAGGGCTCGGACTCGCGGATCGCAGCGTCTGTGCCGTCAGCGGCGATACGCTTTCGGTACGCAAACCCGAGCCGGGGCCTATCCTCCTCGGTTGCGATATTGCCGGCGTCGACGCGTATCGATCGATCTATATCGGCGATGCCTCTCGCGACATCGAGGCCGGCCTGCGAGCCGGTTCGGCGACTATCGCGGCGGCCTACGGGTACATTACCGAAGATGACGACCCCCGGGAATGGGGTGCCGATATCATCGCCATCGATGCGGAAGAACTGACGCAAATCGTGCTCAAAGCGGTTAACCTTGAGCTCTGATGATCTCCGTAACCATAGACCCTGTTTACATTGAAGTAGGGCTGCCCGCACTCGCGATCGGTCTCGCGATCGGCGCACTGGTCGTCGGCCTGGTAGGTCTGCAGCGTCGCAAGAAACTTATCGCGCAGATACGACTCACTGAGAGCGAACTCAAGAATCAGGAAACCCTGCAAGGTGAGCGTGAGGCCGCATTCGATCTCGCGAACGCCAAGCTGACGGCTGCTTTTTCTAACCTCGCCAATCAGTCTCTGCAATCCAATAGCGAGAACTTTCTAAGGCTGGCTGAGCAGAACCTCGGCACCCAGCAGGAAAAGGCCAAGCGGGAATTAAGCGAACGCGAGAAGGCGGTCGAGGCGCTGGTAAAACCGATCAGCGATGCGCTCGAGGCATCGCAAAAGCAAATTTCTGAGCTGGAGAAGGCCCGCAGCCAGGCCTATGGCGGCATCAAGAATCAGCTCGAGGCCATGCAGCTCGGCCAAAAGTCCCTCGCGAAGGAGACACAGAACCTGGTCAACGCGTTGCGGCGACCCGAGGTCCGCGGTCGCTGGGGTGAGATTACGCTGCGACGCCTGGTCGAACTCGCCGGCATGGTCGAGCATTGCGATTTCAACGAGCAGGTTCATACGTCTGGAGAAACGCAGGCTATTCGTCCGGACATGATCGTCAGGATGCCGGACCAGCGCATGCTGGTGGTTGACGTCAAGACCCCGCTGGACGCCTACCTCGCCGCAGCCGAAGCACCCGATGACGCACAGCGAAAGCTAGGCCTTGAGCGACATGCCAAGAATGTTCGTGCACACATTCGCATGCTGTCGTCGAAGTCATACTGGGATCAGTTTGACGAGAGTCCCGAGTTCGTGATCCTGTTTATTCCAGGCGACCAGTTTCTCAGCGCCGCGCTCAACGAACAGCCGGACCTCATCGAGTACGCACTCTCCAAACAGATCATCCTCGCAACGCCAACCAGCTTCGTGGCCTTGCTTAAAGCCGTCGCATACGGCTGGCGTCAGCTGGCGCTTGCCGAAAACGCCAAGGAGATCCGTATCCTGGCCGAAGACCTGTACGGCCGGCTCGCTACGTTTGTTACCCACATGAATCGAGTCGGTCGCCAGCTCGCCAGCAGCGTTGAGAACTACAACAAGGCGGTGGGATCGCTGGAACGCAACGTGCTGCCAGGCGCCCGCAAATTTGTAGAGCTGGGCGCGCACGCCAGGAAGGAAGTCGAGCCCCTGGAGAGGCTGGAGTCGGTACCGAGGACCATGTCGGAAGAAATTGAGTCGTAGCGATGGACCCAAGAACCTACGAATACGCCGGCGATGTGCTGAAGGATCGAATTATCCTCATAACCGGGGCTACGGACGGTATCGGCAGGGCGCTGGCGGTGCATGCTGCAAACCTCGGGGCCCAGGTGATTCTGCACGGCAGGAACGTAAACAAGCTGGAGAAGGTCTACGACACGCTGGACGCCATTGAGGGCGCGCCTCGACCGTCGATCGCCGTTCTCGATCTCGCATCCGCCAACAGCGAGTCCTATATCTCGCTTGCGAGCAGCGTCGAGCAGGAGTTTGGCCGGCTGGATGGCCTCGTATTGAACGCCAGCATGCTGGGCGAACGGTACTCGATCGAGCAGTACGACGCGGTCCTTTGGCAGCGTGTCATGCACGTCAATGTGACTGCGGCATTTGCCCTGACTCAGGTCCTGCTGCCGATGCTTCACAACTCCGACGACCCCTCTGTCATCTACACGAGCAGCGGCGTTGGTCGCACGGGAAAGGCATTCTGGGGTGCCTACGCCGTGTCGAAATTCGCGACCGAGGGCTTGTCCCAGGTACTCGCTGACGAGCATCGTCAGGGGAAGCTGCGAGCCAACTGCGTCAACCCCGGGCCGACGCGCACCGGAATGCGGCTGGCGGCTTACCCGGCCGAGGATCGGGGTAAGCTGAAGGGCCCCGAGGAGGTGCTCGCTCCCTACGTTTACCTGCTGGGCGCTGACAGTAAGGGTGTAACCGGCCAGAGCTTCGACGCACAGCAATAATTCACATTAAGTACGCGTCCTAAGCTCATTATTTTTTAAACTTTTGTTTGCGCTTTTTTGCCGCATACACATCGGCTGGCGGTTGCAGGCCTGCGGCATGGTACAAGGTTCGCACCTGCGCCGGGGCCAGTGCCTCGTAGCGACCGCGACGCACTTTTCGCGGCAGCGCCACCGGACCGTAGGCCGTGCGGATAAGTCGGCTGACCTCATAGCCGATCGCTTCCCACAGTCGCCGAACCTCACGATTACGCCCCTCCTTAAGAGTGACGTTGAACCAGCGATTCGCGCCGTCTCCACCGGCGTGCTCGATTGAGTCAAAACGAGCCGGACCATCGGCTAGCTCGACCCCTGCCTCAAGACGTTCCAGCTCCGCCCGTGCGGACTGCCATGCACGCGCACGGCGTACTCGCGGACGATCTCGGAGGAAGGATGCATCAGCGCATTCGCCAGTGCCCCATCGGTCGTGAAAAGAAGCAGACCAGTTGTCGCCAGATCCAGCCGCCCGACCGCCACCCAGCGGGCGCCCTTCAGCTTCGGCAGGGCATCGAATACAAGTTTCCGGCCCTCTGGGTCCTCGCGACTCGTAACTTCGTCGCCGGGCTTGTTGTAGAGGATATGGCGATGCGCATGGGCAGCGTGCTTCAGAGACAGCGGACGCCCGTCGAGCGTGATTCTCTCGCTTCCCTCGATCGATTCGCCGAGCTGCACGTCACGGCCGTCGATCTTGAGTCGCCCTTCCCTGATCCAGGTTTCGACTTTACGACGTGAGCCATGGCCTGCGGCCGCCAGGACTTTCTGAATTCGGTCAGCCAACCGGGTCAGGCCACTCGGAAACCACCAGCTCCTCGATTTTTTCTTCTTTTTCGGCGTGACCTTCGGGGAACAGGACTGGAACATCGTTGGCGGCCGGCGCGACTTGATCCGCCATTTCCGGGAGCGCTTCCTCTTCGATAGCTCCCAGGTCGGGCAGGTCCTCCCCATCTTGCTCCTCCACGGGTCCCTCCAGGAGCACATCCTCACCGCTTTCCGACTGGCCCTCGACCTCTGGAAGGTTCAGCTGCACGCGCAAGCTCTCCCAGTCGGAGAGGTCTGCCAGTGGCGGCAGGTCATCAAGTTTCTTCAAACCGAAGTAGTCCAGAAAGACCTTGGTCGTGCCGAACATCGCTGGACGACCAGGGACATCACGATGCCCCAAAACCCGGACCCAGTCGCGCTCAAGCAACTGCCGTACAATGTTCGAGCTGACTGCGACTCCGCGTATCTCTTCGATCTCGCCGCGAGTGATGGGCTGGCGATAAGCGATGAGCGCCAGGGTCTCAAACAACGCCCTGGAGTAGCGCGGTGGACGCTCCTCCCAGAGCTTCTGCAGTCTGTCTGACATCGACGTCTTGATTTGCATGCGAAAGCCGGAAGCGACCTCAGACACAACGATGCCACGCTGGTCGTAGTCGTCGTTCAGCGCCGCTACTGCCGCCCGTATTTCAGCCTTTTCCGGCGTCATACGACCGTCAAAAAGTCCTTGGAGCTGATCGACGTTTAGCGGACGCCCTGCTGCCAGCAGGGCCGCTTCTACAAAGTACTTAATCTCAGTTTGTTCCATTCAAAAATATCTTTTTATTCAAAGTCATCGTTCTGCGCGCCGGTCTCCTGACCGTCATCCGGACACCAGCCGCACCGCCGATGCCGCACGCACATGCAGCGGCGCGTACTCTCCGGACTGAACCACCTCGACGACCGATTCACGCAGCAGCTCAAGCACTGCGATAAAGGTAACAGCGACACCCATGCGGCCCTCCTCCGGGTCGAACAGGTCGGCAAAGCTCGTGAACGTATTTGCCTTAACTCGCGAGAGGATTTCACTCATCCGCTGCCGAACTGACAATGGCTCGCGCGCCATTTGCAGGTTGGAGAACATCTCTGCTCGTTGTAATACATCGTGAAACGCAAGCAGCAGCTCTTTCAACGTGACATCCGGCAGCTTGGTCACGACCTTGCGCTCCGGCGCATCAGCCGTGGCAACGAACACATCGCGCTCAAGCCGCGGCAGATCACCGATGTCTTCGGCGGCTTTTTTGTAACGTTCGTATTCCTGCAATCGCCGCACCAGCTCCGCACGCGGATCGTCTTCTTCCTCCGCCTCGACCTGAGGCCTCGGCAACAGCATCCGTGATTTGATCTCGGCCAGCATCGCCGCCATCAGCAGATACTCACCGGCGAGCTCCAACTGCAACTCGTGCATCAGCTCAATGTACTGCACGTACTGTTTTGTAATCTCCGCAATTGGGATATTCAGGATGTCGATGTTCTGGCGCCGGATCAGGTACAGCAAAAGATCAAGCGGCCCCTCAAAGGCCTCCAGGAAGACTTGCAGCGCGTAGGGCGGTATGTAGAGGTCTTGCGGGAGCGTCGTAACGGGCTCGCCGTCCACGACCGCAAACGGCATCTCGGCCTGGGCAGGGGACTGTTTTTCGTCCTGAGCGGGCTTTGGTGCATCCTCAGGGGTCAGGACTTTCAGTTCGGGCTTCATACGTTTTCCAGCGTCGATTCTTTCATTCTATCGCATATCCCGAGGGTCAAGCGAACTGACTGACGTCGCCCTTTCCGACTCGTAATATCTCCACTGAGTCCTTGGAGAGATCGAGTACTGTCGTCGGTTCGATGCCCGTCGGACCCGAGTCAATAATGGCCTCGATTTCGTGCCCGATCCGATCCTCTATATCCAGCGGGTCCGTTAGCGGCAGATCGTCGCCGGGCAGCAAGAGCGTTGAACTCATTATCGGTTCGCCCAGCTCCTCGAGCATGGCATGCACCAGTACGTGGTCTGGCACACGCAGACCGATCGTTCGTCTTTTAGGGTTCTGTAGGCGCTTGGGTACTTCCCTGGTCGCGGGTAGCACGAATGTATAAGGGCCCGGCGTCATGGATTTGAGCAGTCGATACGCCCAGTTGTCGACCCGCGCGTACACGCTGATCTCCGTGAGATCGGCGCAGACCAGCGTGAAATTGTGCTTTTTGTCGGTTCTCCGAATTCGGTGAATTCGGTCAATCGCCTTCTTGTCGCCAATGTGACATCCGAAGGCGTAACTCGAATCTGTCGGGTACGCAATAAGACCGCCGTTGCGAATTATTTCGACTACGGCCTTCACGCGCCGCGGCTGCGGGTCTTGCGGATGGATTTCGATGAGTTTTGCCACGCGCGGATTGTAGGGGAGCCGAGGCGGCGCGCCTAGCCATTTTTGCCATAGAACCCGGGTATCAATCTAGGCTACCATTCGCCACCCCTTCAAGACGAGGTGCGGGCGCGCAATGAATCTGCTGTTCGAGTTTCTCCCCCTGATACTGTTTTTCGGTGCCTTCTTTTATAAGGGTATCTACTTCGCGCTGGTCGTATTGATGATCGCCATGCCCATAGGCCTGTTGGTCAAATACGTGCGGACGCAGACCTTTGACAAAATGTACTTTTGGTCAACGGTGTTCTTGCTGGTCGCAGGAGCGCTCACCCTGTACTTCAGAAACCCGTTGTTTCTCTACTGGAAGCCAACCGTCTTCTACTGGGTTGTTGCCATCGCTTTTGCCGGGAGTTTCTGGATTAGTGAAAAAACGCTCGTCCAACGGTTCTTTGGACTGGTCGAGGGCATGCCGACGGAGAGGATTACGCAGTCACAATGGAACAGGCTGAACCTGGTTTGGGTGCTTTTCTTTGTAGGCGCCGGGATACTGAATATCTACGTTGCCTATAATTTCTCTCAGGAAACCTGGGTGAAATTCAAGGTGTTTGGGCTGATGGCATTGATGTTCGTCTTCTTGCTGGTCCAGACATTCTGGATCGCCAACTTGATCGGCGACGACAGCAACGCGGATGATCTGGAGCAGTAACGATGTGGTACGTGGTAATGAGTGAAGATCACGAAGGTTCACTGGAAAAGCGCAAACGCGCTCGCCCCGCTCACCTGGCACGATTGCAGGCGATGCTTGACGATGGTCGCCTGCTGCTAGCGGGCCCTCTGCCCGCAATCGATTCACCTGACCCTGGACCGGCCGGTTTTACCGGCAGTCTGGTTATTGTCGACTTTCCTGCCCTCGATGAAGCGAAAACATGGGCTGACGAAGATCCCTATTGCACCGCAGGCGTTTACAAGAGAGTTACCGTGAAACCGTTTAACAGAGTCCTTCCATGACGGCCGAACGCGTCAAGCTAATTGAGGAAAAACTCACTGAAGTTCTCTCACCTGACATGCTGCAAGTCAAAGACCAAAGTCATCTACATGCAGGCCATGAAGGCGCAAAGTCGGGTGGCGGCCATTTCGACGTCAGGATAGTGTCCGCAGCGTTTCAGGGGCAACGGCCGTTACAGCGCCATCGAATGGTCTTCGACGCCCTCGGCTCAATGATGGAGGCGGAGATTCATGCTCTGCGTATCACTGCAAAAACACCGGACGAACTTTAGGCCTGGCCAGCATCAAAATTTTCGGGACCTTTCTCGCGCCTATAACGTCATATCGTTTATCATGCGCCAACTTCGCAAAAAGGACATCACCATGACATTGAACCATCGTTCCCGCCTGCAGGGACTTCGTCTAACGGGGGCACTGACCGCGTTCACGGCTCTGCTCGCCGGCAGCCCGCTTGCGGCACAAACCATCGATACGGTAAACGGAGCCGAGATTAGTGCCGACGTTTTTAACATGTACCTTGAATCCCGTATTCAAAAGCCGGTCGACCAGGCCACGCCGACCGAGCGAACTCGTTTCTTAAGTGAACTGCAGGACATTTACCTCCTGACCACTCAATCGAGCGCCAAAGAGCTCGCTGAAACGCCACGCAACAGAGCGATGATCGAACTGCAGACTCGTGGCATCCTCGCCCAGGCTGTCGCGGCAGACTTCCTCGATAAGAACGCGGCAACTGACGCTGAAATAGAAGCGGCCTACAAGGAACAAATTTCCGTTGCGCCACCGCTGGAGTTCAAGGCAAGACACATTCTCGTGGAAACACAGAGCGAGGCCAACAGTATTGTTACCGAGCTCGAGGGCGGAGCAAACTTCGCCGAGTTGGCGAAAACAAAATCGACCGGACCATCGGGCCCTAACGGCGGCGATCTCGGGTGGTTCGCACCTAATCAGATGGTTGCCCCATTCTCGCAGGCTGTAGCGGGATTAGAGAACGGTGCATTTAGCAAGGCGCCCGTGCAAACCCAATTCGGCTGGCACGTTATTCTGCGAGAGGACTCTCGCGAAGCAATGCCGCCAACATTGGAAAGTGTTCGTGACATGATCAAGCAGCGTGTAGAACAAGGGAAACTCCAGGATTACCTGGAAGGTCTGCGCGCGAGTCTCGACAAGTGATAGCTACTTAACTTAATACGACTGTTTTCTTACTCGAAGGGCGCCTAATGGCGCCCTTTTTTTATTCTGAGACTTATTTGTGAAGCTCGTCACACCTCGATACGGGTAAGGCACCTAGTATTCTCTCCGAGTCATTCCTAATCGCTCGGGGATGGCTCCTCCAACCCTCGCATCTCCCTAACAGGCTGATACGAGATCTAAGTCGGCAGGGACGCCGACTTTTTTTATTCCCCTGAATCCGCAGACAAAAAAAAAGGCCACCGAGGTGACCTTCTTCTTTGTTCATGACGAGGACCAGCTGTTCTAAGCGTTCAGCTCCTGATGAGCGATATCAGGTCAATCCTCCAGAACAGAACTAATCTATATCGCCGGATCGATCCGAAAGCATCACACCACGCTGAGCGGGCCGGATACCTTTGAAGCTCCAGATTGCGCCTGACGGTGCCCCTGAACTCCCGAGACTCGCGGTATAGTCGATCTTCAGGTCGCCAATTTGCGCGATTCCGGTTTCACTATCGACAGATGACAGCAGACCCGTTACGAAGACTTCGGTTGCTCCCGGAACGTAACTATCAGCCGAGACCGATACATCGTCCGCGTAAAGCCAGCCCTGAGAAACCACGGATCCTGCGACGGAGACGAAATCCCCTTCGCGCATGCCGGCGAGCATCCTGGGCGAAGCCATCACGATTTGCCCCATGGATTCGAAAACGCCGTTGACCCTGTCGATGGAATCGACTGGTCCGGCAAGAATGTCGGTTCCGCCGTTGGCATCAATACCGGTCACGCCGTTGCCGTCGATTCCGGTTACGCCAGTGGCATCTATACCGATCACGCCATTGGCATCAATACCGGCTCCACCGTTGGCGTCTATTCCGGTTCCACCGTTGGCATCAATACCGGTTCCGCCGTTGGCGTCTATTCCGGTTCCACCGTTGGCATCAATACCGGTTCCGCCGTTGGCGTCTATTCCGGTTCCGCCGTTGGCGTCTATTCCGGTTCCACCATTGGCATCAATACCGGTTCCGCCGTTGGCGTCTATTCCGGTTCCGCCGTTGGCGTCTATTCCGGTTCCACCGTTGGCATCAATACCGGTTCCGCCGTTGGCATCTATTCCGGTTCCACCATTGGCATCAATACCGGTTCCGCCGTTGGCGTCTATTCCGGTTCCACCATTGGCATCAATACCGGTTCCGCCGTTGGCGTCTATTCCGGTTCCACCGTTGGCATCTATTCCGGTTCCGCCATTGGCATCAATACCGGTTCCGCCATTGGCATCAATACCGGTTCCGCCATTGGCATCAATACCGGTTCCACCGTTGGCGTCTATTCCGGTTCCACCATTGGCATCAATACCGGTTCCGCCGTTGGCGTCTATTCCGGTTCCGCCATTGGCATCAATACCGGTTCCGCCATTGGCATCAATACCGGTTCCGCCGTTGGCGTCTATTCCGGTTGCACCGTTGGCATCAATACCGGTTCCGCCATTGGCATCAATACCGGTTCCGCCATTGGCATCTATTCCAGTTCCACCATTGGCATCAATACCGGTTCCACCGTTGGCGTCTATTCCGGTTCCACCGTTGGCATCAATACCGGTTCCGCCATTGGCGTCAATACCCTTCAAACCACTTGACTCAACACCAGCAAATGCAGGTGCGGTAGCCACAAGTAGCGTCGCTCCCAAAGCGGCAACCGCTTTGGCGCTTCTTGGAATACGCATTTTTCGCTCCTTAAATTTTTGCTCCAACCCTCTTTTCGCTCACGTGACTAACCGATCTCCAATTCGGTTTATCACCGTAAGGCGCACATTCATTTCTCAGCCGTCAGATTCAACTCCTCTTTCGATCAAGAGTTGTCGCAGCGATCCTAGATCACCCTCATCCTCAACATAGTGAACCATATAGAGACCTGTTTCCTTTCGCTCTTCTCCAGGCTTGTTCATGTCACGTCGTGAGGAAAACCAAACATCCATTTCCTCCAGAAACGCTTGACCATGCGACTCTTATGTATTCATCAAATGCCCCGATTACCTCGTCCGTACATCCATCATCTGCATATACGAATCTATCAAAATGTCTTTCTGTATCATCCTGTCTGTCGATGTTCTTGGCCGCTGAGGAAAAAACTCGATAACCAACCTCTCCTAGCCTGACAATGGACGATGGTGATAGTTGTGAGTGCATGTATGCACGATTCACCGCTTTGTAACGCCCATCAGTTCTCGACTACCGATCCAGACTCCAATCAGTTGGTTTAGCATCTGGCTAGGCGCCATATCTCCGCTGTATCGTTTTACTAATTCCATAAAACTCGGAACGTCCGTCACTCGGAATTATCGTATGGCAGCTCCAGCGGTATTCCGTACGGCCCTTGAAACATCGGGTCTGAATACCAACCGGTGAGTACACGCGCCGGCCTCGAGTACGTTTTCTCCTTGTGATCCGAAGAAAGCGATCGATCTATTACGTTTTTTACTTCTTTTCTTGTTAGCCCCGTCAGTATCGCTACGCGCGACTTATTAATTCGACCTTCAGTTTCAAAATGTCGCAGCGCTGTTTCGACATATACTTCTTTGGCTGTCTCCGAAAACTCCGCGTGCGTAACGCCTTGTGCAATCAGACAGACGCACCAATGGCTTGAACATTAGCGAGAGGGCGCGCCTCAGGTGGTCTTTTACTTCTTGCCCCATTTCAGGCCACATCTCTTGCGTAATATGTAAAGTATATTGGAGTGCTAGCCTATGCAAGGCGGCACAAAACATCTAAATGGGGCATTTTTTCCCATATTTGGTGACTATCCTGATTATGTCAATAACTTGACTTCGCTTTGTTGCAGGCCACAACAACGGCCTTATGTAAGATACTGTTTATGTTGCTGTTTTTCGACGGTCTCAAATAGCGGTTTTGCGAAACGTTGAAACCCCCACCGTAGTCCCAATAATAGATTTTTTCAGGAATTGTAAGCAAATCCCTTTCGGCCGCTGCGTAGACCACGGAAAAATGCGCAGCGTGACTATCGACAGCAGCGTCGACCGAATAAATTTGGGTTTGTTAACCGACGAGAACGAGCTGCCTTTGTGTCCTTGCGTCTATGTCGAAATCAACGGAATCCATTGCGCAATCTAAGACGGAATTCAGGTTCAGACAATGATAAGTTCTTCAAACAAATCTACCAAGTGTACTTGGCATTCGTATCTCGCTCTTCGAAGTAGATACAAACCGACAGACACTATATTCTCTTTGTCGTCACCGTTCTCAGCGTTTAGAGATTCATAGGCAATGAACAGATCATCAAATGATTCCGCAGTATCAGACAACCTGTCGTAGCTAATACGACGAAGCCGTTGCAAGATCTGCATCGCGAATTCTCAGAGAGTACACAGTGAATTGAGGCATAACATCTTGATCGCTTTCCGAATTAGTATTCGTCTCAACGGTCGACAAGATCGGATAAACGCCGTGAACTAGCGATGAAAGTAGATTGTCGACCTGGTCCGCTGGAATGACGCTTCGTCTCTTCATCGTCAGCCGACCTTTATCGTCCTCTCCAATTGAACCAACCCGTCTTGAGCTCTGTTCGCATTGCGCCTGGCGGGACATCGCCACCAAACTTTCTGAACTAAGTCGGAGAACGAACCTTCTCCCTCCGAGAAATGCAGCGCCTTTGGACGGCCGCTGCTGTCAAGAAAGTCTGGTTCCGCATGCCATCGACTGAGTACCTCGGCCATAGGCGTTGACTTGACTGAAACGAAGTTCTGCCCTCGTTCCAGTTCGTCGCGGATTCGACGAACCTCTTTTCGAGTCAGACCGGTTATTACAGCGACTCGAGAGATATTTGTCGGACGACCGCGAATTCCAAACTCCGACGAAGCGATATCAACAAATGCGGTCTTGGCGACTTCGGCAAATTCTCGATAACCGATCCCGTATCTCAACAGAATCTTCGGACAACTGGTCGCAGGACTAGAAGAAAGGCATTCAGGACGCGTTTTTTTAGGTCATCATTCATCGAGAGGGAATATATTGTGCAAATGTAAAATTATCTATATCAACTACGCGTATGGGACTAATTGCCCAATAATCACGCCGCCAAACGCCGACCGGCTAGCAACAAATATGAACGAAGAGCAGCGAAATGCCGCTTGGAACAGAGCCTCCTTGGCAAAATACAGCTCTCTTTCACTCGGCCAGCAGCTCTAGCAACGCCGCCTCATCAAGGATCTGAATCTCGAGTTGCTGCGCTTTTGAGAGCTTTGATCCGGCTTTTTCACCGGCGACCAGGAAGTCCGTTTTGCTGGATACACTACCGGTGACCTTGCCACCCTGCTGGATTATCAGGCTCTTGGCCTGATCGCGCGTCATCGTCGGTAACGTGCCGGTAATCACGAAGACTTTACCAGAAAGCGCCCCGTCGTTGGCCACTGTCATTGGGTCGCTGTCTGCCCAGTGAACACCCGAATCCTGGAGCCTCCTCACTACGTCGACGTTGTGCTGCTCGTCGAAGAAGCTCCGAACCCGCTGGGCCACAATCGGGCCGACGTCGGCTACTTTCGTAAGATCGTCGACGGGTGCGCTCTCAATTGCCGGCAATGAGCCGAAATGGGATGCAAGGCTCGCAGCAGTCGCCTCACCCACTTCGCGGATCCCCAAAGCGAACAAGAACCGTGCGAGCGTCGTCGCCTTGCTCGCGTCGATCGCGTTCACAAGGTTGTCCGCGGATTTATCACCCATCCGTTCACGACTACTGAGCTCATCCTTGCTCAACCCAAATAGATCGGACGGGTCCGTTAGCCTGTCCTCTGCAACGAGTTGCTCGATGAGCTTTGCGCCCAGACCATCGATATCCATGGCCTTGCGAGACACAAAATGTTTCAACGCCTCCGCCCGTTGTGCTTTGCAGTACAGCCCACCGCTACATCGCGCAACCGCCTCGCCTTCCTCGCGCCGGACGTGCGAGCTACAGACAGGACAGAGCTCGGGCAACTGGACACGTCTTGTCTTTGCCGGTCGCTTGCTCAGGACGACGCTTACAACCTCGGGAATAACATCCCCTGCCCTGCGTACAATAACGGTGTCACCGACACGGACGTCTTTCCTGTGCAACTCGTCAATATTGTGCAAGGTCGCGTTGCTGACCGTGACGCCGCCAACAAAGACCGGCGCGAGCCTCGCGACCGGAGTTAAGCGCACCGGTACGGCCAACCTGAAACTCGACGCCGTCCACTGACGTCAACTCTTCCTGAGCAGGAAATTTATGTGCGATCGCCCAGCGCGGTGCCCTGGAAACGAAACCCAACTCTCGTTGCATCGCCAGGCTATCGACCTTGTAGACGACCCCATCAATGTCATAGGCCAGGGAATCCCGTTTCGCACCAATCGCTTTGTAGTAGCTCAGGCAACCACTGGCGCCTTTTACGACTTTATTCTCCGGGCACGTTTTCAGGCCCCACTTCTTCAGGGAAGCCATGATCTCGCTGTGGCAGCTTGGCAGTTCTCCACCCTCGACCAAGCCAACCGAATAGACGTACATATCGAGCGGACGCTCCGCGGTCAGTTTCGGGTCCAGTTGTCGCAGGCTTCCCGCCGCCGCGTTCCGGGGGTTAACAAAAGTCTTTTCGCCTGCTGCCCGCGCCTTCTTGTTGTACGCCTCGAAACCTGCGCGCGGCATGAAGACCTCGCCACGCACTTCGAGCGTACTTGGGATAAGCCATCGCCCAGCAGGCGCAATGGCACAGACTCGATCGTTCGGACGTTGTGCGTGATGTCCTCTCCTGTCGTGCCATCACCCCGCGTCGCCGCACGCACCAAGAACGCCCTCTTCAAACAACAGGCTGACGGCCGCGCCGTCCAGTTTTGGTTCCGCTGAATAAAGCAGATCGGGCGCGCCGTCTTCGAATTCCAGTTTGTCTGCAACACGCGTATGGAAATCGCGCAGCTCATCTTCTGAAAACGCATTGTCCAAAGACAACATCGGCAATCGATGTTGAACCGTGCCGAGTGCACTGCTTGGTTCTGCGCCAACTCTCTGCGTTGGCGAGTCAGGGCTTATCAGCTCCGGATTTTCGTTTTCCAGAGCTTGCAGTTCGCGGAGCAGGCGATCGTATTCCGCATCCGGAATCTCAATATCGTCCAGCGTGTGATAGCGGTAATTGTGATATCGAATCTCCTCGCGGAGAGACTCGATCTTCTTTCGTATAGCAGCTGGTGCCGTCATCTCTCCTGACCAGCTGCCTCAGGCCACGAGAATGCTGTGCTGGTATTTGATGATCTCTTCGCGAAGGTAACGCTCTCGTTGAATACTCAGCGTACTGCCCGATTCGTCAAGCAGCTCTCCGTCCAGTGATTGCGACAAGGTACGCGCCGCTGCCATCATGAGGTCGAATGACTCAACGCTGTCGATTGGGCCCGGTAAGACGAGAAAAAGGCTGATGCCAGGAATTTGTTGATCCTTGATATTCGCAAGGTCAAAACTGCCAGGCTCTACCAGGCTGGCGGCGCTGAATATCGTCCGCGTTTCATCATTGCCATCGTAGCGATGAAATATTCCGAATTTGCCATGCCGCAGGCCGATACCACGGAGACTCAGAATCAGGTCATCTCCTTTGAATGCAGTTTTTTCGCCCGCGACGAGTCGCAATGTCACGATCATCTGCGGCACTTTATCCAGGGATGCCTCTTCGACCAGATCGCTATCAGGTGCGTCAATACCTTCATCGACAGGCACATCGGTATCAGCAACATCATCTTTGAGCTGCAAGGTTGGCTCGACCCGCCTTACATCAACGGCGTTCTCGTCCGATTTTTCCTTGTCACGTCGGCTATAGAGGTAAACGCCGGCGATCACCAGTATTCCAAATAACAACAGTAACCAACGCAGTCCGTCCATTTCTCAAACTCGCATTGCTGGCTAACTCGCGGCCATCTTCACCGCTGCATCGAGGTCCACCGAAACCAACCGTGAGACACCTGGCTCCTGCATAGTGACACCCGATAACTGTCGAGCCAGCTCCATCGTGACTTTATTGTGGGTGATAAAGATAAACTGCACCTGCTCAGACATGTCCTTGACGATTTCGCAAAAGCGACCGACGTTGGCGTCATCAAGAGGCGCGTCAACCTCATCCAGCATGCAGAAAGGTGCCGGGTTCAACTCAAAAATCGCAAACACCATGGCAACCGCAGTAAGCGCCTTCTCGCCACCCGACAAAAGGTGAATCGTGCTGTTGCGCTTGCCAGGTGGACGGGCCATAACCGTCACGCCGGCAGACAGCAGATCATCGCCGGTCATCTCAAGGTAAGCGTGGCCGCCGCCGAAGAGCTTCGGAAAGAGACGTTTGAAACCATCGTTTACATTATTGAATGTCTCCTGGAAACGTGTGCGTGTCTCGCGGTCAATCTTGCGAATAGCTCCCTCAAGGGTTTCCAGAGCGTCATTCAGATCTGCAAGCTGCGAGTCCAGGTACTCCTTGCGCTCGTTCTGTTCTTTAAATTCATCGATAGCGGCGAGGTTGATCGGCCCAAGACGATCAATTCGCAGGCGCAACTTCGCGAGTTTCTCTTCCCAACCCTCGATCGTTGCCGTCTCGTCCATTTCCTCCAGCAACGATTCAAGTTCGAACTCGGTTTGGGACAGCTGATCAGCAAATCCCTCATGTCGCACCCGAAGCTCTTGCACCGCCATTTCCGCTTCGCTCACGTGTGTACGCGCGGCGTCGACTGACTGATCTACCTGCAGCCGCGACTGATCCAGTTCTCGCAGCTCGGCTTCGATCTTCTCGACAACCTGCCGTGCAGCAGCGAGTTCTTCCTCGACGACGAGTCTTACTGCGAGCTGTTCTTCAAGCGACGTCTTGTTTTCGGCAAGCGGCGCCACACTCTGCTGCAATTGCTCGCGAATCTCTTGTTCTCGAGATTGGAACTGGTTCAGCTGAGCCTGCATACGCGCGAGGTTCTGCGCAGCTGACTCCTTGCTCGTACGACGGCTTTCAAACTGAATTGCAGTGCTCTGAACGCTCTGTCGATCTTCTTCTGACTGCGCCCGGACTCGCTGCAACTCCGACCGTAGCTCCTCACGCTGCGACTCCAGGCTGGTCTTTTCAGCTTCAAGCCGCTCCATAGAATCGATAGCTTGACCGTGAACCCGTCGCGACTCTCGCAACTGCTCTTCAGCGGATATCTTCTCGCCATCAAGTTCACTCGCCTCTTCAGCGAGCGCAAGCGTACGGGCCGCAGCCTGGTCCATTTTAAACCGGGCGGATTCCATCGCAGCCTTGATCTCGGAGTATTCGTTGAGCACCGATGACGCGTCCTGCTGCATGGTTTCGCGGCGCTCTTCAAGTTGCGTCAGACGCATCCGGCCGTCGCGCTGGAGTTTCCGGGTACTTTCGAAGCGTGCCAGCATCTCGCGGAGATCAGCTTTCATACGGCGCATTTCATGCTCGCGTGCCAGCACGCCCGCTTTGCCATCCTGGGTTCGTGCGACGCGCAGCCAATTTTGGCCCAGCCAGATGCCGTCATCGGTAACTACCGACTCGCCAGCGCCGAGCGACTCGCGAATTGACAGGGCGTCACCGAGCGACGTTGCGACTCTTACCTGGCCGAGTATCTGCACGACTGCCGCCGGTGCCCCGGCAACTTTGCCAGCCAAGGTGCTGTCGGCGGCCGAAAAATCGCCGTCTCTCGCCTGTTCGCGGAACACAGTCAGGCTGCCGCTCTTTAAACTTGTTATCGACTCGGCAACCGGCGTGATATCTGAGACGCATACGGCCTGAAGGTAATCGCCCAATACCGTTTCGACCGCCCGATCCCAACCGCTGGCAACGTCCAGCGTCTGTGCGACGCGTCGGTTGCCCTCAAGGCCTGCGCCCGCAAGCCAGCGCTTGGTGCTGTCATCGCCCGTTCCCAACGCCGCGTCCTGAAGTGCCTCCAGCGATGCAAACTTGCCCTGCGATTCATGCAGTGTGGTGCGGCGCTCTTCGACCAGGCGGGTCAATTTCTGATCTTGTTCGCGGAGCTTGCGGATCTTCTCCGCGGTATCTGTCAGATGCCGCTCGAACTCATCTCGTGCCTGGCGCTTCCTGAGCTCCTGTTCGGCCAGCTCGTCGTGCTTCGTCTTTAGTTCCACAGGGCTCGCGACGGTTTGCGCATCGTCGATCTTCTTGCGACGCTCCGAAAAGCTCTGCAGACGCGACTCAATTTGTTCGGCGCGAGTATTCTCGACGTTCTGCTGCTGCAGCGCCTGGTTGTATCGCAGCGCATGGGCGTCCCACTGCTTCTGCCACTCAGCTAGCGCCGTTTCGGCACGCTGCAGCGACTCCGACGAAGAACGCTCGCTCTGCCGCGCTTGCTCCAGACCAGGCACCAGCTCACTCAGCGTGAGCTCGAGCTGCTCAATCTCGTCACGGTCCTGATTGATGTGCGCTGTGATTTCCCTGGCGCCGAGGACGGCCTGATCGAGGTCGGCCTCCTGTCGCTCCCGCAGGTCACGTGCGTGTTCTATCGATTGCTCCAGACGGGCGATGTCTGAGCCAACCTTGTAGTAGCGACCTTGTACGGCATTGAACTCGTCAGCGCGCTCGCTCTGCACAACGCGTGTGTCTTCCAAAGCGGCTTCGAGGCTGCGTTGTTTAGCGATAGCGGCTTCCAGCCGCGTCTTCTGCTCTTCAAGGCGTGTTTTCGCAGCGGTGGCCCGCTCGTCAACGTCCTGCGTTCGCAGCGCAAGGACTTCGGCCGACATCCTGCGTTCTTCGTTCTTATAGCGGCTGTATCGTTCTGCCGTTTTGGCCTGCCGGTCGAGGTGTTTGATCTGCTTTTCGACCTCGTCGAGCACGTCTAGAAGTCGATCCAGGTTTTCCTTGGTGTGCTTGATTCGGTTCGAAGTCTCGCGACGACGCTCTTTGTACTTCGAAATCCCCGCAGCCTCTTCGAGGAATACGCGCATCTCTTCCGGCTTCGCCTCGATAAGCCGGGAAATCATACCCTGCTCAATAATGGAATAGCTGCGTGGACCGAGGCCAGTACCGAGGAAAACGCCTGTGATGTCCTTACGGCGACAGCGCGTACCGTTCAGGAAATAATTGGAAATGCCGTCTCGGCTTACTTCGCGGCGAATCGAGATCTCGGCGTACTGGGCGTACTGCCCTTCCAACGTGGTTTCGGTATTGTCGAACAGCAACTCAACGGATGCCGAGCCAATCGGCTTGCGTGAGCTCGAACCATTGAAGATCACGTCGGTGATGGAGTCGCCACGGAGGCGGCTGGCCGAACTCTCGCCCATAACCCAGCGCACGGCATCGATGACATTCGACTTACCACAGCCGTTCGGCCCGACAACGCCAACCAGGCTACTTGGAAATGTGATCGTTGTTGGGTCGACGAAGGATTTGAAGCCGGCGAGCTTGATCTTGCTTAATCGCATTGGTGGTGTAGGCCGATATCCCGTAAAAGGCGGTTAGTGTAATGCAATTCCGGCAATAAAACGATTGTCGCCCAAAAAAGACAATATCGGCAAAAGGCCAGCAAATACAGGGGCTGCGGGGGCTTTACGTGGTTCTGAAACAGCGGGCAAAAATAAGGCTTCCATAGGGCTACCAGCCATGTATAATCGCGGCCTTTTCTGTCCCCGGCAGGAGCAAATTGATGCCCGTAAAGAAAGCAACGAGCAAGAAGCGAAAGTCGACGACGGCTCGCAAGAAAGTTACCCGTAAAAAGGCCACGGCGAAGAAAGCCACCGCCAAGCGGAAAACAGCGAGCAAAACGAAGGCGCCCGCTCGAAAGAGCGCGCGCAAGAAAAAAGCGAGTAAGAAGAAAGTGACCAAAAAGAAATCGGCGGCCAAGAAGAAAGTGAGCAAGAAGAAGCCGGCGGCCAGGAAGAAGGTCAGCAAGAAGAAGCCAGCGGCCAGGAAGAAGGTCAGCAAGAAGAAGCCGGCGGCCAGGAAGAAGGTCAGCAAGAAGAAGCCGGCGGCCAGGAAGAAGGTCAGCAAGAAGAAACCGGCGGCCAGGAAGAAGGTCAGCAAGAAGAAACCGGCAGCCAAGAAAAAGGCCACCAAGAAAATCGCCAAGAAGAAGCCCGTGTCGCGTAAGAAGGCGCCTGCCAGGAAGAAGGCAAGCAGCAAGAAACACGTGCCCAGCGTCAAGAAGGCGGCCGTCAAGAAACGCGTACCCTCCCGGGAACCCGTCGCTCGAAAAGCGCCCGCCACTCCGCGAGCCAGGCGCGACGTCATGTCCGGACCTATTCATGGTATTGCGCCGTACAAGCCAAAGCGCGGCGAGGAATTCATGAGCGACGCGCAGATAGAACATTTTCGGAAAATACTGTCAGCCTGGAAGAACGAACTGATTTTCGAGGTTGACCGTACCGTGCATCACATGCAGGACGAGGCAGCCAACTTCCCGGACCCGAATGACCGAGCCACACAGGAGTCCGAATTCGGCCTGGAACTTCGAACGCGTGATCGCGAACGCAAGTTGCTGCGAAAAATCGAACAGGCGCTGGCTCGCCTGGATGATGGAAGCTACGGATTCTGCGATGAGACCGGCGAAGAGATCGGACTCAAGCGCCTCGAGGCACGCCCGGTAGCAACGCTCTGCCTGGAAGCACAAGAGCGGCGTGAACTTGCCGAGCGGCAGTTCCGCGACAGGGACGATCGTTACCGGTAGGCCGGATCGCCGACGGTGACGCGCGAGCCAGCCCAATACGTCGGCCGGTTCGCGCCTTCACCCACCGGGCCACTCCATTTTGGCTCGCTGGTCGCGGCCACCGCCAGTTACCTGCAAGCGCGGTCGATGAACGGTCGATGGCTGCTGCGCATCGAGGACATCGACCCGCCGCGGGCGCAGCCTGGTGCCAGCGACGCTATCCTGAAAGCACTTGAGCGGTACGCCTTCGAGTGGCACTCGGATGTCATATTCCAGAGCAGCAGCCAGGAAGCCCACGAGGCGGCACTGCGAACCCTGCTTGAGCAGGGCCACGCCTATGCCTGCGGCTGTTCACGCCGCGACCTCGCGGATGCAGCACGGGGCCCTCTTGGCACGATCTATCCTGGCACCTGTCGGAATGGCTGCGACGCCCCCGAAACGGCCATTCGCGTCAGAACGACAGATGCCCCAATCTCGTTCATCGACGGATTACAGGGTCCCCACACCCAGGCGCTGGAAAGTGAGTCAGGCGACTTTGTGATTCGACGCCGCGACGGGCTCATCGCCTACCATCTGGCCGTGGTAGTGAATGACGCGCTTGAAGGCATTTCGGAGATTGTGCGTGGCATTGACCTGATGGACTCAACGCCACGACAGATCTGGCTACAGAAACTGCTCGGCTTCCCCACACCGGGTTACCTCCATATCCCTGTCGTCACCCACCCGAACGGCGACAAACTCAGCAAACTGACGGGCGCGCGGGCGGTGCCACTGGACGATGCCGAACGGGCGCTGTTCGGTGCCCTCGTGGCGCTGCAGCAGGAGCCGCCGGCATCGCTGCGATACGCCTCACTCACTGAAATCTGGCGGTGGGGCCTGACGAACTGGCGCATTGAGGTGCTGCAAGGCAAAGTCGCTGTTCCTACTGATAGCACCGCTTTGGCGGCTCTTGGCCCCGGACTCTGGTGAGCGACGCATCTTGACATTAACCCCAGAAATACAATAGCTTCACCCTTGCAACGGGGATACGCTCCCCCGCCCCCTGTTGCAAATGCCTGAAGGTGAAATCACTCTACGGCGGGCCCCCTGCGCAAGCGGGGGGCCATTTTTTTTGCCAGTTTCCTCTCTCCTATCGCAAATTCGGCTTATTTCCGACGATGTCCTCTGACGCCCACGACAAACGCATCATTCCCAGCACGTTCCGGGCAGCCCGCTGGCTTCGCAACCGGCACGCTCAGACGATCTATCCGAGCATGCCGTGGGCCTGGCGCGGTAAGCCTGCGCTACGCCGAGACAGCCTCGAATTGCCGGACGGTGACATCACGGCCGTCGACTGGCTGGTCGAGGCGGACGACACGCCGGATGCCGCGCCACTGCTCATTATCCTGCATGGTCTCGAGGGATCCGCCGAGTCGTCGTATGCGCGCATGCTCATGGAGGCAGCGAGGGACCGGGGCTGGCGTTCCTGCGTCCTGCATTTTCGAGACTGCGGCGACTACACGAACAGACTGCCGCGGCGCTACCATGCCGGCGAGACCAATGACTTGCGCTTCTTCCTGAACCGCCTGCAGGCCGAACGCGAGGGCTCACAGAACCCGGGCCCGCTACTGGCGGTCGGCTATTCTCTGGGCGGCAACGTACTCTTGAAATATCTCGGCGAATCGGGCGCGGACACACCGTTAGACGCCGCCTGTGCCGTCTCGGTCCCCTTGGATCTTCACGAATGTGCCGATGCATTAGATATAGGTTTTTCAAAGATTTATAGGCATTATCTCTTAAAACGCATGAAGTCTGCCGTGACACGGAAATTCGACCAGCATACGGCCGCTTTCGACTGGAACCGAGCCATGAACGCCCGCACGTTTGCCGAATTCGATGATGCGGTCACGGCACCACTGCATGGGTTCCAGGGCAAACAGGACTACTATGATCGCTGCAGCTCTGTGCACTATCTGCAGGGAATCGAGACGCCAACGCTGGTCATCAACGCGCTGGACGATCCCTTCATGACACCCAACGTGATCCCGACGGCCGATCGACTCTCTGCGAGCGTGACTCTCGAAGTCGCGGAAAATGGTGGCCATGTGGGCTTTATTGATGGGGGTCCGCCCTGGCGACCGACCTTCTACCTGCCGGCCCGGATACTGGAGTTCCTGGAACCGTTTGCGGCCAAACCGGGGCTATAAAAAAAGGCCAGATCGCAGTAGCAATCTGGCCTTCTGTGCTTTGCTTGAAGTGCCTGACCAGGCGGCGTCGACTTCCTTCATGGAAAGACGGCGGCCCTTGCCGAACTACGCAGCATCCACTTCCTTCATGGAAAGACGTACCCTGCCCTGGCGATCGACTTCGAGTACCTTGACGCGAACCGCATCACCCTCGGCGAGCTTGTCGCTAACCTTCTCAACGCGCTCATTCGAGATCTGCGAGATGTGTACCAGGCCGTCCTTGCCCGGAAGGATGGTCACAAACGCGCCGAAGTCCATCAGGCGAGCAACCTTGCCGTCGTAGATTCTGCCAACCTCGACATCTGCCGTGATCATCTCAATCCTGCGGCTTGCTTCCTTGCCGGACGCACCGTCGACCGAAGCAATACGAATGGTGCCGTCATTGTCGATATCAACAGACGCGCCGGTTTCCTCGGTGATCGCGCGAATTACCGCGCCACCCTTGCCGATAACATCGCGAATCTTGTCGGGGTCGATCTTCATGGTCATGATGGTCGGTGCCCACTCGGACATCGTTTCACGCGGCTCGCTAATGACCTTGTTCATCTCGTCAAGGATATGCAGCCGTGCATCGCGAGCCTGATCGAGCGCCTTGCTCATGATCTCGCGCGTGATGCCCTGGATCTTGATATCCATCTGCAGGGCCGTGATGCCGCCGTCCGTGCCGGCTACCTTAAAGTCCATGTCGCCGAGATGATCTTCGTCGCCGAGGATATCGGTAAGAACGGCATATTCATCGCCCTCTTTCACGAGACCCATGGCAATACCGGCAACCGGTGCCTTGATAGGAACACCCGCGTCCATGAGTGCGAGGCTGGTGCCGCAAACCGACGCCATTGAACTCGAACCGTTGGATTCGGTGATCTCCGAAACAACGCGTATTACGTAGCCAAACTCGTCCATATCAGGCATAACCGCCTGAATACCACGGCGAGCCAGCTTGCCATGGCCTATTTCGCGTCGCTTCGGTGAGCCGGTGAAGCCGGTCTCACCAACGCAGAATGGCGGGAAATTGTAGTGCAGCATGAACGGCTCTTTGCGCTCGCCCAGGATGGCATCAATGATCTGCGCGTCTCGGCCGGTACCCAGCGTCGTTACGACAATGGCCTGGGTCTCACCGCGTGTGAACAATGCGGAGCCGTGGGCCCGCGGCAACAGGCCAACGCTAACCTCGATCGGTCGAACAGTCGACTGGTCGCGGCCATCGATACGGGGTTCACCCTTGATGACACGCTGGCGAACGATAGTCTTCTCGAGCTTCGACAACGCGCCCTTGACCTCGTCGGCCGACCAGCGTGACTCTTCTCCGCCGCAGAGCGATTCAGTCGACGCCGACTTGGCTGCCGAAACGGCCGCCTGGCGATCCTGCTTGTCCGTGATGCGATAGGCTTCGGCCAATCCGGACTCGGACTCGGCCGCAACAGCAGCTGCGAGATCTTTGTCCTCTTCCGGTGCCTGCCAGTCCCAGGCCGGCTTGCCGACTTCGGCGGCGAGCTCGTTGATCGTGTCAATAACGACCTGCATTTGCTCGTGACCAAACATGACCGCGCCAAGCATGACTTCCTCTGACAAGCCAGTGGCTTCAGATTCCACCATTAGCACCGCGTCTTTCGTGCCAGCTACAACCAGCTCGAGATCCGAATCAGCAACCGCGGCGACGCCGGGGTTGAGGATGTACTCGCCGTCCTTATAGCCGACCTTGGCGGCGCCAATCGGTCCCGCAAACGGCATGCCGGAAATAGCCAGCGCCGCGGACGCACCGATCAGTGCCGGAATGTCAGGATCCACATCAGGATTCAATGACATCACCGTAGCGATGATCTGAACTTCATTTTTGAAGCCCTTGGGAAACAGCGGGCGAACAGGCCGGTCAATCAGGCGGCACGTCAGTACCTCTTTTTCACCCGGACGACCCTCACGCTTGAAGAACCCGCCCGGAATCTTGCCGGCCGCGTAGGTCTTCTCCTGGTAATTGACGGTCAGCGGGAAAAAGTCCCTGCCCGGATCTGCCGCTTTGCGACCAACGGCGGTCACGAGGACGATCGTTTCGCCCATATCAACGATGACTGCACCGTCGGCCTGACGAGCGATCGCGCCCGTATCAATGGTTACCTTGTGTTCCCCATACTGGAACGTCTTACTAGTGGATTTCACGATGATTTCTCAGATAGATGATGTGTGGGCAATATCAATCGACCGCGAACCCCGAAGGGGTGCGACGTGTCGATTGATTACACTGCCAAAATCGCTCGCTGAATTAGCGGCGCAGACCGAGCCGGGAAATCAGCTCGCGGTAGCGGTCCTGGTCTTTGGACTTGAGGTAATCAAGCAGCTTGCGACGCTTGTTTACCATCTTCAAAAGGCCTTGACGGCTATGGTGATCCTTCTTGTGCTCGCCGAAGTGCTCGGTTAGCTCGGAAATTCTTTTTGAAAGCAGCGCGACCTGGACCTCGGGGGAGCCGGTATCGCCCTCGCCTCGTGCATAATCCGCGACGACGCTCTGCTTTGCTTCACTGGAAAGTGACATCTCTCAATTACTCCAATTAACTCTATATATAGGCCTTTTTCGAAGCGCGGTATTCTAGCGCCTGTGCGAGCCCATTAACACCCCAAAATCAAATATCTACGGGGTTTTTTCCTGCATGAGAAAGACCCGCCGTGGCGCAAGCGTGCCCTCGCCCACAAGCTCTCCCACTCCCAAAAATCGGTCCCTCACGCCGTACACGCGAGCCAGTCCTGCGCGGCTCTCGGCGGCCACAGGGACCGCCTGTCCGCCCCTGAAACGCTCATCGGCGCCCTCATCGAGGGTGACCGAGGGAAATTCCTGCAACGCCACATCGGGCGCCAGCAGCCGCTCCTTGAGGGCAGCCACGTCTTCCTCCGCCAGGCTCTCTACCGCCGTGAGATCCAGCATATCTTCGGGCCGGAAGTGCCCGACCGTTTCCCGGTGCAATCTCGCCGTATGCGCGAGGGTCCCGGCGCGCTGCGCTATATCCTCGACCAGCGTCCTCACGTAGGTACCCTTGGAGCACGAGACTCGGAACACGAGCCGTGACCCCGCCAGCTCCAGGAGCTCAATATCGTGGATAGTGATCGGCCGAGGCTCTCGCTCAACGACCTCTCCCTTCCTGGCGAGCTCGTAGAGCCGCTTGCCGTCTTTCTTCAGCGCCGAGTACATCGGCGGGATCTGCGTGGACTGACCACGAAACCCGTCCAGCACGCTGAGCCACTCGTCTCGCGAAAGCTCTGGAACATTCGCGGTCGCGACCTCCTTGCCATCCGCATCGCCGGTGTCGGTTTTGCTACCGAGCTTCGCAGTCACCCGGTAGGTCTTGTCTGCATCCAGCAGGTAGGCACACACCTTGGTTGCCTCACCGAAACAAAGTGGCAGCATGCCGGTGGCCGCGGGATCGAGACTCCCCGTGTGGCCTGCCTTTTTCGCGTTCAGCAGCCGCTTGACTATCTGCAGCGCCCGGTTCGACGTAATGCCACTGGGTTTGTTCAATAACAACAACCCGTCGACCGCCTCTTTCGGGCGTCTTACCTGCTTCACGCTTGCGCTCACTGTGACGCGTCAGACTTTAGTGCGCCGTCGATCAGCTCGGCGATACGCTGCCCTTCAGCCGCGCTGTCGTCGTGCTCAAATCGCAATTCCGGAACATGTCGTACCTTGATCGCCTGACCGAGTTTCGCGCGCAGGAACCCGGAAGCTTTCTCCAGGCCAGTCTGCGCCTGCACCGGATCGGCAGCAGGGTCCAGCAGGCTGAAATACACACGTGCAACGCTCAGGTCCCTTGTCAGATCGACGGCAGACAGCGACACACCGTCGAGGCGAGGGTCCTTGGTCTCAAAGCGCAACAACTCGTTCAGCGTGCGCAATACCTGGTTGCCGAGACGTTGATTTCGTGTGAATTCGCGAGCCATATTGTTTCGCTGCCGACTATGAGTCGAGCGTTCTTGCGACCTCGATGCGCTCGAAACACTCGATCTGGTCGCCAACCTTGACGTCCGCATAGTTCTTGACGCCGATGCCGCATTCCGTACCGGAACGGACCTCGTTGACGTCGTCCTTGAAGCGTCGCAGCGACTCCAGCTCGCCCTCGTAGATAACGACGTTGTCACGCAGTACACGAATCGGATTCGAGCGTTTCACGTAGCCCTCACTAACGATACAGCCTGCGATGTCACCGAATTTCGGTGAACTGAATACGTCCTTGACCTCGGCGAGCCCGACGATCTGCTCACGAATCTCAGGAGCGAGCAAGCCGGTTAGCGCCAATCTGACGTCGTCAATAGCTTCGTAGATGATGCTGTAGTAACGCACGTCGACGCCGGACTCTTTGATAGCCGTACGTGCCGCCGCATCGGCGCGAACATTGAAGCCGATAATTACAGCTTTGGAAGCTGCCGCAAGGTTGGCGTCTGTTTCCGTGATACCACCGACGCCCGAACTCAGGACGTTAACCTTGACCTCGTCGTTAGACAGTTTTGTCAGCGCGTCGCGCAACGCCTCAGCACTACCATGCACATCGGACTTGATGATCACCGGCACCGTAGAAGCCTCGCCGTCCTGCATCTTGCTGAACATGTCCTCCAGCTTCGAGGCCTGTTGCTGTGCAAGCTTCGCCTCGCGCGTCTTGCCCTGGCGGAACTCCGCAACTTCTCGCGCCTTGCGCTCGTTCTTCACCACAAGAAAGTCGTCACCGGCGCTCGGCGTTTTGGATAGCCCGAGTACGACCGCGGGCGAAGAAGGACCCGCCTCTTTAATCGATGTGCCCGTCTCGTCGAACATGTTGCGAATTCGCCCATATTCTTCGCCGGCGATGATCATGTCACCCTGGCGCAGCGTTCCCGATTGCACCAGCAGCGTGGCAACAGAGCCGCGACCTTTCTCCAGGCTACCCTCGATCACCAGACCATGAGCCGGCCCTTCGGTAACTGCCTTGAGATCCATGACCTCGGCCTGCAGCAGAATCGCGTCGAGCAGCGCGTCAACGCCGTCACCAGTAATGGCCGAAACGTTTGCGAACATCTGTTCGCCACCCCAATCCTCGGGAATCACTTCGTGTTGTGTCAGCTCGTTCTTCACACGCTCGGGATCGGCATTCTCGCGATCGATCTTGTTGATGGCGACAACCAACGGCACGCCGGCCGCCTTCGAGTGCTTAATGGCCTCGATCGTCTGCGGCATCACCCCATCATCAGCGGCAACGACCAGCACTACGATGTCCGTTGCCTGCGCGCCGCGTGCACGCATCGCGGTAAACGCGGCGTGTCCCGGTGTATCCAGGAACGTAATTTTGCCCTTTTCCGTCTCGACGGAATACGCGCCAATATGCTGCGTTATGCCGCCCGCCTCGTGATCGGCCACCTTCGTGCGGCGAATGTAATCAAGCAACGACGTCTTGCCGTGATCGACATGGCCCATGATCGTCACGACCGGTGAACGGGGAAGCTGATCGCCCGTCTGCTGCTCTTCACCGGCAAGCAGCTGCTCGTCCATCTCGGCCGACTCGACCTGCTTCGCTATGTGACCAAGCTCTTCGACGACCAGCGTTGCGGTGTCCTGATCGATAACCTGGTTGATGGTGACCATCGCGCCCATGTTGAACAGGATCTTGACAACCTCGTTGCCCTTGATGGCCATCTGCTGCGCCAAATCGGCAACAGAGATGTTCTCGGGGATCTCCACCTCGTGGATGACCGGCGCAGTTGGCCGCTCAAAACCGTGCTTCGAATCGCCGCCCATCGATACGGGACGGCGGCGCGTAGGTGTCTTGCGCTTGCGGCGACCGCTCTTGTCACCGGCAACGTGAAGTTCCTTGCGACCATAGCGCGTTTCCGCGCGACCCTGCTTCGGCTTCGCTTTTTCCTTCGTGCGTCGGGCCCTGGCATCGGCCTCGGCTTTCTCGAGTCGCGTCTTTTCTTCAGCAGCGTCCCGCACCGCGTTCTCCGCAGCGACGCGCGCCTGTTCTTCAGCACTCGCCTGCGCCTGCTTTTCTTTCTCGAGCTCGGCCACTTTGCGCTTTTCGGCCTCTTCCTTCTCTACCTTCAGCCGCTCTTCCTCGCGCGCAGCGGCGGCGATACGTTCCTCTTCCTCATGCCGAACGCGATCGAGCTCGTCCTGCTCATCCTGCGCCTGCTTCTCGAGTACGTCGCGCTTAATATAGGTACGCTTGCGGCGAACTTCGACGTTCACCGTACGTGAGCGCCCCTGGTTGCCGGAAAGTCGCAGCTCGCTCTGCGACTTGCGCTTCAGCGTAATGCTTCGCGGCGCCGCAGCCGTCGCCGGAGTGTCGTCCTGCCCGTGCGCCCGGCGCAGGTGAGACAACAACTCGAGCTTCGCGTCTTCGCTGATCATGTCGTCGGATCCGCTGACCTTAATGCCAGCCTCATCGAGCTGCGTCAGCAGCTTCTCGACCGGTACTTTCAGTACCTCAGCAAATTGTGTAATTGTCACATCAGCCATTCGTAAACTCCGTACCTAATTCTTGAGGCCGTTACGCCTGCTGTTCTTCTTCGAACCAGTGAGCGCGCGCTTTCATAATCAGCGCCGCGGCATCTTCCGCGTCCATCTCATGGATCTCAAGAAGATCGTCGGTCGCCAGCTCGGCGAGATCCTCGCGAGTAACAACACCCTTACTGGCCAGCAAAAACGCCAGCCCTTTATCCATGCCTTCAAGACTCAACAAGTCTTCGGCAGGCTCTACTTCGTCTATCTTCTCTTCCTGAACGATCGCCTGCGTCAGCAGCACGTCGCGTGCGCGACTCCGCAACTCGTCAACGATGCCCTCATCAAATTCTTCAATCTCAACAAGCTCAGACGCGGGCACATAGGCGACTTCCTCGATCGTCGAAAAGCCTTCCTGAACGAGGATCAGGGAGACTTCTTCGTCCACGTCCAGCTGCTTCGAGAACAGCGCGATCAGATCGCGCATCTCGGATTCGCTCTTCTCTTCAGCGTCGGCCGCCGTCATGACATTGAGCTCCCAGCCGGTCAGCTCGCTCGCCAGTCGTATGTTCTGACCGCCGCGGCCAATCGCCTGCGAAAGCTTGTCCTCTTCGACGGCGATATCCATGCTGTGCTTGTCTTCATCAACGACGATCGAAACCACCTCGGCGGGTGACATCGAATTAACGACAAACTGCGCCGTGTTGTCGTCCCAGAGAATGATGTCTACACGCTCGCCTGCAAGCTCGTTAGAAACCGCCTGCACACGTGAACCACGCATACCCACACACGCGCCGACAGCGTCAATGCGACTGTCATTGCTGCGTACGGCGATTTTCGCGCGCAGGCCGGGGTCGCGAGCTGCGCCGAGAATATCGATCAGGCCCTGGCCGACCTCGGGTACTTCGATCTTGAAAAGCTCAACCAGGAACTGCGGCGACGTGCGCGTCATAAAGAGCTGCGGTCCGCGAGGCTCGGAACGAACCTCCGTCAGCAGCGCCTTGATACGATCCTGGGGCCGCACCGGCTCACGAGGCACCATATGCTCGCGCGGCACGAAACCTTCCGCATTGCCACCGAGGTCGATATACACGCCATTACGATCGACGCGCTTGACAAGCCCGGACAGCATCTCGCCTGCGCGATCCTGGTACTCTTCGACAACCTGCTCGCGCTCGGCCTCGCGGACCTTCTGCACGATGACCTGTTTTGCCGTCTGTGCCGCAATGCGACCGAATTCTACCGACTCCATCGGAATCTCGACGTAGCCACCCGGCTCCGCGTCTTCGTCAACATCGACAGCATCGATCATGCGCAACTCGCGATCAGGCACCTCCAGCTCCGTGGATTCGTCCTCGAACACCAGCCAGCGTCGAAACGTGTCGTAATCGCCGGTTTCACGGTCAATCGCGACACGGACTTCGATGTCCTCGCCGTGCTTTCTCCGCGTTGCTGACGCCAGCGCCGCTTCGATTGCCTCGAATATGATGTCCTTCTCAACGCCCTTTTCGTTCGAAACGGCGTCAACAACCATCAGGATCTCTTTGCTCATTACCTAAAACTCCAAATATCCCGCGCGGGTTAAGCCGCTTCGGGTACCAGCCGGGCCGTATCAATCGTCGTCAGCGCCAGGCTGTGCTTCTGACCGTCTACCTCGACCACAATCTTTTCCTCATCCACCGACATCAGTTTGCCGCGGAATCGCCTGCGTCCCTCTACCGGGAAGCGCATCGTCACTTTCAGAGTCTCACCCATAAACCTCTGAAAATGCTCAATTTTCGTTAACTTCCTATCCAGCCCGGGCGACGACACTTCAAGGTCGTAGTTGCCCGGCACCGGGTCGTCTACATCCAGCAGCGCGCTCACCGCCGCGCTGACTTTTTCACAATCGCCAAGCCCAATACCATCAGGTTTGTCGATAAACACTCGCACCAGGCCGCCCTTACTGCCCAACCGGACTTCCAGGTCCGCCAGTTCGTAGCCAAGCCTTTCGATGGCCGGTTCAAGCAAAGCCATTAACTCATCTGCCGTCATTTTCCTGCCCGCGCTACGCCTAACTACTTGTTTCAAAAACAAAAAAAGGGCCATTGGCCCATTCATTCCCAGCGCAAAATCGTGTTGTCAAGACAACAAAAAACCCCTGAGCGGGGCCTGTATCTACCAAGAACCTGGTAGCGAGGCATACTGAACTTGCCTCCCTGCGGGCCCTAACAACAGCCCCTTGGTGCGCTGGCGCCGGATTATACGGCAATCGCGGCCGCCCGCGCAATGGCGAAATGAGCCCCGGTTTACCATCAAAAAAAAGCCTGCTCCCGGGCCCTTGAGATGGCAAAATTCAGGTTCTCATATCCGCAATCCTGAACCCTGGATACGACCATGCTCACGCTGAAAGACCAATCGCTGCTCAGACGCCAGAACTTCATCGATGGAGCGTGGGTGGACGGCGGCGCGGGCTCGATAGACGTTACCAACCCTGCCAACGGCGAAGTCGTTGTCACAACAGCGAACGGTGATGCCGCGGATGCCGAGCGCGCTGTTGAGTCTGCCGCAGCGGCCTTCAAGACGTGGAGTCGTGTACCGGCCCGGCAGCGCGCCGTGCTGCTCAGAAATTGGTTCAACCTGTTAATGGAAAACGCCGATGACCTGGGCGCAATCATGACCGCCGAGCAGGGCAAACCGCTGTTCGAGTCCGTCGGCGAGGTCGCCTACGGCGCCTCCTTCATCGAGTATTACGCGGAAGAATGCAAACGCGTAATGGGCGATACGATCCCGACAATCGCCAACGATCGCCGTCTGCAGACCTACAAGCAGCCGGTGGGGGTCGTCGGATGCATTACGCCGTGGAACTTCCCCAACGCGATGATTGGTCGGAAAGCGGGCCCTGCACTTGCCGCCGGCTGCACGATCGTCATCAAACCCGCCACAGAAACACCGCTCTCGGCCCTGGCGATGTGTGACCTCGCAGACCGCGCCGGCATTCCGAAAGGCGTCATCAACGTCGTTGCAGGAAAAGACTCGAGCGGTATAGGCAAGGTCCTCACCCAGCACGACAAGATCGGCAAATTCACATTCACCGGATCAACAGCGGTCGGCAAGATGCTGATGGCGCAGTGTGCAAAGGGCGTCAAAAAACTCTCGCTCGAACTTGGCGGCAACGCGCCATTTATCGTCTTCGACGACGCCGACATCGACGCTGCCGTAGCAGACTGCATGGGTACCAAGTTCCGCAACTGTGGGCAGACCTGCGTCTGTACAAATCGAATCTATGTGCAAAACGGGGTCGCCGAGGCATTCACCGCGAAACTGCAGGCCGCCATCGAAGCGCTTCGAGTTGGTGATGGCTTCGACACAGACACGACGACTGGTCCGCTGGTGAACCAGGCCGCAATGGTCGATATGCAGGCCTTTGTCGATGACGCCGCCGCAAAAGGTGCCAATGTTGTCACCGGTGGCGGGAAGCATGCCCTGGGCCACTGTTTTTTCGAACCGACCCTGCTGACGGGTATCTCGAGCGACATGCGCGTTGCAAATGAAGAAATATTTGGCCCGATTGCCGCGGTCCAGACCTTTGAGAACGAAGACGAGGTCATCGCGCGGGCAAATGATACCGAGTACGGTCTCGCCGCTTATTATTTCACACGTGATATCGGCCGCGTCATGCGGGTTGCCGAGCGGCTTGAATACGGCATCGTCTGCTCCAACTCCGGCGTATTCTCCACCGAGGTAGCGCCGTTTGGTGGCTGGAAACAGTCGGGTCTCGGCTCCGAGGGCGGCAAAGAAGGCATTGCGGAATACTTCGAGACCAAGTTCCACTCGATGGGCGGCATCGAATAGCCGCGATCGTGCTACGCGACTAATATCATGTATGACTACGTCTTAATTGGTGGGGGGATCGTCGGCTTATCAACGGCGTGGCAGCTCAAGCAGCGGCATCCGGAAAAAAGCGTGCTGTTACTTGAGAAAGAAGCGCAGGTCACGAGCCACCAGACGGGACACAACAGCGGCGTCATTCATGCCGGTGTCTACTACGAGCCGGGCAGCCTGAAAGCCGAGTTGTGCAAAGCCGGCATGGCGGCAACCATCGAGTTTTGCGAAAGCAACGACATACCCTACGAGCAATGCGGCAAGCTACTGGTCGCTACCGACGATATCGAACTCGAACGCATGCAGGCGCTGTACGAGCGTGCAAAAGACAATGGCCTCGATGTTGAGCTAATCAGCGCCGACGAATTGCGTCGCCGCGAACCCAACGTCGAAGGCGTAGGCGCATTCCTGGTCCGGTCGACGGGCATCGTTGATTACCGGCAAATAGGCCAGCGGATGGCCGAACTGTTCACACAACTGGGCGGCGAAATTCGGCTGAGTGCCCGCGTTACGGAGCTTCATGAAGACGCCAACTGCATCACCATCACGACTGCAGACGGCGAGACCATTGAGGCGCGTTACCTGATCGCCTGCGCCGGCCTGATGGCCGATCGTGTTATGCGCATGCAGGGTCTCAATCCCGACTTTCAGATCGTCCCTTACCGTGGCGAGTACTTTCGACTACCGGCGAAGATGAACAGTATCGTCAGGCATCTGATCTACCCGATACCCGACCCGGAATTGCCGTTTCTCGGTGTACACCTGACACGCATGATCGACGGCTCCGTCACTGTAGGCCCGAACGCGGTTCAAGGCTGGAAGCGAGAGGGCTACGGCGCAATCAATTTCAGCCCGCGCGACGTTGCCGACATGCTCGGGTTCCCGGGCTTCTGGAAGGTAGCGATGAAGAACCTCGGAACCGGCATCGCCGAAACCTGGGACTCACTCTGGAAACCGGGCTACCTCAAGCGAGTGCAGAAGTACTGTCCGTCGATTCAGTTGAAGGACCTCGAGCCCTACCCCGCCGGGATCCGCGCGCAGGCGGTGCTGCGCGACGGCACTCTCGTGCACGACTTCCTGTTTGCGGACAGCCCGCGCAGCCTGCACGTCTGTAATGCACCATCGCCCGCAGCAACGTCTGCGATTCCGATCGGCGAGTACATCTGCGACAAGGTTATGCAATCTCAGGAAATTGACACGCGGCTCGTCGGCGGACTCGTATCAGAGTGAGGCGGGATCGAACTCGCGTTCCTGCTTACGAAGATCCGCCTCGATATCGGCGACAATCGATTTGAAATCATCACTGTCCCGGACGGCGTCCAGGTGGTGCGTCCGCTGTGCGTAGAATTGCCAGCTCATGCGCCAGCCATCTTCAAACAGACGACGCAACTCCGACAATGCCTGGTCACGACGACCCAGCAGGGCAAGCGCCTCAACCTTAGAAATACCGAGCGGGTAATTTGCAGACCCCAGCGCGTACTCATCGTCAAAAGTCTCAACCACTGTCTCCAGCAAGTACTGTGCTTTTGCCTCATTCGCCCGACGCGAGCAGCAGGTGACCCAGATCAACCGCTTTCAGAATATTGGTCGAATCGACCTGAGGTAGTTCGCCAAGCAGTTCCGGCACCTTTTGCTCGAACCACGCCAATGCCTCCTGGTAGCGCCCGGAAGTCAACGCGTCGTCGGCAATCAGTCGGAGAAAAACTCCGTCCGAGCCCCAGCGATCGTCGAGCCCCTTCGTCAGCGACGCCCTGGCGATATCGATGGCCCTGTCCCGCTCTCCGGTATGCAGCAGGAAGTAGGCCTGCGCCGACAGCGGGTACGGTTCCTCCGGCCCGAGTTGGAGCGCTTCAAGCATCCGACGTTCTGCCATCTCCATGTTTCCGGCGCTAACGTAGATGAATACCGATGTTGAAGGATTCTCGTAGTCGGCCGGGTCCATATTCGCTGCTTCGTCAGACCAGTAGCCAGCCTCGACCAGTTGGCCGCTCAGGATGGTCGCCATGCCTGCACCATGCGCGGCATAAGGGTTGCCGGGGTTGATTTGCGAAATCCGCCTGAATGCCTTGAGTGCGGGCTCGAAATTCCCCATCCATAAATTCACACGGCCAAGATCGTGATACAGAAGGACGTTCAGCGGATCGAGATCCAGCGCGCGCTCGAGAATCGGCAGCGCTTCTTCACTGCGACGCGCAGTCCGAAGATGTGCGGCATAGATATTGAGCACATCGACGTCATTCGGTGCGAGCGTCAGAGCATGTAGGAACAATTCCTCCGCTACCGGATCATCTGCCGCCACCGCGTATCGCGCCAGCACCGCCTGTACGAAGCCATTGTCCGGGTCCAACGCCACGGCCCTGTCAATATGCTCGCGACCCTGTGCCGTCATCTCGGCGATCGAAATCGCGCCAGTGCTGGCCATCGAAGCATAGGAGTTCGCGAGCGCCGCATGCGCCAGGACATACTCGGGATCCAGTTTAATGGCGTTCCGAAAGCGGTCGATAGCCACATTCAATGCATCAAACGAAGCGCGTGCCATTTCCTGCTTACCACGCGTGAACTCGCGAAATGCTTCGAGGTTATCCGTACGATCGCGGCTGATACGGTCGCGCTCTTGCGGTGTCAGGGTCGCGGCGAGCTGGGCAGCTATTGTCTCGACGATCTCACTTTGAATGGCAAACAGGTTCTGTATCGACAATTCCCGATCGTAAGTATGTGCCCACAGATGCTCATCGGTCTCGGCATCGATCAACTGCACATTAATTCGTACATTGTCACCAGCCTGCTGCACGCCACCCTCGAGAATATTGGCAGCGCCGAGCTCGCGTCCTATTTGCCGGATCTTCTTGGTGGTCTCCCGATATTCAAGTACGGACGTCCGCGAAATGACCTTCAGCGCCGCGACCTTGGATAAGGTCGTCAGGAGATCGTCGTGAATGCCGTCGGCGAAATAGGCCGTACCTTCGACGCTGCTGCGCGTAACGAATGGCAGCACAGCGATAGAAAATGGATCGACATCGCGATGCACTACGTCGCTCGCCGACTGTTCAGGCGGCTCTTCCGCTATTCGCCCTGCCAGCAACCAGCCACTGCCAATCACCACGGCGAGAAACGCGACCAGGATGACAAAATCGCTCGCTTTGAGAGTGAGGTCTTCGCTGCCGGATGCCGGCGGCGTGCGGACAATGCCGCCCGGCGTAATGTCGTAGCGCCAGCCAAAGACCAGGGCAAGCGGGAACAGCACAAGCGCGGCGATCCAGACGTATCGCAGCGCCGTATCAGGCAAGCCCCAGGATGCGAACGCAAGGTCACACACCTGTAGTACAACCCAGGCCCCGACGACGTACAGTCCGGCAACCCTGAATACGCGACGACGCCGAAGCTCGCTAATAATTCCGTTCACTGCACCCATCAACCAGCCGCATCAACTGAGGAGTCCATTCTAGGATATATCACCGATCAGCGGGTGCCCGGCATCATCTCGAACATCGGATCGAACTCAACCAAGACCATTCCCAGCTGCATCAGCACCGACGGATCACCAGAGAGCTCCGCCTTGCCCGTCTGCAGCTGACCTGCGAACGTCGTTAGTTGCATCATTACCGGAACCAGGTCTGCCCGATTGATGGTCAGAGCCGCGTCGGCGTCGTCTGCCAGGAACCCCGCTATACTCGTAAGCGTACCGTTGCTCATTTCGACAACAAACTTCTCGCCATTGTCGGGCGTCTCAAAGTTCAGCTTGAACTGTACGCCCTCCGCCTTTTTGGTATCGACGCGAATGGCTACCGCATCCCACCATTGTGAAGTCGTCAAAGCGCGCACGGCATCCGGGCCGCCGGTTTCCGCGCCTAACCCTTCCTCGACTCCCGAGCGCAGCTCCTGCGCTGCCGACAGGAACGAATTGCGCAGACTCGTGCTCTCGTATTGATAGCCGAGCTGCTCGAAGATACCCGCGAGCAGCCGCTTGGCCGCCTCATTATCCGGCTCGGCGTAAACGAGCTTGTTGACTATTTCCATGGCATGGCGGTACTTGCCCTGCTCGAACAGCTGCTTGCCTTTCTTCAGGATACGGTCGGCGCCACCCATCAGCTCGACGTATAACGGAGCTGAGTCCCCGGGCGACAACGGCGCCAGTGTCGCTGGATTGCCGTCCCAGTAGCCCAGGTATCGATTGATCACTGCACGCGAGTTATGGAACTCCGAGCCGTGATACTGACGCGCAGACCATTGCTTTTTGAGGCTCTCGGGCACTTCATACTCGTTGTGAATCTCATTAATCGTAACGCCCTGATTGGCCAGGTGCAGAACCTGGTTATTCAGATTGGCATAGGCATCGCGCTGCGCGCGCATGACCTCCTGGATTCGCGAGTTGCCCCAGCGTGGCCAGCTGTGCGACGCGAGCATGACGTCGGCATGAACGCCGAATCGATACAACGCTTCGTTGATTCCTTGCGACCAGGCCAGTGCGTCACGTACCAGCGCGCCACGCAGCGTGTAGATGTTATGGATCGTGGCAGTGATATTCTCGGCGGCCCAGAAAGCCTTCCATTCGGGGAACCACGTGTTCATTTCCGCAGGTGCCTCGGTGCCCGGCGTATTCTGAAAAACCATATGCACACCATCGATCGTGTGCTCTTCGAAATCGTCTTCGATCACAACTGTCGGTGCGATCAATCCGATAGTGCCGCTCGCCGTCGCCTTGCCTATCGCGGAATCCACCTGGCCAAACGGGCTGACGGGCAGCCCTCGCCCGTACTGGTACGATGCGCGCCGCGACATTGCCGTTCCGGCGTAGATGTTTTCGGCGATCGCATTCTCCATGAAGCCGAGCGGGGCAATGATCTCGACCTTCCCGGAACGGACATCAGCCTCATCAACCACACCACGGATACCGCCAAAATGATCAACATGTGAATGCGAATAGATCACGGCGACAACCGGCCTCTCACCCAACTCCCTGTTAGCAAGCGCCAGTGCGGCGGCGGCAGTTTCCCTGACCAGCAGCACGTCGAAAATAATCCAGCCAGTGTCCCCTTTGACGAGCGTCATATTGGCCAGATCGAATCCGCGTACCTGGTAGATCTTGTCAGGCACAACCTCGAACAGCCCATAGTTCATGTTCAGCTGCGCCTGCCGCTGCAATGACGGATGAATACTGTCGTAGTCGCGGTCAGACAACAGAAAATCGTAAGCGCCAATGTTCCAGACTGTATCTCCGGATTCGCCGACGATGCGCCGATCTTCTGGCGCCGCGATGAACCCACGCTTGTGCTCGTCGAAGTCACGTCGATCAGAAAATGGCAGCCTTTCTCGAAGCGCCTGCTGCAGCGCTCGTGTCGCCTCCGACGGCGCAGCGCCGTCCGCATTGAAATGCTCGTGCGAGTCCGCCGAAACCTGCGGCGTTACAGCAAGCAAGACTAGAAGTGCGACGTACTTTATGCGGTGCTTAGCTGGCATTTTCTTCCCCAATTTGCCGGTCCGTCAGATACTACCCTCGGGGTACGAAAACAAAAAGGCC
>CAWJBO010000006.1:0-196722 GCA_963841145.1 uncultured Gammaproteobacteria bacterium
CCGTTGAAGATCTTCTTGCAGACCTGGACCAGGCCCTGCGCTAGGCTGGCTCAGACGAGGTTGGCGCGGCTTTGTAAGTGCGCAAATCTAGACGTTATCCATCAACCATTTCTCTGCTTCAGCTACCGTTCGGAATACTCTTACGTTCAAGCCACGATTGGTTGCGAAAGACTCAGCATTTTTCATTGAACTGCCTTCAGCGCGGACATCCACATAGGCGATTGCTCTCAGAAGTGCGCGGGATTTCTGGCTGCCTTCCGATGCGATATCGAACACGCTCATAGAATCCAGGCGAGGTCCTTCAAGCAGTTCTTCGATCAGCAAACGGCGACACTTGGCCTTTTCGCATTCCTGAACCAGCTCTTCCAAATACAGCCTGACATTTTCTTTGCTGTTTTCTCCCGTGATTCTTGCGTACAAGTAATCACGCCTGTTAATTATTTCAAGATCGTATGACATAGATTTGTTCTTGCGTCTGACATTGCGTACCGAAAAAAAATAAAAAACGAAATTGTAATGCGAGAGCAGGTGTCTTAGCGCATTACGTCGCTAGACCAGCATGTCCCCAATTACGCGACATGGCCTCAAGCTTCTCCGAGTGCAGCGAGCTGATCAGCCTGGTACTCATTTATCAAAGGCTCGACGACCTGTTCCAGGTGTCCTTCCATTATTTCGTCCAGCTTATAGAGCGTCAGGTTGATGCGGTGATCCGTAACGCGGCCCTGCGGAAAGTTGTAGGTCCGAATGCGTTCACTGCGATCCCCCGACCCGACCAGCAGTCGTCGTTTCTCAGCCTGTTCGGTTTCCTGCTCGGAAACCTGCGCATCGAGCAGTCGAGCCTGCAGCAGCGACATGGCGCGTGCCCGGTTCTTGTGTTGCGATCGCTCGTCCTGGCATTCGACAACGATGCCAGTCGGAAGGTGGGTCAGTCGTACGGCGGAGTCCGTCTTGTTGACGTGCTGACCACCGGCACCGGATGCGCGATACGTATCCACTCGAAGATCCGCCGGGTTAACGTCAACGGCCTCAATCTCGTCCGGCTCCGGCAATACGGCGACCGTGCATGCCGACGTGTGTATGCGCCCCTGCGATTCCGTCGTTGGAACGCGTTGCACACGATGTGCGCCGGACTCGAACTTCAGCTTGGCAAAAATACTGTGGCCGCTAACGCGACAGATGACTTCCTTGAAGCCGCCATGCTCACCCTCGCGTTCCGACAAGATCTCGATCGACCAGCCGAGCGTCTCGGCGTACTTCGAATACATGCGGAACAAATCGCCGGCAAAGATCGCGGCCTCGTCACCGCCCGTGCCGGCACGGATTTCGAGAAAGACATTGCTGTCGTCATGCGGATCCGGTGGGATCAGCGATTTCAGTAGCTGTGCAAGCAGCACTTCGCGCCGCTCGGTGAGGCTCTTCAGTTCCTCCTGGCCCATTTGCCGGATGTCCGCGTCGTCATCGTGAGTCATTTCCTCTGCGGCAGCGACCTCCGCGACGATTGCACCGTAGCGTTGGAACGACTGCACAACAGGATCGGTGCGAGCGTACTCTTTGGAGAGGTCGCGAAACTGGTTTTGGTCGGCGATCACGTCCGGGTCGGCAAGCAGCCCGGCGATTTCCTCGAAGCGTTCCTGCACGGACTCTAGTTTGCGGCGAATGGAGTCTTTCACGTCTCAGCCCGCTCAGTCTTTCTTCAGACCGAAGATATCGCGCGCAGCTTCGATCAGGTCCTGGTCCGCCGCCTCGCCGGCTTTACGCAAGGCGACGCTGGGCTTGTGCAATAGCTTCTTCATGAGTGCGGCCGTCGCGTACTCAACAGCGTCCTCAGCGGACTCGCCGCGTGCCAGCCTGCGCCGGGCCTGCGCATTCACCTCATCGCGCAGCAAATCGCTGCTCTCTCGCAGCGCCGCGATGACTGGCACAACCTCCTTGGAACGTTCGATACTGGCGTATCGGGCGATCTCCTCTTCCAGCAGCCGGCTTGCTTCGACTGCGGCGGTCTCGCGATTGCCCTGACCCTCGAGGATGACCCGGTCGAGATCGTCAATGCTGTAAAGGTACACATCGTCCAGGTCGCCGACGCTCGCCTCGATGTCACGGGGTACGGCGATATCGACGGCAAAGATTGGTTTTCGCTTGCGGGCCTTAACCGCGGTCTGCATCTGCTGCTTTGTAATTACCGGTTCGGTGGCGGCGGTCGACGTCATCAGTATGTCGGCTTCTGGCAGCGTACCCTCGATCTCCGAGAGCGGCAGCGCGAAGCCGCCGAACTGACCGGCCAGCTCACGGGCGCGATCGACATTACGATTCGCGACGAACATTCGTCCGATGCCTCTTTTGTGAAGGTGCTTGGCGACCAGCTCGATCGTGACACCGGCCCCGACCAGCAGGACCGTATGCTTTTTGAAGCCCGCAAAAAACTGCTCAGCCAGATTGACGGCTGCATAGGCGACGGAGACAGGGCTTGCGCCGATTTCCGTGTCGGTGCGGATCTTCTTCGCCACGGCAAATGTGTGCTGAAACAAGAGGCTGAGTTTCTGGCCGAGGGCTTTGTTCTGCTGCGACTGGCGAAACGCGTCCTTGAGCTGGCCAAGAATCTGCGGCTCGCCGAGGACCATCGAGTCAAGGCCGCAGGCCACGCGAAAGATATGTCGTATCGCGTCCTCGTCCTTAAGCGTGAACAACGTACTGCGGTGCGCCGAATCGAGTTGCCGGTCCTTTTCAAGCCATGATCGCAGCTGCTCGGTGCCGTGTTCGTCGCTGGTCATTACGTAAAACTCGGTGCGATTGCAGGTCGATAGCAGCACGGCTTCTTCCACGCCATCGATCGTCTTGACGCTTTCCAGCGCGCGCGCCACGTCCTCGCCTGAATAGACGACGCGCTCGCGTATTTCGACAGATGCCGTGTTATGGTTCAGGCCGAGTATTTGCAGCGGCATAACGTTACTATCGGCGCCGTTAAGGCACTCAGGAATTTCGGAGTGCGTATGATAAGCGAACTGAACCGCGAGTTCCCTGTCTGTGTATTAAACGGACGACTTTTTATGCATGAACTTCGACGATGGCGGTCGGCCACAGCGCTGATTTCGCTATTCGCCTTGATCGCAAGCCCCGCGATTGCTGCCGATGACGCCAAGACGTCGGATACCAGCGCGCACGTCCTGCAGGCCGAGATGGCACTGCAGCGGCAGGACTATCTCGAAGCCGCGGTGGAGTACCGCAAGGCGGCAGAGCTCAGCGAGGATGCCGATCTTGCCCGCAAGGCCACGATTGTCGGGTTCTCCTATCGGTTCAACGATGAGGCGCTGAGGTCCGCGAAGCGCTGGAGCAAGCTCGATCCCGATAGCGACGAGGCCCGCGTCTACCTGGCGCAGAGCTACTTCCGCGCAGGCGAGCTAAAGAACGCGCGGCGCAGTTTCAAGGCGATCATTGAGAACGGGCAACAGCCGCCGGGGCAGCGACTGCTGTCGCTGGTTCGATACCTGTCGGAAGAGGACAAACCGCAAGACGCTGACAAGTTGATGCGCGCACTCGCGAAGCCTTACAAGAACGATGCCCTGGCGCACTATGCGGTAGCCGCGCTGGCGCTCGAGGCCGGCGATACGGCGCATGCAATGGAACGGGCGCTACGCTCGAGCGAGCTGGACCCTGATAACGTCAAGTCAAAGCTGTTGTACGCCCGTGCAATTCTCGTGGCAGGCGACACCGACAAGGCGATCGAGTACACGGCGCGAATTATCGGCGACGACCCTGACCCGGATCCGGATGCGCGAATGGAACTCGCGATCATGTACATGATGACGGATCGTGACGACGATGCGCTGAGCCAGGTCAACCAGGTGTTGCTTGAGCAATCCGGACGGAGTGACGCGCTGCGGCTGATGGCGATTATTAACTTCCGGCAGAATTTTCTCGATGCAGCGTGGGATGACTTCGAGGATCTGCTGGCAACCGGCCAGTATCGTATGGATGCCTTGTATTACCTGGGCCGTATCGCCGACGTTCGTGAAGAGTATGACCGTGCGATCCTGTTGTATCGCGAGGTCCGTTATGGTTCCAATGCGCCCGCGGCGCAGCGTCGTGCCAGTGCGTTGCTGGCGTTTGAACAGGATGATCTTGACGGCGCGCTGGACGTGCTGGACGAGTTTGCCGAGGACTCGCCACAACACGCCGTCGACATGATTATCGCCAAGGCTCAGCTGTATGCGTCGAAAGGGGAGTACGAGCGATCCCTGGAGTTTTACGATCGTGCGATCGAATTTCGGCCAGATGAGTGAGGGTACGGTACTGAGCCGTGCCGAGCTGCTGCTGCGTCTCGGGCGACTCGACGATGCCATTGCCGCGTATACGGCCGCGGTAAAACGCTGGCCTGACAGCGCGCTGTCGCTAAATGCGCTGGGCTATACGCTGGCAGACCGGACAGAGCGCCAATCGGAAGCCGAGGTACTCATAGAGAAAGCACTGAAACTTGATCCCGACAGTCCGGCGATCATCGACAGTCACGGCTGGGTGTTGTTCAAACTTGGTCGCAACGAAGAGGCGCTGGCGCGGTTGCAGATTGCCTACGAGGCTTTTGACGATCACGAGGTGGCCGCCCACCTGGTTGAGGTTCTTGTCGCACTCGATCGGCGCGATGAGGCCCTCGAGCTACTTGCGGCGGCGACGGAAAAGAGGCCGGATAGCCCGTTACTCGACGATGTACGCAAGCGACTGTTTCCTGAAACCCCTTAGGGTCCGCACCGGCGTTTGCGCCGGGATGCTCGTGGGCCTGTTACTGCTCGCAGGTTGTGCCACCACGCGACAGGGTGTCGAGCTGCCGGAATTCGAAAGCTGGGAACAGCGCAATGCCGTACTCGGCAGTCTGCGCGACTGGGAATTTATCGGGCGTATCGCGGTAAAAGCGGGCGACGAGGGCTTCAACGGCAAGTTCAACTGGGCGCAGCAGGATGATGCGTTCAAGGCAACGGTCGGCGGGCCACTCGGTATCGGCACGGTGCGCATCGAGGGCGAGGATCGCACCGTTACGCTGACGGACAAGGACGGTGAAAAGACGGTCCTCCGCGACGTCGAAAACGAGCTTCGCTATCGCTACGGCTGGACGATTCCGGTCGCTTCGTTGCGATACTGGACGCTGGGCATTCCGGATCCGTCAATGGCGGCCACCACGGAGTTCGATGCTGACGGCCGGGTCTCCAGATTGGAGCAAAGCGACTGGATCGTCGAAATCTCGCGCTATCGCGAGGGTGGGGGACAGCAGATGCCGCGCATTTTGTCGGCGACAAACGCTGATACGCGCGTTCGACTGGTCATCGACCGGTGGTTATTTTTCGAGCGTTGACAGCACTGGACCCTCACCGCACAATTGCGCCGCAGCGCAAAGGTCATTGCAACTGGGGCGTAGCCAAGTGGTAAGGCATCGGGTTTTGATCCCGTGTACCGCAGGTTCGAATCCTGCCGCCCCAGCCATTTCACGTCGAAAGGGGATATCGTGGAAGTAGGAACCATGGCGGTTTTTTCGGGTAACGCCCACCCGCAGCTCGCGCAGGACATTGCCCGCTACCTACGTATCCCACTCTCGAAGGCTCATGTAGGGCGATTTTCCGACGGCGAAATCAACGTCGAAATTCTCGAGAATATTCGCGGCCGCGAGACCTTTATCGTGCAGCCTACGTGCCCACCGACGGCCGAGAACCTGATGGAACTGCTGGTGATGGTCGACGCGGCCAAACGTGCCTCGGCCTCGACGATTACTGCGGTAATCCCGTATTTCGGATTCGCGCGGCAGGATCGCCGGCCGAGGTCGTCTCGTGTTCCGATAACCGCCAAGCTGGTCGCCAAGCTGATCGCGACGGCCGGCGTCGACCGAGTGCTGACGGTTGATCTGCATGCGGACCAGATCCAGGGCTTTTTCGACATCGCCGTCGACAACGTCTATGCCTCTCCAATTCTGCTCGGCGATGCCTGGCGACAGAAATACAGCCAGATGGTCGTCGTATCGCCGGATGTCGGCGGCGTCGTCCGGGCCCGGGCCCTGGCGAAGCGCCTCGGCGATGCGGACCTCGTCATCATCGACAAGACGGCGTGCGCAGGCGAACCAGTCCGAGGTGATGAACATCATCGGCGAAGTCGAGGGCAAGAACTGCGTCATGATCGACGACATGGTCGATACGGCTGGCACTCTCTGCCATGCGGCCGGTGCCCTGAAGGAGCACGGGGCCGCCACCGTCGACGCCTACATTACTCACCCGGTGCTCTCCGGACCTGCCGTGTCGCGCATCGAAAAGTCGGCGCTCGATCACATGGTTGTGACCGACACGATTCCGCTGAACGAGGCAGCCCGGGCCTGCCCGAAGATTCGACAGCTTTCGACCGCTGAGCTTCTGGCCGAGACGATGCGCCGTATCAGCACCGACGAGTCTGTTTCGTCCCTCTACGTCGACTGATCGCCGCCCGGTAACGGGTCGCCAACCGGCCGCCCGGCACAGCACTTCCGTCGGGGTGGCGGAGGCCTTGCCAGTAGGTTAAGATGCGCGCCCTTGCGCAGATTGGTCGCGATCTGCGTTTATTCAACTGCTTAATAAATTTAAGCAAAAACAATTAGTTATGGAGAACAGTCATGAGTGACGACTTCGACCTAATTGCGGAAATTCGTGAAGATCAGGGCAAAGGTGCGAGCCGCCGCCTGCGTCATCAGGGAAAAGTACCCGCAATTATCTACGGTGCAGGGCGCCCGCCCCGCGCACTTTTATTCGACCACAACAAGGTCCTTAAGCAGCTCGAGAACGAATCGTTCTACTCCAGCGTGCTCAATATCAAGGTTGGCGAGAAGAGCCAGGCTGCGATCTTGAAGGACATGCAGCGCCATCCTGCAAAGCCCCGCATCATGCACATGGATTTCCAGCGCATCGTCGAGGACCAGGAAATTCGCATGAACGTTCCGCTGCACTTCATCGGCGAAGAGATTGCGCCGGGCGTCAAGACGGGTGGCGGCAAGGTGTCGCACCTGATGACCGAGGTTGAGATCGTGTGTCTGCCGCAGCATCTCCCGGAGTATATCGATGTCGATGTTTCCGAGCTGGAGCTCGATGCCATGCTCAGCATGTCCGACATCAAGCTGCCTGAAGGCGTTGAGATTCCGGCGCTGGCCCAGGGTCCGGAAGCGAATCGTCCGATTGTTTCGATTCACGTGATCAAGGAAGCTCGTAATCGAGGAAGAGTTGGAGGAAGGGGCCGAGGCTGGAGAAGAGGGGACCGCCGAGGTACCGACCATTGGCGATACCGAAGCAGAAGAAGAAGAAGAAAAAGACTAGCTTCAAGCTTGTTGGAATCGAAAAGGCCGCCCACGGGCGGTCTTTTTGTTTACCATTGCCACGCCATGTCTAATGAGATCCGAATCATCGCCGGCCTCGGCAACCCCGAGGAGCAGCACGAGCGAACCCTGCACAACGCCGGGTTCTGGTTCGTTGACGTGTTGGCACAGAAGTACGGCGGCGCCTTTCGCTACGAGAAGAAATTCGACGCTGATTATTGCCGTATCAACCTGCACGGTGACGACGTCTGGCTGATCAAGCCACAAAGTTTCATGAACCTGAGCGGCGGGCCGGTACGTGCCATGCTCGACTATTATCGTCTCCGCGTATCCGACCTTCTTGTGGCGCACGATGAGATTGATTTGCCGCCTGGCACGACGCGCTTGAAAAATGGCGGCGGCCACGGCGGGCACAACGGTCTGCGAGACATTATCAGGCACTGCGGCGCGGACTTCGTGCGCCTGCGCATCGGCGTCGGGCACCCCGGAGAGAAAAGCGAAGTCACCAACTACGTTTTGAAACGCGCTTCCAGCAGCGTTGAGTCCGACATCCTGAAAACAATTGATGCGGCGGTGGAGGTCATGCCTGTGCTGCTCGACAAAGGGCTTAATGCGGCAATGAAGCAACTGCATACAAAGGACGCTGACTGACATTAGCAGCCAGGCTCCGGAGACTGATTAATGGCAATAACCTGTGGCATCGTCGGCCTGCCGAACGTTGGCAAGTCGACACTATTCAATGCACTTACCGCCGCCGAGATCGCGGCCGAGAACTATCCGTTTTGTACGATCGAACCCAACGTCGGTGTCGTGCCCGTACCAGACTTGCGTCTCCAGGTGCTGGCAGACATCGTGAAGCCGCAGAAGATCCTGCCGACTACCATGGAGTTCGTGGATATCGCGGGCCTTGTTGCAGGGGCATCGAAGGGCGAGGGTCTGGGAAATCAGTTTCTGGCCAACATTCGCGAAACCAACGCGATCGCACACGTCGTACGCTGTTTTGAAGACGACGATGTCACACACGTGTCGGGGAGCATTAACCCGCTGGACGATATCGAGACGATCGACACCGAGCTGGCTCTGGCTGATCTCGAATCCGTTGAGAAGCAGTACGACAAGGCTGCCCGCACAGCGAAGACGGGCCAGAAGGATGCTATCGCTTATCGCGACGCGCTGCTTGGCATCAAGGAACACCTCGACAAGGGATTGCCGGTCCGCTCCCTGCAGACCAGCGATTTGCAGAAAGAGATTCTAAAGAGCGTGCACCTGATCACCGCAAAGCCGGTGATGTATGTCGCCAATGTCGACGAGGGTGGATTCATCGACAATCCGCACCTGAAAGCAGTTGAAGACTACGCTGCTCGAGAAGGAGCGGAGGTCGTCGCAATTTGTGCGGCCATTGAGGCCGAAATCGCGCTGCTTGACGACGAGGACAAAGCCGTATTCCTGGCAGATCTCGGCGCGAAGGAACCGGGGCTGAATCGCGTCATCCGTCACGGTTACGCGTTGCTTGGCCTACAAACCTTTTTCACGGCTGGCGAAAAAGAAGTTCGAGCCTGGACCACAAAGGTAGGAGCAACAGCCCCCGAAGCCGCTGGCGAAATCCACACGGATTTCGAGAAAGGCTTCATTCGTGCCGAAGTTATCGCCTACGACGATTACGTGGCTGGCAACGGTGAAAATGGTGCGAAGGAGGCTGGCCGTCTAAGGCTCGAGGGCAAGGAGTATATCGTGCAGGAAGGCGATGTCATGCACTTCCGGTTCAACGTTTGAGTTTGTGTCCAGACAGGACACTAGCGCTTTTTGTGCATGCCAAAGGACGGCAGCGACCAGTCGTAAACGATCGCCAGTGCGCGAATGGCGAATCCAACGGCCACCGCCAGGCCCAGTGACAGTTGCTCGATGAGTCCAGACGCTATCCGCGATAACGTAGACGAGAGTGGTAGCGAAGGCCGCCGTCGCGTAAATCTCACGCGACAGGATCAGCGGTATCTCGTTGCAAATAATGTCCCTGATCATGCCGCCGGTCACGGCCGTGGTGACGCCAAGCATGATTGCGACAAGCGGCCCGGTATTGTGATGCAAACAGATTTCCGTGCCGAGTGCGGCAAACAGGGCGAGTCCCAACGCGTCCATCCACACCAGGATCTGGCGGCGGGAGCCGGGCTTGTATGAGGTGAAGAAGACGATCAGGGCTGCGATGATGGCGACTGCAACATAGCGGTTGTCACTGATCCAGAAGACCGGGACCCGGTCGATAATAATGTCGCGGACCGTGCCTCCGCCCACTGCGGGCATAAGCGCCAGCACGCAAAAGCCGAATATATCCATGTTCTTGCGCGATGCCGCGAGTGCGCCGCTAACGGCAAAGGCTGCGGTACCAAGCATTTCCAGGATGTAAACGAAGCTCAGGTCCATTGCGGGGCCTCAGTGCCAGGCCAGTCGGCTGGATTCGACCCGGTACAACACGTAGTCGCGCAGCTGTTTTGCCATATCGTATTCTACATAGGGCAGCTTCAGGCTGCCGGACGCCAGATAGAACCGAATGGTCGACAGGCCATGCCGCTCCTGGAGTGGTGTTTGTGTGACGCTGACGCGCTGCACTTTTCGGTGCAAAAACGCGTTGGTGCGCATGCCGAGAAAACCGCGGCGCAAAACCATGCCGTGCTCACTGATGAAATAGCCGCGCTTCTTGTACATCGACCAGGCTCCGCTCGCCGCAATCGGTATCCACAGCAAAAACACCAGCGCGACCAGACCTGCCGGTGCCAGGAGCACGCCAGTGATGAGTAGCGCGGGCAATATACCGAAGAGCAGCAGCCGGGACCGGAAGTAGCGCCCGGATATCGGTTCGAAAACTGTGGCTGTTGGTCGCATCTCAACATCCTGGAATTCGTCGCGGAAAACTTCATCGTCGAGCGCCTGCAGTTGTTCGCTCGTGCACAAAGGAATCACAAAGTGCTTGCCACGGCCGGGTTTACCGCTTGAGGCCTGTTTCGCCTGTATCCGGAAGCGCTTGAACAGTCGCAGCACCGGGTTCTGCCTGGCTTCAAGGGACTGGATCTTGGCAAGGTTCACCGAGTGTTCATGGCGCGTTAGCAAGCCACCTGTTGACCGAAATACGCCGTCTTGCTCAAGCAAGCGGAATCTGTGATAGCGAAGAAATGCCCCCGTGATTGACGCCGCTACAAGAAACAGAATAAAACCGAGCACGGTGACAACGGCTAGCGTTGCCGCTGTCGCAACCGCCATTTCCGAGCCGTTGGTCATAAGCTCAGTTGCGTTGCTCTGGACGGCTGATTCCACATCGTTTTCTGTCCATTCGAACGCCGGGCCGAGCAGCACCAGAAAAATCAGGGCTCGATTGCTTGATAACCCAATGCGCACCATGTCCTTGTTGACGAGTGACAGTAGTGGTCGTGTCGACGATTCACGCGGCTCGCCGTCGGCATTGTCCGCACCTGGAGCCCTTGTGCTGTGGTCTCGGCGAATTCTGTCCTTGAGCGACTGAGCCAGCGCCATTTTGATGGCCGGCAAATTGCCTTCCTCTTTCGCCGAACCGGCGGTATCGAATTTGACCGTAACAAGACCGAAGTAGCGGTAGACGACGTTTTGCTGCGTGTTGATCGCCTGGATGCGGTCAAACTTTATGTCGAGCTGCTTCTTCTTGAACACGCCGTCCCTTATCAATACCGAGTCATCCGTTATTCGATACCGAAAGAAGAGGTAGCGGGTAATCGATACGCCCACGATTACGACAACAAACAATGAGGCCCCCAGCAGGATTCGAAACATGACGTTGCCTTCGGCGGCAACGATGAACGCCACCAAGGGAGCGAAAGACTGTACCGCGTTTTTGGAAATCGCCTGGATGGTCCGGCCAAGATAGAAGATCGAGGCAAGCGGCGACGTGCGCTGCCAATGCTTTCGATCAGCCTTGCTCATCGCCGGCCCCGACCTTCTCCAGAATGAACACGCGCATTTTTTCTGCCGTCTTGGCCGGCAGGCCGTAAATCTTGAGATCGCCACCGCTGCCGCCGGCGGTGAATAACTGCAGAGTTGCCAGTTGGAATCGACGATCGAGCGGCGTGCTGCTCTTCTCGACATGCTGAATGCGGTTAAAGGGTATTGCGGTTACCGTCCTCCAGAAGACGCCGTCTTTGTAGACGATGTCCTTGTCGCGAACGGCGTATCCCTTTCTGGGGACACTGATGGGCGGCCAGCCGAGCAGGGGAATGGCGATCAGCACGGGCAAGAACCACAACCAGCCAAGCCTGATCCCGGTATTTGCGTCGGCGAATGCAATGCTGAAGATCAACTGCAGACAAACGATGCCTGCAACTACGATAAACAGCGCAATGGCCGATGCCGTCAGGTCGCGGCGCAGCAGCTTCGGATCCATTCCGTGCCAGTCGATGGTGTCGACCGATGGCAGGTCGCCTGGAGGAATCTCTTCGTTTTCGAACATGAAGGCAGTCCAGCTGAGCAGGAACGCCATTATACGGTGTTATCCGGCCATCTGATGGTCATCCCGCCTTGACAGTGGCCGGCGACCAACGGAAAATCTGCGGCCCTCGCAGACCCACCTTGCGATCGCGACAATCAGGTGATGTAGCTCAGATGGTTAGAGCGGCGGACTCATAACCCGCAGGTCGGTGGTTCACAAAATGCGCTAGCATTTTGGACGCCGTAGGCGCCCCGAAGGGGCGAGAATCGGCCTGGGCCGATTCGAGTCCATTCCACCCATTGATACAATGAGGTGGATTGAGAAAACTTGGTGATGTAGCTCAGATGGTTAGAGCGGCGGACTCATAACCCGCAGGTCGGTGGTTCACAAAATGCGCTAGCATTTTGGACGCCGTAGGCGCCCCGAAGGGGCGAGAATCGGTGAGGCCGATTCGAGTCAATTCCATTCATCGATACATAGATGGGTAGAATTGCTAGACAACGTACTTGGTGATGTAGCTCAGATGGTTAGAGCGGCGGACTCATAACCCGCAGGTCGGTGGTTCAATTCCACCCATCACCACCAATCAAATAAAAAGGGCGCCCTAGGGCGCCCTTTTTATTTGTCCGTGTGGCGGGGTGAGTTCGAACCATCGAAGGTGGTTCCTCCGAGCCCGGCGAAGCCGGGCGACAGACGCGCGCAGCGCGAGGGCCGCAGGCCCGTTCCATTCCACCCATCACCACCAAACAAAGAAGGGCCCCCTTGCGGGGCCCTTTTTCGTTTGCTCTTGTGGCAGGGCGAATCTGAACCACGAAAGGTGGTTCCTCCGAGCCCGGCGAAGCCGTGCGACAGACGCGCGCAGCGCGAGGGCCGCAGGCCCGCTCTTCCCACCCTACACGTGCAAGCCCTTGTTTCCGCAGGGCTCCTAAGTACATCTCCGAATGGCTGGCAGTAGTTGCGTCCTGAGACTATACGGCCATCGGCGCATACCACCGTGCGCCAGAGCAATACAGGAGGGAAACGGCCATGCGCATGTTGACACGCACCGTTCTCGCACTTTTTCTATTACTGCTTGCGACCTCAGCGGTCGCCGGCGATTTTCAGAAGGGCTGGAAAGCCTATAGCTCAACTGACTATGCGGCCGCGCTAGCGGAGTGGCAGGACCTTGCAGACGCCGGTGACGTCAATGCGAGTTATGGCATGGGTCTTCTGTATGGCAATGGTTTCGGTGTCGACTTGAATGATGACCTGGCGTTGAAGTACTACCTGGCTGCCGCCGAGAAAGGCCACGCTGAAGCGCAGTACAGCCTCGGTATCATGCATCAAAACGGTTGGGGCGTTCCGATTGACGAGGAAGAGGGCATCAAGTGGTACCTGTTGGCGGCTGACCAGGGTATCGTCGGCGCGCAGCTGGCGCTCGGCCGCGTCCTCGCCATGGATTTCACCGAAAAGTACGATGCTGTTGAAGCCTACAAGTGGTTCGGACTAGCCACAGAAATTCGGCGACCTCGATGCCAAGGCGAAGCTGGAGTTTCTCGAAACGAGGATGACGCCAGAACAAATCTCGGAAGCTAACGCCCGTATCGAGTCCTGGGTAAGCAGTCACCCAACGCTCTTTTCGAGCTAGCGAGCTTAGATTCAGAATCAAGCAGCGTCCGGCTGGAGTTCGGGCGCTGCTTTTTTGAATGCGGGCGATTCGTTGCAGGCATCAACAATGCGCACCAGCTTTGGAAACGAATTCAGCGGAACCTCGAAGCGTCGCGCGTTGTACATTTGCGGTACGAGAAATGCGTCAGCCAGTGTCGGTGTATCGCCGAATACGCATAAGCCGTCGCCAGCCAATTGCTCCAGCGCAGCGAAACCCTCGTGTATCCAATGCACGTACCAGTCTTCTCCGGCCTTTTTGTCGGCACCGAGTTCATCCCTGAGGTATTGCTGCACCCGCAGGTTGTTCAGCGGGTGGATGTCGCAAGCGATCAGGTTGCAGAAGCTGCGCACCTGGGTACGAGACGGCTCGTCCTTCGGTAACAACGGGGTCTCCGGATAGCGCTCCTCGAGGTATTCGAGAATTGCCATTGATTGCGCAATACCCAGTTCACCGTCCTGCAGGAAAGGCACCAGCATCTGCGGGTTGATCGCCCGATACGCGTCGGCTCGATGCTCTGCAACACCAGGTGCCAGCGAAACTGAGACCGTCTCGTAGGGCAGGCTCTTGAGGTTCAGTGCGATGCGCACACGATACGCAGCCGATGAGCGCCAGTAACTGTATAGCGTGATCGGCATTCAGTACTGCTCGACCGCCTGGTCGATTGCCCCGAAAATCGAGACCCCGCCGGCGTCGCACATTTCGATGCGAATGCGGTCTCCGAATTTCATGAATGACGTCGTCGGCTTGCCGTCGTTTATGGTCTCGATCGTGCGAATCTCGGCGATGCAGGAGTAGCCGACGCCACCTTCGGAGATTGGTCTTCCCGGGCCGCCGTCAAGCTTGTTCGATACGGTTCCCGAGCCGATGAGCGCCCCCGCACCGAGCGGACGAGTCTTGGCGGCGTGGGCAACCAGCTGGCCGAAGTCGAAGGTCATATCGATGCCGGCATCCGGTTGGCCGAAAGGGCTGTCATTGAGCGTCGACAATAGTGGCAGATGTACCCTGGCATCCCGCCATGCATCCCCCAGTTCCTCGGGCGTGATCGCGACCGGCGAAAATGCGCTCGACGGTTTGGACTGAAAGAAGCCGAAGCCTTTTGCGAGCTCGCCCGGAATGAGATTGCGAAGCGAAACGTCGTTGACGAGCATTATCAATTGAATATGGTGCACTGCGTCCGCTGCCGAGACGCCCATTGGCACGTCGTCGGTGATAACGACAATTTCCGCCTCAAAGTCGATTCCCCAGGCCTCATCGGCTACCGGAATATTGTCACGCGGACCAAGGAACGCGTCGGAACCACCCTGGTACATCAGCGGGTCGGTCCAGAACGTAGCGGGCATTTCGGCGCCGCGGGCCTTGCGGACGAGCTCGACATGATTGACGTAGGCGGAACCGTCGGCCCATTGATAGGCGCGTGGCAGAGGCGATGCGCAAGCGGCTTCGTCGAACGGCAGTCCCTCTCCGGCATCGACTTTCGTACTGAGCGCATGCAGCGCCGGTCGAGTCGTCTTCCAGTCATCGAGTGCAGCTTGTAGCGTAATGGCGATATCGTCCGCCGGCAAATAGCGCTCGAGGTCACGGGACACGACGACGAGGCGGCCGTCACGGCCGTGCTTGATTGATGCGAGTTTCATTATTGGTCGCCCCTGAATTCCAGTTCGTGCAACCACGCCGCATGGCGAGGCGCTTTTTTGGTCACGCTCCATTCCTCGAGCATCGCTGGTGCAACGCGTTTGAGCTCGTCTATCTGCTCCTGGGTCTGCGTGTTCGCGACGAGTTCGAGCCGATGTCCGTTCGGGTCGAAAAAATAGATCGACTGAAAAATGCCGTGATTGGTTGGCCCGATGACTTCGATGCCTTCGTTCTCGATATGCTTCTTTGCGGCGAGCAACGCATCGTAGTCCTGAACTTCGAACGCAATGTGCTGCACCCACGCAGGAGTATTGCGATCCCGGTCCATGTCGGGGCGGGTCGGTAGTTCGAAGAAGGCGATGACATTGCCCATGCCACAGTCGAGAAACACGTGCATGTAAGGATCCGGTTCCTTGGTCGACGGAACCTGGTCCTCGGCAAAGGCTACCGTGAATTCCATGTTCAGCACGCGCTGATAGAACTCCACGGTTTCCTTGGCATCTTTGCAGCGATAGGCAACGTGGTGAATGCGCTTGAGATTCATAACTTGCTCCTGTCAGGCGCCGGCGTCGACAACGCCGCGGGCTACCTGGTCGCGCTCGATCGATTCGAACAACGCTTTGAAATTGCCCTCACCAAATCCGTCGTCTTTCTTGCGTTGAATAAACTCGAAGAACGTCGGGCCAACCATGTTGGCTGAAAATATCTGCAGCAACAAGCGCGCTTCACCATCTTCGGTCGTACCGTCGAGCAATATACCCCGGGACTTGAGCTCTTCGATCGGCTCGTCGTGGCCGGGCAAGCGTTCCTCCAGCATCTCGTAGTACGTGTCCGGCGGTGCTGTCATGAATTCGATACCCCGTTTTGCCAGACGATCCCAGCACTCGTACAGGTTGTCGCACGAAAGTGCGATGTGCTGGATACCCTCACCGTTAAACGCCATCAGGTATTCCTCGATTTGACCGGTGCCCCGTGAGGCCTCTTCGTTCAACGGTATGCGAATACGACCGTCCGGCGCCGTCATGGCCTTCGAGAGCAAACCGGTGTGTTTGCCCTTGATGTCAAAGTAACGGATTTCGCGAAAGTTGAAGATCTGTTCGTAGAATTCGGCCCAGAAATTCATGCGGCCTCGATAGACGTTGTGCGTCAGGTGGTCAATCTCCAGGAAGCCACAGCCTTCCGGATGCCGGTCTACGCCCTCGACAAACTCGAAGTCGATGTCGTAGATGGTGGCGCCTCTGGCGTAGCGGTCAATGAGGTATAGCGGTGCACCGCCAATGCCTTTGATTGCAGGCAGGCGCAGTTCCATCGGCCCGGTGGGTATATCCAGAGGCTGCGCACCCATTTCGAGGGCGCGCGTATACGCTTTGTGCGCATCTTTTACGCGAAACGCCATGCCGCAAGCCGACGGCCCGTGTTCCTGCGCGAAGTAATACGCCAGGCTGCCCGGCTCGCGGTTGATGATGAAATTGATATCGCCCTGGCGATACAGCGTTGCGTCCTTCGAACGGTGATGGGCGACGGCCGTGAAGCCCATTAATTCGAACGCCGCTTCAAGAACGCCAGGCTCCGGCGAGGCAAATTCGACAAACTCGAAGCCGTCGAGGCCCATGGGGTTTTCGAACAGGTCAGTCATCGCGAAATCCTCGTCTGCGTACGTTAATAAACTTTTCGACATTATGCGCGGATTGTCAGAAAAAGGGGCCCGAATTGTCTGATAATAGCGTATATTGTGAAACATCAATTTCAGAAAAAGTCACTAGCGGAAAGTAAAGTGCATATGAAGCTGACAAGGGCAGACCGCAAGCTGCTGGAAGAGCTGCAGCGCGACGCGACCCGCAATCAAGCCGAGCTGGCGGAGATCGCCGGTATGTCGCGAACCTCCTGCTGGCGTCGCATTCGCGATTTCGAAGAGGCCGGCCTGATTGAACGGCAGGTTGCGCTGCTGAATCCGAAATCTGTCGGGCTGAATATCCAGGTCCTGCTGCTGGTTACCATGACAGAGCACACCGATGAGAATCGCCAGAGTTTTGAGCATCATGTGTCGTTGCTACCCGAGGTCACCGAGTGCTTTTCAGTCTCCGGCGATCGGGACTACCAGCTGCATGTCGTCGTTGAGGATATGGACTCCTACAACGATTTTCTTAACGGCCAGATCCTGCGACATGCCGCTGTGCGTTCGGCGAGTTCGACGTTCGTGCTGCGACGCGTCAAGTACTCTACGGCGCTACCGGTGCCGGCCAGCTAGGGCCCGAAAGGCGCGCGCTTTTGCAGAAATCATCGGCATCGCGATCAAGCAAGGGTGATGTAACGCACAGTTTCGAAAAAATGTTTTTGTGTTGTATTTTCGCAACAGAATGCCCAGGGATTCTAACCTCCACCGAACACGCGCTGTAGCAGAAATTGCACGTTTCGACGTGCCGTTTTCACTTTGACATAAATCTGAGGTGCCGGTCACTGGCGCGCTGCACATCGCTTTGCTACTTCTTAGGTCGTCGGTTTGTTTTGAGATAGCTACGGAGCGAGGGCAATGAGAGGACTGGTAATTCTAGGGGTGGCGCTGTTGGTCGGTTGTGCGCCAGTGCAGACACTTGAGGAACTGGAGTTGCGGCGCTGCAGTCGGGCGACTGGTCGGCCGTCAAGATGCGAGAGAAGAGCATCGCGCGGCGCAACCAGCAACGCGGCATGAATTGCGGCTCCGGTGCGATGGCAGTCTGCGCGGATCGTATGCATGACGTCATCTGCGAATGCATGTCCCGGCAGGATATGGAGTACATGTTAAGCGGGCGGTAACAGCTTGCTCGCGCCTGGCGATTCTACGGTCAGGCAGACGCTAATAATGTGACAGACAGTTCAGGAAGCACGACGTTGCGGCCGTCAATCGCGGCCGCTGATAGTCCGGCTGTCGAGAACGCCACATGCCACTCCGTCGGGTTCCTCGTTTTCGGCAACTGCAGGTTGAGCGTTTCGTTATAACGATTAATCAGGATAGCAAGCGCACTGCCAGGTTCTGCCGTGCTGGTTTCCTCGATCAGCACCGCAAAAGCATTACTCACAGCCCATTCTTCGCTCTTTTTTGCCTCGCCGTGCTTGTTGATCCAGCGAATCTCGATGTTGCCAGGACCCTGCTTCAAAAGCCCATGCACATAATCGTCGATACGTAACAAGGCGTGCTCGCGCCGCAGCCATATCAGGTCGCGGACCTGCTCCAGGAATTCCGGGTCATCGTCTTGCAGCGACCAGTCAAGCCAGCAGATTTCATTATCCTGCGCATAGCCGTTGTTGTTGCCTTTTTGCGTGTGGCCAAATTCGTCGCCGGCGAGAAGCATCGGCGTGCCCTGCGACAGCAACAAGCTGGCCAGCATGTTCAGTCGTTGTCGTCGCCTGGTTGCGTTGATGGACGCATCGTCTGTCTCGCCTTCGACGCCGTAGTTGCCACTGTAGTTGTGAGAATGGCCGTCACGATTGTCCTCGCCGTTGGCTTCGTTATGTCGATGCTCATAGCTAACCGTGTCGCGCAGCGTAAAGCCGTCGTGGGCGGTAATGAGATTTACGCTCGCGAGGGGACGGCGCAGGCTCGGTTCGAACAGGTCGGCGGAGCCGCGAAGACGCATCGCGAGGTCGCCGCTCTTGCCGTCGTCGCCGCGCCAGAACTGGCGCACGTCGTCGCGAAACCGATCGTTCCACTCGGCCCAGCGCGGTGGGAAATTGCCGAGCTGGTAGCCGCCCGGACCTGGATCCCACGGCTCGGCGATGAGCTTCGCGTTGCGAAGATTGGGGTGATTGCTGATGTCCGAGAGTACCGGGTGGGTTGCTGAAAACCCGTCTCTGCGCCTGCCGAGTACAGTGGCAAGGTCAAATCGGAAGCCGTCGACGCCCATCACTGTCGTCCAGTAGTCCAGGCTGTCGAGCATCATCTGTCGGACGCGTATGTGGTCGAAGTCCAGCGTGTTGCCGCAGCCGGTGTCGTTGACATAGCTGCTTTGGTCATCGGGTTCCGTACGGTAATAGGCCAGGTTGTCGATGCCGCGGAATACCAGTGACGGTCCCAGGTGGTTACCTTCACCCGTATGGTTGTAGGCGACGTCGAGTATTACCTCAAGGCCCGCTTCGTGGAGCGCGCGCACCATGTCACGAAATTCGGTAACGCTGTCGCCACGCGCGTAACGTTGCATCGGCGCGAAGAAACCGACCGAGTTATAGCCCCAGAAGTTGCGCAGTCCTTGTTCCGCAAGATGATGCTCGTCCACAAAGGTATGCACAGGCATAAGCTCGATGGAGGTTACGCCCAGCGCTTTCAGGTATTCGAGAACCTTCTTGTGGCGCAGGCCATCGAAAGTGCCGCGCGCCGCTTCGTCGATCGCCGGGTGGCGCATCGTGTAGCCGCGCACATTGCACTCGTAAAACACGGTATCGGCCCACGGCGTTCTCGGCGCCGACACGATGCGGTCGGTAATCGTCTCGCGTACAACGCTCTTCGGAACGTAGGGGGCGCTGTCCTCACTGTTGATCGCGATTTCGCCGTTGTCGTTGACGTAGTCGAAAACGGCAGGGTGCCACTGCAGATCACCTGCTATTTCGCGCGCGTAGGGATCGAGCAGGAGTTTGGCCGCGTTGCAGCGCAGCCCTTTGCCGGGGTCGTAAGGACCATGCACGCGGAATCCATAGCGCTGTCCGGCCCCGCAGCCCGGCAAGTAGCCATGCCATACGCCGTCGGTACATTCAGGCATATCGTGGATCTGCACCTGCTGACCTTCCGCCGAGAACAGGCATAGCTCGATGCCATCTGCGACAGCCGAGTACACGGCGAAATTTGTCCCGGAACCGTCCGGAGTTGCTCCCAGTAACTCAGGATTGCCGGCGTGCATCAATCCGCTTTACGGCTGACAGGCTGTAGCTGCCAGATATCCTCGTTATAGTCACGCATGGTTCGGTCAGTCGAGAACTGGCCGGATGACGCTGTGTTCAGGATGCTCATGCGTGTCCAGCCTTCGACGTCCCGATAGGCCTCCTCGACAGCAGCCTGCGCGTCGATGAAGCTACGGAAATCCGCCGCCGTCATCCAGGCATCGGCAGGCTCGCGGATGGACTGCAGGATCGCGTCAAAAACTCCCGGCTCGAAACGGTTGAAATGTCCGCTCTCGATCAGGTCGATGACGCGACTGAAATCTTCATCGTTATCGATAATCGCCTGCGGATTGTAAGAACTGCGCTGTTCATTGATCTCATCAACGGTCAATCCGAACAGGAAGAAATTCTCTTCACCGACCGCTTCGCGGATTTCGACGTTTGCGCCATCCAGGGTACCGATCGTTATTGCGCCATTCATCATGAACTTCATGTTCCCGGTGCCGGACGCTTCTTTACCAGCAGTCGAAATTTGTTCGGACAGCTCCGCTGCCGGACAGATGAGTTCCATGGCCGAAACGTTGTAGTCCGGGTAGAAGATCAGCTGTAGCTTGCCGTCCATAGCCGGGTCCGAGTTGATGACGCGCGCGACGTTATTGATGCACTTGATGATGTTCTTCGCCATGACGTAGCCGGGCGCGGCCTTGCCACCGATGATAATCGTACGCGGCGCAACAACGTCGCCGTTGCCGCGTCGGATGACCTCGTACAGGTGAACCGCGTGCAACATATTAAGCAGCTGCCGCTTGTATTCGTGTATTCGTTTAACCTGCACATCGAAGAGCGTGGCGGGATCGACGTGTAGCCCGGTCTTTGCCTCGAGATCGCGGGCCAGGCGAACCTTGTTCCTGAGCTTGACCGCGCGCCAGGCTTTTTGAAACGTTTTCTGGTCGGCGAATTTCTTCAACTTCTCAAGTTCGTCGAGGTCCGTGGTCCAGCCATCACCGATCTTCTTGGTAATGAGTTTTGCAAGGTCCTTGTTGCAGGCGGCGAGCCAGCGCCGCGGCGTGACGCCGTTGGTTTTGTTGTTGAATTTTTCCGGCCACATCTCCGCGAAATCGCGGAACAGCCCTTCTCGCAGCAACTTCGAATGCAACTCCGCAACGCCGTTAACCGAGAAGCTGCCGACGATGGCGAGGTACGCCATGCGAATCATCGGCTCGCTGCCTTCGGCGATCAATGACATGCGTGCGATGCGCTCGTTGTCGCCGGGCCAGCGCTGGCTTACCTCGACAATGAAGCGAGCGTTGATCTCGTAAATGATATCGAGAATGCGTGGCAGCAGTCGCCGAAACATCGACACCGGCCACATCTCGAGAGCCTCGGGCAGCAGCGTGTGGTTCGTATAGGCCATAGTGTTGCGAGTAATGTGCCAGGCCTCGTCCCAGTCCAGTTCGTAGTCATCGACGAGCAGGCGCATCAGCTCTGCGATGGCGATCGCCGGGTGCGTGTCATTGAGCTGGTAGCAGTTCTTCTCCGCATACTTGGAGAAGATTTGCGCCATGCGCCGCGATCCAGTTACGAAGCTGGTCCTGCAGGCTGGCAGAGGCCAGGAAATACTGCTGTTTCAGCCGCAGCTCCTGGCCGTTCTCCGTTGTGGCGTTCGGGTATAACACCATCGTGATATTTTCTGCGGCATTCTGCGAGGCTACAGCTTCGGCGTAACTGCCTGCATTGAACTCACCGAGGTCGAAAGCGTCGGTTGCGGATGCAGACCAAAGCCTGAGCGTGTTGACGACGTCGTTGCGGTAGCCGGGAATCGGTACGTCGAAGGGAATAGCGAGAACGTCCTGCGTGTCGATCCATGCGTAGCGCGTCTTGCCCGAAGCGTCAGCGTAGAGCGCGCTGCGTCCACCAAAGCGCACGGTCTGCGCAAACTCGATCCGCTCGATCTCCCACGGAAAGCCCTCCCGGAGCCAGGAATCCGGTTCCTCGATCTGGTGGCCGTTCTCGATACGCTGGTGAAACATCCCATAGTGGTACCGAATGCCGTAACCGATGACGGGCAGCCCGAGGGTTGCGCAGCTGTCGAGGAAGCAAGCGGCGAGTCTTCCGAGGCCGCCGTTGCCAAGACCCGCATCTTTCTCGCGCTCGTAAACATCCTCGAGGTTGAGGCCCAGCCGTTCGAGCGCCTCGGCCGTTGCGTCTTCGATATCCAGGTTCAATAAGGCGTTGCGCAACAAGCGGCCCATCAGGAATTCGAGCGATATATAGGCCACACGGCGGCGATCGTCGCGCTGCGTCGCTTTGCGAGTTTGCGCCCAACGTTCCATGAGCCTGTCGCGTGCGGCGAATACGACCGCCTGGTAAAGGAACGGGGACTTCTTGCTGATTGTCTGCCGGCCCAGCATGCGGCCGAAGTAGTGCGTAAAATCTTCGAGCATCGCATCGGCTGTCATCGGCAGACTTGGTGCCTGCAGTAGTTCGATATCGCCGATACCGGATGTCTCTTCTTTCTTCGCGGCCATTTGTCAGTCTCCTTACTGTGCCGGCTGAAGTATCAGCGTTGCCAGCGGCGGCAATGTCAGACCCAGGCTGTGCGAACGGCCGTGGCTGCTACTGTCGTCCGCCGATAATGAACCTGGCCCAACGCCGCTGCCGCCGTAGTGTTCGTCGTCGGAATTGATCAGCATCTTGAAATCACCGCCAGACGGCACGCCGATCCGGTAGTCATGCCGAACGATTGGCGTCAGGTTCACGACGCAGACGACATAGCCGCCGTGGCGGTCGCGCCGGATCCAGCTCAACACGCTGCTGTCACGGTCACTATAGTCAATCCATTCGAAACCCGCTCCGTCGAAATCGACTTCGTACAGCGCCGGCGTGTCCTTGTAGACGAGATTCAGGTCGCGGACCAGGCGCTGCACACCTCGGTGAGGTGCGTGTTCCAGCAGGTGCCAGTCGAGCGACTGATCATGTTTCCATTCGTCTCGTTGCGCAATCTCGTTGCCCATAAACAAGAGTTTCTTGCCCGGATGGCCGAACATGACCGCATAGTAAGCACGCAGGTTCGCAAACTGCTGCCATTCGTCACCAGGCATGCGTCCCAGGATCGAGTGTTTGCCGTGTACGACCTCGTCATGCGACAGGGGCAACATGAAGTTCTCCGTGAAAGCGTACACCAGCCCGAACGTCATCTTGTCGTGGTGGTACTTGCGATGCAGCGGATCCTCGGACATGTACAGCAAGGTGTCGTTCATCCAGCCCATGTTCCATTTGTAGGTAAAGCCGAGACCGCCGGCGTGCACGGGCTGCGAGACACCAGGCCAGGCGGTGGACTCCTCTGCGTAAGTCGTCGCACGATGCGCATGCACTTCGGTGTTCAGCCGCCGCAGGAAGGCGACGGCCTCGAGGTTCTCCCTGCCGCCGTGCTCGTTGGGTATCCATTCGCCTTGCTTGCGGGAGTAGTCGAGATACAGCATCGAGGCGACCGCATCGACGCGCAGGCCGTCAATATGGAATTCGTCGATCCAGTACAGGGCGCTGCCGATCAGGTAGTTCATCACCTCGCGCCGCCCGAAGTTGAAGATCAGCGTGCCCCAGTCGGCGTGCTCACCTTTGCGTGGATCTGCGTGCTCATAAAGTGCCGTGCCGTCGAATCGTCGCAGCCCGTGTTCGTCGCTCGGGAAGTGCGCGGGGACCCAGTCCATGATCACAGCGATACCGTGGGCATGGCATCGATCGACAAAATAACGAAAATCGTCCGGGTCGCCAAAACGCTGTGTCGGGGCAAACAGGCCAATAGGCTGGTAACCCCAGGACCCGTCAAACGGGTGTTCAGAGACCGGCAGTAGTTCGACGTGCGTGAAGCCCATGCTGACAACGTAATCCACGAGCTCATCCGCGAGGTCGCGGTAGCTCAGGTAGCTGCCGTCGTCCTTGCGGCGCCAGGATCCGAGATGAACTTCGTAGACGCTAACCGGCTGGCCAAGGTCAGGCTCAGTTGTCAGCCGGCCCATCCATTCGCCATCCTGCCAGTCGAAGTCACTCGTGAAAACAATCGACGAGTTGCCAGGCGGTGCCTCATGGTAGGCGGCGTAGGGATCTGACTTCAGCGGCAGCAGATTGCCGTCCTTGTCATGGATTTCGTATTTGTAGAGTGCGCCTTCGCCGACTGCCGGGATGAATATTTCCCAGATACCGTTCGCCGGGTGCAGGCGCATGACGTGTCGCCGGCCATCCCAGTGATTGAAGTCTCCGACAACGCTTACTCGTGCCGCATTGGGTGCCCAGACAGCAAATCGTGTGCCGGCGATGCCCAGCAGCTCGCAGGGGTGCGCGCCGAGTTTTCGGTACACGTACTGATCGGATCCTTCGCCCAACAGGTACAGGTCCATCTCGCCGAGAGCCGACGGGAATCGATAGGTATCCTCTACGATCACCGGGTCGCCGGACGAATAGCTTACGCGCAGTGCGTAACGGCGAATTCTGGATGGCATCGGACACTCGAAAAGTCCGCCGTCATGGATCTTCTGCATGTCGCCGAGCTTGCTACCGCTGCCGTCGATGAGTTCGACGGAGACGGCGTCCGGCTGCAGCGTTCGCACAACGCGACCAGTCGGCCCGTTGTGCGGGCCGAGGACGGAAAACGGATTGTTGTGGCGGCCCGCAACCAGCGCGTCATATTCGGGATTACTTGTCATTGTCTTCGCCATGGCCGGAGATTGTACGGAGCCGTGCGGCCCCGTATGTGGCTATCGTGTGAAATGCAGCTGCTGGCCCAGCATGTCGGGTGTCACCAACGTCAGGCCGCTCTTGGTCACGCGAAAGCCGCGCTCGCGGTCGGCGTCGTGATCGATGCCGATCTCGGTGCCAGAAGGAATAATGGAACCACGATCGATAATGGCCCGATTGATCTTGCAGTGCTCGCCAATATTCACGTCCGGTAGCACGACAGAATCGTTCACCGTGCTGTAAGACTCGACTACGCAGTCCGAAAACAACAACGAGTTCCTGACGGTGGCGCCGGAAACAACACAGCCGCCCGATACCATCGACTGGACGGCACCGCCCTTTCGGTCCGCATCATCGAAAACGAACTTGGCCGGCGGCGCCTGCATCTGGTGTGTCCATATGGGCCATACCTTGTCGTAGAGGTTGAGCTGTGGGGTCACCGATACCAGTTCCATGTTGGCTTCCCAGAAGGCGTCGAGCGTACCGACGTCGCGCCAGTAAGCCTGCTCGCCGGTTTCCGGGTCCCGTAACGGGAACGCGTAGGCGCGGTATTCGTTGATGATGGACGGAATGATGTTGCGGCCGAAGTCGTGCTGCGTTCCGGGAGTATCGGAGTCCTTGATGCACTGCTCGTACAGGAACTCGGTATTAAAGACGTAGTTGCCCATCGATGCGAGGCACAGGCCGGGCTTGCCCGGAATCGGGTTCGGTTTCGCAGGTTTCTCATCGAAGCCAATGATGCGCCCGGTCTCGTCAACGGTAATAACGCCGAAGGCACCGGCAGCTTCTTCCAGCGGCACCTCGATGCAACAGATCGTGATGTCTGCAATTTGTTCGACGTGATAGGCGAGGAACGGACCGTAGTCCATCTTGTAAATGTGATCACCCCCGAGAATCAGCACCAGCCTCGGATCGTGCGTGCGAATGATGTCGAGGTTCTGGTAGACGGCATCAGCCGTGCCTCGATACCACTCGCCGCCAACGCGCTGCGAGGCGGGCAGAATCTCGACGAATTCTCGCTCGCCGGCGCCCGAATTCAGCCACGACCAGCCATGCAAAAGATGGCGAATCAGTGAATGCGCTTTGTACTGCGTCAGCACGCCGATGCGGCGTATGCCCGAGTTAATGCAGTTCGACAATGGAAAATCGATGATGCGATATTTGCCGCCGAAATGCAGTCCTGGCTTCGCCCGCCACGTCGTCAGTTCGTGCAATCGCGAGCCCTGGCCCCCGGCGAGAATCAGCGCCAGCGTCTCTCGCGTGAGCCGGCTGACAAATCGGGCGTCTTCTTTGAGGTTTACGTCATTCATCGTGCAACTCTTCCTTCGGGGCTTGGTGTATCACGGCAGATTCCGGATACGCTTCCTGCCCAGTGAGTTGCCTCAGTGGGTGAGTTCGCGGCCCGATTCTCGCACCATCGTGGCGACATTGTCGCAAACTTCGGGCGTCAATTGTGTGACGAGTACACGCCAGCGCCAGTTACCGCCGGATTTGCCGGGAATATTCAGGCGCGCCTCCGAGCCGAGACCCAGGAAGTCCTGCATCGGCGCGATCGCCAGCTGCGCCCGGGTAGAGAGCGCCGCCTTGATCATGTCGAGGTGGATAGTCTCAGCCGTGCCGCCGGTAATCTCCAGAGCGGCTTCCTGTGCCGACCGGATCTCCTCGGCACCGCGGATGTCACCGGGGCTGCCCTGGAACCAGCCGAGGGTGGTGTCGTTATCGTGCGTGCCGGTGTAGCAAACGCTGTTTTCGCCAACGTCGGCTAACGTGAAGCCTTCGTCGCAGACATCAAATTGCAGAACGCGCATTCCCGGAATCTGGTGCCGGTCGCGCAGTGCCTCTACTTCCGGCGTAATGACGCCGAGATCTTCAGCCACGATGGGCAGGTTGCCGAGCTTGTCGCGCATGGCATCGAAGATCGCGTCGCCCGGCCCCGGTTCCCATGCCCCGACTCGCGCCGTTTCGGCGTCCGAGGGTACCGACCAGTACGACTCGAACCCCCGAAAATGGTCTATTCGCACTATATCCGCGAGTTCGTGCTGATGCACGTAGTCGGTCGACCCACCAGTCGTAGCCGTCGGCGGCGTGCTTGTCCCAGTCATACAGCGGGTTACCCCAGAGCTGACCGTCCTCGCTGAAATAGTCCGGTGGCACGCCGGCCACGTGATCGGGCTGGCCATTCTCGTCGATACAGAGGATTTCGCGGTTCGCCCAGGCATCCGAGCTGTCCAGCGCGATGCAGATGGGCATGTCTCCGAACAACGTTACGCCTCGATCGTTGGCATAGCCGCGAAACTGGTGCCACTGCTCGTGAAAAAGAAACTGAATAACCTTGATTGCCCTGATTTCTGCGCTCGCAGCGGTTTCGAGTTTTTCGAGCGCCTGTTTGTCGCGGCGTACGTATTCCGGGCTCCACTCCGGCCAGGGGCGCTCCTGGTGGCGGGTCTTCAAAATGCGGAAAACGGCGTAATCGTGCAGCCACGCCGCATCGTTGGACTCTACAAAGTCGTGGTAGCGAGCCGAGAGCGCTGCATCGGCCTTGTACTGAAAGCGTCGTGCGGCGATATCAAGCAGGCGGGTCTTGATTGGAATCAGTGCGCCATAGTCGACGAACTCAGCCGGCAATGTGGTCAGCTCTTCGGCCTCCTGCTCCTCGAGAAGACCCATCTCAAGCAAGCCGCCGATGCTGATCAGCATTTCGTTGCCTGCAAAGGTCGACAATGGCTGGTAGGGCGAATCTCCGTAAGCCGTTGGGCCGGTTGGCAAAAACTGCCAGACACCGAGCTCCATCCGGACCATTTTGTCCACGAAACTCAGGGCTTCATCACCGATCTCGCCGATTCCGTACGGCCCGGGCAATGACGCGATATGCAGGCATACGCCTGCTTGCCTGTCTGCCGGCAGGGTATGGGGGTCGGGCTGACTCGTCATTTTCGATCTTTGTGGACGCATGGCTGTTATGAGCAAACTAATCAGCCCGGCTGCAGGCCGCAATGCGATGCATACGTATTCAGGCAATGAATACGTATGCAACGCATTGCTCGACAATGGCGCACTTTTTAAACTACGGAACAATATTAACTCTACGACTTACACCTCCCGGGGGGGAACGACATGGTCCAAAAACGCCGCAGCGCGTCGTCTGAGCAAGATGAAACCAATAACCTGACTTCCAGCATGCGCCGTACCGCGCTGTCGCTTGCGGTTGCCGCGGCGCTGCCGAGTGCAATGGCGATGTCGACGGTCGCTTACGCGCAGGACGAGGCGAGTGACGACGTAATGGAAGAAATCGTTACCTACGGTACTTTCCGCCAGAGTCTGCTGAACTCAATGGAAGCGAAGCGCAACAACTCGTCGATTGTCGAAGCCATTTCCGCGGAGGATATCGGCAAGCTTCCAGACGTTTCTATTGCCGAGAGCCTTTCGCGGCTGCCGGGCCTGACGGTGCAACGCCTGAATGGTCGCGGTCAGGTCGTCAACTTGCGCGGTATGTCTCCTGACTTTTCTACAGGCCTGTCTGAACGGCCGCGAGCAGGTCAGCGTCGGTGATAACCGCGGCGTCGAGTTCGATCAGTACCCCTCGGAGCTCCTGCAGCAGGTGATGGTCTACAAGACGCCAGATGCGGCGCTGATTGGCCAGGGCTTGTCCGGCACCGTCGATCTCAGGACCGTGCGTCCACTGGAATACGGCGAACGTGCTTTGAATCTGAACGTGCGGCTGGAACAGTCCGAGTACGACCTGGTTTCGACTCGTGACGACACCGGCGAGCGCTACAGCGCCACTTATATCGACCAGTTTGCGGATGACACAGTGGGCATCGTTCTTGGTTACTCACACGCAACGACCCCGAGCTATGGTCAGAACAACAATGCCTGGGGTTACTACGTTGATGACGGATCGGGCAATGTTGCCATTGGCGGCGGTCGTGTTTGGGCGCGCGCTTCCGAGCTTGATCGCGACAGCTTCATGGGAGCGCTGGACTATCAGCCGAATGATCAGCTCACCATCCGCTTTGACACGTTTATCAGTACGTTTACCGAAGACCAGATCAAACATGGCTTCGTCATGGCGAACCTCGGCTGGTCTCACTGCAACTGATACCGAACAGTTTCAGATTGGTAACCAGACGGCCAATATCGTTACCGCCGGAACGTATTCCGACTCCCAGTTGTCGCTCGAGAACAACGTCTTCCTGCGTGATGCAGATATGCAGTCTTTCGGGTTCAACGTTGATTACACATTCGACAATGCCTGGGTCGCCAAATTCGACGTGTCGCACTCGAGCATCGATCGTTCCGACACGGCCGAGTTTGAATCGAACTCGGCTCCGGGCGGCGCTGGCAGTCTGAACGATACCGTGACCTTTCGAGACCGGCTCTTACGGCACCCGATTTGGCGTTGGCCGCGACTACAGCAACCTGGATTACTCGACGGCTGACCCCATCTACGCCACGAGCCCTTACGGCTGGGGTGACGGCAACGCGCTCGCGCCCTACGTACCGGCCGGCCAGTTCGGCTACAACAAGGTGTTCGATGTCGAGGACGACATCAATGCATTCCGCGATCGAGCTCGAACGTGACCTTGAGTGGCGCGCCATTACCGGCGTCGAGTTTGGCGTCAACCTGACGAACCGCGAGAAGACCCGTGTCTCGAACGAAGGTGTCATCACGAGTGGCGAAATCGATTCCGGAACCGGCCTCCTGATGGATGCGGTCGAGATTCCGTCCAGTATTGCCGGCACCGCGGACCTGAGCTGGGGCATGCTGGGCAGCAACACTCGAATGGTCGCTTACAATCCCTACGATCTGTTGGCTCGCGGCGCGATTCAGCAGGGTGCTTATCTCTACGATGACATTTTCGCGAAAGCCTGGGTCGTCGAAGAGGATGTGATCAGCACTTACGTCAAGTTCGAGATGGATACCGATGGTCGGTGACATGCCGCTGTCCGGTAATTTCGGTCTGCAATTGCAGTCATGGGACCAGAAATCGTCCGGGCAGAATGCGTTCGGCTCCGGCGCAAGTCTCGTCAATGAGAGCTTCTCGGACAGCGAGAGCGACAGCGAGTTGCTGCCGAGTGTCAACCTGACGTCTGGAGATGACGGACAACCAGAAACTACGCTTCGGCTGGGCGCGAACCCTCGCGCGGCCGCGTATGGACGAAATGAAAGCGTCCGGTTTCTACTCGTTCGACAATACCGCAATCGATCCTGGGACCGGCGAGTTCTGGACCCAGGCCGATGTCGACGCGTTGATCGCGGCTGGTGTGCCCGAGATCCAGGCGTACGACACGCTGTCACCCTGGAGCCGTACCGGCGGCAACACCAAGCTCAAGCCGTGGATCGCCGACAGTTTCGACCTGTCGTACGAGTATTACTTCGACGACGGCTACGGCTATGTCTCAGCCGCTGTGTTCTACAAGGACCTGAAGTCTTATATTTTCGACCAGACATTGTTGTTCGACTTCACCGGCCTGCCGTCGACGAGCGCGACCCCTCCAAACCTGTTTATCGGACCGACGACGTCGCCGCAGAACGGCGCGGGCGGCAGCATCGATGGCTACGAGCTGGCGACGTCACTGGACCTGGGGCTCTTCACGCCGACGCTCGAAGGGCTTGGTGTCGTCTACACGTACTCTCGCAACGACAGCGCGATCGAGCCAAACGGACCCGGCAGTGGCTCGCGTCTTCCCGGCCTGTCTGACAAGGTCTGGAACATGACGGTTTACTACGAGAGAGACGGTTTCTCGGCGCGAGTCAACCAGCGCTATCGCGATGGCTACGTTGGCGAGGTGGCTGGATTCGGCGGCGCACGAACCGGTTCGAATATCGAAGAGGAGACCGTGCTTGACGCGCAGATCAGCTACCAGTTCCAGTCGGGACGATTTGACGGTCTCACCATCCTCTTGCAGGGACAGAATCTGACCGACGAGCCGTTCCGAACTGTCGACGCAGGTACTGGCTTGCCGAACGAATACCAGACCTTCGGGGCAACGTATTCGCTGGGCGTCTCGTACGCACTGTACTAGTCGTCCAGACGTAACGGCAAAGAGAAGACAGAGCCTCCCTGGGTGTTCGCATCCAGGGAGGCTTTCTTTATTGTGTTTACGTATATTTGACGTATGAAAGATAACAAGATCAATAAAGTCGTCATTGTTGGTGGCGGCACGGCCGGCTGGATGTCGGCTGCGTTGTTGTGCCGAATTGCCGGCAAAGGACTGCAGATCGAGCTCGTCGAATCCGAGCAGATCGGCACGGTTGGCGTCGGCGAGGCGACTATCCCGCAGATTCGTTACCTCTGCGATGCGTTGAAGATTCCCGAAGCAGAATTTCTTGCGGCCGTGAACGGCACCTACAAGCTGGGCATCGAGTTTGTAAACTGGGGCAAGATCGGCGATCGCTATATCCACACGTTCGGCGATGTCGGCCGTCGCCTTGGCGTCCTGGATTTTCACCAGGTCTGGCTGCGAGCGCGGGAGCTGGGAATTGACAGCGATCTGGCAAAGTATTCGTTTGGCGCCATTGCTGCGAAGGAAAACAAGTTTGATCATATTGAAAAGCTCGGTGATACGGGATTGCTCGGACTGGGTTACGCGTTCCATTTCGATGCGACCCTGGTTGCGAAGCTGTTGCGCAAGATATCCGAGGGCAACGGCGTGACCCGTACGGAAGGAAAGATTGACGCGGTAAATCTGAACTCGGAAAGCGGCTTTATCGAATCACTGCAACTCGAAAGTGGAGAAACCGTCGCGGGCGACCTGTTTATCGATTGCTCCGGCTTTCGTAGCCTGCTGCTCGGCGAGGCGCTGGGTGTGAAATACGTCGACTGGAGCCGCTGGTTGCCGGCCGACAGCGCGATCGCCGTGCAATGTGAAGGGGTTGAGCCGCTGCTTCCTTATACCCGCTCCACCGCGCATTCTGCAGGCTGGCAGTGGAGAATTCCGCTACAGAATCGAATCGGCAATGGTCACGTCTATAGCAGCCCCTACATGGACGACGAGCAAGCCAGGAATATTCTGATGTCCAGCCTGGATGGTGAGCCGCTCACTGAACCGAGACAGCTTCGGTTCACGACCGGGAAGCGAGAGAAATTCTGGTACAAGAATTGCGTGGGGTTGGGCCTGGCGAGCGGCTTCATGGAGCCGCTGGAGTCGACCAGTATTCATCTCGTGCAGGCCGGTCTCGGCCGCCTGATTGATCTCTTCCCAACGATGGACTTCACGCAGTCGGATATCGATGAGTACAACCGACGCACCGACTTCGAGTTCGAGAGTATTCGCGACTTCCTGGTACTCCACTATTGGGCCACCGAGCGCGACGACAGCGATTTCTGGAACTACTGCAGAACAATGGAGATACCGGATTCGCTGCAACACAAGGTCGAGCTTTGGCGAGCACACGGCCGCTTCTACCGGAGTGAGGATGAGTTGTTCACGACCCCAAGCTGGATTCAGGTTCTTATCGGGCAGCGCGTCATACCCAATGACTGTCACGGCATGGCCAAAGTGCTGAGTAAAGATGATGCAGAAGACTATTTGCGGCGAATCAACGGCCATCTGACGGAGGTCGTGTCGAAAATGCCGACTCATCGGGATTTTATCAACCAGCGCTGTCCGATGCGAAAGACCGGTTGAGACTCAGCACGCGCAAATGGTCGGTCGTTTTCGCGGCCACACTATGCAATGACACATAAGAATAGACTATCGTTAATACTGGCTATGGTCATATTCGCTGCGGGCAACGCAGCGGGCCAGGACGCAAAAATCTACAAGCTCTATTACCTGGGCGGCCAGTCCAATATGGAAGGCTTCGGTTACACGAACGAACTGGTCGAAGATAGGGCGGTCGTTTCCGAAGACGTCATGATATTCACGGGACAGATGGCGCTGGACAACACCACGCATGGCGGTGTCGGTACCTGGCAGCCACTGCAGCCGGGTTTTGGCACCGGCTTCAAAACGGATGGAAAGGCCATACAGCTGTCCGATCGCTTCGGCCCGGAGCTGCTATTCGGCCAGACTATGGCGGCAGGCTCGGCCGGCACCAGGATCGCAATCATCAAGTATGCGCTGGGCGGTTCTGGATTGGCCGACGGCGTGGGCTTCGGCAACTGGCACCCGGACTTTTCTGAAGGCGCCGGGCTCAACCAGTACGATCATGCGCTGAAAACTCTGCGCAACGCGTTCGCGGTTACAGATATTGACGGTGACGGCGTGCCCGATCGCCTTATCCCCTCCGGCATCGTCTGGATGCAGGGTGAGGCGGATGCCTACGACAGCCAGGCAGCTGCCGACGAATACCGCGCGAATCTCGAACGCCTGATGGGGCTGCTTCGGGCGGCGCTGCGTGTGGATGACCTGCCGATCGTTATTGGCAGGATTACAGACTCGGGGATGTCGGAGGACGGTTCGGTTATGGACTACATTGGCACCGTGCAAAAAGCGCAGCAGGATTTCGCGGAGAACGACACCTGTGCAGCCTACGTTACGGTGACCGATGATCTGACCTACCTGGACGACGGCTGGCACTATGATTCGGAGGGCTTCGTGCGTCTCGGTACCGCGTTCGCAAAGGCAATGAAAAACCTGGAGGAGACATGCGCGCCGTCCAGGTAGCAATACTGGTTGTTCTTGTCTGCGCTGCAGGCTGCCTGCGGCGGTGGGGGAGGAGGTTCCGCGCCGCCGCCGCCACCTCCTGATCCTGGAACAACCGTTACGATTTATTACTTGCGAGCGGATCCGTCCTACGATGGCTGGGGACTGCATCTCTGGGGCGACGCGATAGCGGCAAGCGTTGCAACATCGTGGTCATCACCGCGCATGCCCGACCGGATCGAGAACGGTGCGGCGGTATTCGAAATTCCTGTTGGCGATGTAACCCAGGCGCTCAATTTCATCGCGCACAACGGCGATCTGAAAAGCCCGATCTACGATCTCAGCATCGTGCCGCAGAGTTTTGGTGAGAGTGCCTGGATTGTGCAGGACGAGGTGGCGTCGCTGAACGGGAACATCGGTGCGCCGTTTGCAGCCGAGGTCGCTGCACTTGCGGCACTGAACGCTTTGGGTGACAAGTCCACCGCAATCGATCTTTCGACCGTGGTGGCTAATGACATCGACTCGGGGCTGCCAGGCGCCTGGGCGGATTCCGCGAGCTTCATCGAAATTTACGTGCGCGGCTACCAGGATTCAGACGGTGATGGCGTCGGTGACCTGCAGGGCCTGATTTCGCGGCTCGACTACCTGTTAGGGCTCGGTATCCAGGGCATTTGGCTGATGCCGGTAACGGAGAGCGCGGACAACGATCATGGCTACGCGGTGCAGGATTACCGAGCCATCGAAAGCGACTACGGCACGATGGCGGACTTCGAGCAATTACTCAGCGAGGCTCATTCGCGTGGTATCGCCATCATCATCGACTACGTGATGAATCACGCGGCGAGCACGAACCCATTGTTCCTCGATGCAACAACGACGGCCGCGAACGACAAGCGCGACTGGTTCATCTGGGAAGATGTGAAGCCGCAGGGCTGGAACACGTTTGCCGGCGACCCCTGGCGCAACAACGGCAATGGCTGGTATTACGGCGTCTTCTCGGCCTGATGCCGGACTTCAACCTGCGTAATCCTGCGGTCATTGATTACCACAGCGATAGCCTGAGGTTTTGGCTCAACAAGGGCGTCGATGGTTTCCGTTTCGATGCGGTCGGCGTCTTGTTCGAAAACGGCCCCAGCGACTGGAACAACCAGCCCGAAAATCATCTGTTGATGAACGACGTATTGAGCATCGTGACGGGCTACCAGAAGCGATTCATGGTTTGTGAAGCGCCTGACAACCCGGGCGACTTTGCGGCGACGACATCCTGCGGCCGCGCGTTTGCATTCCAGACGCCGGGGGCGATTCTGAATTCCGCGCGTGGGCTTACCGTCGACGGGACCTTCGTGAATCAGCTTGCTTTGGCGAACACTGATCGCATGCCGTTGATTCTTTCGAATCACGACAGCTTCGCCGGCGATCGCATCTGGAACCAGCTCAACGGAGATGCGGAGGCCTATAAGCTGGCCGCGGCCAGCTACCTGCTCGCGGCGGCGACGCCATTCACGTATTACGGCGAAGAGGTCGGCATGGCGAATGCGGCGGTTTTGTCAGGAGACCATGCTCTGAGAACGCCGATGAGCTGGACGAGCGACCCGAACACCGCGGGATTCACCGCGGTCACGCCCTTCCGGGCGTTGTCGGCAAATGCCACGACGAATAACGTGCAAGACGCGGAGGGCGATTCGAACTCCCTGCTCGAGTACTACCGCGGCTTGTACGAGCTGCGTCAGTCTTACCCGCTGGTCGCGACCGGCGCCCTGAACGTGCAGTCGAGTGGCGGTGATCCGGTATTGTTGCTGACGCGATCAGGGCCGGGGGCGAGTGCCGTCGTCGCGATCAATTATGATTCGACATCGAACAACGTGAGCGCGGCAACGACGCTCACCAACGCAACGTTCAACGCCGTATTCGGCGCGACAGGACAGTCCGTTTCCGACGGCGCCGGTAGCCTCACCATCGATGTACCGGCCCGCTCAGCGGTAGTTTATGTCGGCGGCCCCTGAAATATTCGGGGCGCCGAGCTTGAGCACGGCGGAATCAAGTGGTTTAAGCGAGATGCGGAACATGCCCGCGCCTTCGGCGACGATTAGCTGCGCGTGGTTGCGGCGATAGAGCTGTTCGTCGAGCATGTAGCGACCATCAGTCAGCTTCCATTCTGTAATGACGTCCGCAGGGATGTGTATCTCCAGATCATGCCCGCTTACATCGTCGAAGTTACTCACGACGAGCAATCGTTCTTCGTCGCTCCAGCGGGCGAACGAAAATACCTTGTCGTTATACGCGGCGTTATCCCGCTGGCGGTTATAGCTGTGGATTTCCGCGTAGTTACCGGTGAGTGCGCGGCTGGTAGCGCTGAACGTCATCAGCCGCACGTAGAAATCACGCAGGGCTTTTTCACCCGCGCGAAGGCGACCGCCGTCAAACGCACCATCATTCATCCAGCGCTGGTGTGAGGGGACCCCCCAGTAGTCAAAGATCGTGGTGCGCGTGGGGTCGCCGAAACCCGCATCACCGTCGCCGGCCTCGCCGACATCCTGCGCGAAGTACAGCATGGTTGGCGAGCGGCTGATGAGTGCCGATACGACCATAGCGGGTTTGCCCTTGTTCGCATCGCCTGCGAAGTCCTTACTCGCGATACGCTGCTCGTCGTGGTTCTCGAGGAAATGCAGCATGTGTTGCTCGATGTCCAGGACAGCCGCGTGCGCCGGGGCCAGCGTGTCGGTAGATGCCTTGCCCTGCATGATCGGCTTCAGCGTGTCGTAGAAACCGACTTTGTCATACAGGTAGTCCATGCGACCGAGCTGCAGGTAGTTGCGATACTCCTGCGGGTTGTAGACTTCGGCGAGCAGGAACGCCTCGCCGTTCTTCGTCTTGATTGACGAATTCAGGTAGCTCCAGAACTCGACGGGCACCATTTCGGCCATGTCATAGCGAAAACCGTCGATACCCTTGTCGAGCCAGTAGTGTGCAATCTGGCGAAACTTGATCCAGCTGTCCGGCACGTCTTTATCCGCCCAGAACGCGGCATGCTGTTCCGTTGACCACTCGCGAGCCTCGTCAGGCAGACGATCGAACGCGTAGCTTCCATCGGGCCGCACGCCGTAGTTGACTTTGACGGTCTCAAACCAGTCGTCGAAGCGCGGCTGCGGCGCGCGTGAACCGTTGCCGGTCCATTTCGCCGGGGATTCCCGGAAGTCAGCCGTCGGCGAGCGGGTGTGCATCACCGCCAAGCGGGCGGTAGTCGAGCGGGTGACTCGGGTACCTCGAAGTCCTTTCCGGGCACGTAGTAGAAGTTGTTGTCGCGTGCCCATTCGACCGACGTGTCGTCACGGGCGCCGAAATCCTCGACGCCGGGCGGCCGGCTCAATGACTGGTAACCCCGCGCGACGTGATTGGGCACGATGTCGATGATCACCTTCATGCCGTTTGCGTGAGTTCTTGCGATCAGCGCTTCGAACTCGCCCAGGCGCTTTGCCGGATCCTCGGCGAGGTCCGGGTTGACGTTGTAGTAGTCCTTGACAGCGTACGGAGATCCGGCGCGGCCTTTGACCACATCCGGATCATCGTTGCTGATGCCGAATTCCGTGTAGTCACGAATGACTCCGTGGTGTGGAACGCCGGTGTACCAGATATGCGTCGTGCCGAGTTCGCGAATGCCCGCAAGTGCCTTGTCATCGAAGTCCGCAAATTTCCCGACACCATTTTCCTCGATCGTGCCCCAGGGCTTGTTGGTCGATTTTTTGTTGCCGAACAAGCGGGCGAATACCTGGTAGACGACGGGCTTGCCACTCATGGCGATATCACCGGATTCATTGATCTTCAGCGTTACATTCGGACTATGCCACTCGAATCGAACGCTGAGCGTATTGGCGCGCCGATTGAACACCGCACCGGCACCGGCGCGCGGCATACGCTTCTTCACGGCAATGTCCTGGCCATCGACGCTGACAGATGTGACGTCCGCTCGCCAGTTGTGCACAACCAACGTGACCTCGCGGCGCTCCGGCATGCCTTCATAACTACCGCCTTTGCGCTGCAGTGAGAAGCTCAGCGCTTCGCCCGCCTGTCGAGCGTCAAATTTCAGCAGCTCGTAAGCGCCGTCTTCGAGGCTTGTACGGCTCTTGCCGTCATCGTCATACATCTGGCCGCTCGCCGAACGCACCGATGCGTCGGCATAGTAGTGCAGCGTCAGCTGCTCGCTGGAGTAGTCCTGCGTTGTGCTGATATCCGCTGTCATCGGTATGAAGGACCCGGCTCGAACCAGCACTGGAATAGTCTCGAGCGTTACCGGAATGTCGACGGTTTGCGAGCCGTCGTAACGCGCGTCGCTCCAGAAATCGAACCAGGTGCCGGCAGGCAGGTCGACACTTACCGAAGACAGCCCGGGATCCATGACCGGCGCAACCAGGAAAGCGTCGCCCCACAGGTAGCTGTCCTTCTCGTCAATGAGCGACAGGTCGCTTTCGTCTTCAAAGAAAACGGGCCGCATCAGCGGCATGCCGCTGGTGCTGTTCTCGTAAGCCAGCGTATAGACGTAGGGCAACAGCCGGTAACGCAGCTTGATGTAGTCGCGCACGATGTTGCGGGTTTTGCGATCGTGAAACACGGGTTCCGCAGCGATGTGTTCCTGCGCGTGTGGGCGGTACACCGGCTGAAAGACGCCGTACTGCAGCCAGCGAATGTACATTTCTCTGTCGAAGGTCTCGCCGCCGGCAAAACCGCCGAGATCCGAGTGGTTGTAAGCAAGCCCGAACATGCTCATCTGCAGGCTGAGCTCGATCTGCGGTTTGAAGCCGCCCCAGCTGCGACTCACGTCGCCTGTCCAGGGCACCATCCCGAATCGTTGCGAGCCGGCGAACCCCGAGCGCATCAATATCAGCGGACGCATATCCGGGTACTTTTCTATTTGCCGCTCGTAAATCATACGTGCCCATTCGTGGCCGTAGACATTATGAATCTCGTCACCGGTAGCCTGAATACCGTCGTCGCTGAGCCAGTGCAGCGCGTCGCCCGGGTGCACTTCCGGTTCGCCGAGATCGCCCCAGGTAGCGGCCGTACCCTGCTCGAATAGCATCTCATAGGGTGTCCAGAACCACTTCTGTGCCGTGTCGTCAAATACGTCGACGAGCCCGGTATTGCCGAAATAGAAATCGAAGCGCCGTGGCTCGCCCGTCGGCGTCGTCGCCAATGCCTCACTCATTACCGCGTCATCCCAGAGATCGGAGGTGCTGAGGATGAAGGGCTCCGTAATCGCGATCGTCTTGACGCCCTTGTCGGCAAAGTCGTCGATCATGTCTTCGGGCGTCGGCCATGCCTCGCGATCCCAGTCCAGATTTCCCATGTGGCCCTTGATGTCGGGCCCGAACCAGTAGATGTCGAGGATGATGGCATCGAGCGGAATGTCAGCGCGCTGGAAGCGGCGTACAACGTCGCGTGCTTCTTTCTCGCTGTGATAGCCAAAGCGCGAGGCAAAGTTGCCGAAGGCCCACCGCGGCGGCAGCGGCTGCTTGCCGGTGACGTCGGTGTAATTCGCAATAAGCTCCGGGTAAGTATCGCCGGCGATCACGATGTAGGAGGTTCTGCCGCCGACGGCTTCGAACTGTAAAACGTCGCTTTCAGTGCTGCCGATATCGAGCCAGCCACTCGCGGAGTTGTCGAACACGATCGTGTACTTGTCCGATGACATGACGGCAGGCACGCTGAAATACATCTGGTCGGTTTCTGTCTCATAACCATAAGAGGCCTTGTTGTACAGCGGCATCCGCTTGCCTCGGCGGTCCATACCCATGACACGCTGACCGCCGCCGAGAATCTTCTCGCCCTCGTCGAGTTGAAAACGGAAGCCACGCACCGTCTCGTAGGCGAAGTAGCCGTGCTCTTCAGCGACCAGCGGCCGGCCATCGCGTAAGAAGTGGACTTTTACCGGTGACTTATCGACGATCGCGGTCAGGCCATCGATCATGAATGCCAGCGTGCCGTCGGCGTCGCTGACGGCGGTCATGACGTTGGTTCGGCTGTTCGGGTCTATTGCAAATGAAGGTAGTTGTTTAACGCCTTTTTCCTGGTAGTGCACTTCGAACGCCGCGTCGTCGACCGGGCTAATCGTGAGTTCACCAAGGTCACTGACTACGACGAGTGACTGGCCATCGAGCCTGTGGCCCTGGTACTGGCCAAAGTCGGCAAGCGCAGGAGCCGCCGCAAGCAGTGCGGCGACGATCAGGAATCTGTATATCAAGGCGGGCTCCTGTTATCGGGTTATTTCGAGTACCAGCACGGAGCGCGCGGGCAATTCGAGCGTCTCGTTCAACTCGTAGGCTTGCCCGGTTATCACGTCGACGGCCTTGTCGGCATCGCCGAGGCGCTCGGCGAATCTCGCCGTGTCGATGCTGCTCGTTTCCTCGCTGCGATTGAAAACCACCATGACCGTATCGTTTTCGTCGTAGCGAAAGTAAGTGTACACATCCTTGATCGGCGTGAACTGCATCACCTTGCCCGAATGGATGACCGGCTTGCTCTTGCGCCAGGTTAATAGCTGCTGCACGAATTGCTGCGCTTCGCGTTCCAGATCGCTCAGACCATCGCCGGTGAACGCATTCTTGTCGCTGTCTTCCCAGCCGCCGGGGAATTCTTCGCGAATGGCACCATGACTGTCGGTGCCGGGGTGCGACATCAATACTTCCGTACCGTAATACAGCGTCGGCATACCACGCATGGTCAGGTAGTAGACTATCGCCATGCGATACAGGTCGTAATCTTCGTTGACCTGCGTATAGATACGGCTCATGTCGTGGTTATCGGGAAAGATGACGAGGTTGAAAGGGTCCGGATACAGGAAGTCATTTCCCAGCATTTCGTAGGCCGCTGTCCACGGGCTATCCCACCAGGGCACTTCCTCCGTGAGCGATTTCTTGAGCGCCATCTGCAGCGGAAAATCGAGCATGCTCGGCATGTACGATACGTAGTCATCATGATTGCGCTTGCCGCGCTGCCAGTACGAGACAATCGCCGGGTTGCCGGTCCATTCTTCGCCGGTCAGTGTCAGGTCCGGGTACTCTTCCATGACACGCCGACTCCATTCGGCCATGTAGTTTTTGTCCGGGTAGGGGTGGGTATCCATGCGAATGCCGGACAGGCCGAGGTACTCGACCCACCAGATCGTGTTCTGAATGAGGTAATCGGCCAGCAGCGGATTGCGCTGATTGAGATCCGGCATGGTGTCGGCGAACCAGCCATCGGCATGTGAGCGCTTGTCGAATTCGGACGCGTAGGGGTCCTGGTTCGTCGTTCGCGCGTGGCTGGTTCTGCTGCGCTCCTCTGGCAGGTTCAGCCAGTCGGTGGCAGGCAGATCTTCCATCCACCAATGCCCGCTCCCGATATGGTTCGCGACCATGTCCATAACCAGGTCGATGTCCTTCGATCGCATCTGCTCTGCGAGCGCAAGATACTCGTCGTTACTGCCGTAACGTGGATCGACTTTGTAAAGGTCGGTCATCGCGTAGCCGTGGTACGACGATTCCGGCATGGCGTTTTCGAGGATCGGATTCAACCAGACGGCTGTAAAACCCATGTCGCCGAGGTAGTCGAGTCGCTGGCTAATCCCGGCCAGGTCGCCGCCGTGGCGGCCGTAGTCGTCGTCACGATTGAGTTTGTCGGCGTAGTCGTCCAGGGAGTCGTTAGACGGATCGCCGTTGGCGAAGCGGTCGGGCGTGATCATGTAAATGACGTCCGCACCGGTGAGGCCGGCGACGTGTTCAGGAGTGGCGTTCTTTTCACGCAGCTCGTACGTATAGGCCACGCTGCGGTCCTGGTTGGCAAACACAATATCGAACGTGCCGGGCTCGGCTGATGCGCCGATATCGAGATAGACGAACAGGTAGTTCGCGCTGTCGCCGCGCTCCACGCGGTCAACGTCGATACCCGGGATAGTCGAGCGAGGGTGTCAGTTCGCTGAGATGTCGTTGCCGTAAACCAGCAGCTGCAGCTTCGTGGCTATTGAAGCCCTGCCACCAGAACGGTGGCTCCACGCGCTCGATGCCATCGCTCGAGTGCACCGCGTGGTCGTCCGAGCAAGCAAGCAATACCAGGCATGACAGCGCCAGGGTTACTAGTCTCATCATTTCTTCCCCCTAATAATTGCAGTAAATATAGACATTTAACGGTATTTTCGGGGATGAATACGTTTGCAATCCGAGCCTGCCAAATGCTCCTGTTGATACAATCAGCACGGTGCCAAAAACCAAAAACTATAAATTTGTGGCATCTCTGGTGGCCGCCCTGTTGCTCTCGTCGCAGGCGGACGCTGTCGAGGTACAGTCGCCAGACGGGAACATCGTCGTCGACGTCCTGCTCACGGGGGATGGAAAGCCGCAGTACAGCATCCGCTATCGTGACGAGCCCATAATCTCGAGGTCCGGGCTTGGACTGCGTTTTCAGCAGCAGGCCTCTATCGAGACGTCACTGCGTCAGGTTGGTGTTGAGCGACGCTCGTCGGACACGACCTGGGAGCAGCCGTGGGGTGAACGCCGCATCGTGCGCGACAACTACAACGAGCTGTTCGTCTCGTTTGCGTCAACCGACGGTCCGGCACGTGAGTTTGGTCTTCGGGTTCGCGCGCACAATGACGGCGTCGGTTTTCGTTACGAGGTGCCGGAGCAGGAGTACTACCGGGAGCTCAGTATCGTCGACGAACTCACCGAATTTCGACTGCCCGAGGATACGATCGCGTACTGGATACGCGGCCGTGGCTGGAATCGCTACGAGCACCTTTACCGTACGACACCTGTCGAAGACGTCTACCTGGCACACACACCAGCGACGTTTCGCCTCGCCAGCGGCACGCACGTTACCCTTCATGAGGCGGCGCTGCTCGACTACTCCGCTTATACGCTCGACCAGCGGCGACCCGGCATCTTTCAGACCAATCTCGCGCCGCGCTCCGACGGCGTCAGAGTCAGGACGAAAACGCCGTTCGTGACGCCGTGGCGAACGGTCCAGATTGCGCCGGACGCCATCGGCCTGCTGAATTCGAACCTGATCCTGAACCTAAATGAGCCGAATCGCCTCGGCGATGTGTCCTGGGTCGAGCCCGGCAAGTACGTTGGTATCTGGTGGGCGATGCACCTCAACGAAAAGACATGGGGTTCGGGTGCGAAGCACGGAGCGACGACAGAAAACACCATGCGACATATCGATTTTGCTGCAAAGTATGGATTTGATGGAGTGCTGGTCGAAGGGTGGAATACTGGCTGGGATGGAGACTGGTTTAACAACGGCAGCATCTTCAGCTTTATAGAGCCGTATGACGATTTCGACCTGCAGGCGGTTGCGGCCTATGCGCGCCGAAACAACGTGCGGCTCATCGGGCATCACGAGACGTCCGGACACATCAGCAACTACGAGGCACAAATGTCAGCGGCCTACGATCTCTACGAATCGCTGGGCGTGCGACAGATCAAGACGGGCTACGTTGCCGATGGCGGTCAGATGCAGCGTGTCGATGAAAGCGGCGTAACGCATTTCGAATGGCACGACGGCCAGATAGGCGTCAATCACTTCGAACGCGTGCTGAAGGAAGCCGCGAAACGAAAAATCAGTATCAATACGCACGAACCCGTCAAAGATACGGGCCTGCGGCGAACCTATCCCGAACTGGATCAGTCGCGAAGGTGCGCGCGGCCAGGAATACAATGCCGGCTGGGCCACGCCGAATCCGCCTGAGCACAACGTCTTGCTGCCTTTCACGCGCCTGATGGCCGGACCGATGGATTTCACGCCCGGGATCTTTGATCTGTTGCACCACGGGCCTGATTCCGAGTTTCGTGTGCAAAGCACCCTGATGCAGCAGCTCGCGCTCTATGTCGTGATTTACAGCCCGATTCAGATGGCTGCCGACTTGCCGGAGAATTACGAGCGATACCCCGATGCTTTCCAGTTTATTATCGACGTCCCGACAGACTGGGAGGAGAGCGTTGCCGTTGCCGGTGAGGTTGGTGATTTTGTTGCCATTGCGCGCAAGCAACGCGGTGGCGAGGACTGGTATTTTGGCGCAATCAGCGATGAACTGGCGCGATCTTTCGATTTGAAGTTGTCTTTTCTCGATAAGGGCAAGGACTACGTCGCACAGATATACCGGGACTCGGCAGATGCGCATTGGGATCACAATCCCTACGGATTCGAGATAGAAGAGCAGACGTTAAACAGCGATTCCACGCTTGGATTGAAGCTTGCTGCGGGGGGCGGCACAGCGATTCGATTCAGGCCCATTGAAAAGGCAAAACCCCAATGAAACAGAAGCCACAACTCAGTTTTTGGCAGATCTGGAACATGTGTTTCGGGTTTCTCGGTATTCAGATGGGCTTTGCCCTGCAGAACGCCAACGTCAGTCGTATTTTCCAGACGCTCGGCGCACCCATCGACGATATTCCGATTCTGTGGATCGCGGCACCTCTAACCGGGCTGATCGTGCAGCCCATCATTGGCTACATGAGCGACCGAACCTGGAACAGCCTGGGACGGCGCCGCCCGTACTTCCTGGTCGGCGCGATCCTGGCGTCGCTCGCCTTGTTTGTCATGCCGAACTCGCCGTACCTTTGGATTGCCGCCGGCATGCTGTGGATCATGGACGCGAGCATCAACATCTCCATGGAACCATTTCGCGCGTTCGTTGGCGACAACCTTCCCGAGAAGCAGCGTACCAGTGGTTTTGCGATGCAGACCTTTTTCATCGGTGTGGGTGCCGTTGTCGCGTCGGCGTTACCGTGGATGATGGCGAACTGGTTCGGTATCAGTAACGAAGCGCCGGCCGGCGTGATTCCTGTCTCGGTCAAGTACTCATTCTATATCGGCGGTGCAGCTTTCCTGCTGGCCGTGTCCTGGACTGTGTTTCGCTCCCGCGAATACTCCCCGGAGCAGCTCGCCGAATTCGATGCGGCCCGCCCTCCTGAACACGTCGCCGAAGATACGACGACGCGGCCGGCATCAAAGTATCGCAGTGGCGGTATCGTCAGCGCTGTGATTGGCGTCGGGCTCTGGGCCTGGATCTACAATGCCGGGCTGGACAAGGAGCTTTACGTTCTGGCGGGCGGACTGACGGTGTTCGGTGTATTTCAGCTGATCATGGCCTCCCTGCAGCAGGCTGGCAAAGTGGAGAGCGGCTTCGCCGAGATCATGCACGACCTGTTTCATATGCCGCGCGTCATGAAACAACTTGCGGTCGTGCAGTTCTTTTCCTGGTTTGCCCTGTTTGCGATGTGGATTTACGGCACCGCAGCGGTAACGGCGCATCACTTCGGTGCTACAGAGGCAGCAGGAAGCAGTTATAACGATGGCGCCGATTGGATAGGCGTGCTGTTCGCGGCGTACAACGGTTTTGCGGCGCTCGCTGCCATTGCCATACCTTTTGTCGCCAACCGGCTTGGTTGCCGCATGTGCCACCTGATCAACCTGTCGCTTGGTGGCATCGGACTGATCAGCTTCTATTTCATCAGCGACCCCAAACTTCTGCTCGTTTCGATGATCGGAGTCGGCTTTGCCTGGGCCTCGATATTGTCATTGCCGTACGCGCTGCTGTCCAACAACCTGCCGTCGCACAAGATGGGCGTTTACATGGGTATCTTCAACTTCTTTATCGTCATCCCGCAACTGGTGGCTGCGAGCCTGCTCGGCCTGGTGCTGCGTGAGTTCTTCGATCTCCAGGCTATTTATGCATTTGTCGTCGGCGGATGCATGATGATCGTTGCCGGCCTGGCGACGCTGCTGGTCGATAAATCCGCGGAGCCGCAATGAACAAGAGGACTATCGCCGCAGCGGCCTTTGCTGCTTTGACCCTGGCAGGCTCAGGCTGCGGCACTGTTCAGGAAGCCAGCGGTGTCGTCGACGCTCCCGCGGATTATTTCGGCACACTTGAGCCATTCGCGTCCGAGGCTGTGTACTTTATCGTCACGGATCGATTCGTTGATGGCGATCCGGCGAACAACTTTCCGGATCAGGGTGGCGTCGAACGTGGCACCTTCGATCGGCCGATACGCGTGGCCGACTCTGCACCGGCGAATATCGGCTACCTCGGTGGCGATTTCAAAGGTGTGCTCGATAACGCCGACTACATTGCCGACATGGGGTTTACTTCGATCTGGCTGACGCCGATCGTCGACAACCCGGACGAGGCTTTCACCGGCGGCAAGGCGCCGGGCGAGGGCGGTTCGAATGATTACGGCAAGACCGGCTACCACGGGTACTGGGGCGTCAATTTCTTCGAGCTCGATGAACACCTGCCGTCCGCCGATCTGAATTATGCCGACCTCACGCGGCAACTGCTTGAGGGGCATGGTCTCAAGACTGTGCTTGATGTCGTCTGCAATCACGGCTCTCCGTCGTTTTCGATGCCGCAGGACCAGCCGAAGTACGGTGAGCTTTACGATGTCGACGGCAAGCTCGTGGCCGATCACGGCAATCTGCATCCGAGTGACCTGGATCCCGCAAACCCGCTGCATGCGTTTTACCGAAACGAGCGGGATCTCGCCGAGCTCTCGGATCTCGATTACGACAATCCGGATGTGCTCGATTACTGCGTTGCTGCGCATTTAAAGTGGATTGATGACGGTGCATCAGCGATTCGTATCGATACCATCAAGCACATGCCGCACACGTTCTGGAAAGCGTTTTCCGACAGAATCCGGCTACGGCACCCGGGTCTGTTCATGTTCTCAGAGGCCTGGTCGTACGACGCCGAATTCCTGGCCCAGTACACCTACCCCGAGAACGGCGCCATCAGCGTGCTGGACTTCCCGGGCCGTGAAGCCATGGTCAGCGTGTTCGGCGAGCAGGACGGCGCCTACAGCAATCTGCTCGACTACCTGCAGCTCGAGTCCGGTATTTATCAGAGTCCTTACGAACTGATGACGTTCTATGACAATCACGACATGACGCGTATTGATGCGGACCAGGACGGTTTCATCGATGCCAATAACTGGCTGTTTACGAGTCGCGGTATTCCGGTCGTCTACTACGGATCGGAGATCGGATTTCGCGCAGGCGCAGATCAGCATGCGGGCAACAGGGATTATTTCGGACAGGAGAATGTCGAGCGCGCCAAATCGCACCCCATTCACGCGGCGCTGTCGCGAATAGCGGCAATCCGCAAGAGATCGGTAGCGCTGCAACGCGGCCTGCAGTTCAACCTGGAATTCTCTCAGGACACGGCAGCGTTCTATCGCGTGTACCAAAAGGGTGGGCTAAATCAGACTGCGCTGGTGTTGCTCAACAAGGGCGACGGGACGGCGACATTCGAGGTGTCGAAAGGACTGAGCAGCGGTCATTGGCGCGACGCAGATAGCGGCGAAGTCTTTGCGATTAACGCGGAGTCACCAGGAATCGTCGTCGACGTTGCCCGCGCATGATGTCCGGGTCATGCTATTCGGATGCGCCCATCGACAATGCGGTATTCACGGTGAGATGTCGCGAGCTGCAGAGGGGACGGCCCAGGCGGTAGATCGTGTGCCGCAGGTTTGCCAAGACTCGAGATCCTGGCGCTCGTGACGGACTAGCCGCCGCAGGATTCGCGGATAATCAGGTCTGGCGCCATGAGTGAAGACTCCACCGGGTGCCCTTCGATCAGGCCAACAATGCTGGTGACAAGGCCCTCACCGGCCTGGCGCATGTCCTGCCTCACCGTAGTCAGTGCAGGTGTCACATGGGCTGCGAGCGGGAAATCGTCGAAACCGACTACCGCGACATCGCGCGGGATATCGAGACCGTGAGCCTGGAGAGCGCGCATCGCGCCAATTGCCATGATATCCGTTGACGCGAATACGGCATCAAACTCGACACCCTGCGCGAGAAGTTCCTCGATCGCCTGGTAGCCATGGGATTCCTTATTGTTCGCGTTAACCCGGAGATCGTCAGGGGGAGTCATGCCCGCATCATGGTGAGCATGGCAGTAGCCCTGGTAACGATCGGCAAACTCAGGGCAGCGACGAGACGTGATACCGAGAAACGCGATCTTCTTCCGCCCTAAATCAAGCAAGTGCTTTGTCGCCTTGTAGCCACCGGATTCGTTGTCGCAGGCAAAGGAGTGGCCGGGCTGATCCTTGACAGCCGGTCCCCAGATCATGAAGCGCGTATTTGCATCAGCGAGCGCCGTCAGCTTCTCTCTGTACGTCAGGTAATCGCCGTAGCCGAGCAGAATCAGTCCGTCCGCGCGGTTGCTGGCCTGGTACTCGATGTGCCAATCGTCGGTCAGCTGTTGCAGGGAAATAAGTACGTCGTAACCGAGGCCTGCCGCCGAGCGCGTGATGTAGCCCAGCATCGAAAGGAAGAATGGATTGATTTCTGCATCGGCGCCGTCGGTCTCATCGAACAACAGCAGTGCGATCGTATGGCTTTGGTGGGTTCGCAGGCCGGCTGCATTGCGGTTCACGAAATAGTTAATGTCGCGCGCAATCTGCTGGATTCGCTTGCGCGTCTCCTCGCGCACCAGCGGCGAGTTTCTCAGCGCGCGCGAAACCGTTGCCTGGGACACACCAGCGAGGTCCGCGATGTCACGCGAAGTTGGATTTACGACTTTCATTATGTCGACTTGAATTAACGCTCCCCGAGATACCTTACCGTTGTATCACAAATACCCGCGTACTGAATTAGCGAAAACCGAAGTCTGCAATCGGGCGAGGTCGCCAGCCGACAACGACAAGGCGCCCTGCGGAGGAGCGAGCGTTCAGGCAATAAGATTATGAAAAATCAGGAGAAAGTGGCACTGAGGGCGTTCTTGCTGCGGCGCAGGTTGTCACTGGCCACATCGCCCTGTGCGAGGGCGAGCGCGACCTGGATAGCATCGAGCAAAGCAAGCTGCGCCAGTCTTGAACTCATAGGCGTGTAAACGCTGGTGTCTTCGATCAGTCGGCAGGGAAAGAGCAGGCCAGCCTCTGCGGCCATTTCGGAGTCCGGATTCGTCAGCGCGATTACTGTTGCACCGCGTTCGCGAGCCAGTCGCGCCGCGCGCGCAAATTCCGGCCATCTACCGGTGTGGGACAGCAGCACTATCACGTCATCCGGTTGGGCTATAGCGGCAAATTGAAGAATCATGGTGGTGTCCTCGCAGCGATGTACAGGGAATACCCAGCCTGAAAAACTTGTGGCTGGCGTCCCTCGCGACGTGACCCGATGCGCCCAGTCCGGCGAAAGCGATTTGTCGCGCCGATTGCATGGCGCGGACAGCCTCATCGATCGGCATTGATGACAGCTGCGACCGCATCTCGATCAGTGATTGAATCGATGCGTCCAGGACCTTGGTCACCGCATCGGACATCGAGTCATCCGCCCCGACATCGCGGTGCACGAAGGTAGCCGGGCGGCTGAGCGCTTCGGTTAGTCGGATTGCGAGTTCGCGAAAACCGCGTAGGCCCACGTGACGACAAAAGCGCACCACCGTCGGTTCGCTGGTCTGGCACTCTGTGGCGAGGCGTGCAAGTGTGATGCCTGCGGCCTCCCTTGGGTGGTCCAGAATCCACTGTCCGACGCGCCGTTCTGACGGGCTCAAGCGTGGCAGGGCGTTCGTGATGGTTGCTAGCATGTAGTAAAATTACAGAAATATTGTGCGAAAAATCATCAATAAATGGCTTTTAATTCATCAAAACGTAGTAAAATTACGAAAATATCAAAGGAAGTCCCATGGCTAAGCTCGTTCCGGTCGAGACCTTCGACCTGATAATTTTCGGTGGTACCGGCGATCTCGCAATGCGCAAGCTGCTGCCGGCGCTTTATCATCGCGACCGCGACGGCCAGGTGACTGGCGAAAGCCGGGTCATTGCCGCCAGCCGCGGCGCGCTGACGCGTGAAGAATACGTTGCGACCGTAGAGGCGTCCCTTCGCGAAAAGCTCAAAGACGGCGACTTTGACGAGGCGCACTGGCAGTCGTTCAGCCAGCGTATTCACTACGTGCAGGCCGATGCGTTCGAGCACGGCGAATGGGGCGCTCTTCGTGAAATACTCACCGGGGTCGATGACCGCATCCGGGTTGCTTATCTCGCGACAGCGCCGAGCTTGTTCGGACCGATCGCGCAGGGCCTGAAGAGCAACGGCCTGATCACCCCCAGCAGCCGAATCGTGCTGGAGAAACCGCTTGGGCGTGACTACGAATCAGCCTGCGAGATCAACAACGCGGTGGGCGAGTGCTTCGAAGAAAACCAGATCTACCGTATTGATCACTATCTCGGCAAAGAGACGGTGCAGAATCTGCTGGCGTTACGATTCGCGAACTCGTTGTTCGAGCCGCTGTGGCGTCGCAGTGCTATCGATCATGTACAGATTACCGTTGCCGAAGATCTCGGTGTCGGCGGAAGAATAGAATTCTACGATCGTGTCGGCGCCCTGCGTGACATGGTGCAGAATCACATCCTGCAACTGGTTTGCCTGTTCGCCATGGAGCCGCCGTCGAGCCTGCATCACGATGCGGTGCGAGACGAGAAGATCAAAGTGCTGCGCGCACTCAAGCCGATTTCTGCGGACGAGGTACGCGCCAATACCGTGCGTGGACATTACACAGCGGGAGCCATCAACAAGGCCCCGGTGCCGGGTTATCTCGATGAGCTTGGCGGCGAGGAGAGCAGCACGGAGACTTTTGTCGCGCTCAAACTGGAAATCGAGAATTGGCGCTGGTCGAACGTGCCTTTCTATCTGCGCACCGGCAAGCGTCTACCCGGCAAGCACTCGGAGATCGTCGTACAGTTTCAGGACGTCCCGCACTCTATCTTCCCCGAGCAGAAGTACAAGGTATCGCCGAACCTGTTGCGCATTCGTCTGCAACCGGACGAGGGCGTGCAGCTTACCGTCATGGCGAAAGAACCTGGCCCCGGCGGCTTTAATCTGCGACCGGTCGGGCTTGACCTCAGTTTCGCCGAGACCTTCGGCATCGGCTATCCCGATGCTTACGAACGCCTGTTGATGGAAGTGCTGCGTGGCAATCCGGCGTTGTTTATGCGACGCGATGAAGTTGAAGCGGCGTGGCACTGGATCGACGGGATTATCGACGGCTGGGCGGAGACGGAACAGAAAGTTGAGTCCTACGTTGCAGGATCCTGGGGGCCGACCGCGTCCTCGGTCCTGCTGGATCGCGATGGACGTGGGTGGTACCCGGATGAGTAAGCGAATGAACGAACACTTTTTTGAAACCAGGCTCGAAGCCTCGGAAGCGGCGGCAAAACGTATGGCGGAACTGCTCTCCAATCGGCTGGACAACCAGGCAGAGGCATCGATTATTGTCAGCGGCGGAACAACGCCCGGGCAGTGCCTCGCGGCACTGGCAAAGACGCCGCTGGACTGGCAGCGAGTGCAGGTTGCGCTGAGCGACGAACGCTGGGTTCCTGCTGATCACGAGGACAGCAACGAGAAGCTGGTGCGCGAATCGTTACTGGTCGACGAGGCGGCAACCGCACAGCTATTGCCGGTTTACGCAGCGGACGTCTCGCCTGAGCAGCGCTGCGAGGCACTGCAGAATCCGCTACCTGCGCTGCCGTTTTCCTGCTCTCTCATTGGCATGGGTGCCGACGGTCATTTCGCGTCTCTTTTCCCGGATGCTGAACAGCTCGCGCTCGGACTGGACGTCGAATGCGGTCGTCTGTACATCCCCGTTACGACGAAAGCCAGCCCGCATCCGCGAATCAGCATGACGCTGGCAGGGATATCGCGCAGCGACGAAATAGCCCTGCTCTTCTTCGGCGAGGAAAAACTCGACGTCTACAAAAAGGCACTTGAATCCACGAACGGATTTCCGGTGTCACGGCTACTACGCCAGAAGCGCGCACCTGTGCGGCTCTTCTGGGCACCATGATGGGAGATCGAACGCAGTGAATCCAACTATTCAACGAGTCACCGATCGAATCGTGGAGCGCAGTGCGGCGTCACGCGCCGACTACCTGGCGCGCATGCAGGCGGCAGCGAGCGACGGCCCGGTCCGTGGCGGCCTGGCGTGCAGCAATCTCGCCCATGGCTTTGCAGCGTGTGGTTCGGCAGACAAGCAGGCCTTGAAAGGCCATGTCGTACCGAACGTCGGTATCGTTTCTGCCTACAACGACATGCTTAGTGCCCACCAGCCGTTCGAGACCTACCCGGCTGTCATCCGGGCCGCCGCCTCAGAGTACGGAGCCGTAGCGCAATTCGCCGGCGGTGTGCCCGCTATGTGTGACGGCGTTACCCAGGGCACCGACGGCATGGACCTGTCGCTGTTCAGTCGCGACGTAATCGCGCTGTCGACCGCGGTCGCGCTATCGCACAACATGTTCGATGCTGTGCTGTGCCTCGGCATCTGCGACAAGATCGTCCCGGGACTCCTGATTGGAGCGCTTTCTTTCGGCCAATTGCCGGTCGTGTTCGTTCCGGCGGGGCCGATGGTTTCGGGACTGGGCAACAAGGAAAAAGCCCGAATTCGAGAGGAGTACGCGGCCGGAAAGATCGGTCGTGATGAGCTTCTTGAAGCCGAATCGTCCGCCTACCACGCGCCCGGCACCTGCACCTTTTACGGTACCGCCAACAGCAACCAGATGCTGATGGAGTTCATGGGGCTGCAGCTTCCGGGCGGTTCGTTTGTCAATCCAGGCACGGAGCTTCGCGAGCTGCTGACACGAGACGCGGTGAAAACTGTTCTGCAGGCAACGCATCTCGGCGCCGACTACCGCCCGCTGGCGGAGATGCTCGATGAGAAGGCAATCGTCAACGGCATCGTTGGCCTGCTTGCGACCGGCGGTTCAACCAACCATACGATTCATATCATAGCGATTGCTGCGGCGGCCGGTATCCGGATCGACTGGCAGGATTTCTCTGAGCTCTCCGGCGTGGTCCCGCAGCTTTCGCGCGTGTATCCGAACGGCACGGCCGATGTAAATCACTTTCATGCGGCAGGCGGCCTCGGCTTTCTAATCTCCGACATGCTCGATAACGGCTTGTTGCACGAGGACGTTCATACCATTCTGGGGCCCGGACTCCGGCATTTCTGTCGCGAACCTCGTGTCGATGACGGGGCGCTGCAATGGTCTGATGTCCAGGGTAAGTCGCTCGATGACGATATATTGCGGCCGTGCTCAAATCCGTTCAGTCCGGAAGGCGGTCTGCGGTTGGTGACCGGCAATATCGGCAGGGCCATCGTCAAGGTATCGGCGGTCGATGCCGCGCATCACTCGATTAAGGCGCCGGCGCTCGTATTTCGATCGCAGCAGGCATTTGTCGACGCATTCAACAACGGTGAACTGGAGCGCGACTTCGTGGCGGTCGTCACTCACCAGGGGCCGCGCGCGAACGGCATGCCCGAACTGCACAAGCTCACTCCTTACCTCGGCGTGCTGCAGAATCGCGGCTTCAAGGTAGCGTTGCTGACCGACGGGCGAATGTCTGGCGCGTCAGGAAAAGTCCTGGCGGCGATCCAGGTTACGCCGGAGGCGATTGATGGCGGCCTGATTGCACGAATTCGCGACGGAGATATCGTCACTATCGATGCCGGTAACGGCGAGCTCGGTTTTGATGGCGATGCTGTGCCCGAAGAGCAAGAAGCGCAGGAAAGCAGCGACGACGCGCAGACCGGAATGGGCCGTGAGCTTTTCGCGGCGTTTCGCGAACGCGCTACCGGCGCGGAGCAAGGTGCGAGCCTGTTCGGAAGCCGTGGAAACGGATAACGCCCGGGCTGCGCCTCGCGCCCGCTTGTGAGAGCATACCGGGATTGTTCGACGGCGCGGGGCACTACCGTAGATGAAGGCAGTACTGAATGGTGACAGTCGATGAGTGATCGCTGTCTTCTGATTGGTGACATTGGCGGGACCAACGCGCGTTTTGCGTTGGCAACGCCTGACAGGCCAGGCTTCCACAGCGTCCTCGAGCTGCAGTGTGCGGATTTCGCGACGGCCGATGACGCCATCAGGCATTACCTGGCAACGACTAAAGCGGATTCGCCTGATGCGATCTGTCTTGCGGTTGCGGGTCCGATTATCGACGACCGCGTCAAGATTACGAATAACCACTGGGACATCTCGGCGGCCGAGACCCGAACAGATTTCGGCATTGAGGCTGTGCGGCTTCTGAATGACTTCACGGCAATTGCTTACTCGATTCCCTTGTTGACCGAGACCGAGGTTCGCTCTATCGGTCGCCACGATCACGGCTGGTTGCCGAAAACGAATTTCAACGTGGCCGTTCTGGGTCCTGGCACGGGCCTCGGCGTAGCCGGCCTGTGTCGTCGCGACGATATGCTCGTGCCGATTACGGGCGAAGGTGGTCACGTCGGCTTTGCGCCCGAGACTGAACTGCAGCTGGAGATTCTCACTGTCCTGCGCAGTCGTTTCGACCGTGTTTCCGCCGAGCGAGTGATTGCCGGTTCCGGTCTGGAGAATATTTATCTCGCGTTGACGACGATCCGTGGTGAGTCCGGCGCAAAGCTGTCGGCCGCTGAAATCTTTAGAGAGCGCCGTGCGGGTAACGTAGCCGCAGAGGCGGTCGATGTGTTTTTCGAATTGCTTGGGCAGGTCGCGGGTGACGTTGCCCTGACACTCGGCGCTGTTGACGGGGTTTATATCGCCGGTGGCATCGCGAAACGCTATCCCGACATGCTTGAGGAAAGCCGATTTCGCAGCGCGTTTGAGGGCAAGGGCAGACAACGCGCGTTGATGGAGCGAATTCCGACGCGGCTGATCACCTATGACCAGCCCGGTTTGCTCGGCGCTGCCTACGCGGTGTTGAATATTGACCTTTAGGCTTGGGTCTCTGCGTCCGGCCGCGGTGTCGACGTAATTCCTTCCGCATGCCGCGGGAACGGCTCCGCGTCTATCGTCTCGAGATAGCCGTGCCAGGCGGCATAGCCAATGATCGGTACGATCGCGACGAGCCCGATAAACGCCGTCGCGACACCGATCAGTAACGAAACGACGATGATCGTCAGCCACACGACCATGGCGCGCTTGTTGCGCAGTACGGCATTAATCGACGTGACAATCGCCGTGATGCTGTCGACGTCACGATGCATGATCATCGGCAATGAAAAAGCGCTGGCCGAGAAAGTCATGGTCGCGAATACCGCGCCAATCATGGAGCCGAAACCGAGGTAGGTGGCAAGTTCGGCGGTAGTAGCCTCGCCATCGGTCGGGAAGAACACGGTGATCATTACCGCCGAGCGCGCCCAAAGCAGAAAAATAACGAGCAACGCCAGCGCAAATATCATCTCGTTGCCGACATGGCGTTTGAAAGCCGCGCGCAAACTGCGTGCCATGAGCGGTTCCTGACCGCGTTCGAGCTGGGCGCTGATCGCATACAGGCCAATGCAGGTCAGCGGAGCGAGGAAAACGAACCCGCCAAGCATCGCGAACATGAACCACTGGCTGCCCTGGAACCAGGCCAGCAGGCATACGATACCCATAAGCAAAGCGACGACAAGGCCATAGGCCAGGCTTTGTTGCGGTGCGTGCATCAGGTCGCGCGACTGCCGAGCTTCATCCATCGGAATGGCGCCCACGGCGACAGTTTCCTGCACCCGGCGACGAAAGGCATTTCGTCGCGATTGATTTCGGATTGATCGACGTCCGTCATCGCTGGTTCCCCCGTTTAAGCGTATCGCACAACCATAATCCTGCATTTAAACGGGTGTCGCAACTACCTGCTAGTCGGGGTCGGGTACGAGCTCCTCGTAGAGCGTGATTGTCTTTCGTACGGTATCTTCATTACGAAAATCGGTTGCAATACGCTCGCGCGCCGCCTCACCCATGCGCTGCCGCAGCGCCGGGTCCCGATACAAGGACTCGATGGCGTTCGCGATGGCCTGCGCGTTTCGTGGTGGTACGACAATTCCGGACACGCCGTCCACGACCAGTTCGGGGCTGCCGCCACTGTCGGTTACGACCGGGGCTACGCGATACGCCATCGCCTCGATAATCGAGCGAGCAAGCCCTTCGCGCTTCGTCGAGGGCATACAAAAAACGTCACAGGCCGCGCTGAGCGCGGGCGCATCGCTGCGAAAGCCGACGCGATGTATACGCTCCCCAATCGGACTCTGCGCGATTCGCCGGCTGAGCTTGGCGGCGTCCATGTGACCGACGAGCAGCAGGTGGGCCGGCACATCCTCAGGCAGTGCCTCGATCGCGTCGATAAGGAAATCGATGCCTTTGCGTGGCCGATAGTTGGCGGTACAACCGACGACAAACGCATCCTCGGGAATGCCGAACTGCGTCAGGTCGGCAGGGGTCGCGTCATACCATTCCAGCTTGTGCCCTTTGTGAATGGTGACCGGTCGTGTCGCCGGCATACGCAGAAAGGCCGGCTGCATCTGCAGGAAATGGCGGCGAATGGCGTCCGCCACGCAAACTATGCGGTCGATGCGCGGATTCAGGTAGCGCATCCACGACATGGGGTCCAGGAAGCCGACCGCGCCGACAATACCGCGGTAGCAGACAATCTTGACCGGCAGTCCCTTGCAGGCCCGCAGGCCGTTGCTAACCGCCTTGTTATTGAAGGTGTGCATGATGTGATATCGACCCCGAACCAGCTCTTCGCGCAGCGCGGCGATTCCGGCCTTGTCGAAATTCTGCGGCAGACGGATATCTACGGTCGGCACACCCGCGTCACGCAGCACCTGGTGATTCGGGTGGTCCGCCGGACAGACGACGGTAATCCCGATGCCGGCATTGTGCATGCCAATGAAGCTCGCAACCGTCGGACGGTCAGCGCTTTCTGTGACGCATAGAGATCGAATTGCCACGTGGCGTTCTTACCCCGAGTAGACGGGATTTTCGAGAATGCGAACGGCTACCTGCTGGCCGGTAACCGAGAAGGCAATGTACTCATACCTGACGCCAGTCTTCTCCACGAACTCCTGGAAGGCACGAAACTCATGCTGCTGCCAACGATGAAAGTTGTAGTACTCGTCAAACAACACGATGGCACCGGGCTGCAGGCGACTGCCGAGGGCGTCAAAAATCGTGACGGTCGATGAATACAGGTCGCAGTCGACGTGCAGGAACGCAATCGGATCCGTGTGTTTCTCCAGGAACCCCGGCAGCGTTGCGTCGAAATAGCCGATATGGAACTCGACGTTGTCCGGTACTTTCGGCATCTTCTTTTGTGCGAAAGCGCCTATCGGGTTGCCGTTCCAGTGTTCCTGGATTCCGTCGAACGAGTCAAAGCCGTGCACCGTGCCCTGCACGGTAGGGGCAATCCAGCGCATCGACTTGCCGCGACCGACGCCGAATTCCAGCGTCAGACCGCTCTTGTCGACGCAGCTCAGCGCGTATTTCACCAGCGCCGGGTGCTTTTCGAAATACGGCGCATCGACCATGTTGGCCTTGATGTATTCGAGCGTGCTTTTCTTGGCCTCCAGGTTCATATCGACCAGCAGGTTGGAAGCATAGTGCTTGAGCATGAAGCGGCGGAATATGAACTCGCTCAGCGTTCGTTTGAATAGTGGCATCGAATGACTCGTAGGAGCTCAGTGGAGACGCCGGCTAAAGTACCACAAGCGCACGAGTCTCGTCCTTCGCTAATGCTGGCGGAGGCCGGTTCGCAGGCACAAAAAAACACGCGCAGCCTCAGGCTGCGCGTGTTCTCTTTGTAGCGGCGGATCGGCCAGCCGACCGCATGAACCTGAGCTCTCCCTAGCGCTCGATAATGCGCAACACGACGCGGCGATTCTGCGCCTTGCCCTCACGCGTACCGTTGTCGGCGATCGGCTGAGCCTCACCGTAGCCGCGCACGGTCATGCGATCTTCCGCAATGCCGTTGGAGGCCAGGTAGTCGCGAACCGTGGTGGCACGCCTGGCTGACAGGCCCTCGTTATAGTCGGCGGCACCGTCGCTGTCCGTGTGGCCCTGCGATCTCGAAGGTAATCGTCGGGTTCTTCTTCAGGGTCGCGACAGCGTCGATCGAGCACGCTGGTTGCGCCCGGCAGCAGACGGTCCGAATTGCTTTCGAAATTCACGCCCTGCAGCGCGAATCACGGCCTTGATTTCGCAGCCCTTGATGTCGACCTGTACGCCCGGTGCGCTGTCTGGGCATTCGTCGAGACGATCGACGACGCCGTCCTTGTCGCCATCCAGCTCACAGCCGTCGGGGCCGACCTTCGCGCCGCGGACCGTGTTCGGGACACTTGTCCTTGTCATCGGTGACGCCGTCGCCGTCGCTGTCCATCGGGCAACCATCGGCATTGACGGCTACGCCTTTTGGCGTGCCCGGACACTTGTCCATCGAGTCCTTAACGCCGTCGCCGTCGCTATCGACCTCGCAGCCGTAGGCATCAACGCGCGTGCCAGGAGGCGTATTGGGGCAGCGGTCTGTACCGTCGGCCACGCCGTCGCCGTCAGCATCCATGAATTTCGGCGTCCCCTGGCCAAACGGAATCTGAAAGCCGAGGCTGAACATATTGTCGTTGAAGTTAACGTCCGAGGAACGGTCCATGCGATGCCGGTATTCGCCGCGCAGGGCAACGTTCGAGTCGAACATATCCAGCAGAAAGCCCGCGCCAAGCGAGTACATGGCACCATCTACAGAGTTGGAGCCGAACGATGGGTCGACCGTAATGTGGCCAATACCGCCATGCAGGTAGGGGCTAAAGCGCTCGGCGCGTCGAAAAACACGCTGCAGATCGATGCCGATACCGAGCTGTTCCTGGTTAGGTCCGCCATCGCCATCGGCCCAGCCGGCAGACAGCATAGCTTCAATATTCAGGGCGTCGCTCAGGGCGTATCCGAAGCCGAACTGGCCCGTTGTGATGTCGTCCTCGACGAGGCGCTGGGTGTCATCGTCGACATACGATCCCATGACGAAGAAATAGCCCTGACCGGCTTCGGCATCCGCAAATGCGTTGCCGGCGCCCAGAGTCGCGAAACAGATCGCTGTGACAACGCAGGTTGAAATTCTCATAACATTTAACTCCATAGGTTTAATCACTGACGCCGTTACCCGTAACGAGGCGTAGGATTCAAGCAACAAATTGCCATTTTTGAGTAAGCACGAGCGTGCTAAAGACACTGCCCCCGCACTGTGCGGGCGATTCTAGCACCTGCACGGCACCTGTGTGCAATGATCCGGTGAAATTGCCAGCGCCGAGGCTGGTGCCGAATGCCAGAATGGCCGTGCGGAGCAGGCGGTCCGGCAAGTAAGGGCAGGGTGTCGGCGGGCACGTCGGCCCCGACGAGGGCGCTCAAATCAGGCGGTGAGTTGCCGCCTGAAGAATGGTATAAACACTTCCACAATTAAAAGGAGAACAAGCCATGAGTGTTGCCAAAACATCCGAGATTACCGCGTCATCTTCGAAGAGCTTCGAGGACGCCATTCAGAACGGGATCAGCAAGATGAACGAAACCGTCAAAAATATAGAAGGCGCGTGGATCAAAGAGCAAAAGGTCGTCGTCGACAAGGGTGAGGTAACGGCTTACCGCGTAACCATGAAAGTCACCTTTATCGTCAAATAAAATTAAGCATTTGCTCAATAATGTATTTTCAACAATTCGCAGGAGATGAAAGATGCCGGGAAAATTTGAAGTCTACAAAGACAAGGCGGGTGAGTTCCGTTTTCGCCTGAAAGCTGCCAACGGGCAGAACATTCTGAGCAGCGAGGGTTACAAGACGAAAGCGTCTTGTATGAACGGCGTCGAGTCGGTCAAGAAAAACTCGCAGAGTCCCGATCGATTCGCGAAGAAGACGACGCCGTCCGGGAAGTTTCGCTTCAACCTGACTTCGTCGAATGGCCAGACCGTTGGCACAAGCCAGAGCTATGCGTCCGATTCCGGTTGCCGTAACGGCATGAAGAGTGTGGCAGAGTGCGCGGCGGGTGCGAGTACTGACGACCAGGCTTGATACCGGAATGAGGGCCTGGCGGCTGCATTCAGGCACTCTGTCCTGATAGTGCCGCCAGGCTCCGATTCTGCGACCGTCCGAATTCCCGCCAGTTTAACAATAAGTATTTAGACCCGAATCTCCCGTCAACCAATTCCCGTTTGAGCCGTTCTTGGTACTGAAACGGTACTAATTGGTATGGAAACCGGGAGATTCACCATGGATTCAAGAAACACGATTTTTTCTGTTGTTGCGGCGCTGACGCTGTGCGGAACCGCTCTTGCCGATGTCGGCGACCAGATCGAGCAACGTCTCGACAAGCGCGGCGACCGCATCGAGAAGCGCCTTGATAACAAGGGCGACCGCATCGACCGGCGGCTCGACAACAAGGGCGACCGCATCGACCAGCGGCTCGACAGCAAGGGCGACCGTATTGACCAGCGGCTCGACAACAAGGGCGACCGTATTGACGCGCGCCTCGATCGCAAGTCAGATCGTGCAGAGGCGGCTGGCCGGGATCAATTGTCTAAACGTCTGGACCGGAAAGGCGACCGTATCGACCAAAAGCTGGACCGCAAAGGCGACCGCGTTGACCGCAAGCTGGACCGCAAAGGCGACCGCGTTGACCGCAAGCTGGACCGCAAGGGTGACAAGGTGGATCGACGACTCGACAGGAAGGGCGAGCGAGTCGATGGTCGCCTCGACCGCCGCGGCCAGCATGCAAATAACCGCGTCGATCGTCGTCAGCAGCGACGTAACGGCAAATAGCCCCAGGTAACACCGGCCGGCGGCAGTTTCTTGCCGCCGGCTTTTTTTTGCGCGTCAGTTGCGCCTCCGTTAGGCTGCATCCAACGCAAACGACAAGCAGGCCACAGATTCATGCCCAAACGCGGTTGGTCAATCGACTCACTCGTCCTCATCTTCTCGTTCATTATCGTGGCGCAGCTGCTCTCGTATGCGATCCCACACGGCAGTTTCGAGCGCGTTCCCGCGCCGGATGATCCGGGTCGCAGTGTAGTGGTCGCCGGAACCTATACACCGCTGGACGGCGGCGACAGCGTCGTACTTCCGCCCTGGCATTTTTTGATGGCGATCACAGAGGGGCTTGAAGCCGCGCAAGGCATCATCTTTCTTATCTTCCTGGTGGGCGGTGTTATTGGCGTGTTGCGTCGTTCGGGCGCGATTGACGCGGCCCTGCATGGCGCCGTCGACCGGCTTGGCAAAACTCCGTGGCTCCTGATAGGTGGATGCCTGCTGTTATTCAGTATCGGCTCATTCACGATCGGCATGGGCGAAGAGTATGTGCCACTGGTACCGATTATTGTGACGATGAGCCTTGCCATGCGTATGGATGCCATTGTCGCCATGGGAATGGTCTGGATCCCGTACGGAATTGGCTGGGGCTGCGCGGGCATCAACCCGTTTGGCGTGTTGATTGCGCAGAATATCGCGAATGTCCCGCTGACATCGGGCTGGGGATTTCGCCTGGCAATCATGTTCGTGTTTCTCGCGGTGGCATTTCACCATATCTACCGATACGCCATGCGCGTACGACGAGACCCGTCGTCGAGCCTGGTGGCACACATTGACTACAGTGTCGGCTTCGAGACTCCGGCTGACCTCAGTATGAGCGGGCCGCGCATCGCCGTTCTTGCGATCTTTATTCTCGGCATCGCGGGCTTTGTGTACGGCGTTTCCGAGTTTCACTGGTACATCGCCGAACTGAACGCCATCTTTCTCGCTATCGGCATTCTTGCCGCCCTCATCGCGCGGATTCCGGCCGCGGAGACCAGTCGCATATTCATCGAGGGCGCTGCGGCGATGACGCCTGCAGCGTTACTGGTAGGCTTTGCGCGAACGATCGAGGTTGTACTGACGGATGGCCAGATCATCGATACGATTGTGCACTCGATTGCGGGCCTGCTCGAAGGCCTTCCTGCCGAGGCATCTGCTATCGGCATGCTCGCTGTGCAGGCGATCTGCAACTTCTTCATTCCATCGGGCAGTGGACAGGCCTTCGTAACGATGCCGATCATGTCGCCCCTGGCGACACTGACCGGCGTGCCGCAGCAAACGGCGGTACTTGCCTACCAGTTCGGCGACGGCTTCACCAATATGATCGTACCAACCAGCGCGCTGGTCATGGGGGCGCTGGCGCTTGGCAAGGTGCCTTACGGCGCGTGGTTCAAGTTCGTTACGCCGTTGTTGTTGAAAATATTCGCGCTGTGCGCCGTCTTTCTTGTGCTGTCGATGCACCTCGGCGAGGGAGCCGGGTTTTAGAACCATCCCGGGCTAGTTGCGACAGTACCAGGTCACCTCATTGGCGTCGGTTTCGTTGCTCATGTCGCCGTTGGCGCACAGGTAATTGAGATGCGAGACAGCCTCGCCTGTGGCCATGATGCGGTTATCGTCATCGATAGTGGTGCGGTACAGCGATGGGAACAGGTCCACGACTCGTTGCGGGCTGGCGCAGATCTCCAGCAGGCTTGTGAGCCTGTCCTCATGGTCCTTGGCAAGCTCTCGCAGGCGGAAGTGCGCGCCGCGGAATGGCTTGCCGTGTGCCGGTAGCACCAGCACGTCTTCGGGCAGGCGTTGCTGCAGTTTTTCGAGTGAGTCGAACCAGTCCTGCAGCGGATTGGCCAGCGGCTCTGTCGGCCAGACACTGACGTTCGACGAAATTGTTGGCAACAACTGGTCGCCGGCAATCAGGATGTTTCTGTCCGCGTCATACAGACAGGCATGCTCGGGCGAGTGGCCGCTGCCGACGATCACATCCCAGTCTGCGCCGGCGAACCTCAGTACGTCACCATCGGACATGCGCTTGTAGGCTTCCGGGAGCGGGTGGACGAACTTGCCGAACATTCCGAAACGACTCTTGTATACGGCAACCTGCTCATCCGTAAACCCGGCGCCCGCGTAGAATCGAATGCCCTCTTCCGGAGCGCTTCGGCCCGTGTCGGCGACGAGAATTCGGCACAGCATGTACTCGTCACGCGTCATCCACAGGTCGACGTCAAAATGGTCCACGAGCCACCCCGCGCAACCGACGTGATCCGGGTGCAGGTGGGTAGCGACAACGTGACTGGCCGGGTCGCCGCGCATCGCGCCCGTAAAAGTCTGTTGCCAGACGCCGCGACTCGTCCGCGTATCGACGCCCGTGTCGACAATGACCCAGCCGGCTTTGTCGCGCAGCAGCCAGAGGTTGATGTGTTTGAGCGAGAACGGCAGCGGCATGCGCAGCCAGACGAGGCCGTCGGTAATGGCCATGGTCTCGCCCTGGTCGGGCCGGGACTCGAATTCGTACTGGATCTGGGTTCATTTGGGGAAGCTCAGCCTCGCTATTTCGCAACCACGAAAAATCGAACACTCGGTACCCGGGATTTTCGCATGCCTGAGGCTGGAATTCGCTAGGCGGCTATCCTGGTTTCACCAAGCAGCCCCTGCATCCGGGTTGCGACCGCTTCGCGCACGACCCGTACCGACTCCTCCTTCACCGGGCCGAAACCACGAATGTCCATGAAGCATCCTATAAGTTCGCTCGCGTCGTCGATGTTGTCTGCACTAACAACAGCCAGCAAGTCGCCCGCGAGTTGCTCGAACTCGACGATCAGTGCACGTTCCATGCGCCGCTCGGCGGTGCGGCCGAACAGATCGAACGCCGTGCCGCGCAGGCCTCGCATCTTCGCAAGCACTCGAAACACGGGCAATATCCAGGCGCCGAACTCTTTCTTGCGGGGCCGGCCGCGCGCGTCCGTGCCGCTGTTCAGGAACGGGGGCGCAAGATGGAAGCGTAACTTTGCCTTGCTACCAAAGTTCTCGCGAACTGACGCCAGGAATGGGGTCTGCGTGTGCAGCCGCGCAACCTCGTACTCATCCTTGTAGCTCAGCAGTTTGAAATAACTTCGCGCCACGGCTTCCGCCAGGTTCTCGCCGTCGGACAGGCTCGCTTCTACGGCCCTGGTTTTTTCGACGAGAGACACGTAGCGCTCGGCCAGTTCGTCGTTCTGATAGTCGCTCAGGAACAGACGGCGTCGCTCGATGACTTCGTCCAGCGTATCGTCGTCCGCCTGGTCAGCGCCTTCGCTCAACCTGTCGATGGCAGCGGGATTTGCTACCGCGATACGACCCCAGGAAAAAGCCCTGCCATTCTCTTCGATCTTGACGCCGTTCAGCTCAATCGCGCGCAGCAGTGCCTGCAATGAAACGGGCACGAGGCCGGACTGCCAGGCAGCGCCGAGCATGAGTACGTTCGCGAAGATCGTGTCGCCCATGAGCTTTTCCGCGAGCGCATTCGCGTCGATCGTCGTCAGGTTGTCGTCACCGATGGCGTCACCGATCGCCGCAACACGATCGTTGCCGCGCAGATTGGCATCGCGATGTTTGACGAAGTCCCCGGTCATCATCTCGGCAGAATTGACGACAGCTCGTGTCTTGTTTCGCTGGTAGGTTATTGACGCTTTGGGCGAAGAGCTCACAACAAGGTCACAGCCGATCAGCGCATCGGCCTGTGCCGGCTCTATTCGTACCTGGTTGATGCCGGCCGGTTCGCTGGCGATTCGCAGGTAGCTGAGTACCGGGCCGAACTTCTGTGCGAACCCCATGAAGTCGAGCTCCGATGCGCCTTTGCCCTCGAGATGAGCGGCCATCGTGATCAGTGCACCGACCGTGATGACGCCGGTGCCGCCGACGCCCGTCACCAGCACGTCAAAGCACTCCTTGAGGTCGGGTGTTTCCGGACTCGGCAGCGCTGCGACCAGTGCCTCACAGGCGGCATCGTCGATGGTGTCAGGCTGTCGACGCGCCGCTTCGCCCTCGATCGTGACGAAGCTCGGGCAAAACCCATTGACGCACGAGAAGTCCTTGTTACAACTGTTCTGGTCAATCTGTCGTTTGCGTCCAAACGGTGTTTCCTTTGGCACGACCGACAGGCAGTTGGATTCGACCGAGCAGTCGCCACAGCCTTCGCAGACCAGGTCGTTGATGACGACCAACTTCTTCGGTTCGGCCATCTTGCCGCGCTTGCGCCGACGTCGCTTCTCGGTCGCGCAGGTCTGCGCGTAGATAAGCACCGTGACACCGGCGATGTCGCGCAGCTCGCGCTGCACGGCGTCCATCTCGCGACGGTGCGAGATGCTTGTTGCCGCGGGAAAATCAGACTTATCGAACAGCTCGGGCTCGTCGGAAACAAGCGCAATGCGTTGCACGCCCTCGGCACGCACGGTGTGAGCGATCGACTGAATGGAAACCGGCCCGTCGACAGGCTGCCCGCCGGTCATGGCCACCGCGTCGTTGTAGAGAATCTTGTACGTAATATTGGTTCTCGCGGCGACGGCCTGGCGGATCGCGAGAGACCCTGAGTGGTAAAACGTGCCATCGCCGAGGTTCTGGAACACGTGCTGTCCGCCATTGAACTTCGATCGCGGAATCCAGTTGACACCTTCACCGCCCATCTGGATCAGGCCGTCGGTGTCACGGTCCATCCAGCTGGCCATGAAATGACAGCCGATGCCGGCAAGGGCGCGGGAGCCCTCGGGAACCCTGGTTGACGTGTTGTGCGGACACCCAGAGCAGAAGTAGGGCATGCGTTTTGCCCCGCCTATTTCGATCACGTTTCCGTGTCGCTGCTGCAGCTGCTCCGCTCGTTCACTGAATCGTCGCCCGCCGAACTCGCGATCGAGGCGCTTCGCGACAATCGGCGCAAGTTGCAGCGGCGATAATTCGCCTACCCACGGTACCAGTCGCTCGCCGTTCTCATCCGATTTGCCGACCATGCGCTGCGGCTTGCGTCCCGGGTAGTCATAGAAATATTCCTTGAACTGACTTTCAATGATGCCGCGCTTTTCCTCGACAACCAGCACTTCGTGCTTGTTCTGCACGAAATCGAGCGCACCTTGTGGCTCCAGCGGCCACACCATGCCAACCTTGTAGATGTCGATACCGATGCGTCGTGCTTCGGCCGCATCGATACCCAGCAGTCGCAGCGCTTCCATAAGATCGAGATGTCCCTTGCCGGTCGTGACGATGCCGTAGCGCGCGTCCTTCACGTCGAATATCTTGCGGTCGATCGGGTTGGCGGCGGCAAACGCGAGCGTTGCGGCTTTCTTGGCTTCCAGGCGTTCCTCGATTTGCGGGCCCGGAAAATCCGGCCAGCGATAGTGCAGGCCGCTTGCGGGCGGCGTGAAGTCCGCCGGCATCGTGAACTGCGGGTACGGGGGCAGCTCGACCGACATTGCGGACTCGACAGTCTCGGTGATTGCCTTGAAACCTACCCACATACCGGAGAATCGCGACAGGGCAATGCCGTATAGGCCGAAGCCGAGAAATTCGGCGACACTGGCCGGATTCAGGTGCGGCATCATGAACGTCAGGAACGCGACGTCGGATTGATGCGGCATCGACGAGGATATGCAGCCGTGATCGTCGCCGGCTACAACCAGCACACCACCGTGTGGTGAACTGCCGTATGCGTTGCCATGTTTCAGCGCGTCGCCCGCGCGATCGACTCCCGGCCCCTTGCCGTACCAGATGCCGAAAACGCCATCGACCGTGCGACCCGGATCGGTTTCAACCTGCTGCGATCCGAGTACCGCCGTTGCAGCGAGGTCTTCGTTTACCGCGGGCAGGAACTCGATGTTGCTTTCCTCGAGGAAGCGCTTCGCGCGCCAAAGTTCCTGATCCACCATGCCGAGCGGCGAGCCACGGTAGCCGCTGACAAAACCCGCCGTATTCAGGCCACTCGCTTTATCCAGCGTGCGTTGCATCAGCGGGATTCGTACGAGCGCCTGGGTGCCGGTTAACAGCACGCGGCCGGATTCGCGTCGATACCGATCGGCGAGCTCGTAGTTGTCGAGTGGGTAGTGCGGGTTCTTCAGGGCGGCCTTCGACATGTCAATCCGGATAAAAAACAAGACTCGAAAGTGTCGCAGATTTGCCGCGTGAGGCGATACCAATCATGCCGATATTGAGAGGTATTTCGGAGGAATTTCCCGTTTATCGAGAAAAGACGGTAAACTATGCCAAATAGGACTGGATAGTAGACAAATCATGCTTGAGCGGAAGGATCAGCAGATACTCGTTGAGCTGCAGCGCGACAGTCGTTTGACCATGCAGGAACTGGGCGAGCGGGTGGGCATGTCGAGCTCGGCCTGCTGGCGACGCGTCAAGAGCCTCGAGGAGGCCGGCATCATTGATCGCTACGCCGTCATCGTGAACACCCGCAAGGCGGGCTTCGGCTTGTCGTCAGTGGTGCACGTGTCCCTGGCCCGCCACGAACAGGAGAATGTCGATCGATTTGTTCGAGAGGTATTGCGACACCCGGAGATCCTGGAGTGCTTCGCGACGAGTGGCGAGTCGGACTTCCACCTCCGCGTCGTCGTTGAGGATATCGACGCCTACAACAGGTTCCTGGACGAATTCATTTTCAGACTCCCCGGTGTCTCCCAGGTGCGTTCCAATATCGTCCTGAAAGAAATCAAGGCCGATACGGCTCTGCCGTTTCGGCCGTGAGTTCCTGGTGTCCTGTTTAATTAGTTCGCATGACGTCAGCCGCCACTGCAGCAGAAACGAGCCAGCCGGCACACTTTGTGCTACACGCTGACCGTATGCGAATTAATCCAACAGGACGCTAGATTGAATCTATGATCGCGTTTAACGTCGGGCTCGGGCGCATCGCCGCGGTCGCCAGTGCCTCATCCGGCTGGTAGTAGCCGCCGATATCGACCGGCTTGCCCTGTGCGGCATCGAGTTCGGCGAGGATCTTCGCTTCGTTTTCGGCAAGCGCCCGTGCAGCCGGTTCGAAACGCTCGGCAAGATCCATGTCACTGGAATTCTCAGCGACGGCCTGTGCCCAGAAAAGCGCAACGTAGTAATGACTGCCGCGATTGTCGATCTCGCCAACCTTGCGCGACGGGGCCTTGTTTTCCTCGAGGTATCTGCTGTTAGCGATGTTCAGTGCATCCGCGATGATGCGGGCTCTCGCGCTGTTGGTTTTCTCTGCAAGATCTTCGATCGATACGGCAAGCGCAAGAAACTCACCGAGAGAGTCCCAGCGCAAATGTCCTTCCTTCAGGAACTGCTGTACGTGTTTCGGCGCGGAGCCGCCGGCGCCCGTTTCGTAAAGCCCGCCACCCGCCAGCAGCGGTACGATCGAGAGCATCTTGGCGCTCGTGCCCAGCTCGAGAATCGGAAACAGGTCGGTGAGGTAGTCGCGAAGCACATTGCCTGTTACGGAGATCGTATCCTCGCCTCGTTTTACGCGCTCCAGGGTCTCACGCATCGCGGCGCCCGGCGCCATGAGACGAATATCGAGGTCGGTTGTATCGTGTTCCCTCAGGTAGACGCCGACTTTCTCAATCAGGTTGCGATCGTGTGCGCGATCTTCGTCTAGCCAGAAGATTGCCGGGGAATTTGTAGCCCGTGCACGTGTCACTGCCAGCTTGACCCAGTCGCGGATTGGCAGGTCCTTCGTTTGGCACATCCGCCAAATGTCACCTTGTTCCACGGTGTGTTGCATGACGATGTCACCGGCGTCGTCTATAACCCGAACCTGGCCAGCAGCGGCGATCTCGAAGGTCTTGTCGTGCGAGCCGTACTCTTCCGCTTTTTGTGCCATCAGGCCGACGTTGCAGACGTTGCCCATCGTCGTTACGTCGAAGGCGCCGTTGTCGCGGCAAAAGTCGATGACCTCCTTATAAATACCCGCATAACTTCGGTCCGGTATGACGGCTTTCATGTCGTGCAGCTTGCCGTCCGGTCCCCACATCTTGCCGGACGTACGAATCGCTGCCGGCATGGAAGCATCGATAATGACATTGCTCGGCACATGCAGGTTGGTAATTCCCTTGTCCGAATCGACCATCGCCTGGGCCGGTCGGTTTTCATAGACGGCTTCGAGATCGGCCTCGATAGCCGCGCGCTGCGCGTCCGGCAGGCTGGAAATCTTGGCATAGGCATCGCCGATGCCGTTGCTCGGATCAACGCCAAGTTGCTCAAACACTGCAGCATGTTTCTCGAAAACGTCGCTGTAGTAGGCTTGGACTGCGTGGCCAAACATGATCGGGTCTGACACTTTCATCATGGTGGCTTTCAGGTGCAGCGAAAACAAAACGCCTTCATTCCTGGCCGCCTCGATTTCCTTGCCAAAAAAGTCGCGCAGTGCCGCACAGTTCATCACGCTCGAATCGACGACTTCCCGGTCCAGCACCGCTACCTTGTCGCGCAACACTGTGATCGTGCCATCCGCGGCGACATGCTCTATACGTAGTCCACCATCTGCGCGAAGCACAGCGGACTGTTCGCTGCCGTAGAAGTCGCCGTCATCCATGTGCGCGACATGCGACTTTGAGTCGTTGCTCCAGGCACCCATTGAGTGCGGGTTGTTCTTTGCGAAAGTTTTTACGGCTGCTGCGACGCGCCGGTCGGAATTGCCTTCGCGCAGCACGGGGTTGACCGCGCTGCCGAGCACCTTTGCGTAGCGCTTGCTGATTGCGAGCTCGGCATCATCGCGGGGCTCTTCCGGGAAGGAGGGAATGTCATAGCCCTGCGACTGCAGTTCTTTGATCGCCGCCTTGAGCTGCGGAATTGAGGCGCTGATATTAGGTAGTTTGATAATGTTCGCTGCCGGAGTCTTTGCAAGTTTGCCCAGCTCCGCGAGCGCATCGCCGACCTTTTGCCCTGCCGTCAGTTGCTCAGGAAAACTCGCGAGTATGCGTCCGGCGAGTGATATATCGCGCGTCTCAACGTCAATCCCCGCCGCATCGGTGAACGCTTTCACAATTGGCAGGAACGAATGGGTTGCGAGCGCGGGCGCTTCGTCTGTTTTCGTATAGATGATCTTGGCTGTGCTCATGCGAGTCCCTTGTTGGCCGCGGCGCAGCCTGTTCTTGTTGGGTGTTGTCAGGAGGGTCGGGCATTATAAGGCGCCGGCGAGAAAATCTCTCGCCTGAAAATAATGTCATTTGCAACAATACCTTAGGTGCTTACTGCACAGAGGCCCACTGCTCGTCGGTGGCAACCATCGTGAGGACGTCGTACTGGGCGACCACTTCGTCGTCCTGATTTCTCACCTCGGTGTCCCAGCGCACTTCGCCGTACCCGGCGTCCGCACGCAGCGTCTTCTGCTTGCAGGTCAGGCGGACCTTCAGCGAATCGCCGTGATTTACGGGTTTCGCAAAGCGCAACTCATCGAGTCCGTAGTTCGCAAGAACCGGGCCGAAGTCCGGATCGACGAACAGCCCGGCAGCAAACGACACGATCAGGTAACCGTGGGCAACCCGGCCGTCAAAGAACGGATTCTTCGCGGCCGCTTCCTCATCGGTATGTGCATAGAACGTATCGCCGGTGAACTCTGCAAAATGCTGAATATCGTCCAGGGATACTTCGCGCGAGGCGGAAGCGAACGTATCGCCAAGGCGCAACTGTTCGAAAGTCTTGCGAAACGGGTGTACGTCGGATTGTTGCTGTTGGGCGCCCTTGATCCAGCGACCACCGATAACGGAGAGCGTTTCCGGCGAACCCTGTAAGGCTGTTCGTTGCATGTAGTGCATGACACCGCGTATACCGCCCATCTCCTCGCCACCGCCGGCCCTTCCCGGTCCACCATGAATCAGGTGCGGTAACGGCGAACCATGGCCAGTGGATTCCGCGGCACAGTGGCGATTAATGATGACCATTCGGCCGTGGTAGGCCGCGGTTCCCAGCACCAGTTCACGTGCGGCGGCATTGTCGTTTGTGATTATCGAGCCGACCAGGCTGCCTTCGCCCAGGCGGGACAGTTCGATAGCCTCTTCCAGGTTCTCGTAAGGAAGTACGGTACTGACCGGACCAAATGCCTCAACCGAGTGAACCGCCGAAGCCGACAATGGTTTCTGGCAATGCAACAGCGTCGGCATGAAGAATGCGCCCTTGTTCGCATCTGCATCAATGACCTCGAAGTCGCTGTTGCCACCGTAGACGATGTCTGCTTCACGCGATAACGTTTTGATGCGATCGCGCACTTCGTCGCGCTGGCCCTGGCTCGCCAGTGCGCCCATGTCGACATCGTCGATCGCCGGGTTGCCAATGCGGATCTGACCTAGCGACTCTGCCAGCGCAGCGACAAGGTCACCGGCGATATTTGCGGGCGCGATAATTCGGCGTATGGCGGTGCATTTCTGTCCCGCCTTGCTGGTCATCTCCCGTGTTACTTCCTTGATGTAAAGGTCGAACTCGGGCGTGCCAGGCACGGCGTCCGGACCCAGGATAGAGGAATTCAGCGAGTCCGTTTCGGCCGTGAAAGCCACGGACTCGGCAATCACGCGGGGGTGCTGCTGCAGGAATTCCGCAGTCGTCTTTGAACCCGTGAATGCAACCGTGTCCTGGCAGTTGAGGTGATCGAACAGGTCGCCGACCGATCCACAGATCAGCTGCAAGGCGCCTTCGGGCAGGATACCGGATGCCAGTATTCGCCTTACCATGAGCTCCGTCAGGTAGGCCGTGCTGGAGGCGGGTTTGACGATTGCGGGCACGCCGGCCAGCAGCGTCGGGGCGAGCTTTTCGAGCATCCCCCAGCAGGGGAAGTTGAACGCGTTGATATGCACCGCGGCACCCAGCTTCGGCGTGCAGATATGCTGGCCGACGAAGGTACCGGTTCGAGAGATCGCTTCAGGCGGGCCATCGAGATACACATGGTCATTGGGCATCTCGCGTCGTCCTTTTCCGGAGTAGACGAACAAGGTAGAGATGCCGCCGTCGATATCGACCCAGCTGTCACTTTTCGTAGCGCCCGTCTGCGTCGAAAGCTCGTAAAACTCGGCCTTGTGCTCCATCAGGTATTGCGCGAGCGCCTTCAGCATCAGCGCGCGCTCATGAAAGGTGTGGCGCCGCAGGTTGCTGCCGCCGGTTTCGCGCGCATGCTGCAGCATGTCGGCGAAATCGAGGCCCTTACTCGTGATGTTCGCGACCGGTTCGCCTGTTACCGCACTCGTCAGGACCGTGCCATCACCATCACCGTCGACCCATTGGTCTTTCACCAGGTTGCCGAGCTTCATCCGGACTCTCCATGCGCTAGTAGGATACAAAACTAATTAGAATTTGAATTATTCCGTATCAGATTGTACGGTCAGGCGGTCCGGATGCAAGTGAAGTCCCATGAGTGCCGAAGCTGCCTGCCAGAAACTAGTCGATGAATTTCGCTCGCGCCCGACATTGCGGGCCGGCTCGCTGATCACGACCGTTTTCGGCGACGCGATCACGCCGCGCGGTGGCACGGTCTGGCTTGGCAGCCTCATCCGGGTGATGGCGGACTTCGGAATCAGCGAACGACTTGTGCGTACCTCGGTATTCCGCCTGGCAAAGGACGGCTGGCTGAAGTCCGATCAGATAGGGCGTCGCTCCTACTACAGCCTGACGGCGGAGGGACGAGAGCGCTTCGATCAGGCCACCAATCGAATCTACGGAACGCCGGCACCGCAGTGGCATGGTGAATGGTGCCTGTTGCTGCTTTCCATGCTTGAAACCGACGCAAAGGAAACGGTTCGCAAGGAGTGTGGCTGGCTTGGATTCGGACCGATGTCGGCGAACGTGCTGGCGCACCCGGCGCCGGACATGGCCGAACTCGAGGTTAGCCTGAAACGCCTCGGCGTCGCCGACAGCGTCGTGGTCATGCGCGGCAATACCGTCAAGAGCGAGCATGCCATGCGCGAACTCACGCACAGCTGCTGGAACCTGGACGATATCGATGCGCGCTACAGTGCCTTTACGCTGCGCTTCCGACCGCTCATGAAAGCCATGTCCCGTGCGCCGGAACTCCCGGACAAATCTGCTTTCCTTGTTCGAACGCTGTTGATTCAGGAGTACCGCAAGGTGCTGTTGCGCGACCCGCAGCTGCCGCTCGAACTCTTACCAGCAGACTGGAACGGCGCTGCCGCCTACCAACTGTGTCGGAACCTCTATCGCAGTGTCCACGCGGGCGCCGACGCCTATCTCGATACAACGCTGGAATCGGCCGACGGACCATTACCGCCACCGACGGCTGCATTCTTGCAGCGTTTTGGTGGACTCACCGATTCATCCAGCCCGGGAGCAAGTATTTCATGAGCCAACTAAAGACCGCGAAGCGGTGTGCCAGCACAATGTGGGCCGGTGACAAGGCCTCGAAAGCGCTGGGCATCAAGATAGAGATTCGGGAGGCAGGCTCGGCCACCGCGCACATGCGGGTTCGTGATGACATGATCAATGGCTTCGATGTCTGCCATGGCGGCTTGTTGTTTACGCTTGCGGACACAGCGTTTGCGTTTGCCTGCAATGCGTATGACCGCATCAGCTTTGCCGCATCAGCGAACATCGAGTTCCTGCGACCCGCACGTGAGGGGGACAAGCTCAAGGCCACCGCCCGTGAAGAATATCGTGGCAGCCGCAGCGGCTACTACGCGGTTACGGTCGAGAATGACCTTGGCGAACTCATCGCGTTGTTTCGAGGTCGCGCAGTCAGCCGTGATCAGCCCGTTATCGTCCCGGAAAACGATACCAATGACATTGAAAAGTAGAGAAAACCGTGTCACATTATCAGGCTGTTTCACGGAGTAGCCCGCATGTACACGCAAGGCCTGGATCAGGCGAGCAATAGCGATACGACCGTGCCGCGAAAGGAAATGCCCGAGCAGCTCGCGGCGTTCCAGGCGCGCATCGACGCCGAAGAAAAGATCGAAGCCAAGGACTGGATGCCCGAGGCGTATCGACGCACGCTCGTGCGACAAATCTCCCAGCACGCGCATTCCGAGATTATTGGCATGCAGCCGGAGGGCAACTGGCTGACGCGCGCACCATCACTGAAGCGCAAGGCGATACTGCTGGCGAAGGTGCAGGATGAGGCCGGCCACGGGCTGTACCTTTACAGCGCCGCCGAGACGCTGGGCGTCTCACGCGATCAGATGGTTGCGGACCTGTTATCGGGCAAAGCGAAATACTCCAGCATCTTTAACTACCCGACATTGAGTTGGGCGGATATCGGGGCAATCGGCTGGCTGGTTGATGGTGCTGCGATCATGAACCAGATTCCCCTGTGCCGCTGTTCCTACGGACCGTACGCGCGCGCCATGATTCGCGTCTGCAAGGAAGAGAGTTTTCATCAGCGCCAGGGTTTCGAAATCATGCTGATGCTGTGTCGTGGAAGCGAAGAGCAGCGCGCGATGGCGCAGGATGCGTTGAACCGGTTCTGGTGGCCGTCACTGATGATGTTCGGTCCGAACGATTCGCAGTCAAAGCACTCCGCGCAGTCGATGGCCTGGAAAATCAAACGCTTCAGTAACGACGAGCTGCGGCAGAAGTTCGTCGACGTCACGGTGCAGCAAGCCGATTTCCTTGGCCTCAAAGTTCCCGATGAGAAGCTGCAGCTCGACGAAGCGACCGGCCACTACCGATTCTCCGAGATCGACTGGCAGGAGTTTTTCGACGTGCTTGCGGGCAACGGTCCGTGCAATCGGCAGCGTATGCAGAAACGTCGCAAGGCGCATGACGATGGCGCGTGGGTTCGCGAGGCGGCGAGCGCCTATGCAGACAAGAAGGCGGCCAGGGCAGCGGCCTGAGGAAAAACTAATGTCAAAGCAGGAATGGCCACTCTACGAAGTCTTTATCCGCACACGGGGCGGGCTCAGTCACAGGCATGCCGGCAGTCTGCACGCCGCCGATGACCAGATGGCGCTGGATCACGCTCGCGATACCTACACGCGGCGCAGTGAGGGTGTCAGCCTCTGGGTCGTGCGTTCGGACCGGATCATTGCCTCCGATCCGGCGGAAACTTCCGCATTCTTCTCGCCGGCCGAGGACAAGATTTACCGGCATCCGACGTTCTACGAAGTTCCGGACGGGGTCGAGAATCTGTGAAACCTGAACAGGCACTTCAGGCGTATGTGCTCAGGCTGGGCGACAATGCCATGGTCCTCGGTCAACGCCTTATCGAGCTGGTCGCTGCCAGTCCGGAGCTCGAGGAAGAGTTGGCGAATGCGAATTTCGCGCTCGACTACATCGGCCAGGCGCGCCTGTTTTACAGCTATGCAGCGGAACTCGACGGCAAGGGTCGCGACGAAGATGACCTGGCATTCATGCGGCCGGAAAGTGAGTTCAGAAACCTGTTACTTGTCGAGCAGCCTAACGGGCACTTTGGCGACACGATTGTTCGGCAGGTGCTGTTTGACACCTACTACCTCGCGCTTCTCGAGGCCCTGACTCGCTGCAGCGACGAGCGACTCGCGGAAATCGCGGCGCGTGCGGAGAAAGAGGTCCGCTACCATCTGCGGCACGACGCCCAGTGGCTGATCCGGCTTGGCGATGGCACCGAGGAAAGTCACCAGAAAGCGCAGCGGTCCCTGGACGACTTGTGGCGCTATACGGGTGAAATGTTTGCTACCGATCCGATCGACGAAGCGATGATGAACTCATTCGATGGCCCGGATCTCCAGGCAATCGCGACCCGGTGGCAGACAGAGCTTGAGGCTTTCGTGGCGGAGGCGACCCTGCGACTACCCGGGGACACCGTCATGGCCAGTGGTGGCAAGCAAGGCCGGCATACGGAGCACTTCGGCTTCCTGATTGCCGAGATGCAGGTCCTGCCGCGCACCTATCCGGGTGTAACGTGGTAGCCGCCGCGCCGAGTCGGCAGCAAGTCCTCGACTGGCTGGCAGAGGTTCCTGACCCGGAGATACCGGTGCTCAGCATCACCGATCTTGGCATTGTGCGGGACGTTGATTGCGACGCAGGCGTCGTAGTCTCGTTGTCGCCAACCTATTCCGGCTGCCCGGCGACCGAGGTTATCGAAGCGAGTGTGATCGCCGCTCTCGAGGACCGGGGAGTAGCCGACGTCGCCATCAAGCGCGTCCTGTCGCCACCGTGGACAACCGACTGGATCAGCGATGCCGGTCGGGAGAAGCTGCGTGTATACGGCATTGCGCCGCCGGACAAGGGCGGCAGTAAACGCGCATTGCTGAAGGGTCAGGCAGTCGTGCCATGCCCGCGGTGTGAGTCCAAGAACACCGAGCAGATCAGCGAGTTTGGCTCGACGGCCTGTAAAGCTTCGTACCGATGTACGGACTGCCTCGAGCCCTTCGAGTATTTTAAATGTCTTTGAGCAGGTACCCGTGAGCAGCGCCGGATGAAGCAGTTTCACCCGCTCAAGATAGTGGCGAAGCAGCAGGAAACGCAGGACTCCATTCGCGTTGCTCTGGATGTTCCCGAGAATCTGAAGTCTGCGTTCGATTTCTATCCCGGTCAGCACCTGCCGATTCAGGTCGAGGTGGGCGGCAAACGCCTTCGCCGCACTTACAGTATCTGTTCCGAACCGGGACACTGGCCGCTGGAAATCGGTATTCGCGTGCAGCCTGGCGGACGGTTTTCCGAATACGCTGCCCGGGAACTGAATGTCGACGATGTGATTGATGTGATGCCGCCGACAGGACGCTTCCATGCCACTGTCGACGCAGGCGCAAGCAAGTATTACCTCGGTTTCGCAGCGGGTAGCGGCATTACGCCGATACTATCGATTGCCACATCCATCCTGAACCAGGAGCCGGCCAGCCGCTTTGCTCTTTTCTACGGCAATCGCCGACAGGACTCGGCGATGTTCATCGAGGATCTTTACGCGCTGAAGAACCGTTACCCCGATCGTCTGCAACTGCATTTTGTCTTCAGCCAGGAAGACCAGGAGTTTGCAATCGGCGCCGGGCGCCTCGATGCGGAAAAGGTCGCTGAGCTTCACGAGCGTTTCTGCAGCGGGGACCGGGTTGATGAGGCCTTCGTGTGTGGCCCCGATTCGATGATCGATACAGTCGCGGCTACTTTGCGTGGGCTCGGTTTAGGGGAAGATACGATACACGCCGAGCGCTTTGGGGCACCTCGAAAATCGCCTGTCGAGCCGGCGAGCGCGGGTAAGAACGCCGCTGCGGCACCGTCAGAGAACGTCGCCACGGTGACGGTCATCATGGACGGCCACAAGAAGACATTCGCGATGGCGCGCGATGACAAGTCAATCGTGGACGCCGCGGCCGACCACGGCATCGAGCTGCCGTACTCCTGTAAAGGTGGCGTCTGCGCGACCTGCCGGACCCATGTTCGAGAGGGCGCCGTGCAGATGGAGACCAATTACGGGCTGGAGCCCTGGGAGCTCGAGGCGGGCTTCGTCCTCGCCTGCCAGTCGCGACCGCAGACTGACGAGGTCCTGCTAGACTACGACAAGGCCTAGCGGCGCCAATCGGCCGAATGGCGCGATTTCAAAACCCATGCCGTTTTCGCGGGGTTAAAATTGGGGGCTGGCGAGACTTCGGGCCGGTTGTCCGAGCGCATAATGAGAACAATTACGCCGGAGGGCGCATGACAGACAGTAATACTGCTTCAAATCTGCCGGCTCGACAGAATTCCTACAACTACGACGAACTCCTCGCGAGCGGTCATGGCGAGCTGTTCGGCCCGACCAATGGGCGGCTGCCTTTGCCAAACATGCTGATGATCGACCGCATCACGCGCATCAGCGAGGAGGGTGGCAAATACGACAAGGGTGAAATCCGGGCGGAACTCGATATCAAGCCCGATCTCTGGTTCTTCAAATGTCATTTTGAAGGTGACCCGGTCATGCCCGGCTGTCTCGGACTTGACGCGATGTGGCAGCTTGTCGGCTTTCACCTGGTCTGGCAGAGGCTACCGGGCAGGGGTCGTGCCCTCGGCGTCGGCAAGGTCAAATTCACAGGGCAGATTCTGCCGACAGCAAAACTGGTCCAGTTTCAGATCGATATCAAGCGTGTCATCTCTCGCCGGCTCAACATGGCGATTGCTGACGGCTCCCTGTCCGTTGACGGCCGGGAAATCTATACGGCTGAGGACCTGCGAGTCGGTCTGTTCACTTCCACCGAAGACTTCTAGGAAATATTCATGCGGCGTGTAGTAATTACCGGCATCGGCTCGGTCTCCTGTATCGGCAACAACAAAGACGAAATCCTCGAATCGCTGCGTCAGGGTCGTTCCGGAATCGTGGCAAACGAGAGCTACAAGGAAATGGGGCTGCGCAGCCAGGTCTCCGGCAGCTGCCACATTGATACGAAGGAGGCGATTGATCGCAAGGTATTGCGCTTCATGGGCGATGCGGCCGCGTACGCCTATATTGCGATGCAACAGTCGATCGAGGACGCCGGACTTGACGCTGCCGATGTTTCGAACGTTCGCACGGGCCTTATCGCCGCCTCCGGCGGCGCCTCCAGTCACAATATCGTCGAGAGTGCCGATATCCTTCGCGCCCGCGGCGTTCGCAAAGTGGGCCCGTATCGAGTGCCTCGTACGATGGGCAGTTCCGTATCAGCCTGTCTCGCGACACCGTTCAAGATCAAGGGCGTCAACTACTCCATTACATCGGCGTGTGCAACAAGCGCGCATTGTATCGGTGCGGCCGCCGAACAGATTCAGCTGGGCAAGCAGGACATCGTGTTTGCTGGCGGTGGCGAGGAGGAGCACTGGTCCCTGGCCTGCCTGTTCGATGCGATGGGTGCGCTGTCTGCGAAGTACAATGACGATCCCGCAACCGCTTCGCGTCCCTATGACGCCACCCGGGATGGCTTCGTCATTGCCGCAGGTTCCGGCATGCTGGTCGTCGAAGAGCTGGAGCACGCCAAAGCGCGCGGCGCGAAGATCTATGCCGAGCTTGTTGGCTACGGCGCAACGTCGGACGGCTATGACATGGTCGCGCCGTCGGGCGAGGGTGCGCTGCGCTGCATGGACCTTGCGCGCGCGACTGTCGAAGGTTCGATTGACTATATCAATACGCATGGCACCAGTACGCCGGTAGGCGACGTCAAAGAGGTCGAGGCCATGCAATCCATGTTCGGCGGCAGACATGCCGCGTTACGGCTCGACGAAATCGATGTGCGGACATTCCCTGGGAGCTACCGGGGCTCAGGAAGCCATTCATTGCCTGTTGATGCTGGACAATGATTTCATTGCGCCGTCGATCAATGTCGGCGAGCCCGATCCCGTTGTCGCAGGCACGCCGCTGGTTACCGAGCGCGTCGACAATGCAGGCATCAAGACGGCGATGTCGAACAGCTTTGGTTTTGGTGGAACGAACGCGACGCTGGTATTCCAGAAACGTTAGGCCATAATTCGTCTCCATGACTATTGAGACAATTAGCGAAACAAGCTGTTTCGGCGGCCGCATCGGGTTTTACCGTCACGCCTCCGAGTGCAACCAGGGCGACATGCAGTTTTCGGTCTTCGTACCGCCGCAGGCCGCTTCTGGCAAGGTGCCGGTCCTCACATTTCTCTCGGGGCTGACGTGCACCGAAGAAAACTTCATGGTGAAGAGCGGCGCACAGCGGGTTGCGGCCAAACTTGGGCTGATGCTGGTCTCCCCGGATACGAGCCCGCGCGGTGATGACGTCCCCGACGATCCGGACAAAGACTACGATTTCGGCCTTGCCGCGGGTTTCTACCTGAACGCAACTGAAGAACCGTGGTCGCGGCACTATCATATGTACGACTACATCACGCAGGAGCTACCGCGCGCAGTGTTCGACAATTTTCCCGGCGACGCGGATCGGCACGGCCTTACCGGCCACTCAATGGGAGGCCACGGGGCATTGACCATCGGCCTCAGAAATCCGGGCCAGTACAGGTCACTGTCAGCGTTTGCACCCATATGCACGACCCTGCATAGCCCGTGGGGAAAGAAGGCTCTCGGTTACTACCTGGGCGCAGATACGGCGACCTGGCATGACTATGACGCGTGTGAAGTCGCCCGCAGCGTTGCCGATGCCAAAGCGTTCGGCAAGATCCTCATCGACCAGGGCGCCGAGGATCCGTACCTTGCCGAACAACTCAGGCCGGAGCTGTTTGCGGAGGCCGCGACGGAGAGCGGACTCGACGTCGAGCTGCGTGTGCATGCGGGCTACGACCATGGCTACTATTTCATTTCGACATTCATAGAAGATCACCTCAAACACCACGCCGCAGCGCTCGGTAACTGACAGAAGCTGCTTACGAATGGATCCATGGCTCATACTCGCTATTACGATGTTGGCGACGGGCTGTGTCGCCGGCGTCCTTGCCGGCCTGTTCGGAATCGGCGGTGGCATCGTTATCGTGCCGGTGCTTGAAGCGGCGCTGGGCTTCCTTGGCGTCGATCCGGCCATTCGTATGCACATCGCCGTTGCGACATCCCTCGCGACCATTGTGCCGACGTCGATATCGTCGGCGCGGGCGCACCACCAGCGAAACTCGGTTGACGTCGATATTGTGAAACGCTGGGCTATCTTCGTTCTGCTGGGTGCGCTGCTCGGCGCCTGGATTGCTTCGCTCGTTCACAGCCGTGTTCTGGCACTTGTTTTTGCCACGCTGGCGCTGCTGGTCGCCGCCAAGATGGTGTTACTGCCCGAGAATCGCAACCTGACAGAGGCGGTGCCGCAGGGCCCGCTCGTAACCGTTATACCGACAGCGATCGGTTGCTTTTCGAGCATGATGGGAATCGGCGGCGGCACGTTTTCGGTTATGACGCTGACCTTTTTCAATGTTCCCATCCACCGAGCTGTCGGTACGGCGGCGCTGTTTGGCCTGATCATTAGCCTGCCGGCCACCTTTGGATTCGTGGTGACGGGCTGGGGAGACCCACGATTGCCAGCCGGAAACATCGGCTATGTGAGCCTGGTCGGTTTCGCGCTGATCGCGCCGGTGACCGTGTTGACGGCGCCGATCGGTGCCCGGATTGCCCACGGCCTCTCACAAAAACGACTCGGCATGCTGTTCGGTTTCTTCCTGCTGATTGTTTCCTTACGACTTTTTTACAGGGCAATGTTATGAAGCTGACTTGTTACGTGCTGCTGGGTACCTTGCTTCTCTCGGCCTGTGGGCCTCGAGTGCTCGAACCCGATGAAGCCATCAACTGCGATAATTGCGAGGGCTGGAACGAACCGCAGGATCCCTTTCGTATCCATGGCAATACCTGGTACGTCGGTACGCAGGGCTTAAGCTCCCTGCTGATCGAAACCGATGACGGCCTGATCCTGATTGATGGCGGTCTGCCTCAATCAGCCGCCCTGATCGATGCCAGCATTCAAGAGCTCGGCTTTGATACCCGTAACGTCAAGGCAATCCTGGTGTCGCATGCGCACTTTGATCACGCCGGAGGCCTGGCCGCTCTACAACGACTGACAGGCGCCACGGTCTTTACCAGCCAGGCCGGTCGCGAAGCACTCGTCGCCGGCCACCTGGGTCAAGACGATCCGCAGTATGTGGCAGACCTGGAGCAAGGCAAATTTCCGTCCGTACGAGACGTTGTCGCTGTTGGTGACAGCGAGGTAGTGACCGTGGGGTCCGTCGATGTCAAAGCCGTCTACACGCCGGGTCACGCGCCGGGCGGCACCACGTGGACCTGGCAATCCTGCGCGTTGAACGTTTGCTATGACGTCGTCTACGCAGATAGCATGAGCGCCGTGTCAGCGGAGGGTTTCAGGTTTACGGACAGCGGGGTTGCCGACAAGCTGGTCGCCAGCGCTGGAGTCATCGCGGATCTCGACTGCGATATTTTGCTTTCGCCGCACCCGTTCTTCTTCGGCATGCAGGATAAGCTCGAGCGCATTGACGCGGGCAATCCGTTCGTCAACAACGTTGCTTGCCTGATGTACGCCGATTCGTCGCTGCAATGGCTGGAACGTCGGCTCGAGGCGGAAGGCTCACATTGAGGCTCACATCATGTGCTCGCTGTGCGTTCCTTTCTCCGAATCGCCCGAGAACTTCATGACCGGCATAGCCAGCGTGAGTACACCGATTAGCACGATTAGCAATCCGGCTCCCAGGCGCTTACGACTCATGAACTGAGATAGTTTGGATGCGCTCATTCCGGTCAGGATCATGGCGGGCATGGTGCCCATGCCGAACGCGATCATGACGAGCCCTCCGTTGACCGCGTTGGCCGTACTTGCGGCCAATAACAGCACGCTGTAGACCAGCCCGCAGGGCAGCCAGCCCCACAGCAAACCCAGGCCAAGCGCCTTCGGCAGGCTGGTAACCGGCAGCAGGCCCCTGGCGGCTGGCGCAATACGGTTCCACAGTTTCGCACCCGCTTTTTCCACAGGGGCGAGGAAGCGCCAGTTGAACGCCACCTGCAGTCCCACGATGATAATCAGGAGACCACTGAGCAGTCTGACGGGTGCCGCGAGGTGAGGTATTGCGCCAACGATGGATTTGCCGAGTGCGCCTACAATGCTGCCAAATACCGCGTAGCTGATGACGCGGCCGACGTTGTAGACGACGGCCATTGGCAGTTGCGAGCGCAGCGATGCGACGCTCGCGTTGACGGCGAAGAGACCGGAGAGCCCGGCACACATACCGAAACAGTGCGCGCTACCGAGCAGACCGGTGACGAACGCCGCAGCGAGAAGAGGCAGGGCTTCGTTCATGACGGGTCACTGTCGTCCGGTTTCGTGTCGTCATCCATGATGATGCGTATAGCGGGTGTATCGAGGTCGTCAAACTGGCCGCTGCCGACGGCCCAGAAGAACGCCCAGACAGCGCCGGCCAACAGCAGCAGCGCGAGCGGAATAAGAACATAGAGAACGGACATTATTCAGAGGTTCCGTTAAATCGACTCAGGCGCAAAGCGTTCAACACAACGATCAGCGAGCTTGCACTCATACCAATCGCAGCAAGCCAGGGCGGCACAAGCCCGGCCGCCGCCAGCGGTAATGCCAGCGCATTGTATACGATTGCCCAAGCCAGGTTCTGCCGTACTATTCGCATCGTTCTCGTCGACATTCTTAGCAGCGTAATCAACGGACTCAGCGACTCTCCCAGCATGATTACATCGGCACTGGTCTGTGCAAGCAGTGCGCCCTCTGCGGTAGCTACCGAGGTGTCAGCACCCGATAGTACCGGCGCATCGTTGATGCCATCGCCCACCATGACGACGCGCTCGTTGTTTTCTTGTGCAGCCTCGATGATCAGGAGTTTTTGTTGCGGCGTGCAATCCGAATGGAATTCGGCGATACCCAACCTGGCCGCCAGTTCTCCGACCGCGTCGCGGTTGTCGCCGCTGACCAGCGCAATACGCAGTCCCATCTGCGACAGTGTTTGCAGCGTCTTGTCGACATCGGGCCTGAGTTCGTCTTCAAGCGCGAACCAGGCGACTGCCTCGCCGTCGACGCCAAGAAAGACGTTGGTCGCCGTTGCATCCCCTTGCGTCGAAACGTCGGCCGCGCCCCCGCCAACGAATGCGGCGCTGCCGATGCGCCAGTTACGACCATCAATGACGCCACTAACGCCTTGTCCGATTTCGACTTCTTGCGACGATACATTGGGGAGCGCGGCGTCCATGGCAAAAGCCAGTGCAAGAGGGTGTGTTGAAGCGGTCTCCAGTGCTGCAGCAATTCGTCGACAGTCGTACTCGGTCATTGCCTCGTTGAAAACCATAACCGACGCAATCCTGGGCTGCCCGAGAGTCAATGTCCCGGTCTTGTCGAACATGATGGTAGTCGCACGTGACAGCGCTTCAATCGCGTTGCCGTTCGTCACCAGCAGTCGCAGCTGCGACAGTCGACTGCCCGCCGCGGCAAAGGCAGCAGGCGTGGCTAGCGCCAGTGCGCAGGGGCAGGTGACCACGAGGACCGATAGCGTGACAACGAACGCCCGCTCGGGCGCGATCAAGTACCAGGAAATTGCGACGACAGCGGCCACTACCAGTAGTGCGATGACGATGTAGCTGGCGATCCGATCCGCAAGTGTGACGAACGTCGGGCGCGTATAGCGCGCCCGTTCACTTAGTCGGCTTATGGCCCCGAGTGCAGTGTCGCTGCCGGTACGGAGGATCCGCATCGTGATCAGGCCGTCGAGATTGACGCTGCCCGCCGCAACAGGGTCGCCGACTGTCTTGCGACGTGGCGTAGCCTCGCCGCTCAGGAGTGCTTCGTCGACCGCAGTCTCGCCGCTTTCGATCACACCGTCAGCGGGAATCGCATCACCTGCACGTATCAGGACCATGTCCCCGGCCAGCAGCTGGCTTACTGGAACAACGTATCGATCATCGCCGTCAATTTTCGTCGCCGTATTTGGAAGCACGGACGACAGCGCCGTGCTTCGGTCGATGGAGCGATGTCGCGCACGCATTTCGAGGAAGCGCCCGAGTGTCAGGAAAAACACGAACATCGTTACGGAATCGAACCAGACGGCCGCGCCATCGGTGACTGTTGCATAGACTGACGCGAGGTAGGCACTACCCACCGCGATCGACACCGGCAGGTCCATGCCCGGTTTTTTCGAGATGACACCGCGCCAGGCTGCTGCAAAAAACGGACGCCCGGCATACAGCACGACTGGCGTCGTGACCACCAGGCTGACGATCCGCAGGAAACGCCGCATCTCCGGATCGATACCCTGGAAGTCACCGGCGTATAGCCCGACGGCAAACATCATCACCTGCATCATGCCCAGAGAAGCGACCAACAGGCGTTTGAGCGCCGTACGCTGCTCGATCAACTCGGGGCGCGCCGTATTCTCCGGAGCCAGCGGCTGCGGCTGATAGCCGAGGCTCGAAAGTGTGCCGAGAATCTCCGAGAACTGTGTCTCGTCGGGTCGCCAGCGCACACGCAGGCGGTGCGTAACGGGGCTGACCTCCGCCTTTTCGACACCCGGACGCTTGGTCAGTGTCGTCTCAATGAGCCAGCTACATGCGGCGCAGTACATTCCGCCAACGTAAATCGTGGCCTCGACGCTCTCGGCATCCGGCTCGGCGAATGCATCCAGCATGTCGTCGCGATCGAACACCTGCCACTCGGCGGTTTCGTCGACCGGGCGCCCGACACCCGGGGCAGGGGCATCGCGCATCGCGTAATAACCACTCAATCCTGAGTCGCGAATCAGCTCGGCAACGGCCTTGCAGCCTGGACAGCAGACCGGCTGGCTGTCGCCCTCGATCTCGACGGTTATCTTGCAGTTGGTCGGAACGGGCAGAGCGCAGTGAAAGCAGGTGTCAGCGCTCGTCGACATCGTGTGTTTCGGCCGGGCGAAGCGTTATCTGTGACTCGCCTTGCCACTCGCCGGAAAGCCGCCAGTCATCGTTCGATGTCAGGCTCACATACCAGCGACCGTTCGGGATGCTGACAAAATGGCCCGACCAGACCGGATTGCCCGCCTCATCGGGTGGCGCACGATTCAGCGCGATACGCTGATCGCGGTCGACGAAAGCCGGATGCGAGAATTCCAGTTGCAGCGCGGCGGGCAGGACGTCCAGATCGCCGACTCGCATTGCGGCCAGCACGGCACCCGACTCAAGATCAATGTTCAGCAGTGCCGCGAGATTGAGTTCGGCAGCGAGTTGCTCCGCATCAACGCGGCGCTCTGCCACGATCTGCATGCCGTCGTCAGACTGCACAACCAGTGAGTCAGTCGTTTGCAGGGATATCCAGAACGTGGTCAGGCCGCCCACGACCGCCGAAGCCGGAAGCGCAATGATGAACCACGGCCAGAACTGCCGATACCAGGGCTTTGTGTCTTCGCGAACCATAACTTTTTAGGGCATCGGACCTATGAAGCGGCTATCTTCCTCTATAACGACCGACGCGTCATCCAATGCCCCGACGCTGAAGAGGATCGTGTTGACGCCGTGAGCGTCTTCGCGTCGCGCTTTTACCCGGACGGGCAGTGAGACAATGCCCCCACCTTCGACTTGCACGCTGTCGCCGACACCATCGAGCACAGCGCCTTGCATGCCACTGATGCTCAGCGAGAAGGCACGCGCATCGTTGCTCTGATTGATGATCTTGATCGTATAAATATTCTCGACATAGTTTTCCGGTAGCTCGCGATACAGCGAGTTCCGGTCCCTGATCACATCGAGAATGACGGGCGTGCGCGAAGCCATCGCCGTTGCGAGTCCCGTAATCATTATCAGGAGGAGCGCTGCATAGACATACACACGCGGCCGCAATACATGCGTGCCTTCGTTCTGTATTGCGTGTTCGGTCGTGAAGCGGACGAGGCCGCGTGGGTAGTTCATCTTGTCCATGATCGAATCGCAGGCATCGATGCAGGCCGCACAGGCGATACACTCGTACTGCAGGCCCTCGCGGATATCAATGCCGGTCGGACATACCTGCACGCAGAGCTGACAGTCGATGCAGTCACCGAGCCCCGCTTGCTTCGGCATCAACCGAACGCTTGCGGCCGCCGCGTGGCTCGCCGCGCTTTTCATCGTAGGAGATGATCAGCGTATCTTTGTCGAACATCGCGCTCTGGAAACGCGCGTACGGACACATGTACTTGCAGACCTGTTCACGCATGTAGCCGGCATTGCCGTACGTGGCAAAGCCGTAGAACAGGCCCCAGAAGAGCGTCCAGCTGCCAACGTCGAGCGCGAGAATGTCGACACCCAGTTGACGAATCGGCGTGAAATAGCCGATGAACGTGAAACCCTGTCCACATCGAGAAGCTAATCCAGAGAAACTGTTTGGAACCTTTCTTGCGCAACTTCGTGAGTGACCAGGGCGCTTTGTCGAGTTTCATGCGCTGCGAGCGCGTGCCCTCGGTGAATTGCTCCATCCAGATGAAAGCTTCCGTCCAGACCGTCTGTGGACACGCGAATCCGCACCACAGGCGACCGGCCAGCGCAGTGAAGAAAAACAGCGAAAACGCCAGGATCATGAGCAGCATTGCGAGGAATGGAAAATCCTGCGGCCACAGGGTCAGTCCGATCAGGTAGAACTTGCGCGCAGGAAGATCGAACAGAATCGCCTGGCGATCGTCCCAGAGCAGCCAGGGAACCAGGTAGAAGAGACCGAGTAAGATGGTTGTGGCGAGCTTGCTGAGTCTGTCGAAGCGGCCGCCGATTTCTCGCGGGTAGATCTTCTTCGCGCTCTCGTACATCGAGGCGGCTTGTGGCTTGCTCATTGGTCCCTGTGCTTCTTGTCGCGTTTCGGGGCGGTACGCACAAGAAACGCGGTTACGCCCGAGCAGAGGACGCAAAGCACCCAGAAGAAGAAAAAGCCGACGGCGTAGCCAAGATCCTGGCCGAGCTGAAGGTTATCGTCGATCAGATGGCCAAGATCCGCCGGGTCAAAAATGGCGAAGAAAACCATGGTCGCCACAGCAGCGCTGAGGAAGGAGATCCAGACGACCGTGAAAGCCGCCTGCTTGTTGCGGCTCCACTGTTGGGCACCACGGTATTCCTCGCTAATCATTACTGGCAGTCACCCGACGATAGTCGTCTTGATTCGACAGGCCGTCAGTTTGACAGACTGTATACGTACGCGGCCAGGATCTTGGTGCGGTCTTCGCCGAGCAAATCGCCATGCGCGGGCATCAGGCCGTTGCGTCCCTGTACGATGGTTGTGCGAATCGCGTCATCCGAAGAACCGTACAGCCAGACGTCGTCGGTCAGGTTCGGAGCGCCAAGTGCCTGGTTGCCGGTGCCCTCTGGCATGTGGCAGGCGCTGCACAAAGCGACGAACATCGGTTTGGCGCTCAGCGCAGCCGGGTCATCGGCCGCTACGATACCGCCGAGGCTCTGCACGTATCTGACCATGTTGTCGACGCCCTGGTCGCCACCCAGGGCAGGTGCCAGAACCGGCATGACCGCAGTGCGGCCATTCTTCAGCGTCGACGTTATTGCGGCCTCGGATTTACCGTACAGCCAGTCATCGTCCGTCAGGTTTGGGTAACCGGTAGCGCCACGGGCGTCCGACCCATGACAAGTCGTGCAGTAACTCGCATACAGGCTCTTGCCCAGCTTGTTCGCGTCGGCATTCATCGAGAGTTCTTCGAAGTCCATAGCCGCGAACTTCTCATAGATCGGTTCGTAGCGAGCTGCCGCCGCCTGCATTTCGGACTCGTACTGGCCCTGCTGCGACCAGCCCAGTGTTCCCTCCCAGCTGCCCAGGCCAAAGACGACCAGGTAGCCGATCGCCCAGGCGATCGTTATGAAATAGAGGTACAGCCACCACTTCGGAGCCGGGTTATTCCATTCCTGGAGATCGCCGTCCCATTTATGACCAACGACCTCATCGTCCGGAATGTCTTGTGGACCCTGTTTGGCCGACCAGGCGATCAGCCATGTGCACCAAAGGACGAAGAGTATCGTGCCAGCAGCAACGAACCAGTGCCAGAATGCAGGCATCAGATGTTCTCCCGCTCGTTATTAGAAATAGGGTGGTCTTCTTCCAGCGGCAGGGCCGCGGAAGCCTTGAATTCCGCCTTGCGTCGGCTGCTCCAGGCCCATACCCAGATACCGATGAAAGCGAAAAATATGACGGCGGTAAGAATGCCGCGAAGGTCGTTAACGTCCATCAGGGCCTACCTCCTGTCGCGGCGATTGGTGCCCAGCCCTTGCAGGTAGGCGATCATCGCTTCCATCTCTGAGCGACCCTGCACTGCGGCCGCTGCCCCGGCTATCTGCTCTTCGGTGTAGGGATCACCGAGGAACCGCAGCGCTTTCAGCTTGGTCGTTATCAAGTCCGGGTCTACTGTATTTTCCAGCAGCCACGGGTAGCCCGGCATGTTCGATTCAGGCACCAATGCGCGTGGATCAGTCAGGTGCAGGCGGTGCCAGTCGTCGCTGTAGCGACCCCCAACGCGCGCGAGATCGGGGCCGGTGCGCTTGGAGCCAAACTGGAAGGGCCGATCGTAGACCGTCTCACCGGCCGTCGTGAATGGGCCGTAGCGTTCCGTTTCACTGCGAAACGGGCGAATCATCTGCGAATGGCAGTTGTAGCAACCTTCGCGGACATAGATATCGCGGCCCGCCAGCCTCAGGGGGCTGTAGGGTTCGATGCCCTCGGCCGGTTCGTTCGCATCGGCGCTGAACATCAGTGGCACAATCTCAACCAGACCACCGATGCTGATCGCGACAACAATCAGCACCATCATCAGGTTCAGGCTTTTTTCAATCGTCTCGTGACGCATTTCTTAGGCTCCCTCTTACGCCGGATCCAGTACCGCAACGGGCACCGGTTTCTTGTCGCTTACGGTCTTCCAGACGTTGTAAGCCATGATCAGCATTCCGCCAAAGAACAGCAGGCCGCCAAGGAGTCGGAAGTAGTGGTAGGGATGTACGGCCTTGAGCGACTCGACGAACGAGTAGGTCAGGGTGCCGTCGTCATTGACGGCGCGCCACATCAGGCCTTCCGTCACGCCGGCGATCCACATCGATACCGCGTACAGCACAACACCAATGGTCGATGTCCAGAAATGCACATCGATCAGTTTCGTGCTGTACATGCCTTCGCGGTTATAGAGCCGCGGAATGAGCGAATACAGCGAGCCGATCGTCATCATGGCTACCCAGCCCAGGGCGCCAGAGTGAACGTGACCGATCGTCCAGTTCGTATAGTGTGACAGCGCGTTGACCGTCTTGATTGACATCATCGGGCCTTCGAAAGTCGACATACCGTAGAACGACAATGCAACAATCATGAACTTCAGGATCGGGTCGGAACGCAACTTATGCCAGGCGCCGGACAGTGTCATGACGCCGTTGATCATGCCGCCCCAGGACGGTGCCAGCAGAATAATTGAGAACACCATGCCCAACGTCTGTGCCCAATCCGGTAGCGATGTGTAGTGCAGGTGGTGAGGACCAGCCCACATGTAGATTGCGATCAGCGACCAGAAGTGTATGACCGACAGTCGATACGAATACACCGGCCTGCCCGCCTGCTTGGGCACGAAGTAATACATCATGCCGAGGAAGCCGGCTGTCAGGAAAAAACCGACTGCGTTATGGCCGTACCACCACTGCATCATGCCATCGACAACACCGGTGTAGATGAGTAGGACTTGAACAGCGAAACCGGCATCGCCAGGTTGTTGAAGATATGCAGCACGGCGATGGTGATGATGAACGCGCCGTAGAACCAGTTGGCGACGTAGATGTGTTTCACACGACGTTTCGCGATCGTGGTGAAGAATACGATGGCGAAGGCCACCCAGACGACGGCGATCAACAGGTCGATAGGCCATTCCAGTTCAGCGTATTCTTTGGACTGGGTGATCCCAAGTGGCAGTGTGACGGCGGCGAGCACGATAATCAGCTGCCAGCCCCAGAACGTGAACGCGGCCAGCTTGTCGAATGCCAGCCGCACATGACAGGTTCGCTGTACCACGTAGTACGCCGTTGCGAATAGCGCTGACCCGCCAAAAGCGAAAATAACCGCGTTGGTGTGCAGTGGCCGCAGCCGGCTGTAGGTCAGGAAAGGCACATCGAAGTTGAGTTGTGGCCAGATCAGCTGCGCGGCAAGTAGTACGCCGACCAGCATGCCGACGATACCCCAGACCACGACCATGAGCGAAAACTGGCGCACTACCGTGTCGTTGTAAGAAGCTGCTTTGTCCAACGTAAGGACCCCTTATGGATGCGTTATAGATGCGTTCGGAATTCAGGGTAGCGGCGAGGTGCGGCCAGGATGCCCGCCGGCCACCGATTCGATGCCCGCAAAACTGCCCGCCCAGCCGCCTCGTGCTGGTGTCGCAGCCTAGCAAGGTGGTCTCCTGCAACGTATAGGGGACGATACGTATGGCACTGATAACGAAACAAATGTCCAGATAAGCGGCCGGAAAGACCTATAATCAGGAGCCGTTTGCTTGCTGAAAAAGTCCATGAAGAAAATTCCGCTGCCGGCCGGTATCGTTAGCGAAATATTGAATGCCTCGCCGGACGCGACGATTATTTCGGATGCGCGAGGGCGAATCCTGCTTGCCAATCAGGCCGCGGAGAAGATGTTCGGTTATGACGCCGACGAGCTGATTGGCGAGCCGGTGGAGATCCTGGTCCCGGATCAGCAGCGCGCCCGGCATCAGGGCCTGCGCGATGCCTACCACAAGGCCCCGAGGGGCCGGCCGATGGTCTCTGGCCTGGAAATCTATGGCCGCCACAAGGATGGTCACTCGTTTCGGGCCGAAGTGGGCCTGAGTCCCATCGAAACCGACGACGGACTCGTCGTGACGAGCACAATTCGAGCAACTCGAACCACTGAGGACTCCGAAGCGTACTTCCGCCAGCTGTTGGAATCGGCTCCGGATGCCATGATCATCATTGATGAGAACGGCAAGATTGCGGTCGTCAATGCGCAGGCGGAGGCGATGTTCGGCTATCGGCGTGACGACATGCTGGGGCAGGCGATTGAAATGCTGCTGCCCGAGCGCATTCGAAAACGGCACCACTCACACCGACAGACCTTTATTAGCAGACCCAAAATTGCGGCCCATGGGGGAGGGCTTCGAACTCGTTGCAAAGCGCAACGACAATAGTGAGTTTCCGGTTGAGATAAGCCTGAGCCCGGTAATGACTAATGGCCGCCGCTTCGTTTCCAGCGTCATACGCGACGTGACCGAACGCAAGCGCATGGAGGACGAAATCGTTGCTGCACGTCAGGAAGCGGAACGAGCCAATAAGGCCAATAGCGCGTTTCTGGCTGCGGCCAGTCATGATCTTCGCCAGCCGGTGCAGGCGCTGAGCCTGCTGAACGGAGCGCTGCGGCGTACCGTGAGCGACGAACGTGCCCTCGAAATGATCGACTATCAGCAACACTCATTGACGGCGATGACCAATCTGCTCAATTCCCTGCTGGACATCAGCCGGCTTGACGCAGGCGCGGTTGCGCCGGACCTCGAGGAGTTCCCGATACGGCGACTTATTGACCGTCTGTCCGACGAGTCTGCGCGGCAGGCGCAGCACCACGGCCTGGAGTTTTCGTCATCGTCGACCGACGGATTCGTCAATAGCGACCCGAATCTGTTGGCCGAGGTCATACAAAACCTCGTGTCCAACGCGATTCGTTATACCGACAACGGACGGGTCACGCTTCGGTGTGTCGAAAAAGACGGCTATTGCCGGGTCGAAGTGATCGATACCGGCATCGGTATCGAAAAGGATCAGCTCGAGGCTATCTTCAGTGAGTTCCATCAATGCAAAGCGCCGGGCGCGAGCAAGGAGGGCTTCGGTCTTGGGCTGGCTATCGTAAAGCGCCTGGGCGATCTGTTGAAGCTGCGCATTGAGGTTACGTCGGATGTTGGCAAAGGGTCGTGTTTCAGTGTCGAGTTACCGTTGATCGCGAACGCTGTCGAGGAAGACGCCGAAGCGGTCGTTGCTTCGACCGAAGTCGAAGTGTCCGCCGCTGGCCTGATTATCCTGATCGAGGATGACGTCAATGTCGCCAACGCCTGGGGCTTGTTGCTCGAGGCGGAGGGTTTTCGTGTCGCGTCCGCGGTATCGGCGACCGAAACGAAGGCACTGATCAGGCATCTGGACGAAGTACCGAAGCTACTGATTTCCGACTTTCACTTGCTGGATGGATCAACGGGTGTCGAGGCAGTTAGTGCCATTCGAGAGTTATTTCGAGATGGAGATTCCGGCATTCATAGTCAGCGGCGATACCTCCAAAGTCGTTAAAGATGCACGAATGCTCGACAACTGCACGTTGATGAGCAAGCCGGTCGACACGAACAGGTTATTGTTGGCCGCGCGCGAAGCGATTCGTATCGGCGAAGTGCCGCAAGACTAGCAACGGTTTCAGGAATGCCCGCGGCCGCGACTCGTTGTCAGGTGAGGTAGCGAATCCAGCTGGCAGGAGACTTGGTCAGTGCTACGCCAACGACATACGCGTAGGCAGATACAGCGGCAACGAAAGCGAATGCTCGGATTCGCAACGTTGGTCCGCGCCGAATAGCGACACTGCCCAGCAGTATATAAAGTACCAGGCCAGCGAACTTCGCCACCAGCCAGCTTTGCGAAAACGGATTGAGCGACATAATAAGCAGCATCGCTATACCGGACAACAGAAAAGCCGTATCCACTACATGTGGAGCAATGCGGGTAATGGGTTGCTGCAACTTGTCCGAGCCGGTAAGCATCCAGTAGCCACGCAATAGAAAGCCGACAATGGTGATGACAGCCAAAAGTGTGTGCAGTTGTCTCAGCAGCAGGTATGTCACGGCAGGGAGATCATGTCACACGGTGCGATGTCGGGGGCCATGCACGGTGCCGCGCCGGAGCCTGTAATGCTCCGGCGAATCGATCCTGGTAGGAATCAAGCGGCTTCGTGACTGTGCAGGTTGACGGGTGTCTGAAACCAGTCAGGTTTGATGATTAACAGATCGCACGGCAGGTGTTCCAGCGTGCGTTCCGCTGTCGCGCCGATAAACAGGCGTTTCCAGCGATTCCTCGCGACGGCCCCCATCACCACGACATCGGCCTTTAGCTGCTCTGCAATCAACGGCAACTCTTCGTGCGTCAGGCCGGCAACCAGGTGTGCATTGCCGTCCTCAATCTTGTGGAAATCGGTGATCTCCTTGAATCGCTTCTGATGATCCTCGTGCATCTGCTGTTCGATCTCATCGAAGGGCAGGGACACCGGGATGTAGGCATTTGCCGTGGCGGTTGCTACGGCGATTCGCGGATCATAGGAATGGAAGGCATGCAGGTTGCCGTCGGTTTTGCCAGCACAGTGACTTGCTGATGTGCAGGATTTCATCGTCAAGGGCAGCCGGCTTGTCATGCTGGTGCATGGGGTCTATTGCTGCGACGAACACCGGTGTCGCCGCAAGTTCCTGCGGCTTGACCAGCCACAGCGGCAGCGGGCAGGTTCGAATCAGGTTCCAGTCCGTGTTGGTCAGCAGCACCCTGGCGACTGCAGAATGGTGGTGCGTGTCTTTCACCACCAGGTCGGCTTTACTGTCCAGCGCCGACCTGACGATAGCCTCGTAAAGCGGGTGGCCCCATCGTGCCGAGGTCTTTACCACGATGCCGTCGGCACGCAGCGGCTCGGCGAGCGTCTCGAGGTACTTCTCATGGCCCTGAATGACTTCGTCGCGGGCTTTCTCCAGCGACGGCGAGTCGAACAGCCGGTCGCCGCTCAAGTATTCATTGTAATAACAGACGAGTAGTTCGAGCTCGGCGCCGCATCGTTTTGCCAGCCAGGCGGCACGGTTCATCGCCGGTTGCTCGGTTGCCGTAGGATCGATGACCGCGAGTATCTTCTCTATTTCTTTCATAGTCGTACCTGACGCGTCATTTGCAGGGTTGTCCGGGTTTCCCCCTGAGCATACGCGGGGCGGTTTTGCTTTCCATAAGTCGACATCCCTAGCGGCTATCGGTTACTACTTATTTCTTCGTAGGTGGATTTACTAATTTCGCAGCAACGCGCTTTGGTATTACATGAACACGATCTTGACTAAAGGAGACGTCATGTCGGCCGCATCACATGAAGCGTTGCGTGCAGAGCTGAACAAGAAGAAGGAAGAGCTGACCACGCGTCTGTCGAAGATCACGGCAAATCTCCGGCGTGGTTACGAAGCGGACTCCAAAGAGCGCGCCAAGCAGCAGGAAGACAATGAGGTCGTCGATGCGCTGGGCAATGAGGCGCGAACCGAGATTGTCAAGATTTCTGCGGCGCTAAAAAGAATGGACACCGGCGACTTTGGCATCTGTATCGAGTGCGGCCTGCCTATCGATGAAGGGCGTCTGAAAGCCTATCCGTACGCGGATGAATGCATCGAGTGCGCGGAGTTTGATGAACGACGTCGGGCGCGCCCGTAGTCCCTAAGGTCGAAAATAACCTCAGGCCGTCATATGCATCTTGACGAGATCAGCCAGTGATCTTGCCTGCATCTTCTCCATCACCCGGGCGCGGTGAATCTCAACGGTACGTTGACTGACGCCCAGTTCATAAGCGATTACCTTGTTTGGTTTGCCCGTGACGACGAGGTCGAAAACTTCGCGCTCACGATTCGTCAGCCTGTCGAGGCGACCGGCGACTTCTGCATGGTGCTGCTGCGCAACCCGGCGCTCTTCGTCCGTTGCCAGGGCCTCGCGAATACGGTCCAGCAGTTCCTGGTCGCGGAATGGCTTCTGTATAAAGTCGACGGCACCTTTTTGCATCGCGTCGACAGCCATCGGAACATCGCCGTGGCCGGTGATGAAGATGATGGGCAGCGTGTTACCGCGCTTGATCAGTTCTTCCTGCAACTCCAGACCGCCCAGTCCGGGCATACGAATATCGAGCACGAGGCATCCCGGTCGCTGATCGGTCATCTTCTCGAGGAATTCGTCGCCAGAGCCGAAAATTTCGTGGTCCAGGTTGACGGAATCCATCAGGGCCTGCATGGCGAATCGGATCGCCGCATCGTCATCGACAATAAAAACTGTCGGTGTTGGTTCGTTTTGTGTCGTCATGTGCGGTGATTGGACCAGAAAGAGCTTCGTTTTGCGAGCGTTTGCATTGAATCGAGGCCCGGTCGCGCCGGGCACACGGGTATTTCGGCTAGTCCAGCCGTTTCGTGAATCGCGTTACGGCGATGATCATCGCGACCAGCGTGAAGCCAACCAGGTACAAAAGACCGGGCAGCATCTCGCCGAGCCTCGCCTCGCGGAGCATGATGCCGCGCGTGAGGCGGATGAAGTGTGTGTTTGGCAGCACCTCGCCAATATACTGGGCGAAGGCTGGCATCCCGTCGAACGGGAACATGAAGCCCGACAGCAGGATGGAAGGCAGAAGGATGAAGACCATCATCTGCATGGCTTGAAACTGGGTTTTCGCGGCGGTCGAAATCAGCAGCCCAAGAGCGAGATTGGCCGCTATGAAGGCCGTCGCGGCGAGGTAAAGCTCGATGATGCTACCGCGCACCGGCACATCGAACAGCAGCCGGCCGACGCCGAGGATCAGTGCGAGCTGCAGCATGCCTATTACAATGTAAGGAATCACTTTGCCGACCATTAATTCGGTTGAGCTTAGTGGCGTATTGATCAGCAGTTCCAGGTTGCCGCGCTCACGTTCGCGAACCAGCGCAACCGCCGTGAACAGGATCATCGTCATTGTGAGAATCACGCCCATCAGGCCTGGAATAATGTTGACCGGCGAACGGCGCTCGGGGTTGTAGTACGGACGGGTTTCGACAAGCTGCCACCTCGCGGCTGGCGGGGTGACGTCGAAGTCAAACGGTATGCTTCTCAGCTGGTTGGCGACGCCCAGAATAGTCGGGTCGGTGCCGTCGACGAGCAGCTGCACCGCGCTGCGCGCGCGCTGGGCAACGCGGCGATCAAAATCGGCCGGCAGGACAACGCCGATCGAGATTCGGCCGCTGCGCAGCAGGTCTTCGGCCTCCGTCACGGTCTGCACGGATGCGACGATGTCGACAACCTGTGTTTGCCTGAGTTCGGCAATGAATTGTCGTGACAGGTGCGTCTGTGCCTGGTCGACAATGGCGGTCCTGAGGTTCCTGACGTCAGTGTTGATCGCGTAGCCGAACAGCAGCATCTGGATGATCGGCAGCCCGACGACCATACCGAAAGTGAGCCGGTCGCGGCGTAGCTGGCGAGCCTCTTTCTTTACAATAGCCATGATGCGCGACCAGGACATCATTTCGACGTGCTTTCCACTTTCCGTGTCACGGCAACGAACACATCTTCAAGCGTCGCCTCACTGAGCGCTGCTGTCGCTCGGAGCTGCTGTGCCGCGAGTGCCGCTTCAATACGTTGCAGCGGACGCTCATAGCGCTGCGGAATCAGTACCCGGAGCCTTACGCCAAGCTGCGTCACGCTGGCAACTTCCGCGAGATCGTGGATTGCTGTCTGCGCCTGAAACGGGTCGTCGGCAGTCACCTCGATGATGTGCATGCCCGTCGCCGCCTGCAGCTCCTGTGGCGTGCCGTCCGCGACCTTGACGCCGTGGTCAAGAATAGCGAGTCGATGGCAGCGCTCCGCCTCATCCATGTAGTGTGTTGACACCAGTATGGTCGTGCCGCCGCCAGCGAGACGAAACAGGTTTTCCCAGAAGTCGCGCCGACTCTGCGGATCGACTGCGCTGGTCGGTTCATCCAGTAGCAGCAGCTCGGGGTGATGCAGCACCGCGCAGGCCAGCGCAAGCCGCTGGCGCTGCCCGCCGCTCAAAGTGCCGGCTAGCTGCGCTTTTTGTTGCAGAAGGTCGTAACGGTCAAGCAGCTCGCTAATGCGCTGCGCGCGGTCTGCAGCGGGATAGGAATATATTTCGGCAATGAACTGCAGATTCTCCATGACGGTCAGATCGCCGAACAGCGAGAACCGTTGCGTCATGTAGCCGATCTTCGGTTTCAACGCCCTCGTGTCGCCGGGCACAGCCGTATCGAGGACGAGCGCAGTTCCTTCCGTGGGCGTTAACAGTCCGCACAGCATGCGGATCGTTGTCGACTTGCCGGAGCCATTCGGTCCAAGGAAGCCGTAAATCTGTCCACGCGGCACGTTCAGGTCGAGCGCATTTACCGCGCGCAAACTGCCGAAGTCCTTGCTGAGACCGCGTGCTTCGATGGCGAACGCCGATGACATCATTCGCTTCCTGTAACGACGAATTCAACTTCGACAGGCACGCCGTCAGGTAGCCGCTCCATTTCCTCGGCGATGTCGACTTTGGCGACGTAGGAGACTCGGCCGCGATCGCGCTCGGTCAGGGCGTAATACGGCGTAAACGCGGGATCACTGGAGACCCACCTTACGCGGCCGGCAATCGCCGTGGAGATGCCGTCGACGTAGACACGTGCTTCAGTGCCAGGGCGTATGTGAACGCGCAGCACTTCGGGGACATAGACGCGCGCATAGGGCTGGCTCCCGCCCAGCACCACGACAACCGGCTGGCCCGGCGCGGGTCGCTCGCCGGGCTCCAGGATTCGACTATCCAGAATGCCATCAACGGGCGAAGTCAGCGTGTGCCGCTGCACGTCAATCACGGCGCCGTCGCGAATTGCAGCCGCCTGCGCCACGGCCTGCTCCGCCTGTTCGAGTTCCTCGACGGTGCTGCCTGCCAGGCGCTCTTCGAGCGCCGCGAGCGCCACGCGGTGATTCGCGGTCGCGGCATCCAGCGCCGCCTTCGTGCTGTCCAGGAGCTCGGCGGAGGCAAGACCCTTCTCGTGCACGTCACGGATCCGCTTGAGTTCGCTTTGCCGAAACGCGAGTTCCTGCGCCGCGCCATCAAGGTTGGCTCTTGCCGACGCTACCTGCTCCTTGCGGGGACCACGCACGAGCTCGTCAAGGCGTGCCTGGTGCTGGGACAGTGTCGCGTCCGCCTGAGCGAGTCGCGCCATTGCACGCCCGGCATCCTGCCGCACCAGCGCCTGGCCAGCGCCTACTACGTCGCCCTCGGCGCTGGTGATTTCAAGAATAGGTTCCGCGAACTCAGCCGTCAGTTCCAGTCTGTCGGATACGAGTTCGCCGACGACACGTCTGGGACTCCCCGGCGGATTCGCAGGCGCCGAGCAACGTCGCGAGCAGGATCGACGTCGTTACCGTTTGCGTGAGCTTCATAACCAGACTCCGTTCAAGCCCTGATAGTGGCGAGAATCATTTCAAGCTGCGTTTCGATCAGTTTGTCGGTGTTGAGTGAGTGCCTTCGAGAAAAGGATCTTCCAGATCATCGATACCATCATCGGTGCGATAAAAAGCTGCGGGAGTTCGGTAACTTCGTTGCGACGAAATTCGCCGTGTTCGACACCGCGCTCAACAATCCGCGAGATCGCGCCGAGCCCCTTCGAGACGACGTTTTCCCAGTAATAGTCGACAAGGTCGGGATGCCTGTGGCCTTCGCTGATCAAGAGACGAATCACGATCGCGACCGGTGAGCCCGGCACGCGTTTCATGAAGCTGGCCAGCGGGCCGCGGATGAAGGCTTCCGAAGACAATTCGGTCTCCTCGACGGCGACCAGCAGGGAATCGAGACGCGCCATGACAACGCTCTTGATTACCGCCTTGAACAGTTCTTCCTTGGTCCTGAAATACAGGTACAGGAGTCCTTTGCTGACGCCGGCGCGCTTTGCCACGTCATCGACGCGCGCGCTGGCATAGCCTTTTTCCGAAAACACCTCGAAGGCGGCCGCGGCGATTTCCCCTGGCCGCTCCTGTTTGCGCCGCTGGAAGCGCGGTTCGCTCATTCCGGTCCCTAACTGACTGTTTCGGTCATTAATTATAGTTAATGACCGACAGGTCAGCAAGTACCAATGGCGCACCACGTCGCGTTTCCGCATAATCGCGCCCTATGTTCACCTACCTAGACCCAACCGTGCGCAAGCGCCTGGAAGAGCACGGCACCTTGTTCCAGATTGACCGCGACGGCACCAGGATTGCGGCCGATCGGCGACCGCCGGCCGGGACCGGAATCAGCGTGCTCGGGCCAATCCCGCTGCCGCTCAAGTTGCAGGACCTCGAGATCGAGGTCGACTGGTATGCCTGTGTCAGGCGTACCGAGCTCGGCAAGATCGAGGAGATCGCTGATGAGCTGCGCGCGCAGCACGGTCAGGCATCGTTCGCGACGCTGGCATCATCGATGGCGGTCAACAGCGTGCTGCTGATCGGGGATCCGGCAAACTGGAGTAATCCGCTGGTGCGTGTTCACTCGAGTTGCCTGACGGGTGATGTCTTTGGTTCAGAGCGCTGCGAGTGCGGCCCGCAACTGGCGATGGCGCTGAGACGTATCCAGCAGGATGAGCAGGGCGGCATGGTGATCTACATGTCCGGTCACGAAGGGAGAGGTATCGGTCTCTGGGCAAAGGCTGCGACCTATCTGCTGCAGGATGCCGGCGAGGACACCTACGAAGCGAATCGGTCACTTGGCTTGCCCGACGATTCCCGCGACTTCAGTGACGCCGGCTCACTACTCAAGTTCTTCCTGCAAGACAGCCCGTTTCGGCTGCTCACTAACAATCCGAAGAAGGTGAATGATCTTCAGGCGATGGGGCTCGAAGGCATTACACGCGTCAAACACGTGACCGGCGTCGGAGACAGGAACCGCCGCTACCTCACAGCGAAACAGGATTGGGGCCATGAGCTGTCGCCGGAGGATATCGGCTCAGAGTAACAGCGCCGGCTACTGGCGCCAGAGGCGAGGATTCCAGGGCTTTTCATTCGGATCGTTGCTACGAAATGGATTGATGTCGATGCCGCCGCGACGCTGATAACGCGCATGGATACTGAGTTTTTCCAGGTGGCATTGCGACATCAGGTCCAGGAACATCCTCTCCACGCAGGCTTCGTGAAAGTCGTTGTGCTGGCGGTACGAAACGACGTAGCGCAACAGCGAGGCATGATCGATGTTCGGGCCGCGATAGCTGATCTGCAGACTGCCAATATCCGGTTGCGCCGTAACCGGGCAAAGACTCCTCAATAGATGTGTGTGCAAGTCCTCGGTGACGACGCTATCGCCAGCGTTGCGCAGTAAGCCTGGGTTGACCTCCCAGTCCGAGCACGCGACGTCCATCGAATCCAGGCAAACGCCCGCGAGCCGCGACACGTGCAGTGCTTCTGTATCACTGATTGGCAAAACCCGGGCGATTATGTCGCTGCCGACGCATTCGGCCAGGTCGGTCGCGATGGTGTCAGCGACGTCGGCCGCCGACGAGTACTGGCTCATGGCAAAAGAATTCAGGTAGAGCTTTAGCGATTTTGACTCGACGATGTTGGGCGATGCTGCAGGCACGATGAGTTCCGCCGTCGCAGCCGCCGGCTGGCCGTTTTCACCCAGCCAGGTAAGCTCCCAGGCATTCCAGATGTCCGCGCCGCCGAACGGCAGTTTGCCCGTAAGGCCCAGCGGCTCGCGAGCGTCCGCGCGCGGAATCGGGCAGAGCAGTTCCGGTGCGTAGTTGTCCGGATACTCTGCCTGACGGCCCAGCGGTATTTTTCCTTGTTTCACGGATGATCGTCCTGATTGTGGGACCTGCATCGCCAAGTGACCCGAAGAGAGAGCACTATTTTGCACGAGGATACGCGGGATTGGCTGCAATCTCGTGTAAAATAGCGTTCCTTTTCGAACATCGGCGGCCCCCAAACAACAATGCCCTCCAGGGCAACGATCATAACGGGCAGCTCCAAACAGACGAGTTATCTAAATCCAATGAGTCCTGCAAACGGCAGCAACGGTAACGAGCGCGGCTATATCATCCCTATTGGCGGCGCCGAAGAAAAATTCCACAACCCGGAGATCCTCGACCGCTTCGTCGACCTTTGTGGCGGCAAGCAATCGCGGATCGCGATCATTCCGACCGCGTCGGAGCTCGAGGATACGGGCCGCAACTATGAAAAGTTGTTTCGCAAACTGGGCGTCAAGCACGCACAGGTCTTACAGTTCATAACGCGCGAAGACTGCCAGTCGGGCGCCGATGTGCAGTACATCGAAAAATGTGACGGCGTGTTTATGACTGGCGGTAACCAGCTCAGGCTCTCGACGACACTGGGCGGTACTGCCGTGGCACAGTTGATTCGACGACGCAATGCCGACGGCATGCACGTGGCCGGGACGTCGGCCGGCGCCGCGTTCATGCCCGAGCATATGATCGCCGGTGGCAGGGAAGGCAGTACTCCCATGGTGGATATGGTGACCATGGCTCCGGGGCTGGGACTCACCAACGCATTCATAATCGATCAGCATTTTCGCGAGCGCGACCGACTGGGCCGCCTGTTGACGGCGCTGGCCTACAACCCGTTCGCCGTTGGCATTGGGCTCGACGAAGACACCGCGGCATTCATACGTCCTGGCGATGATCTGGAAGTTGTCGGTAGCGGCGGTATTACGATCATCGATCCGACCGATCTGAGTTATTCTTCCATGGACCAGGCTCGCCGTGGAGATCCTGTCAGTCTGATCGATGTGAAGCTGCACATACTCGTTGCTGGCGGGCGTTTCGATATCGAGTCCCGCGCGGCCTTCGCCAAATAACAAGAACAACAGGCGTACGTCATGAAAATTGAAAGCACCAACGTATTTGTCGGGCCGAACATGTTTGCCCGCTTCCCGGTTATCCGGCACGTGCTGGACCTCGGCGAACTCGAGGATTGGCCTACCGTGCGCCTGGGCAAGGACTTTGTCGACGCGTTGCTGACGCAGTTGCCGGGGCTTCATGAGCACGGCTGTTCGTATCGTGAGCCAGGTGGTTTCGTTCGCCGCATGACCGAAGACGAAGGTACCTGGTTGGGCCACGTCATGGAGCATGTTGCACTGGAGCTGCAGAACGTCGCGGGCTCGGACGTTACTTTCGGCCGCACCCGTTCGATAGACGGCAGGCCGGGCTTTTACAACATGGTATTCCAGTACAAGGACGCCGCGGTCGGACGCCGGGCCAGCAAACTGTCGCTGGATTTGTTGCACAACTTGGTACCGGACGAGATCAAACCCGATGACGCGCCGCCATCGGATTGGAATTTTGACGACGAACGCGACAGCTTTATTCGCTATGCACAGCGCCGCGAATTTGGTCCCAGCACGGCGTCGCTGGTCAGGGCGGCGGAGGAACGTAAGATCCCCTGGCTGCGTCTGAACAGCTACAGTCTCGTGCAGTTTGGCCAGGGACGCTACCAGCAGCGCATCCAGGCAACGACGACCGGACGCACCAGCAATATTGCGGTGGAGCTTGCTTCCGACAAGGAAGAGACCAACGGGATCTTGCGGGATCTTGGTCTGCCGGTGCCGAAACAGGCCATGGTCCGCACACAACGCGACGCCGTTCGCGCGGCGGAGCGCATCGGCTACCCGGTGGTGCTGAAGCCACTGTCCGGCAATCATGGCCGCGGTGTGTCCGTTAACCTGCGCACCGCTGAAGAGATTGAGACCGGCTTTGCCAAAGCGAGTGAACACGGCAAAACCGTCATCGTCGAGAGCTACATTGAGGGCATGGATCACCGCATCCTGGTGGTTAACGGCCAGCTGGTTGCGGCCGCAAAGCGCGTTCCCGGACACGTTGTCGGAGACGGCAAACAGACGATCGAGCGGCTCGTTGAGATCGTCAACGAGGATCCGCGCCGCGGTGTTGGGCACGAAAAGGTGCTGACGCGTCTGGAATTCGATCACCAGGCCGAGACGCTGTTGGCGAAACTCGGCTACGACAAGGATACGGTGCCGGCCGAGGGTGAGGTCGTATACCTGCGCTCGACCGCAAACCTCTCCACCGGGGGTACCGCCATTGACGTCACTGATATTATTCATCCTGACAATCGGGAGATGGCAATCCGCGCGATTCGTGCCATCGACCTTGATATTGGTGGTGTCGATTTCCTGACCAAAGACATAACGGAGTCCTATCGGGACGCCGGCGGCGGCATTTGCGAAGTCAACGCAGGCCCGGGTTTTCGCATGCACGTTGCGCCCAGCGAGGGCACGCCGCGCGACGTCGCCGGACCTGTGATCGACATGCTTTTCCCGCCGGACAAGCCGAGTCGGATTCCTATCGCGGCAATAACAGGCACGAACGGCAAGACGACGACATCAAGAATGCTCGCGCACATCCTGAAAATGGCGGGCCGCACGGTGGGCCTGACGTCGACGGACGGCGTCTATATCGACGGCAAGCTCAGCGTTCCCGGCGATATGACCGGTCCGGTCTCGTCACAGATGATCCTGCGCGATCCGTCTGTCGACGCCGCGGTTATGGAAACGGCACGTGGCGGTATGCTGCGCAGCGGCCTGGGCTTCCAGGAATGCAATGTCGCGGCCTGTCTTAATGTATCAGCCGACCATCTCGGCTTGCGTGGCGTGAACACGCTCGAAGACCTTGCCGAAGTGAAGCGCGTGCCAATCGAGATCGCGACTGACGCGGCCGTGCTGAATGCGGATGACACGCTGTGTTTGCAGATGGCGGACTACACGGACGCGGCACGACTTTCGTATGTCACGACGAACCCCGGACACCCGCTGGTCAAGCAGCATATCCAGGCAGGTGGCCAGGCCTTCGTTCTCGAGCAAGGCATGAACGGACACCTGATCGCCATCTATGACAACGAAACGCACACGCCGTTGCTGTGGTCGCACCTCATTCCGGCAACCATTGAGGGGCGCGCGATGCACAACGTGCAGAACGCGATGTTTGCGGCGGCGCTGGCTTACAACATGGATATCAGTCTGGAGGACATTCGCCAGGGACTCAGAACGTTCGACTCGACCTTCTTCCAGGCGCCGGGCCGTATGAATATCTATACCGAGCATCCGTTCAAGGTCATTCTCGACTACGCACATAACCCGGCGGCCGTTAGCGCCATGTGCGGGCTGGTCGATCGATTCGATATCGACGGGCGGCGTGTTGTGGTGCTGTCTGCGCCCGGTGACCGTCGTGATGAAGATATTCGCGACATTGCAGAAACTGCAGCCGGACATTTCGATCACTTCATTTGCCGCTGCGATGACAATCGTCGCGGCCGTGGTCCGGACGAAGTGGCGGTCATGCTGAAGAACAAGCTGCTCGAGGCTGGTATATCGGCCGACCAGATCGAGGTTATTCCGGACGAACAGGAAGCGACACTACGCGCGCTGGAGATGGCCGAAGCGGGCGACCTGGTACTGATTCTTGGCGACAACACGACGCGTGCCTGGAAGCAGATCATTTATTTCAATTCAGGCGCACACGCGACGGACCCCGTCAACAAGAAGACGGTGGTCGCCGACTTGCCGAGACAGCGACGAATTCGAGCTTGCCGAGGATCTCGAGATCATCAGCGACGAACGCGGTGTACGCATCGCGCGCGACGAGGGCGACTGATGTCTTGTCTTCGCTTTGAACGTGGCTCAATAGGCACGACAAGTCAGTAGCGGCGCCAAGATGAAATTCCTCGATGCTCGCAGACTGACAGGGCCCAGCCTGATGTTCGACGGCCCGGGTACCATCCTGGATGTCGGCTGCACACCGGAAGAGGCCAGGGCTTTGCTGCCGGTTTGGTCGAATAATGTCGCGCGCATGCTCGAGGCGCTGGACTGGCCTGCCGCGCGACTTGCATCACGCGAAATGACCGGCGGCGTCAGCCTGGCTTTCTCGGCGCCGATCGATGCCCTTTATGCCGCGTCGGAAATCAACGAATGGGCCTGGGCGGCGAGCGCTTTCGAGCTGGGCGTGTGCGAAGAAGAACCGGACTTCGACGAGACTCTGGAAACGATTCGGACATCCGCTGCCGAGGAGGCCAACATCGAACTGATGTGGCTGATCGATGAAGCCACCGAGCGCGGCAAGACCCTGCTCTGGGATGACGACTTTGTCTCCGTCGGTCTGGGTCGCGGATCCGATACCTGGCCGGTCAGGGAGATCCCGGATGCGTTCGACTGGGACCGGTTTCATGACGTGCCTATCGGTGTCGTAACCGGCACCAATGGCAAGACGACCACGGTTCGATTGGCGATGCATATATTGCGGGCGGCCGGCCGCAACGTCGGCTTGAGCTCAACCGACTGGATAGCCGTTAACGAGACGGTGCTCGATCGGGGCGACTGGTCGGGGCCCGGCGGCGCACGCACCGTGCTGCGTGAGAAGGACGTCGACGTCGCAATACTCGAGACGGCGCGAGGCGGTCTGCTGCGGCGTGGCCTGGGCGTCGAGCGCGCCGACGCTGCGCTGATCACGAATATCAGCGAAGATCATCTCGGCGACTTCGGGTCGCAGGACCTGGACGAGCTACTGGCCATCAAGTGGATAGTGAGTCGTGCCGTCGAGTCCGAAGGTCGCCTCATTCTGAACGCTGACGATGCGCTGCTGCGCGCCCGGGCAAGCGATTATCCCGGCGAGCTGATCTGGTTCAGCCTCGATGCCGGCAACGAAGCGATACGGCGGCACATCGACGGCTGGCGGCGTCGCCTTCGTGCTGGATGGCGATACGCTGTTGCGTATTGAAGGAGACGTGCGCGAACCGATTTGTGAAAGCAGGGAAATACCCATTGCGCTTGGCGGCGCGGCACGCCATAACGTCGCCAACGCCCTGTCGGCGGCTGCGCTGACCTGGTGCCTTGGCGTTTCCACGGACGACATCGGCACCGGGCTGAAGACGATGATTCAGGATGAGAATCCCGGTCGCTGCAACCTCTATGATCTGAACGGCTTCAAGATCCTGGTCGACTTCGCCCATAACCCTGCGGCCATGGCTGCGCTGTTCGACATGGCGCGCGCAATCCCCGCGAAACGCAGGGTGCTTTGCTTCGGCCAGGCCGGCGATCGCACCGATGCGCTGATACAGGAGCTGGCCCGCGATGCCTGGGCGATAGGGCTCGATCGCGTCGTGGTGTCTGAACTCGCTGCCTACCATCGTGGCCGCGAGCACGGTGAGGTGTTCGGTCTCATCCGTGACGAACTTGTAGACGCGGGCGCGGATCCGTTACAGATCATGCACTACGAGACGGAAATGGAGTCGTTCATGTCCGCCGTTGACTGGGCCGCGCCCGGCGACCTCGTGATCATGCTGGCGCTCGGCGGCGCGTTGCCTGTGCAGGAAAAGCTCAGGGAGCTTGGCGCAGAATAAACCCGATGATGTCATCCGCGATTTGCCGGGTCTTGGCAGCGGATAGCACGTCTCCGGCCAGCACATGGTGACTGGGGTCGCCCGGGTCCTTGATTTCAATTACCGCCTTCTGCGGCGCTGCGGTGGCCTCGAAAACCGCCAATGCGGCGGCCGGCGAAATGACCGTGTCCTGCTTCGAATAGAACATCAGAAACCGATGCGGGATGGCCGCCGGCAGCTGCCGGTTCGCGAGATCGACCAGGCGCATCATCTCGACCGCCGCCGCCATTGGGTAGCTTGTCGACCAGTATCGCCCCTGTGCCTCGTTATGCGGCTGCCAGCTGCGCGTCTCGCCCGCCACGGCGCGGGCAATCAAAGGCCCTGCCGGCCGGGTGAGCCAGGCGGCCGCCGGGTCCCGGGGCGCGAAATTGGGCGATAACATCACCAGGGTATCGACAGCATCCATCGCGTCCTGGCCCAGCATCGCGGCTGCCAGCGTTGCACCGGTCGATGTGCCGATAACGACGACTTTTTCGCCGAGTCGCGACGCAATAGCCAGCGCTTCGGCGGCGTCGGCCAGCCAGTCTTCGGCACGCACTCCGGTGAGCCAGTCGCGTTCCCGACCATGCCCGCGCAGCCGGGTCTCGAACAGGTTGGCGCCCAGGGCATCTGCAACGTATTCCGCTAGCGGCGCGGTCTCCTGGCGCGTTGCCGAGAAGCCGTGCAAATAGAGCACCGAGTACGATGTTTTCTGACGCTCGCCGAACCAGCGGATGCGTTTCTCCGTCCCTGCGATGAGGCCGTGCTGACTCGCGGCTTGCTGCTCACTCTCGACGAGCCAGCCCTCGAGATCATCGGGCAGACGCGATTGTCGTCGCGGATGACTCGAGTTTCGCCGGCGTCAGCAGCCAGAGCACGGCGATGACGACCAGCAGGACGGCAACAAAAAGGCGGGACTTATTCAATACTCAGGATCTTGTTCCAGTGTTTCTTGCTGACCGGCATGATCGACAGGCGGTTGCCCTTGCGCGTCAGGATCATGTCGTCGAGGCTTTTCTGTGCCTTGATTTCAGCGAGCGTGACATTTCGTTGCCAGTTTGCGTACGAATTCGACGTCGACAAGGATCCAGCGAGGGTCCTCCTTCTTGCTCTTTGGATCGAAGTACTTCGATTTCTTGTCGAACTGTGTAGGGTCCGGATACGGTTCGCTCACGACTTTTGCGATACCGACGATACCCGGTTCCTTGCAGTTCGAGTGATAGAAGAAGATCTCATCGCCGATCTTCATGTCGTCGCGCATCATGTTGCGCGCCTGATAGTTGCGGATACCGTCCCACATATCACGTCCATCGCGCTGCAGGTCGTCGATGCTGTAGGCATCGGGTTCGGACTTCATTAACCAGTATGTCATGTCGTGTTTCTACGGATTGACTTAAGATTGGGCGGCTGCGAAGTTTAGCATCTTTGACGCGCTCATTTCGCCGGCGCGCGCTGTGCTAGGATTACGCCTCGCGCAGCGTCGCGCGACATTTTAAGGAAACATCCAGATGGCCAATATGCTAGCGAATATCTTCGGCTCATCCCCGGTCCAGCCGCTCGAAAAGCATATAGAGATCGCGTTTCGCTGCGCCAAGCAACTGAGGCCCTTGTTCGAGGCAGTTATCGCAGACGACTGGGACAAGGCACTTGAGGCCCGCGGCGAGATCGAAGCGCTGGAACATGAAGCGGACAATCTCAAGAAAGAGATTCGACTGAACATGCCGAAGAGCCTGTTCATGCCGGTGCCGCGCGAGGACTTGCTTGAACTGCTGCTGGTGCAGGACAAGATCGCCAATCGTGCCAAAGACGTGTCGGGCGTAATTATAGGCCGCAGGATGCAAATACCGGCGGTCCATTGCGGACAAGTTCGTTGAATTCGTCGACCGAAATATCGATGCCGCGAAGCAGGCGCGCAAGAGCGTACGCGAACTGGACGAGCTGTTTACGGCAGGCTTCAGGGGGGCCGAGGTATCACTCGTCGCCGACATGATTGAAAAACTCGATCAGATCGAAACGCATACGGACGAACAGCAGAGTTTGCTTCGTTCAGCGTTGTTCGAGATCGAAAAGACGCTCGACCCGATCGACGCGATGTTTTTGTACGAAGTCATCCAGTTAACGGGTGAAATTGCTGACATGGCGGAGCGCGTAGGCCGCCGACTCGAGTTACTACTCGCAAATTAGAAAACTAAAAAATAACGAGACCAGGGGCACGGTAGTTCTCCCCAGAGGCGAATAATGGAAGCTCAATACGTATATATCGGCCTGGCGGCGGCGTTCGGTCTGTTCATGGCGTGGGGCATTGGCGCTAATGATGTTGCCAATGCGATGGCTACGTCGGTAGGTTCCAAGGCGCTAACGATCAAACAGGCGATAATTGTCGCTGCCATCTTTGAATTCCTTGGCGCGGTGCTCGCCGGTGGCGCGGTGACCGGCACGATTCGTAAAGGCATCGTTGATGCGGAGCAACTGTCCGCCACGCCGGAGCTGCTGGTTTACGGCATGCTTGCGGCGCTGCTAGCCGCTGGCACCTGGTTGCTTATTGCATCGAAGAACGGCTGGCCTGTGTCGACGACACATTCGATCGTTGGTGCAATCGTCGGCTTCGCTGCGGTCGGCATCGGCATTGACGCGGTCCATTGGGGCAAAGTCGGAACGATCGTCATGAGCTGGGTAGTTTCACCGTTGACGGCGGGTTTTATTGCCTACCTGATCTATCGCAGCGTGCAGCGCCTGATCCTGAGCCAGGACGACCCGCTCGAAAAAGCCAAGCGCTGGGTGCCCGTCTACATGTTTCTCGCCGCTTTCACGATTACCTTGGTCACGATACTGAAAGGTCTGAAACATGTCGGCCTGGACATGAATATCCGGGATAGTTACATCCTGGCGTTCGCCATTGCGGTGGGCATCGCGCTTGTGGGCGCATTTTTCATCAATCGTATCGAACCGGATCCCAAAACCGAGAAGAAAGATCATTTCTACACGGTAGAACGTGTTTTCGGCATTCTGATGATTGTAACGGCCTGTGGCATGGCGTTTGCGCACGGCTCGAACGACGTAGCCAACGCAATCGGGCCTTTGGCAGCAGTAATCGGCATAGCGACCACGGGCACGATCGCCGCGAAGTCTGCGTTGCCGATATGGGTGCTGATGCTCGGCGGCGCCGGCATCGTCGTGGGGCTGGCGACCTTCGGGCGGCACGTCATTGCCACCGTAGGTGAGAAGATCACTCAGCTGACGCCAAGTCGCGGATTCGCGGCCGAGCTGGCTGCGGCGACGACAATCGTCATCGCGTCGGGTACCGGTATTCCTATTTCGACGACACACACACTCGTTGGTGCAGTTCTTGGCGTGGGCATGGCGCGTGGTATCGAGGCCATCGACCTGCGAGTGGTTGCGAGGATTTTTGTTTCATGGGTGGTGACTATTCCAGCAGGTGCATTTCTCGCTATCGTCTTTTTCTTCATCTTCAAGACGATCTTACCCTGACGCACTTCAGACGGACCTGAGATACCAGTCAAAATCGAGCGCGCTGATCTTGTTATGAAACTGCTGGCTTTCGGCGCGCCGGTTCATGGCGAAATACTTGCAATAGTCCTTGCCCAGGTACTGCGGCAATATCTTGCTGCGTTCGAACTTGTCGATGGCCGTGTCCCAGCGGTTGGGGATTTTGAGTTTCGGCGTTATGTTCGCCCCCTGCTCAACCATGGTCCCCGGGTCGCATTTGTTCTTTAGTCCGTAGTGCACGCCGGCAACCACCGCTGCCGTGACGAGATATGGGTTGGCGTCGGCACCGGCGGGACGGTGTTCGAAACGCAGGTTGTTGGCGTCCGATTGCGGAATGCGAATGGATACCACGCGATGATTTACGCCCCAGTTCGGCTCCACTGGCGCGAACATGTCGGGCCGCAGACGGCGGTACGAGTTTGCATTAGGCGCAAAGAGGGCGGTTGCTTCGGGCATGGTCTTTACAAGGCCACCAACGGCATACCGTAGCCGCGCGGAAAAGGGCGGGCTCGCCAGGCTATCTTTGCCCTGCGAAAAGTAGTTCTTGCCGTTTCGATCGACAAGGCTCATGTGTATGTGCAGGCCGCTGCCAGCGTCTTCTTCGAAGGGCTTGGCCATGAAGCACGCGACGAAACCGTGCTTGCGTGCCGCGGCTTTTACCGCGCGTTTGAGTAGCACGGCGTGGTCGCAGGCAAGTACCGGGTTGTCGATATGCCGCAGGTTGATCTCGAATTGTCCCTGCGAATACTCCGCAATCGCCGACTCGGCAGGGATGTTCTGCGCCTCGCAGAAGTCATAAACGTCATTCAGGAAATGCTCGATCTCCCACAGATCGTCAGGATGGTAGACCTGCGCGCCGGGCTGCAGGCGTCCGACGCCGGGCACATGCGGACCAGCCACTGTCGGTCGGTCGGCTTTTGCATCCAGGAGATAGAACTCGAGCTCCGTAGCCATAACCATTGTGAGGCCCATCTTCCTGAGCGGCTGCATGGCGTGTTCAAGCACGGCTCGCGGATCGGAGAACATCGGCGCGCCGCCGTCTTCGTAGAGTCGAAAAAGCGCCTGGCCCATCGGTCGCTCGGACCAGGGGACCGGCGCGATACTCCCCGGCACCAGTTCGGCGAGAAGATCGGGATCGCCATCATCCTGTCCAAACGGGATTCCCGCGACAGTCTCGCCCAGTGCTGTCAGCAGCGTTGTGCCGCCGCAGAACCAGAAGCCCTCCTTGCAGACTTTCTCAGCGTCGTCTGCGCGTATCCGCTTGCCCTTGAGAATGGCGTTGAGATCCGGAATCAACAGCTCGATAGCCTCGAATTTGCCGTGCTTGCGCTGACTGCTGCGTAGCTCTCCAAGTAACTGCTTTACAGCTGTTTTCTTCATTGGTGGATCCGTAAGAACAGACGATATTGGGGAGCATCAACGATTTTGCGGTGCGCCGCAACCGGCACCTTGCTATCATAATGTGAAATTGATCAACACAATATGGAACATATGATGGCGGATAAAGCACCACCACAAGGCGCGCAAGCCGCGCTGCGCGCGCTCAGGCTGCTGAAGTTGTTTACGCCGGAAAAGCCCGAGCTCAGGCTTGCCGAAGTCAGTGCTTTGACCGGCCTCAACAAGACCACCACGCACCGCCTGCTGCAGGCGCTGCACAGTGAATCGATGCTTGATCGCAACCCGAACGGGGGCGCATACCGGCTTGGGCCGGCGCTGATGGCGCTGGGTGTGCAGGCGCTCTCGAGCAACGATCTCAGGCTGCGCGCACGACCATTACTGAAGCAGATGGCGAAGGAAACCGGCGAGACAGCAACGCTTGAGGTTCCCGTTGACGACACAATGCTGATTCTCGATGAGGTGACGGGTAGCCATTTTGTGGGTGCTTCAGGAAACGTCGGCACGCGTTGGCCGATTCATGCGACCTCAACCGGCAAGGTGCTGATCGCGTTCGACGAACAGGGCTCCGACGCGACTGGCAGAGAGTTTCGAGGCGCTGACCTCGAAGACGATTACCGAACGCAGTCGTCTCGAGATCGAGCTCGTCGAAATTCGGCGGCGTGGTTTCGCGGAGACGGTCGATGAACTTGAAGACGGTTTTTCCGGGGTAGCCGCGGTTATTCGCGGCGGCCTGGGTGAGGTGCTCGGTGCGCTGTCGATCTGCGGTCCGACGCAACGACTTTCTGCAGATCGTCGGGCACGCCTGGGCATCACCTTGTGCAACGCCGCCGAGCGTCTTCAGCCACGTCAGTGGGAGCACTAGGCCGTGCTAATATTCGCCACAGCAAACGATAAGAAGTAAAACGCTTCATGTATCCGAAACCACTGATTGGTGTGCCCGCAGACCGACGAGTCATCGATCCACACCCGTTCCAGATGGTCGGTGAGAAGTACCTGAACGCGTTGATCAAAGGCTCTGACGCGCTGCCGTTAATGATTCCCGTGATGCCCGACGACGTTGATGCCGACGAACTACTGGCAAGTTTCGACGGCATATTCCTGACCGGCAGCTACTCCAACGTGGAGCCGCATCATTACGATGGCGAGCCGAGCGCGGAGGGTACCTTGCACGACCCGCATCGCGATGCCGTCACGTTGCCGCTGGCCCGGCGGGCGCTCGAAACCGGTGTACCGCTGCTGGCTGTCTGCCGCGGTTTCCAGGAGCTTAACGTTGCGCTCGGAGGGACCCTGCATCAGAAAGTTCACGAGGTGGCTGGCTACCATAACCATCTCGAGAACAAGGGCGATCCGCTCGACACGCAGTACGGTCCGTCGCACCCTGTGGCCCTCGCCGATGGAGGACTGCTGCGCAAGCTGGCAGGTTCCGACAGTGTCATGGTCAATTCACTGCATGCGCAGGGGGTCGCCAAACTCGCGTCGGGCGTCTCGGTTGAGGCGGTCGCCGACGACGGCCTGATCGAGGCTTTTCGCGTCGACGATGTTCCCGGATTCGCGCTGGCGGTGCAGTGGCATCCGGAATGGCGGTTACGCAGAACGATTTTTCGAAAGCAATATTCAAGGCGTTTGGCGACGCGTGCAGAGTGCGCGCGAGTCAGCGACAGGTGTAATTGTGAGTACCAATGAAGTTTTTCAATCCTGGTTTCGAGAGCACAATATCGAGGATGTCGAAGCGTTCGTGCCAGACATGGCGGGCTCGGCGCGCGGCAAGGTAGTGCCGGCCGACAAGTTTGGTTCGGGCGAAATGAAAATGCCTGAGGCGATCTTCTCGCAGACCATTTCCGGCGACTATGTCGCAAATGCGTGTAACGTCGAGGATCGCGATATGCTTTTGTCGCCGGATCCGACAACGATACGTCCGGTACCGTGGGCCTCGGATCCAGCCGCCTCTGTATTTCTCGACTGCTATCATCGTGACGGCTCAGCCGTTGCGCAGTCTCCGCGCAATGTTCTGCGCGGTGTCCTTGCGAAGTACGAGGCACGCGGCTGGATTCCGGTGGTAGCTCCCGAGGTCGAGTTCTACCTGTTGAGTCCGCATTCGGATCCGCACCTCGAAGCCGAGCCGCCCGAGGGTCGCCTTGGGTGGACCGAGGGTGCACGACAGCCTTACAGTATTGACACGATGAACGATTTCGACCCGTTCATTAACGACGTATACGCGTACTCCGAGGCGCAGGGAATTCGTATCGACACGCTGTCCCAGGAGATGGGTCCTGCGCAGTTCGAGATCAACTTCCTGCATGGCAATGCGCTCTCCAATGCGGACCAGGTGTTCCTGTTCAAGCGCACGATTCGCGAAGCGGCAATCGAGCACGAGATGCATGCAACGTTTCTTGCGAAGCCGATGTCGGGGGAGGCTGGCAGCGCGCTGCATATACATCAAAGCGTCGTTGACAAGGATGGCAGGAATATTTTTTCGAATGCGGACGGCGAGGCCAGCGAACTGTTCTACGGTTTTCTTGGCGGTCTGCAGCGTTACATGCCGGACGCGATGCTGGTGTTCGCACCGTACGTCAATTCCTACCGTCGATTCATGAACCCGGATGCATCACCGGTCAATCTCGCCTGGGCGATTGACAATCGAACGGTCGGTTTACGCGTGCCCGATTCGGCTGCGGATGCACGACGCATCGAGAACCGGCTGGCTGGAAGTGACGTTAATCCTTACCTTGTTGTCGCGGCCTCTCTTGCTTGTGGCTATCTCGGCATGGTTGAGGGGCTGAAACCAAAAGAGGCGATCGTCGGCAGTGCGTATGGCAAGGACATTGAGCTGCACCGTCACATTTACTCGGCGATAGAAGCCATGCGAGACAGTAATGCGATGCGCAGCATGCTCGGTGACGAATTCGTTACTCTGTACACCGCGTTGAAGGACGAAGAGTACCGGGAGTTCCAGGAAATCATCACGCCCTGGGAGCGTGAGATCCTGATGTTCAACGTCTAGGAAATCTCTGATCAATTGTTTTTGCGGCTGTGCCCGTGACCTGATGTTTCAGCATGTGGTCCTCGAGCGGACGACGCTCAAACGGACAGCTAGAATTAGAATAATCAACATCAACGCAGCAGGCGTCGGCCTGCCCGAGGTGAGTCATGGCAGCTATTGAGAAACGGTCCCGTGGGGACTGGCAGGAACTCGACAAAGAACACCACTTGCATCCGTTTACGGATCACAAGAGCCTGCACAAGAAACGCTCGCGCATCATTACACGCGCCGAGGGCGTCTATATTTATGACGCCGATGGCAATAAGATACTCGACGGCATGTCGGGACTGTGGTGTGTGAATGCAGGATACGGTCGACAGGAGTTGGTCGACGCTGCAACCGAGCAGATGCAGGAATTACCGTACTACAATAATTTCTTTCAGTGCGCGCACCCACCGTCCATCGAACTCGCTTCTGTGCTGCAGAAGCTAAGCCCGCCGCAATTCAACCGCGTGTTTTTCGCGGGCTCCGGTTCTGAATCCAACGACACGATCATCCGCATGGTGCGAACCTACTGGGACCTGATGGGGCAGCCTGATCGTCATACGATCATCAGTCGCCACAACGCGTATCACGGTTCGACGGTTGCGGCCGCCAGCCTGGGCGGAATGAAGCCCATGCACAAGCAGAGCGGGCTGCCGATTCCGGGCATCGTGCATGTCGATCAACCGTACTGGTTCGGTAGTGACCAAAGCCTGTCACCGCATGAATTCGGCCTGGCGGCAGCGCGAGCAATCGAAGCCAAGATCAGGGAAGTCGGTCCTGAGAAAGTCGCCGCGTTCATCGGCGAACCGATCCAGGGCGCCGGCGGTGTGATTGTCCCGCCAGAGAGCTACTGGCCGGAGGTTCAGCGCATCTGCGATGAGTACGGAATCCTGCTGATTTCCGACGAGGTGATTTGCGGCTTCGGAAGGCTGGGCGAATGGTTCGGCGCCGACTACTTTGGGACCACGCCGGACTTCATGACATTCGCCAAAGGTGTGACTTCCGGATACCTGCCGCTGGGCGGAGTCTTCGTCAGCGACCGCGTTGCCGATTTATTGATCGAAAAAGGCGGCGAGTTCTTTCACGGCTACACGTATTCGGGCCATCCTGTCGCCTGCGCGGTAGCCATTGCCAATATCAGGCTGTTGCAGGAAGAAAACCTGGTCGAGCGAATCAAGACCGACATAGGCCCCTATCTGCAGGAGAAGTGGCGCGCGCTCGGTGAACACCCCTTGGTCGGAGACACCCGCATGGTAGGTTTGATGGGTGCTTTCGAACTGGTGAAGACCAAAGAGCCACTCGAACGCTTCGACGAAGGCCAGGAGGCCGGCGTGATTTTCCGCGACCTGCTGATGCAGGAGGGTGTTTGCCTGCGCGCCGTCGGCAACACCATCATTTGTGCACCGCCATTCGTGCTCAGTTACGCCGAGGCTGACGAACTGATCGAAAAGGCCGGCATAGCTCTGGACCGGTTGCAGAAAGCGCTGTCGAACTGATGCCGAGCGATAGGAGATAGACTTTGAACAAGTACAGTAACGACTATGCCGTCACACGCGAAAGTCTGTATGGCACCACGCCGGAGCCAACGTACGCGGGCATTACTTCGTTCATGCGTCGCAAATACACCAGGGACCTTGCCGGTGTCGATGTAGCGGTTACCGGTATACCGCTGGATACGGCAACTACGAACCGGCCGGGCGCTCGATTCGGGCCACGCAGCATTCGCAGTGCCTCTTCGATAATGGCATGGGAAAAGTCCTACGGTATGGAGTTCGATCCGTTCGACAAACTGGCAGTCGCGGACGTCGGTGATTGCCTGTTCGATTTCGGACGGCCCGAAAATGTGCCCGATGAGATCGAAGCGCATGTCTTCAATATCATCGACAAAGGCCCGGGGCTGCTAAGCCTGGGCGGCGACCATTTCGTCACCTATCCGATACTCAAAGCCCACGCGCAAAAGTACGGTGCGCCACTGTCCCTGTTGCACTTTGATGCGCATAGCGACACCTGGGCTGATGAGAATGATCGTATCGACCATGGCACGATGTTTTACTGGGCTGCAAAGTACGGCATCGTCGATCCCGCTACATCGGTGCAAATCGGTTTGCGCACGACCAACCCCGATACAATGGGCTTTAACGTACTCGATGCGCCCTGGGTTCACGAGCGTGGCGTCGATGCCGTTGTCGAGGCTGCCCGCAAGGTCCTTGGGGACAGGCCTGTTTACGTAACTTTCGATATCGATTGTCTCGACCCGAGTTATGCGCCGGGCACAGGTACGCCAGTGTGCGGAGGATTGACGAGTCACCAGGCCATGTCGATCCTGCGCGGATTAAAGGGCATCAATGTTATCGGTATGGATGTTGTCGAAGTCGCGCCCGCCTATGACGTAGGTGAGATTACAGCGCTAGCGGCCAGCCATATTGCCATGGAGATGCTGTACCTGTACGCGTGCCGGCCGGGAAGCTGAACGACCAGGCAATGACCGGCGAACACACAGCCTATCGTCACGCGGCGACGCTCAACGCCGCGACCACCTTTTGCGACTTCGGGGTGCCCGCCATCGTAATGTCGTAATCGGTCCCGCCTTGCCGGTCGGTGGCGGATTTGTGCCGGTCAGTCCCGGCTGCCGACCTCGCCCGGAAGGAAGACGGTTACGATCATGTCAGCGATCTCATCCAGCGTATCCGGAGATTCGATGTCTATGTCACTGGATGCCTTGAGTTCGTTGCCAAGCGCCAGCAGCCCGCCGGACGAGAGGCGGATCATGTTGAAAAGCAGTCTGGCGTTGCCGGCCGGCGCGACGCCTATTCCCTGTAGTTCTTCGATCAACGCGAATACCGGTTCGAAGACAGGTTTCAGATGCGTTTCGATCAGCCAGTCGAGGCGTTCGTTTGGGAAATGCGCTTCGTGAACGAGGACCTTGTGCATGGCGGGCTGTTGCTTTGCATAGTAGACGTAATCGCGAATGATCGATGACATGCGCGCTTTCGGGCAGTCATCGGCATAATTCTCGAAGGCCCCGGACAAGGATTTCCTGAAGTTGCGAAACACCCTGTCGGCCGCGGCCCGCCACAGCTGGTCTTTGTTCTTGAAGTGATAAGTTATCAATGGGTGGTGGACACCGGCGCGTTCCGCGATGTCGCGCGTCGACGTGCCGTTGAAGCCATTCTCCGAAAATGCCTCAATGGCGGCATCCAGCAACTTGGTTTGCGTAACGATGCTGCGCCGTTGCTGCTTGCGGGGCGGTCGCCCGTTGTTGTTATTGGTTTCTGGTGACACAATTTTCGCCAAGAAAACTCCCGCTTAGACTAGCGGGATTCTCAATCCTGATCCAGTTTGGAAAGGATTTTTTACTCGGCGTGCCTGAAGCGCATGAATAAGGGGGCTACTCGAGGGCAAACATCATTCGCACACCAACACGTCTCTCGACGGCTTGCCCGTTCTCGACGACAGGCTCGAATTCCCATTTTTCAACTGCACGAGTTGCGGCAGCCACAAAGGTCTCGCCGGGTTCAGAATCGCGAGCCTCGACATTCTTGACCAGGCCCGCGGTGTCCACCGTGAAGACAATGTCAACCCATCCGGACAGGTTGCGGCGCTGTGCGGCCCGCGGGTATTTCGGAGCAACGTACTTGGTACGGTTCAATTCCCTCACAGACGTCGGCGCCTGGCTTGCAGTTGCCACCGGCGTATCTGCTACAGCCTGTGCGCCTGCGCCACTGCTTGCGATCTCGTTGTCGTTAACCACTGGCTGTTCATCTGCCATCGAAGCGGCCTCTACTAGCGGCGGCGGTTCATCCGCGACTGTGGCAGGTTCTTCTGCAACTGTGGCAGGTTCTTCAGCAGGCGCTACGGCGGCCGCCGCAGCCGCCCTTTGTTGTTCGGCTTCACGTTCGGCTGCAGCACGTGCGTCAGCGGCGCGCTTCTCGGCCGCGGCGCGACGTCGCGCTTCAGCTTCGCGCCGCTCGGCGGCAATGGCTGTACGCTTGTCAGCCAGGGCCGTAATCGCAGTTGCCAGTTCGCTGTTGGTCGGGTCCAGCGCGTTGGATTCAGCCAGAAGCGCCTCAGCGTCATCGAGCTTGCCGTTGTCCGTCGCAGTGCGGGCCTGCATCGCAAGCTTGCTGGCGATTACGCCGAGACCTTGTCGAGCAGCCGTGCTTTCCGAATCCCTCGACAGCGCCAGTTGAAAGTAGTATCGCGCGTTGTCGTTCGGCGGGTCGAGCAGGTCGCCATCTTCCAGTCGAGCATTGGCGAGTGCCAGAACGTCCTCTGTCTGCTGTGCGTCCTGCGCAGTACTCAGTTCCAGTTCTACAGCACCAATCTCAGTGCTGTCTGGCAGGTCGAGGGAGCGTGCCGCTGCGAGCGTGTTCGTCGCGTCTTCGAAGCGACTTTCACGAATCGCCGTCCGCGCGTCGACAAGATAGGACCGCAGTTGAATCTGTGCCAGTTGCGCGGTAAGGAAAGGCAGGCGCTCGTTGCGAGGATCAACCTGGCCGAGCAGTTCCAAAGCGGCGCTCGCATCGTCAACGCGGGATTCGAGCAAAGCGTTCTCAGCGTCAGCGATCGCTTGTGTAATCTGTTGCGCAACGTCACCTACTTCAACGTCACCTACTTCTATGCCAGTGCCGGAACCGTCCGCAGCAGGCTCACTTACGCCTTCTGTAACGCCAGACGTCTCAGCAACAGGCGCTGGGGAATCGACGGTTTCACCGGATCCGCTCATCAGCCAGAACAGTACTCCCGCAACGACGACAATCGCGGCAACGCCGAGTCCCAGAATCTTGGGGTCCTGGAGCATTGAACCGCCTGAGGATGCAGCGGCATATTCGGAGTCGATTGCCGGTGTCGACTCTTCCCTGGTTTGTCGCTGGCTTGGGCGGTTCGTTATCCCCTTCCGCCGAGAATTTCTTGCTAACCGTTGCGAACAGGCCGGTTACCGTCTCGGTGAAACTCGAATCGTCATCGCCAAATGCGCTGGACAGGGCGTCATCGTTAGGCGATTCGCCTGCCGACAATTGGCTGGAGCCAAACGGCGGATCGTTTGTAAAAGTTCCGGTCGGCGCCTTGGCCTCAGCGTCACCGGTGGGAGTGACTGGCTCGGTCTTGGCTTTCGATTCCGGTGCCTCTTGCGGTTTCGGCTTAGGCTCCGTTTTGGCCGCAGGCGCCGCCTGCGGCTTCGGCGGAGTGGCAGCGGGCTGCGCTGATCCCTTCATCTTGAATGCCGCGTCAGGCGCTTCCAGGTGATGTTTGACCGACGCCTCAACCGCCAGCCTTGCGCGACCCGGAGATACCGGCTTCAAGAGGAAGCGGTAGACTTTGCTTCGATTGATAAGGTCCATCATCATTTCGCCGTCGTCCCGACGGCCGGCAACGATAGAAACCAGTCGTGGCGATCCTTTGCGTAGATGCGCGGTCAATTGTTCAATTTTCTCACCAACCATAGCCGCATCGACGACGGCAACGCCGACTTTTTGCTTGCGAATTATCTGGTCCGCCTGCGCCAGTGTGCTGGCGTAGTGAACACCATGCGTACCGCGGGAGGATTCCTTAATCGTCTCAAGAAACTCGTCGTCCTTGGTAAGTACCAACAGATCGACCGAGTGGGAGCCTACTGCGGAGGCCGCCGAAACCTTCGTAGGATCGAGAGCGGGCATTCGACCGGTGCCGTCGCTGATAATAGTCGAGCCGTTTTCAGAGGTCTCCATGATGATGTGTTCGGCAGCCGGCTCGTCCACGTTGGCAGCGGCGTCGTTTGCGGAGTTAGCCAATGCCATGAGTCGCATCTGTTGCGTAGCATTCTCTACCAGCTTCGAAATCGAGTCGCCCGTTACGTTACCGCGCACAATCTGGAAAACTTCCTTGTCGCCAACCATGGCTTCGAGGCCCTTGTCTTCGTTTTCGGCGAGCAGGATCCCGATGGTGTCCGGGGAGCGTTTTTTGGCTTCACGCAGCGCCTCAAGGCCGCTCATTCCCGGGAGTTTTTGTGCTGAAACGATAACGTTGATCGGTGTGTCGACCAGTGTATTCAGGGCTTCACTACCACTGGTTGCACAGTGCACTGTATAGCCGTCGCCGAACCCGGAACTGAGATTGTCCAGGGTGCTCTGCTCGCTATGCAGCAACAAGATTTGGGTTTTAAATTCGTCCAGAGGCACTTCGCCTGCTCCTAATGTCTTATGTCCAATCGCACGCGTTCCTTGCGTCGAAGGAGTATATCTCTGCCTCAAAGGGTATTTGTCGCTAGCTGGGGACAGATTTTCGAATCTGTGACGCGGCGCACAGGTAAAGTGGATATCGCGTCACGTTTGCGTCCGCGGGACCGCGAACCGGGCCGCCGTGAGGCTCGCGGCAGCAGCCTCCGGGCGCACCGCTAAAGTTGCTTGCCGGTTGCGTCTAGCCGCTCAGTCCGCGGCTGGCGATTTCGGCGTTCAGGCCTGCAATGGCGTCGTCGAGGGACAGGACCTGCTGCTTTTTGGAGCCCAGGCGACGCATCGCTACGCTGCGGTTCTCGAGCTCCCGTTGGCCCACTGCGAATTGCACCGGGATTTTCGCAACGCTGTGTTCGCGAACCTTGTAGGAGATCTTCTCGTTGCGAAGATCCGTCTCCGCGCGAATCCCGGCCGCACGAAGCACTGCCGCGATCTCGTCAGCATACTCGTCAGCGTCCGACGTTATCGTCAGGACCTTGACCTGCACCGGCGCCAGCCACAGCGGCAGATTACCGGCGTGGTGCTCGATCAGGATTCCCATGAATCGCTCGAGGGAGCCGAATATCGCGCGGTGCAGCATGACAGGTACGTGTTTGTTGCCGTCCTCGCCGATGTAGGTCGCCCCGAGGCGGCCTGGCATGTTGAGATCCACCTGTAACGTGCCGCACTGCCAGTCGCGGCCGATGGCATCCCGCAGAACGAACTCGAGTTTGGGACCGTAGAAGGCACCTTCGCCCGGGTTGTGCGTGTAGTCGAGGCCGCCAACCTCGAGCGCCTTGAGCAAGGCCTGCTCGGCCTGGTCCCATACGGCATCTTCTCCGACGCGGACTTCTGGCCGGTCGGCAAATTTGATACGTACGTCGTCAAATCCAAAACCGCGGTAGATTTCAAGAATGAGTTTGCAGACCGCAATCGACTCATCCGTGATCTGCTCCGGCGTACAGAAGATGTGCGCATCGTCCTGAGTGAATGCACGCACGCGCATCATGCCGTGAAGGGCGCCCGATGGTTCGTAGCGATGGCACTTGCCGAACTCGGCAAGACGCACGGGCAGGTCGCGGTAACTCGTGATGCCCTGCTTGAAGACTTGCACGTGACCCGGGCAGTTCATCGGCTTAACGGCGTAAACGCGACCGTCGACAGTCTCTGACGTAAACATGTTGTCGCCAAAGGCCGCGTTGTGGCCGGACTTCTCCCACAACGCTTTCGCCATAATTTCAGGGGTGTTGATCTCCTGGTAACCGGCTTCGTTCTGTTTTTGCCGCATGTAACCGATGAGCAACTGGAACACGGCCCAGCCGTTCGGGTGCCAGAAAACAGCGCCGGGTGCCTCTTCCTGGAAGTGGAAGAGATCCATGACACGTCCGAGACGGCGGTGATCACGCTTCTCGGCTTCCTCGAGCATGTGCAGGTATTTGCGCAGCGCCTTGTCGTTGGACCATGCGGTGCCGTAGATGCGTTGCAGCATCTCGTTGTTCGAGTCACCGCGCCAGTACGCGCCCGATACGTGCGTCAGTTTGAAGGCTTTACCGAGTTTGCCGGTCGATGGCAAATGAGGCCCACGACACAGGTCGATGAACTCACCCTGACGGTAGAGAGTCAGGTCTTCATCCGACGGAATACTCTCGATAATCTCCGCCTTGTACTCTTCGCCAATGCCGCGGAAGAACTCGGCGGCCTTGTCCCGTTCCCAGACTTCGCGCACCAGGGTCTCGTCGCGATCGACGATTTCCTTCATGCGCGCCTCGATGGTCTCCAGGTCGCTCTCGGTGAACGGCTCTTCGCGTGCAAAATCGTAGTAGAAGCCATTCTCGATGGCGGGGCCGATTGTCACCTGGGTGTCGGGCCAGAGTTCTTTGACCGCTTCGGCGAGCACGTGGGCGGCATCGTGGCGCAGCAACTCGATGCCGTCATCGGAGTCACGGGTCACGATTTCCACGGCCGCATCCGTGTCGATGCCACGGTCGAGGTCCCAAAGGTCCCCGTTCACGCGAACGGCCACGGCAGCGCGTGCCAGACCTTCGCCTATGCTGGCTGCAATTTCGGCGCCACTGGTGGCGTTGTCGAATTGACGGTCGGAGCCGTCGGGCAGGGAGATTGTCGGCATTTCCAGAACTTTTTGTCGCAGGGTCGAGAAGCGCGCAATTGTACGCGACACCCCGCGCGAACAGTACCCCTCTGCGCCGGATCGCGTACAATCCTGCCCCATGAATGACAGCGAACCGCGGGACTTTATCCGCAAGATCATCGACGAGGACCTCGCATCCGGGAAACACGCTGAAATCGTGACGCGTTTTCCACCGGAGCCGAACGGCTACCTGCACATTGGGCATGTCATGTCGATCTGCCTGAACTTCGGCGTTGCCGCCGAGACGGGCGGGCGTACATTTTTACGCCTCGATGACACAAACCCGGGCAAGGAGAGCCCCGAGTACGTCGAGGCCATCAGGGAAAACGTGCATTGGCTGGGATTCGACTGGGCGGATCGGCTGACGCATGCGTCCGACTACTTCGAGCGGCTGCACGAGTCCGCGATCCAACTCATTGAAAAAGGTGTCGCTTACGTTGACAGCCTGAGCGCCGATGAGATTCGCGAGCATCGTGGCACCCTGACAGAACCGGGCAGGAACAGTCCGTACCGTGACCGCAGCGTCGACGAGAACCTCGAACTGTTTCGGCGCATGTATGAAGGCGACTTCGCCGATGGTGAACATGTGCTGCGCGCGAAGATTGATATGGCATCGCCGAACATGAACATGCGCGACCCGGCCATCTACCGGATTCGCCACATCCCGCATCAGAACGCGGGCGACAAGTGGTGCATCTACCCGATGTACGACTTCGCACACGGACTGTCAGATGCCTACGAAGGCATTACGCACTCACTGTGTACGCTCGAGTTCGAGGACCATCGACCACTTTACGACTGGTTCCTCGATCAGCTGCAGCCGGAACACCGGCCACGCCAGATTGAATTTTCACGGCTCAACGTCGCCTACGCGATCACGAGCAAGCGCAAACTGAATGCGCTGGTGGAAGAGGGCGTCGTGTCGGGGTGGGATGATCCGCGCATGCCGACAATCGCAGGTATGCGTCGACGGGGCTATCCACCCGAAGCACTGCGTGAATTCGTGGTGCGAGCAGGTGTGACCAAGAAGGACAAGCTCATCGAGATGGGCGCGCTTGAAAACTGCGTGCGCGACATGCTCGGCGACGCGGCGCCGCGCCGCATGGCCGTGCTGCGTCCGCTCAAGGTCGTGCTCACGAATTATCCGGAGGACAAGGTCGAGCTCATGGAAGCCATGAACCATCCCGGAAATCCTGACTTTGGTACACGTGAACTGCCGTTCTCTCGCGATCTGTGGATTGAGCAGGACGATTTCATGGAGGAGGCACCGCGCAAATTCTTCCGCCTGAAACCCGGTGGAGAGGTCCGGCTGCGGTTCGGCTACATCATTCGTTGCGACGAAGTAATCAAGAACGATGCGGGCGACGTCGTCGAGTTGCGCTGCAGCTACGACCCCGACACACGCAGCGGTACCGGTACATCAGATCGCAAGGTCAAAGGCACAATCCACTGGGTGTCCTGCGAGCATGCGCTGGATGCCTCGGTGCGCCTGTACGATCGCCTGTTCAACGATGCCAATCCCAACGCAGCCGATGATTTCCATAGTGTTCTTAACGAGAACTCGCTCGAGACTGTTGAGGCGAAACTTGAGCCGTCTTTGGCGAGGTGCCAGCGAGGCGGTGCAGTTTGAACGGCTTGGCTACTTCCGCATGGATGATCAAGACAGCACGGTCGAAGCGCCCGTGTTCAATCGCATTGTCACGCTGCGCGATTCCTGGGCGAAGATCGAGAAACAGGCGATGCAGCAGGCTTAAGTTGTATAGCCTTCGCGGATGAGCAATGGCGCGCCGCGATCAGAACCAAGACCTTCCGCGGCACTACCTTCTGCCTTGGCGACTTCGACGACACCAAAGGAGTTGACGAGCGCGAGCAGATCGCCCGGCTTTGCGCGTCCGTAGGTTTGCAGCATCGGGATCTGGTGGCCGCCAATACTGGCCACGGGCTCGCGGAAGCCGTCCAGCAAACTGGCGTCAATATTGCTGATCAGGTTGCCAAATGCGTCGATCGTGACGATAACTCCGCTAATTCGGCCTTCCGACGTCTCGGGCTCGTCGAGCCAGCCGGGCGTCCATGTACGGACGGGTTCGCCGATCGTATCCAGCGACACGCGACCGGCGGCGAGCTCGGCGGCAATCGGCGCAAAAATGTCACGGCCGTGAAAGGTCGCGCTGGCGGTCGGCAATCCGAGGGCCTCGGTCTTGCTCTCGAGCAGCCTGAAGACGTGCGGCGATTCGGCATTGTCGAGCAGCTGTCCGAGCAGGCCGTTGTCGGGGGCGATGAAAACATGGCCGTCGATCTCGGCCATGAGTATGTCGCGCTCGGTGCCCACACCCGGGTCGACGATCGCGAGATGTACGGTACCGGCAGGAAACCAGGCGTAGGATCGGCTGACCCAGAAGCCGGCCTCAGGAGGCCACTGGGCTGGAATATCATGCGCCAGATCGACCACCTTTGCGTCGGCAAAACGGCTAAGAATGACTCCCTTCATCACGCCGGCAAACGGACCTTTATGGCCGAAGTCGGTCGTGATGGTGATGACGCCTGATGGCTTCATGAATTTACCCGGCGATCTGCGGGACGCTCTGGCGAAGTCTGTGCATGTGCCGCGCCCAGTAAAGGAACACAGTGTCGATCATAGCAATGACAACTTTGAATAGGTACTTCGCAGCGCCGAGCGCGAGCGCCGTCTCCAGGTCAACGATGCCCCACCAGGCGACCAGCGAGTAAATGAGGGTATCGACAACCTGTGAGCTCATTGTCGAAAGATTGTTGCGCAGCCACAGCCACCGCTCACCGGTTACCGATTTGATCTTGTGGAACGCCCACACGTCGAAATGCTGGCTGACGTAGTAGGCCAGCAGTGAACCGAAAATGAAACGGGGCGTGAAGTTGACGATCGTGGCGAATGCATCGTGAACAGAGGCGGAGAATGCCGCCGTCTCGGGCTTGTCGCTCGGCAGGTACAGCAGCGCAAGACTCAGCATGACCAGGACGATGACGCTGACTGCAAAACCCATGCGTACGGCTTTGTTAGCGGCCGCCTTGCCATAGTTTTCGCTGAGTACATCGGTCGCGAAAAAGATACTGGAGTAGAAGATAACGCCGAGACTCGTCTGCAGACCGAAGATGATCGTCAGCTTGGGGCCCTGCAGGTTGGCCAGCAGAATAGCCGTTGCGATGGCGACCTGCAGGCCTGCCTTGCCGAAGAGACGATACAAAAGGACCGTGAAGCCCAGGTCGACAAACAGCGTCGTGAGCCAGAGAAGCTCCTGGTTGGCAGCGTAAAAGTCGACGACCGATTGCGGAAACACAATGCGTCCCGGGTGCTAGCGCGGATTCTGCGCTACAGCGAAGTGTGGACCGCGAAGCAGGTGTATTTTCGAGCGAGAAGAACCTCTCAGTTGATCAGGGACTGAGCAAGAACGTGGCATCAGTCAGGCGGCCAGCCTGTCGAGGTGCCAGTCCGCGTTGCCGAACAGCTGACCGATAGCGGTCAGGCGCTTGAAATAATGCGCGACGTCGAGGTCCCAGGTAACGCCCATACCGCCGTGCAGCTGCACGGCCTCTTCACCCAGCGTCTGGCCACTGGTGCTGACGAGGTACTTCAGGGAACTGATCGCTCGCTTCGACTGATCGTCACCCGCGGCGCAGGTAATAGCCGTCCAGAGCAACAGCGATTGCGCTTGTTCGCAGGCTGTGAGCATGTCGACCATGCGATGCTGCAGCGCCTGGAAGCTTCCGATGGGCACGCCGAACTGGGAACGGCTCTTCGAATACTCGATGGTCTTGTCCTTGAGCACGTGCATGATGCCGATGCCCTCGGCGCAAACGGCCAGGATGGCGTCGTCAATCGTTGCATCAAGTGCGGCGAAGCCTTCGCCGATCTCTCCAAGTACATCGTCGGCACCGACCTGGACGTCGCTTAGCGTCAGTTCGGCGGCCCGCATTCCATCGACCGTGTGATAGGCATGCAGACTGACGCCATCCGCATCTGCCGGTACGGCAAACAAGCTGATGCCTTGCTCATCACCAGGTTCGCCAGCGGTCCGCGCAGGAATAAGGACAAGTTCCGAGGTGCCGCCGTTTAGTACGAATGCTTTCTTGCCGTTGAGTATCCAGCCGTCACCATCCGCGGTAGCCGTTGTCGCGATATTGGCGAGGTCGTAACGGGCCTGCGGCTCCGTGAATGCAAGCGTTGCCTGCAGTTCGCCGGCCATAATCGCGTGCAGCCAGCGCTCTTTCTGCTTCGCTGTGCCAACACGTTTCAGGATACCGCCGGCGAGGATAATGTTGGCGAGATACGGCTCGACGACAAGTCCGCGTCCAAAGCGCTGCATCATGACCATGATGTCGATCTGGTCGCCGTCAAAACCGCCGTCTTCCTCGGAGAACGCCACGGCTGTCCAGCCGAGCTCCGCGATCATCTTCCAGACGTCATCGCTGTAGCCGGCCTCACTGGCCGCGTATTTTTGCCGCGTGTCGAAGGCGTACTCGTTCTCGATGAACTTGTCGATGCTGTCGGCCAGCATCTCCTGTACTTCATTCAGTGAAAAGTCCATTAGCTTCCCTCAGAGCCCAAGCACATGCTTGGCAATGATGTTCTTCTGAATCTCGTTGGAGCCACCGTAAATCGATGCTTTACGAAAATTGAAATAGCGCAGCGAGGACTGCGTCTCGCCACCCTCACCGATCGTTTCACCGGAATAGTCCGGCTCATACTGCTGCGGCACGTAGGGCAGTGCGTAATAGCCGGCCGCCTGAATGTAAAGCGTGTCGATAGCCTGCTGTAACTCCGTGCCCTTGATCTTCAGAATGGACGACTCCGGTCCGGGTGCCTTGCCCGAAGCGACCGCCGCAAGTGTGCGGAGCTCGGTATATTCGAGCGCTTTCAGCTCTACTTCGACAGCGGCGAGGCGGCGCATGAAGTTCTTGTCGTCGGCGAGCGGCGCGGCACCGCGAACGGAATGCGCGGCCTGGGAGCGCAGGCGCCTGGTACGATAACGTGAGCGAGCCACGCCAGCGATGTTCGCGCGCTCATGCTGCAGCAATACCTTGCCATAGGTCCAGCCCTTGCCTTCCTCGCCGACCAGGTTCTCGACCGGAACCTCGACATTCTCGAAGTGGATCTCGTTCACTTCGTGTGTGCCGTCCAGGAGAATGATCGGCTTGACGGAAACGCCGGGCGCCTTCATGTCAATCAGGATAAAGCTGATGCCCTCCTGTCGGCGCGCGACATCAGTGTTCGTCTTTGCCAGGCAGAATATCCAGTCAGCATGTTGTCCCAGCGTCGTCCAGGTCTTGGTACCGTTAACGACGAAATGATTGCCGACGAGGTCGGCGCGTGTTTTCAGGGAGGCGAGATCGGATCCGGCGCCCGGCTCCGAATAGCCCTGGCACCACCAGACCTTGCTGGCCAGTATGTCCGGAAGGAAGCGCTGCTTTTGCTCCTCGTTACCGAAGGTATAGATGACGGGGCCCACCATGCTAAGCCCGAACGGAATAATGATCGGCGCGTTGGCGTTAGCCTCTTCGGTCGCGAAAATATACTTCTGCACAGGCGTCCAGCCGGTGCCGCCATACTCTACGGGCCAGTTGACGCCCGCCCAGCCTTTCTTGTGTAGCAGCTGCTGCCACCGGATCTGGGTCTCTGGCCGAAGCTCGGCGCCCGATTCCTGCTGTTGTCGAATATCCTCTGGATATTCATCGCGGAAAAAGGCTCTGACCTCTTCCTGGAAAGCCAGCTCTTCCGGGCTGAAATTTACGTTCATACGGAATTATCCCCACAAGATACGCGGCGGAGCTTAGCAAACCCCGGGTGATTCGTCTGTTGCGGTTTGTAACACCGTCGAGTTAAGGCAGAATGCCCGGATGAGTTCGATCCCCGAAACTGAAGAGCAGCCCATCAGGCCTCGCGCCCAGATACAGGACGCGCTTCGCCGGCCGCTCCATGACCTGCGTATTTCTCTGCTTGATCAATGCAATTTCCGGTGCCCGTATTGCATGCCGGAGGACAGGTTTCATGCAGATTACGAGTTCCTCAGGAAAAAGCAGCGCCTGAATTACGAAGAAATCATGAAAGTGGCCAGCATTGCCGTCGGACTGGGTGTCAGCAAAATTCGGCTGACGGGCGGCGAGCCATTGCTGGACAAGAACCTCGCGACGCTCATAAGCGGACTGGCAGAGCTGCCGGGCATTGAGGACCTTGCGCTGACTACAAACGGCATGTTGCTGGCACCGATCGCGGGCAGGCTGAAAGAGGCTGGACTGCAACGCGTGACGATCAGCCTCGATAGCCTGGACGCGGATGTATTCAGGCGTATGAGCGGCGGTCGCGGCAACCTCAAGCAAGTTCTCGAGGGACTCGATGCGGCTGAACGTGCCGGGCTTGCACCGATCAAGATCAACGTTGTCGTGCAGCGCGGCGTTAATGACCACACGGTGATCGATCTGCTGGAGCATTTTCGCGGCACGCCGCATATCGTTCGGCTGATCGAGTTCATGGACGTGGGCAATCAGAACGGCTGGCGTATGGACCAGGTCGTGCCGTCCCGGGAATTGCGGGACCAGGTCATGCAGCGCTGGCCGTTACGTCGCATCGACAAGAACTACCCGGGGGAGGTTGCGCGTCGTTACGCTTATGTGGACGGCCTGGGTGAGATCGGTTTCATCTCTTCCGTAACCGAGCCCTTCTGCGGCGATTGCAGTCGGGCAAGGCTGTCGGCCGACGGAGTGCTGTACACCTGCCTGTTCGCGTCGCAGGGAACGGATCTTCGCGAAGCCTTGCGAAACCAGGCGGACGAGGATGAACTCACCGATATCCTGTCGCGCATCTGGCTGCAGCGGGCCGATCGCTATAGTGAACTAAGAAGCCCGGAGCTGGCCGAAGCTCACAGGCAACGCAAAGTCGAAATGTACCGGATCGGGGGATAGCGTGAGCAAACTCAGTCATGTGGACGCCAACAATCAGCCGACAATGGTTGACGTCAGCAACTAAACAGGAGACCCTGCGTGAGGCACACGCGCAGGCTGTTGTGCAGTTGCCCGAGGAAATTGCACAGCACATTTCCGGCGAGGAAATAGCATCGAAGAAGGGCCCGGTTTTCGCAACGGCAATCATTGCAGGCGTCATGGCCGCGAAAAAGACGCATGAGTTGATTCCGTTTTGTCACCCGATCGGGCTTGATGATTGTTCGATCTCTGTGCGCATGCGAGGTAACGATGCTGTCATTGACTGCCGCTGCAAGGTGCGCCACAAGACCGGTGTGGAGATGGAGGCGTTGACGGGCGCCAGCGTCGCCGCACTGACCGTTTATGACATGCTGAAGGCGATGTCGCATGACATCGTGATCGGCGATACGCGCTTGATGGCGAAGACCGGCGGCAAGCGGGATTTCAGTCGCGATGAGTGATTCGATGGCAAGGCCGGTGTTTGGCCTGGTGCTTGCGGGCGGCGAGAGTCGCCGCATGGGTCAGGACAAGGCGGCGTTGCGCCGCGCCGGGCAGTCGCAGCTGGCCTACGTCGTGCATTTGCTTGATGAGCTCGTAGAACGCGTCTTCGTGTCGGCGCGCGCGGATCAGCAGGACGACACCGAACGCAGTCGCTTCGAACAAATTGTCGATCGTTACGAAGGCCTGGGTCCCGTTGCCGGCATTCTCTCGGCCATGGATGAGTATCCGGACGTCGACTGGCTGGTGCTGGCGTGCGATTTGCCCAATATCGATGCGCCGACCCTGACGAATCTGCTTCAAAAGCGCTCTCCTGACAGGCCCTTTTCGGCATACAGGAGCAGTTACGATAGCCTCCCTGAGCCGCTTTGCGCGCTGTACACGGCGGCGAGCTCGGATATTGTGCGCGGCTTCGTTGCCGACGGCCTGTACTGCCCGCGCAAGATGCTCATCCGTTCCGATACGCTGCTGCTGGAGCAGCCAGACCCTGTTGCCCTGGACAATGTGAATACGCCTGACGATCTTGAGCGCAGCGTGCTTGGTGGTTTGTCGTGAGCGGGCAGATGAAGACGATTACGGTGCGCTATTTCGCGATGTTTCGTGAACATGCGGGCCTTAGCGAAGAAACTCTGCACCTGGATGCGGCGACGGCGAAAGACGTCTTCGAGCAAACACGGCTGCGCCACGGTTCCAGGGAGCCGAACGGTCACTGCAAAGTCGCGATCAACGATGAAATGGCCGATTGGTCCTCCCCGGTGACCGACGGCGATACCGTGTTGCTGTTCCCGCCGGTCGCAGGCGGCTGAGATGATCGAGGTAACCACGACGGCGATCGATGCCGAAGGGCTGAAGCGCTCTCTCGTCAACGATGGCGCCGGCGGCTTCTGCAGTTTCGAAGGCTGGGTCAGGAATCTGAACGACGGCCGCAGCGTCGAGCGCCTCGAGTACGAAGCGTATGAGCCACTGGTCGTTTCCGAGGGGCTGCGGGTACTCGAAGAGGCGCGCCAGAAATTTCCGTTTCTCGAGGCGCGCTGCGTGCATCGAACGGGGCTACTCGAGATCGGTGACCTGGCTGTCTGGGTGGGCGTTGCTTCTGCACATCGTGATGAGGCTTTCAGAGCCTGCCGATACATCATCGACGAGTTGAAAGTCAGGCTTCCGATCTGGAAAAAAGAACACTACGTTGATGGCGATTCGGGCTGGGTGAACTGCGAACGTTGTGCTGAGCACGGTGGCCACTAAGCGATATGCCGGGACGCCGCGGCGTTGCAGATTGTGCGGCTATCAGGTATCACTACTTGCTGGTCAGGGTTTGGGGTAGCGTGTGCGGCTGATTAGGTCCATTGAGGATGCCAAGAGGCTCGAAGGTGAGGAGATCGGTCTTTCCGACTGGGTCGTCATCGATCAGCACCGTATCGATCAGTTCGCCGAGGCGACCGGTGACTACCAGTGGATTCACGTCGATACCGAACGGGCAGCCAGTCAGATGCCGGACGGCAAGACAATCGCTCACGGCTACCTGACCCTCGCACTCATCCCGGCGTTGACGGGCGACTTCGTCGAAGTTGAAAATCTTGCACGCGCAATTAACTTCGGCCTGAACAAAGTACGTTTCTACGCGCCGGTTCCGGTCGGCGCTCGGCTGCGCGCGCGGGCCAAGGTTTTGCAGGCGCGGAAGAGGGCGGGCGCACTTCTGCTTACGGGTGAGGTCAGGCTCGAAATGGAGGGCGCGCGCAAACCGGCGTGCGTCGCCGAGACGCTGGGGATGTACTTCTTCAGTGACTGAGGCTGCCGGGCCCGGTACCTGCAAATTTCTGCGGTGCGCCGCGACAAACTGTGCGACAGAAAGAGGGACGACATGGACAATCTCGGATTTTGGGGAATTATCCACCTGGCACTCGTGGTCTATGCCGCGGTGCGAATTCTCGACAGCTCGGTGGACACCCTCAGGAAGGTAATCTGGATAGCGGTTGTCGCCGCCTTTCCGCTGGTAGGGCTGATCGTCTGGTTTCTTATCGGCCCCGGAACCCCAAAGAAATAGGCCGGCTTCACAGGAGCAACGGACACCCGGTCGGGGTCCGCTGCCAGGGGCGCCGGGACAACTAACAGAACCGAACAGGACAGGAACCCGATATGCACGGACTTATGATGAACAGGCCTCTGCTCATTTCCTCGATTGCAGAGCACGCCGCCAAATTTCATGGTGATCGCGAAATCGTATCGGTCACCGCGGACAACCCGCGCCATCGATGCACGATTCGCGACGCCATCGACCGTTCAAAGCAGCTGGCAAACGCGCTGGACAAGCTGGGACTTTCGCAGGGTGATCGAATTGCCACGATTGCCTGGAACGACTATCGACACCTGGAACTCTATTACGGTGTCAGCGGAGCGGGCTACGTCTGCCATACGATAAACCCGCGCCTGTTTCCGGAGCAGCTGATCTTCATCATCAACCACGCGGAGGACCGCTGGATATTCACCGATGTCATGTTCGTGCCGCTGCTGGAGAAGCTGCTGCCACAGATCCCGAACGTCGAAGGTTTCGTGGTCATGACCGACGAGGCGCATATGCCGGAGACGTCGTTGCCAAATGCGGTTTGCTACGAGACGCTGATTGCCGCCGAATCGGCCGAGTACGATTGGCCAGAGCTGGATGAGCAGTCAGCGTCCGCGCTTTGTTATACATCCGGTACGACCGGCGATCCGAAGGGCGTTCTTTATGACCATCGCTCGCAGGTCCTGCATGCCTATGCTGCGCCGGCGCCGGATGTCATGAATCTGTCCAGCACTGACTGCGTGCTGCCGGTCGTGCCGCTGTTTCATGTGAACGCCTGGGGCGTGCCGTATGCCTGCCTGATGGTCGGCGCGAAGCTGGTGTTCCCGGGGCCGAAGATGGGTGACGGTGCGGCGCTATACGAACTCATGGACTCTGAGGCAGTGACGATGGCGCTCGGTGTACCGACCGTGTGGCTCGCGCTGTTGCAGTATTGCGCAAGCGAAGGCAAGCGACTCGACAAGCTGAGGTACACGCTGGTCGGCGGTGCCGCGGTACCGCGTTCGATGATCGAGGAATTTCGTGACGAGCACGACGTCGAGCTGCGCCAGGGTTGGGGCATGACAGAGATGAGCCCGTTGGGCACCTGTAATTCGCTGAAGGCCGGGCTCGAATCGCTGACCCCTGACGAGCGACTCGATCTGGCGACCAAGGCCGGCCGCGGCATATTCGGCTGTGAACTGCGCATTGTCGATGACGAGGGACAGGAATTGCCGTGGGACGGCGTTGCTTACGGGGCCCTGCAGGTTCGCGGTCCCTGGATCTGCAGCGATTATTTCAAACTCGCCGGGAGCGCGGGTTCGCATTCGGACGACGGCTGGTTCGATACCGGTGACGTTGCGACCATCGATCCGCAAGGCTACATGGCAATTACCGATCGGACCAAGGACGTCATCAAGTCGGGCGGCGAGTGGATCAGCTCGATCGAACTGGAAAACGCCGCCATGGGGCATCCGGCGGTCGCCGAGGCCGCCGTGATCGGCGTCGCACACCCGAAGTGGACCGAGCGACCGCTGCTGATTGTGGTTCGGGCAGAGGGTAAAGAGCTCGAGAAGGACGAGGTGCTGGGCTTCCTCAAGGGCAAGGTGGCGGACTGGTGGATTCCAAACGACGCCGTATTTGTCGATGAATTGCCGTACACGGCGACCGGCAAGGTGAAGAAGATTGAATTGCGAAAGCAATTCGTCGACTATGCATTCCCGGATTGAAGCCGGCTACTTTCATCAAGTGTAAGGAACAAACATGGGCGATGCATCGCGCCTCTACGGACTCTACGCGGTCGTCCTGAATGCGGGCGGCGGTATCGGCGAGGCTATCGCTCGTACCCTGGTCAAGCATGGTGCGACGGTGGTGGCCGTCGATTCCGCGAATAGCGGTATCGTGCAGTACTACTCCAGGGTCAAGGGCATTACGGGCCTGGCCACGTCATTCACCGATACCGAGCAGATGCCCGCAATGCTCAAGGAAGCAGCAAAGAAGCTGGGCGGCCTCGATATACTCGTCAACGATTTTCCGCTGCAACCCGACTCACCGCTGCAGGAGGTGGATCAGGCGCTCGAGCGTCTCCTGAAATCGAGAGCGGCGCTGATGCTCGAGAGTTGCCGGGCTGCGCTGTCGTATCTCCAGAAGAGCCCGCAGGGACGAATAATCAACATTGGATTTCTGCGCAGCTGTTTTGGCGACAGCGGCGACTCGCCCTTCGCCTATGCCGAGCGGGACCTGGCTCACATGACACGTGCTATCGCCGCCGATGCGGGCGAGTTTGCGATCACTGCCAATTATATTCAGCCGGGCGCCGTAATGACGCCGGAGAGCCGCGAGGTTTTTCGCAAGGACAAGGCGCTCCGGGATTACTGCATCCAGCGTTCCGCTGCGCATCGCCTGGGCGAGCCGGTTGACGTTGCCAAGGTTGCTCTGTTTCTGGCCAGCGACGATGCCGTCTTTGTCAGCGGCACGGGTATCACAGTTGACGGCGGTCTTTCGGGAGCCGAGGACTAGTGTCCTGTTTGCCGGGAGCGCCCGGAGGGCAGACCTGCAAAGCGCTATTGCGGCGTTGCAGCCCTGGGCAAGGGCTAGCCGTTACCGGCGGGCAGCGCCTTGCACTGACGCTTCGCAGGTTTTCTGAAAGTAAGCGAACCAGGCAAACAGGACACTAGGATGCACCCGGTACTGATGGACGTCATTGCGCTTCTCAAACTCGAGCGCATCGAGGAGAACATCTTTCGCGGCGACAGCCGGGATATTGGCAGCCCACAGGTTTTCGGCGGCCAGGTTCTCGGCCAGGCACTGTCCGCGGCACAACATACCGTCGAGGGTCGGGTCGCACACTCGCTGCATGCCTATTTCCTGCGACGTGGTGACGTCACTGCGCCGATTATTTACGACGTTGATCGTGCTCGTGATGGCGGTAGTTTCTCGAATCGACGTGTGGTCGCGATTCAGCACGGGCGGCCGATACTGAACCTCGCCGCGTCATTTCAGATCCCGGAGGAAGGGCTTGAGCACCAGGGTGAGATGCCCGACGTGCCACCGCCGGACGGGCTCAAAGACCTGACGGAAGTCGCGACCGATGTGCTGGAAAATATCCCGATGAAACTGCGACGTTTCATGACGGACAAGCGACCCTTCGACTTCCGTCCGGTTGATCCCGTCAGCCTCGATGCGCGCGAGAAACTGCCTCCGAAAAAACATGTCTGGATCCGCGCTGTCGATCGCCTGCCGGACGATCGGGCGCTGCACCAGAACCTGCTGACCTACGTCTCCGATTTCGAGTTGCTGGCAACGTCGACGCTGCCGCATGGCCTGTCCATGACCCGGGAGAGCGTCATCATGGCAAGTCTCGATCACGCCTTGTGGTTTCACCACGACTTCAGGATGGACGATTGGCTGCTGTATTCGATGGACAGTCCGAATGCATCCGGCGCGCGCGGATTTGCACGCGGCCAGCTGTTCACCAGTAGCGGCAAACTGGTGGCCTCGACATCGCAAGAGGGCCTGGTTCGCGTAGTCGATCCGGCTCGCAAGCTAAGTCGCTCCGATCCGCGAAAACAGGTCTAGGCGAGCTGCTCGTTAAAACGCTCAGCGTTTTGCACGTACACGTCTGCCGACCAGCCAATGTGAGCAATTTCTTCGTCGCTGAGTTCTCTGGCTACGCGTGCCGGCGATCCGAGTATCAATGATCCGTCCGGAAACTCCTTGCCTTCCGTGACCAGTGAGTGCGCGCCGACAATGCAATTGTTGCCGATGACTGAGCCGTTCAGGAGCGTGCTGCCAATACCGATGAGCGAGTTATCGCCAACCTGGCAGCCGTGCAACATCACTCGGTGGCCGACAGTCACGCCATTACCGACGACAAGCGGGATGCCGGGATCGGTGTGCAGAATGCAGCCGTCCTGGATATTGCTGCGTTCGCCAACTTCCAGCCAGTCGTTATCGCCACGCAGCACGCAGTTGAACCAGATGCTGGACTGATCTTTCAGCCGCACGCTGCCGATTATCGTAGCGTTGTCGGCCACGAAGTGGCCGCTGCCTTCAAGAACTGGCGCCCGGTCGCCGAGCGCCTGCATCACTTCGATTTGCCTTGGGCGGCAACGGCCGCCGCAGCCTTCGCCACGGCCTCCGGGTCGCCAAGGAACTCCCGGGAAATCGGTTTCAGGTTGTCATCGAGCTCGTAAGCGAGCGGAATGCCGGTCGGGATATTGAAGCCGGTGATCTCCTCGTCAGAGACCTGATCCAGCATTTTTACCAGCGCGCGCAGGCTGTTGCCATGCGCCGCAACCAGGACGTTCTTGCCCGCCTTCAAATCTGGCGCGATACGCTCGTTCCAGCACGGCATGACGCGTTCGAGCGTGAGCAACAGCGACTCTGCGCCCGGCAGGTTATCGATGCCCTTATAGCGCGGATCGTGCGATGGGTGGCGTTCGTCATCGTCGTCCAGCGGCGGAGGCGGAATGTCGTAACTTCGTCGCCAGATGTGCACCTGCTCATCGCCGTACTTGGCTGCCGTCTCCGCCTTGTTCAGCCCCTGCAACGCGCCGTAGTGGCGCTCGTTCAATCGCCAGTCCCGAATCACCGGTATCCACATCAGATCCATCTCATCCAGAATGTGCCACAGTGTGCGAATCGCGCGTTTCAGGACCGACGTATAGGCGACGTCGAACTCGAAGCCGAGTTCGGATAGCAGTCGCCCCGCCTCAATTCCTTCCTGGATGCCCTTCTCGGTGAGATCGACGTCCTTCCATCCTGTGAAAAGGTTCTTCAGGTTCCAGTCACTCTGCCCGTGACGGCATAGTATGAGCTTGCCAGCCATTATTTCTCCGCTTGTGTGGCGACGACATGTCGCATCGTAGTTAGCCCAGTGTCAGGTCGCGCAGTTCCTGTGCGGCCACCGACAGCGTAGCAAAGTCGTATGTGCCGCGCAGCCTCATCTCGTCGAGCATGTTGCGGAACTGTCGAACTTCTTCTTCATGCTTGTCCAGCCATTTCATGGCGACGACCCGACCATCGAGTTTGCCGCGGCGAGTCAACAGGCCCAGCGCAATCTCTCTGCGAACCTTGTAAAACTCGTCGCGCAAATTACTTCTCGCCATAGCCTGCCATCGCCCGCTGACCTTGAGGTCCTCGGCGCAGTTGTGCAGCCACTGCAGGCCCAGGGCGTCGTTGAAGGTGGAGTAGATGCGGGCCGTGTCGATGACGTCTCGCTTGCGTTCCGCGGCGACGTCGGCAATATCCACAGCGGCACGCGTGACCAGCAACAGCGAGATTCGTTGCGCGAGATTCTCCGGCACGCCCATCTTGATCCAGTCCTGCTTGGCCCTGGCGTTTCGATCGCCGCTGGTCTTGGAAAGGTACGTATTCGATCGCGAGTAAATCTGCGCCATGCGCTCTTTAAGGCGGTCGACGGTCTTGACGATATCGAGTTGGTCGCCGTGTTGTTCGATCAACCAGTAACATGCGTGACGCAGCGTGCGGCTGACCTCGAACATCATCGCGAGCTGCGCCTTCGCCGGAATCTTGTGATCCAGGGATTCGATGTCGCGCAGCAGCGGCATCGCGCGGCAAATAATGCGCGCAACTTCGTAGGCCCGGGCGATGGTAACGACGTTGGCGCCAGTGTCATCCTGCACGCGTTTGACGAACGCAGGGCCCATACGGTTCACCAGGGCATTGGCGATCAGTGTTGCGAGGATCTGCCGGCTCAGCCGGTGGGTAGGGATGAAGTCGGTATAGCGGCGCCTGAGTATCGGCGGAAAGTATCGCTGCGGGTCGATTCTGAGGAAGTCCTCGAGCGTGTCCTGCGACTCGATCAGTCCGTTGTAGAGATCGATCTTCGCGTAACTCAACACGATCGCCAGCTCCGGCCGGGTGAAACCCTGCTTGCGGTTGCGGCGATCTTCGATCTCGGTCTCGCTCGGCAGAGATTCGAGTTCCCGGTTGAGCAGACCAGTGCGTTCAAGCGCCTTGATTAACCGAGCTGTCTCATCGATACGTGCCGCGGACAGCATCTCGCTGATGCTGATCGACTGCGTCTGCAGATAGTTATTCCTGAGGACAAGATCGGCGACATCGTCGGTCATGGACGCAAGCAGCTCGTCGCGCTTGGCGCGCGTCATACCTTTCTTCTTGGCTACGTCGCCGAGCAGGATCTTGATGTTGACTTCGCGATCAGAGCAGTCGACGCCGCCGGAGTTATCGATAAAGTCAGTATTGATGCGCCCGCCGCGCAGACTGAACTCGACGCGAGCGCGCTGCGTAAAGCCCAGGTTGCCGCCTTCACCGATCACCTTGCAGCGCAATTCATCGGCATCGACCCGGACGCTGTCGTTGTTGCGATCGCCCGCGTCCGAGTGGCCCTCGATACTGGCTTTCGCGTAGGTGCCGATGCCGCCGTTCCAGAGCAGGTCGACCCGCATCTTGAGAATGGCGCGAATCAACTCGTCAGGCTGCAACGATGATGCGGTGACATCGAGAAGTTTCTTTACTTCCGCACTCAGTCGAATCGTCTTGTCCTGGCGCGAGTAGATGCCGCCGCCCTTGGAAATCAGCTCGCGATCGTAGTCCTGCCACGTGGAGCCGGGTTTGCGGAACAGCCGCTGGCGCTCTCGGAAGCTCTTTGCCGGGTCCGGGTCCGGGTCAAGGAATATGTTGCGATGATTAAAGGCCGCTACGAGCTTGATCTTCCGGGACAACAGCATGCCGTTGCCGAATACGTCGCCGCTCATGTCGCCGATGCCGGCAACCGTGAAAGGCTCTTTCTGGATGTTCACACCGACCTCGTGGAAGTGGCGTTTCACCGCCTCCCAGGCGCCGCGAGCGGTTATGGCCATGCCCTTGTGGTCATAGCCGGCAGAGCCGCCGGACGCGAAAGCATCGTCCAGCCAGAAATCGTAATCCGCTGAGATGCCGTTGGCGATATCGGAGAACGTCGCCGTGCCCTTGTCAGCAGCAACCACAAGGTACGGATCGTCGCCGTCACGGCGCACGACGCGGTCGGGCGTGACGATCTCGTCGTCGACGACATTGTCGGTCAGATCCAGCAGGCCACGGATGAACGTCTTGTAACAATGAATGCCGTTTTCCATGATGGCTGCGCGGTCACCAAGAGGCGCGCGCTTCGGAAAGAACCCGCCTTTTGCACCGGTGGGCACGATAACGGTGTTTTTTACGATCTGCGCTTTCATCAGGCCGAGTATTTCAGTGCGAAAGTCCTCACGACGATCCGACCAGCGCAGTCCGCCACGCGCAATGTCACCGCCGCGCAAATGAACGCCTTCGACTTCCGGCGAGTACACGAAGACTTCGAATCGGGGCCGGGGCAGGGGGATCTCGGGGAGCATCGACGGGTCGAGCTTGATCGATATGTACGACTTCGGCGTGCTGCCGTCATCGACCGTCTGGAAATAGTTGCTTCGCAGCGTCGCGTTGATACCGCCGGCAAAGGCGGAAAGGATGCGGTCCTCGTCGACATTGCGTGCTTTTGCAATGCCGCGTTTCACGCCGCCCTGAACGTCTTTCAGTTGGCGAGCGCGTTTCGATTTGCCGAGATCCGGATCGAACTGAATCTCGAACTGTCGTACGAGCAACGCGGCGAGGCCGGCATGCGCAACCAGCACATCCTCCATGTAGGTCTGACTGAAAGGCACGCCCAGCTGCAGAATATGCTTGGCATAACAGCGCAGTAACGTTGTTTGCCGCCAGTCGAGACCGGCGCTGACGACGAGCCGGTTGAGACCGTCGTTCTCGGCGTCGCCGCGACAGCACCGCCATGAAGCAATCTTCGAATCGATCCGATACGGCATCACTGTCTACAGCCTCGCCGCTTTCGTGGCGGAGGTGGAAATCCTGGATCCAGAAGCACTCACCCGTGTGCAGATTGACCTCGTAAGGTCGCTCCGTGTAAACGTCCACGCCCATGTATTCGAGCACCGGCAGCGCTTCCGACAGCACGATGGGTTCGTTGCGGCTGTAAACCATGAAGTGCATGTGTCCGGGCTCGGAATCCTCGGGCACGTACAGATTAACGGCGCGACAAGTGTCGTCGCTGAGCATCTGGTCGACCTGCTGAATGTCGGCGCAGGCCTCGGCTGGCGTCGTGTCCTCCTGAAAACCCGCCGGGAACACATCGCGGTAGGTACGGTAAAGGCGGCGTACCCTCGTCGAGGCCGTATTTCCGCAGCAGCTCGGTGTTCAGCCTGTCCGACCAGGTAATGACCAGGTCCTCTATCTGCTCTTCGATATGATGGATGCTGATACGCGGGCGCTCACCTTCCAGCGTTCGCACGATCGTATGTACGCGCGCGAGCGCAGAATCAGAAATCTGAACGGCCGAGTCTGCCGAGATACCGCCAAAGGCTTCATTCAGCAGTGCCTCGATTTTTCGCCGTATACTCGGTTGTGTACTTCTCGCGAGGCACGTACACGAGACAGGAGAAAAATCGCCTGAAAGTGTCACGTCTGAGGAAGAACTTGATGCGCTGGCGATCCTGCAGATTCAGGATGCCAAGCATTGTGCGTGCAAGGTCCTGAACGGAGCTCTGAAACAGCTCTTCCCTGGGGAACGTATCGATTATATGCAGCAGCGCCTTGCCGCGATGGCCCGCTGCATTCACATGCGCACGTTCGAAAATCTTCTGCACTTTGTGCCGCAATAACGGGATGTTCCTGGGATTTTCGCTGTAAGCGACAGACGTCAGAAGTCCGATGAAGCGGCGCTCTCCGACTGTATTGCCCTTCTTGTCATATATCTTGATGCCGACGTAGTCGAGAAATGCCGTGCGATGCACCGTCGAGCGAGAATTCGCCTTGGTCAGAATGAGCCAGTCTTTTGAACGAGTCAGTCGTCGCATTTCCGTGGTCAGCTCGATACCGGAAGAGCCACGGTCATCCTGGCTGAGTACACCCAATCCCGTGCCTTTTACGGGCTTCAGGAAGACGCGCTTGCCTCGCTTTGAAAGCGAATACTCGCGATAGCCGAGAAAGGTGAAGTGCTCGTCGGCGAACCAGTTGAGCAATGCCTGGCTCTCGGAGCGTAGCAATGGGTCTGCGCCCTTCGGTCCGTTGACCAGCAGTTCGCTGGTGTCGCGCATGGCCTGGCGCATCTTGCCCCAGTCACGCACGGTGAGACGAACATCATGCAGGACCTTGTTGATTTCCTGCTGGAGGGTCTGCAGTTCACTCGTATCGGTAGTGCGGTCGATAGCAAACCGAACAAACGACTCCGTACTCGCGTCATCGTCATCGGCGCTGGTGACGGCTACTATGTGCCCCTTGTTGTCACGCTTGATCGAGATAAGCGGGTGCACCGTGATGTGTACGGCGAGATTGTGACGATTGATGGCCGCCGCGACCGAGTCGACAAGAAATGGCATATCGTCATTGATCATCTCCACAAACGTAAACGCCGACTCATAGCCGTGCGTCTTTTCGGTGGGGTTGAAGATACGAATCAGCGACTGGCCCTTGCGCCGAGTCGCTGCAAATTCGAGATGATCGAGCGCGATGCTGGCCATGATCTGTTCGGAGCGTCCCTGCAGGTCTTCAACAGGGACGGTGGCAAAATACTGCGTGAGGAAGCGCCGGATCTGCGCCGAACCTTTCAGGCTCTTCGAAGTTACACGCGACGCAATAACGGCGTCGACGATCACTTGCCTGAGATCTCCGCCACGACGGTTTTCGTTTGTTGTCACTGCATTAGCTCCGAGCCGGAACTGCCGGCCCGACAGATTGATAGGATGTTGCCGAATTCGATTCTTGCAGGTGCTGAAACTGGCCATTACTAACCGCGTCGAATTATACCGTAATTGCTGCTGCAACAAATTTGCCCAAAGCGCCGGATCACTGGCGAAATGGCCTACAATGCTGGCCCTGACGACTCGCTCAGGAATATATTTGACATGAATAAACGCGAACTTGAGCAAACAATCTATACGGATTTGTCCCGAGACGATGATTACACCGGATATTTGCAGCTCGACAAGCTGCTGTCCGCACAAAAGCCACTGAGCGACCCCCGCATCACGACGAGATGCTGTTTATCATCCAGCACCAGGTCGCCGAGCTCTGGATCAAGCTGACGATTCATGAGATTGGCGGGGCTATACGCCACATTCGTAATGACAGGCTGGCGCCGGCCGTCAAGAACCTGGCCCGCGTCCGCCACATCCAGAACCAGATGTATAACCAGTGGAAGGTCCTCGACACGCTGACGCCGAGCGAATATGCGGAATTTCGTCACGTATTCGGCAAGGCCTCCGGCTTTCAGTCGGCGCAGTACCGGATTCTCGAGTTCACGCTCGGCAACAAGAGCCGCTCGACCTTAAGCGTGCACAAGCACCAGCCGCACTGGCATGCACAGCTGAAGACGGCGCTCGAGGCACCGAGCCTGTATGAGGAGTTCCTTATGCATCTTTCGCGTCAGGGCATGGCGATACCGGACCACGTTGTCGATCGCGACTTCAGCGAGATGCGCGACGAGGATGCAGACGTTGTTCGTGCCCTCGGTGAAATCTATGGCGATCGCACCCGGTACTGGCAGCCTTATGAGGCCTGCGAGGCGCTTGTGGATATCGGCAACAACTTCCAGTTCTGGCGTTTTCACCACATGAAAACGGTTGAACGAATCATCGGCCACCAGCGCGGCTCCGGCGGATCCTCAGGCGTTCCATTCCTGAAGAAGGCACTGGATATCGAGTTTTTCCCGGAATTGCTGCAGGTTCGTACCGAGGTTGTAGCCCGGCACACGTCCTGATCAGCCTTTGTCGAGCCCGCGCGCTCGCGTCATCAGGCGCTCCATGATGACACCAAGCTTGGCGATTTCCTCTTCGCTGAGCCCATCAATGAGGTCGTTCTCGAACTGCAATGCCAATGGCGCGACTTCGTCATGCACCCTGCGTCCCTCGTCGGACAGATTCAGGATCGAACGGCGCCGGTCCGCATCGGCAAACTGCCTGTCTACGCGGCCGTTCTTGATCAGCTTGGTGACCGCACGGCTCACGGCGACCTTGTCCATAAAGGTTCGCTCGGCGACTTCCACCGCCGACAAGCCGGGGAATCGACCCAGGATAGCGATCACGCGCCATTCGGGTATGGAGAGGCGGAAACGCTTCTCGTAGACCTGTGCAATGGTCGTGCTGACCGTATGGGAGAGTATCGCCAGCCGGTAGGGCAGGAAGTCCTCGAGGATCAGTTCGTCACTCATTCGGCCAATCTATCACGCGAGATGGGGCAGGGCGAGATACTCCCTGGATTGCATCTCGATCAGGCGGCTTGTGGTCCGTTCGAACTCGAATGACAGCCGGTCTCCCTGGTACAGTGAATCCAGTTCGACATCGGCCGAGAGCATCAGTTTGACGTGGCGATCGTAGAATTCGTCGACCAGCGCGATGAAACGTCGCGCCTGGTTTTCAAGTGTTGCATCAAATTGAGGCACGCCGGAGATGATAACCGTCGGGTACCAGCGCGCTATCTCGATATAGTCCGCCTGGCTGCGCGGGCCATCGCAGATGTCCTCAAAACCGAACCAGATGATGCTCTTCGCGCACTTGTGCGCCGGGATCTCGCGAGCATTGATATCAATCGTTGTTTTTCCGCGAATCTCGCTGGTTGCGGACTCGTCAAAGAAAACCGAGAGTCGCTGCAACGCATCTTCGTCGTCGGGACACAGGTACGTGCCTGCTTGCTCCAACAATCGCAAACGATAGTCGACACCGCCTGCCAGCTGCACAACCTCGGTATTTTGGTTGAGCAGGTCTATGGCAGGCAGGAAACGCTCGCGCTGCAAACCGTCCTTGTAGAGATCATCGGGTTTGGAGTTCGACGTCGCGACCAGTGTGACCCCTCGCTGAAAAAGTCCGTCGAGAAGGCGGCCGAGGATCATGGCATCGCCAATGTCGCTGACGAAGAATTCGTCGAAGCACAGCACGCGTGTGTCTCTCGCGATGTCGGCTGCAACACCGTCCAGCGGGTCGCGGACATTACCCAGTGCTTTGCGGCGCTCATGCACCTCGCGCATCATGCGATGGAAGTGGATTCTCTTCTTCGCTCTGATCGGTAGCGTTTCGAAAAACAGGTCCATCAGCAGGGTCTTGCCGCGACCGACGCCTCCCCACAAATACAGGCCCGGCACGGCAACGCGCCCCGGATTTGCCGTTCGCCCAAAAAGACTGCGGAGGCGAGCGAATCGAGGAGCGGCTTCGGTCAGCCGTGCCTGCAGCGCTGCCAGCCGCTCGACAATCGCGAGCTGTGCCGGGTCCTCGACATGACCTTCGCGACGCAGGCTATCCCTGTAGGCTTCGCGTATCTTCAAACTACCTTCAATCCTGTATTGGTGACGATCAGGCGCGTCGGCAAGATTACATTGTCAATATCAAGCCCACCATAGAGGCTGATAAGATACGCGAAAACCAGAAAGGAGAAGCACTACCCATGTCGGAATCGAACGAACGCGAGTCCATGGAGTTTGACGTAGTTATCGTTGGTGCCGGGCCGGCCGGGCTGTCTGCCGCCTGCCGCCTGTTACAGCTGGATGACAGCCTGTCGGTGGTCGTCGTCGAAAAGGGCTCCGAAATCGGCGCGCATATTTTATCCGGCAATGTGTTCGAGCCAACAGGGCTGAATGAGCTGTTCCCTGACTGGAAAGAGAAGGGTGCTCCGGTCAAGACCGCAGTGACAGGCGATCTGGTGCATTACCTTACGAGTGATAGCGGCTCGGTGCGCGTGCCGGGGCTGTTCCTGCCGAGGCCGATGCATAACAACGGCAATTACATCATCAGTCTCGGCCAGCTTTGCCAGTGGCTCGGAGAGCAGGCAGAGGCGATGGGCGTCAACGTGTTTCCAGGTTTCGCCGCTTCCGAGGTCCTTTACAACGACGACGGCAGCGTCAGAGGGGTCGCAACCAGTGACATGGGTATTGGCAAGGATGGCCAGAAGAAGAGCGCCTACCAGGCCGGCTACGAATTAACCGGCAAGTACACGATCTTCGCTGAGGGCGTGCGCGGCAATCTTAGCGAGCAGGTCATGGATCGCTTTGACCTTCGCGCAAGTTCGGATCCGCAGCACTATGGCATTGGCATCAAGGAGGTCTGGGAAATCGACCCCGCCAAACACCAGGAGGGACTGGTCGTTCATACGACCGGATGGCCACTTGATAATCACACCGAGGGCGGCGGCTTCCTGTACCACGCGGCGAACAACAAGGTGTTTCTCGGGCTGATCATCGCCCTGAATTACAGGAACCCCCATCTGTCGACCTTCGACGAGTTTCAGCGCTGGAAACTGCACCCGAAGATTCGAAGCTATCTCGATGGCGGCAAGCGAGTCGCGTACGGCGCCCGGGCGGTTAACAAGGGCGGCCTGCAGTCGCTGCCGAAACTGACGTTCCCGGGCGGCATGCTGGTAGGTTGCGGCGCTGGATTTCTGAACGGCGTAAAGATCAAGGGAGCCCATACGGCGATCAAGACCGGCATGCTGGCGGCGGAGAGCATTCACAAGGCACTGGCCGGTGGCGATACCGGACAATCCGAACTCACGGATTTCGAGACCAGCGTGAAAGCATCCTGGGTACACAAGGAATTGCACAAGGGCCGCAATTTCGGGCCAGGCCTGCACAAGCTCGGTGTTTTCTGGGGTGCCGCGTTTGCGTTTATCGACCAGAACATATTCTTCGGCAAGCTGCCGTTTACCTGGCGCAATAAAGACCCGGATCACGAGTCGTTGCAGAAAGCCTCCGACGCGAAGCCGATCGACTACCCCAAACCCGACGGCGTGATCACTTTCGACAAACTCTCGTCCGTGTTCCTGTCGAGCACGAATCACGAGGAGGACCAGCCGTCGCACCTGAAACTCAAGGACCCGTCGCTACCGATCGCCTACAACCTGCCCAATTACGATGAACCGGCATTGCGCTACTGTCCGGCAGGCGTGTATGAAATCGTCGATGATGGCGGCGAGCCGAAATTCCAGATAAGTGCGCAGAACTGCGTCCACTGCAAGACCTGCGAAATCAAGGATCCGTCGCAGAACATTGTCTGGGATGTGCCGGAAGGCGGCGGCGGACCGAACTACGCGAATATGTAAGCGCGCCGCCAACGCTGCGATGCTGCCGGAAGAGTGTGGGGGCGGAGCGAGCCTATTTCGGCTGCATGCGAATCGCGCCATCGACGCGGATCGTCTCGCCGTTCACCATCGTATTGCCGTAGATAAATGCTGCCGCGTCCGCATATTCCTCGGGGCGACCCAGGCGTGGCGGGAACGGCACCTGTCTGCCGAGCGACTCCCGTACGTCCTCGGGCATGCCCGCCATCATCGGCGTCATAAAGATTCCCGGCGCGATGGTATTCACGCGAATACCGAACTGTGCGAACTCGCGCGCAAGCGGCAGCATCATACCCACGACGCCGCTTTTTGACGCCGAATAGGCGGCCTGTCCGATCTGGCCTTCGAACGCGGCGATCGAAGCGGTGCTGATAACGACACCGCGCTCACCGTCGTCGTTCGGATCGTTGAGCTGCATGACCGCGGCGGCTTCCTTGGTGACGTTGTAGGAGCCCACCAGGTTGACCTGGATAACGCGATTGAAATTTTCCGCCGGCCAGGGCCCATCTCGACCCAGCGTGCGTCCGGCCGGCGCAATGCCGGCGCAGTTGACGGCCAGCGTGATGCCGCCCATGAATTCGTTGGCGGCCTGAATCGCCGCCTTGACGGAGTCTTCATTCGCGACGTCCGTTTTTACGTAGAGCGCGTTTTCGCCGAGCTCGGAGGCTGCCGCTTCTCCCTGATCGTCATTGATGTCCAGTATGACGACGTGACCGCCCGCTGCAATGACACGCTCTGCGGTTGCCCGCCCAAGCCCGGAGGCACCGCCCGTAATGACCGCCTTAGCGCTCGATAATTGCATGTAACTCTCCTTTAAAGGGTTTCAAGTGCGACAGCCGTGGCTTCACCACCACCGATACACTGCGTGGCAATGCCGCGTTTCAGCCCGCGCGCGTGCAGCGCGTGCAGCAGGGTCACCGTAATTCGACAGCCCGTCGCACCGATCGGATGTCCCAACGCACAGGCACCGCCGTTGATATTCACTTTCGCGTGCTCGATACCGACATCGCGCATCGCCGCCATGGTGACGACGGCAAAGGCCTCGTTAATCTCGTAAAGGTCGACGTCTTCGGGTGTCCAGCCGAGCTTGTCGTGCAAGTCCTTCAGCGCGAAGACGGGGGCGGTCGTGAACCAGGCCGGCTGCTGCGCGAAGGCGGAGTGCGCCACAATCCTGGCCAGGGGCTTTATTCCTCGCCTGTCCGCTTCCGACTGCCGCATGAGGATGACCGCCGCGGCGCCGTCGGAAATGGATGATGACGTTGCCGCGGTCACGGTGCCGTCTTTTCCAAATGCAGGCCTCAGCGTTGCGATCTTGTCGATTTTGACTTTGCCGGGCGTCTCGTCCTCAGTGACCGTAACGTCACCTCGGCGGCTGCTAATCGTCACCGGCGCGATCTCCGCAGCAAAGGTACCTTCCGCAACGGCGCGCTGCGCACGGGTGACCGACTCTATCGCGAACGCGTCCATGTCTTCGCGGGTGAACTCGTAGGTGTCAGCCGTAACCTGCGCGAAGTGACCCATCATCTGACCTTCATAAGGGTCCTGCAGTCCGTCATAGAACATGTGGTCCAGCGTTTGCTGGTGTCCCATTCGGTAACCGTCGCGAGCCTTTGGCAACAGGTACGGCGCGTTGCTCATCGATTCGATACCGCCGGCCAAGACGATTGCGGCACTTCCCGCGAGGATCATGTCGTGACCCAGGACGATGGACTCCATGCCCGAGCCGCACATCTTGTTGATAGTGGTACATGGAACGCCGTCAGGGATGCCGGCGCCCAGTGCCGCCTGGCGAGCGGGAGCCTGGCCGAGGCCGGCGGACAAAACGCAGCCCATCAGCACCCGATCGATGTCGCCGGCATCGATTCCGGCATCGTGGATCGCGGCCTCGATGGCCGCAGAGCCCAGTTGAGGGGCGGTCGCCCCGCCCAGCGCGCCCTGGAAAGCGCCGATCGGCGTTCGTTTGGCGGCGACGATAACTACGGGATCGGATTTCATGAATGTCTCCAGGTCACTCTGCAGCGTTGCACGTCAGGGACGGGTACTTTCCTGCAAATCCTGTTGTCACGCAATACTACGGATCAGTTAGATACGGCGGCGGGTATCTCGCCGGGTTTGTCCAGAAGATCGGGCTCATCCAGTACCGCGAGAATGCGTTGCCGGGCCGCTTCGGCGAGCCCGCGACTGTCGTTGAAATCAGCGTCTTCGGGCATTATGGCCGGCAATACCTCGAAAGCTCAGAGCATTGCGGTGTGGCAAGATCGCTCCCGCCGGCAACATGCGGCGTGTGCCACTGATTGCGATGGGCACGACCGGCATCTGACCACGTACGGCGGCAACGAAAGCGCCTGGCCTGAATTGGCCAACGCCGGACTCCTGCAGAAACGTGCCCTCGGGGAAGAAGGCGAGTGATTCGCCGCCCTGCGCAGCCTTCACGATCTGGCGTGCGTCGCGGGCGCTGCCCGAGTGCTTGTTGCGTTCGACGAATTTGGCGCCGGCGCGGCGCAGCACGAAATGGACCACGGGGATGTTCCGCATTTCGCCTTTGATCACAAAACTGAAGCGCGCAGGGAGGTATCCTTTGAGGAGTACACCGTCGATGTAACTGGCGTGATTCGCAACCACGACACAGCTGTCTTCGGGGAGATTCTCGAGACCGATCGCATTCACCCTGATGCCGGGCAATACGAACACGGCTCGGGAGGCTGCGGCCGCAAGCCGCGCGCGTCGGTCCTTGCCGGGGACCAAAAGCGCAACCAGCAGGGCGAACGCGACGGCCAGGCCGAAGCTGAGCCAGGCAAACAGTCCCCACAGGGCATGTAGCGTTCGTGTGATCCAGTTCACTTTATGTTAACGCCTTGATTAATCTGTGACAGCGGTCACGCCGGGTTGCGTGCATCGTCAGCATACTCAGAATCCTTGGAAAATCCGTCGCTTGGCGATTCCTCGGTTTGTCCAGCTGGCAGGACGTATACGAAAATCCGATACTCGGAAGCGCGTATGCTAACAGTCTGTCGACACAGGTGGCACAGGCACGAGGTTCGCAGCAAAGGATTGCGCGACAAAACAAGTTGGATGTTATGGGCAGCAGCAACAAGAAAGGCACGCCGGAAACAGAGATGGTGCAACGCTCGGAAGAGCTTGTCGATCGTTTCCTTGACGCTATCTGGATGGAGCGCGGTCTGTCGAAGAATACGCTCGGCGCCTACCGCGCCGACCTGATGACATTGGGCCGCGGACTGTCAGAGATCGACAAGACGATCGAGCAAGCCAACAAGTCCGATCTCCTCGACTTCATTGCGAAACGCGTGGAAAGTGGCGCAAAACCGCGTTCCACCGCTCGCCAGCTATCGAGCTTCCGTCGCTTCTTCCGCTATATCATGCGCGAGGGCATGCGAGGCTCGGATCCCACCGCGGATATTGAGATGCCGCGTATTGGCCGCTCGCTGCCGAAATCTCTTTCCGAAGACGAAGTGGATGCTTTGCTGAACGCGCCGAATACGGATGAGCCACTTGGCCACCGCGACAGGGCGATGCTCGAGCTGTTGTATGCCACCGGTCTGCGGGTCTCTGAACTGATCAATTTGCGCCAGTCCCAGGTCAACTTCAACCAGGGTGTGCTCCGCATTGTCGGCAAGGGCGATCGCGAGCGCCTTATCCCGCTCGGCGAGGAGTCGCAGCGCTGGCTGCTGGAATTTATCGATGGGCCGCGTATGGAAATCCTGCTGGAGCGGCAGACTGACTACCTGTTTCCCACGCGTCGCGGCGATCGCATGACACGCCAGGCGTTCTGGCACATCATCAAGCGCTACGCTGAGAAAGCCGGCGTACGGCAGAAAATGTCGCCGCACAGCCTGCGGCACGCGTTTGCCACACATCTGCTGAATCGCGGTGCGGATCTGCGAGTGGTGCAGATGTTGCTGGGACACAGCGACCTCTCGACCACCCAGATCTATACGCACGTTGCCCGGGAGCGTCTCAAGGAACTGCACGGCGAGCATCACCCGCGCGGCTAGCGGCCCTTGGTTTAACAGGGCTGGATAAAAAGGGCTGGATAAACAGGGCCGGATAAACAGGGCGGGCCTTGAAATGCCCGTTTTGCTAGACTTCTGGCGCTGTACGGAACCGCGGTCGAGAAACCCGGTCCACTCTTCCATCGGGCAGGTGCCTTTTCAGGAATTTTCTAATGAGTCCAAAGCTCTCTTCCGTTTCGAACTGGCTGGCGATCGCGCTGGCGGTATTGTTATCAGGCTCTGCCGCGGTTGCGGATGATGCCGAGCTGGAAACCGTGCGCGCCAAGATGTCTGGCATGTTCGAGGCTATCGAACCCGAGAACGTGACGTCCAGCCCGATTGACGGCTGGTACACCATTCAACAAGGCTCCATCGTCGCCTATGTTTCCGCGGACGGCCGCTACCTGCTGCAGGGCGACCTGATCGATCTCGAGAATCAGGTGAACCTGACCGAAGAGAGCCGCAACGAGACGCGCCACAAGCTGGTTTCGGCGCTTGCAGATGACCAGTCGATCGTCTTCTCGCCAGCAGACATCAAACATTCGGTGACCATCTTTACGGACATCGATTGCACCTATTGCCGAAAACTGCACAGCCAGATCGACGAGTATCTCGACCTGGGCATCCAGGTTCGCTACGCGTTGTACCCTCGGAACGGCCCGGCCTCGAAAGCATGGACCAAGTCCGAGCAGGTGTGGTGTGCGGCGGACCGTAACCAGGCGCTTACTTCGGCCAAACTCGATCGTGCGTTCAAAAGCTCACAGTGCGACGCGTCCGTCGTCAGCGAGCATTACAGCCTCGGTCAGGACATCGGCCTGAGCGGCACGCCGGCAATCGTCCTGGAGGACGGAACCTTGATTGGTGGCTATTTGCCGCCGGCACAGCTCGGTATGCGCCTGCGCTCGTTTGCGACCAACTGACGGCGTCTAGGAGCGCGAACGTCGCAGTTCGTGAAAATGCACGCCGTTGTTGTCGCCGCGATCCTCGAAGTACTTCCGTAACGCAAATATGCCGCTCTGGAATGCGAGATCGTCCCAGGGTATTTCGTCTTCGCTGAAAAGCGCTACTTCGAGACTTTCTTCGCCGACGCCGTAGTCGCTCACCAGTTTTCCTGAGAAGAACAGGTGTACCTGGCCCGCGTCGACGACATCGACGGACGCGAACAGGTGTCCGAGCTCGACAGTCGCACAGGCCTCTTCCAGCGTTTCACGTGCCGCGCCGCCGGCTATGGTCTCACCGAGTTCCATGAATCCTGCCGGAACCGTCCAGTAACCATAACGCGGTTCGATGGCGCGTTTGCACAACAAGACCTTGCCGTTACGTTCGGCCACACAGCCGACGACGAGCAGGGGATTCTGATAGTGCACGATGCCGCAGTCATCGCAGACCCAGCGTTCGTGAGTGTCTTTTTCGGGCGTCCTGCGGCTTACTGTGCTGCCGCAACTCGAGCAGTATTTCATCGTTATCCAAAGTGGTGCCGGGAGGGGGAATCGAACCCCCACTTCCTTTCGGAAACCGGATTTTGAATCCGGCGCGTCTACCAGTTCCGCCATCCCGGCATGCTGTGCGTGGCAGGATCCGCCATGCGTCCCCTACCTGAAAGGCGCACAGTATATGCGCGCACGCGCGTGTGTGCGACCCTTTGGGATGCAGACGCATCTTACAGACGAGCTATGAGCAAATTCGCCGACATACAGATCGACACCAGCATCGTGAAGCGAGCCGCTCGAGGCGACGCCCGGGCTCACGAGATTATCTACCGCGCGTTTGCGACGTCCGGTGTATTCGATCTGTCTCCGCTTCACGAAAGTGCCGGCGCACGCTGAGGACCTGGTGCAGGAGACCTTTATCGAAGTGATGCGCTCGATTGCCAGGTTTCGCGGCGAAGCCGCTTTGGGAAGCTGGATTCGCCGCATTGCCGTTACCAAGGCACTGATGTTCCTGCGCTCGGCGTGGACCAAGCGCAGCCAGTCGCTCGCGGATGACTGGCACGACGTGACCGAGGGCTCAGTCCAGAGTCATGGCGTGTCCGCTCACCCGGACGATGCGATGGATCTCGACGCGGCGCTGGCAAATCTGCCAGACGTCGCCCGGGCGGTTGTGTGGTTACACGATGTCGAGGGATTTACGCACAAGGAGATAGCGGGACTGATGGGCAAGACAGAGAGTTTCTCCAAGTCGCAGTTGTCGCGGGCCTACATGCGCCTCCGGCCGATGCTCGAGGTCCGCGAAGACAATACGCAGCCGGAAGGGGCTGTCGTGAGGAGTTGCTGAGATGAGCAACAAGCAAAAGGATGACGAGATGATTTGCGCGTTAACAGCGAATGAGTACGGCGCATTGCGACGTGGACTGCGAGAGCTGCCGGAAACGATGCCGCCGCGCGCCGTGTGGAACAGGATTCGTGAACAGGCCGAAGCGGAAGGGTTGTTGCAACAGGGACGCGCGGGCAGTCGCCGAATGTGGTTCGCCGGTGCGGGCCTCGCGGCTGCCGTTCTGCTGGCCGTGATGATGCCGATGTTGATGCCGCCGCAATCCGAGGGCATCACCGTGCCACAGAACCTGCCGAGCAATACAACCACGCTCACGACACTGCAGACGCTGATGGTGCAGTCGAGGCAGCTGGAGAGTGACCTCAGGTCCCTGCCCGACGAGCCACGTGTCATGCGTGCCAGCACCTTTGCGACGATCTCGGACCTCGAGGATCGCGTTGCTGCAATCGACTACCAGTTAAATGACCCTGACGTGAAGATGACGTCCGACGACAGAGAGCTTTTCTGGCGTGAGCGCGTCAGGTTGATGAATTCGCTGCTGCAGTTGCGTTATGCGCAAGCGCAACGAGCAGCTTTCTAATCCAGGAGTACGGAAAGATGAATACCTTGAAAGTAACTTTGATACTCGCCGCGACGTTTTTGCTTGCCGCGCCGGCGCTTGCGCAGAGTGATAAAGACGCGCAGCAGCAGGCGGCGAAGGCCAGTGAGGCTGAGCTGGATCGGCGCCTGGCAGAAGCGGAAAAACGCATGGCAGAGGCGGCACAGCAGATCGCCGAGATTACCAGCGGCCGCTTGCCGGGCATGCTGCAGATCGAGCGACGCTTCGAATTCTCCGACAAGCCACGCCTGGGCGTTGCGATCGACGGGCAGCAGCGGAAGGGGCCCGTCGAGGGCGTGACGGTAATGGGAGTGACGCCGGGAAGCTCCGCAAGCGATGCGGGATTGCGCGCGGGTGACATTATTACGGCGGTCAACGACGAATCGCTCAGCGCAGAGAATTCTGAAGCGGCGAACCGCCGATTGCTCGATTTCATGGAGGGTGTCGAGGAAGGTGACGTCCTGAAAGTCGAATACCTGCGCAAGGGCAAGATGGGTACGGTCGAGGTCGAGCCGCGAGTCGTCGAACGCAACATGTTCGTATGGAAGGGCGACGGCGGTCCGCACTTCAAGATGCCACATGCGCCGAAAGTGCCCGGATCGCCGGAGGTTGTAAGGAACTTCAATATGGAGTTTTTCCCCTGGACCGGCAGCGGGCTCGGCGAGCTGGAGCTGGTCGAACTGAGCAAGGGCCTTGGCCGATACTTCGGCACCGACAGCGGCCTGCTGGTCATCAGTGCACCGGAGTCCGACGCGTTCGAGATCCAGGATGGCGATGTAATCCAGAGCATCGACGGGCGTGAGCCCAAAGATGCCCGGCATGCCATGCGGATCCTGAGTTCGTACCAGGGCGGTGAAAAACTGAAGCTCGGTATCATGCGTGACAAGAAGAAAAAGACGCTGGAGATCGAGATTCCGGCGGACTCGCATGGCTCGCTGTTCGAAGGAACGCGACACCGTGTACGGCCCGCCACGGCACCGATACCGGCCAAGGCACCACGACCGGTACGCGAGACGAGCCGAACCTGACGCAGGTCGGTCCCATTTCCGACCGCTGATGAAGTCACCGGGGCGCGCATGGCTTTGCTACCATGCGCGCCCATGTTGATTTCGGATTTCGATTACGAGCTTCCAGACGAGCTGATCGCGCAATTCCCGGCCGCGTCGCGTCGGGATAGCCGCCTGCTCACGGTTATGGAAGAACTCGAAGACAGGCAGTTTGCCGAGCTGCCGCAGTTGCTGCGGCCAGGTGACCTGCTGGTATTCAACGATACCCGGGTGATTCGGGCGCGTCTGCAGGCCACTAAGGACACCGGTGGTCGTGCAGAAATCCTGATTGAACGCGTCACCGGGGAGCGCAGCGCGCTGGCCCACGTGCGGGCGAGCAAATCGCCGAAGCCGGGCGGTCGGCTGTTGCTCGAAGGTGAGACTGAAGCCATCGTATCGGGCCGCGAGGGCGAGTTGTTTGACTTGCGGTTCTCCGTTGACGTCATGCCGTTTCTCGATAAGTTCGGCGAGGTACCGCTGCCGCCGTACCTGCAGCGGCCCGCCGGCGATGCCGATATTGATCGCTACCAGACCGTCTACGCACGCGACCCCGGCGCGGTTGCCGCGCCGACCGCGGGACTGCACTTCGATGATGCGATGCTGGAGGAGACGCGCGCCGTGGGGGTTCAACATGGCTGGGTGACCTTGCATGTCGGTGCCGGCACCTTCCAGTCTTTGCGAGACGAGCAGATCGAGGCGAATCGCCTGCACAGCGAGCGAGTTGAGGTTAGCCAGTCGTGTTGCGACGCTGTGCGTGAGACGCGCGCGTCAGGAGGACGGGTTGTCGCGGTCGGCACCACGTCTGTGCGTGCTCTTGAATCGGCTGCCGCCAGCGGCGAACTTCGTCCGTTCGCCGGCGAGACGGATCTCTTTATTCTGCCCGGATACCGGTTTCGCGTCGTTGACGCCATGATTACGAATTTCCACCTGCCGCAGTCGTCGCTGCTGATGCTGGTTGCCGCATTCGCCGGGAAAGACAGGGTCCTGTCGGCCTATCGGCACGCCGTGAGTGAGAATTACCGGTTCTTCAGTTACGGTGACGCTATGTTCCTGACACCCGAAAACTCGCCATGAAGTTTGAGGTCGCCGAAAGATGCGGAGCGGCGCGCTGTGGCACGCTGAAATTTCGCCGTGGTGATGTGCGGACGCCGGCCTTCATGCCTGTAGGCACGTACGGGACCGTCAAGAGCGTCACGCCGGAGGAGGTTGCGGCAGACGGCGCTGAGATCATTCTCGGCAACACTTTTCACCTCATGCTGCGGCCGGGTGCCGAGATCGTGCGAAAGCACGGCGGCCTGCACGAATTCATGAACTGGCACAAACCGATACTCACGGATTCGGGCGGCTTCCAGGTCTTCTCGCTGGCGGCTATGCGCAAGCTGACGGAGGAGGGTGTCAAATTTCAGTCGCCGGTCAATGGCGACGAAGTCTTCCTGACGCCCGAAAAATCGATCGAGGTGCAGCACGATCTCAACGCCGACGTCACCATGGTGTTCGATGAGTGCACGCCATACCCGGCGGCGCCCGACGACGCGGAATCATCGATGCAGCTGTCGCTGCGCTGGGCGCTTCGCAGCCGACGCCGATTCGATGAGCTGAAGCACAGCGAGCCGGACTCGTGGCGAAGCGTTGTTCGGGATCGTCCAGGGCGGCATTTACGACGCGCTCAGGCAGGAGTCGCTCGACGGTCTGCGCCAGATCGGTTTTGACGGCTATGCGATCGGCGGCCTCGCGGTGGGTGAGCCCGAGGAAGAACGTCATGCCGTGCTCGACGGGCTGATGCCGCAAATGCCGGAAGATGCGCCGCGTTATCTCATGGGCGTCGGCACGCCGATCGATATTGCGGAGGCTGTGCTGCGTGGCGTAGACATGTTCGACTGCGTCATACCGACGCGCCACGCCAGGAACGGTCAGCTGTTCACTTCGCGCGGCACCGTCAAGTTTCGGCATGCCGGCTATCGCGATGACACCTCGCCGCCCGACCCCGAATGCGGCTGCTATACCTGCCAGCATTACAGCCTGTCGTACCTGAGGCATCTTGTGAAATGCGGGGAGATCCTCGGTCCACGCCTGGCGACCATTCATAATCTACATTATTATCAATTACTTATGAATGACATCAGGGCCGCGATTCGCGCCGGCACGCTGCCTGAGTTCGTCGATGGCCTGCGGGCTGCCTACCGCAGCCGGTGAATCTGCCAGCTGTCGCCTTGGTATTGCCGAAGTCGCCCCCAACTCCCCGCGCTTGTGCCATAATACCGCGCTAATTTTCGGGACACCCTCCCGGCTCGCGGTGTCTCGTGGCCGACGAGACGTTCCGATAACTTTTTCAACACTAGATCGTCAACTTAAAAAATCCTGGATACCTAATGGACTTCTTCATTCAAAATGCCTACGCGCAGGGCGCGCAACAGGGCGACTCAACCAGTTTCATCATCATGATGGTACTGATGTTCGGTGCATTCTATTTTCTGTTGATTCGACCACAGCAAAAGAAACAAAAAGCGCACACGGAACTTGTTTCCGGGCTTAAGGCAGGTGACGAAGTGTTAACTGCCGGCGGTGTTCTTGGCAAGATTACGGCCGTCAGTGAACACTATGCGGTCGTCAAGATCAGCGACAACACGGAAATAAAAATACAAAAAAGCAGCGTCTCTGTCGTTGTGCCTAAAGGGACCTACGACGAAGCCTGAACCGGCGGCGGCAAAATACGATGAATAAATACTCCTGGTGGGTAAACCTGCTCGTACTCGTCATTTTTATGGCGGGCTGCCTGCTGGCGTTACCGAATATTTACGGCAGCGTCGAGGCTGTGCAGATTGCCGGACAATGACGGCGAACCGTTTGCAGAAGCAAAGCTCGACGAGTTTGTGCGCGTTGTCGAAGCGGCAGGGATCACGCCTGAGGCGTCTTACCTGCAGGAGGGTCGTGCCGTCATACGTTTCGAGTCAACTGAGGACCAGGAGTTGGCCGGCGAGCGTTTGCGTGACCAGTATCGCCGTGAGGCAAATATTGCCACGACGCTGACACCGAAATTGCCGGAATGGGTTCGCAGCCTGGGCTTAAGCCCGATGAGTCTTGGCCTCGATCTCCGGGGTGGCGTTTACGTCCTGCTCGAAGTGGACATGGCCACCGCCGTCGAAAGCCGGCTGAAACTCTATCAAGAGGATTTCTCGGATCGTCTTCGCGACGCGAAGATCCGCAATCGCGTCGATCTCGATGAGCAGCTGATCACTGTTCGCCTGACCAGCGCGGATGACCAGTCTGCGGCACGCGAAATTATTGAGCGCGCGGATCCCGACGTTTATGTTGAGGACGCTGCCGACGGCAAGTCGCTGACCGTGCGTATGACGGACGCGCAAATCCAGGCGCGCCAGAATTTCGCCATTGACCAGAACCTGACAACGCTGCGCAATCGTGTCAATCAGCTGGGCGTGGCTGAGCCGCTGGTACAGCGCGAGGGCGAGGACCGTATCGTCGTGCAGCTACCCGGTGTGCAAGACCCCAATCAACTCAACAAGATCCTGACCGCGACGGCCACTCTTGAGTTTCGCCTCGTGGACCAGTCGGGCGACGAGCCGGGATCACGTCGCTATCCCGGCCGAGGCACCGAGGATGCGCAAATACTGAAACGCAAGGTGATTGCGTCAGGCGACCAGATCATCGATGCAGAATCCGGGTTCAGCGAGGGCCAGCCTGCCGTGTTCATCACGCTCGACAGCGCGGGTGGCGAAAGCATGCTGAAGACGACGATGGAGAACCTGAACAAGCCGATGGCGTCCATATTCATCGAGACCCGCCGCGAAACGGTCATGCGCAACGGCGTCGAGGAGCAGCGCACGGTCAAGATCGAAGAGGTCATCAATACGGCGACCATTCGCGGCGTATTCAAGAACAGCTTTCAGATCACCGGACTCACGCCTACCGAAGCCCGCGACCTGGCGCTGTTGCTGCGCGCCGGCGCGCTGGCCGCACCGGTCTATAAAATTGATGAACGCACTATCGGTCCGAGCCTTGGCCAGGACAACATTGATCGCGGCTTCAACGCAATCAAGATCGGCTTCCTCGCCGTCATCGTCTTCATGGCAATCTACTACAAGGCCTTCGGTCTGATCGCCAACCTGGCACTGCTCTCGAATCTCGTCTTCATCGTTGCCATGCTGTCATTCCTGCAGGCGTCGCTGACGTTGCCGGGTATGGCCGGCATCGTTCTGACCGTCGGTATGGCCGTCGATGCCAACGTGCTTATTTTTGAACGAATACGCGAGGAGATCACCGCGGGCGCGTCGCCACAGCATGCTATTAACTCCGGCTATGAAAAAGCGCTGTCCTCGATTACCGACGCCAATATCACGACGCTCATTGCGGCGATCGTCCTGTTCGGTGTTGGTACCGGCCCGATCAAGGGCTTCGCGATAACGCTAATGCTGGGCATTATCACCTCCATGTTCACGGCCATCGTTGGCACGCGCGCAATCGTCAACCTGGTGTTCGGCGGGCGCAAGCTCACGTCGATACCGGTTTAGGGGCCAACCATGAAGATCATCAGCAAGACAACCAAGATCGATTTCCTCAGCAAGTCACGACGACGCATTGCGCTCGCGATCTCGGCGTTACTTGTCATTGCCTCGCTCGTATCGCTGGCGACACGTGGCCTGGAATTCGGCATCGACTTCACCGGCGGCATCTTGCTCGAGGTGGGTTATCCCCAGGCGGCGGATCTGGAGCAGATTCGCAACAATCTTGCTGCAGAGGGGTTCGCCGATGCGCAGGTGCAGCGTTTTGGCAGAGACACTGATGTGCTGCTGCGTTTGCCGCCGCAGCCAGGTAGCGATGCCAACGAGGTTCGTGAACGCCTGCAGCAGATTCTGCAGGCGGATGGGCAGAAGATCGACCTGCGTCGCGGCGATGTCGTAAGTGCGCAGGTGGGAAGTGAGCTCGCCGAACGCGGCGCGCTGGCGCTGGTAATCGCGCTACTGATGATCTTCATGTACGTCATGATTCGCTTCCAGTGGAAGTTCTCCGCAGGCGCCGTTGCGGCACTCGCGCACGACGCTATCGTGACCGTCGGTTTCTTTTCGTTTTTTCATTTTCCGTTCGACCTGACGGTCGTCGCGGCCGTACTCGCGGTAATCGGTTATTCGCTAAACGACACGGTCGTGGCATTTGACCGTATTCGCGAGAACTTCTTCACGCTGCGCGGTGTCGATGCTGAAGAGGCGATGAACATCTCGATCAATGAGATGCTGGCGCGGACGTTGATTACAGGTCTTACGACGTTGCTCGTACTGGTGGCTTTGCTCGTCCTCGGTGGCGAGTCGATCGCACCGTTCTCGATCGCGCTGATCGTCGGCGTGGTTGTCGGCACCTACTCGTCGATTTACACGGCGAGCGCGACGGCACTCGAGCTGAACGTCAACGCGCAGGACCTGATTGAGCCGATCAAGGATCCGTCACTGATCGACGATCTTCCGTAGATCAGACGGAACCTGCCACATTCGCGGTCTGATGATCGCCGCTGATACTTCGCACCCCACCAAGGGCACGTCGCGCCCAAGTCGTGCGCCGCCAGCCGAGCCGCACACCTGTAGCGTCACGGCTTGCGCAGAATCGCCTTGATGTCGCTGGCGCAAAGCTTCGCAAGGTCCTTGTAGATTTTCGGCGTGCCGCAGAGCACATGGCCTGAATCCATAAAATCCTCGCCGCCATCGAGGCCGCTAATGATGCCACCCGCTTCGCGGATGATGAGCGACCCGGCTGCGAGGTCCCACGGCTGCGAGTCCTGTCTCCCAGAATGCGTCCAGCCGTCCGGCCGCGACGTAGCAAAGATCCAGTGCCGCTGCCCCTGGCCGACGCACACCGGAGGTGTTCTTGAGCACTTTGCCGAGCATGCTCAGGAAAGGCTCTAGCTCGCTGTTTGCCTGGCGAAACGGGAAGCCGGTGCCAATCAACGCACGCTCGAGCTCCTTCTGACCACTCACGCGGATCTTGTGTTCATTGAGCTGCGCGCCGGCGCCACGCGTGGCGGTGAACAGGTCCTGACGCAGCGGGTCGTAGACTACGCCGTGCGACAGACGACCGTCGACTTTGACGCCGATCGATACGGCGAATACCGGAAAACCATGCAGATAGTTGGTCGTACCATCCAGCGGGTCGATGATCCAGACCGTATCGGAATCCTCGTTGCCCTGCATTCCGGATTCCTCGGCGAGGATGGCGTGATCGGGGTAGTGTCTCTGGATGACGTCGATGACCGCGCGTTCGGCGGCGCGATCGGCATCACTGACGTAATCGTTGTGGCCCTTTTGCTCAACCTTGAGCTTCTCGAGCTTTGGCAGGTTCCTGATCAAAACGGCACCGGCGCGGCGCGCCGCCATTACCGCTACGTTGAGTAGTGCGTGCATGAAACGATTCCATCAATGGTAAAGAACTGGGCCGATTCCTCGCCACGGTCCCCTGGGGACTGTCGGGGCGGGCCGCCGAGGCGCTAGAATACCGGACTTTTAGGTAGCTGTCGTCAAGGGAACACCCGCACGCTATGTCGATACGAATTGTACTGGTTGGAACCACGCACCCCGGGAATATCGGGGCGGCAGCGCGTGCCATGAAGAACATGGGTCTCAGTGACCTGGCGCTCGTCAATCCGCGCTTTTTCCCCCATGACGACGCGACGGCGCGAGCTTCGGGCGCAACCGACATTCTCGATAACGCCACCGTATTTACAAATCTTGCCGATGCGCTGAGCGGTTGCGTCTATGTCGCCGGCGCCAGCGCTCGCTCCAGGACCATTAGCTGGCCGAGCATGGGTCCGCGGGATTGCGCCGAACGCATGATCAGTGAAAGCGAGCAGGGCACGGTGGCCGTGGTCTTCGGGCCCGAGAAGACGGGCCTGCATAACGATGACCTGGATCTGTGTCATACGCTGCTGACTATCCCGACCGACCCGGGATTTAGCTCGCTGAATGTGGCGATGGCTGTGCAGGTATTGACCTATGAGCTGCGCGTCGCCAGCCTGCTGGACACGGGCCCGCAGTTCGAGACCGAGGCACCTCCGGCGACGATCGAGGAAATGGAGCACTTTTATACGCACCTCGGGAAGGTGCTCGAAGACATCCGCTTCCTCGACCCGGAGAATCCGCGACTCCTGATGCGTCGCCTGCGACGGCTTTTCATCCGGGCACGCCCCGACAAGAACGAGGTCAATATTCTTCGTGGCATCCTGAGCGCGGTCGAGCGCAAAGGGCAGGCCGAAAATGAGTGACGAATTTATCTACCTCGACTTCGCCGCCTCGACGCCTGTCGACCAGCGCGTTGCCGAGCTCATGTACGAATGCCGCGAATCCGGGTTTGCAAATCCTTCATCGACTCACATCGCCGGTCGCAAGAGCGCGGCAATCATCCGTAATGCCACGGAACAGGTCGGGGCGTTGCTGAATGCAGATCCCGGGACGCTGGTCTGGACCTCTGGCGCGACCGAGTCGGATAACCTTGCGATTGCGGGTGCGGCGAGATTTCGTGCGCATCGCGGCAAGCACCTGGTAACAATGCCGACGGAGCACAAAGCGGTCACCGACATGTTTCATGAGCTGGAGAAGCAGGGTTTCGAGGTTACCTGGCTCGAGCCTGATGCGAATGGCTACCTGGACCCGGACGATTTCGCGCGGGTCCTGCGTGCTGACACGCAGCTTGCTTCAATCATGTACGTGAACAACGAAACCGGTGTGATGCAGGATATTGCGACGCTCGGCAGCATCTGCCGTGAACGCGATGTACTGTTTCATGTTGATGCGGCGCAGGCTGTCGGCAAGCTTCCGATCGACCTCGGCGCACTACCGGTCGACCTGTTATCCCTGACCGGTCACAAGTTTTACGGGCCAAAAGGTGTTGGCGCACTCTATATCGCCGATCGCCCCGGCTGTCGCGTCGAGCCGATATTGTTCGGCGGTGGCCAGCAGCGTCGGATCCGACCCGGTACCTTGCCGACGGATCTCATCGCCGGGCTGGGCCTTGCCGCGGAAATCGCGGCATCGAGCATCGAGGCTGACCTCTGCCACCTGAAGGATCTGCGCGAACTACTGTGGGTCGGTATTCGCGAGGTGGACGGTCTGCTCGTAAACGGCGACCTCGAGGGCGGCTTTCCAGGGATACTGAATGTGTCTGTGGACGATGTCGAAGGTGAAAGCCTGTTGCTTGCTCTGGGTCCGATCTGCGTGGCGACCGGTTCGGCCTGCAACTCGAAGGCGCAAGAGCCCTCGTATGTGCTGCGGGCGCTGGGTCGCAGTGATCGCCAGGCGGAGAGCGCTATTCGCTTCAGCCTGGGCCGGCCCACGCAGAAACAAGAGGTCGAATTTGCGGCACGTCGCTACCGTGAGGCGGTGGCCCGGCTGCGCGATCTGGCGCCGGTGGTAGCCGCGTGAGCGAGGATCCTTACAGCCCGCTGGTCCTTGAGTACTTCGAGAGGCCAGCGCATGCGGGTGAATTTGAGGAAGGTGTCGTCATCGCGGTCGAGAGCCAGGGCGTCCGCCTCAGCCTCTCAGGCAGCGCGCGCGACGGGCAAATACAGGCACTTCGCTTCCAGGCGTGGGGCTGCCCACACTTCATCGCCGCCTGTGAGTGCTTCTGCACCCGCTACGAGGGCGAGCCTGTTGAGGGTCTCGAAGGGTTTCTCGCTTCGGACATAATGCAAATTCTGCCTGTACCTGTGGAGAAAACCGGACGTATACTTGTCCTAGAAGATGCGGTGCGGTCGCTTGGGCAGAGTTTTTGCGGCGGCTCTGTACCTCCATAGCCGTATTCAAGAATAGTCGTATTCAAGATGAGAGACCAACCATGGCGATTTCGCTAACCGATTCGGCGGCCGAGCGCGTCCGCAGCCATTTGCAAAAGCGCGGCACGGGCCTGGGCCTGCGGCTGGGCGTTACGCAAACCGGCTGCTCCGGCTATTCCTATGTCATTAATTATGCCGATGACATCGAGGAATCCGACGTTATTTTCGAGGACAAGGGCGTCAAAGTCGTCGTTGATCCGGAGGCACTGCAGCTGATCGATGGAACCGAGGTCGATTTCATCAAGAATGGCCTCAACGAGGCCTTCAGTTTCCGAAATCCCAATATCAGCGGCGAATGCGGCTGCGGCGAAAGCTTCAACGTCTGAAATCACCGTAGTACAATTAGCGGTTAGCATCTGTACGCCCGGCAGGATCGCCGGGCACCACCCTCAAGAACAGTAGAAAAAGGAAGTAACACATGGCCGTTGAACAAACGCTGTCCATCATCAAGCCTGATGGCGTGCAAAAGAACCTGATCGGTGAGATCTACAGCCGTTTCGAGAAAGCCGGGCTGCAAATCGTTGCGGCGCGGATGATGCACCTGACAAAGGACCAGGCAGAGGGGTTTTATGCCGTCCACAAGGAGCGTCCGTTCTTCAACGACCTCGTGAGCTACATGACTTCAGGTCCGGTCATGGTCCAGGCTCTCAGCGGCGACAACGCAGTTGCCAGCAATCGCGAGATCATGGGCGCAACCAATCCGGCCGATGCCGAGCCGGGCAGCATACGCGCGGACTTTGCGGCGAGCATCGAGGAGAATGTTGTGCACGGCTCCGACGCTGCAGAGACCGCAGCGGTCGAGATCGCTTTCTTCTTTGGCGATGACGGCGTCTGCCCGAGGACCCGCTAAGCGGTATCTGCATCATGTCTTCCGTCGACGCCAAGATAAATCTGCTCGGGATGTCACAGTCCGATCTCGAGCAGTTCTTCGCGGCGCATGGCGAAAAGCCGTTTCGTGTACGCCAGCTTCTGCAGTGGATCTATCAACGCGGCGTCACCGACTTCGACGAGATGACGGACTTGTCCAAAGCGACCCGCGCCTGGCTGGCCGCAGAAACCGAAGTTGCGCTGCCCGAAGTGACAGCGCGACACGATTCGGCGGACGGCACGGTCAAGTGGCTGTTTGCAAGCGGTGCCGGGCAGGCCGTTGAGACGGTTTTCATCCCTGAGCCCGGGCGCGGCACGCTTTGCATTTCCTCGCAGGTCGGTTGCGCGCTCGACTGCGCGTTTTGTGCGACAGGTGCGCAGGGTTTCAACCGTAATCTGAGTAGTGCCGAGATTGTCGGCCAGGTGCGGCACGCGATTGAGGAGCTGCCACGCCGGAACAACGGTGAGCCAGCTGTTACCAACGTTGTCTTTATGGGTATGGGCGAGCCGCTGGCGAACTATCGCAATGTCGCTCCGGCAGTCGATCTGCTCGTTTCCGATCTCGCGTTTGGCTTGTCCCGCCGCCGCGTAACCGTAAGCACCTCAGGGCTTGTGCCTGCATTGGAGAAGCTTGGCAACGAATGCAACGTTGCACTCGCCGTGTCGCTACACGCACCGAATGATACGCTGCGCGATGAGATCGTTCCCATCAACAAATTGCATCCGATAGCCACTCTTCTGCAGGCCTGCTGGGCTTATGCCGCAAAACACGCCAATCGCTTTATTACGTTCGAATACGTGATGCTGCGCGGCGTCAATGATTCGCTTGCGCACGCAGACCAGTTGGTCGGCTTGTTGAAGGGCAAGCCCGCCAAGATCAACCTGATCCCGTTCAATCCGTTTCCGGATACGCGTTTCAAACGCTCCTCTGCCGAGACGATCCGAAAATTTCAGGAGCGACTGCGGCAGCGTGGTCTGGTTGCTACAACGCGCAAGACTCGGGGCGACGATATCGACGCGGCCTGCGGCCAGCTGGCGGGAAGGGTGAGCGACCGGATCCGCAGGCCATTGGGTCAGAAAAATTTGTCGAACAAGAAATCAGACCGAGTAAAAACAAGGATGGCATCCGCATGAAGAAGAGCGAACTGATACTGACTGCGGCATTAGGTTTCCTGCTGCTGGGCGGGTGTATTTCGACCACGACCGGAACCGCGCAGAATGAGCCCGATGAGGCGGATGCCGCCGACTTGAATTTCCAGCTCGGAGTGCGCTATTTCCAGAACGGCAAGTACGGTCTGGCGCGCGACAGGTTACTGCTCTCAATCGAGCTTGATTCGAACAACGGGTCAGCCTATTCGACGCTCGGACGAACGTATGAGGCTCTGGATAATCTGCGCCTCGCCAGGCAGGCCTACGAAGAATCCGTCCGCATAGATCCGAAAAACTTCGATGTGCAAAATGCCTACGCAGTATTTGCCTGCAATCAACGTGAGTTCGACAAAGCCGAGGAGCATTTTGCCAAGGCCGCCACTCATCCCGAAAACGATAACTCCGAAATTACGCTGACGAATGCCGGCGTTTGCATGTTGCAAAAACCGGACTTCGCTGCGGCCGAGTCCTTTTTTCGACAGGCACTGGACCGCAAAACAAATTATTCGGATGCCTTGCTGCAACTGTGCCTGCTGAAGTACCAGCAAGAAGACTATCTGGCGTCGCGGGCGTTCCTGCAGCGCTTCGTGGGGGTCGGCAAGACTACGGCCGGCGTCCTCTTCCTTGGCGTGCAGATAGAGGAGAAGCTGGGGGATCGAAGGGCACGGTCCGAGTACGTCAATCAACTCCTGCGCGACTTCCCGACGTCGCCCGAAGCGCGCAAGGTTCTGGAATCGGGCTAGTATGAGCGACGCCACCGACAAGACAGACGAGGGAGCGGCCAGCGGCGAAGAGCCACAAGGCCCCGTTGGCGGTGAGCGGCTGGCTGCAGCGCGTCGCGAGCAGCAGATCTCGGTGCTTGAGATTGCCAAAGAGCTGCACCTCGATGAACCGAAGGTGCGTGCTCTGGAGCGTAATGAGTTCGATGTCATTGGTGCGCCTGTTTTCGCGAAAGGCCATCTGCGAAAGTACGCGCAGCTGGTTGGTGTCGATGAAGGCGACGTGATGGCTGATTACTATCAGCTGAACCGGACGACAGGCATTCCGCCACTGGTTGCCGGTCGCCGACGCCCGCGCCGCGAAATGTCCCCTGGACCCTGGATTGCCGTCGTTGTCGTACTTATCGTCGCCGCGACGGCTTACTGGTGGTTCACCTACACACCCGCGGTCGTCGACGAAGCCCCGGTCGATCTGATTGCGCAGCCCGCAGTGCCTGCTCCTGAGCCCGAAGCCGAACCAGCGGCAGCGGACGTCGGGGAAGATGATTCAGCGATTCTGGACTCCGCGGGCGACGCGGCTGACGCGCCGCTTGCCGAAGAGCCTGCTGAAGAAACGGAATCGCCAACGCTGGGTGATGGCCAGATGCGGATACTGCTGACTTACAGTGGTGATTGCTGGACAGAGATTACCGACGCCGACGGTCGCCGCCTGTTCTTCGACCTCGGCACCGACGGGCGCACCGTCGAACTGAGCGGCGCAGCACCGTTTAACGTGTTATTCGGCAATGCGGAGAATGTCCGTATTCGCGTCAACGGCTCGGAACGTGCCATCGGGGCGGCGGAACGACGCGGGCGCACAGCAAGACTCACGATTGACGGCTCCTGAGCCACCCAACCAGATACCCCCGGAAAGACAAGTGAAACCAAGAGCCATTCGTGGAATGAACGACATCCTGCCTGAGGTTTCAGGGACCTGGCGGTACCTGGAGACGGTCGTAAGGGATATCGTGCAGTCCTACGGTTATGCAGAAATTCGACTGCCACTGCTGGAGTACACCGAACTTTTCCAGCGCTCGATCGGTGAGGTTACCGACATCGTCGAGAAGGAGATGTACACCTTCCTGGATCGCAATGGTGAGAGCCTGACCCTGCGCCCTGAAGCCACCGCCAGCGTCGTCCGTGCCGGCATGACCAACGGCCTGCTGCATAATCAGCGGCAAAAGCTCTGGACGGCGGGACCGATGTTTCGCTACGAGAAGCCGCAGAAGGGGCGCTACAGACAGTTTCACCAGTTCGATGTCGAGGCGCTTGGCTACGAAGGTCCTGACGTCGATGCGGAGCTGATTATCATGAGCGCGCGGCTTTGGCAGCGCCTTGGAATCTCGCGCATCGAGCTGCAGATCAACTCGCTCGGGATGCCGGAATCCCGGCTGCGCTACCGGGAGGCCCTGGTTGAGTACTTCAACGGCGTGAAAAGTCAGCTGGATGAGGATAGTATTCGCCGCCTCGAGCAAAACCCGCTCAGAATCCTCGATAGCAAGAACCCGGAAATGCAGGCGATTGTCGAGGCTGCGCCGGTCATGCTGGACTATCTCGACGAAGCGTCGGTCAGCCATTTCGAGGGTTTGAAGGCACTGCTGGATGCGGCCGGGGTGAGCTACACGATCAACCCTCGACTGGTCCGCGGTCTCGATTATTATTCGCGGACGGTATTCGAGTGGGTAACCGACGCTCTGGGCGCGCAGGGCGCGGTTTGTTCTGGCGGGCGCTACGATGGCCTGGTTGAGAAGCTCGGAGGTCGAGCAACCCCGGCTATCGGCTGGGCAATGGGTATTGAACGCTTCGTCGCGTTGTTCGAGGCTTGTGGCGGCGAAGCGCCCGCGGAGTTCGCGGACGTGTATATCGCCGCAGTCGGCGAGGGTACGCTCGCGCGTGCTTTCGCATTGGCAGAGGAACTGCGGAATACGATCGAAGGGATACGTGTCGACGTTAACCTGGGGGGCGGAAGTTTCAAGTCGCAGATGAAACGTGCGGACAAAAGCAACGCCGCGTACGCGTTGATTCTGGGTGAGAATGAGTTGAGCGAGGACCGCATCGGCGTCAAGCCGCTGCGCAGCAAAGAGGAACAGGAGAGCGTGGCACTGGGTAACATCGCTGCGACGCTTGCGGGCAAGTTAAAACAGGCACCGGCAAGTCCCGGTGCGGAACGGAAATAAAGGTAGTTAAGTGGACGACTTACTTTCAGAGAAAGAACAAATCGATCAGATACGCGGCTGGTGGTCTGAGTACGGCGGTTACATAATTTTTGGTGTCGCCGCTGGCGCGCTGCTGCTGTTCGGCTGGAATTATTACGAGAACAGCAAGCTCGAAGCACAGCTGGAGGCCTCGGCGTTGTACGAGTCGCTGACGAACAGCGTTGCTAGCGGCAACCTGGAGCAGGCGGAAATCGCTGCTGATGAGCTGGGCACGTCGTTCGCTGACACCACCTACGAGGCGCAGTCGAAACTGGCGATGGCCAGGCTGTACATGGATAAGAACCGCGACCAGGACGCTGCCGATGCGCTGAGCGCACTGCTTGCAGGTTCCGCCTCGCCGGAGCTCAAAAAGCTGGCGCGCCTCAGGCTCGCGCGCATTCTGCTTTACCAGGACAAGGCTCAAGAGGTGGTTGATCTGCTCGAGGGGCAGGAACATGCCGGTTTTGCGCCTGCGTACAACGAGGTGCTCGGAGATGCCTACCATGCGCTCGGTCGCGTTGCGGAAGCCGAAACCGCTTACCAGGCCGTGTTGCTGGATCCACTGGCGCAGGGCACGATCGATCAGCAACTGGTGCAGTGGAAGGCGCTCGATTTGCCGCAGGTCTCCGCTGAGGAGGTTTCGCCGGAGACACCGTCTGCCGAGCCTGTCGCTGAACCTGTCGCGGAGCCCGCGGCGGACGACGATGCTGCCGAAGAGCCTTCTGAGTGAACCAGTCCTGGCGCATGCTGTTACTGGTAGCGGCGATGCCGTTGCTGGCCTCGTGTGGAATCTTTGGTGACAAGGACGAAGAACTTGAGCCCAAGGAACTGGTTAGTTTCAAGCAGACGCTCAAGGTCAAGCGCTTGTGGAGCGCAAAAGTCGGCGGCGATGCCGCTTTCCTGCGCGTGGCCCTGCGGCCGGTCGGTGATGGCACGCGTATTTACGCGGCCGGCTACGGCGGTGTGGTTGCTGCGTTCGATCCTGAATCGGGCCGCGAGATCTGGCGAAGGAAGCTCGATACGGAGCTGTCGGCAGGCCCCGGAGTCGGCGAGAATCGTGTTGTTGTTGTAGCGCGAAACGGTATCGCCATTGTTCTGGATGCGTCCACAGGCGAGGAAGTCTGGCGCAAGAACGTCATCGGCGAGTCGCTGGCGCGTCCTCTGATCAGCGGTGAGGTAGTTGTTGTCCAGACTATCGACAATCGCATGCAGGCCCTGTCGATCTTTGACGGCCGAAAATTGTGGTCGCTGGAACAATCGACGCCTACTCTGACAATGCGCGGATCGGCCGATCCGGTAATTGCGAGCACGACCGTTATCGGTGGATTCGATAACGGGCGCTTGATTGCCGCCGATCGCGACACGGGTAACGTCGTCTGGGAGTCGCTGCTGTCACCACCTACCGGACGCTCTGACCTTGATCGGCTGTCCGACATCGATGGTTCCATTGCGGTCGTTGGACAGGACATCTTTGCGGTCGGTTACCAGGGCAGGCTCGCTTCCGTCGCCTCGGAGTCAGGCCAGGTTCTCTGGAGCCGGGAGATATCCTCGTTCGAAGGCGTGTCCGCGGACTGGAGCAGCGTGTACACGGCTACCGACGGTGGGGAGATCGTGGCGCTAGCAAAGCGTGACGGCGTTGAGGCATGGAGAAGTAGCGATCTGCTGCGGCGCGAGCCTACCTTGCCCACACCATTTCATACGACCGTTGCAGTTGGTGACCTCGAGGGATACGTGCATTTCTTCAGCAACCTGAACGGTAGCCCTGTGGCACGAATCAAGCTGGGCGGGGCGGCCATCAGCAATGCGCCCGTAGCCATTGCGAATCGGCTCTACGTGCAGAACGATGTCGGTGCGCTCGCAGCCTACGAAGTCATCGACGAACGGCCGAAGCGCGAAGCGCCCGATATCGCGGTCGACGAGTCCTGATCGGCTTCGGTAAAGGTGCACTATCATGCTACCCGTCATTGCCCTGATCGGCCGGCCGAACGTAGGCAAGTCCACACTGTTTAATCGCCTGACGCGTTCGCGCGACGCGTTGGTGGCTGACTTTCCCGGGCTGACCCGTGACAGGAAATACGGTTTCGGCAAGCTCGGCCCCATTCCCTATCTCGCAATCGATACCGGCGGTGTCGCCGGCGGTGAAGTTGGCATCGAAGAGGCGATGGTCGAGCAAACCAAGCGTGCGCTTTCGGAAGCAGATGCGGCGATCATCATGGTGGATGGCCGCAGCGGTCTGACAGCGGCCGACGAACATGTCGCAGAGCTGGCGAGAAAACACGCGAAACGCACCTGGTTGGCGGTCAACAAATCGGAGGGCCTCGACGCTGCGCTTGCCAGTGGCGAGTTTCATGGATTGGGGCTCGGAGAACCGATTGCCGTCTCGGCGGCGCACGGTGATCGCATCGCTGCACTGATGGACTCCGTGCTGGCCGAGTTTGAAACTGAGCCCGACGATCAGGCTGACGAAGACGATGACGAGGAATTGCGTATTGCCGTTATCGGACGGCCGAACGTGGGCAAGTCGACACTGATCAATCGACTGCTTGGCGAAGAGCGGCTGGTCGTGTTCGATCAACCCGGGACGACACGCGACAGCGTTGCGGTGCCTTTCGAACGCAACGATCGCAAATACCAGCTGATCGACACCGCTGGCATTCGTCGCAAGGCGAGGGTGCATGAGGCTATCGAGAAGTTCAGCATCATCAAAGCGCTCAAGGCGATCGAAGAGGCGCAGGTCGTCATCGCCGTGCTCGATGCGCACGAAGGTGTCACAGAGCAGGATGTAAGCCTGCTCGGCCTGGTGCTGGAGCGCGGCAGAGCGTTGGTCGTGGTCACGAACAAATGGGACGGCCTGTCTGCCTATGAGCGCAAGCGCATACGCGACGAACTGGATCGGCGCCTGCCATTCCTGGATTTCGCCGAGCGGATAACGATATCCGCGCTGCACGGGACTGCGGTAGGCGACTTGTTGCCGGCCGTCGAGCGGGCCTATCGCGCCGCAATGCGCGATCTTTCCACGACGGAGCTGACCCGTGAGCTGGAGAGCGCCGTCATGGAGCATGCGCCGCCGATGGTACGCGGCCGACGCATACGTCTGCGCTATGCGCACCAGGGTGGCCGCAATCCGCCGGTCATCGTGATACATGGCAACCAGACGGACAAGTTGCCGGACGCCTATCGCCGCTACCTGATCAACCGGTTCCGTAAGGTGTTCAAACTCAAGGGAACGCCGGTGAGGCTGGCCTTCAAGACCAGCGACAATCCGTTCAAAGGCCGTCGCAACAAGTTGACGCCGCGCCAGGAGCGGAGTCGCAAGCGCCTGATGAAACGCGTCAAGAAGTAACGGCGAGTATAAGAGTGAGCTGCTTGGCAAATTCATACGCTTTCAGCGTGCACGCCCACCGGGAGCGAATAGATGCGCCACTGCGCCACTGCGGCGTTGCGAGCCGCGGCCATAGCGGTGCTATGCCCACAACTCGCGCCTTGTATTGACACTGTCTATTCGCTCTGAAAGTGTATGAATTTACCAAGCAGCCCACTAGCGGGCTGCGAGGAGTCCGGTATGAGCACGGCGAGAAAAAGCGTTACTTTCGAGGGCACGTTTCGAATGCATCGGGCGGGAGCGATTGAGTCGCCCACACTGGTCTACGAGACCTGGGGTGAGCTCAATGCCGAGAAGGACAATGCCGTCCTGATATTCACGGGCCTTTCACCCTCTGCGCACGCGACATCCTCCGCCGAAGATCCAGCGCCAGGTTGGTGGGAGGATATGATCGGCTCCGGGCTGCCGATCGATACGGATCGGTATTTCGTTATTTGCGTCAACTCCCTCGGCAGCTGCTTCGGCTCGACGGGTCCGGCTTCCGAAAACCCGCAAACCGGCAAGTCCTATCGACTGACGTTTCCGGTGCTTACGCTCGAGGACATTGCGGAGTCTACGTGGCTCGTCGTAAAGCACCTTGGCATCGATCAGCTGCACACCGTCGTTGGTTGTTCGATGGGTGGCATGACTGGCCTCGCGCTGTGCGTACGCCATCCTGAGTCGACGCGCGCCTTTGTCTCGATATCCTCGGCAACGCGGGCGATGCCGTTTTCGATTGCGGTGCGTTCCTTGCAGCGCGAGATGATTCGATCCGACCCGAAATGGAAAAAAGGCAGGTACTCGCGGGGCAAACCGCCAATCACCGGACAGCGCCTGGCACGCAAGCTGGGCATGATCACCTACCGCTCTGCCGAAGAGTGGGCACAGCGATTCGGCCGGGAGCGCTCAACGACCCATGCGCGTATCGAGGACCAGTTCGTGGCGGAGTTTGCCGTTGAATCCTATCTCGAGAATCACGGGCAAAAATTCACCGGCGCGTTCGATCCAAACTGTTATCTCTACCTGTCACATGCGTCGGATCTTTTTGACCTGGCGGAGTACGGTGGTTCTCTGCAGTCCGGCTTCAAACGGCTTAATCTCGAACGCTCGTTGGTCATCGGCGTACGCAGCGACATACTGTTCCCGATCGCACAGCAACGCGAGCTGGCGAAGGGGTTCGCGGCGGTCTGCGACGACGCCCATTTCGTCGAACTCGACTGCATTCGCGGGCACGACTCGTTCCTGGTGGAAATGGACGCCTTCCGCCCGGTGATGTGCGAGTTCTTCGACGCCTGTCCGCCGCCTACTCAGAAAGCAGAATAGCCGGGTCGACCGCTGTGCCGTTCAGGTAGGTGCCGAAATGCAGGTGCGGCCCTGTTACGCGGCCGGTTGCGCCGACCGCACCGATCTTTTCTCCACCAAGCAGCGCCTGGCCGGTCTGAACGTCGATAGCGCTAAGGTGGCAGTACATCGTTACGAAGCCCTGGCCGTGATCGACGATGACCGTATTGCCATTGAAGAAGAAGTCGCCAGTTGCAGCGACAATGCCGCGCCTGGGCGCGACGATGGCTTCCCCCGTGGCTGCCGCAATGTCCATGCCCTTGTGCGGCGCGCGCGGCTGGTCGTTAAAGAATCGTCGCAAACCAAAGCTTGAGCTGCGCGGCCCTTCGACCGGTGCCGCGAGCTCGACACCGTCGCTTGCGACCCGCCGAAACTGATTCAACGCCGCATCAATGATCTTGCGCTCGGCGCCGATGCGTTCGAGCTGAGTTTGTCCGGGCGTTACGTAACTCTGGTTCTTCACTGTCAATCGCTGCTCACGATAGGCGCGCGACACCAGTTCGATCACGACATCTTCGTCGGCGACACGCAGGGTCAGCGTTTCTCCGGTTGTGTCCAGCGGGATGCCGACGATCGCGTGCCAGCGCTCGTCCCTGGCCATGACCATGACTGGCCTGTCGCGCAGCGTCACCATGGGCGGCTCAGCGCCGCTGCCGATGTCTACGATCGCAATGCCGCCTGGCCATGGTGAATGCTCAGGCGGCAGCATGCGACGTCTCGATTACCGCCAGTTGCAGCAGAAGCACCGTGCACAGCATCGTGATAAACCGCCTAGTCATCGCGTATCACCTTGTTAACCGTTGCGATGAGCTCACCCTTCGACAGATGGGCGCGGATGTCATCGCCGACGCTCACGTCAGTCGCGTCAAGCAGGGCTTTGTTCGTGCTTGCGTCCATGACAATCGCATAACCACGATCAAGCGTCGCGAGCGGGCTCACCGAATGCAGCGCGCGCCCGAGTAGCGCCGTCCGATGATCGACCGCGGCAAGCAGCGAGCGAGCGGACATCGAGAGCCGCTGCCGCAGCTCTGACAACTGGCCGAGATTACGCTGTACCGAAATCGCCGGCGACTGCTGCAAGAGCGTGCCGCGAATTGCCTGCAGCTGGTTCTTGTCTGACAACAGGCGCTGGCGTATTGCTGATGACAGTCGCCCCCGACTTTCGCGGAGATTGTCTTGCTGACGCCGCAGCGTCGCTGCCGGGCTTGCTGCGACGAGACGCCGCGCGAGCCAGTCCATGCGCTGACCGCGGTCCTCGACGGAACGCTGGCCGATGCGGCCAATACGCAGCGCCAGCGACGCGATGCGGCGCTCCCAGTCGTGCTGGTTTGGCACGACGATCTCGGCCGCTCCCGAGGGCGTCGGCGCCCTGACGTCGGCAACGAAGTCCGCGATCGTGAAGTCCACTTCGTGCCCGACGGCGCTGATGATGGGCAGTGGGCAGGCTGCGATCGCGCGCGCGAGCTGTTCGTCGTTAAACGCCCAGAGGTCTTCAAGCGAGCCTCCGCCCCGACCGATGATCAGAACGTCGCACTCATCCCGCCGCACTGCGGTTTGCAGCGCTTCGACGAGCTCGTTGGGTGCAGCGTCACCCTGCACGGCAGCAGGGTAGATGACCACCGGCACCGCCGGGAAACGTCGGCCCAATACGCTCAGGATGTCGCGGATCGCCGCGCCGCTCGGTGAGGTGATTACACCGATGCGTGTCGGTAGGGCGGGCAGGGGCTTTTTCCGCTCCTCGTCGAACAGGCCTTCCTCGAGCAGCTTCTTCTTCAATGCCTCGAAGCGGCGTTTCAGCACGCCTTCGCCGGCGGGCTCCATGCGCTCGACGATGAGCTGGTAGTTGCCGCGAGCCTCGTAGAGACTGACGCGTCCGAAGGCGAGCACGCGATCGCCGTTCTTATAGCCGACCGCCGGGCCGCGCTGCCGCTGCCGGAACCAGGCGGCGCTCACCTGCGCAGTGTCGTCCTTGAGGCTGAAATAGATGTGCCCGGAGGCAGGCCGTGACAGGTTGGAGATCTCCCCCTCGACCCAAAGCTGCGCGATACCCTTTTCAAGCAGGGTTTTGACGCGGCGATTGAGCTGACTGACAGAGATGGCGGCTTCGGCGGGCATTTAGCAAGTATATCGTCGCTGTCTATCGTTTACGCGCAAATCGCGCGCGCGTACAATTAATCGTTTAACCGCAACCAAGCGAAGAATCCTCCATGCGAATCGCCAAGGAAGCTCTCACTTTTGACGACGTCCTGCTGCAGCCCGGTTATTCCGAGATATTGCCGCGCGAGGTCGACCTGAGCACCGATCTCACCCGGGAAATCCGGCTCAGTATTCCACTGCTGTCCGCCGCCATGGACACGGTCACCGAGTCCCGGCTGGCGATCGCGCTAGCCCAGGAAGGTGGTCTCGGTGTGATTCACAAGAACATGGCGGTCGAGGAACAGGCGCGCCAGGTTCTGATGGTCAAGAAGTTCGAATCCGGCATGGTTCGCAACCCGATTACCGTGACCAGCGACATGTCGATACGCGAGGTCATCGAGCTGACGCGCGCGATGGGAATCTCGGGCGTGCCGGTCGTGGAAGGGGCGCGCACGGTGGGTATCGTGACGCACCGTGATCTGCGCTTCGAGACGCAGCTGGACGCGCCGGTCTCGACGGTGATGACGCCGCAGGACCGGCTCGTAACGGTGCGCGAAGGCGCCGACGAGGAAGAGGTGTTGCGACTGCTGCATCAGCATCGTATCGAGAAGGTGCTGGTCGTCGGCGACGATTTTGAGCTTAAAGGCATGATCACGGCAAAGGACTTTCAGAAGGCGAAGGACTTTCCGCTGGCCTGCAAAGACGGCAGCGGAGCCCTGCGCGTGGGAGCGGCGGTAGGCACGGGTTTTGACACCGATGATCGCGTCGCCGCGCTTGTCGAAGCGGGCGTCGACCTGATCGTTGTCGATACCTCACACGGTTTCTCCAAAGGCGTTCTCGATCGCGTGCGCCGCGTCAAGACGACGTACCCCGACGTCCAGGTGATCGGTGGCAATATTGTTACTGCCGATGCTGCTGAGGCGCTCGTCGACGCAGGCGCCGATGGCGTCAAGGTTGGCATCGGCCCCGGGTCAATCTGCACGACCAGGGTCGTTGCCGGTGTCGGCGTGCCGCAGATTTCGGCGGTCGCCGAGGTTGCCGAAGCGCTGCGCAAGACCGGTGCGCCGTTGATTGCGGATGGTGGCATTCGTTATTCCGGCGATATCTCGAAAGCGCTGGTCGCTGGCGCCCATTCGGTAATGATCGGCGGGCTGTTTGCCGGCACCGAAGAATCGCCGGGCGAAGTCGAACTCTTCCAGGGTCGCTCTTACAAGTCATACCGGGGCATGGGCTCGGTAGGCGCGATGGGTCAGTCGCATGGCTCCTCGGATCGCTACTTCCAGGATGCGACCGAAGAGCTGGAGAAGCTCGTGCCGGAAGGCATCGAAGGTCGCGTTGCGTACAAAGGCGGCATGGTTGCGATCGTGCACCAGCTCATGGGCGGTGTGCGTGCGGCGATGGGTTACACCGGTTGCGGGAGTATCGAGGAAATGCGGAACAAGCCAAAATTTGTACGCATCACGGGCGCCGGCATGACGGAGAGCCATGTCCACGACGTGACGATCACCAAGGAAGCACCCAATTATCGCGTCAAGAACTAGCGGCCTTGTGAAGCCACACCAAACGACGAGCAAGGACACCCGCTAATGCAAACCAATATCCATGCCGACAAGCTGCTGATTCTGGACTTTGGCAGCCAGTACACGCAGCTGATCGCGCGACGCGTTCGCGAGTGCGGCGTTTACTCCGAGATTCACCCCTGGGACATGTCGGATGAAGACATCAAGGCGTTCGGGCCTCGCGGCGTGGTGCTGTCGGGCGGGCCGGAATCGGTCAACCTCGACGATCCGCCGAAGGTCTCGCATTCGATTTTCGAACTGGGCGTTCCGGTCCTCGGTATTTGCTACGGCATGCAGACCATGGCCTCGGAACTCGGTGGCAAGGTTGAAGCGTCCATTCACCGCGAATTTGGCTACGCCGAGATCTCCCCCGGCGACTCCGAGCTGCTTGCCAACCTGAGCGACAGCGATGACGAGGCGCTTCTGAAAGTCTGGATGAGTCACGGCGATCGTGTGGAGTCGTTGCCGCCCGGATTCAAGGCGACGGCCAGCAGCCGCAATTCGCCGCTGGCTGCGATGGAGGACCCGGCGCGACATTTCTACGGCGTACAGTTTCACCCCGAGGTCACGCATACGCTCAAAGGCGAAGAGATCCTCCGGCGTTTCGTACGCGATATCTGCAAATGCTCTGGCGACTGGACGCCTGGCAACATTGTCAGAGATGCGATCGACACCGTTCGCGAGCAGGTGGGTGATGGCAAGGTATTGCTCGGCCTTTCCGGCGGTGTGGATTCTTCGGTGGTTGCGGCATTGTTGCATGAGGCTATTGGCGACCAGCTAACCTGCGTGTTTGTCGACCACGGTCTGCTGCGCTATAACGAAGGCGACAAGGTGATGCAGCTGTTCGCCGATCATCTCGGCGTGAACGTGATTCGTGTGCACGCGGCCGAACGCTTTTTCCGCGCCCTCGACGGTGTCGAGGACCCGGAAGAGAAGCGCAAGATCATTGGCGGGCAGTTCATCGAGGTGTTCGAGGAAGAAGCCGCCAAACTCGAGGACGTCCACTGGCTGGCGCAGGGCACGATCTATCCGGACGTTATCGAGTCGGCCGGCGCCAAGACCGGCAAGGCACACGTCATCAAGTCGCACCACAACGTGGGCGGTCTGCCAGAGTACATGCGGATGTCACTCATCGAACCTCTTCGCGAACTGTTCAAAGACGAGGTTCGCAAGATCGGCCTGGAGCTGGGCCTGCCACGTGAGATGGTATTCCGTCACCCGTTTCCCGGTCCCGGTCTCGGTGTTCGCGTACTCGGTGAGGTAAAGCGGCATTTTGTCGAGAAGCTGCAATACGCGGACGACATCTTCATTGACGAGCTCTACAAGCACGGACTGTACGACAAGACGAGCCAGGCATTCGCTGTGTTCCTGCCGGTCCGTTCCGTCGGCGTTATGGGTGACGGTCGCCGCTACGACTATGTGATTGCGCTGCGCGCTGTTGAGACCATCGACTTCATGACCGCACGTTGGGCACGTCTGCCCGTACGATTTTCTCGAGCACGTTTCCTTGAGAATCATCAACGAAGTCGACGGTATTTCCCGCGTTACCTATGATATTTCCGGCAAGCCGCCGGCGACTATCGAGTGGGAATAAAAGTCGAAGACGGCGCTTCCTACGAAGAGCAGGTTTTTGACGGCCTGGAATTCAGGCGGCAGAAGATTCGATCAACTACGTTTGAACTCTGCAAGTTCCTGGGCTGTGATTTTTCGGAATCCGGATTTATTGACTGCAAATTCTCCGACTGTGTCTTCAAAGACTCGAACCTCAATATTGTCGGATTCGATGGAACGAGATTTAGCGGTACCGAATTCAGGAATTGCAAGGTCACCGGAATCAACTGGACATCGTTGAACTGGAAAAGCGTGGCGCTCGCCGCGCCATTTGTTTTTGACGCCTGCGATATCAGCTATTGTGTCTTCAGCGGCCTGCAATTACCCGAGCTACAGATAACAAACTGCAAGGCGCACGATGTCGATTTCTCGGAATGCGATCTTAGCGAAGCAGATTTCTTCCGGACGGATTTGGCGAATGCCAGGTTCAACCTGTCCAGGCTCGATCGCGCCAACTTCAAGGACGCCATTAACTACACGATTGACCCATTGAATAACTCTATTGAAGGAGCCACCTTCAGTGTCCCCGATGTGCTGGGCCTATTGAGTTCCTTCAAGATCAATATCGATGAGAGTGCCTAGGTCACTGCTCGTTTTCAGGGCTTTGGCACCTGTCGTGAGGATTCCGCTGTTATGACGTACTCGGAACAGGATATTGTCGGTATGCGCGCGGCGCTGACCCAGGCGACTATTGCGGCGGACGCTCGGCGAAGTTCCCGTTGGCGCCGTTGTTGTTGTAAACGGCGAGGTCATCGCCACCGGGCATAATCGGTCCATCTCCGATGCGGATCCCAGCGGGCACGCTGAGATCGTTGCGTTGCGCGATGCGTGCAGAGCGATGGCAAACCACCGGCTATCAGGCGCAACCCTGTTCGTGACGCTGGAGCCCTGTGTCATGTGCGTTGGGGCTATCGCGCAGGCCCGGATCGGGCGCGTGGTTTTCGGTGCCTACGATGACAAGGCCGGTGCGTTGGGTACGGCGACGGACCTTTCCGATTCGAAGGCCCTGAACCACCGCTTCGAAATAAACGGGGGGCTGCTCGAGGAGGAGTGTGCGACGATTCTGAAAGACTTCTTTGCAGCGCGCCGCTAGTCGGTCATGCGGCCTCAGGCCGACGCTTCCGGTGCATCCGGGGTTTCGGGATCAAACAGGTCCAGTTGTTCTTCGGCGTCGTCTTCGAGTTGTTCGTCAAGGCTCTTCCGCGGACTCTTCATTGGCCGTCAGCCATTTCAGGATGTTGTAGTAGGCACGGATGTTGTTGACGTATAGCACGGGCTCCCAGCCGCGTGCGTAACCAGTGGGCAGGCGTGAGTACCATTTACGCTGCGCGAGCAGCGGCAGCACCTTGCGGAGATCAATCCAGGAGTCGGGATTCCCATCCTGCCACTCGACAATCATGCGAGCGCTTTTCAGGTGATTGAATCCCACATTGTAAGCGGCCAGCGCCATCCAGGTTCGATCGGGTTCGTCTACCGTGTCTGCGACGCGCTCAGTCTGTCGCACAAAGTAGCGTGCGCCGCCGAAGATACTGCTCTCCGGATCCACCCGGTCTTCGATGTCGAGATAGTCGGCGGTCGCCTGTGTGAGCATCATGATGCCGCGCACGCCGGTCGGTGATACGGCCTGCGCGCGCCAGTGCGATTCCTGGTAACCGATAGCGGCCAGCAAGCGCCAGTCGACGCCCCACTGACGGCCCGCCGCTTCGAACATCGCCCGATACCGGGGCAGGCGGCTCTCGTAGTGGCGAATGAAGTTGCGGGTGCCGACGTAGTCGAATTTTCGGGTGTGGCCGAAGTAACGGTCCTGCACCGTAGCGACCAGGCCGTTGCGCTGAGAGGCGATGAGAAACTCGTCGGCGCGAGCCAGCAGCGAGTCACCGGTTTCCTTCGGAAACGCCCATGCGATGGGGTCGCCGATCTCCAGGTCCAGCGCAACCCTCAGGTCCGGATGAGAAATGTCGCTGTATCTCGAAGTCGGGACTATCAGCAACCGTGAGGTCGACCTCATCCATCGCGACCTTTGCCAGCAAGTCGCCGAATTCCACGTCAGCATTCTCTGTCCATGAGAGCTGGGGGTAGGCCGTCTGCAGTGACGACAGCAGGTCGACATGGCTGCTGCCGGCGACAACTTCAATCGAGCGGTCGAATACGTCCTCGATGGACCTGGGTTTTCCATCGCCAAGCTTGTAGACGAGGTGCACGTTGACCGACTTGTACGGATGACCAAAATGCAGGAGTGCGCGTCGCGAGTCGGTAATGGACAACCCAGCGGCTGCCATGTGCGCGTCGCCCGACATGAGTTTTGGCAGTATCTCCGAGACGCTTTCGACGGCTTCGATAACGAGGTCAACGCCAAGATCCTCGGCGAATGCTTTGGCAAGATCGTATTCGGGGCCGGAGGGGCCGTTTGGCCCAATCGTGTAGGACGTCGGACTGTCACGCGATACGACACGCAACTCACCGATTTCGAGTACCTGCTCGAGTATGGGGGGCGGCGACGAACAGGTACCGATCAGCCCTGCGAGCGCGATGATGATTAAGATACGCACGCCCGTAAGGCTACCGTAGACGGTGCCGGAAATCAGTGCGGAGTCGCTTCCAAGTTGAGGGGCTTGACATATATTTAGATATTTGTCTAAATATATACATGTCCTCGACGCACCAGTCCGTATTCAAAGCGCTTGCCGATCCGACGCGGCGCGCCATTCTGAAGCGCCTGCAGGATGGATCGGAGACGGCCGGTGATATCGCGGGTGCATTTCCGATATCCCGCGCATCGCTGTCGCACCATTTCAACATACTGAAAGCCGCGGATTTGGTACGCACCGAACGCAGGGGCCAATTCATCGTCTATTCATTGAATGCGACTGTGCTTCAGGAGGCGATGGCGATGCTGATTGACCTGTTTTCGACGGGTGAGGAGGCGCAAAAAGCTAAAGACGACAGGAGTAACGCCGAATGACTACGCTGCGCACCAACGTGCTGAGTTTCATCTTCATTGCGATACCGATCGCTGTGAGCATCTACCTCTATCCGTCGTTGCCTGAGCAGATTCCGACGCACTGGAACCTCGCCGGCGAAGTGGACGATTACACGCCGAAACCCTGGGGCGTGACGATTCTGCCGCTGGCGGCCGTCTTTGTCTTCCTGGTCATGAAACTCATCCCGATGGTTTCGCCGAAGGGCTTTCGAACCGACCAGTTCCAGGGCGTTATCAATATATTTACGGTAACGCTGGTCGGCTTCATGTCGGCTGTTGCGCTGCTCGTGCTTATTGCAGCCACCGGACGGGATGTGCACGTCAATGAAGTCGTCTTCGCAGGCGTCGGTTTGTTGTTCATTGTGTTGGGAAACTACCTCGGCAAGGTGCGCAAGAACTTCTTTATCGGCATTCGTACGCCGTGGACGCTGGCCAGCGACGAAGTCTGGAGCCGCACGCACCGACTGGGCGGGTATGTATTTGTCCTGATCGGCTTCTTCTTGTTCCTTAATGCCTTTATTCAGTTTCCCGAGGCGTGGCTAATCGGCGCGATCGTGGTTGTTGCGCTGGTGCCGGTGGTCTATTCCTTTGTGATTTACAGGAATCTTGAGGGTTTCGAAGAAGAGCGTCCCGATACCGACTAGTCTGGCCAACGCGACGGCCATTGCGTAAAATCCCGAGTCCCGTAAGGGACAACGTGATGGAGAGGTGCCAGAGTGGTCGACAAAATCGCCTGGAGCGATTTTGAACCGCGCAGCGGCCCGAAGGGCGGCGGGCAGGAGGCCCGCCGTTAATGGGCCTGATTCGACCAAACGGCGAAGCCGTTTGGGACGCCGGAGGCGCCCCGCAGGGGCGAGAATCGCTTTGAGGCGATTCGAGTCAAATCAGGTGTACTGACGTCCGGAGGACGTCTTTACAAGTAACTGAATAATTATGGAGAGGTGCCAGAGTGGTCGACAAAATCGCCTGGAGCGATTTTGAACCGCGCAGCGGCCCGAAGGGCGGCGGGCAGGAGGCCCGCCGTTAATGGGCCTGATTCGACCAAACGGCGAAGCCGTTTGGGACGCCGGAGGCGCCCCGTAGGGGCGAGAATCGCTTTGAGGCGATTCGAGTCAAATCAGGTGTACTGACGTCCGGAGGACGTCTTTACAAGTAACTGAATAATTATGGAGAGGTGCCAGAGTGGTCGAATGGGCCTGATTCGAAATCAGGTGTACGGTTCTCCCGTACCGTGGGTTCGAATCCCACCCTCTCCGCCAAAATGTGAAAGGCCCCTTTTGGGGCCTTTTGCATTTTTGCCGAGTGGGTATGGGCGTTCGAACCCTGTTCGACCAACGCAGCCGCGCAGCGGCATGTTGGCAGGGAGCCCGCGAAGCGGGCGAGCTGAATCCCACCCTCTCCGCCAAAATGTGAAAGGCCCCTTTTAGGGGCCTTTTGCATTTTTGCCGAGTGGGTATGGGCGTTCGAACCCTGTTCGACCAACGCAGCCGCGCAGCGGCATGTTGGCAGGGAGCCCGCGAAGCGGGCGAGCTGAATCCCACCCTCTCCGCCAAAATGTGAAAGGCCCCTTTGCGGGGCCTTTTTTCTCGCAGAGTGTGGTTGCGGATGAGGACCCTGTTCGACCCAGGCAGCGGCGCAGCCGCAATTGAGGGCGCGAAGCGCCCATCCCATCCTCTCCGCCAGAAAAGAAGAAGCCCCTTAACTTGGGTTCGGATACGAGTCCGCCGCTAACGCACGGAGCGCAGCCGAATCTGCGCAGGCCACAGCATGTTTCTTGCATGCCCTGCTATTTGTTGCTTGTAAGCAACAAATAGATCGTTTTTAACAGTTTGTTTTTTCTCTTTTTAATATCTACTCAATTAAGACTAGCGTTAAATTCACGACAGCAATTTGTTTTTCCGCGTACGGCTGGCGAGTATAGATGGACAAGAATCGTTGCTGGCAATATCAGTAACGGTGGATTGTGGGGGGGGGCTGGACGCCAGGCAACAACAAGAAAGCAGTACCCCAGGCGTCTTTAATACTCAAATCGTCACAGGGGAGTATCAACATGTCTAATCAAAAATACGCAGCACACCGCTGTCGTGCCTGGCTACTTTTGGCCGCGTCACTGACGTTGGCCGCACCTGGCCTGGCACAAGAAATAGAGGATGACGAAGAAGACCGGACTGAAGAAATTGTCGTAACCGGCTCCAAGCTGCGCCGCGATGAATTCAGTTCTATTTCGCCGGTGCAAGTTATCGGTGGCCAGGACGCCGTCAAGATCGGTATCGCTGACGTCACACAGATGATTGCCGAATCGCCAGTTGTATTTGGTACGCAGCTCGATGGTTCGGTGAACGCCGGTTCCACAACGGGCGCCGTTGAAGGTGTGTCCTCAAGCGGTCCGGGTTCGGCAACCGTCGCACTTCGCGGCCTTGGACCCGAGCGCACTTTGCTGTTGGTCAATGGCCGCCGCCTTGCACCCTCTGGCGTTCGCGGCGCACCGGTCGCACCGGACCTCAACCTGATTCCGAGCGCGATGATTGATCGCGTCGAAATTTTGACGGACGGCGCATCGTCGATCTATGGTGCCGATGCCGTCGCAGGTGTCGTGAATATCATACTGCGCAACGAATTCGAAGGCATGGAAGTCCGTGGCTTCACATCGATGCCAACCGAAGATGGTGGACAGGAAACGCTGTTTGGTGTTATCGGTGGCGTGTCGAGTGATCGCGGCAACTTCACTGTCGCTGCAGAATTTTTTGATCGTGACCATATCTTTACGCGTAACCGCAGAGACTGGAACAACTGTCTGCGAAACATCGAGGTGGATCCGGCAACCGGTCAGACATATTCAGTGTGCCTCGATCGTCGACCGGACAATGCAGTGTTCATCGGCAGCCAGGGTTTCGTTTTCGACACTCCCGGAGTGACCGATATCGGCATCATGGGGTTCTCGTCGAACGCCGGTGCCGCAAGTTCCATTGGCCGCTCAGGCATGAACGCACTGGTTGGCACGGCGGCAGAGACGCCTTACAACCTGCAACAGGAAGAACTCGATACGCAACTGCAGGGTGATATCCAGCGCATCAACCTGTACGCGACCGGCAAATACGAAATTTCGACCGGTCACAACTTGTATATGGAAACCTCGTATTCGCAGCGCAGCAATACCGACATCTTCACGTCGGAGCAGGCGTTCCCAGGCATTCCCGCGCTGATTCCTCAGGAAGACGCAAACGGCAATATCATTGTCGATGGCACAGGCGCGCCGATTCGCGTTGACAACCCCCTAAACCCGTTCGATGAAGATGCATTGCCCGTCTATTCATTAGAGGGGCTTTCGCAAGAACGGGCAACTGACATCGATGATTTCCGTATCGTGCTCGGCGCCGAGGGCGAGATTGGGCTATGGCAAGACAATAACTGGATCTATGACGGATTCGTATCTTATGAAGAAAGCTCAGGTTCATCGATCCAGGCGGGCATGTTCGAACCGCACATTCGCGAATCGATCGATACACTGCGTCTGGATAGTAGCGGCACGCCCATTTGCGGTTTGCCGCGCACAGCATTGAGCTTCGGCTTTCTCACGCCAGCCGACTGCGTTGTTGCCAACTTTTTCGCAGATTCGCTGTGGACAACACGTGGCGGCAACAAACGCTTCGCAACGCAGGCCGAAGAAGACTTCCTGTTTGGTAACGTCATCAACACGACAACCCTTACGCAAAAGCATGTGTCCGGCCTCGTAACCGGTGATTTGTTCGAAATGCAACATGGAACGGTCGGACTGGTGGTTGGCGTCGAATGGCGCGAAAATTCTATTGACTCCGCGAACGACATCGTGCGCGCACAGGCATTGTCAGCATCGGAAGCACCGGACCAGGAAGCCGACACGATTGGCGAAACCTCGATTTTCGACATTTATGCCGAAACCGAATTGCCGCTGGCCGAATGGGCGACCCTGAACCTTTCAGGTCGTTACACAGACGAAGAGAACTTCGGAGATGAATTTACCTATTCGGTAAAAGGTGAAATTCAGCCGCACTCGTCGCTGCGTCTGCGCGGAACTTTTGGCACGACCTTCCGTGCGCCAAACCTGCGCGAACAATTCCTCGCAGGCCAGGCTGGCGTAATTGCGGGCAACAACGATCCTTGTGTTGTTCCGACCACCGCCAACAATGGTGGCGTCTACGATCCGAACGGCGATTCCCGTAGCCAGATTGTCCTCGACAACTGCGTGTTAGCGGGCGCGGATCCGTTCGCACTCGGCTTGCAGGCGAACGTGCTGATTCCGACGGAAACGGGCGGTTCCGCAACGATCAAGGCCGAAACCTCAGAATCCTTCACACTAGGCTTCGTCTGGTCGCAGGAGTTCACCGACAAGTTCGAATTTGACCTGTCGGCTACCTACTTCGATATTGAAGTGACAGACACCGTTGAGGAACTCGATGCGCAAACGATTCTGAGCCGCTGTTACAACGATGACCCGGGCCTCGCGAATGCGCTTTGCAGCCGCATACAGCGTCGTAGTGTAAGTCCGGCGAATAACACGGTGTCACGAGTTGACTCATCATTCGTCAACCTCGGACTCGTAACGTCGTCCGGCTACGACATCAACATTCGCTATCTGGACGATTTCACGATCGGCAAGAACTTCGTTGAAATGGCGTGGGCGGTTACCGGTACCAACTATGACAAACTGGAAGAACAGATTGATCCGCTATCACCCATCGATAATCGTGTTGGTGAAGCAGGCTTCCCAGAGTGGTCATGGGTTCTGCGTGGCAACTTCAACTTCGGTAACTGGGACGTCGCATGGCGCAGCCGCTTTATTGGCGAATTCGCGCTTGATGCTGAAGACGTCGATGCGTCGTTAAACCGTAACGGCCAGACGGCTTGTAATGTACTTGGCGGCCCGACCGACTGCTACGACGCGCACGAAGGCGATTCAGTCTGGTACCACGATCTGTCGCTGACCTACGAAGCCGACGAATGGGCTGTTACCGGTGGTTTCCGAAATTTATTCGACCAGAAACCGCCTCTAATAAACCAAGGTGATGGACCGGCACGCATGAACATGGTCGTACAATCGACCTACGACCTCTATGGTCGTCGCTTCTTCGTTAACGCGACCAAGCGATTCTGACAAAAAAAAGTAAAATAGCAATAAGCTCTGGCGGCGGTCTTCGGATCGCCGCCTTTCTTTATGCGATTAGAAACCGATTGAATTCAGTTTTGGTTTGGCTATTTCACTCGCCGCACGCGAATTGTACGGCGTATTTCGTTCAGTCGCAGTTTGTAGCCGCCTATTGCCGATTCTTCGATGTCGACGGTCTGGTTCTTGCGCAACGTCGCCTTGACTTCCTGGGTATCGCCCTTGATTTGGCGCCATATCTGTCCATTCTTCAGATAGACCTCAAGCCGCTTGTACGGCACCTGGTTGTAGCGATCAACTTCGAGTCCTCTGACATTCGCGAGTTTCGCAGTCGCACCATCACGGCTACGAATTTGCTCAGCACCCAGCGCCTCGTCAGTGCGCGGCGTGGCCACATGTGGAAGCGATTCCGGTGGTTCTGCCTCTACAGCTGTCTTGTCCACGTTTTCAACGGACGGCTCCGGCTCAGGCAGGTTTTGCTCACCAGCGAGCGCCGCCTCAAGACACGCGATTTGCGTCGCCGTATCAATACTCTTACGGCAGCGCTCAATCGCATCAATATCGGCAATCACGACATTGGCAAACAGCACGAGGAAGCCGCTTGAGGCAACCAACAAGATACGCTGTCGCGTCATACTTTGTACTCCTTCGTTCAAGCAGCGAATTGGCCAGGCTCTCTCGAATGACGAGTCTAATGCAGTTGCAGGCAAGATTGTCCTTCGATGGGGTCAATTTTCGAGCCGCTTAGTCCAATCCGGATTCCGAAACCTCGACTTCCACCGGCCGTCGGACCAGCTCTGCGGCGTCGGCCGCACTGATACAGCGGGTTCGACCGCGGGTTGCGCCTGCTCACTTCGGACACTTGAGGCTCGCTACGACTTCAGAGGTCTGGGAAATTTACTTCCCCGCCACGGCATTGCAGATCTCGGGCGATGTCGTTACGCTCACGCTGCCCGAACACCCTGTTAACGCAAAATTGCCCACCTTCACTTCTGTAACAATTGAGCTCTACCGTTTGGATGGTGGCGCGACAACTGAGCCTATGTACCGCTACCTGTGGATCCGGCGAGCTCACTCGCTGCCATCATTCGCCATGCAATCTAAGTTTACGTTCCTGTAGTACTCAAACGGTGGCGTACTTGCCATAGGCTTACGCGCATGTGAATCCGACGACGCTGGGGAAGTCGAACCCTGTTCGACCAACGCAGCCGCGCAGCGGCATGTTGGCAGGGAGCCCGCGAAGCGGGCGAGCTGAATCCCACCCTCTCCGCCAACAATTCAGGGTCCTAACCAGAGACTATCGAAGGCCTTTGTTTTCCGCTGTCTTTGGGGAGTCCCGGCATCGTTGCCGTACCACCACTAGCGATTATTACCGGCGAAACGTGACTATTGGAGAAAGGTCTCTACGGGGCTTTTCGGTGGTACGGGATCATGCCTCGGGAAAGCCTCAATCCTCGTGTTGGCTCGGCCAACTTTCGTGCGTCCTGCAAGCGGTTGGAATAATATAGCCCCAAGATGGTCTCTAATAGAGCAGTCGGCGGCGCTGCATACGCTGAAAGCGGGGAAAAAAGGTGTCATCCAGGCTTCGAATTTCACGTCGTGATTTTATGAATGGTGTGGCGATGAGCCTTGCTGCGGGTACTTACTTGTCCCCGATGGACCTATGGGCGATGGAAAGGAATAGTACGTCGGCAAGCCCGTATCCTCCGGCTCTGACCGGTATGCGTGGCAGTCATCGAGGAACCTTCGAAGTCGCTCATGCCGTTGCCTGGCGTGGAGTCCAATATCCGCGGCCGTCCGAACAAACGGACCACACTTACGATCTTATCGTGGTTGGTGGCGGCATTTCAGGCCTGTCCGCTGCGTATTTCTATCGTCAGCGTGTCGGTCCGAAAGCAAAGATTCTGGTACTCGACAATCACGACGATTTCGGCGGGCACGCGACTCGAAACGAGTTCAATGTCGATGGTAAAGAACTGATTGGTTACGGCGGCACACAGTCGATCGATACGCCGGGAAATTATTCGCCTGTATCGAGCCAGTTATTGAAAGACATCGGCATCATCACAGACCGATTTTACGACTATTACGATCAGGACTATTTCAGCAGCCGCAAGTTGGGCAGCGGTATCTGGTTTAGCAAGGAGGCTTATGGTTCCGACGTCCTGGCGAAGAGTGTCTTGAGCGATTTTCTCAACACGCCCGACCCGGCGACGATCAAAGCGGCAATCAATTCGTACCCGATATCGGACGAATCAAGAAGGGCCCTGGTCGACTTGCTGGCGGGCGATGTTGATTACCTACCGAATTTGAGCAGGGACGAGAAAATAGAATTGCTGCGCCGGATCAGTTATCGCGATTTCCTTCTCAAATACACCGGCGCGACGCGGGAAATCGCCGACATGGTCAACAATACGATGCTCGGACTCTGGGGTCTTGGGTGGGATGCTCTGTCGGCACTCGAGGGCTACAGGCTCGGCAGTATAGGAACGCAGAATTTCGGGATCGGCAATATCGAAGATGAGCCGCCGGGCCGGGACGAGCCGTACATTTTCCATTTCCCGGACGGATGTGCCGGCGTCGCGCGGTCTATCGTTCGGCAGTTGATACCGGAAGCGGTACCCGGTAAGACAATGGAGGATATAGTCGCGACACGCGTCGACTATGCAGCCCTCGACCAGGATCGGTCCCGTGTCCGAATCCGGCTCAATAGCACGGGCGTCGACGTCAGGCACACGCCGGATCAAACGGCAGTGGACGTCACCTACGTTCAGGGAGGCAATCCTTACCGGGCACGGGCCAAGCACGTCGTGCTGGCCTGCTATAACAACATGGTTCCGCATATCTGTGCCGAAGTACCGGAGAAACAAGTCGAGGCGATCAACTACGCAACCAAGACTCCGCTTGTGTATATGAGCATTGCGATTCGTAGCTGGCGGGCGTTCGCCGAACTTGGGTTTAACTACATCTATGTTCCGAAGGCTGAGTTAATGCATTCTTTCAGTATGGATTTTCCAGTCAGCATGGGCGGTTACAAGTTTGCGCAGAGCCCGGACGAGCCAACGATACTGCACGGTACTTTTGTGCCGACAGAGCCCTACGAGGGTCTAACGGGCCGAGAGCAAAACATAGCGGGCCGACAACGGCTGTATCAGATGAGCTTCGACGACTTCGAAAAAGGCATTGTCAGACAATTGGATGGGGCGTTGTCCGGTGGTGGCTTCGATGTCGAGCGAGACATTTCTGCGATAACCGTGAATCGCTGGCCACATGGCTATGCGTATGAGTACAACGAACTCTTTGATCCGTACGAATGGGGTCCGAACAACGGTCCGCATATCGCGGGCCGTGCACAAATCGGCCGGATTTCAATTGCCAACTCGGATGCGTCGGCGTATGCGTATCTGAACGGTGCCATTGATGCCGCCGATCGTGCCATCAATGAGCAGATGGCTGGGACATAGTCAGGGACAGAACAAATGTCCGAGATCTCATGACGAGACTTGATGAAAGGTGTGGCACTGGGCCTCGCCGCCGGAATTTGCCGAATCCCTGCAATTTTTCCATACAAGAGGGAGAATCAGCGAAGCATGGTTCGCCCGTGACTCGCCCCACCGCCAAAATATGAAACGCCCCTTTGTGGGGCCTTTTGCATTTTTGCCGAGGGGGTTGAGGACTTCGAGCCCTGTTCGACCCACGCAGCGCCGCAGGCGCATGTGAGGTCGCGCAGCGTCTATCCCACCCTCTCCGCCAGAAAATGAAAAGGCCCGCTCGCAGGGCTTTTTTTTTGGTTTCCGGCCGAGGGCGCTTAGCGTGGGCGCCGTCTAATGCTTTGTATAGCTAATTAGCGTTTCCAGGTAGCGGGATTTGAGCTGTTCACTTGCCAAGAACTGCTTAATCGGCGGCAGTTTCAAGATCACACCCAATATCCCAGCCATGGCACGGTGGCTCCATAAGACCTGGTTATCGAAAATCAGGTTCTGTAATTTGCCACGTTCAATGGCCATGACCACTGCCCGGTGTGTTCCGTTCAGTGGCGTAAGAACTCGCTTCGGACGCGACTCCAAAGACAAACTATTGTGTTTATTGCAGCTGCGTATACACACGCCGCAACCCAGACAAATCTCCTCGTTCAACCGGGCCATTTTCATCCTGGGCTTGTCCGGATCATGGGCTGAAACCAGGGTCATCGCGTCGACCGGGCAAACATTGACGCATTTGCCGCAGCCATTGCAGGTTTCTTCGTCTATTACCGGGATATAGTTCGTCGTGTGCACAGGGTTGAGAATTGCAAAACGGCGTGCGGCGATCATTGCCTCACAACAGCAGCCACAGCAATTACAAATAAAATTGACACTCTCGCGTACATTCTCGCCAAACTGCACCAGGTTGTTGTCATAGGCCTCTTGCAATAAGTCGTGACATTCCTCTTTTTCGATCGCACGCGCAGCACCATGTCTTGTAAGCGAGGACGCAGTGGTGTTGAAGGTCATGCAAATATCCTGCGGTGCAGAACAGGCCTTGCCCATATGTTCCATTTTGTGTCGGCAGTAACAGCGTCCCACACCAATATGACTTGCTGTTTCAATCACTTCGCTGGCCCGTTCATAGTCCAGCACATGCAGTGCATTTTCATCGGACAAAGCAGGTTCACGTACGAAGGTTCGCCCCAACTGCGTTTCACCACGAGTAAAAAGCTCCCGGATAAAGTCCTCCTCTACATTCATATACTGATGAAATAGCTCGCTTAATAGTTTCTGATCAATATCATCGCGGACACGCATCAGCGAGAATTCAAAGAAACCGGCCATCGGTGGCGGCAGCGCATAAACTGCTTCACCGTTCTGCTCGAAATCGACCAGAATGGCCCTGTCGGCCAACTCATCCAGTATGTTCTGCGTTTCGGCGAGGTTCTTCTTCCAGATACGGCTGGCTTTTTTTGCGGTAAATGGTTTGATCGGCATCAGTGAAACCAGGCCAGCTTCTTCCTCACTGAACAGCATCGACAAAATCTTGAACAGGAGATCGGAAGGAGGTGCGCCCTGTGGAAAACGGTTCAGCCTGTCGGTCAGAGCGGAGTAACTTGTCTTTAGTGTGGTATGGGCCACGTTTCAAAACCCTCTGGCAGTAACTTTGACCGTACCCCTGAATCAGAGCACGTGGATATATGGGAAATTGCGCATAACAGGCTGCTTCCTTTGCGAACACAGCGGGTTGTTGTCTGCCCAGTGAACGGCGCGGTCTGACGTGATTGTAATGACGTTGCCGGTCGTCGATCTCCGTTCAAGTTGCTGTATTTTGAAGAAATATCACAGAGCAACCTCCGCGAAAGACTCTCTCCACTTCGGGTAGTCAGTGCGGATCAGCGGTACGGGAAACTGGGCAGGGTGCTGCAGAGCATCCTCCGCGGCAGACTCGCTCCACCGCCAAAATACGAAACGCCCCTTTTTGGGGCGTTTCGCATTTTTGCCGAGAGGGTATGGGTGTGGACCGTTGCCTTCGGCAACTCGCGCTTCGCGCGTCTGTCGGCCGTCTGGCCGGCCTCGGATCGAACCCTGTTCGATCAAACAAGTCCGCCTGAATCCCTCTATCCTATTGCGTAGATTGGTTGACGCCGCGAGCCCCAGGTACCGGGCTGATCGTCGAAAACTCCTGCAATTCCGGCACCGCAGTTCTTGCAGGCAGATGCGGTACCAACGCGTACCAGGTTCCAGGTCGATAACTCATACCAATCTCGGCCGATCATGATCTCGCCGCAGTTGTGGCAGTAGGTACTGGAACCCTTGAAGTCGTGAACGTTACCCGTGTACACGTAACGTAGTCCGGCCTTGAGTGCGATCTCGCGTGAGCGGGTCAGCGAATCTTTTGGTGTGCTCGGCGTGTCCATCATCTTCCAGTCGGGATGAAACGCGGTGAAGTGCAGCGGTATGTCCGGGCCCAGTTGTTCCATGATCCACTGCGTCATCGCTGCAATCTCAGCTTCGGAGTCATTCTCGCCCGGTATGAGCAGCGTCGTGAGTTCGAACCAGACGTCGGTGTCGTTTTTCAGGTAAAGCAGCGTATCGAGGACCGGCTGCAGATGTCCGCCGCAAACTTTCCAATAGAAGCGATCAGTGAACGCTTTCAGATCGACATTCGCCGCGTCCATAAAGTGAAAAAATTCCTCGCGTGCCTGCTCGGTGATGTAACCGGCGGTAACGGCAACATTCTTGATGCCTTGCTCACGACACGCCTCTGCGACGTCGACCGCGTACTCGAGAAAAATCACGGGATCATTGTAGGTATACGCGACGCTGCAACTCCCGGTCTTGATAGCGGTATCGGCAATGGACCGCGGCGTCGCACTCGCCTGCAGCCGATCAAACTCACGCGACTTCGAAATATCCCAGTTCTGACAGAACTTGCAGGCAAGGTTGCAGCCGGCCGTACCGAATGACAGCACGGGGGTGCCTGGCAAAAAATGGTTAAGTGGCTTTTTCTCGATCGGATCGATGCAGAAGCCGCTCGAGCGGCCGTAGGTGGTCAGGACGATCTCGTCATCGCTTCGGCCGCGCACGAAACATAGGCCGCGCTGGCCGTCACGCAGTTTGCAAAAACGCGGGCACAGGTCGCACTGCAGTCGACCATCGTTTAGTCGGTGCCAGTAACGGCCTGAAATACCGGAAATTTCGCGTGTTTTCGCCATGAGACCTGACTACAGTATATGGGGGCTCTGCGAGCGCTCTATCAATACTGCGGACTCGTAGACCTACCTATATGCTCTGAGAATTCAGGGGTCTACAATAGGCTCTACGTGGATCAGGAGCACAGCTATGACCTTGATCCGGACACCCGCCGTCGCCGGTCAGTTCTACTCCGGGAATGCCGGAGAGTTGGGCGCGACCGTAGCGACGCTGCTTGAGGAGGCGCAGGACCGGGATACGCCTAGCGCCCAAAGCTCTGATCGTGCCGCATGCCGGGTACGTTTATTCAGGCCCGGTGGCCGCCACTGCTTACGCCCGGCTGCAGCCGTATCGCGATCAGTATCAACGAGTGATCCTGATGGGTCCCTGCCACCGAACGCCTGTACACGGACTCGCGCTTAGCAGCGCCGATGCGTATCGCACGCCCATGGGCGACGTGCCACTCGACAAGACTGCGATTGCCAGCCTGGATTGCCCCGGCGTGCAGATCTTTGATGAGTCGCATCAGAACGAGCACAGCCTCGAGGTGCACCTGCCGTTTCTACAGGCGCTGCTGGGAGATTTTTCCGTCGTTCCGTCGTCGTTGGCGATGCGAAGCCCGAACAAGTGTCGCAGGTGCTCGACGCGCTGTGGGGCGGCCCGGAAACCCTGATCGTCATCAGTTCGGACCTGAGCCATTACCTGAAATACGATGAGGCCCGCGCAATAGATGCTGTGACCTGCCAGGCTATCGAAGATCTCGACGCCGGGCAGATAAACCACGATATGGCCTGCGGTGCGACGCCGGTTGCTGGCCTGCTCATCGCCGCAAAACGCCGGGGAATGAAAGTGACAACTCTCGACCTGAGAAATTCCGCGGATACGACTGGTGATAAAGGTCTCGTTGTGGGTTACGGCGCATGGATGTTTGTTTGAATGAAGATACTGACGTACGTACTGTTGTTCATAGCCATCGCTGCTTCTGCGGAAGATGCCGGCTACACGGCAGCGCGAGCCGCCATGGTTGAAGAATTGTGGCTCTACGCGCAATTCGTGGACGATCCGGACGAAGCCAGGGTCAGTGATGCCGTGATGGCATCATTGAATACCGTGAAGCGCCACGAACTCGTGCCGCTGCCGGAGCGACGCTTCGCGTACGAGAACCGACCGTTGCCGATCGGGTATGGCCAGACGATTTCGCAACCCTACATCGTCGCGCTCATGACAGAGCTCATCGAGCCTGATGCCGATGACGTCGTTCTCGAAGTCGGTACCGGCTCAGGCTACCAGGCAGCGATCCTGGCGGAGCTCGTCGACCATGTTTACAGCATCGAGATTATCGACGCACTTGCCAGGCGAGCAAAATCGGACCTTGCCAGGCTTGGCTATAAGAACATTACGACCCGTCTCGGCGACGGTTATTACGGCTGGGAAGAGTACGGACCGTTCGACGCCATCGTTGTCACGGCTGCGGCCAGTCACGTGCCGCCGCCTCTGATTGAACAGCTGAAACCAGGCGGCCGCATGGTCATCCCCGTCGGCAGCCGCTTCATGACGCAAACGCTGTTGTTGCTCGAAAAGACTGAAAAGGGAGAGATCATCACCCGGCAATTCGGCGCCGTCCGATTCGTGCCGTTGACCGGCGAGCGCTAGGCGCGTCGCCGTGCGCCGCCTGTTTCCTGCAACGCTGCTTGTCTCCGCAGGGGCAATCGGCTACGAACTGTTGTTAATGCGCGTCCTGTCCATCGTGCAGTGGCATCACTTTGCGTACATGATCATAAGCCTGGCGTTGCTCGGCTATGGCGCGAGTGGCACCTGCATAGCAATTTTCAAATCTCGACTGGAGGCCAGATTCGAGGCCGCCTTCGCCGCCAGTGCGGTGCTCTTCAGTATTACGATGGTCGCATGCTTCGCGCTCGGCCAGCGTGTGCCCTTCAACGCGCTGGAGGTCGTCTGGGACGCAAGGCAATTCCTTAATCTGAGCCTGATCTACCTGGTGTTCTTCGTGCCGTTCTTCTTCGCCGCCTCCTGTATTGGTCTGGCGTTTACCTGCAGGCGTCACGATATCAGTCGCATTTACTTCTTCGATCTTTTTGGCGCGGGGCTCGGCGCCGTTCTGATTATCGGCACGCTGTTCGCGTTAGTCCCCCAGGATGCACTCCTTGTACTGATGACGCTACCGCTCGTCGCGTCGGTCATCATGAGCACGCGGTCCTCCGCGCGTGCGTCGCTGATGGCCGTACAGCTTATCTGGCTCGCACTGCTGGTCAGTGGCATTCCGCAAAAACAGCTTGCCCTGCGTGTCTCGGAATACAAGGGGCTTAGTCAGGCGCTGCAGGTGATCGACAGCCGTATATTGGATGTATCGTCCAGTCCGCTAGGGCTACTCACCGTCGTCGAGAGCCCGACAGTACCCATTCGCCATGCGCCGGGTCTGAGTTTCAATACTCATCATATCCCGCCTGAGCAGCTTGCCGTGTTTACAGACGCCGATGGCATGAGTGCCATCACGCGCTTCGATGGCGACTTGAAGTCGGTGGGCTACCTGGGCGATATCACGGCTGCCTTACCCTACGCGCTGTTCAACAAACCTGATGTCCTGGTTCTCGGTGCCGGCGGTGGCAGCGACGTGTTGCTGGCGTTGTATCACGGCGCGAACCGCGTCGATGCCGTAGAGCTTAATCCGGGAATGACTGAACTCGTCCGTGAAACGTACGCGCGCTTCGCAGGCTTTGTTTATGAGGATCCGCGCGTAACCGTTCACACCAGTGAGGCACGCGGTTTCGTCGCACGAAGCAATAGCCAATATGACCTGATTCACATCGGCCTGCTCGATTCCTTCGGTGCGTCCGGTGCCGGTGTTCATGCGCAAAGTGAAAGCTATATCTATACCGTGGAGGCCATTCGCGAATACCTTAAGCACACGACGTCCGGAGGCATGCTCGCAATTACACGCTGGTTAAAATTGCCGCCGCGCGACGGCCTGAAACTCGTGGCAACCGCGATCGATGCACTGCGCACGATGGGAGTGAGCGAGCCCGGGCAACGGCTTGCGGTCATTCGCAGTTGGAACACGAGTACCTTGCTCGTCAAGAATGGCGTGTTTACGTCCCACGAAATCGAGTCGCTGCAGGAATTTGCACAGTCGCATTCATTCGACACAGCCTGGTTTCCCGGTATTCAGGCGAGCGATGCGAATCGCTTCAATCGTGCTGCGTGAGCCGTATCTTTACGACGGAGCCAAGGCGCTACTCGGACCGCGCGCTGACGAATTCGCCGAGCGCTACAAGTTTTACATTCGGCCTGCAACGGACAACCGGCCGTACTACTTTCATTTCTTCAAATGGGCAACGCTTCCCGAGGTAATCGCGCTGCGTCGGCTCGGTGGCGCAGGGCTGATCGAATGGGGCTACCTGATTTTGATCGCAACCTTGTTGCAGGCGATTATTGCGGGCGTGGTGCTAATCCTGTTGCCGCTTTCCGGGGTCAAGCGTGACTGGCCGGCCGGCACAGGGGCGCGCATGGGCGCTTACTTTCTGTTGCTCGGACTGGCATTTCTGTTCGTGGAAATGGCATTCATCCAGAAGTTCATTCTGTTCCTGAGTCACCCGCTGTATTCGGTTGCCGTTGTCTTAAGTGGTTTTCTCGTTTTCGCCGGGCTCGGTAGCGCCTGGTCGGAGAGCCTTGCCGCGAATCTCAAGGGCAAACCTCGCTCACCCGTCACCATCGCCGCCGGCGGCATCGCGGTGCTTACGGTCATGTACGTGATCCTGTTGCCCTTGATTTTTGAGCGCTGCATCGGTTATTCGGACCCCGTGAAAATAGTGATCTCGCTCGGTTTGATTGCGCCTCTTGCCATCGGAATGGGCATGCCGTTTCCGCTGGGGCTCAAGCACGTTGCCGCAACTGCGCCCAATTTCATTCCGTGGGCCTGGGGCATCAACGGCTTCGCCTCAGTGATAAGCGCGGTCCTTGCGACGTTGCTCGCAATCGAGTTCGGCTTTGTCTTCGTGATCATTGTCGCATTGGTTTTTTATGCCATTGCGGCACTTATCTTCGTATCGTCAACCGGAACTACGAGTCCCAGCCTTCTTCGCCAATGAGCGGCACGAAACGAACGGGCACCAGGTCTTCTGTTTTGAATTCAGCTTCGCCGATCCTGGTCACTCGAACCAATTCCTGATACCAGGTGGTCTTGCCGACCGGTATAACCAGGCGCCCACCGATCTTGAGCTGGTGCTGCAGTGTGTCAGGAACATCGGGGCCGCCGGCCGTAACGACAATGCCGTCGAACGGCGCATGCTCCGGCCAGCCGAGAGTTCCGTCACCCTGCCGAACGTGCACGTTGTCGTAACCGAGGTCTTCAGGACGGAACTCGCCATGGTCGCGAGTCCCTCGATGCGTTCGATGGTGTATACGTCTGCGGCGATCTCCGCAAGAACAGCCGCCGCATAACCGGAGCCTGTACCAATCTCGAGTACCGTTTCCCCGCCCTCCAGGGCCAGGGCTTCCGTCATGTAGGCGACAATATAGGGCTGCGAGATCGTCTGACCGTCGCCAATCGGCAACGGCCCGTCGTCGTATGCCCATACTCCTTGTCCCTGCGGCAAAAATCGCTCACGGGGGACCTTGCGCATTGCCTCCAGAACTTTCTGCGATCGCACACCACGCCCCGCAATCTGGCGTCGAACCATTCGCTCCCGCTGTCCCGAGTAATCGGCCATAACCCCGCTCCGCAGCCACTTCCAAAACTCGCGAACAGAAGCATAGGCTGATAACAACGGCTTGGGTATCAGGGCTTGCCGCTAGTCTGATTTTGTGTGACCTCGGCGTGCGGCAGTAACCTGGAGCATCCTCCGCAGACATCGCACTGCACCGCCAGTAATAAAGGAAAACAGGGGTCAGACCCCAATTGATTTATTTCGGTCTGACCCCTATTTTCTTCGCTGTCGAGCATCGGGGAATCCACTAATTGTTATCGCGGTATCGGCTACGCAACAATTAGCAAAGAATTTGGCACAGGCTCGCACTTTACGGCTGAACTCGCCATGCGGGGGCGGGTCAGATTCTTTGGAGGTCTGCTATGAAACGTAAGCGGTCAGCTGATCGTGGTTCGTGCCGTATTGCC
>CAWJBO010000007.1:0-120899 GCA_963841145.1 uncultured Gammaproteobacteria bacterium
GCCCCGTTACCTGCAATTGTCGTAGATAGCCTGCTGGACGACGCATCGCCTCCGAGCGGAACCGTAACGCTTCGCTCTGCTCTCGCGTCCGCGTCATCGGGCCAGAGAATCACTTTCGATCAATCCCTCAACGGCGGCACGATCAATCTGCTCTTCGTCGGTGACGAACACACTGTTCTCGTCGGCGAGGTGATGGGCTTTGACAACGCGAACAATATTTCCTATCTCGTTGGTTATTTCGACCGGGACTACGGAAAATCAGCGCTCTTCGCCAATAAGAACGTTGTCATCGATGCGTCGAGTCTCCCTGATGGCATCACAATAAACTGGGACGGTGCGGATTCCGCAAGGGTTTTGGCCGTGTCCGGTGATCTTGCGCTAACAAATGTTGCGATCACGGGCGGCAACAGTGTTTTTGATGTTGCAGCAAATGTCGGCCAGCATCCGGATGACAATCAGACTTCTACGCTGGCAAGAGGTGCGGGAGTCGCCGTTTGGGGAGTTGCGACCTTAGTCGACTGCGCCATCTACGACAATCATGCGGTTGGTGATGATGCCGATACGTCTCGTGACGGGGGCGCTTACGGCGGTGGAGTCTACGCAGACACCGTTGTAATGGACAATTGTATTGTCAGCGGCAATACGGTTTACGGGGGTGGAGCGGCCGGTGGGGGCGTTTTTTCCGTCGGCGGGCGTGACACTGGCCTAGTGTCTCTTCGATTGGTCAGTCATCGATCACAGAAAACCGAATTGCCGGGCTTTTCGCCTACGGTGCCGGGGTGTACTCCGATGGCGGTGGTATCGGACTGTCCACCAGACTTCATGTGCAAAACAGCACCATCGCGAGGAACCTGGTTGAACCACCGTTGCTTCCTCCCTTCCTGTTTGATCTGCTGGATATCGGGTACTGGCGAGGGGGCGGTCTTTATATGTCCAATGGATACATGGAGGTTCAAAGCAGCACCATTGTCGAAAACCGGGTGTTTGGAAAACCGCGGACCAATGAACTGGATAAACCGAATTTGGCGGGCGGCATAGCCGCGACTATAGGCAACGCCCACGCTGTGGAGGATTTGATTATTGGTCATTCCATTGTTGTCGGGAACACCGTTCACGAGATCGATGGCATGGGTCCTGCCGGCTATACGATCGGAAGTGTCTATCCGCACGATATTTTTACCGGCTCCGTCTTCTACTTCAGAAGCATGGGATATAGCCGGATCGGAGTCCTCGATCCTAGCCAGATACTGGTGCCGGTTGGCGAGCCAGGATGGGCTTCATTATCGCGCAAGCATTATCCGAAGGTGGGTGATGAGGACGGCGTGGTTTCGGCAGACGTGCTCGGCAGTGCGATGCTGTCTACGTTCATCAATTCCGCCGGTGTTGAAGCCGATCCCCTTGGCGGTGCTGTATTACGAGCCCATCGGTAACGCTTTGGACCAGCTCCCCAGCGGAAACTACGATGTGACCGAGGTTCGCGGCGACCTGGCTGGGCTGGAAGGTGAAGGCAGGAACCGCTTCCTTCTGCCACTGGTGCTGGAGCAAATCCGCGATGTCTACGGTCAAGCAGATTTCGAGACAGAATTCAGGAACTATTTTCAAAGCTTCTTACTGGACGTTGATCCGGATACGGCGGGATCTCAGCGATATTTCAACTGCAACAACCTTGTTGTAGACACCGTAGAGCAGGCGTTCTGGTGTGGTCCCGGACAGACATGGCCTCAAATCGAACATAACCATGCTTACATCAAGTTCTGGCATTATCTTGATGCGGCGCTCGCGAACGAAATAGCCGAAGTCAACGTGGATCAGATTACTAACCTCGGGCCGGCCCTGATGAACGACGACATGTGGACGTCACTCTTCGGCATCGGCGACAGCGATTTCAATGGCATCTCGATACGGCTAACGGAGAGAATTCTCGGAGTTAATTCACTGGACGCAGATCAGTTGGGTAATCCCAGGCCTACGGACCAACTCGGCGATATCGGCGCAGTTGAAATTGATAATTAGCGATGCAGCTGTATGCTGCCCTTATTCGATTTGTCGCCTTAAGGGCGCTTGTCACCGCGCTACGAAACAAGAGGGTCTGCTTTCGTTCTGGAAATGATTTTTAACTTCCTAAATTTCAGCCCGCGTGTGCCAAAATAGGTCCTTACCGACAGTCGTACCGACTCGAAACCATTGGAGATCAACCTGTGAGCGATGACAAGAAGAACGAAACTACAGAAACGCCTGCAAATAAAGATGCAGAGAACGATTCTGCAACAGAACAGAGTGCGCAAAGCGGCCCGAAGTTTACGAAAGCGCCTGGTGACCCACTAGCCGGTGTCAAGAAAGGTGCTTCCGATGCGATGGCAAGTATGGAAGGAAAAACTGTGTCGATGAAACTCTACGTCGGCACAATAATTGGTGTCATTGTCTTGATGTTGTTGGCGCGCTGCGGCGGATAGCAAGTACAAGCATAGTTCTTACTGCCCGTCTGATACTTCCTCTGACGGTTCGAGCGCGCAGCTCACCCCTGGAAGTAGCCGGTCATGAAATCTGCGCTACATTTTCCGCTACTGGCCCAAAGCGGCCCTTCGAGCGCAGCAGGCGAATGTCTGCAATCTTGCGTTTTGACTATCGCGATATCCGCTGCCAGCACGCTGTCGGTTTGGGGTGCCGGGAGCTTGCTAGTCGTGCCAACAGTATTCTTGACTCCGGGCTGTTGGTGCTGTGGCCCGAATACCGCCGGGGAACGCTAAAGAAGAACTTCTTCCGGCCGATAGGGAGTTTGGGTGACAGCGGATGGGTAGTGCCAGACGGAGGGTCCTAATGCCGAAGACTAACCGATGGAAGGAAATATTCGGGTACGCCGAAAAACAAAAAACCCGGGTACGGGTCGGCGAAAAATATGAGGAAATGACCGGCACGCAGGCATACCGATTTGAGGAGCTGACGCAGCCCAAGGGTCCCGGTTCGCAGCCGAAAGCCAGCAATTCTCTGAGGAAAAAACGTTACGTGCTCGCCGAAGCATCTGACCGTCTGAATGTCAGTGAAAAGCACCTGATGCAGAAGGCAGTATCTCGGTCGGTTAATCTCTACGTAAATGTCGGGGGTGTAAAGGGGCAATGGCGACGCGGTGCGAATGACAGCGGCCCGATGCTGTCATCGTTGCAGACATTGACCTCCGGCTATCTTGCGCTGTCTTCCCGGTCATGCAGCGAATTGGCGAAGTTCGGGAACATCAGCGTTTCCGTCCTCGAGTTTCACCGTCCATCTGATCCTTCCGCCGTCGATCTGGACCGTGAGACGATGGCAGCGTTGTCTGCTTGGGGAGATCGTGACTTGTACTTCTGTCTCCGGGAGCCGCTGTGGATAGACCGAAACAAGGTTGTGCTATTGGCTCCGCTGCCAATTTTCGCCGAGTAAAGCCGCATTTTTGCGGTTGAATGGCAGACCAGTGACGACCGCCGTTGTAGGGCGCTAAATCGCACAGCTCGAATGGCTGCTCCTGGATGCGGATTCAGCCGGTCGATGCAACCCCTGGTCTTTAACTATGGAGACGAGGATGTTGTAAATGAGGTATTCATCGAGGATCTTCTACACCGAGACTGACAAGTCCGAGATGTGGGATCGCTCGCGGAAGGGTGAGTCACTCAATTCCATAGAAGAGCTTACGTACATCCCAGAATTGACTAATTCTCTGCCATTGAGAAAATGCCCCCGACAAAGGCAAACCTGACCAAAGTCAGTGACGCAAAGCCACGGGTCCTCACTTCCTCCGAGAAGCCACCGTCCACTCCCCGAAGGACCCAAGATCGCCGGGCTGCCCGAATTCACCGGAATAAACGGGACTGCAAAGGGGAATGTCATGAAGCGCGCAAATTTTGTTTGGGTCACGATAGCTGTCGGCCTGATGTTCAGCTGCGGTGGCGGTGGCGGTGGCGGTGGTGGCGGCAGCAACGACGGCCAGTTGCCGAGTGGAGTCGAGCCCCCGCTGGCAATATTGCCGACCTACAATTTCGAGATCGGTGAAATGCTCGAAAACATCGGTTTCTTTATCCTTGTGGGCGAGCAACTGGATATCACGATCGAGTTTGGCGACACACTTTTCGGAAGTGTGGATCTAAACGTCATCAGCACATCTAACGTAAGCTTTTTATCCTATGTCACTGACGTCGGCTCGAATATTCGCGTCACAGTTAGAGACAGTCAAACAGACCTCAACGGCACCTATGTGCTCAACGTCACTTCGGCTGTCAATGCCACTGTGGGTGACTCTCCCACGAGCGGCGCATTCGACATTGTGGCACCCAATGACACGGTCTCGGTCAGTTTTACAGGGACCGGCGTGGAATTGAGCCTGGACGGTGCGGCAGCGATCCCGTTCACGTGGGAGGAATACCAAGACCTGCTTGATAACCCGATGGCCGAGACCTGGCAGCGCCGGGCGTCTTTGGCCGGCGCGACGTTTGGATTTGTTTTCGATCTGATGTTCGAAATTGCCGGTCAATTCGATGAGCTTGAGCTAACACTGACGACAAATCCAACGGTAGAGACTTGTGACATGTTCCCGAGTTCGCCACCGCCGGGAGTATTGGCGCAAGGTGAGAGCGTCTTCACACGCCTGAGTTCAGGTGACGAATTGAGCCCTGGCGATACTTTTGATTGGCGGTTCACAAATTGCTGGGACTCCTCATCCTATGATTTGATCGACGGTGGGGCCCGGTTCTGGAATTACATCGAAGAGATCGATGCGAGTAATACGCTTACGCGGATTGGCTTTGCGCCGGTTGGAAACACCTACGGCGGCATCGACTTCTTTGAATTGATAATTTCGGAGACAGACGAGAATCAGGGTGTTTTCACGATAGACCCTGAGGCCGTGATTACCGTTTACGGCGGATTCTGGATGCTCCTGAGTCAGCCATAGCTTTTGTGGACTACATGGTGCGATAAGAAATCTGTTACAAGTTTCCGTTTGGAGTCAGCCGCGTATGTCGGCTGACAAACCCTTGGGATCCTGCGTCAAACCGACGCTGCAAGAGCGACAATGGCTAATTATGCGTTGATGTGGGTCCCATCGACTTCGTTTCCAGCCGAGCAGGTGGGTTGCCGGGTGGGGGGCTACGCCTGCGGTTATTTCGTCCCTCAATGCTCCAGGGAGGTTACTTCGCCGCTTCAAGCATTGGCCTGGGAGCGATAACAATCAGTTCGGCACCAGCCATGGTCTCCGCCCTGTCATCCTGGACTGCGGCCTGCAATTCAGTCGCCTGAAAATTTGCGAGCGAACGGCCGGTAAGCGTTCGAGAGCAGCCGCCCATGTGATAAATTGCTGACAGGCTGCTACTGACCCATTGCGGTCGTTCGCATTCGGCCCTTTTTGATCGGCATAACACGTGACCTTAGACGACATCGGCCTTTACTCAAACTCGACGAGCCACCCGGGTTCCCAGCGGCCACTTCACGCGCAAGCACGATGCGTTTGTTCTTTGATTCGGCGTTATCTGCCACGACACAAGAACGACAATGCATGGAAGATTAACGTCTATATCCAAGATGACCCAGCCGAAGGTCGCGTGGCAACGGCCAACGGAATCGCCTCGGTAACCCTGACACGCGACGTCGATAGATTTTTCTCACTAGGCGACGTGGAGAAGAAACAATTCGCGTTCGATGCACTTCTCGAAGGCGCAAGAATCGTCTCTGAACACCATAGCTGGCCGACTGCCGAGATAACTGAGGCTTTTAGGAAAGCGGAACAGGATCAGTTGGTAAACGAATGGCGATTCCAACCAAAGTGGAATCCGTCGAGAAAATTGCGTGCCTTCGTGCGATGCGCTCATGAGTTGCAGGAATTTCGAGCGTGGATGTGTGTAGAGGACCGCAACGGCAAACTGGTTGCTGAGCAGCATCTGTTCGACGAGACTCCCGAGGAGTTTTGCTACTTTCCCCGGCTCGGAACTGTTCGCTGGACGGACAAGGCGACTGTTCGTCTAAACGACCGGTCCGGGGAGCCAGTTGGCGACGATCTTCATGTCAATTTGGAGAAGATACAAGCAAAGTGACCGGCCGGTATTGGCCGGGTCCAGCCGTCCACCTGGTGCCAAGACGAGCGGCTGGTTCACCCTGCATACCAGCCGGTCAGTTCGTCTGAGTTACAATGACGGCTACTGACCCGAAGCAGACGTTGAGTTCGGCAGGTGTTTTAGGGAAATTTACGTGGTATTCGTATAGAAAACGACAACAAGAAATAGGGGACTACAGAATGGCCTATTATATGATTGCAACAGTAAAAGTGAACGACGATAGTTGGATTCCAGAATACGCTGCGAATGTCCACGACATAGTGCATCGGCATGGTGGAAAGTACTTGTCACGTAGTGGCAATGTAAGAACACTAGAAGGCCAAGAATCGACTACAGATCTAATAGCGCTCATTGAGTTTCCATCAGAGGATGCGTTGAACGGTTTCATGGCTGACCCAGACTATGCGCCGTATGCGAAAATGCGAATAGATGGGACGGACAGCCAACTAGTCGGAATTGACGCGACTGACGCCGCAGAAACAATTCCCTATTTGACCGTAAATAGCTAAAAGAGAGCGCTGACTATCACGGGCCACGTTGGTGCGGACAGGTTGCGCTGCAACTGAAGCCATGAGCGACAGCTGGTGGCCGTTTGGAGCCGCCCAGGCGATAGACTTCCGAGTGACTGCTACTGGCCAGAGCGGACGAACGCGTTACCGATTCGGAGAACTTTTCAATTCACATAGATCTGCGCATATGGACTAGTGATGACAGAGACGAACTTGAGCCTGTCCATGTGAAGAGTCTTGGTGGTTCGAGATATCGGATTCTCTATAGTCCCGGCTTTGTTCTTGGTATCGCTGCCGGAGACGAATTTGACCTAATTGATGAACAAGGACGATTTGAAGTTGTGAGCCGCGGCGGAAACGTCGCCGTACAAATATTTTCCGGCAGGCCCATCCGTCCAGTCATCGCGCAAGTTGAAGACGAGGTAGTGAGTCTTAATGGTCGCCTTGACGGAGCTATCGAGAAAGGCGCGGTGTTTACGATACCGGTGGAAAGCACCTTCGCCGCAATAGAAGGTATCTTTAATCGTCTAGTCAAGTCTGAGCCTGGAGTCGAGTGGTTGTACGGCAATGTCTACGACCCAAATGACGGCGTCACGCCATTGAATTGGTGGAAATAGGCGACCGCTTCTGGCCGAGGCTGTGTGATAACTCATCATAAATTACCGGCTTGGCTTCATCATTTCAGCAAGTCACCGATAAGTTTCCGGTATTCGGCGTTTTCGTTGTGATTTTTTCGAGACGAACGAGCTTATGCTCGGATCGTCGCCAGTATTTCTCTTGTTCCCACCAGATTGATCGCTCGCTTCATGTTGTAAGCGAGTACGTGCAGGCTCATCTCGGTACTCACTCTCGGTAAGGTCTTCATCTGGAAGTGCGTGGCACCCATCCAGGACTTGATGGTGCCGAACGGATGCTCCACAGTCGCGCGTCTCACGCGCATGCTGTCCGGTTGTTTATCGAGGCGTGCCTGAGCACGCTCCAGAGCGTCCGCATGCACCCAGCGACTGACGCGGCGCTCGTTGCCGGTGGTGCATTGGTGCTTGATGGCGCAGCTCGAACAGGTCGATGTCCAGTAGCGCTTGATCGCCTTACCTCTATCGCTGGTGGTCGTGCGGTGCGTCAGCCGCTCCCCAGCAGGACACTGGTACTCGTCGTCCTGTTCGATGTACTGGAACGCGGTGCGATCGAACAGGCCCTTGGCCTTGTTGGGCGAGGTCTTTGGCTTGGGCAAGTAAGTATCGATACCGGCCTGCTCACAGGCGCGGATCTCATCGCCGTTGTAGTAGCCCCGATCCGCAACGACGTCCAGATTGTCGCTGTCCAGCACGGCCTTCGCTTGCTTAGCCATCCCGGCCAGCTGGCTGCGATCACTGCCAACGTTGGTCACTTCGTGTGCAATGATCAGGTGATGCTCGCTATCCACCGCACTCTGCACGTTGTAGCCCACCATTCCGGTGCCGCGGCTGTTCATGGAACGTGCGTCAGGATCCGTCTGTGAGAGTTGTTTGTCCGGTGCCTCAAGCATCCGGACTTCGCACTTTTTTAGCCGCGCCATCTCCTCTCTCAACTTGATGATCTTGTCTTCGAGTACCTGACCTTTATCGTCGTCCAGCTCCGTCGCGTCATACTCAGTGAGTCGCTCAAGGTAGCGATCGATGCTCGCCTCGACCTCTGCCAGACGACGCTTCATCTTGGCCCGCGTGAAGTTCTTGTCGCGGTTGTTGACCGCCTTGAACTTGCTGCCATCGATGGCCACCAACGTGTTGTTCAACAGCCCAAGCTTACGGCACAGCATGACGAACTCACGGCACACCAGGCGGATCGCTTCACCGTTGTCTTTCCTGAAGTCGGCAATGGTCTTGAAGTCCGGTGCCAGGCGGCCGGTCAGCCACATCAGTTCCACGTTGCGCTGCGCTTCACGTTCCAGACGGCGGCTCGACTGCACGCGGTTCAGATAGCCGTAGACATACAGCTTCAGCATCATCTTCGGGTGGTAGCTGGGTCGGCCGGTGGCGTTGGGTTCTGTCCTGAAACCAAGGCCTGAGACATCCAGATCATCGATGAACACGTCAACGACCCGTACTGGGCTGTCTTCCGTAATGTAATCGTCAATGCGTTCGGGGAATAAGGTCGCCTGTGTTCGGTCTTCGCCTTCGATAAAACCGCTCATGCCACATACTCATACCGGAAAGCATGATTATAATCGCAACAAGGTTTTCACACAGCCTCGGCCGAAAGCCGCCCATCACCCTGGCTGAGAGTGAACCGCTGGTAAGCGCTCGAAAGCAGCCTGTCGAGTGATAAACTACTGAGGGACTGCTACTGACCCAAACCGGTCGTTTGAGATTACGCGCCTGCATCGATTGTTGTCTTTGCGGTGAGCACCTGATCATGTGCGAGAACCTGTTGGCCGGAACCGTTAAAAGCGTTCATATGCGGTCGAGTCCTACTGGAGTCCTGAAAGGTACTTGGAAACGCCGATGAACAGTGCTGAGTTTTGGGACAAACGATCACAGCAATACGACGATGCTGTTAAGAAACACGATGCCCCATACGACAAGACGATCGAAAGAACCAAGACACTGCTGAGCAGTTCCGATGTAGTGCTCGACTTCGGCTGTGGTTCAGGAGAATTCAGCCTTGACCTCGCGCCTCAGGTACGACGGGTGCATGGCATTGATACTTCAGCGAGAATGATCGAATTGGCGAACGGAAAGGCACGCAATCGACACATAGATAACACCATATTCGATCAAAAGGACCTGTTCGACCGCAGTCTTGATAGCCAATCATTCTCCACGGTAATAGCATTCAGCATTTTTCATCTAGTCGATGATGCTGCGAAGGTATTGCGTCGGCTTAACGAATTGCTGGCAACGGGCAGTTTGCTGATTTCAGAAACCCCTTGTTTGGGTGAGAGAAACTGGTTGTTTAGATCGCTATTAAGTCTTGCTCAGAAACTAGGACTGGCGCCGAAAATACACGATTTATCCAGCAGTGAATTGGAATCTCTTATGTCCGGCAATGGTTTTGAGATTGTTGAGTCCAAAATATGGGACCGAAAAAATGCGCTTCAATGGACTGTCGCGAGGAAGATTTGAGAGATATTGATGTTTTGAGATGTCCGCTTCTGGCCGTTAGGCGACGCTCGTGATTGATTTGTATGAGCGGCCGGTATGCACTCGAAAGCAGCCACCCAGGTGATAAACTGCTGGCAGGCTGCTGCTGACCCAAAGCGGACGCGCTGGTAGTTCGCCCTGAAACCAGCAGGGCGAATTACCAGGTGCCCTAAACGGGAGCGCCAACTGGCGAGTGAAACTCAGTCGTCGTCTGACTTATGCCTGAATTTGCCGCCGATCGCGATTGCTGTCGCACCACAATCAGCACCCGGCCCCGGGTAGAATCGAATGCCATTGCAAAAGTTCGTGATCGTGACACCGTTGGGCACGAGTCTCTCGAAGTTGATTCTCCGGCCATTGAATTTGATCCAGGTACTGTCGATTAACTTGCTAGAGAATACATTGAAACCAACACCGGGAAAGTTGGCGTTTGCTCCGGTACTCAGGAGCGCAGATTCCTCGAACACGGCAATAGGCACGCCTTGGGAAAAGGTGTCTGGATTGGTCCAGTCACGGCTGCTGGGATCGGAATTGAAGAAGACCGTGAACTGGCCGCCCGGCTCGAGCAAATTAACGCTCAATGCAGGATCCGGTTCAACGGGCAGGGGGATTGGCGGCGGGGTGAACTTCGTCAGGCGGACGGTGAAGTAGGCGGTGTCTTCTGAAGGGTCACCAGTGAAGAGCGGGCGGTCGACGCCCTCGATGAACGCGACATAGCCTACAAGATCCCCAGTGAGGTAATTCAGATCGAGCACGAAATGAAAGGCCACAGCGCCTGTCGGAACGCGTTTCACAACCTTTTCACCGGCCAGTGCCGGCATGCTGAAAGCTGCCAATATGATAACTAAGAGTGGAAGCTTGAGTTTCGACATTTCTCTCTCCTTCTGCTTCATGGTCGTTTAGACTGGGTTTTCGAAGCATCCAATCTAGTCCCGGCGGCAGTCAATGTCGTCAAATTTCGGTGAAATTTCGGTGAAATGAGACCGGCCAGATTTCGCCCGAGGCGACCGGAGTTTGGTCTATCGTGGTTACGCGTGAGCTGTTGCAATGATTTACCGATTTGGCGATACATCCGTCGATATGCTTCGCGCCGAGATTCGCCGAGCAGGAGAGGCTGTTCCCCTTCGTCGCAAATCTTTCGACGTACTCGTTTATCTCCTTCAGAGACCTCGTCGTGTTGTGACCAAGGCCGAGCTTCTGGACGCAGTATGGGGTGACAGAATCGTCACGGAAGGGTCGCTCAAGCACTGCCTTATGGAAGTCCGGGCGGCAATCGGCGATCACGAACACAAGCTTATTCGTACTGTTCCGCGCCGCGGCTACATACTCGAGGCACCTGTTACAACAGAAGCGCCTGAAGCCGACAAACGAACGTCGATCCTCGTGGCACCGATAAGGGACAAGAGCGTTGACGGCGATAGTGCCTACATCGCGGACGGTCTGACAGAAGAGATCATTATCGAACTCTCGAAGATTCGATCCTTCCGTGTGATCTCTCACGCGTCCGCCATGCGACTAAAGGGCATGGGTGAGACACAGGAGGACACCGCTCGAGAGCTCGGCGTTGATTTCATCCTTGATGGGTCACTTCTCAGAAGGGGCGATAAGCTTCGTGTCACCCTCCAACTGAACCAGCTGGATTCCAACGATGCTCAGTGGAGCGAGCGTTACAACGGCACCTTGGTCGACCTGTTCGCCATGCACGACGAGATCGCGCGGGCCGTCGCAGAAGAACTGGTTATGCATGTTCCTGCAACCGAACCAATGGACAACGGCAAGCTCGAGGAGCCCCGGGCTGTTGAGTCCTACCTTCGGGCCCGATATCAAATGTGGAGATTCTCCCGGTCCGGCCTTCAGCAAGCCGAACGACATCTGAAAAATGGACTGGATCTCGTAGGGCCAAACATCCGTCTCCTGGCCGCTCTTGGACACACGTATGCGAAGTACAGCGAGCTTGGTCTTGACACAAAAGGAGCGTTGCTGGGAAAGGCGGCTGAGTGCGCGAAAAGGATCTTCGAACTGGACGCGGACTCGTCTCGTGGGTATTCGCTGCTCGGTATGGTGCAGTTCCACTCCGGCGCGCTTCGCGCGGCACGAGAACCACTCGAGCGCTCGCTCGGCGCCAATCCATCCGATCCCGACACGCTTATTGCGTTGGGATACTTGTACGCCCTGATCGGTCGTAACGAGCAGGCCTCGAATCTATTTGCCGAGTTGTTGGCAATCGACCCTCTCACCCCTATTAACCATTGCATGCCTGGTTTCGTCGCTCTGATGGAAGGCCGCAATTCGGACGCGTTGCCGCACTACCGCAGATTCTACAATATGGATCCGTACAATGCCTTTGCCGCATGGTCTCTAGGCTATGTCCTGCTTCGGAATGGCAGAGTCGATGAGGCGTCAGAAGTCATTGGCGAACTGAGAGTCAATCACCCAGACTCGATAATGGCGCAATTGGCAGATGCAATTTTTAGCGGGGTCTGCGGCAAGCAGGAAGCGACTCGCGATTCGATAACCCGCGAACTTCGCGCGGCAGCCAAGAACAGTGAATTACTGTCCCGAGAAATCACACATAGCCTAGCGCTTGCTGGTGAAACTGATGAGGCGCTCGATTGGCTAGAAAACACCGTCCGAATCGGAAATATCAACTATCCTTTCTGGGCTCAACACAACGAATGGGTGGACTCCATTCGGGGAAATAGTCGCTTCGATGCGATCATGCGCGACGTCGAGCGAGAGTGGATGTCGGTTACTTCCATCGGTCGATTCAGCAACTGCTGAACAACCGCTATTGGCCGATCGCAGGCGATCACAATCCCATTCATCTAGCCATCTGAACGACCGCTCTGGGTGTAAGCGGCCGCAGGAGCGAACACGCGAAGCGAGTGGGTCAATCCCATCCTTTCATCCATATCATTCAACAAGTATTTCTACCTATTTGATTCGGGAATCGTAAATTAGATAATTCTAATATAGTGATTTGACGTCCAAGCAACGTTCACCCGGAGACACAGATGAAGTTCGCCAAGCGATGGCCGCCGGTACCGGCGGGAATCCTCATAGGCATCAGCATGCTGATGGCATTCATCGTCGCCGGGCGGGGTATCGGCGCGAGTGGTGCCATGACCCGCTTCGTCGCCTGGGTGCAACACGGCCTGTTTCCCGCAGCCACTGAGAGCAGCAGCTATTTCGGCAAGTACTTCGCCGACGGCGCGCACCCTTTGAACGACTATGTCGTGTTTCTCGTTGCCGGGCTCATCGTTGGCAGCTTCGTCGCCGCCTGGCTTAGCGGTGAACTCAGAGTTGAGGTACTCCGTGGCCCACGAAGCTCTGTCGCCTATCGCCTCATCCTTGGTTTGCTCGGTGGCGTGCTTGCGGGTTTCGCTGCGCGTCTTGCGCGTGGTTGCACCAGCGGCCAGGCGCTGGTCGGCGGTGCTGAGCTTTCCGTTGGTTCCTGGGTGTTCATGATGTGTATTTTTGCAGGCGGCTGGATGGCTGCCTGGTTTGTGAGAAAGCAATGGATATGATCGCCCCATTCGCAAAGACCGGTGTTATCTCGGCGACCATGAATCTATGGCTGGCTGTGCCAATTGGTTTCGTTTTCGGTTTCGCGTTGTTTCACGCAGGGTTTACGGACAGCCGTCGAATCGCGTGGGCATTCTATTTTAAGGATGTTGGCGTCCCCGTTGTAATGTTCTCGGCCATCGTGACCGGCATGCTTGGGCTGTGGGGACTGAGCCTTATTGGCTTTATCGATATATCGAAAGTCTACCTGCTGCCGACCTTCCTGCTGCCGATGGCGATCGGTGGTTTACTGTTTGGACTCGGCATGGTGATCGGCGGTTACTGCCCCGGAACCGCCATTGCCTCAGTCGCCACGGGCAAGCTCGATGCACTGATCTTTATTGTAGGGTTTCTGCTGGGCAGCCTGGTTTTTGGCGACCTGTTTCCGGTGTGGGGTGACTTCTACAACAGCGACTACATGGGCGTATTTCGCCTGGATCAGGCGCTGGGTATCGAGCTAGGTACGGCGGTACTGGCGATCGTGATAATTGCCGTTGCCGGAACCCTGATGATGCGTGCGGTGCAGCATCGTTTCTGGCCATCCGAAGAGGAAGAGCCGCAATCCGGACAGGTTCTGAAGTTGCAGGGCACGCTGGTCGCAATTGCGCTTGTTATCGGATTCGTACTGGCGTTCTACCCGACGGAGTCGTTTATTGATGACACGTTCGAGCCGCCTTACTACATTATTCCGAAAGTGGCGAGTCTCCAGTGAAGCGTCGCGAGTTCATAAAGGTCTCGACGCTGCTTAGTGCCAGCGCCGCCGCCTCTCCCTCGTTTCTGCTCGGGGGTTGTGCGGCCAAACCGTTGCCAGGAACCGGCGTAATTAGCAGCACGCCGACTATCTGCGATATGTGTTTCTGGAAGTGCGCGGGCAACGTATTCAAGGAAGACGGTGAGCTGTGGAAGATCACCGGCAACGCAGATGACCTGCACAGCGGTGGGCGTTTGTGTACGCGAGGCACCGGTGGTCCCGGCGCGTACCTTGATCCCGACCGGCTGAAAAAGCCGCTGATGCGTGTGAGCGTGGACGGTCGCCAGACTTTTGAGGAGGTGTCCTGGGAGGTTGCTCTCGACTTCATAAGCGAGAAGATGAAGGGCATTGCGCAGACCGCAGGACCAGAGCGTCTTGCGTTGTTGCATCATGGCGCAGGCGGGCATCACTTCCTGCACCTGTTGCGCGCCTATGGCTCCGACAGTCACGCGGAGCCGGCTTTCGCACAGTGCCGCGGCCCGCGCGATGTTGGCTTCCGTCTGACGGTCGGCGAGTCGGCAAGCTCTCCGGAACGCACCGACATGGCCAATGCGAGATGTATCGTGTTGCTGGGATCACACATCGGCGAAAACCTGCACAACGGTCAGGTGCAGACGCTCACGGAGGCGCTCAACAAGGACGCTACGCTGATTACCGTCGACCCGCGTTTTTCGGTACCCGCCGGCAAGTCGAAGTACTGGTTGCCGATCAAACCCGGCACCGATATGGCACTGTTGCTTGCCTGGATGAACGTGCTGATCGACGAAGGCCTGTATGACAAAGACTACGTTGAGCGTTACACCATCGGCTTCGAGCAGTTGGCCAGGCACGTGCGCCAGTACACGCCCGAGTGGGTCTACCTCGAGACGGGCATCAAGCCGGACGTAATCCGTGAGACGGCGCGTGAGATGGCAAAAGCGGCGCCGGCTACAGTAGTGCATCCCGGTCGGCACGCGGTCTGGTACGGCGACGACACGCAGCGCAGCCGTGCGATCGCGATGCTGAACGTGCTGCTCGGTTCGTGGAACAGGGAAGGCGGCTTCTACATACCAGAGAGAGTCGGCTTGCCTGAGTATCCATTGCCCGAGTATCCGCAGCCAAAGGCCACCACTGCTGATGCGTATCCGGGCAAGTGGCCTTTCGCCAGCCAGGGCGTTACAAACGGCGTCATTGACGCTTCAATCGGTGACGAGGCCTTTTTCAAGGGCTGGATTGTCTACGGCACCAATCTGCCGCAATCGATTCCGGCCGTTGCCTCGAGGCTCAAGGCGGCCGCCAACTCACTGGATCTGTTGGTTGTCGTGGATACGATGCCCTCTGAAATGACCGGTTACGCCGATGTCATCCTGCCCGAGTGTACCTATCTTGAACGCTATGACGACCTGAGAAACTCCGGCGAGAGGCATCCGTCGCTGGCCTTGCGCATGCCGGCTTTTGAGCCCAGGTATGAAAGCAAACCCGCCTGGTGGATGACCAGGCAACTCGGCGAGCGTCTCGGGCTGCAGCAGTATTTCCCATGGCAAGACTATGCCGAAAAGCTCGACTGGCAGCTGCAACAGGTTGGTAGTTCACTTGCGGAGATGCAGAAGATTGGCGTGAAGAATTTCCCGCGAAAATATCCGCTGTATTTCAAGGAACGCCAGAACGTGAAATTCCGCACTCCCAGCCGAAAGATCGAATTGTATTCAGAGCAGCTGGCGGAGAAAGGCTTTGATCCAATGCCTGTCTATACTCCGCCCGATTCCGTACCGGAAGGCTATTATCGACTCAACTACGGCCGCATGCCTGCGCACACCTTTGGTAAGACCACCAACAATCCGTTGCTTTTCGAGCTTGCCCCGGAGAACCAGCTTTGGGTGAACCCATTGGTAGCGAGTGAATGGTCTCTGCAGAGCGGCGACTATGTGCGCCTCGGCAGTCCAACCGGCGTGGTCAGCAACAAGGTAAGAGTCCGGGTTACTGAGAGAATTGGGCCGGATTCCATCTACATGGCGCATGGCTTCGGCCACAAGTCCAAGCGCTTGCGGCTTACGGCGGGAGTCGGCGCCGATGATTCAGAGCTCATGAGTAATATCAAGATCGACCCAATCATGGGCGGCACCGGCATGCGAGCAAACGTCGTGACGTTCGTGAAAGAGACCACGGCGGAGACTCACTCGTGATCCGCTTCGTCATGGTTATCGACACCCGTACCTGTATCGGCTGCGGCGACTGCGTCGTTGCCTGTAAAACCGAAAACAACGTGCCGGCAGGTTTGAATCGTGACTGGGTGGTAGAGGCGACTCGCGGAACCTATCCTGACCTGAAAACCGAGTTTCGCTCCGAGCGCTGCAATCATTGCTCCAACGCGACCTGCGTAACCCTGTGCCCAACCGGCGCGAGCCACCATTGGAATGAAACCAACATTGTCTTGGTCGATCCCGAGAAGTGCACGGGCTGCAAAGCCTGCATCGCTGCATGTCCCTATGACGCACGCCTGGTAATGCATCCCGATGGCTACATCGACAAATGCACGTTTTGTCATCACCGTGTCGAGAAAGGTCTCGATCCGGCATGCGTCTCGAGTTGCCCCACGCGTTGCATGCATTTCGGTTCGCTCGACGACCCCCATAGCAAGGTCAGCCACCTTCTAAAGACACGCGAGTACAAAACGCTGAAGCCGGAAACGGGCAATGATCCTAATGTGTACTATCTAATTTAGAGGCCAGGATGGCATGTCAGAAGAACTACTGGTAACAGCAAGAGACAATGCACTGATCGACCCCAGCCTGCACATTTGGACCTGGGAAGTGGCGATGTACCTGTTTATGGGTGGGCTGACGGCCGGGATAATGATCTTTGCCGCCTTGATGACTGTGCGCAACAAAGACGAGGTTGCACCTTTCGCTACTACGCGCCTGGCGTTGCTTGCACCAATCGTATTGTCAATCGGCATGACGACCTTGTTCATGGATCTTGAACACAAACTTTTCGTGTACCGGTTTTATACTTCGTTCCAGATTACGTCACCGATGTCATGGGGTGCATGGGTCCTGATTGTCATCTACCCCGTGTCGATCCTGCAGATTTTTTCGACATTGCGTAGCGGCTTTGCGCCCCTTGCATTAATTGTCGACAGGTTGACCATTGGAAAACTGGCACTGGACTGGTGTGAGCGCTATCGGCGGGCGATCGCCATGGTCGTTATTCCCTTTGCCGTGGTTCTCGGGATTTACACGGGCATTTTGCTTAGCGCGTTCAGCGCGAGGCCGTTCTGGAATTCAGGGGTGCTTGGAGTGCTGTTCCTGGTATCAGGCATGTCCACCGCTGCCGCGCTGGTCGTCCTCATGGCACGAAAGCGTAGCGAGAAAGAGTTGTTTACGTGGATAGACGTGGTATTGATTGCGTCCGAGATCGGATTGGTCGCGCTGTTACTGGTCAGCCTGGCGTCAGGCTCGGGCCAGCACATCGACGCGTTGCAGAGTATTTTGGGAGGTACCTACACGTACCTCTTCTGGGTGTTGTTCGTTGGCATCGGTTTATTGATACCCTTGGCGCTCGAGATACTGGATTTATCGGGCGTCAGCAAGTCGTTTGCCATGCTAGCCCCCGTGTTGGTATTGATAGGTGGGTATGCGTTACGGCAGGTCGTGCTGGATGCCGGCCAGGAGAGCACGTGGACCAACTATTCAACACAATACAGCTCTGAATTGTTGCAGCGATTGCACAGATCAGAATGAGTTTTGCCATGAAAGCACTAGTAGAGGTTAGGAGCTTGTTAGGAAAAAACCTGGGGTCGACATTCCTGTTTCTGTCAGTCGTATCGATGGCCGCTTGCAGTCCGTCTGACACATCAAAGACTTCACTTGCAGACGTTGCTCACGCGGCGGCACGGCAGGACGATCGTGTGAGCGTCGAGGAACTGGCCGGCTGGCTGATTGAGGGGCGGGGTAACTTCAAGCTCATTGACGTGCGTAGCGCCGAGGACTTCGACGACGGTCGCATAGCAGAGGCGGAAAATATTCCGATTACACAACTGGTCTCAGCCGACGTGCTTAGTGGCCTACCGACAGATCGAATGGTAATCGTGTACTCAAACGGATCAGAGAATGCAGCCAAAGCGACGGTTATGCTGCGGTTGTCGGGTATTGATGCTCATCTTTTGACGGGTGGCTTCAACGCCTGGCACGAGCGCATACTGAATCCGGCTATTTCAGCTGAAGAACTTGATGGCGAAAGCCCGCAGGTCTCAGCGCAGCGCGCTTACAGCTGCTATTTTGTTGGTGATCGCGGGGAGGGTGGGGCAAAACGTAGCGAAGACAGTGCGCCGTTCGTTCCTCCGGTTTTTAGCGAGGAAAAGTCAGACGATTCCGAACCGCTGCCCCCTCCGGGCAATGAATCCTGCTAAAGGTTATCGCTGAGCACCGGATTCGATGACCGGAACGTCGGCGCCGCGGATTGTCTTCATCTCGGCAGCGTTGAACGGTCGCTGATCGGAAACCGGTGTTTCGCCGCCGAGCGAGTTGTCGTTGTTGGTCCAGGCGTCCGCAGGCAGGCCGTCTTCTCGTACTTCGTGCTTCGGCACGAACAACAACACCCCGTTGTTCTCGATGAACTTTCCCTCGCCGAGTCCAAGCGCTTCGCTGGAGCGATGGCAAGATTCACACGATCTCGATTTTCCCGTCGTGTGTGGCGATAGTGGTGCGAACTGGCGCACGAATTTTGTCTTCTCAAACGATGGGTGAGTGACGGTCATTATCATTCCAGGGACGAACGGCTCGATTTTGTCGACGTCGTTAACGCCAAGCGCAGGCAACGCGTTTTTGACAGCCCAGCGTTGGTCCGTCCAGCGACCCGCGGTATTTCGTTTTTCGACATGGTCCCACTGTTCGCCGCGCGGCTCGTATTCCATGTGGCAGCCGAAACATTGCGGTGCCCATTGGCTGTGACAGGCCGCGCAGGTCAGACGCTCATGCTGTTGATCGTGTCCGGGCGTCTCCGTGTTGAGTCGCGGAACACGCAGCTGCCGATTCGTGATCTTAGTGTGGAGCAGGGCGCTGTCATCACGCAATTCGATTTGCCACAGTGGTGTGCCATTCGCTTCTGTCGTCAGAAAGCGGGTTTCAGCATTCGCATCGAAAGGCACATGTTGTTTCATGCTGCCAAGTAACGATGGCCAGCCGGCAAGCGTGACCCGAGAATTCTCGTTGCTATGGCAATCCGCGCATTGGATGTCGACGGCCTGCCGTTGATGTCCGGCAGTGCCGGCATCTCCCATCAGACCGACGCTGGTGTGACAGTCAATACAGCTCATGCCCGCCAGGTAGTGGGCGTCGGCAGGCAGGCGCTCGACCGAGCGGCCGTCAGCGAGTTTTAGCCGCAACGCGGAGGTCGCATCGATGGGCGCATCCACTTCCGCCAGCCCGGCATAACTCAGCGAGATACGGCCCGATCGAGAGTGGCAGCCAAAGCAGCGGCCATCCTCTACGTGAGTGGTCAATGCCGGGTGCCCCTGCTCCGGGTAGTCGTTGATATGACAGGCGAGGCAGCCGCCGCCGCGATCGAACGTCACGTCGAGGGCATGTTTCGTTTTTGGCTGACCCATGTGACAGCTTGCGCATTGCTTTCGCAGCATGGAATCAGCGACGCCGTGGCCCAGGGACTGGAAGCTCGCGCCGTGGCCGTCGCTGGCTTCATCATCGAGAGCATGGCGCGTAATGGCAACGATACCGTGGCCCGTATGCATCATGTTGTTCGTCACGCCGGACACGCGCTCAGCATGACAGGCGCCGCATGCGCGCACGGCATTGGCGAGGTTTCCAGGAAAGGCTATCAGCCCTGCGTGAGCAGTTTGCTTGGTCTGACCGCTGGCGTTACCCGCGTGACAGGCGACACAGGTTGCCGCTGCGAAAGTGTGTACCGCGTTGAATCCGGTCTGCTCGGCGGCATGGCACTGTATGCAGTTATTACTGGCTGGCTGACGTTCGTCAGCGGCCGCCTGCCCCAGCAACAAGATTATTACCAGCAAACCCGGCGCAAGCGATGATCGATGCAGCATAGGCCCGTAATTTTAGCAGAGCCGGGGGCGTGCTACTCATGTGCTGAAAATTCTCAGCTCTCGGTTCCCTTCCCGTTTGAGCGGAAATTCGCTTATCGCAGGCCACCTCTGTAATTACCTCGATTGTGCCCGTCCCTGGATTGATGCTAGATAACGATTACCGGCGCTGTCCGCCGCGTCGGGCAAAGGAGGAGGAAATGGGGACGGTTTCGATACTGATCATTGCGGCACTTGTCGCCACCGTTGTCGTGCTGGCTATGGGACTTCGGTCCATGGCGCACGGGGGTGAATACGACCGTGAGCATGCCGAGAAATTCATGTGGGAACGCGTTGCGCTGCAGGCGCTCGTGATCGTGTTGCTGGTGGCTGCGGTACTGCTAAGCGGCTGATAGGAGCCGACGCAATTCATTCGTCACGCCGGGCCTGGTTTGTGAGCTCGGCGGGTCTTTTCTCGTGGCCGCGGCGGCTGTGCCAATGGTGCAGGCCCCGATGCGTTTCATGCGCCTCAGCTACTCTTGCCCACCTTCTTCCGCGCGGCGCTCTTGGCACGCGATGCCCGCTTCGGTGCTTTGGCCTTTGCGCGAACCTTCTTCGGGCGCTTTGCCTTGCTCTTGCTGGCAGGGGCCTTTGCTGCTTTCTTGAGGTCTTCGAAAGCCTCTGAGAGGCAGTCGCAGTAAAACCCCGGGTCCGGCATCATTTCGCGACACGAAATCGCGCTGACCGTAATCTGTCCGTTGTAACCGATCACCGGCTGAAATAGCCCGATTCCGTGCGTGATGGGCCCGAGCCCGAAATTGGCAACCATCCGCGATCCCATCGAATACAACGGGAAGTTCGGACCGGGGACGTTGGTAACCACGGTATTGAAGACCGGCGGCAGACGTTTCGCCAGACCATAGCGGCCGTAGGCGCTTGCAATAAGGCCGGTCGTCGTCGATGGCAAAAAATGCGCAAGTTCGGTCCCAAGCGAGGCACCCAAAGTGCGCGTCAGCTTTTTGGCCTCCTCACTCTCGCCGTGCACGGCGCGCAAACGGTCCAGCGGGTCCGCGATGTCACTGCGTATGGGCAGACTCATCGTCGATACCATGTTGCCGGCGGCTTTGCGCATGCCTTCCGGGCGGACGGAAACCGGCGCCATCGCCACCAGCGATTCCTCCGGCAATTCGCCTTTGGACTCCAGGTAATGTCGCAGCGCGCCGCCACAGACGCTGACCATTACGTCGTTGACGGTAGCCCCATCGATGCGACTCTTGATCGCCCGGATCTCGTCCAGCGAGAAACTGCGGCCATCGAAGACACGGTGCGGCGAGACGTTGCCATTGAAACGCGTACGCGGCACGTTCGTCGTGAGATGTAGCTCCTTGTTGAGCAGACCGCGACCGAATCGCCATGCCGTCGACGCGTTGCGTCCTACAAGCGAAACAAACTCGAACGGTTTTTTTGCCGTCGTTACCGCCGTCCGGCCGAGCAATTCCATGGCAGTAGGGGACCCGTTCCGGGCTCCAGTCATTCTCTGGCGGCTCCACGTTATCTTCGGGCGACGCATCGTGGATGGCTGCGCCGATCTCTGCGCCGGACACACCGTCGATTGCGGCGTGGTGGAGTTTCGTCACCAGCGCAAAGCTGCCCTCGGGCACCCCGACCACGTTGTCGAGCCCTTCGATGACGTAGGCTTCCCACAACGGTCGACTGGTATCCAGCGGCCTCGCGTGCAGACGTGCTGTCTGGATGCACAGTTGCCGCCAGTCGCCAGGCTTGGGGAGCGCGATGTGCCGGACGTGAAACTCGAGGTCGAAATCCGGGTCCTCGATCCAGTAGGGGTAGTCCAGGCTCATGGGCACGGAGACCAGGCGCTGCCGAAATGCGCGCGCTTTGTGCAGGCGCTTCTCGAAGAATCTCAGGATGTCCTTGAACGTTACAGCGCCGCCCGGGGCAGTCGACTGATCGTAGATGGCGAGACTGCCAATATGCATGGGCATGTTGCCCGTTTCCAAGTAAAGAAACGACGCATCGAGTCCGGATAACTGTTCCATTGTTTTTTCCCGGTTGGCTACAGCGAGAGGGAGACTCCTGGTGACAACGGCAGATGAGGAGTCCACCAGACGAGGTTTGCACGCCGTCAGCCCGGATAATCTCGCCGGTTGGAATTCGGCTGACAGACAATTGATACCACTTACGGCGGGGGATCGCCAGCCTCCAAATATCGTGAACCGGTCGCGAGAATCGCCTGTCAGCCCGCTGCTATCATTATGTCTTGTTTCAGACTAACTGGCAGGGCTTCGCGTTGTGTGAGCTATTTGCAATGTCGAGTCGGTATCCGACGTCCGTGGGGTTTTCTCTCGAGACCCTTGCACGTCGTGGTGGGCACGATGGCCCGCACAAGGACGGCTGGGGTGTGGCCTATTTCGAAGGACGCGATGCATTCCTGCTTCGAGAATCGAGCCCCGCCGCGGAGAGCGGGCTCGTTCACTTCATGGAGCGAAACGGACCACCAAGCAAGCTCGTTCTGTCGCATATTCGACTCGCAACCCAGGGCAAGCCGGCGCTGCGTAACACGCAGCCTTTTCAGCGCGAACTCGGCGGGCGCGCGCATGTATTTGCTCACAACGGCAATTTGCCGGCTATCCTCGATCAATGCGCTCTTGAGACATCGCGTTTCACGCCCATCGGCGAGACTGACTCTGAATTTGCATTCTGCTGTTTGCTTGAGCGGTTCGAGGCGGTCTGGGCCGGCGCCAACGGCAGGCTGCCGTCGGTGGAGTCTCGCCTCGAGATCGTGCGCGAATTCGCCGAATCGTTTCGGAGTCTTGGCGCGTTGAATTTTGTCTATACCGACGGCGATACGCTGTTTGTACATTCGCACCGGCGTAAGCATGACGACGGTGAGGAACGGCCGCCCGGCCTGCACTTGCTGATGCGATCAGGCAACGAACAGGCGATCGACCTTAGCCAGTCGGGCGTCATCATGGCCCCCATCGCGCAGGAATTAACGCTGGTCGCCAGTGTACCGCTGACCGACGAGCCCTGGGAGCCGCTCGTCGAGGGCGATGTCATTGCGATAAAAGAGGGCGTGGTGCTGGCGCGGCACTCGGCAGAGTCGGCCGTCGCAGTCCAGGGACAAGCGAGCCAGCCCATCGTGGAGCAGCGTCTACTCCAATGACATGGCTGCAACCGCAGCGCCGATAATGCCGGCTTCGTTCAGGTTCTTTGCAACGTGTATCGGTGTCGGCACTGTCAGCGCGTGTTTGAACCGCTCAAACTTCTTGCTTGCGCCGCCGCCGAGAATGTAATGGTCGGGTGTCATGACGCGGTCGACGCGTTCCAGGAAGTAGTTGAACCGCGCTCCCCATTCATCCCAGGACAGATCGTTGAGTTTTCTTGCACGATTGCCGGCATAGGTCTCAATCGACTTGCCGTCCTTGCCCGGCATGTGCCCCAGCTCGGTGTTTGGAATGAGCTTGCCGTCGTAGAAAACGCCGGAGCCGAGTCCGGTGCCGATGGTAATGATGATCACCATGCCCTGGAGTCCGATACCGGCGCCGAACTTCATTTCAGCGATACCGGCGGCGTCCGCGTCGTTCAGCACAACAAACGGATGTCCGGTTGCCCCGGCAAACGCATGGTCAGCTCTTGTGCCTCGCCACGACTTGTCAATGTTGCCCGCTGTGCGGGCCACGCCATCGACGATGACCGACGGGAAGCAGCAACCAACCACACCCGAGTAGTCGAACTCATCAACCAGTTGCTTGAGCGCGATCGAGACGTTGTCAGGCGTTGAAACAGCCGGCGTCTCGATACGATGCCGGTCGCTCGCCAGCGTTCCTGTGACTGTATCGACCAGCGCTGCCTTGATGCCAGTGCCGCCAACGTCTACGCCGAGTATTGTGCTCATGTGTCTGGATTCCGGAAATACAGGAAAAAAAGGTTGGCTTGATAATACGCAAGAACGAGTCTAAAAATAAAAAATACCTTTCCCAATCAGCACTATGACCCATCGGTCACCACGCGTAATGGCCGCCACCTCGCGAATTCTTACAACCGTCATGTGCGGGGCGTTTCTGCTTTTTGGGCTACGGCGAGTGACTGCATGCTGTTGAATAGGTGGGGCTTGCCCCCACATCGATTCGATAACGTTACTTCATCGATGTGTGCCAAGATCGTGGTTATCGAAGCACGCGCTGGGGCGGGGCATGGACTACAAAGACTACTACGACATCATGGGCGTCGAGCGAGACGCCAGCCAGGACGAGGTCAAGCGGGCGTATCGAAAGCTTGCGCGCAAGTACCATCCTGATGTCAGTAAGGAAGCGGACGCGGAAGCGCGCTTCAAGGATCTCGGTGAAGCCTACGCGGTACTTAAGGATCCCGAGAAACGGGCCGCGTATGACCAGCTCGGCGCAGACTGGCAGGCGGGTCAGGAGTTCAGGCCGCCGCCTGACTGGGGAACCGGTTTCGAGTTTAGCGGCGGTTTTCGCGACGGTGACGCATCGGCACACAGCGACTTCTTCGATTCGCTGTTCGGTCAGGATTTCCAGTCGGCAATGGGCGCTCGGCAGGCCGGCATGCATGCGCACGGCGAAGATCACCACGCCAAAGTCCTGATCGATCTCGAAGACGCCTACCGCGGCGCCTCGCGCAGCATCTCGCTGAGCGCGCCCGAACTGGATCAATCCGGCCACGTCATTACCCGGCAGCGCACGCTGAATGTGAAGGTTCCGAAAGGAGTGAAACAGGGTCAGCGCATTCGCCTGGCCGGACAGGGTTCGCCGGGAATGGGTAAAGGTCAGGCCGGCGACCTGTATCTCGAGATCGAATTCAAGGCCCACCGCCTGTTCAGAGTTGAAGGCCGGGATGTTTATCTCGAGCTGCCCGTTGCTCCGTGGGAAGCAGCCCTTGGAGCTACGGTGAAGGTGCCGACGCCCGCAGGGCCCGTGGATCTGAAGATACCGGCTGGCACGGAGCGTCCGCGCAAGCTTCGCCTTAAGGAACGTGGCATTCCAGGGCAGCCGCCCGGCGATCTTTTTGTCGAGTTGGTTATCACGCTGCCGCCCGCAGACAGCGATTCCGCACGGCAGCTGTATGAAACAATGCAGCGCGACCTGTCCTATGACCCACGCAGCAAACTGGGAGTGTAGAGCTGATGACAAAACAAATACTGACAGGCGTCATCGTGGAAGAGAGTGCCGAGTTATCGCTGAGCGAACTCAGCCATGCCTGCGCGACGTCTACCGAGTGGCTAATCGAGCTGGTCGAGGAGGGCGTCCTGGAGCCGGCTGGGCGCAAGCCGGTTCACTGGCGTTTTTCGGGATCGAGCCTGAAACGGGCGCGCACGGCGAGTCGTCTTCACGACGATCTCAGGGTCAACCTGGCCGGTGTAGCGCTGGCGCTGGACCTGATCGAGGAAATCGAATCGATGCGCGAGCGCCTGCACCGACTCGAGATGCTCGAGAGATCTTGAACTCCGGCTCGCGAGCAACAATATCTGCCTTACGATTTCCACACGAGACGCTATCAACGTGACTGATTTAAAACACATCGTATGCCCCGATTGCAGCGCCGTTAACCGCATGCCGTTGGCGCGCCTTGCAGAAGCCCCGAAATGCGGGCGCTGTGGCAAACAGCTGTTTAACGCGCATCCCGTCGAGCTTGATAGCGGCACTTTCGATAAGCACGTTGGCCGCAACGATATCCCCGTTGTCGTCGATTTCTGGGCGCCGTGGTGCGGTCCGTGCAAGATGATGGCGCCGGCATTTGAGCAGGCAGCCTCGCAGCTCGAGCCCAGGCCGTGAGACTCGCCAAGCTGAACACGGACGCCGCGCAGGATATTGCTCAAAAGTTTCGTATCCAGAGCATCCCGACGCTCGCCGTGTTCAAGAATGGCAAGGAAGTTGCCCGGCAGCCCGGCGCCATGGGCGCGGCCGATATCGTTCGCTGGGTGCAGGCAAATACGGGGTGACCACAAAGCCCGGCACCTTTTCCTGATAGACAGCCATTCATCGCGCCCAAACAATGAACAGGGCGGCTGAGACGACCGTGGATTTTCTAAGGCCTTTACGACGGAGGCCGGGGAGGCGTTCGATGGGTTTTGACCTGCACGTTTTTTGGGGCAACCGGCGAAGTAACCGGATCGTTGTACGTTGTCCACGCGGGTCCCCACACGGTCCTGCTCGAGTGCGGGCTCATTCAGGGCGGCGAAGAGAACGAACAGCGAAACGGCGATCCTTTTCCGGTCCCGGTGGACACCATTGACGCTGTCGTCCTGAGTCATGCGCATATCGACCATTCGGGTCGCGTGCCACTGCTGGCCAAGCGCGGCTACCGCGGCCCCGTCTACGTACAGAATGCGACCAAGGCACTCTGCGAGATCATGTGGCCCGATTCCGGCTACCTCAATGAGAAGGAGGCGGAGTGGAAGAACAGGAAACGCCAGCGCAAGGGACAGTCACTAATCAAGCCGCTGTACACGCTGGAAGACGCTGAAGAAGCCCTTAAGCTCTTGAGGGGTATCGCCTATGGTGACGAACTGACCGTCGTGCCCGGATTGACGCTACGCTATTTCGACGCCGGCCATATCCTCGGTTCTGCAATCGTCGAGCTGACTTACACGGACGATACGGGCAGTCGCACACTCGCATTCAGCGGGGACCTGGGTTATCGGGACGCCCCGGTCATGGATCCCCCCGCGGTCCTTCCGTACGCGGACGCCGTGCTGCTCGAAAGCACCTACGGCGACCGATTGCACCGCCCGTTCGACGACACCATGGACGAACTGACGGCCGTGTTCGAGGCGGCGAAGGCAGCGCGCGGCAATATCATGATTCCGGCGTTTACGGTGGGCCGTACGCAGGATCTGCTCTACCTGATGGCTGAGAATTACGATCGCTGGCATCTTGATGACTGGCAGATTTATCTCGACAGCCCGATGGCGATCGCGGCAACCGCGGCTTACAGCAAGTTTCGCCATTTGTACGGTGTGAAATTGTTTGGACCGGATTCGAACCTGCCCGAACTGCCAAATTTCCACCAGACACTGACGCCGGATGAGTCGATACGCATCAACGAGATCAAGTCCGGCGCCATCATTATTGCCGGCAGCGGCATGTGCAGCGGTGGCCGCATTCTGCATCATCTCAAGAACAACGCCTGGCGGCCCGAGTGTCACCTTGTGATCGTCGGTTTTCAGGCCTATGGCACGCTGGGCCGACGCCTTGTCGACGGCGCCGATACCATCAAGCTCTTCGGCGAGGAAATCCGGGTGCGTTGTCAGCTGCACACCATTGGCGGGCTCTCGGCGCACGGCGACCAGGCTGATCTCATTGCCTGGTACGAGGCATTCCAGAATCACCCGCCGGTTTACCTGATCCACGGCGAGGCCGATGCACAGCAAGCACTCGCGAAGAAGATGCGCGCCGATAACAACGCACCGGTCTTTATTCCCGAGAGGGGGCAGAAAATTCACATATAGGAACGAAGGCCACGACTATCGAACTCAAACTCCCCGGGTTAGCCGGACAGGAAATTCCGGCCGATGCCCTCGATCGTGCAGAGCGCCTGGCCGCCGGATACCTGCGGGCCGAGCTGGTCATGCGAAAGCACGGCATTCTCGGGACGATTGTTGTCTTCGGCGGCACGCGGATTTTCGAGTCCGGTAAAGCAGGTGAAAACGGGTCCCCGAATTACTACCGGATTGCCAGGGAGTTCGGCGCGATCGTTGGCCGATCCGGGCAAGGTCCGGATGACTGCGGCCTGACGTTGATGACAGGCGGAGGCCCGGGAATCATGGAGGCGGCGAATCGCGGTGCGAGCGACGTCGGCGCAAAGAGCATCGGCCTGAATATCCACTTGCCGCATGAGCAGGCGCCGAATCCTTACATCTACTGAGGAACTCAGCTTCAATTTTCAGTACTTTGCGATTCGTAAACTGCACTTCTTACTACGCGCGAAAGCGCTGGTGGTGTTTCCCGGCGGTTTCGGCACGATGGACGAACTGTTCGAAACTCTGAACCTGGTGCAGTGTCGCAGGATCGATCCGTTACCCGTCGTGCTTGTCGGCAGTGAGTTCTGGCAGCGTGCCGTAAACCTGGAATTTCTCGGCCTCGAGCGGTCTGATCGATGCCGGGTATTCGAGTCTTTACTGGTACGCGGAGACGGCCGAGGCAAATCTGGGACAGCATCGTCTCCTGGTATGCCAAGGCCGGGATTCCGTTGCTGTGCGAAACACGATAACCGCGCCTGACAACGCGACCGGCGGTCAGAAACTGGCTGCCTGGGCTTTGAGTTCGGATACGGTCCTGCAGGCGCTCTCCGTTGATCCGGATCGCGGGCTTGATGCGGGCGAAGTAATAGAGCGCACGAGGACCTGGGGCCCGAATCTTCTCGTACCCACGCGTCCGCGAAAAGTGCTCTCTATCCTGTTCGGACAATTCAAGAGCGTCGTCATGGCGTTGTTGCTGGGCGCCGGTGCGCTGGCGCTGGCATTTTCGGAGATTGTAGAAGGGCTCGCTATTTTTGCTGTGATTCTGATCAATGCGATGATCGGTTTCCTGAGTGAATGGCGAGCGATTCGTTCCATGGAGGCGTTGCGCCAGTTCGCACGTGCCGAATGCGTTGTGGTTCGCGATGGCAGGGCCTTCAGGGCACCGGCCGATATTCTTGTGCCCGGCGATATCATCCTGTTCGAGGCCGGTGACCTCGTCCCGGCGGACCTGCGTCTGATTGAAGCAGCAAAGATCGCTGCAGACGAGTCGACATTGACGGGCGAATCCTTGCCTGTGAAAAAACAGGTATCGGAACTCGACGAAGCAACGCCGGTACTCGACCGGACAAACATGGTCTTCAAGGGCACCTGTATTACACGCGGGTCGGGCAAGGGTGTTGTTGTAGGTACAGGAATCAACACCGAGTTCGGCAAGATATTCGAGCAGGTCGTCGGGGCAGAGGAGCAACAGACGCCGCTCGAGGAGCGGCTTAATGCACTGGGTACGGGTCTCGTCTGGTTGATCGTCGGCATCGCGGTACTTATCGCCGTAGCAGGAATACTCGCAGGGCGGGAGCTGTTTCTCGCGATCGAAGTTGCCATTGCATTGTCCGTCGCCGCCATCCCCGAGGGACTCGTTATCGTCGCAACGATTGCGCTCGCACGCGGCATGTGGCGTCTCGCGAAACACAACGCATTGGTGACGAGGCTGTCTGCCGTCGAGACGCTGGGTGCCACGAGCGTCATACTCACCGACAAGACCGGAACGCTGACCGAAAATCGCATGACCGTATCAACGGTGTTGTTGAACGGTTTCGATGTCGATGTTGACACGAAACACGAAGCGCATACCGCGGAGTTTCGCGTCGCTGGCAAAGCGCCTGATCCTGGTCAGGCCGCCATGCTGCGTGACCTGCTGCAATGCGGCGCCCTGTGCAATAACGCGTCCCTGGAGAAAGACGCCGAAGCGGAGGCCAAAGGCGTTGGCGATCCCACCGAGTTGGCGCTGTTGGTTGCCGCAGGGGCATGCAATGTGTGGCGCAAGGAACTGCTTAAACTGGAAGCGGAGATTCACGAAGACCCTTTCGATCCGGAATCGAAACGGATGGCGACGGTTCACCAGCAAGCGAGTGGATTTCGCGTGGCCGTCAAGGGTGCGCCCGAGAGCATTCTGCCGACGTGTACGGCCGTGCGCGGGCCCGATAACAGCGATGTAATGCTCACGCCTGCAGATCGTCAGCGCTGGCTGCAGCGCGCGGAATCGCTGGGCGACCAGGGTCTGCGCACGATCGCGATTGCAGAGAAGGTCTGCGGTGCTGAGGTCGACGATTACTACGATAGTCTCGTATTGGTCGGCATCGTTGGCATGAAAGACCCGGCACGTGCGGGCGTTGAGCTGGCGATCCGGCGCTGTCACCAGGCGGGCATCGCGGTTGTCATGGTCACGGGTGATCACGCGGCTACGGCAAGGCATATCGCGATTGAGACAGGTATCGCGAAAACCTCGGACCAGGCGGACCGATTCCTTGACGGTCCGGAAGTGGATCAGCTTTTCGCCAAAAAAGAAGAAAAGAAACTACTGGCCACCCGCGTGTTTTCTCGCGTCACGCCTGAACAGAAGCTCAAACTAATAGCCCTCTATCAGCAACATGACCATGTTGTCGCCATGACCGGTGACGGAGTGAACGACGCGCCTGCGCTGAAGAAGGCCGACATCGGTATTGCGATGGGCCAGCGTGGTACCGCAGTTGCGAAAGAGGCGGCTGTGATGGTTTTGCAGGACGACGAATTCAATACGATCGTTGCTGCCGTCGCGCACGGTCGGGCGATCTTTGCCAACATCAGGAAGTTCGTCGTCTACCTGATGTCATGCAACACGAGCGAGGTCCTGGTCGTCAGTCTTGCGACGATTTCCGGCGCGCCGCTGCCACTCCTGCCGTTGCAGATCCTTTTCCTCAACCTGGTTACCGATGTCTTCCCCGCACTGGCACTGGGAGTTGGCCGAGGGTCGAGACTGTCGATGGGATGCTCGCCGCGGCCTGCGACAGAAAGCATCCTGACGCGGGCACACTGGTTGCGGATCGGCCTGTACGGTGCCGTTATGGCTGCGACGGTGCTGGCGGCCATGGCGATCTCGATCTTCTACCTGGACTTTAATCCGGGCCAGGCCGTTACCGTGGCGTTCTGTACGCTGGCGCTCGCGCAGACGTGGCACGTATTCAATATGCGTGACGAAATCGGCAAAGTCTTCGACAATGAAATCACGAGAAACTGGTGGATCTGGGCCGCGCTAATCCTTTGCGTCACATTGGTGCTCGCCGCAATCTACGTCCCGACGCTGAGCGCCGTGCTTGAACTCACGAACCCCGGTGTTTCAGGATGGGCGCTGATTATTCCGGCAAGCCTGGTGCCACTAATTGCGGCGCCACTCGTTAGCAGGCTGGTACGGGCTGGCCGCAAGCACTAGCTCGCAGCGTTGTGCACAGGCGTGCGAAGCGGCTCGACGCAGACACCGGGAACTGCGCTTCGCTCTATCGCGTCGTTCTGACGGTGCCTTCGCGTCGTTTATCGGCAGCACCGTCGAGCTTATTCGTCCGCACGACAATGACATGCAATCCTGAATTCTCGCCTTCGCGTTCCTCTACCGTGTAGCCGCGCTGCTGCAGGTCGGAGGCGATCACGTGGCCTGCCTCGGTGGCAATTTCGACGCGAACTTTCTCACCGCGTGCCACGATGTTCGGGAAATCGACGGCATCCTGTGCGGACAAGTCCCAGTCGAGCACGCCAACAATGGTTTTCGCGACGTAGGCCGGGATCGAGTTGCCGCCGGGCGAACCGGTGACCATGACGATGTCTTTCGCCTGATCGAACACCATGGTCGGCGACATCGACGATCGTGGTCGTTTGCCAGGGACAATTGCATTGGCAACCGGCCTTCCATCGGTCGGCGGCTGACGCGCGAAATCGGTCATTTCGTTGTTAAGCAGGAATCCGTGTGCCCAGCGCGCAGACCCGAAATATCCCTCAACCGTGGCGGTCATTGCTATGGCATTACCCTCTTTATCGATAATCGACAGATGTGAAGTTCCCGGTGTCTCGAAGGTCAGGTCTTTTCCCCGCAGATTGGCTATCGGCTTGCCGCGCAGGACCTTGCCCGGATCGCCATGTCGTGGCATCCCGCCCGGGGCAAATCGTTCGCCTGCCCGGTGCTCCAGGTAGGCCGGATTCACCAGGTCCTCAAGGGGCACGGTGACCGACTTCGGGTCGCCGATATAGTGATCCCTGTCTGCGTAGGCGAGGCGCTGCGCATCAACGAACGCGGCGACCTTGTCTGCTTGTTTGCCTGTATCGTCGGCCAGGTGATCGTAGATGCCGGCAATCATGATCTGCGCCACTCCGGAGGAGGGTGGCGACGTCGTGCAGATTTCAAGGACGCGGAATCCGCCGCAGATGACCGGTCGCTCGATTACCTCGTAATTGGCGATATCCTCGACCGTCAGCGAGCCACCATCCGGGCCTTCCTGCGCCGCCCTGGCGATGGCTGCCGCGATTTCGCCCGTGTAGAACGCATCGATACCCTCTGCGGTAATACGACGCAGCGTCGCCGCGTATTCCGGGTTCTTCAGTAAGTGGCCGGCGGTGAGCGCTTTGCCGCCCGGGTAGAAATAGGCGGCCGTCGCCGGGTTGTCATCGAGTCGGCCGATGGGGGCGACGAATTCGAGCGACTTCGCCATGCGAGGCGACACTGCGAATCCCTGCTCAGCGAGGTTGATCGCTGGCTCGAACAACTCTGCCCACGACAGCTTGCCGTATTCATCATGCGCTCGCTTATATAGCGCCACCGCACCGGGAACGCCAACGGCCAGGCCGCTTTGCCATGCCTGGCGGAAACTCATTACCTCACCGTCGCGCACGAACATATCGACGGTCGCACCGGCGGGCGCAGATTCGCGGCCGTCGAGGAAGCTCAAGTCACCGCCTGCTCTCTGGTAGATAAGCATGAAAGCGCCGCCGCCAAGGCCCGAGCTCTGTGGCTCAACGAGACCGAGTACGGCGTGCGCGGCGATTGCCGCATCAACCGCATGGCCGCCTTTTTCCAGCATCGTGATCGCAGCGTCCACGGCATGCGGGTTAGCCGCCGTCACCATCGCGCCCCTGTCCCAGCGAGCTTTCGGCGCGGCTGGGCTTGCTGCCGCTGTGTCGCTGGAGTCTCTGGCTACTTCCGTGCTTGCGCATGCCGCGAGCAGAATTGCCGCCAGCAACGCTACCGTAAAATTCGATTTGTTCATGCAGGCATCTTTCTTGGTCAGCGAACGGATGATCAATATACTGCATTTTTTAAGCGATTCATTAATGATCGCGTTAGACTTCCCGCGACAAACGGTCTCAACTCACCAGGAAACCTGATCATGCGCATTGACGCCATCGAAATTGGCCATAACGCCCCTGAGGACATCAACGTCATTATTGAAGTTCCGCTGGGCGGTCAGCCCATCAAGTACGAGCTGGACAAAGATGCGGGAGTGCTCGTCGTCGACCGTTTTCTGTATACACCCATGTCTTACCCCGGTAACTACGGCTTTGTGCCGCATACCTTGTCGGAGGACGGGGACCCTATCGATGTGCTTGTCATCAATACGCGTGAGCTCGTGCCTGCATGCGTCATCAACGTGCGTCCGGTCGGTGTGCTCATCATGGAAGACAACGCGGGGCAGGATGAAAAGATTATTGCCGTGCCTTCGCACGCGCTGACCAAACGTTATGACCACGTGCACGAATATTCGGACCTGCCGGAAATCACAATGCAGCAGGTTGAGCACTTCTTCGAGCATTACAAGGATCTGGAACCCGGCAAGTGGGTGAAGATCGGTGACTGGCATGGCGCCGCCACGGCCAAGCGTCTTATCGTCGAGGCGATCGAGCGGGCCAGCGAGTGAAGGCACTTTTCGCGCAAGCTACTATTACTGAATCTGACATTGCCGGGCCGCGTATCGACGCGTCGGACGTCCTCGCCACCGACTGGCAGTGACGGGTTGTGACCCGGAGCGGACGTTTCGTAGTTTGATCCTGTCCAGTGTTTGTAGGCTGCTGAGCGACGGGTCAACCCGCACTGGTTGGCCTAGAGTGGGAGTTAAAGAATGAAAGCCATCCGCGCACATTCCTTTGGTGGGCCCGAAGTATTGAAACTTGAAGAGCTGGATGATCCGGTTCCTGGCAATGGTGAGGTTGTAGTGGACGTGCATGCAGCGGGCATTAATCCAGCCGACACCTATATGCGGAATGGGACCTACGCCATCGTTCCTGAACTGCCATATATCCCTGGTGGCGACGCAGGTGGGGTGATTGCGGCTGTCGGCGTTGGCGCCGAGGCGCATTCAGTCGGTGATCGGGTCTTTGTCGGGACCGCTCTTAGCAAAGACCTTACCGGATGTTACGCCGAGAAAGTCAAGCGCAAGGCTAGCGAGGTGGTGCCTTTGCCAGAGAGCGTCAGCTTTGCAGAGGCGACAGGCTTCGGTGTCTCTTACACGACGGCTCACTACGCATTATTCGAGCGAGGTCGAGCCATCGCCGGGGAAACTGTTTTCATCCATGGCGCGACTGGCTCGGTTGGTACGTCGGCGATTCAGCTAGCCAAGCGCGCTGGGTTGATGGTTATCGGTAGTGGCGGAACCACGAACGGTTTGGATCTGATCCGAGCAGTGGGTGCTGATCATGTGGTAGACCATAGCAAGGAGCGCTATCTCGACGACGTCATACAGCTGACCGGTGGAAACGGACCAGAACTGATCCTAGAGATGCTCGCCAACGTTAATCTTGCAGTCGACATGGATGTCGCAGCAAAATTCGGGCGAATTGTCATTATCGGCAACCGAGGCGAGATCACGATCAACCCCCGCGTCGCAATGATGAAGGAGCTAGACATACGTGGCATTGCGCTCTGGAATGCAACGGCAGAGCAGGTGGCGTTCATGATGGAGGACATCCTCAACGGAGTGGCGGAAGGTAAGGTCAGGCCCGTCATTGGTCGCCAGATGCCGCTTGCGGAAGCTGCCGCGGCTCATGTGGCGGTGCTTGAGCCCGGAGCGTACGGGAAAATTATTCTTGTGCCATAAATCAAAGTACTGTTCGTGGCCGCCAATGTCTGCTCGTGGCCAGAAGCTGCCGGTCGAGCGCTAAACTGCTGAACGACTGCTGCTGACCCAAAGCAGCCCTTCGTTTTGTCGTGAGACATTGACGATCCACCGATATCGCATCGTCACCACCAGACTGCCCGACCGCAGTCGTACGCTTCAGCGAATTTGCTAGCTTGGCCCTTTTACGCTGAGTAGCTTAGTGCACTAAGTCTTTTCAAAGGCTGCGGAACGAGAGGTAAACGGATTGCAATTATTCGACTACTATTTTGTTGGAACGTATTTCCTACAGTTGGAGCAGTACAACGGTCGGAAATTTAGCACTGAGCGCGGTTTTGCTGTATCTGCGATGCTAACCACAACGGTGATGTCAATATTGTTTTACGTTTCCGCTTTGCTATTGACAGGTAATTACAAGATCTTGGCAAACGGAGTAATACACTTCGGCGTTATTGGGTTGATCGCCTTATTTTGGTGGGCTAGATACGCTCGTTCAAATAGATACGTTCCGCTAATTGAGAAGGCTCGTGAAAGCGGCTGGAAGGGAGCAAAATACTCAAACTACATAAATTGGTTTTCGATAATTTTATTCTTGGCGTCCCTGGCGCTGCAAATTTGGAGGATGTAATCTGCATTTTTCCGGCGGTTAGTGACGAAAGCAGAGGACAGCCACCGACTGCTTCTGGCCGACTGCAGAAGTTCGCCAGGCAGGAAAATGAGGGGCTGCTGTACCTCGCAAAGCAGCCGCTCGAAAAATCTGCGGTAAGATGACGGCTTGTGACCCATACCAGCCGCACGTATCTTTAGTGATACGTATGCCTTTCGATCTCTCCGACGAACAACTCGAAGCCACAGAAACCGAAATCGGGGCGAAGTTCTCGGAGTCTTATAGACGGCGGATGATGCAGTGCAACGGCGGCAAAGTTGATGCCATGTCGGACTACTGGATCCTCATTCCGTTCGGAGACACTTCGGACCGTAAACGTCTGTCTCGAACGGCAAATCACGTTCTTGTCGATCCAAAGTCGGTTTCGGGGTTTCCGTCATGGCATGAGAACGTATTCGCGGTCGCGAAGAACGGAACAGGCGATGCACTGGTGATGTTTCGTGAGGGCGACCAGATCAAGCCGTAGGTATTCTACTGGTGCCATGAAGAGGGCGCTTTGGAGTTGGTCGCGGAGGATTTCTGGTCTCTCGCGACCGACCGCTAACGGCTGGGAGGCCACGGTCGCACCCGAAAAGCGTGATATGTGTAGTTTTTCGCAAGTCGTCGCCTCTGCGGTCGAGCTATATACGTTTTTGCTTGACCATCAATAGCGCAACGACGCGAGTAAGAGCGCATTCTGGGCAAGAATCCTGCTGGAGAATGTTTGACCAGCCAGCCAAGTACGATATTACAAATCATCGAGGATTCAAAGGTGGGAAAGAGAATCCATTGCTCACTTATGCGTACTCAAGACCTTGTGCGCAAAGCTTCAGGTATCGCTTTAGGACTCGTTGCGCGAAACGTGCCCAGTTGTTGTTGACCGATCTTTGATGTCATTTCATAAACAGTGATTGACGATCGACGATTGTTGAACTTATTGTTGAGGAAATGTACAGCCGCATGTGGCTAAGCCGTCTGTCCTCAAAGTGAAAACTAAATCGATAAACTGATGCGTAAATGAATCGCCGTACAGCTTCGTTATTACTACTTGCGACGACTATACTAGGAGCTGTCGTTTTTCTCGGTGTCCAGTCCCCCTTTTTCGCTACTGTTGAGCCGTCTGATTCATTGCAGCAAGTCGTGCCGTCAAATCCAGACGACAGAAGCCAGGCAGACGGTATTAATGAGGAAAGCCAACACGGTCCATCGAAAACGGTTCGCAGCGAACCGATTCCTGATCGGGCCAATGTCGATCAGTTGCTTATTCTGCCATCACCTGACGCGCTTTCGTCGTTAAACCTTTGGGTTGACCAGTATCGCCAAAGCATGCAGGGAGCAGATTGGTTTGAGGTCTACAATCTGTTTGCATTCGACGAAGATCTTCTCGCCGCAACTAGGGCCGGGGAGAATCGGCCAATCCGGTTCAATTTCTCCGCTGAGCACGAGTATCTGATCCGACCGCTGCGAATTAAGGAAAATACAGGTCGTTGGCACCTTCGGGGTTCGATTGCCGAGATTTCAAATAGCTTTGTTTCGATTTCGGTTTTTGACGATGGCAACATTTCTGGGCAGGTCTATATACCCGGTCGTGGCATATACCTCATTCGACCGACTAGCACGTTGCCATACCACATAGTTTACTTAGCCACTGGCGAATACACGCCCGACTGAAAAAAGGGGGCAATCAGTGAAATACGTCATTCTGTGCTGCATTCTATGCATCCTTTCATTTAACGCCCCCGCACAATTGGCCCTCGAGGAAATAGATGTCTTGGTGGTGTTTGACATTCCAGCGTACGCGATAGTCGCAAACAAAACGGTTTGGGTGGAGGCGCGCGAAGAAACAGTGAATGCATTGCTCGAAAACACCCCGAGGGGAGAGGGTCTAGAGTTCGATTTTCACGCCTCTAGCTACGTGATTCCCTATAGCGCGCAGGGCAAGACATCAGTTGAAGTCAGGAATTGGATGGAGGGTCTCCAGGGGCACTCAATTTGGGCCACTATTCGAGGTGACAATGATCTCATAATGATGGTTGCGGGCGATTGGTCTAGCGTCGCGTGCGGTATTGCGTAAGAACTGCCAGATAATATTGACATCGTAAATGGCTTGACAAAGTTTCTTACAGCCATTCGCCTCTCTGGGTGTACGAACGTGCAGGCTCGGTTGATTGCCCACGAAATGGGTCATCTGTTGGGCGCGGATCATCAGCTGCTATATTTCTCGGATGGCACTTTAGACATTGCCGGAACTCAGGCGGGTTTTGACAGGGATGTTTTCTCTCCGATGCCATATAACCATGCTTGGTCAGAATTTGACGACTCTCAGTACACGATATTGGGCACGCCTACTTCGAATTTACGAACCAACGCATATTTTTCAAGCGGTAGCGCCAGTAACGGTGAGGACCCGCAAAGTCATGATGTCATGCGTGTGCTAGGAAATGGAACTGAGTTTTATGGGCCTATTACTGATCACAGCTGGACCACAGTATCGAGGTATAGACCTCTGCCCCGAGCGCAGGAGCCCAGCGTCTGGACGATGCCGTGTTTCTGCCTTGGCAAAGACGGCTATCAGGAAGCAAGTTGGGCAACAGGAAGTCCTTCGGTGCCAGGGGCGACATTCGTAGTGGAGCGGAAGAACTTGGTTACTGGCGGCTGGAACGAAGTCTATGAGGGTGGCCCCGAATGCCTAATTTTTGACGGTGCTTTAGCTGACGGCGTTCTCTATCGAGTGAAGACAATAATCGAAGGTGTACTCGATTCGATCTATGTGGAGTTTAGTCTCTCGTGTCTTTGCGATCAGGGCGGTGGCGGAGGGCCAGGCCTGTGATTCGCAATATCGATTTGACACCCAGAAGATTGTGGTTATGGGAGAATCTCATGAGAAAGTTATTGGTAATCCTCGCATGTGCATAATAGCTGCTCCACTGGTCGCAGCGGCGGATCAATCGCTGTCTGTCCATCGCGACTTGTTGGGAAGCCTGACTAAAGAATCCGTTCGAAATTTGAGAACCCTCGTTCAAGTTGCCAGGAAAGACGGTCCTGTCCGTGTGTGGGTCGACTTTGGAATCGAGTTCCAACCAATTCCCGAACTTAGGACACCCAAAGTTATTGCAAATGAACAAGCCCAGAAGCGCCGTTACATCGCCGCACACATACAACCGATTATCGAAGCAGGGCACGCAACGGTAGTCTTATTCAGACCTAGGCCTCAAGCGCCTGGGATCATGTTAATGGTCGACGCGCGCGCTTTAGCAATGCTTGGTCGCAATGAGCACATAAGATACATCGGTCAATTGACAGTCACACCGGGCAGCGATTAGGTACCCCAATATCGCCTCTAGAAATAGCCCGTATGGGCCGTTTGGTCGGACCCCTCTATAATCGGCCATTCGGTTACAACCTGACGTCCGTCTCTTGCCGGAAGCAGAACTTCGTCTGGTCTGAGCTAGAATGACGGCTACTGACCCACGGCAGCCGCTCGCCTACCGCTGCTGATAGCCGATCAACGATGCAGATATGGACTCACGATCATTCACTATTGGACTTGTCTGCGGCGCAGTCGTCGGCGCGCTTGCTGCCTGGTTGATTGGTAGTAGCAGCGGCGTTGAAGCCCTTCCGGGCGCAGAACAAGAAGCCGATGCGACGAGCACTCCTGAGGTAGTAATTGTTGCGCCACCTGTCGAACGAGAGCCTCAAGAGCGACCTAGTGGGAGCAATCCAGGGGGCAGTGAACAGCAACCCTCAGCCGAGATCAACGTCGATCAAGTAGCACCATGGCCAGAGAATCTAGGGGGTGAGTTTGAGTCAGAGCCTAAGGATAATAGCTGGGCTTACTATATGGAGCAGACACTGCTTCAGTATCTAAGTGCTCATTCGTCGATTGGCCAGTTCGACATTTCGCGCATCGAATGCAGATCGTCCACGTGTCAAATCGTGGTTTTCGGCTTTGATGACAGCACCGTGCCTGTTTGGTCGCAAGTGATGTACGACATCCAGCAGCAACCGTGGAGCGAGTTTGGCGAGTATGGAAGTTCGTCCGGTATCGTTGACGATCGACTGATGATTGTAGGGACGCTCAACCGTAAACCTGAGCCGGAATGACCGGCTGATCATCGGCCGGAACCAGCCTGTCGAGTGATAAACTAACGAGCGACTGCTGCTGACCCTAAGCGGACGGTGGATTTTCGCTAAACTTTGAGTGAAACGGGTCAAATAGATATCAAGCCGGCGCTATCCTGTATGCAGTCGTGCCATGAATGCCAGATCAGCTTGCTAGCCAATGAGGAGGAGTCCATATACGGACGGTGGATTCTTGCCGACCTTTGAGTGACGCGGGTTAATCGAATTTCAAACCGGCACTATTCCTCATGCTCCGGCCGCAATGAGAATGCTGGCGGAAAACCAAAAGAAAGAGTGATGGCTATGAATACCAGATATCTGGAGTGCGTTTTTGCAACTGCAGGGTTAGCTCTTGGACTTCTCGCTATTTCGGCGACTGAAGCGGAAGCAAGTTACGCGATCTACGTCGGTAAGAATCTAACTGAGGACGGCAGTGTTCTGATTGGCGGATCGGGTGACGAGGTGTCGAGTCATTGGCTTGAAATCGTTCCGGCACGACGTTTTCCAAAGGGTACGACTATTAGCGTTGGCGTGGATGGAACGGCAAACATGCCAGGACGATTCATCGAGATTCCTCAAGCAACACAAACAAATCGCTATTTGACGATGAATTATTCTGACTACGAGGGGTTTCCTCCGCCCATAACCAATGGCGGGTTAAACGAGCACAACGTTGCCGGAAGAGATGTTTGGTCAGACTCGCGGCCAGAACTTGTCGCTATGACGCCGAACCCACAGAAAGGACCGAATTACAGTGATTTGTCACGTATTGCGATGGAGCGCGCTACATCAGCCCGGGAGGCTGTCGAGATAATCGGAAAACTCATTGACGAGTATGGATACTCAACCTACGGTGGCAACTCCCATATGTTCGCGGATGAAAATGAAGGGTGGGTGTTATTGAACTTCGCTGGCGGACAAGGTCTGTGGATTGCTGAACGACTCGGTCCGAACGATATCCGAGTATCTTATCCGGGTGACATAGGGGATATACCATTAGATTTCCGTAGCAATCCCAACTACATGGGGTCTGAGAATTTCATCAACTTCGCTATACAACAGGGATGGTTCGATCCGAGCGCAGGTAAACCATTCAATGTAACGTCAGTTTATGGAACCGATGAGGTTCAATATCCTCGAGACGAGTTGGAGCAGGAATTGAGACGGGCTGCTCCTATCGATCTGAGACAGATGCTTGATGCCGTACGTGATAAGCGTCTATCGAGGGACACGACTGGCTATGGCCAAGTGGCTCAGCTTCGCGCCGATGTGCGTCCTGAAAATCGAACATTGTGGGTAGCAGCAACAGGATCAGTTACAACACCGTTTGTGCCCTATCGAATCGGCGTTCAGCACATCCGTCCAGAATTCGGAAAGCACAGGTACTTGACTAAGGGTGAGGCGACACGATTTGTTACCAAAGACTGGCAAATTCAAGAAGCGACTGAATTTGCAGGGCGAACGTTTAAACGACTGATGTACTTCACGTGCGAACATCCAGACAAATTCCTGTTCGAGGTGACCGAGGCAATTACCGCATTTGAAGATCGGCTGATGGAAGATCAGGAATCGGTTGAGGAGACATCGGATGCCTTATTTGATATCGGGCAAGAGGAACTAGCACTCAAGTTTCTAACGGAACATTCGAGCAATGCTGCTAGTTCGGCGCTTGAGCTCGGCAAAGCGCTACTAGGCAGCATTCAAGCAAGAACAGAAGTTCTGTACGGCTTTAGAGTGCCTGAAACCGATGACATGAGTCTGCTCGACTACGATATGGTTGGTTGCGATTAGAAGCGCGATCGCTGGTCCTGACTTGTGCGTGAACTCGATACGAAAAAGCACTGCGCCGGAGCGACCGCTTATGGCTGGCTCCAGCCTCCCAGGTGATTCGCGTTATACTTTCTGCTGATGACCCAATGCGGACCTTGCAAATTGCGACATCTTCTGTGGCTAGCGGGTGCCATTATAACGTCCACCGCCCTTTATATTCTGTTTGGGCGGAGCATTATTTTCACCCTTGTCGGCGCTGTTGCCGTGGCTCGTGCAGTGCTGATATTTTTCGCGATTTTCAGAGAGGAAAAGGTGTACCACGAATTGCAGACCCTAAGCGCGGAAGAGCGCAGACAGCTACTTGAATCGGCTGGGCAACAGGGGCTAGTAAAAAGATCACCGCCAACCTCCGATGAGTGACTGCGTCTGACCGTTCTGAGACGGTCGCCAGGCAGCCAACTGAGCGGCTGCTTGACATCGAATAGCAGCCACTCGAGAAATCTGATGTAAAATGACGGCTACTGACCCGTTGCGGTCATTCGACTTTTTCTTCTCTGAAGCGATTCTCTTTCGTGCCGTCAAGTCTGTGTCGCATCCAAGTCGTAAGCGTGTCGTCACGGATCGGAGACATTGGGCGCTATAGTTGCGGCATTTCAGGCAGGACAATTTGAGGTAGACCCATGTATGTCAATAGGGCCCGGCTTCGCGAGTTGCGCACAGCTCGTCAATGGTCGCAGGAACAGCTGGCAACGCTCAGTGGCCTGAATCTCAGGACTATTCAGCGGCTCGAATCAGGCACCAAGATTTCGAAAGAGTCCCTACAGGCACTCGCAGCTGTTTTCGAGGTACCGGCCGAGAGCTTGTTGCAGCGCGACACGAAGCCCAGTGAGTCAGCGCTGTTGGCAATGCGTGATGGCGCGACCCGGAGTCTCGAGTTTACTGGCAATACATCGCGTATAGATTTTTGGTGGTTCGCACTAGGGGTCTTGATTCTACTGGCATTCGGTACGCTACTAAGCCGTTTTCTAGGGATGCTGCCGTTGCAGATATTATCTTTAGTGGTGTTAGTTCCATGGATTGCTGCATGCACTCGGCGCTTGCGCGATGCCGGACTTAGCCCCTGGTGGCAGCTAATGAGCTTTGTGCCTGTGGCGGGTATTCTGCTGCTTCTTTATCTTCTTACCTACCCAACTGAGACTGGCAACAAAGGGTAGCTAGCGGTCCGATTGCGAGCGGAGGACCTTCCGCTTCTGGCCGGAAGCAGTCGCCCAGGTGATAAACTGCTGGCAGGCTGCTGCTGACCCAAAGCAGACATAGGAGGACAATGGAACATGCCGCACAAGCTTAAATACAACAAGACCCTGGGCATTGTCGAGATTAGGTACGATGGCATCGTCTCAAGTGAGGAGGTTCGAAGTGCCACTAGCGAGTTTATCGAACTTACTCTCAAGCATCGCGTGCGTTCCATCCTGATTGATGCAGAAGACGTACAAACAGCTCCGCCTCTTGCTACCGTAATAGAATTACCTCAGCAATATGAAGAAGAGGGACTGAGTCGCTCAATGCGACTAGCCATTGTTGCGCCGAAGGTGCCAAGCGAGGAGGCAACGGCACATTTCTACGTTCGATTTTGTAGGAACCGTGGTTGGACGGTTCAAAAAGTCGAAACGCGTGACCAAGCCATCGCTTGGTTGACGCACAATAAGCCCAACTAAGATGTAGTGGGTCGCTCGTTCACGTCAAGCGATGAACTGCCAACTTCGAAAGGCGGTTCCGCCGGTGCATCAACAGCCGCTATTGGCCGATACCAGCCGGTCAAGAGTTCCCCAATGCAGATGCTTGAACGGCCGGTATCGGTAATAGGCGACGGTTGACTCTCGCTCTATTTGTCCAGGTACTCGTGTAACCAACCGTTAACCTTCGTCCAGGTATTCGTGCAACCACCCGTTGACCACGTTGTGCCACTGCACCGAATTTTGCGGCTTCAGCACCCAGTGATTCTCATCCGGAAAGTACAGGAACTTGCTCGGAATGCCCTTGCGCTGCAAGGCCGTGAAAGCACCGATGCCCTGCGTTACCGGGACGCGATAGTCGAGTTCCCCGTGGACGACCAGCATGGGAGTCTGCCAGCGATCGATGTGATTCACGGGGTTGTGCCGTTCGTAATTCTCGGGTTTCAAAAAGTGCGGGCCACCGTTTTCCCATTCCGGAAACCACAGTTCCTCGGTCGCGTAATACATCATGCGCTGGTCGAAGACGCCGTCATGATTAACCAGGCAGTCGAAACGCTCTGGCCAGTTGCCGGCGATCCAGTTGACCATGAAGCCGCCGTAAGACGCGCCGAGTGCGCAGGCCCTTTCACCGTCGAGGAATTTGTACTTTTGTAAGGCGGCTTTCAGACCCAGCTGCAGGTCGACAAGCGGTGCGCCGCCCCAGTCACCCGAAATGCTGTCCGTGAAGTCCTGCCCGTACCCGGTGGAGCCGTGAAAATCGATGAATACCGCTGCGAAACCCTGGCCGGCGTAGGTTTGCGGGTTCCAGCGATAGTGAAAATGGTTGCCGAAGCTGCCCTGCGGCCCGCCGTGGATCAGGAAGGCAATGGGATATTTCTTACCCGCCTTGAAGCCGGCCGGTTTGACCACGTAACCGTACACCGTGGCATCGTCCGCCCCCGTGAACGAGAACTGCTCGTAGTCGCCCATGGCGATGCCCTCAAGCTGCGGGGCGGAAAAGTCAGTGAGTTGTCGCGGCTCCGTGCTGCCGTTTGCCAACACGTAAAGCTCGCTGGGCGTTTTGAGGTCGTCCCTGGCGAATACCACGCCTTGCGGGGAGCTTTCGACGGCGGTCACGCTGCCATGCGCGACGAGTTTGACCATGGCTCCAGTGTTTACATCGATTCGCCACAGCGTCTTGTTGCCGACGTCATTCGCATTCGCGTAAAGGGCCTGTCCATCGTGCGAGTAAGTAATCGACGAAGGCGAGCGATCCCATTCGACAGCCAGCTCCCGTGAGTCGCCGGACGCAAGATCCCTGATCATTATCCGGAATCGATCGGCCTCGAAGCCCGGACGCCTCATCGCGAGGTAGGCGAGACTCTTGCCATCGGGGCTGAGGACCGGCTGCGTATCCCAGGCAGGGTTCGATTTCGTCAGGTTGACGGTTCGACCTTTGCCGTTCGCGGGCGCCGAATAGATGTCGAAGTTGGTCGAGGTTGGCTCCTTGCTGTCACGAATGCGTGCCGCGAAGTACACGGTCGAGCCATCGGCAGAGACCGCATACTCTTCGTTGCCGCCCCACACCCGTGATGGCACATCGGCATCGACGTCCTTGCTGACGAGCACGGCATCACTACCTGTGGCGACACCGTCTTCGAGTGGCATAGCGAACAATCGCGAACGCTTGTCCGTTAACCAGTGGTCCCAATGCCGCATGAACAGGCGGTCGTAAGTGACGCCCGTCGTCTGTAGTTCCTCGAGCTGTTCGTTGCGAGTCACCGTGCAGCCGAGATCTTCGCAGTCTGGATACGTCTGCAGCGACACGACCAGCAGGTTGCCATCCGCGCTCACCCGATAACTACCAACATCGAGTGGCAGGTCCGTGACCTGGGTTGCTTCTCCGCCATCAAGCGCAATCCGCCATAACTGCGAAGACTCACTTCGCGAGGAGAGAAAATAGACAAACTGGCCGTCGGGGGACCAGGCGGGATCTGTGTCGTTCGCGGCATGCGTGGTTAACGCGTGGGCGTTTCCGTCATCGGTCGCAGACAGCCATAGGTCGTAGCGGCCTTTGCCCGCGTCCATATCGGTTTTACGCAGCGTATAGACAACCTGGCTGCCATCGGGAGACACGGCCGGAGCGCCGACGCGATCCAGGCGGACAAGATGTTCGGCCGAAAAAGGCTCAGCCAGGGCGAGCTGCACATTACAGCAGCAAAGAATCAGCAGCGAAATCAGGAAACGGTTGGTCATCTTAAGTGCCTCTACTAGTTAGATAGTCAGGTCGTAAATCGGAAAAGCCCATGTCTTGCGATTCGGCCAAGCGCGATATTCGCTTGCACTACGCTTTCGCCGCACGGATGAAGTCCGTGACTTCATCGTGAGTCGGCGCATTCAGAACGCCGGGAAATCGTGTGCAGACGAGAGCAGCCACGGCCGCAGCAAATTCGATCATCCGATCGTCGGCCCATCCTTTCAGGAAGCCATAGACTATGCCAGCCCGAAAGGAGTCGCCACCGCCGGTCGTGTCCACAGGTTCAACGGCATACGGTTGAAGAGTACTGACGGGTTGATCGGGTCGTGCAAACCAGATTGCTTTGTCGCCAAACGTAAAAATAACCAGGCCATCGCAATTACGCTGATACTGGCGAAACAGATCTTCGAGCTCATGATCCGAATAGTTCTCTCGAATATACGACTCCGCGATCACAATGGCCGACGCGTATTTGAGCAGTGGATCATCGTAGCCACAGTCCACCGTGATCACGGGAATGCCCGCGCGAGCACCGATTTCCGCCACGCGGGATGAAGCTTCCTTGAAGAACGGGTCGAGGCAGATGACTTTTGCCTGTGTAACATCGTCCTCGTGCGGCATGTTCCAGGCGGCTTCTTCCTGTAGTCGGCAGTACGTACCAAATATCGTGCGTGTCCCCTGTGCGGCAAAGACCACTTCCTGCACGCCGGTGTATCCCTCTCTGGCAGGGAGCCGCGATGTGTCGATCTTGTAGTCTGCGAGCAGAGCTTTCGTACGTTTGCCGCTGTCATCGGCGCCCATCCAGTTGCCATCGAGCTTCACACGCGCACCGAGTCTTGCAAGGACGATTGACGAATTTGCTGCTTCGCCACCCGTCATATGCTGGACGTCGTCAATCTCCGCATAACCTTCCGGGCCTGGGAACTCGCCCTGAATGCCGTACAAGGTGCTCGACGAAACCACGCCGAATGAATAGACATCATGAGATTTCACTATGAGATAGACCTTCTTGTTTTTCGTGTTGCATAGGGCAGTGCCGACTCACTCGCCAGATGACATTTCCACCATCTTTCTTACTGTGTTCATGTTGCGTGCTGTTCCGTGTTCTGCCGCAGGAATCCGAAGTTTTGATTGGCTCACGCCGCTTGGATAGTGAATGTAAATCTCACGCTTGCCAATGCTCACCTCTTCGTCGACCAGCCGAACAGCCTGGGTCACTGCGTCCCTCGGGGGCTTGCGCTCCAGAAAGACTACAAACGTGAAATTCGGTGCCTTTTCGAGAAAGGGGCTGTCTTTCAGTATCCGCTGCATTTCCGCCGCGGTTCGCACGAACACTGTCACGGGCTTTCCTGCGTACTCAGCAAGCGTCTCTTCCAGGACCGACTTGATCGCTTGTGCCGATTTCTTCGCTGCTGAACGCGACGTTACCGCTGGCAATGTATGTCTTAACGTCGCTAAAGCCGAGTTCGGCGAACATTTGTCGCAGGTCTGCCATCGGCAGCTTGCCGGTACCGCCGACGTTTACCGCGCGTAAAAAAGCAACATAACGTTTCATGCAGTCAAAATACCATACCGATTCGTTCCGTCGATCAATGGCTGTTCTGCGCCAAAGGCTCTCGAGTCGGACGACATAGCCAGCTGCTGGAATACTTGCATGCGTGACAGGAGCTACTGCGATTGCACGCTTGAGAACGTCTGGGAGATCACCTTCCATTGGCCATTCACTCGCCTGGCAATCCACGTGAACTTGGTTTTGCCACTTTCCGATAGGTCGATAACTACTGCGGTGTCGCCGTGCACGGCCATGAAATCGTTCGTTACTGTGAACGGTGGAATGTCCAGGCTGACTATGAAATCGATGTAGGCAGTGCGATCCAAGTCGTTCCGGACGCAAACGTTGACACAAACTCCTCGTCAAGAATTGCTAAAGCGTCTTTCTGTCACTGTACTACCTCGGCGTCGATCCATGCTTCTACAAGTGCGGTTAACTCTGCTCTGTCCGCAAGCGCAGGCGAAGTCTCGGTCGTGATCTTCGGCGCTGGCGTGCGTCGCAGCCAGTAATGCCGCTAACATGATCAGTTTTGCCAGTTTCAAGGTTGTCTCCATCCGGTTACCAGTCTGAAGTAATGCCAGAGTATCGCATCGCTTCAGAACCTGCTTCGGCTCAGAAGCCGCCAGGCGCCACTATAGCCTCCGAGTATTGGCTTTCAGGAGCAGGCCCTTACCAGTTCGACTGTCTTCCAGTTTCTTGCCCTTCGCTCAGGGTCGGGATCGCGAAGTGCCTGTATCGAGTCGATCGTTTTCAGATAGTGCTCGGGAAAACCATGAAAGCGCATTCCCTCAAGTACTAATTCCTTGTACCAGTCATAGGGTTGGAGAGAATCGTCTACGTGCGATTCTTCCGCGATGTAGGAGAGGCAGTCTCCAAATCCAGGGATGCGCAGCAATGTCTCGGAGTAGCCGACCCCGACGCCTTCGATGCTGTCTAGCGTCAGCTTGTCCGCAGCACTCAATTCAAATACCGCAAAGTGAACCCCGGTGTCACCAGCAACGATACTGCACTTTCCAGATTCGTCTTTGCTCCGCTTGTGAAAGGAGAGAGACCAATTGGGCAGGAAGCCGGCATCAATCAGCTGCGCTGACGGTGTCCGTTCGGTCAATCGGAGCGGGTGCAAGTTGGATCCGTAGGCGGCGTACTTCATTAGGCTGTCTTGCACCTGACAATCTTATGATTTGCGCATTGCACTAACGACGACAGGCCCTCAAAGCGCGTCGAAGAATTCTTCCTGGCGTTTGCGTTCTTCTGCGTCGGGTAGTCTTCCACTTGCCGCGCCGAAGTTGTCATCGACGTGATGCAGCTTGGTCATGCCGGGAATACTGAGTGTTGCCGCCGGGTGCCCGATGGCGTACTTCAGCAGAAACTGCGCCCAGCTCTGGCAACCGAACGCCTCTGCCCAGTAGGGAACCGGCTGGTCGCCGATCTGCTTGAAGATCCGTCCGCCGCCGAAGGCGCGATTAATGATCACGCCCATACCGCGGTCGGCGGCAAGCGGCAACAAGCGCTCGGCCGCCTCGCGCTGTTCCAGTGAATAGTTGATCTGAATGAAGTCGAGATCTTCCTGGCGCATGACCTGCTCAAATTCTTCGTACTGCGAGGAGCGCGAGGTCGTGATGCCGATATAGCGAATGCGGCCTTCCTGTTGCCATTCACGCATCGCAGGCAATGCATCTCGCCAGCCAAGGAGGTTATGCACCTGCATCAGCTCGATGCGATCCGTCTTCAGGCGAGCCATCGACTCGTTCATCTGTTCGATGGTTCCGGCGCTGCCATCCGTGCGATCCGCTTTCGTCGCAATAAAAAGATCCTCGCGAATGCCGAGCTCGGCGATCAGGTCCCCGAGCACCGACTCCGATGTGCGGTACATCGGTGCCGTATCGATGACGGTACCGCCGAGATGATGGAATCGCTCGATTGCTGCACGCAACGGCGCTCGCGCAGCCTCAGCCTGGCCCACACCGTAGCGATTTGTCCCGAGCCCGATGATTGGCAGCATTTCGCCCGATGACGGAACTGCCTTTGTCAGCACGCTATGCGGCTCGGCCGCGGCGGCAGGCCCGCCGATAGCGGCAAGTGAGGCCATGCCCAGACCTGCTTTGGTGAAATCACGTCGGGAAATCTTCATGTGCGCTCCTGATCCAAGCTTTTGCCCTGTATTGCCCTGCACGACACTGGCACAATTGTAGATTACCTGAAACCGGTTGAGAGCTGCCAATGCCAGGATTTTACTTCGAAGAATTTGAGGTGGGCCAGATCGTCGACCACCCGATACACCGGACCATAACCGAAACCGATAATGTGCTGTTGACGACGATGACGCATAACCCGTCAGCGCTGCATCTCGATGCGGAGTACATGAAAAACACGGAGTTCGGCAAGCCGCTCGTCAACAGCTGTCTTACCTTAAGCTTCATGGTCGGGATATCGGTCAACGACACGACCCACGGCACCACGGTGGCAAATCTCGGCTGGGACGAGGTGCGTTTTCCCAAACCGCTGTTCTGCGGAGATACGATACGCATTCAGACGGAAGTGCTCGAGCTTCGCGATAGCAAGTCGCGCCCTGACAACGGCATCGTGATTTTTGCGCACCGGGCCTTTAACCAGCACGATGAGCTTGTCGCAGTGTGCAAGCGCTCTGCGCTAATGCTGAGAAAGCCTGCATGAACCGCAGCTTCCTGTTTGTACCGGCCGACAGCGACCGCAAACTGGCCAAGGCGGGCGGCGCCGGGGCCGATGCATTGATCCTGGATCTTGAGGATTCGGTCACACCCGAAGCACGACCGATGGCGCGTGCCAACGCAGCGGACTACCTGAAAGATACGAAAAACGTCTGGGTGCGCATCAACCCACTCGATACCGACGACGCGATGGCCGATCTCGGGGCCGTCATGCCGTCGGCGCCCTGCGGTATTGTCCTGCCCAAGCCAAGGAGTGCCGCGGACGTGATCGCGCTGTCGCGTCGGATCGACGTGCTGGAACAGAAGCTGGGTATCGAGCAGGGGCGCACGCGCATTATCGCGCTGTGCACCGAGCGGCCAGAGGCGCTGTTCACGTTGAACAGCTATGCGGGCGCTACAGAACGCCTGTTCGGTCTCTCCTGGGGCGCCGAAGACCTCAGCGCTGCCATTGGCGCTAGCACCAATCGAGACCCGGCGGGTAACTGGCTGCCCCTCTACGAGATGGCGCGCTCGTTCTGCCTGCTCGCGGCGGCAGCGGCGGAAGTTACGGCACTGGATACGGTCTTTACGGACTTCCGTGACCAGGAAGGACTGCTACGCTATGCGGCGAATGCACGGCGGGACGGCTTTGGCGGAATGCTGGCTATCCATCCGGCGCAGGTTGAAGTCATCAATTCGGCGTTCTCACCGAGCGCTGCGGAGATCGAGCAGGCACATCGTATCGTCGCGTTATTCGAGGAAAACCCGGGCGCTGGCACCGTTGGGCTGGACGGCAAGATGGTCGACCGGCCACATCTTGTGCAGGCGCAGCGGATTCTGAAGATGTCGCAACGAACTCAGAATTAGCAAGAACACACCAAGGCAGAGAACATGGCGAATGAAATCTATCCCGTTCCGGACGCGGTAAAAGAACGTGCATTGATCGATGAGGCGGAATACGAGGCAATGTATACCCGCTCCGTTGAAGACAACGAGGGCTTCTGGGCGGAGCAGGCGAAGCGGCTCGACTGGATCAAACCTTTTACGCGCGTTAAAGACGTTTCTTTCGCGAAAGATGACCTGCATATCCGCTGGTTCGACGACGGCTCTCTGAATGTCTGTTACAACTGCGTCGATCGTCACCTCGAAACCAAGGGCGATGATGTCGCGATTATCTGGGAAGGGGACGACCCGGGCACGGACCTGACGATCACCTATAGCGAACTGCACGAGCGCGTCTGCCGTTTCGCGAACTCGCTCAAGGCACTGGGTACGAAGAAGGGCGATCGCGTCACTATTTACATGCCGATGATCCCGGACGCGGCGGTTGCAATGCTGGCCTGCGCGCGGATCGGCGCAGTGCACTCTGTAGTTTTCGGCGGCTTCTCGCCGGACGCACTTGCAGGCAGAATCCAGGACTGCTCTTCCAACATAGTGGTCACCGCCGACGAAGGTCGCCGCGGCGGCAAACGCGTGCCGCTCAAGGCCAACGTCGATGCAGCGGCCGCCAATCCCAACGTGACGACGCTTGAGAAAGTGCTCGTCGTCCGCAATACCGGTGCTGACGTCGGCATGGTCGAGGGTCGCGATGTCTGGCTTCACGAGATCGAAAAGGACGTCGATGCGGATTGCCCCTGCGAGGAAATGGGTGCCGAAGATCCGCTTTTCATCCTGTATACCTCGGGCTCGACCGGCCAGCCAAAAGGCGTACTGCACACCAGCGGTGGCTATCTCGTCTTTGCGGCAATGACGCACGAGTATGTTTTCGACTATCACCCGGGTGACGTTTACTGGTGTACAGCGGACGTGGGCTGGGTAACGGGACACAGTTACATCGTCTACGGCCCCCTGGCGAACGGCGCTATCACGCTGATGTTCGAGGGCGTGCCCAACTATCCGACGGCGGCGCGTTTCTGGGAGGTTTGCGACAAGCACCAGGTCAATATTTGCTACACGGCGCCAACCGCTATCCGGGCGCTGATGCGCGAAGGTGATGAGCCGGTAAAGAGCACTTCGAGAAAGAGCCTGCGACTGCTCGGCTCGGTCGGCGAGCCGATCAATCCCGAGGCCTGGGAGTGGTACTACCACGTTGTCGGCGACTCACGTTGTCCGATCGTCGATACCTGGTGGCAAACGGAAACCGGCGGCATTCTCATCACTCCGCTGCCGGGCGCAACCGCGCTGAAGCCCGGTTCCGCGAGCAAGCCTCTGTTCGGCATCATGCCGGCCATCGTCGACGGCGAAGGCAACGAGCTGGAGGGAGCGGTCGAAGGCAATCTGATCATCACCGACAGCTGGCCCGGCCAGATGCGCTCCGTGTACGGCGACCACCAGCGTTTCGTCGATACCTACTTTGCGACCTTCGAGGGCAGCTATTTCACGGGTGACGGCGTGCGCCGTGACGAGGATGGCTACTACTGGATCACCGGTCGGGTCGACGACGTCCTGAACGTCTCCGGCCACCGCATGGGTACAGCGGAAATCGAGAGTGCGCTGGTATCGCACCCGAACGTCGCCGAGGCGGCGGTCGTCGGCTACCCGCATGCGATCAAGGGGCAGGGCATCTACGCGTACGTCACGCTGATGGAAGGTATCGAGGCAACCGACGAACTGCTGCGTGAGCTGCAGACCTGGGTTCGCAAGGAGATCGGACCTATTGCCAAGCCGGATCTCATTCAGTGGGCGCCGGGACTGCCGAAGACGCGTTCAGGCAAGATCATGCGCCGCATACTTCGGAAGGTGGCGGCCAATGATTTCGGCAACCTGGGTGATACGTCGACGCTGGCTGAGCCGGCGGTTGTCGATGATCTCATCGAGAACCGACAGAATCGCGTCTGATAACTCGGTTCAGGCCTTGAGCTGGTCCGGGGAGATTTTCTCGACCATGCTGTTTTCGAGCTCTTCGATGAAGCTCTGATCGATCATCTCGTCGTCTGCCTCGGAGTCGGCCGTCACCGCGTCGGCGGCTTGCTGGTCGGCAAGCGCCTTCCGCGGTTCCAGTTTCTGCGTCACCATCAGGCCCGGCTCGTCATCGCCGGTCTTAGGGACATCTGGCAGATGTCCACGATCATGCCGCTGGTATTCCGCAACCTGGCGCTCGTAGGCGTGCACGAATTCCTCACCGAACATCTGCGGGAATCGACCGCCGCCCTTTTCGGTCATGATCGGATACAGGTCGCGGTACAGGTCCCAGTACTTGGACTTGTTCATGAATGAAAACAACTTGCCACCGCTCATGGCACGATCGAAGCCTTGCTCCAGCTCGTCCGGCTCGAAGCGATCCGCAAATTCGATGAAGGCGCTGTTCATGGCATCGAGAAACGCGTTCTGGTGATTCAGGAGATCATTGCAGGCTTCTTTAACGGCATCCTTGGCGCCCAGGTAGTCGCCCTCGTCGCCAACCAGTAGCTGTTTGATGAGATCGGCTGGACTCTCGGAAAACTTCAGCGGATTGTTGTGACGCGGCAGCACGGTTGTCTGGTCGAGGCGAAATGCGTTCTTGAGATTCGCACGTGCAGCGAGCAGGGTGATGGTGCCTTCGACGAACTCACGCAATACCTGCCCGGCCGTCAGCATCATCTCGGGGCGGTTCACCGCGGGATGTAGTTCGGCCCGAGTGATCCCGAGCCCGTCGAGAAATGAGTCGAACAGGTCATCTGCCGAGACGGCTACCGATTGATTCTTCGGGCGCGCCTGCTTGGCGTCATTGGCAGCCGGCATCGGCGGCGGTTTCTCCGCCGGCGGTGGCGTCGGGCTGGCAGGGCCCTGGTCACCGAACAACACCGACTGAAATTCATCGTCGCCGGTCAGTTCTTCCTCGTCGAGCAGTTTCACGCCCGTGCGCAGCGACACTTCGTCAACAAATTGTTCAGAGTGATCGGGAGCTACCGACGGTTCGGCGTCAAGTGGCATGACGAGGCTTTCGCCGGAGTCCAGCGATACCGCGAACTCGAAATCGCCCATGCGGACGCGATCACCGTCAAACAAGCGCCGTGGATTGCCGTTGCCGACCGGCTCGACTTCGTCATTGAAATAGACACCATTGCTACTGGTGTCGAGCAAATAGTAGATGCCGCCCTTGTGGTCGATCGTCGCATGCCGACCCGAGATATAGCGGTCGGGATCCGGCAGGATCCAGTCGTTCCGAAGGGCGCGGCCGATAGTGCCGCCTTCCTCATAGAACTCGCGTTCTGCGTCGTCACCGACAAGTTCGCGGTGATCGCTGACAATCTTAAGCTGAAGTGCCATGGCTTCCCTCTCAATTCAGCATTTAATTGTGCAGGGAATCAAGGAGATAGGCTGATACGCAGTTCACATAATAGGAGCCGCACGAAACGCCTAAGGCCTTGATTTCCTGTAAACTGCGCCATATCTCCAGCATCTGGGCCAGCGGCATCGCCGATATGAGTAACAAGCAACTTTTCAAAGTCGTTTTCATGAGCCAGGGACAGGTCTACGAGATCTATGCTCGCCACGTCGATCATGGCGAGCTGTTCGGTTTCATCGAGGTCGAGGAACTGGTCTTCGGCGAGCGAACGACGTTGGTTGTCGATCCGTCCGAGGAACGCATCAAATCGGAATTCGAGAACGTGCGCCGTACCTACCTGCCCTTGCACTCGATCATTCGCATCGACGAGGTCGAGAAGCAGGGCGTGAGCAAGATCAGCAAGCTCGAGGGTAGCAACGTCGCCCAGTTTCCGCTGCCCGTCTATACGCCGAGCGATCACAACAAATAGGTCGCCAGAGCAAGTAAGCGCGGCCCATCGATATTTTTGAGACCGCTTCTTGTATCATCCGGGTTCCGAAGCAACCCAACCGCCAATAAGGTCTCGAAACCACCATGCTGGAATTGCCCGGACAGTCGGCGCTGTCCAATTTTCGACTGGCCAAGCTGACCCGTGCATTGCAGCGCGCCGACGAGCGTGTAAAAGCGGTTGATGCGAATTTCGTCTACCTGGTCGACACCAACGCCAAGCTCAGTAAGCAGGATCGCGCTCGGCTGGACGCCCTGTTGCTGTCCGGTGACAGCCCTGGCAGGTTTGGCAAGCTCACGAAAAAACTCTATGTCGTGCCGCGTCCCGGCACGATTTCCCCGTGGTCGAGCAAGGCAACCGATATCGTCAGGGCCTGCGACATCGATGCCGTTGAGCGCGTCGAGCGCGGCATCTGCTATGGCTTGAGGTTCTCGGCCAAAGTCGACGACGATGCGGTCCTCGCGCTGAGCGCACTGCTGTTTGACCGTATGACCGAGGCGGTGTTTGTTGAGATTGACCAGGCAGCCGCATTGTTCGCAGCGCATGAGCCATCACCGGTTGTAAGCGTGCCGTTGGCGGAAGACGGCAGGCAGGCACTGGTCTCGGCCAATACGGACCTCGGGCTCGCGCTGTCGAATGACGAAATCGACTACCTGCAGCGATGCTACGGCGATCTCGGCCGCGACCCAACAGATGCCGAGTTGATGATGTTTGCGCAGGCGAACTCGGAGCATTGCCGGCACAAGATTTTCAATGCGAGCTGGATCATTGACGGCGAGAAGAAAGAGCAGCGGCTGTTTCCAATGATCAAGTCGACGACCGAGAAGTCACCGGACGGTGTGTTGTCGGCCTACACCGATAACGCCGCTGTAATTGAGGGTTGGGACGGCGCGCGCCTGATGCCGGCGTCGAACGGCCATGAGTACGGGTTCGTCGAAGAGCCGATCCATATTCTCATGAAGGTCGAAACGCACAATCACCCGACCGCGATTTCGCCGTTTCCAGGTGCGGCAACGGGGGCCGGCGGTGAAATTCGGGACGAAGGGGCGACCGGTCTGGGTGCCAAGCCAAAAGCCGGTCTCGCCGGCTTCAGTGTTTCGCACCTGCGCATTCCCGGTTACGAGCAGCCCTGGGAGGACGATTTCCCGCACCCCGATCGTATGGCGACGCCGCTGGAAATCATGACGGAGGGGCCCATAGGCGGCGCCGCGTTCAACAACGAGTTCGGTCGCCCCAATCTCGCCGGCTACTTTCGTACCTATGAAAGTCGTGTGCCCGGCTTGCCCGAAAACGAGATTCGCGGCTATCACAAGCCAATCATGGTTGCGGGTGGCCTCGGCAATGTTCGCGCACAGCATGCCAACAAGATTGATGTGCCGGTCGGCGCGAAGGTGGTGGTGCTGGGTGGGCCCGCCATGCTCATCGGCCTTGGTGGCGGGGCTGCGTCATCGCTTGCCAGCGGTACCTCGAGTGAGGATCTTGATTTTGCCTCGGTGCAGCGCGGCAACCCGGAAATGGAGCGCCGTGCCCAGGAGGTCATCGATCGTTGCTGGGAGATGGGCGATGACAATCCGATACTGCTAATTCATGACGTCGGTGCTGGCGGACTGTCGAACGCCGTGCCCGAGGCGGTCGACCACAGCAAGCACGGCGCCGAGATCGAGCTTCGCCTGATCGACAATGCCGAACCGGGCATGTCGCCGATGGGTATCTGGTGCAACGAGGCACAGGAACGTTACGTGCTTCTCGTTGGCGAAGATAATATCGAGGCCTTCAAGGCGATGTGTGAACGCGAACGTTGTCCTGTGTCGGTCATCGGCACGTTGACCGACGACGGCAACCTCCTGGTGAACGATCGTGACTTCGACAATCACGTCGTCGACATGCCGATGCAAATGTTGCTTGGCAACCCGCCGAAAATGGAGCGCTCCGTTGAGCACGTCGAATTGCCGGCCGATAGCATCAACCTCGACGGTATCGAGCTGTCTGACGCGGCGCTGCGCGTCCTGCGTTTTCCGGCGGTCGCCGACAAGTCGTTCCTGATCCACATTGGCGACCGAACGGTCGGAGGTCTGACCGCGCGTGATCAGCTGGTGGGGCCGTGGCAGGTTCCGGTCAGCGACGTGGCAATTACGGCATCGGGTTTTCGCGGCAGCACCGGCGAGGCAATGGCGATGGGTGAACGCACGCCGCTCGCCGCGACGAACGCGCCCGCATCCGGACGGATGGCGGTCGCCGAAGCGATTACGAATATTGCAGCGGCGCCGATCGACGATCTCAGCAAGGTTCGCCTGTCGGCGAACTGGATGGCCGCCGCCGGGCATCCTGGCGAAGATGCGAACCTGTTCGACACCGTGAAAGCGGTCGGTGACGAACTGTGCCGCGAGCTTGGTGTCGCGATTCCGGTGGGCAAAGACTCGATGTCGATGCGCACTCGCTGGAGCGACGATGCGGGCGAGCATCATGTGGTTGCACCGGTCTCGCTGATAGTCTCGGCCTTCGCGCCGGTTAGCGATGTCACCCGGCACCTGACGCCGGAGCTGCGCCGCTGCGAGGAGCCGAGCTACCTGTTGTTGTTTGACCTCGCGTCCGGCAAGAACCGGATGGGTGGTTCCTGTCTTGCGCAGGCCTACCAGCGCACCGGAGGTGCAACGCCAGATCTCGACGATCCGGAGTCGTTGAAGGGTTTCTTCGCGGCGATCCAGGAGCTGAATTCGCGCGGCATGCTGCTTGCTTACCACGATCGCAGCGACGGCGGCCTGTTCGCCAGTGTCGCCGAGATGGTCCTTGCAAGCCGGCTCGGCGTTTCACTGGCGCTGGGTGGCTCGCGCATCGAACTGCTCAAGACCTTGTTCAGCGAGGAGCCGGGCGCAGTCGTGCAGGTTGCGAAAAGCAAGCTGACACAGGTGCAGATGGTGATCGATCGCTACGGCATCAGCGCAGCGGCGATCGGACGCGTCGAGGACGAAGCAAAATTGACGGTGCGCAGCGACGACAGATGTTGTTCTCGAGCTGGCGCGTTCCACCATGCAGCGCGAGTGGTCGGGAATGAGCCACCGCATCCAGGCGCTGCGTGACAATCCGGCAACGGCTACCGAGGAGTTCGAGCGGCTGCTTGACGACGACGACCCGGGCCTCAACGCAGTATTGACCTTCGACCCGACAAGACGACGTCGCCCGCACGTATCGTGGTGGCCGGAAGCCGCGTGTTGCGGTCCTCCGCGAACAAGGCGTCAACAGCCAGAATGAAATGGCCGCGGCCTTCATGCGCGCCGGATTCGCCGCCGTTGACGTTCACATGAGCGACTTGCTCAGCGGCCGCGTCACATTGGCGGAGTACCAGGGCATCGTTGCATGTGGTGGCTTCTCATTCGGCGACGTGCTGGGCGCCGGCGGTGGCTGGGCCAAGTCGATCCTCTACCACTCGCGAACGCGAGACGAGTTTGCCGCGTTCTTCGAGCGGCGCGACACGTTCGCGCTCGGCGTCTGCAATGGTTGCCAGATGATGTCGCATCTCCGCGAGCTGATTCCCGGTGCAGAAAACTGGCCGCGATTCCTGCGCAACAAATCTGAACAGTTCGAAGCGCGACTGAGCCTGGTCGAGGTGGTGGAGAGCCCATCTGTGTTCCTGCAGAACATGGCCGGTTCGCGCATGCCGATCGCAACCTCACACGGCGAGGGGCGTGCGACGTTTCTCGACGATGCTGCGCGCTACGCTTCGTCGTACACCGTCGCGATGCGCTACGTGGACAACTACGGTGAGGTTGCCGACAAGTACCCGGCAAATCCCAATGGTTCGGTGGACGGGATCTGCGGCCTGAGCAATGAGGACGGTCGCGTGACCATCATGATGCCGCATCCGGAGCGCGTTGCGCTGAGCCGCCAGAATTCCTGGCATCCGGAAGAGTGGGGCGAGGATGGTCCGTGGATGCGCATGTTCCGCAACGCGAGGTTGGCGGTCGGATAGTGCGCCGTAATGGGAGAAAAGCAGAATGTCCCCACTCAGAATGTCCCCATTGTTCAGGCTGAAACCGGGTGGTCGTTGCTCTCTGAGACGAAAAAACGCCTTACCTTTAATCGCTCGAGTCAGTTTCCCATGGCGCACGAAGCACTGGTAGAACATGTCCTTCAAGACCTCGAGAAGGATGCCGGCCTGCGCTCGGTTCAGGAGCGGCAGGTCTTCGTGCGTTCCGGAACCGAATAGCACGGACTTGATGGGTGCGAACGATTCGTCATCGATGCCGGCGATATCCTGCGCAACCATGACTTCTTCAAATGCCCGTAGCTTGCCACCCTCACCGAGCGCGTCGAACGCGCTCATCGAGGCGCGTCGACACATCGATGCAAAGGCATTGAAGTTATTCGCTGAGTAACACGAGAGCGCCTCTCGAAAAAGCACTTCGGTGTGTTTCGGCAAATAGGAAAACGCAAAGCGTTCTTTGGGCCGTTCCAGCTCGATGAAGTTGCGATACAACTCGACGCGGTTGTCTTTGTATTCCTTGACGGCAAATCGCAGAAAGACGGGCGCATCGCAGGCGTCGCACTTGTACACCAGCCCAACGTGTTTGGGTTTGTCGCGGAGCAGGGCAGCGGCATCCGGTACCGCCTGCGGCGCCATGTGCGCATACATGCCGCAGTAAGGACACTCGAGTCCGATTCGTTCCTCGAGCTCGCTCTTTATCCCCTGATCTTCTTCAATAATTATAGCCATTTCGCCCTGTCTATTTATTATGGTTGGACGGCAGAATTGTCTAAACAATCAGCTACTTCAGTATGCACGATAGATTATGTTCTGCTATCCGGGATTAACATAATACTGAAATCCCTACTGTCCCCAATCGCCGACAGCATCTCGCGCTGCATCGTTCACCGGACGCGCAATTAATGCCGTTCGTGTCATCGTAACCTCGTAGCGTGCGCCGTTCGCCATCGGCACGTAGGTCGCTGTTCCGTAGTACGCGTCGACGCCGGGCATGAGGCGCGGAAAACGTCGCGCAACCCTCCAGACATCGAGCGCGTTGTCGCCGGACAGCGCGTGCACGGTCCGCTGTTCCGATCGTTCATCGTCAACGCTCGCATAACGGCCACTCAATCGCTCCAACTGGTAGATCGGATCGAGCCCGAGCAGCGTCGCGGGTGGTTTCCAGTTGACGACACGTGCATCCATCTGCCATTCGTCGCCATTCAGTGAAAAGAAACGGTCCGCCTCGCCGGCTATCATCAAGCGCGCGACGTATTCGCCGGGCGCCGATTGTGAGAACTCGATCTGGCTGACCACCTGTTCGTCGACGAGGCGTCCATACCCGAAGTAGCTGAACGCAAGCAGTATGCTGGCACCACCGAGCGCGCCCGACGCAGCACCGCCTGCCAGCGAGCCGGTTGCGCGCAGTGGGCGCCGGCGGCGCGCATGGCGCAACATCGAAACGACAAAGAACAGCGTGATTATCGTGAATACGGCGCTTGCTGCGAGCAGGATATTCATTGGCTGTCCTCGACGTGTGTGGTGTTCTGTTTGCCTGGTTCGCCAATCCAGCAGTCCTGCGCCTGTGCCTGCCAGGCTCCGGGACGCTGAGAACTAGCGAACCCAGGCAAACAGGACACTAGGCGGTCAGCTTCTTATACTTGATTCTGTGCGGGTTTGCCGCGTCCGCGCCAAGTCGTCGTTTTCGGTCCTCTTCGTAGTCCGCGTAATTCCCCGCGAACCAGACCACCTCACTGTTACCTTCGAAGGCCAGAATGTGGGTCGCGATGCGATCCAGGAACCAGCGGTCATGCGAGATCACGATGGCGGAGCCGGGGAATTCGAGCAACGCCTCTTCCAGCGCGCGCAAGGTCTCCACATCGAGATCGTTGGTCGGCTCATCGAGCAACAGGAAGTTGCCGCCCGAACGCAGCATTTTTGCGAGGTGCACGCGATTGCGTTCACCGCCCGACAGCAGGCCGATTTTTTTCTGCTGATCCTGACCGCGGAAGTTGAAGCGACCGACATAGGCGCGCGAAGAGGTTTCGTAATTGCCAACGTTGATCAGGTCCAGCCCGTCGGAGATTTCTTCCCACACGGTCTTGTTGTCATCGAGGCTGTCACGCGACTGATCGACGCTCGCGATCTGCACGGTGTCGCCGAGACGAATACTGCCGCCATCCGGCTGCTCTGCCCCGGTAACCATGCGGAACATCGTCGTCTTGCCCGCGCCGTTGGGACCGATAACACCGACGATGCCTCCCGGCGGTAACTGGAAGCTCAGCCCATCAATCAGCAGCTTGTCGCCGAAGCCCTTCTTCAGGTCATTAACCTCGAGAACGACATCGCCGAGTCGCGGTCCGGGCGGAATATAGATTTCGTTGGTCTCATTGCGCTTCTGGTAGCTTGGCGAAGAGATTTCCTCGAACTGCCGCAGACGAGCCTTGGATTTTGCCTGTCGGCCTTTCGGGTTACTGCGAACCCACTCCAGCTCGTGCTGCATGGCTTTGCGGCGTGCTTTTTCCGAGGCTTCCTCGGTCTGCAGTCGTGCCTCCTTCTGCTCCAGCCAGGAAGAGTAGTTGCCTTCCCATGGAATGCCGTGGCCGCGATCGAGCTCGAGTATCCAGCCGGCGACGTTGTCGAGGAAATAGCGATCATGCGTCACCGCTATGACGGTGCTCGGGTATTCGTCGAGGAAGCGTTCCAGCCACGCAACGGACTCGGCATCCAGGTGGTTGGTTGGCTCGTCGAGCAACAGCATGTCGGGCTGCGACAGCAGCAGTCGACACAGCGCTACGCGGCGGCGCTCTCCGCCGGACAGCTTGGTGACATCGGCATCCCACTCCGGCAAACGCAGCGCGTCGGCCGCGATCTCGAGCTTGCGATCGAGTTCCCAGGCGCCTTCCGACTCGATGGCGTCCTGCAGCTTGCCTTGCTCCTCGAGCAACGCCGTCATCTCGTCGTCATCCATCGGCTCGGCGAATTTCATGCTGATCTCGTTAAAGCGATCGAGTAGCCCCTTGGTTTCGGCCACACCTTCCTCGACGTTTCCGCGCACGTCCTTGTTTGGGTCGAGTTCGGGTTCCTGCGGCAGGTAGCCGATCTTGATGCCGGGCTGCGGTCGCGCCTCGCCGTCGATCTCGGTGTCCAGGCCCGCCATGATTCGCAGCAAGGTGGATTTTCCCGAGCCGTTGAGCCCGAGCACGCCGATCTTGGCGCCCGGGAAGAAGGAGAGGGAGATATCGCGCAGGATATGGCGCTTCGGAGCGACCACTTTTGCCACGCGGTTCATGGTGTAGATGTACTGAGCCATAGCGAGACCATCGGTTAACGAGTGCGCATTATCAGGTATGCTGCCCGACAAGAAAACATTAGGGCCTCAAACACCCATGAGCGACGCCGTGCTGGTTTACCGGGGAGAGTCGATCGCGGCCTACGGCTTTGGCGATCCGCACCCGTTCGGAACCGATCGTCACGACGTGTTCCATGCCGAGCTCGACAAGGCGGCGCTCGGCGACGCCATCGAGTACGGCCATCCACGGCCAGCGCTGGTCGACGAGCTGGCCCTGTTTCATACCCCTGAATACATCGACAAAGTCTCACACCTCTCGGGCGTCGGTAAAGGCTGGCTCGATGAGGGTGACACACCGGTCGTGCCGGGAATCTATGACGCGGCATCAGCCGTCGTCGGGGCGGTCTTATGCGCCGTCGATGAGATCATGCATGGCAATCACCGACGCGCCTTCATCCCGATTGCCGGATTGCATCATGCCGCGCGCGGCAAAGCCGCCGGTTTCTGCGTGTTCAATGACTGCGGCGTGGCTATTGAATACCTGCGGGCAGAGTTCGGCCTCAGGCGTGTGGCCTATGTCGATATCGATGCGCACCATGGTGATGGTGTCTTCTACAGCTTCCAGTCGGATCCCGACCTGATTTTTGCCGACATCCACGAAGACGGCCGCTTCCTGTACCCGGGCACGGGTAGCCGTGAAGAGACCGGCACCGGAGCAGCGGTGGGGACCAAGCTCAATATTCCGCTGGCCTCCGGGGCCACGGACGCCGATTTTCGGGAAGCCTGGCAGCAGGTCGAGGCTTACCTCGATGCCATGCAGCCCGAATTCATCATCATGCAGTGCGGTGCGGACAGCCTCGAAGGCGACCCGATAACGAATCTCTGCTGGACCGAGGAAGCGCATGCAGAGGCGGCGGCCGCCCTGTGCTCGCTGGCCGACAAATATTGCGACGGCAGGATCATCGGCACGGGCGGCGGCGGCTACAACCGGCACAATCTCGCCCGCGCCTGGACGCGCGTGGTGCAGTCCTTCGTCGAAACGTAACAGCTTCTTTCTGCGGTGCCATATCGCCGCCCAAACAGGTAACATCGCGTTCTTTCTCGCCCCCCGCCCCACACGGAGTAGCCCCGGATGTTCGACACATCGACGACGCTAGAGTCCTTCGATCCAGAGATCGCAGAAGCAATTGCCCAGGAAAACCGACGCCAGGAAGAGCACGTCGAGCTGATCGCCTCGGAAAACTACGCCAGCCCGCGTGTCATGCGCGCGCAGGGCAGCACCATGACCAACAAGTACGCGGAAGGTTACCCCGGCAAACGCTACTACGGCGGCTGCGAGTACGTGGATGACGCCGAACGGCTCGCCATCGAGCGTGCCATGCAGCTATTCGGCGCTGACTTTGCAAACGTGCAACCGCACTCCGGATCGCAGGCGAATGCGGCGGTCTATCTCGCGCTCCTGAACGCCGGTGACACGATCCTCGGCATGAGCCTGAGTGACGGCGGGCACCTCACGCATGGCTCGAAGGTCAACTTTTCGGGCAAGTTGTTCAACGCGGTCCAATACGGTCTCGAGGCGGAGACCGGCCTTATCGATTACGACCGCGTTCAGGAACTCGCTTTCGAACACAAACCGAAGATGATCGTGGCCGGATTCTCGGCCTATTCGCAAATTGCCGACTGGGCACGTTTTCGCCAGATCGCGGACAGCGTCGGCGCTTACCTGGTCGTGGACATGGCGCACGTCGCCGGGCTCGTTGCCACGGGTCATTACCCAAGCCCGCTTCCGTACGCGGACGTCTGCACGACGACCACGCACAAGACCCTGCGCGGTCCGCGCGGCGGCCTGATCCTCGCGCGCAAGAACGACGAGCTGACCAAGAAGTTCAATTCGCTGGTATTCCCGGGCACGCAGGGCGGTCCGCTGATGCATGTCATTGCCGCCAAGGCCATTGCCTTCAAAGAGGCCATGGAACCGAGTTTCAAGGACTACCAGGGCAAAGTCTGCGAAAACGCCAAGGTTATGGCCGCTGTACTCGGCGAGCGCGGCTACCCGATTGTCTCGGGCGGCACCGAGAACCACCTCATGCTGGTGAGTCTCATCGATCGCGGCATTACCGGCAAGGCCGCAGACGCGGCGCTTGGCAGCGCAAATATCACCGTGAACAAGAATTCCGTGCCTAATGATCCGCAGTCACCGTTTGTAACCAGCGGCCTGCGACTGGGAACGCCGGCGATCACGACACGCGGCTTCGGACCGGAAGAAACCCGGCAGCTAAGTGGCTGGATAGCCGATATACTCGATGACATCGACAACGAAGCAACGATCGAGCGCGTCAAGGGCCAGGTTCTGGAACTCTGCAAACGCTTCCCGGTATACGCCTGATCGCTGCTTCCAGATAGGTTCTGGGCCCGCATGCACTGTCCGTTCTGCGCCAACGAAGAAACCAAGGTTATAGACTCGCGTCTCGCGGGTGATGGCCGGCAGATTCGCCGGCGCAGGCAGTGTCTTGCCTGCAACGAACGCTTTACCACGTTCGAGACGGCCGAGCTGGTCATGCCGCGCCTGATCAAGAATGACAATTCGCGACAGCCGTTCGACGAAACCAAGCTGCGCAACAGCATGGTTCGGGCGTTGGAGAAGCGCCCGGTGCCAAGCGACGAACTCGAACAGGCCATCGGCCACCTGATTCACCGGCTGCGCACCATGGGCGAGCGCGAGGTGCCGTCCCGACTGGTTGGCGATCTCGTCATGGAGGAACTGCGCGCGCTCGACGAGGTCGCTTACGTACGCTTTGCCTCGGTGTACCGTCGCTTCCAGGACATCACCGAATTCGAGGACGAGATCAAGCGTCTGCAGAAAATCTCGGAGACGGCGGCGAGTCGTGAGCAAATGTCGCTGTTGCCCGAACTCCTCGGCAAGAAGAAGGGCTAGGCATGCCAGCGTTTTCGGATGCCGACTGCGCGCACATGGCGCGCGCGCTCAAGCTCGCGGCCAGGGGCCAGTATTCCGCACACCCGAACCCGATGGTTGGCTGCGTCATCGTCAACGAAGGCGAAGTTGTCGGCGAAGGCTGGCACGAACGTGCAGGCGAACCGCACGCGGAAATCAACGCGCTCACGACCGCCGGTGGCAAAGCGCGAGGGCGCCACGGCCTACGTCACGCTGGAGCCTTGCGCACATCACGGCAAGACGCCGCCCTGCGCGACGGCGTTGATCGATGCAGGCATCGTCAGGGTGGTCGCGGCGATGCAGGATCCCAATCCGGAGGTAGCGGGTCGCGGACTGCGGCATCTCGAGTCGGCTGGCGTATCGACTGAGCTGGGCTTGATGCAGGCGGCGGCTGAGTCGCTGAATGCCGGTTTCATCGCCCGCATGACGCGTGGTCGGCCACTGGTACGTGTAAAGGTCGCCGCAAGCATCGATGGAGCCATCGCGATGAAGAGCGGCGAAAGCCAGTGGATCACCGGAAGTGAAGCGCGCGAGGATGTGCAGCGACTGCGCGCAAGATGCGGCGCCGTTATGACCGGCATAGGAACGGTGCTGGCCGACGATCCGTCGCTGAACGTCCGCCTGGAGTCGTTGCCGGCGCCGGACTTGCAGCCGCTCCGCGTGGTTCTGGATAGCGAGCTACGCATGCCGGCAGGAGCCGGCATGCTCGGCCTGCCGGGCGAGACGCTGGTCTGTTGCTCGGGAAAACCGGATTCGACAGCGCTCGAGCGCGCGGGTGCCGAGGTGTGCTCGTTCGGCGAAGCCGGCGCAAAAGTCGATGCGGCCGGTGTCCTGGAGGAGCTCGCACGACGCGGCGTCAACGATGTCCTGGTCGAGGCAGGTCCCGCGCTGACGGGGCATTTGCTGGAGCAGCAACTCGTCGACGAACTTGTGATTTATCAGGCACCCCACATAATGGGTAGCGAGACCAGGACGATGTTCGAGACACCCTCCTGGCAGGCCCTTGCGAGCCGCAAGGGTCTCGATATCACCGATGTGCGGCGCGTTGGCGCCGACACGCGCATAACCGCCAGGGTTCAATACTGATGTTTACGGGAATTATCAAAGCCAGGGGAACGATCGACGCCATCCAGCGACGCGGCGGAGACGTTCGCCTCACGGTCCGCTCGACCGGCCTGCCGTGGTCCGATTACGAGCTCGGTGAGAGCATCGCCGTAAACGGCGTTTGCCTGACTGCCGTCGCGTTTCACGACGATGGCTTCGATACCGACGTGTCCGTCGAGACCCTGAACGTGACGGCGCTCGGCAAGCTCGAAGTTGGCTCCGCCGTGAACCTCGAACCCTCGATCAGCCTCGGTGAGCGCCTCGGCGGCCACCTCGTCAGCGGGCATGTCGACTGCACGGGTACCGTAGCGGCCAGAGCGGCCGATGCCCGATCGATACGGCTTGTCATCGAGATTCCGACAGAATACGCGCGCTACGTCGCCAAGAAGGGCTCTGTGTGCATGGACGGCGTCAGCCTTACCATCAACGAAGTATCCGCTAATAGCTTCGAGGTGAATATCATCCCCCATACGGCCGAGGTCACGATCATCGAACACTACAAGGTCGGCACCGTCGTCAATGTCGAGGTAGATCTGCTGGCCCGCTACACCGAGCGCCTGCTGAACCCGGACGGCAGCGGCATTTCACTGGACTTACTGAAGGCGCATGGTTATGCCTGACAACACCACGGTGCACCCCAGCGTGCACGCTTCAATCTTCAGCGACATCGACGATATTATCGCCGATATATCAGCTGGCAAGATGGTCATCATGGTCGACGACGAGAACCGCGAGAACGAAGGCGATCTCATCATGGCGGCCGAAAAAGTGCGTGCCGAGGACGTCAATTACATGGCGACGCACGGGCGCGGTCTTATTTGCCTGACGCTCGGTCGCGAGCGCTGCAAGCAGTTGCGCCTGCCTCTGATGGTCAGCGATACCGACGAGCATCACGCAACCAATTTCACGATATCGATCGAGGCGGCCGAGGGCATTACCACCGGTATCTCGGCATCCGATCGCGCCAAGACGATCCAGGCGGCCGTCGCGTCCGGTGCCAAGCCGGAGCACCTGAGGCAGCCGGGGCACATTTTCCCCGTGATGGCACAGCCCGGCGGTGTACTCACTCGCGCCGGTCACACGGAGGCTGGCTGCGATCTTTCGCGCCTCGCCGGTCTCGAGCCGGCGGCCGCGATCGTCGAGATCCTCAACGAGGATGGCTCGATGGCGCGCCGTCCCGATCTCGAGAAATTTGCCAAGAAGCACGGTATCCGCATTGGCACGATCGCCGACCTGATTCGCTACCGCCTCGAGAAAGAGCGCAACGTCGAACGCATCGCCGAACAGCTCATCGAGACCGAGTACGGTGACTTCAGGATGTATTGCTACGACGACCACATCAATCGCTCGGTGCATGTCGCGCTGGTAAAGGGTGACCTCAAGGCCGTCGACGCGCCGCTGGTTCGCGTCCATCTGCAGGACACGCTCGGTGATGTTATCGGCGTCAAGAGCCCCTCGCTGGGTTGGCCGTTGGACAGCGCGATTGAACGAATTTCCAGGGAAGAGGCGGGCGTCATCGTGCTGCTGCGTGACCAGGAATCATCGCGCGAATTCATGGATTCCGTCGAGACGCTCGGTGAGGCAATGAGCGATCTCGACAAGCACCGCAGCGGCGACATGGTGCTTCGTACCTACGGCGTCGGCGCACAGATTCTCCGCGACCTCGGTCTCAGCAAAATCCGTGTATTATCGGCGCCTAAACACATGTACGCGATCTCAGGTTTCGACCTGGAAATCACTGAGTACGTCTGAGAACAGCGCCAGGCCATGGACAAGATCAAGACCACAGAGGGTGACCTTATCGTCCGCGACGCGCGTTTCGCTATTGTCGCTACCCGCTTCAACGACTTCATCGTCGAATCGCTGATCAAGGGCGCGTTGCATTGCCTGCGACAGCACGGGGCAGCCGACGCGGATATCGAGATCATCCGTGTACCGGGTGCTTACGAAATGCCGATCGCGCTGGACAAGCTCGCGGCTACCCGGCGCGTCGACGGAATCATCGCGCTCGGCGCCGTCATTCGGGGCGGCACGCCGCATTTTGACTACGTTGCCGGTGAGTGCGTCAAAGGCATAACGGCCGCCGTGCAAAAACACGGCATTCCGATTGGCAACGGCGTGCTGACCGTGGATTCCATCGAGCAGGCTATCGAGCGTGCCGGAACGAAGGCGGGCAACAAAGGTGAGGAAGCCGCGCTTGCCGTTATCGAGATGGTCAACCTACTCCGGAGGATCGACTAAGTCATGTCCGCGAGCGGGCCAGAAAAGCACACTCGTCGCATCGACTGACAGCCACCCTGATGAGTAAAGCCAGTTCAAAAGGAACGGGCGCACGGACGCGCGCTCGCGAGCTATTGGTCCAGGCGTTGTACCAGAAGCAACTTGCCGGGCACTCTCGATCCGAGCTGCTGTCGCAGTTTCATGATCAGGTCGCTTACGAGCGCGTCGACCAGGAGTACTTCGACGAGCAGCTGAACGCGATCTGCAAAGAGCAGGCCGAACTCGAGGAGACGATTGATGAGCTGATCGACCGGCCGCTCGATCAGCTCGACCCGGTTGAGCTCGGGATACTGTTGATCGGTACTCATGAACTCAAGTGCAGGATCGAAATCCCGTATAAAGTCGTGATTAACGAAAGCGTCAACCTGGCCCGCCGCTTTGGCGCGCTGGACGGACACAAGTACATCAATGCCTGCCTGGACGCGGCGGCGAAAACGCTGCGGGAAGTGGAGGTTCAGGCGAACGCCGGTGGATGAGTTCGAACTGATACGTCGGTACTTCAGTCGACCGGCAGGCGCGCCGGGCATAGTGACCGGTGTCGGCGACGACGGAGCGGTACTCCGGCCCGAGCCCGGTCGTGACCAGGTGCAGGTTATCGATACCCTGGTCGAGGGCGTGCATTTTCCCGCCGACATCAGTGCGGCGGACGTCGGGTACCGCGTGGTTGCCGTCAATCTTTCTGACGTCGCGGCAATGGGAGCCGTGCCTCGATGCATGACGTTGGCGCTGACGCTGCCGAAAAAAGACCAACAGTGGATTTCCGACTTTGCGGACGGCCTGTATACGGCAGCCGGCGAGTTCGATGTTGCGCTGATTGGTGGTGACACGACGAGCGGTGCGCAACTGGTAGCCACCGTGCATGTCACGGCCGACGTTGAGACGGGCCAGGCGCTGCTACGCAGTGGCGCGAGAGTCGGCGACACTATTTTCGTAACAGGTACGCTCGGTGACGCGGCGGCAGGGCTGCTGTTGCTCGGTCGTGGCGAACACGACGATTACCTGGTGGGACGATTCCTGCGCCCGAGTGCGCGCATTGAGACAGGTCGTCGTTTGCTTGGCCGCGCGAGCGCCGCGATCGATGTGTCCGATGGGCTGGCCGGTGACCTCGGCAAGCTGCTGGATGCAAGCAGTGTCGGCGGCATCATCGACATCGAACGGTTACCGCTCTCTGCTGCGCTCGAGGCGCGCCTCGATGAGCCGGAGAGGGTTCGCCTTGCCGTGACGGGCGGTGATGACTACGAGCTTTGTTTCACGGCGCGGCCTGCCGACGTCGAAGGCATCGAGGGTGTAACAGCGATCGGCACGGTGGTAGATGGCAGCGGCCTGCAATGCCGAAACCGGGGTGTCATTGTGGAATACGATGACAGCGGGTACCGTCACTCCCTGTGAACAAACGGACAGAAAAATCGCAGAAGGTCGCTGCTCGCACGGTATTGACCGATCCGGTCAACTTCCTGGCATTCGGCTTCGGCACAGGCCTTGCGCCTTTTGCGCCGGGCACGTTTGGCTCGCTCCCGGGGGTGCTGCTGTTCTGGCTGACGCTGGATTTCGGACTTTATGTTCAATTGGGCGTGGCCGTGGCGCTGGTTGTGTCCGGCGTCTGGATATGCGGCGAAAGCGCACGCCGTATAGGTGTTCACGATCACGGCGGCATCGTCTGGGACGAGATCGCAGGCATGTACCTGACGCTGCTGGCGGCGCCGCTGACACCGGTCGGCTGGCTGCTTGCTTTTGGCCTTTTTCGGCTGACTGATATTGTCAAACCCTGGCCGATTCGGGACCTGGATCACAGACTGGGCGGCGGTGTGGGAATTATGCTGGACGACCTCGTAGCCGCGCTGTATGCCGCAGTAGTACTGGGTTTATACAGGTGGCTAATGATCTAACCAGTTGAGACAACATGGCGACCACGGTAAGCGACATCGCACGCCCTGACGGCGTTCCCGAGAAAATCGGTAAGTACGTCATCATCAACAAAATTGGTCGCGGTAGCACGGGTATCGTCTACCTGTCTCACGATCCTTACTATCGGCGCGACGTCGCGATCAAGGTTTACAACATCGAAGAAGACCAGGACGCCGAGCGCGCGAAGGTCTCTCGCAAGATGTTCTTCAATGAAGCGCACATGGTCGGGATGCTGCAGCACCCGAACATCATGCCGATCTACGATGCCGGTGAGGAAGACGGCAGCTACTACGTCGTTACGGAACATATTCAGGGCGCAAGAACGCTCGCAGCCTATTGTCGCCCCGACAACCTGCTGCGCGTCGACGACGTCGTGGAAATTATTTACAAGTGCGCCAAGGCGCTGCACTACGCACACGGCCGCGGTGTCATCCATCGCGACATTAAACCCAGTAACCTCATGCTCACGATCGACAACGACGTGCGCATTATCGACTTCGGTATCGCAATCGTCAGCGACTCGGATGTATCGCGCATCGAGGGCATTGCAGGAAGCCCAAGCTATATGTCACCCGAGCAGGTGCAGTCCGAAGAACTTACGCCGCGCTCCGACCTGTATTCCCTGGGTGCGGTGATGTACGAGTTATTGACTGGCTTTCGACCGTTCCGTGCCGACAACCTGTCGAAACTGCTGCACCAGATCGTCTACGCGACACCGCCGCCGATTCACACCTATCGCGACGATTTGCCCGAGGAACTCGAGCACGTTGTGATGACGACGATGCAGAAGGACCAGAACAAACGCTTGACGACCGGCACTGCGATGGCGGCGGAACTGACGCGCGTTTACAAGGATCTTCGGCAGAAATACGACAGCCTCGACAACCAGGAACATTTCGATCTGCTGCGCACGCTCACCTTCTTTCACGAGTTTTCGCACGCCGAGATCTGGGAAGTACTCAGGGCTTCGGACTGGCACGAGTACAAGGATGACGAGGACATCGTGCGTGAAGGCGAGGTCGATGATCGTTTCTATATCATCGTTGCAGGCAATGTAGCGGTGCAGGCGAACGGCAACAACCTTGGCACGCTGTCGAATGGCGACTGCTTCGGCGAGACCAGCTACGTTAGTGGTGCGCGACGACAGGCGTCCATCAAGGCGCAAGGTCAGGTCACGATTCTGCGTGTCAGCTCGTCGCTGATGGAGCAGGTCTCATCTGCCTGCCAGCTGCGCTTCAACAAGGTATTCCTGCGTGCGCTGATCAATCGACTGCAGGGCAGCGGCGCCGCCAATACCTGAGCGCCAGCGGCGCGCTTCTCTCCTGAAACTCGCTCAGCCCGACTATCGGCAGGATTTTCGGCGTCGCGGGCGTATAATCTGATCCCGCTAATAAAAACAATAGAGGGGTCGAGTCATGTCCATTCCAATTACATTGCTGTATGCAAGCATTTTCGCCTTGTTCGCACTGGTCTTGAGCTTTCGCGCCGGCAGCTTTCGTGGCAAAACCGGGGTGTCTGTGCTTTTCGGTAGCCCGCCCAATATGGACCTGGCAGAGCGCGTCCGGGCACACCAGAATTTCCTGGAATACGTCCCGATGATCCTGATTGTAATGGGCGCGATCGAAGCCAGCGGCGCTTCGCCGATGTTCCTCTATGTAGTGGGCGACCTGTTATTCATCGCTCGCATTGCACATGCTGTCGGACTCAAACACGACAACATGGCACATATTGGCCGCTTGGTTGGCGCAGGGGGAACGGCGCTGATTACACTAGTAGTCGCTGGCTACGGACTGTGGGTTGCCGCGGACACGTTGCTCGTCTAGTGTGCTTCGGCGGTTGTCGCTCGTAACGACGCGGTTTCTTGCCTGGGCGGTAGCGCAAATCGTTCGCCTTGGGCGCGGGCTACTTGCCCGATAATTCGAAAAATTGTTCGGTAAAAAATACAAAGGGTTTCCGATGTTGAAACGTTTCGCCTTCCTGGTCGCGATCTTCGTGGCATCGCCATCGTTAGCGACAGACCTGAACGACGCTGTACATGGCGACTATGACGCGTATCTAGCCGACCTGTTCGATCATTTTCATCGCAATCCGGAGCTATCGACGGTCGAATTCGAGACGGCGAAACGCATGGCCGAAGAGCTCAGGGCAGCCGGGTTCAAAGTAACCGAGAACGTCGGCGGCACCGGCGTCGTCGCCATGCTCGAGAACGGTGCCGGTCCGCTGGTGATGATGCGGGCCGACATGGATGGTCTTCCGGTGGAAGAGAAGTCCGGCCTCGACAACGCGTCGCGCGCAACGCAAACCGACCCGATCACCGGCAACGAGGTATTTACGATGCATGCCTGCGGGCATGACGTGCACATTACGAGCCTCGTGGGTACCGCGCGGCAGATGGTGGCGAGAAAAGACCAGTGGAATGGCACGTTGATGTTGATCGTGCAGCCAGCGGAGGAACGCGTTCTGGGTGCCCGGGCAATGAAAGACGACGATCTTTGGGACAGGTTCGGCAAGCCCGACTACGCGCTCGCATTTCACGTCTCGTCCAGTGATGTTGCCGGCACCATCAATGTTTCCGAAGGCAGCCCGTATGCCGGCGCGGATACGGTGGACATCATTATCCATGGTGTCGGCGCACATGGCGCGAGCCCGCACCGCGGCAAAGACCCGATCGTACTGGGCAGCCAGATTGTACTGGCGTTACAGACCCTGGTTTCCCGCGAGCTGTCGCCTCGTGATCCGGGCGTTGTTACGGTGGGTTCGTTTCATTCGGGCACCAAGCACAATATTATTTCCGATGAAGCCCACCTGCAGCTAACGGTCAGGAATACCAGTGAGGAGACGCGCGCTATCTTGCTCAGCGGCATCAAGCGCATCGCGGAAAACATGGGGCGTGTTGCGGGCCTTCCGGACGACATGCTGCCCGAGGTCATTATTTCCGAGGAAAGCGTACCGCCGACGACAAATAGCCCCGAGCTGACGCGCCGACTGAAAGTCGCGTGGACAGACGCGATGGGTGACGAGGCTGTCGTCGATATCCCGACAAAGGGCATGGGGGCGGAGGACTTTCCTTTCTTTACCGCTGACCCGAACATTCAGAGTGTCTACTGGGCGATCGGCGGAACGCCGCAAGCCGACTTCGAGACGGAGCTCGCCGGTGGGCCGCCCGTACCGAGCCATCACTCTCCGTTGTTCAAAATCTCGCCAGAGCCTGCGGTGCGCTCGGGTATTGAATCAACGGTGGTTGCACTGATGGCGTTGTTGGCGGAATAGGCACGGGAAGCAGCCTGGCGGCTGCCGCTACGCTTCGCGCGCCGGGGCGTCCTACTGGTGGGGCCATCGCTGTAGGAGCGCGTCTCCCCATTCGGGGACAAGCCACGGAATGTCCTCGCGTGCAGCGAACTAATCTTCGTCGTCGCCGAGGAAGTCATCGAGATCTTCGCTGCCCGCACTCTGCAGCAGAATCTCGACTTTTTGTTCGGCTTCTTTCAGCGCGTTCTGGCAGCCGCGCGTCAGCTTGATGCCTTCTTCGAATTTCTTCATGGCTTTTTCGAGCGGCAGGTCACCGGATTCGAGTTCTTCGACCAGCGCTTCAAGGTCGGACAGGGATTTTTCGAGATTGAATTTCTTTGCCGAACTCATGACGTTCTTCCGCAAACCAACAGCGCCGATACGCTACAGACCGGTGTGCACAGCGTCAATCTCCGTGAGGGCCAGAACCCTGTCTAGCCCGAAGTTTCCACAGTTGACAGAAAATGGTCGGAGGCATACAGTCATTCGCTATTAGACTTAGTCTAATCAATATTCATTATCATCTGAGAGGGGACTTAACCGTGTCACTAAAAGGCAGCAAGACAGAAAACAACCTCAAAGACGCATTTGCCGGTGAATCGCAGGCGAACCGTCGTTACCTTTACTTTGCAGCGAAAGCGGATGTTGAAGGCTACAACGACGTCGCTGCTGTATTCCGTTCCACGGCGGAAGGTGAAACCGGCCACGCGCACGGTCACCTCGAGTATCTCGAAGAAGTTGGTGATCCGGCGACCGGACTGCCGATCGGCGGAACCGCACTGAACCTGGCCGCGGCCATTGCTGGCGAGACTCACGAGTACACCGACATGTACCCGGGCATGGCGAAGACCGCTCGCGACGAGGACTTCGACGAAATTGCTGACTGGTTCGAGACACTGGCGAAGGCGGAACGCTCACACGCCAACCGCTTCCAGAAAGCGCTCGACTCGCTCGACGACTAAGCATTGACAGGATCGCCGGGCCAACTGGCCTGGCGTCTTTTGTCGCCGCTATTTCAATGAGCAGCTCTGAAGGCAGACGCGAAGGCAGCCTTGAGGCACCGACGCGACACCCGCTCGACTGGAAGTCGGACGCATTCTACGACGAGGAGCCTCTGTTTGAGGAACTCGAGCGTGTGTTCGACATTTGTCACGGTTGCCGCCGCTGTTTCAATCTCTGCAATTCCTTTCCCACGTTGTTCGATGCCGTCGACGAATCGGACACGATGGAGGTCGATGGTGTACCCAAGCCTGTTTACTGGGATGTCGTCGATCACTGCTACCTGTGCGACATGTGCTACATGAGCAAGTGTCCGTATGTGCCGCCGCATGAATGGAACATCGACTTTCCGCACCTGATGCTGCGAGCCAAAGCGGCCCGCTTCAAGAAGCAGGGTGCGTCGTTTCGCGACACGGTATTAAGCGCGACCGACAAGGTCGGCAAGCTCGCCGGTATCCCGGTGGTTGTGAATGCCGTGAATGCCACTAACCGCAGCAAATCCGGTCGCAAGCTGGTTGAAAAGGCGCTTGGCGTGCACCGAGATGCACCGGTGCCGCCATACCACTCGAACACAGCGCGAAAGCGCTTGAAGCGACTTAAAGACGTTGGTGAGGTTGCCGGCCAGGAAACGGCGAGCACGCGCGGCAAGGTGGTGCTGTACACGACCTGCTACGGAAACAGGAACCACCCGGAAATCGACGAAGATCTCGTCGCTGTTTTCGAGCACAACGGCATCCCTATGGCGCTGGCTGAGAAAGAAGTCTGCTGCGGCATGCCCAAGCTGGAGCTCGGTGATCTCGAATCCGTTGCCAAGGCTAAGGAAATTAATATTCCCGTGCTGGCGGCGATGGTCGACGCAGGCTGGGACATCGTGACGCCGATTCCGTCTTGTACGCTGATGTTCAAGCAGGAGCTGCCGTTGATGTTCCCGGATGATCCGGATGTTGCCAAGGTCCGTGCTGCCATGTTCGACCCGTTCGAATACCTGATGCTGCGGCACAAGGACGGGCAGCTCAAGACCGAGTTCAAGCAGTCGCTCGGCAAGGTGTCCTACCAGGTGCCTTGCCACCTCAGGGTTCAGAATATCGGCCTGAAGACGCGAGATGCGCTACAGCTGGTGCCAGGAACGACGGTCGAGGCGATCGAACGATGCTCCGGGCACGACGGCACCTACGCGGTCAAGAAGGAGTACCACGAGGTGTCGAAGAAGATAGCGCGCCCGGTAGTGAACAAACTGAAGAAAGCAGAGGCAGACCACTTTGTCAGCGACTGTCCCATGGCGGCAGAGCAAATCGTCCAGGATCTCGACGATCACGAGGCGAATAACCCGATGAGTCTACTGAGAACGGCCTACGGAATATGAACACCATGCAAAAACTGACACGCGACAATCTGTACAGCCTGGAGCAATACGCCGAAGCGCGACCTGCTTTCCGCGAGAAAGTGCTGCAACACAAGCGCAATCGCCGCCTGGCACTCGGCACAAACGCCGCGCTGTACTTCGAGGACCTTCTGACCATGCAGTACCAGGTCCAGGAGATGCTGCGCATCGAGCGTATCTTCGAGGCGGATGGCATTAACGAGGAACTCGAGGCCTACAATCCGCTGATTCCCGATGGTTCGAACTGGAAGGCCACGTTCATGGTCGAGTTTCCGGAGGTCGAGGAGCGTCGCGCGATGCTGACGCAGCTGAAAGGCGTCGAAAACCGGGTCTACGTGCAGGTTGCGGATTTTGATCGTATCTTCGCTATTGCCGATGAGGACCTGGAACGCTCCGACGATGAAAAGACCTCGGCTGTGCACTTCATGCGTTTCGAGTTTCCGCCCGAGCAGGTCGCCGCGCTGAAAAACGGCGCGTCACTGGTCGCCGGCATCGATCACGAAAACTATCGCGTCGAGATTAGCCCGGTTGCGGACAATATTCGCGACGCCCTCGTCGCCGATTTCAACTGACAGGCCGCAAAGCCATGCGGCGTTTCGCCGCTTGCTTCATTCTTCCGAGCGCGCCTGCAGATTTTTCGACATGCTGCCTGTTATTCACATGCCTGCCTCACTTTAACGGGTGCGCCCGTTATTCATTCAGGCTAGAATCGCGCCGGGCACCTTTCTGGCAATCTGATAACTGGCTATCTGATTGATGACTAAACGATACGACGCTGCGGACATCGAGGTCCTTAGCGGGCTCGAACCTGTTCGACGCCGGCCGGGCATGTACACCGATACAACGCGGCCGAACCACCTTGCTCACGAAGTCATCGACAACAGTATCGACGAGGCGCTCGCCGGTTACTGCAAGAAGCTCGATGTCACGATCTTCAAGGACGGCTCGGTCGAAGTCTCCGATGACGGCCGCGGCATGCCGGTCGACAAGCACCCCAAGGAGAAGATTCCGGGCGTCGAACTGATCCTTACGCGGCTGCACGCCGGCGGCAAGTTTTCCAACGAGACCTACCAGTACTCGGGCGGCCTGCACGGTGTCGGTGTGTCGGTCGTGAATGCCTTGTCGAAGAATCTCGAGGTCTGGATTCGCCGGGGCGCGAAGGAATACAACATGAGTTTTGCCGGCGGCAAGAAGCGCGGCAAGCTCGAAGTGGTTGGCTCGGTCGGCAAGGCCAATACGGGCACGACGATACGTTTCTGGCCGGATGAGAAATACTTCGACTCGCCGAAGTTCTCCGTTCCAAGCCTGAAACATGCCCTGCGCGCGAAGGCGGTGCTTTGCCCCGGCATCACCGTCCGCCTTAAGGTCGAAAAAACCAAGGAAAAATTCGAATGGTGCTATGCCGGCGGGCTGGAGGAGTACCTTCTCGAGGAGATCGGTGCTGCCGAGACGCTGCCGGCGGAACCGTTTGCAGGCAGCCTGACCGGCAATAACGAGGCGCTCGATTGGGCGCTTGTGTGGACCATCGATAGCGGCGCCAACGTCACCGAGAGCTACGTAAACCTGATTCCCACGCCGCAGGGCGGCACGCACGTTAACGGTTTACGCACGGGCCTGACGAATGCGCTGCGCGAGTTTTGCGATTTCAGGAACCTGTTGCCGCGCGGCGTCAATATTGCACCGGAAGATGTCTGGGATGGGCTGAATTTTGTCCTGAGCACCAAGCTCGAAGACCCGCAATTCTCCGGGCAGACCAAGGAGCGCCTGTCTTCGCGTGAGTCCGCGGCGTTTGTCGCGGGCATTATCAAGGACAACTTCGCGCTATGGCTCAATCAGCATCCGGAAACCGGCGATCTGATTGCGCAGCTCGCCATCGGCAAGGCGCAGCGGCGCCTGAAGTCGGCGAAACAGGTGGTCCGCAAGAAGATCGTCTCGGGTCCGGCGTTGCCCGGCAAGCTCGCGGACTGCACTTCGCAGGAGCCGGAGCTCTGTGAGATCTTCCTGGTGGAGGGCGATTCTGCCGGTGGCTCAGCCAAGCAGGCTCGCGATCGCACGACCCAGGCAATCATGCCGCTGCGTGGCAAGATCCTGAACACCTGGGAAGTTGATTCCGGAGAGATCCTGGCATCCCAGGAGGTGCACGACATATCCGTGGCGCTGGGTGTCGACCCGGGAACCGACAACATCGACGGGCTGCGTTACCACAAGGTCTGCATCCTGGCGGACGCAGACTCGGACGGCCTGCACATCGCGACGCTTCTGTGCGCGCTGTTTCTGCGGCACTTTCGCGAACTGGTCACGGCGGGTCACGTGTACGTCGCCATGCCGCCGTTGTATCGCGTAGACGTTGGCAAGGAAGTGTATTACGCGCTCGATGAGGGCGAACGCAAGGGCATCCTGGATCGCATCGAGGCGGAGAAGAAACGCGGCAAGGTATCGGTCACGCGTTTCAAGGGCCTGGGCGAAATGAACCCGGGACAGCTCCGCGAAACGACAATGAACCGCGATACGCGGCGCCTGGTGCAGCTGACGATTACGGCGAAGGACAACGCCGAGCAGCTTATGGACATGCTGCTCGCGAAGAAGCGTTCGAAAGACCGCCGGCAGTGGCTCGAGACCAAGGGCGACCTGGCTGAGGTATAGAGAAGTGTCCGATATGCAAAGCAGTCTTAATCTTGAGGGCGTAGAGCAACAGTCGCTCAAGGACTACACCGAGAAGGCCTACCTCGATTATTCGATGTACGTGATTCTCGATCGCGCGCTGCCGCAGATCGGCGACGGCCTGAAGCCGGTGCAGCGTCGCATCATCTACGCGATGAGCGAGCTGGGCCTTTCGGCCGCCTCGAAGCCCAAGAAGTCGGCACGCACGGTCGGCGACGTCATCGGCAAGTTTCATCCGCACGGCGATTCGGCCTGTTACGAGGCCATGGTATTGATGGCGCAGGACTTCTCGTATCGCTACCCGGTCGTTGATGGACAGGGTAACTGGGGATCGACCGACGATCCGAAGTCGTTTGCTGCCATGCGTTACACCGAGTCGCGGCTGACGCCCTACGCCAAGAGTCTTTTGCAGGAACTCGGCGACGGTACGGTTGACTGGACGCCCAATTTCGACGGCACAATGAACGAGCCCGTGGTGTTGCCGGCACGCCTGCCCAATCTGCTGCTGAACGGTACCACCGGCATCGCCGTGGGTATGTCGACCGATGTGCCGCCACACAATCTCAGGGAAGTGGCGAGCGCGCTCGTGCACCTGCTCGACAATCCGAAAGCGACCGTCAAGCAGCTTATGAAGCACATCAAAGGGCCCGATTACCCGACGGGTGGCGAACTGGTTTCCCCCCGCGACGAGATAATCGACATGTACCTGACCGGCAGTGGCACGCTGCGCCTGCGTGCGTCGTACAAGGTCGAGAAGGGCGACATCGTGGTCTACTCGCTGCCGCACCAGATCTCCGGCAGCAAGATCCTCGAGCAAATTGCGGCGCAAATGCGAGCCAAGAAACTGCCGCAGGTCGACGATCTTCGCGATGAGTCGGACCACGAGGACCCCACGCGCCTGGTTATCAGCAAGAAGCGTGGCGTCGATGTCGAGCAACTCATGTCACACCTGTTCTCGACCACGTCGCTGGAGCGGACCGCACGCGTCAACATGAACATTATCGGCTTGAACGGCAAGCCCAGGATGTTCAACCTGCTCGAACTGCTGTCCGAGTGGCTGACGTTCAGGAAGCAGACGGTTCGGAACCGTCTTGGACATCGGTTGCAGATCGTCAACGATCGGCTGCATATCCTCGACGGTCTGCTGGTTGCTTACCTCAGCATCGACGAGGTCATCGCAATAATTCGCGAGGAAGACAAGCCGAAGCCGGTGCTGATGAAACGCTTCAAGCTCAGCGACATACAGGCTGAGGCGATCCTGAACCTGCGGTTGCGGAATCTCGCCAAGCTCGAGGAAATGAAGATCCGTGGCGAGCAGGATGAGCTTGCTGCAGAGCGCGATTTGCTCGATAAGACGCTAAAAAGTGCGGCGCGATTGAAGACACTGATCAAGAAGGAGATCCTCGCGGACGCCGAAGCCTATGGTGACGACAGGCGTACCGAGATCGTCGAGCGCGTGGCGGCGCAGGCGCTGGATGAGACAGAGCTGGTGGCCAGCGAGCCGGTCACGGTTGTGCTGTCGAAGGCCGGCTACGCGCGCGCGGCCAAGGGACACGAGATCGATCCGACGGCATTGAGCTATCGATCCGGCGACAGCTACCTCGCGGCAGCGCAGGGACGAAGCAATCAGCTGGCGATGTTCATTGATAGTACCGGACGCGTGTACAGCGTTATCTCTGGCACGCTGCCTTCCGCGCGCGGGCAGGGCGAACCGCTTTCGAGCCGCTTCAAGCCACCCGATGGCGCGGCATTCTGCGGCGCCATGATCGGCGACGCTGAACAGAAGTACCTGCTCGCGAGCGACGCGGGCTACGGGTTCGTCGCCACGTTGGGCGACCTTGTCTCCCGCAACAAGGCGGGCAAGTCGATTCTGCGAGTGCCGGCCGGCGGCAGGGCCGTCGTGCCTGCGCCGGTGCCGAAGGATCGCGAGTGCCTGATTGCCGCCGTCAGTTCGATCGGTCGTTTGCTGTTCTTCGAGATGGAAGAACTGCCGGAACTCGCGAAGGGCAAGGGCAACAAGTTGATCAATATTCCTGGCAAGAAGTACCAGGGTGGCGAGGAGAGGATGGTAGCTGCGGCTGTCGTGCCGGAAGAGGGCAGTCTTCAGGTGCATACGGGGACGCGGATAATGACGATCAAGTGGGACGATGTCGATGACTATTACGGTGAGCGGGCGCTGCGCGGCAGCCTGTTGCCCAAGGGCTGGCGCAAGGTCGAGCGACTGATTGGCGTCGAGTAGTCTTGAGCCTCGGGTAGTCGTGAGCATCGGGTAGTCGTGCCAGGGCACGTCACTCGTGTTCCCGGGGTCGTGCATCGCCCGGCGTGCCTGGAGTGACGAAAAGACGGGCCGCCCGGGTTGGTGAGACCGGGCTTTAGCTCGCTTTGGTATCCGCCGCGTCGTCGCCTACTTCCATTTCGGCGGTTTCGTCGTTCTCAGCGAGCGGAATCTCGACAGTTTCTGCTTCGTGGATGCCCGTCTCGTCATCGTCGTTCGCGCGCCTGCCGCGTGACGGCAGCTGCGACGTCACGTCGAGTTCGGTCACTGACGCCAGCGGCGTCGCCGCGGTGACTTCGCTGGTAATATCGTAGTCTCCGTAGGCGGTATCCGCGGTATCGATCGCGAGTTCTTCCGCCGCACGCAGGATTTCGGCATTGAGCGCCTGCGTCGCACGTCAGCTCGTCTTCGTAATCCTGCTCGAGGATCTCGAGGTCAACGTGGCTGTCGATTGAATAACTGTCAGACTCCGCGATGTCGTCTACGGCCTCGACTTCGACGGCTTGCAGGTCGCGTTCGGTGATTTCCTCAGACCGCGGCATCTTCGTGGCATCCATGACGACCGACAGGTCGTATTCGTCATCATCGCCGATCATCGCCGTTCTCCATCACCGATGTTTCGTCATCATCGGCTGCGAAAATGCCGGTATCGGATTCCGGAATCGACTGCTGGGGCTCGAACGGCAGCTCCAGATCGAGCTCGGTCGGCGCAGCGAAGCCGAAATCCTGCGCAACCTCCATGTCTGTACCATCGTCGAGACCTGTGCCCATAACGAGATCCGCGTCCAGCGTGAGGTTCTCCGCCGTTGGCGAGTCATCCTCGATCGTATAGCCGGTGTGCGTGATGACTTCGATGCCGCTGCTATTCGGCGAAATGGTCGGATCGAGATCCGTCGCACGTCGTTGCGGAGCATCTGGAACCATCTCGGTATCGTCGGGTCGGCCACGGAAAAGGCGCCCAAAGAGAAGCAGTGTGACGAGCAGTGCGACACCGGTGCCGCCGAGCCACATCAGCCAGGACAATGAGTAGTTATTCGAGTCCGGTTCCGAATTGATAACGGCCGTGGTCACGTTTGGAGACGTCGAGACCGTAACCGGTCCTTCGAGTTCTGTGTCAGCGATGATGACGGTCTCGCTGCTCGGTGCCTGATCATCGACGAACGGATTATCGCTCGTCGCTTCGGCGAGCGCTACGTCGGCAATAACCGGGCTCAGGTCATTGGTCGTATCCGACATTGTCGTCGCGACGTCCGCTGCGCGACTTCTGACGGTAAGCTTGCTGTGCCTGTGTTGTCCGTGACGGTGTCCACGGGCGTGGCCGGACTCGCGACGCTCTGCGCGACGGTGGCCGCCGGGGCAGGTGCCCCTGTGGCGACGGAAGCCGGAATCGTCAGCCAGCTACCGGCTTTCAGCCTGTTCGGGTCGTTGTCGATGAACGCATCGGGATTGGCATCGAAAATCGCGTTGACGGCGGGCCAGAGGCTTGTAGAACGGTTGTCAATGCGCTGCACGATCTGCGACAGCGTGTCGCCCTGCTGCACGCGGTAACGGTCAGCAGGTGCAATGGGACTGTCATCAACCGCGGGGCGGGCAACGCGTGCCCGTGGCGGATTGTTCGTCGCGTTGCGGCGCGGCGGGACGCTGGCCGCAGCCGGGCGGGCGTCGGCCTGTGGCTGGCTGGCCAGGGCCGGCCCCGCCGGGTCGATGAACATCAGGTACTCGCGTCTCAGGTTGGCCGTGTAGGGGCAGTCGACGTTGAGCATTGCGGCCACCATCGGCTCGCGCACCGGGCGCTTGCCGGTCAGCAGGATTGCGCCGTCGGCAATGCTGAGCGTAGCGCGACCAATGCCTGGTAATCCGCTTGCCGCGGCGCCCAAGCCCAGCGTGACGCAGCTATCAGAAAGTTGCTCGTTGGGTGCCAGGGCGTAGGCGATGCTGGCGCGCAGCGGCTGCCCGAGTCGCGATTGCACCGTGATATCGCCCAGTTCGAGCGCATTGGCGGGCAGGGTGGCAAGGCCGCCACTGACCGCGACCAGCGGCAACAGTGTCTGTTGCGTCCGCGTCGCTAGGCGGCGAATTCGGGTTTGCTTGGATCGTGAGTGATTCACTGTCGGTTACTCCGCGGGCAGCCTGACGAACAGATTAGGGAGAATTCGGTTTGAAGAACAGGATGTCATTCTATGTTTTTGCATAAGCAGATCGTTAGCGCGTGGTTCCGCAACCAGAGTGTGATGCAGGTCACATTTTGACGGCGGTAATTACACGCCTAGCCCGACGCTGTTTGGGCCTTGGCAAGGCCTTCAAGTGACGTCGGCGGGACGCTCTGTGAGTCTTCGAGTACAACTGCCGGCTCGTGAACATAATGTCCCTGCATGTAGTCCAGCCCGAGTTGAAACAACACCGCCATCGCGTTCGCATTCTCAACACGCTCGGCGACTGTCTTGATATTACGCTGCTTCGCAGCACCGACGATCCTGCCGACCGCATCCTGCATCGTCTTGTCGGTCATCAGCGTATGCATCAGCTCACCGTCGATCTTGATGTAGTCCGGTTTGAGCAGGTCGAGGATCTGAAAACGCTCCTGGTCGATGCCGTAGTGCTCTATCGCGAATCCGATGCCGAGCTTGCGCGCATGGGCGACCAGTTTCTTCGTCTGCTTGATGTGTTTGGCCGCATCGCTTTCCGGGATCTGGATGACCAGTCTCGAGCAGTCGAAGTTCTCGTCATCGAGTTTCTGCTGCAGCCAGGCGGCCGTCGACGTGTCGGTAATGGACTGCCGGGACAATCGTACGAAGACGCGATCAGCCTCGTTACTACCGCAGAAGCGCATCGCAGCGGTCAGCATCCAGCGGTCGATATTCTTCATCATGTTGTTTCGTTCTGCCGCGGGCAGAAACTCGGACGGCAAGACCGAGTTGCCCTGCTCGTCAATCATGCGAACCAGCAGATCGTACATCTGAACCGAGTCGCTGCGCAGTCCGGCGATCGGCAGTTGCGCCAGGCGGAAGCGATCGTCCATGAGCGCCGACTTCAGGTGTTTGACCCATATCGCGTCGAATTCACGCTGTTTGGTGTCTTCGTCCGCGGTTTCGCTAAGGCAGGAGTTGTTGCCACCGGCTTCCTTGCCAAGTTCGTAGGCGTCAACGGTAGCCGCAACGAATTCTTCAAGATCGCTGAAGACTTCACTCACACCGCAGGCGCCAACTGTGCAGGTCATATGCGTGGACTTGTCCGCGACCTCGAAGGTTCTGCTGTTAATATGATCGATCAGCTGCTTGCCCCAGACCTGCGCATCGCGATCACTGCCACGCTCAAGGAGCGCCATGATCGCTGTGCCTTCGAAACGCCCTGCAACGTCGCGCGGGTGCAGGCGCTTGCGCACCTCTTCGGCGAACTGCGCAAGGATTTCTTCCGAGTCCAGTACGCCTATCTTTTTCTTGAGCTCACCGAAATTGTCGGGTCGTATGTAAACCAGGCAGTGAGTACCGGACGCCGGCTTTCGTTTCAGCCGCTTGGTGATTCGCTCGATGAACTGAGCGCGGTGGAAGAACAGCATCGTCGGGTCGCGTTTCAGCGCGTCGTGTACGAGCTTGGTCGGTTCTTCCGCAACTCTTGAGCTGTGGCGCGATGCGGATTTGTACGCAGGGCCCGTCGTCGAGGTCTATTCTGCTGAACTGCAGATGCAGTTCCTCGGCTTCGCCCGAGTCAATGTACGCCTTGACGACCAGCTTCTCGCCTTTCTGCCATTTGCCCGCGACCGTGGCGACCAGCGCGCCTTTCATCGCCGCCTGACTTTCCGGTTCGAAGGTGTCCATGATCGGGAAGCCGAGCAGGTCGCGCTTGTTCTTTACCTTGAAAGTTCTTAACCAGGCGTCGTTGACGTCGGTGAAAATGCCTTCCTGTACCAACGCAATGGAGCTTGTCGAAGCGTCCATGTTGTCGCGCAACTGGCGTTTGTATTCGGTAGCTGTCTGCAGCGTCGAGTTCAGGGCGCGCTCAACACGCAGCGCACGCAACTCACGGGAAACGACCGACTGCAGTCGCGACTTGAGGCTAATGGAGACGAGGTCGCAGGCGCCGGCGCGCATCGCACTCTCGATAGCGGACTCGTCGGCCTTTTCCTGCATGGCAATAACCGGCAGCTCGGGGTTGTAGCGGTCTTTCTGCTTGACGACCTGGCGAATCCCGTCGGGATAGTGGTCGCAGTTCAGGATGAGGAGTTCGACGTTTTCGGCGGAGAGCGTGTCCGCGAGTGTGTTGGGGCTGGATATCCAGTGGCAATGCGCGGCATGCCCGGCATCACGCAGAGTGCTGTTGATCAACTCGACGTCGTCCTGATCGGTTGTCAAGACGGCTACTGAAATGCTCTGGCGCCCGTTCAAATCCAAATCCTTGGCAAGGTCGGGGGATTCCGTGATATCCGTATTCTGTCAAGGGAGTCTAGTCACAACGGCCCTCACAGTCGCGACCGGGTTCTCAAAATCGTGACATTCATCAAGTTTCGGCGCTAATTGGCCGGACGGCTGCCCGAAAATGCGGCTGGCAAGGCCGGCAGACTCCGGTATCATGGCGCCTCGTTGGCGGCCGGGTGGGCGGCAAAGGGCGACAAGAATGGCAAGTTTCAGCACGAGTGAGTTCAAATCCGGACTGCGGATCATGATCGACGGCGACCCCTGTGTCATCGTCGAGAACGAATTCGTCAAGCCTGGCAAAGGGCAGGCTTTCAGCCGCGTACGCATTCGTAACCTGAAGACCGGCAAGACTGTCGACAAGACCTTCAAGTCCGGCGAATCTGTCGAGGCCGCTGACGTCCGCGAAACCGACATGCAGTATCTCTACGCGGACGGCGAATTCTGGCATTTCATGGTTGCCGACACGTTCGAGCAGTATGCCGCCGATGAGAAAGCCGTCGGCGAAGCCAAAGACTGGATAACGGATGGCGACATCTGTGGAATAACGCTCTGGAACGACTCGCCGTTGCTCGTCAGCGCCCCCAATTTCGTCGAGCTCGAGGTCACTGAGACCGACCCGGGTGTCAAGGGCGATACGGCTGGCGGCGGCGGCAAGCCTGCGACGTTGTCGACCGGCGCTGTCGTGCGTGTACCGCTGTTCGTAGACCAGGGTGAGACTATCAAGGTCGATACACGGTCACGCGAGTACGTTTCGCGCGTCAAATAAATCCGCTACGCGCCTCCTGCAGGCCGCAAAAAGTTTTGCAAACAGCCTCGATACCGCGCTGATCGGTTTCGCTGAAGCGCGCGAGTGACGGGCTGTCGATATCGAGCACGCCGACCAACTCGTGGTTGACCAGCAGCGGAACGACAATCTCCGAACGCGAGTCCGCGTCACATACGATATGCCCTGGGAACGCATGCACGTCGTCTATGCGCTGTGTTGCCAGCGTCGCCGCGGCCGTGCCGCAAACGCCGTCGCCGAGCCTGATGCGCACGCAGGCCGTCTTTCCCTGAAACGGCCCGAGGACCAGTTCGTCTCCTCGTAGAACATAGATGCCCAGCCAGTTGACGTCGTCGAGCGCGTTGTAGAGAAGCGCGACAAAATTACTGCTTGCTGCCAGCGCGTCGGTTTCGTCGCCAAGCAGCGCGCGCAGCTGGGATTCCAGCAGCCGGTAATCAGTATCGTTCATTCGGGTGCCTCGAAAGAGAAGGTGAGTACGTCGCGTATATCGTCGGTGTTGTCGTGGATCATCTGCAGCCGTTCCAGGCCCATGGCGACACCCGCACAATCGGGAAGCCCGGCTTCGAGCGCTGCCAGCAGGCTCGCGTCGTGCGGGCGTACCTCGCGATTGCGTCGGCGCCGAGCCGCGTTGTCGTCCCGCATGCGTCGCGATTGTTCCGTAGCGTCGGTCAGCTCGACGTAGCCGTTGGCCAGTTCGACGGCGCCGAAGAAGACTTCAAACCTGTCGGCAACGCGCGGGTCGTCGGGGCACAATCGTGCCAGTGCCGCCTGGGAGGCGGGATAGTGTCGCAGCACGGTCAAACGGTCTGTTGCAAAAGTCGGCGCAATGCGCGTGACAAAAACGAGATCGAGCCAGTCGTCACGGTGCTCGCCAATCGACTGCTGCAGGTTCGCGTCAGCGTTGGCGATCTTTGCCAGATCGTCGATGCCTGCCGTCAGCGGATCGACATCAAGCGTCTGCAGGAAGCAGTCGCGGTAATCGATAGTGACGGGATCGGCGGCGCATAACTCCCGGGGCAAGGCGGCTTGAATGACAGCAACCGTGTCAGCGACGATTTCGCGCAGGCCGAAGCCCAGTCGATACCACTCGATCATCGTGAACTCCGGCTGGTGTCGCCGACCACATTCCCCATCCCGAAAAACGCGGCAAACCGAGAAGATGTCCGGGTAGCCCGCGGCAAGCAGGCGTTTCATACAGAACTCAGGCGACGTATTCAGGAACAGCGGACTCGGACTCACCGCGCTGGCTGGGATGCAGAAGCTTTCTATCTGCGTGTCGCTGACCGCATAAGGACTCAGTGCCGGCGTATCGACCTCGAGAACGTCGGCGGTCTCGAAATATTGACGAATGCGTCGCAGCATCGAAGCCCGCGAGCGTGCTGCCGCGGCGCCGGCGGCCGGCAGCCAGTGCGTCATTTTTTGCTGACCGGGAAATTCCCGATCGATTCGCCCATGCGCAGGGTCTTGCCCGGCTCCAGATCGCTGCGCCATTCGCCCGCGTTGTCAGGCAACAGCAGGATGACCGTCGATCCCATGTTGAACCAGCCCAGAAGGTCGCCCTTTTTCACGGCTGTGCTGTGTTGCGAAATATCGATCGCGTCGACGATGCCGGCCTTGCGTGGTCGAATCTCTCCCGACCACGGCGTTGAAATGCTGCCGACGTTGAGCGCGCCGACGAATATCAGTACGGCCGGCCCGCGAGCCGTTCGAAAATGCATGACGAGCCTTTCATTGCGCCGAAACAGACCGCGGACCCTGGCCGCGGTGGCGTCATTGACGCTGAACAGGTCGCCGGGCACATAACGCGCGGCGACCAGCTCCGCGTCAAAAGGAGCGTGCACCCGGTGGTAGTTGTAGGGTGCGAGGTAGATCGTTGCAAATCGGCCGTTCACATAGGATTCGCATTCTTCGAGATCGGTGGCCAGCAGATCATCCAGCGAGTACTCGATCCCCTTGGCCTGCAGGAGGCTGTCCTTGTTGAGCCGGCCTGCCAGGCTCACGGTGCCGTCGGCGGGCGATACGATTGCTTCTTCGCCGTCGTCGATGGTTCGCGCATCGTCATTCAGCTCGCGAATGAAGAAGTCGTTGAAGGTGGCAAAGTCGCCGGGCAGGTCGAGCTTGATCTCCTCGACGTCGACATCGAACAGCTTGACGAAGCGCGTAATCAGGAAATCCTTGACCGCCGCATTGCGGATGCGCGCGATGCGATACACGATCGCCGTTAGCCAGTGTTTCGGCAACAGGTATTGAAGAACTACAAAAGCGTTTGCAAGCATGGCTTTATCAATTGGTCCGCGGTTCAAACGTCGCGTCGACCGTAAGAAGCAGGTCGTCGCCGTCCAGAAACTGAAGCGACACAGTATCGGAAGAACCGGTCGGGCGCATCAGCATCAGGTGTTTGCCACCGCGCTCAAGGGTGACGGATTCGCCGGCGGCTATTTCGAGTACCGGTATCGCGCGCATGCGCGCAACACCGTCTTCGATCCTGGTCTCATGCAGTTGTACGGATTCGTACTGCGCGCTGGCAACGCGGGAAATTCGAATCGCCTCGTCTGAATTGTTTGCAAGCGACAGGTAGGCCGCACTCATCTTCATGCCGGGCATCGGTTGTGTGACGACCACATCGCTCGCGACGAGCGGCGGCTGCGGCTCGCTGGTGCACGCGGCCATCAGCGCGAGTAGCAGAAGCAAGAGGCGGTTCATCAGAAAGCATCCATGATTAACGGCACATCGTTTACAAAGTTCTCGACCTGGTGCGTGCCGCTGAACAGGGCGTGAAATTCGGCTTCAGGATTGACGACGAGCACCGCCGCGGAATGGTCAACGGAGTAATTCTCTTCATTGCCAGGTTGCTTCGCAAAGAAGATGCCGAGCCCTTTGGTCAGTTTATTCACCTCATCGAGACTTCCGGTAATACCGAGATTATCGTCGCCGAAATAACCCATGTACCGCGCCATCAGCTCCGGTGTATCACGCTCGGGATCTACGCTCACGAGCACGATTCTGGGCAGCGGATCCTGCCCGTTGTCGGCCAGCGTCTTGCGAGCGGTGGACAGTATCTGCAGCGTGGTCGGGCAGATGTCCGGGCAATGCGTGAAGCCGAAGAAGACCAGGCTCCAGTGGTCGCGGAAGGCTTCACTGGTCACGTCCTCGCCCTGCTGGTTCACCAGCGCAAACTCCGGAAGCGGCGTTGGCGTCGGCAGGACGAACGCCGAGCGCGGTTCTGCCGGGGTTTGCATGCGCACGGCAACAAACACGCCCAGCGCGAGCGCTACGGCCAGGACGATGGCGATGAAAAAGTTTTTTAGGCTCATGAATGCTCAGAGTGCGTGGCGCGAAAACAGTTCGCAATTCTACAGGCAGTTGCCTGTGCAGCGTGATAGATTCGCCGTCGCATTCGCACATTTTGGCGCCCGATGCAGATGACTGAGCAAAATTCCCGTGAACTGAGCGTTGAACAGGCGATCCGCGAGCTGGCCGAACGCTTCGACGCGGCTGGCTTGAGCTACGGTCATGGTACCGACAATGCGCTGGATGAGGCGGCCTGGCTGGTGTTTGCGACCCTGGAGTTGTCGCATGACGATGCCCCCGAGGTCTATGCGCACGCGCTACGCGGCGAGCAGTTCGAGGAATTGTCCCGGCTCGCGAAACGGCGTATCGACGAGCGGGTGCCGTTGGCGTACCTCCTCAACCAGGGCTGGTTCGCGGGACTGGAATTCTACGTCGACGAGCGCGTGCTGGTGCCCCGGTCGCCACTCGCGGAGCTCATTGCCAGCCAGTTCTCGCCGTGGATCGCCCCGTCCGAAGTCCATCGCGTCGTCGATATCGGCACAGGCAGCGGTTGCATTGCGATAGCGATTGCGAAGGCTTTTCCCAACGCGATTGTCGATGCGGTGGATATTTCGGAGGACGCGCTGGCCGTTACAGCCATCAATATCGAGCGTCACGAGGTCGCCGATCGTGTTCAGCCAGTACGCTCCGATCTGTTCGACGAACTCGGGGCACGACGTTACGACCTGATCGTCAGCAATCCGCCCTATGTCGATGAGCAGGATATGCAGGAAATGCCGCACGAGTTCCGTCATGAACCGGAACTGGGCCTCGCCTCTGGCAGCGACGGACTGGATGCCGTCTCGAGAATTCTTAAAGATGCCTCGCGATTTCTGACGGACAATGGAATACTCGTCTGTGAAGTGGGCAACAGTCAGGCGGCGCTCGAGGATGCGTTTCCCAACGTTGGTTTTATCTGGCTCGAGTTCGAGCAGGGCGGGGCAGGTGTGTTCCTGCTGACGAGGCAGGATCTCGCCGCGCTCGGGTCGCAAGCATAAGAAAGGTTTATCTGAAGTGTCCGGCAACAGTTTTGGCAGGTTGTTTACCGTAACGACGTTTGGCGAAAGCCATGGTCTTGCGTTGGGTTGTATCGTTGATGGCTGTCCGCCGGGCATGGAATTGTCCGAGGCGGATATCCAGGTCGACCTCGATCGGCGCAGGCCCGGTCGCAACCGACACACGACGCAGCGCAACGAGCCCGATCAGGTCAAAATCCTGTCCGGCGTGTTCGAAGGCAAGACGACGGGCACGCCGATCGGGCTGATTGTCGAGAACACCGATCAGCGCTCGCGAGACTACGGCGATATCAAGGACAAGTTTCGTCCGGGACATGCTGACTACACCTATCAGCAAAAATACGGTGTTCGCGATTACCGCGGTGGCGGCCGCTCCTCGGCCAGGGAAACAACCATGCGTGTTGCGGCGGGCGCAATTGCGCGCAAGTACCTGCAGCAACGACTGGGTATCGGGATTCATGGCTACGTTGCGCAGCTGGGCCCGCTGGTGCTGGCCGCGCGCGATTTATCCATCGTTGATGACAATCCGTTCTTTTGCGCGGACCCTGAGCGACTCGACGAACTCGAGGCCTTCATGGATGCATTGCGTGAAGAAGGGGACTCTATCGGTGCCAAGATCAGCGTGCTGGCAAGCAACGTGCCACCGGGTCTGGGTGAGCCGGTGTTCGACAAGCTCGAGGCCGACCTCGCGCACGGGCTGATGAGTATCAATGCGGTAAAAGGCGTTGAACTCGGTGCCGGGTTCGACGCGGTAACGCAGCGCGGCAGCCAGCATCGCGACGAGCTCGGCGCGGATGGCTTCAGCAAGAACGATGCCGGCGGTACGCTGGGCGGCATTTCATCAGGCCAGGATATCCTTGCGAGCATTGCGCTCAAACCGACGTCGAGCATTTCCGTACCCGGCAAGACGATTGACAAGACCGGCAAGGAGACCGAGATCGTTACCAAGGGACGGCACGATCCGTGTGTCGGATTGCGCGCGACGCCGATCGCCGAAGCGATGGTGGCGCTGGTTCTGATGGACCACTATCTGCGACATCGTGCGCAGAATGCGGACGTGGACTCGGCGACGCCGGACATCTCAAAATAATAGTGCGCCAGGCCGGCGCAGGTACTTCCAGGAAAACACCCATGTCAGATCGTATTGATGTTGCAGTTGTCGGCGCGACCGGAGTCGTCGGCGAAGCGATGCTCGAAATTCTAAGCCAGCGAAAATTTCCGGTTGGCCAGGTATACGCGCTGGCGAGCGAGCGCTCTGTCGGCAAGCGTGTCGCTTTTGGCAATCGGCAGCTCGATGTCGACAACCTCGCTGACTTCGATTTTTCGAAGGTGGCAATCGGTCTGTTTTCGGCCGGCGGCTCCGTGTCAGCGGAGTTCGCACCGAAAGCGGCGGCGGCCGGCTGTATCGTCGTCGACAATACCTCACATTTTCGACGCGACGATGACATACCGCTGGTCGTGCCCGAGGTAAACCCGGACGCCATCGCCGCTTACACCGCGCGCGGCATTATCGCGAACCCGAACTGCTCGACCATCCAGATGCTGGTCGCATTGAAGCCGATTTATGACGCGGCAGGCATCGAGCGCATCAATGTCTGTACCTACCAGGCAGTGTCCGGTGCCGGACGCAGTGCGGTCGAGGAGCTCGTGCGGCAGACGGCTGCATTGATGAACGGTCGCCCGGTCGAGCTCAGCGGTGACGCGAAGCAGATCGGCTTCAATGCCATCCCGCATATCGACCAGTTCATGGAGAACCGCTACACGCGCGAAGAGATGAAGATGGTCTGGGAGACCCGCAAGATACTGGGTGACGAGGAGATCCAGGTGAACCCGACCGCCGTGCGAATACCGGTGTTTTACGGTCATTCGGAGGCGGTGCATATCGAGACTCGCGATAAAATATCGGCGCAATCGGTGGTCGAATTGCTCGAGAATTCGCCCGGAATCAAGGTCCTCGACGGGGTCGAAACAGGGCAGTATCCGACGGCTGTGACCGAGGCCTCCGGGACCGACCCGGTTTTCGTGGGTCGAATTCGCGAAGACATCTCTCATCCACGTGGAATCAACCTCTGGGTGGTGGCCGATAACATTCGTAAGGGCGCGGCTCTAAATAGCGTCCAAATTGCTGAAATATTGGCAAAAAACTATCTTTAGGCTATAGTTCGCAAGCAACTGGCATGGCTATCTGCTTGCCAAGAAATCGACCCGTCGGGAACCTGCCCACGGGTTTTTGGGGTTTGGAGATTTACATTATGTCGCGACGTCTTACTCACATCTCGCTTGTGCTTGTCCTCCTGCTATCGAGTGAGGTCTGGGCCATCGGACTGGGTGACATACAGCTGGATTCGGCGCTAAACCAGCCGCTGCGTGCTGAAATTTCGCTGCTTTCCGCTACACCGGACGAACTCGAAAACCTGACGATCGCACTGGCATCCGCGGAAACGTTCGAACGCTACGGCATCGACCGCCCGTTCTACCTGCAGGACGTGCAGTTCAATGTCGTCAGCGGTGCGGACGGCGCTGTCGTACAGTTGCGCTCGCGACAGGCGATGACCGAGCCGTTTCTCACATTTCTCGTCGAAGCGAGCTGGCCAGGTGGCCGCTTGTTGCGCGAATACACCGTACTGCTGGATCCGCCGACCTTCGCGCCTCCGCCAACACAACAGGCGCCTGCCGTAACGGCACCTACGCGCACCGCACCGGCAGACAGCGGCCGCATCGAGCGGCAGGCACCGGCCGCACAATCACAGCCGTCCCGGTCAGAGCCATCGCCCGCCAGCGCGCCGCGTTCACAGCCGTCCACGACTCCGGCCGTCGACAACACGCCGTATGACACGAGTGCCGGTGGTGACTATGTCGTGCAGCGCAACGAGACGCTGTGGGGCATCGCAAGCCGCATACGCCCGGATGCGCGTCTGTCGATGAACCAGACCATGCTGGCGATTTTTGAAGCCAACCGCGATGCATTCGGTGGCAACATCAACGTGCTTCGTGCCGGAGCTGCCTTAAGAATTCCGAGCGCGGACGAGATCATTCGCATCAGCAGCGGCGATGCCTTGGCAGAAGCGAAGCGCCAGAACGAAGCCTGGTCGAGTGGCAGCGGGTATACCGCGCCGCCGGTCGCTGAAACACGACCGAGCCTGACGCTCGTGCCGCCCGATGAAGAACCTGAGGGCCTGGTGTACGACGACGACCTGGTGACCTCGGAACCCCAGAACCTTGAAGAGGAGCTGGAACAGCGTATTTACGAGCTCGAGACCGCCGATGTGCCCGACCAGCCGTCGCTGATCGAGATCCGGGACAACGAGCTTGCCGAGCTTCGCAAGGAACTGGCCGAGATTCGCGGTGAAGTCTATGAGCCGCCGGCGGATATTGACGACGATCCGTTTGTCGACGCAGCAGACGATGAGGTGATGGACGACGAGATCGGCGTCGATGACCTGATGGCTGACGATGAACTGGCTGCCGACGACGAGCTCACTGCGGATGAGATGGCCGATGACGAAGCCGCTGATGCAGAAGCAGAGCCGGCGCCGCGGCCGACACCGGTCAGCGAGCCAAGCCTCGTTGATCAGATTCTCGGCGCCCTGACGAGCATCTGGGCAGGTATCGGCGCTGCGTTGATCGTCGTTGTCGGTTTGCTGGTCTGGTTCATGCGCCGCGATCGCGACGACGATGGTGACTCGGCCCCGTGGGGATCTCTCGATTCTGACGAGATGCAGCACGATACGTTGTCCTCGACCGAGTCAATGGCTGCGCCGACCGCCGATGAGGCCTTTGTCGTCGTCGAACAGGACACGGGGCTACGAGATATGGACGACACGGCGGAAGTTGCTGTTGTCGCAGATACGGGTGCAACGACAGGCGAATTCGGCTCACTCGAAGACACCTTCAGCAGCGAGACTGCTGTCAATCTGGATCAGACAGACCCAATCGCCGAAGCCGATTTTCATATGGCTTATGGCCTCTATGACCAGGCGGCCGATCTGATCAACGGCGCGTTGGAAAGCGCACCGGAAGACGCGGGGTTGATGTCCAAGCTCTGCGAAATCTATTTCGTGTGGGGCAATCGCGACGCATTTGTTGATGCGGCAGGCAAGCTGAAAGCCGGCGGTGGCGGAGGCGCCGATTGGGACAAGATCGTGATCATGGGCCAGCAGATCGCTGCGGATCATGCGCTGTTCGCGGGCGCTGGCGTTGCGGGCGCAACGAAAGAGGTCGACCTCACGTTCGAAGCTGGCGGAGATGCGGCCGGCGAACTCGACATGGACTTTGGCGGCGATGGTGGCAGCGCTGACGGTGCCATCGATCTGGGTGCCGCGGATGACAGTGATGACGGCGTCGATTTCTTCTTTGAAGACGATGCGGCCAAGGGTGATGTTGACCTTGACGTAACGGCTGAGAGCCCGACCATCGCAGCAACGGGTACCGAGAAGACGCTTGAGATGCCGTCGCCCGAAGATGCGACGCTGGAGGCGACGGCCGAGATCGCCCACCATCGAACAGCCGGTCGGCGGTGATATCACCTCCGAATTGCCGTCGCTCGATGAATCGTTAGGCCAGTCGATCGCCGATGCCGGCCAGGATGCAGGCGCAACTGCTGAAATCAACCTGGATGATCTGGATCTCGTTATCGACGACCTTGCCGAAACGGAGCTGGCGTCGCTCGATGACATCGATGCGACAGGAACGAACGAGGCGCTCACCGATGTCTTCACCGACACCGGGTCGGTCACCGGCAAGAACCCCGAGATCGATCCCAATGCGACCGGCGTGCGCGAAGGACCGGACCTCGGCGAGTTGTTCGATCTGGACGCCACCGGAGAAATGAACCTCGCGGCCGACGAAACCGGTCGTAGCCCGCTGCTCGATCTGTCACTGGATGATGCGACAGAGGAAACCGAGGTCAGCATCGACGATAGCCTCCTCGATGCCACTGGCCTGACGCAGGTCCTGAGCGATGAAATGGCGGTCGAGACCGGCACCAATATCGGGGACGATGATGCCACCATGCTGGCGTCGATGGATGATGACGGCGACGATTTCGATTTCGCGAAGACCGAGGCTCTGCCAGCCGATGCATTCCCACCTCAGGACGGCGACGCAACCGGCGAGATGCCGGCGATGGCGGAGGGCGGCGCCGATCTCGATCTCGATGATCTGACGGCGGCGCTCAAGGTCAGCGAAGCCGGCGATACGATCGAACAGCTGCGTGATGATGCAACGGTCGAGCAGCCGCGACCCTCGATCTCCGGGAAGACTGCCGAAGTACCGACGATGTCGCTGGGTCCCGAGGACATGAGCGACGATCTGCACGAAGCGCGCACCATGACCGAGGTCGGCACGAAGCTTGATCTTGCACGTGCCTACGTTGATATGGGTGACCCTGCGGGTGCGCAAAGCATTCTCGAGGAAGTCCTGGACGAAGGCGACGACGGCCAGCGTCAGCAAGCGCAGCAGCTGCTCGACTCTCTTCCCAGCTAGTGTCCTGAGCTTTTTCGCAGGCAGCGGTCTCTCACATTCGCATCGCGCTCGGCATCGAATACGACGGCACGGGTTATAACGGCTGGCAACGCCAGAAGACCGGCCTTGGCGTCCAACAGCGTCTCGAGGAGGCGTTGGCGGTTGTCGCCAATGAGGCCATCGAAGTCGTCTGTGCGGGACGCACCGATACCGGAGTACACGCGAGCGGCCAGGTGGTGCATTTCGACACCGGCAGCGAACGCAGTGATCGCGGCTGGCTGCTCGGGGCGAACAGCAATCTGCCTGACGACATAAACGTTACCTGGGCCCGGCGTGTCGACGACGCGTTCCATGCGCGCTTTTCCGCGACCTCGCGCAGCTACAGTTATCGCGTACTCAATCGCCTTGAGCGATCCGCACTGTATCGAAACCGCGCCTGGTGGGTGTACCAGCCGCTTGATTCAGATGCGATGCACGAGGCCGCTTTGTGTTTGCTCGGCCGACATGATTTTTCCGCGTTCAGGGCCGCTGGCTGCCAGGCTTCGACGGCGGAGCGCGAGATTACGGCGATCGCAGTACGGCGCGATGGCGACTGGATTACGCTCACCGTGACAGCAAACGCGTTCCTGCAGCACATGGTCAGGAACATCTCGGGGTCGCTGGCGGCGGTCGGGCTCGGTGAACAGGATGTCGCGTGGATCAGCAAGGTTCTCGCGAGCGGCGATCGAAAGGCGGGCGGTATTGCGGCGCCGCCGCATGGGCTGACGCTGGTCAGAGTGGGCTATCCGGCCGAGTTCGGCATTCCGGAGCCCGTTAATTATGGCGCACCGGCCGCTGGCTGTTGATTCGCTATACGGATATCATGACGACATGAGTTGGTTCGAGAAATTGATGCCGTCGCGCATCAGCACGGAGAGGCGCACGAAGTCGGTGCCGGAGGGCGTCTGGATCAAGTGTCCGGTCTGCGATGCGCAGCTGTATCGCAACGAGCTCGAACGCAACCTGCATGTTTGCCCGAAGTGCGACTACCACATTCGTATTGGCGCGAGAGAACGTCTCGACTCCTTTTTGGATCCGGAATCGCAGCAGGAGTTATCCGCCAATCTCGAGCCTGAGGATCCGCTGAAATTCCGTGACAGCAAACGTTATCGCGATCGGCTGTCTGCAGCGCAGAAAAAGACCGGAGAAAAAGACGCGCTTGTCAGCGTCACCGGGACCTTGTTTGGTCGCCCTGTGGTCGCCTGCGCGTTCGAGTTCAGTTTTATGGGTGGCTCGATGGGCTCGGTCGTCGGCGAGCGTTTCGCGCGTGCAGCGCGACATGCCACGGAGAACAAGATGCCATTGGTCTGTTTCTCCGCGAGCGGCGGCGCGCGCATGCAGGAGGCGCTGTTTTCGTTGCTGCAAATGGCCAAGACATCCGCGGCGCTCGCGAATCTCGGCGCCAAGGGCGTTCCGTATATTTCAGTGCTGACGGACCCGACGACGGGCGGCGTATCGGCGAGCCTTGCGATGCTGGGTGACGTCAACATCGCCGAACCGCAGGCGCTGATAGGCTTCGCGGGCCCGCGCGTGATTGAGCAGACGGTGGGCCAGAGTCTGCCCGAGGGATTCCAGCGCAGCGAATTCCTCCTCGATCACGGAGCGATCGATATGATCGTGGATCGGCGCAAGATGCGCGCGTCGATCGCCGAGCTGCTGGCGAAGTTCGAAGGCCGCCCCAGCCCAGTGCCTGCCACGTCGTAGCGGGGCGATCCGCGGCCTCTGAATTCCTATGAACTACCGGGACAGGACACCATCCGCCGGTTCGTCGTTGCCCGAGTGGCTGGCCTGGCTGGAGACGCTGTCGCCTAAGGAAATCGACCTTGGCCTCGACCGCGTCAGGGCAGTTCTCGATCGCCTGCAGCTGCAAATGCCAGCGCATCTGCTGCTGGTTGCCGGTACCAACGGCAAGGGTTCCAGCGTCGCGATGCTGGACGCGCTGCTGGGCGCTGCGGACTACCGGGTCGGAACCTACACCTCCCCTCATCTGATTAGCTACAACGAACGCATCGCTGTCGAAGGCGTTCCGGTAACAGACGATGAGATCGTCACGGCGTTTGCGCGCGTGGAATCCGTGCGCGAGGACCTGTCGCTGACGTATTTCGAGTACGGCACGCTGGCCGCCATGGTGGTCTTCTCGACGAGAGCTCTCGATGCCTGGGTACTGGAGATCGGCCTGGGTGGACGTCTCGACGCCTGCAACGCTGTTGAGCCCACGGCATCGCTGATCACGAACGTCGCGCTGGATCACTGTGACTGGCTCGGCCCGGACGTTGAGACGATTGCTATCGAAAAGGCCGGCGTTATGCGCAAGGGCGTGCCGACCGTTTTCGGGTCGCGGGAAGTACCGCAATCGCTGCTGCGCGAGTCGGAGAAAACCGGTGCGAATCTCGCGCTGGTCGGTCGCGACTTTGACTATGCTTCGAATGCCGACGGCAGCTGGAGCTGGACCGGGCAGCGTGTGTCGCTGCCTGCGCTCCTGCCACCGGGCCTGCAGGGCGAGTTTCAGCTGGGCAACGCGGCGGCTGTGCTTGCGCTCGTCGAGCACGCCGGACTGGAGAATGTGCTTGACGCCGAACTGGTGAACCGCGTTCTGCCCGGCGTACACCTACCCGGTCGGCTCCAGGCAGTCGATGCCGGGGGTGCGCACTGGTTGCTCGACGTCGCACACAATCCGGCCGGTGCTGCCGTTCTGGCCCAGACGCTGGCGGCTGCCCCGGAGTCCGGGCGCACCTTTGGTATCATCGGCGTACTCGATGACAAGGATGTCGAGGGCATCGCGCTGCCATTGAACCCGGTCGTTGACGACTGGACCGCAGTGACGGCCGACAGTCCCAGAGCCATCAGGTCAGATGAGCTCGCCCGACGCATCTCGAACGCCTGTAACCGGCCCTGCCGAATCGCGGAGTCCCTGCCTGACGCGATGGACTTTGCGCGGCGAAACGCCGCGGAAAATGACAGAATACTGCTGACGGGGTCGTTCTATTTGATTGGCCCCGCGCTCCGAGTCCTTGAGCTATACTCGCGACCCGAATGATGATGGAACGAGCCTTGAAGGAACGAATTATCGGCGCAGCCGTCCTCGTGCTGTTCGTCGTACTGGTCGTGCCCGTCTTCCTCGACGGTCCGCCGACCGAGAACGACATTGTCTCTGAGCGCGTGCTGTTGCCGGGCCAGGAGTCGCAGAAGACCCAGACCGTCGTGCTCGAGCGAAATCGAACCGAGCCAGTGCCTGTCGCCAATACCAGGACGCCGGTGGCGGAGCCGACCCCGGAGCCCAGGCCAGAGACGCCGAAAGCGCAGCAAGAAACCGTGAAAGAAGAAAAAGTGCCGCCGGCGGCGGAGAAGAAGCCTGAACCTGCGCCGAAGATCGTCGAGCCCAAGCCAGAGCCCAAGCGAGAGGTACAGAAGACGCCTGCGGCATCTACGACCGGCATGTGGGCCGTGCAGCTGGGCAGTTTTTCCAGCAAGGAAAACGCAGACAAGCTGGCAGCCGATTTGCGCAAGCAGGGGTATGCCGCGTTCCTGAGTCAGCTCTCGACATCCTCCGGGCAGCTGCATCGCGTCCGTATCGGGCCGCAAAAAGATCGGCAGAGCGCCGAAGCGATGGCAAGTCGGCTGAAGAAGGTCGGCCACGAAGGTCAGGTCGTCCCGCACCCGTGATAAACTCCCGTGCCTTGTCGTCCCTCTCCGGACTGAACTGAAACACCAGCACCGATGCCGATCATCGACATAATTATTGCAGTTGCACTCGTCATCTCCGTTGTCGTTGGTGTAATGCGCGGCTTCGTCAAAGAAGCGATCTCTATTGCCGCACTGTTAATCGCAATATGGGCGGCGCTGTATTTCGGCCCTGCCGTAGGTGACGTATCCTCCAGCTGGCTGAGCTCCGAAGGGATGCAGATGTGGTTTGGCCGAATACTGGTGTTTGCCATTATTCTGTCGATCGGCAGCTTGTTGGGCTGGGGCATATCGAAGCTGGTACGCATGTCGGTTTTGAGCGGTATGGACCGCCTGCTCGGCTCACTTTTTGGTGCCGTCCGGGGGATTTTGTTGCTGGCGATATTTGTTATTGGTGGCCAGTTCGCCGGTTTTGACAAAGACGAGTGGTGGCTCGGCTCCCGCCTGATTCCGCACGTTGAGGTCGTCGCCGACTGGATCAAGGTGATGGCGCCCAGAGGATTGGAATTGCTGATGCCGGATGAGCAGGCGGAGACGCTGCCTGTCGCCATTCCGGAAGGTCTTGTGAACCCCGGTGTGACCTGACGGTCACGGAGAAATTGAGCCATGTGTGGCGTTGTCGGAATTGTCAGTACACAAGCGGTTAATCAGGATCTTTACAATGCGTTGACCGTCTTGCAGCACCGCGGTCAGGACGCTGCGGGTATCGTGACCTGGAACGAGCAGGACGGCCTTACGCAGCGCAAGTCCAATGGTCTCGTCAGAGATGTCTTTCGCCATCGTCATATGATGCGCCTGACCGGCAATGTCGGCATTGGCCACGTTCGTTACCCGACGGCAGGCGGCTCGAAGTCGTCCGAGGCGCAGCCGTTCTACGTTAATTCGCCGTACGGTATTTGCCTTGCGCATAACGGCAACCTGACGAATTTCGACGAGCTCGCGGAGCTGCTCATCGACGAGGATCGTCGCCACCTGAGCACGAATTCGGATTCGGAAGTTCTGCTCAACGTGTTTGCACACGAGCTGCAGCGCGTCGTCAACGGCAATCCGACGCCGGAGAATATTTTCGATGCGGTCGCCGCGGTGCACAGGCGCTGCACGGGCGGTTACGCTGTAGTTGCGATGATCATCGGCTTCGGCATCGTGGCGTTTCGTGACCCGCACGGTATCCGGCCGCTGGTGCTCGGCAAACGCAAAGTGAAAGGGCGCAAAGACTATATGGTTGCGTCCGAGAGCGTTGCGCTGGACTCACTGCAGTTCAAACGCGTACGCGATGTCGGGCCGGGCGAGTGCCTGTTTATCGAGAACGACGGCACTTTGCATGCTCGTGACTACGATGGCGAAACCTGCCACCGGCCCTGCATATTCGAGTACGTCTATTTCGCGCGGCCGGATTCGATCCTGGACGACCTTTCGGTGTACAAGGCTCGCCTGCGCATGGGCGAACAGCTGGCGGGCAAGATTGTCCGCGATTTTCCCGATCACGATATCGACGTCGTTATCCCGATTCCGGACACGAGTCGCACCGCGGCGCTGCAGGTTGCCTATCACCTCGGCGTCAAGTACCGCGAGGGCTTTATCAAGAATCGCTATATCGGCCGCACGTTTATCATGCCGGGCCAGGCCGAACGGGCGAAGTCTGTGCGGCGCAAACTCAACGCCATCGATCTCGAGTTCCGCGACAAGAACGTGCTGCTGGTCGACGACTCGATCGTGCGCGGCACCACGTCACAACAGATCATCAAGCTCGCCCGCGAGGCGGGAGCAAGGAACGTCTACTTCGCGTCCGCGGCGCCACCGGTGCGCTATCCCAACGTTTACGGCATCGATATGCCCGCCGCGTCGGAGCTGATCGCCAACGGCCGAACCGTCGAAGAGATCCAGGAGATCATCGGCGCTGATCGGCTGATCTACCAGGACCTGCACGGCCTGATTCGATCGGTGCGGCACGGCAATTCGGCCATTCGTGAATTCGACACGTCGTGCTTTTCCGGCGAGTACGTGACGGGCGATGTCACCAAGGAATACCTCGACGAACTCGAGACGCGTCGAAACGATGCCGCCAAAAAGTCCCGCCATGGTAAGGAAAAGCGGGCCTCCAACGTCGTTGCGTTATAGGGTCGACTTCTTCCTGCGTATGACGTTCGCGAGTCGTCAGGCATGAGCATGCGAGTCATGATCATCGACGAGCAGGCGAAATTTCGCCAACTGCTCGCGCATCACGTTACGTCGCACTGGCCCGACGCCATAATCACCGAGTACGATCCGGTTGCGTCGGGACACCTGCCGGATGAATTCTCCGGCGCGGGCAACGATCTGCTGCTCCTCGGCAATCAACACGGTGAGAATCGCGAAGGTCTCGATGCGCTGCGCCGTTTTGTTGACAAACAGGGCATGCCGCCCGTGGTCTATTTCGGCTCCGAGGAGGAGCTGCAGGAAATTCGCCAGCTTCGGCCCGATGCCTACTTTATGCGTGACCGATTCAATCACGCTTCCCTGATGGTGCGACTCAGTGACCTGCTTCTGGCCAGCAGCAGTGGCAGCTCAACAGGGTCGCTGTTTATCGGCGATCTCAGGACCGGCATCCATCCCCTGATCAAGGGCTATCGGTTCATTCGCAGACTCGGCTCAACCGAGCATTCCGGTGTGTATCTTGCGGAGCGCGAGGCGGAACCCTTACTCGTCGTGCTCAAGGTACTGCGTCACTCAGCCGACGGCGACAGCGTCGGAGCGTTCGATCGATTCCTGCAGGAGTACGAGACGATTGCGGACCTGCATCATCCGAACATCGTGAAGATCTACGATCTTGGCGTAGCGGACGATCACGCCCATATCGCGATGGAATACCTCGATGGCGGTGATCTTCGCCAGAAGATCGACAGCGGTGTCGGACGCAAGGACGCTGTCAGCTACCTGCGCCAGATTGCGAGCGCCCTGTCGGCCGTGCATGCGCAAGGCGTGCTGCATCGCGACCTCAAGCCCGGCAATATCATGCTGCGCAAGAATGGCTCTATCGCGCTCATCGATTTCGGTCTCGCCAAGAGCGCGAAGCTCGAGAGTGAGATTACGGACAAAGGCGAAATCTTCGGCACACCGTATTACATGAGCCCCGAGCAGGGTCACGGTAATGGTGTGGATGAACGCAGCGACATATACAGTCTCGGCGTCGTCTTTTACGAGCTGCTGACGGGCAGGAAGCCGTACATCGCGGACACGGCCATGGGTATTATCTACAAGCATGCGATGGCACGGATCCCGCTGCTGCCGCTGCGCTTCGCCGAGTACCAGATGCTGATCAACATGATGCTGGCGAAGGCACCCGAGGATCGGCTGCAAAGCGCTGCGGAGATTGAAGAGTGGCTATAGCCTGCGAAGTGCCCGCGCCGATCGCGCAGTTCCTGGACGAGCCAACGCCGGAGGCATGGCTGTCTGAAGCCTGCGGGCGACTGCCGGAGATGCTTCTCGATCACGCGAACTGTGAGCTGAAGGCGGCATCGACGGCGCTGGGCTTTCTTTACCGCTATCCCGATCGCGCCGCGCTGGCACAACGCATGTCGAAACTGGCACGCGAGGAGCTCCGGCATTTCGAGCAGGTACGTGCGCTCATGACGGAGATGGAGGTGCCGTTTCAGCGCCTGAGCGCGTCGCGATACGCCGGCAATCTGCGCGATGCGGCGCGCCAGGCGGAGCCCTACAAGCTGCTGGACTTATTGTTGATTGGAGCGCTGATCGAGGCGCGCTCCTGCGAACGATTTGCACGACTGGCGCCACGTTTGCCGGAGAAGCTGGGTCGCTTCTACGCCGGATTGCTGGCGTCCGAGGCACGCCACTTCGAACACTACATCGCGTTTGCCCGCTCCGAGTGCGGCGTCGACGACGCCGAGATCGATGCGCGTCTGGATGAGCTCAGGGGCATCGAAGCGAAACTGGTGTCGGAGCCCGACCCGGAATTCCGTTTTCATTCGGGGCCGCCCGCCTGAGTTGGGGACATTCCTGTTTAATTGCCAAGGCAATAAAACAGGAATGTCCCCTTACCTCGGCATCACTTCCAGCCGCGGTCCGTTCTCGTCCCAGCGAACAACGCTGCCCTGCTCGAACCAGTCGCCCAGCACGATACGCCTGCCGATGCGGCCGCCAAGGTCTATCTCGTGGATCGCCGGTCGATGCGTGTGGCCGTGCAAGAGGATATCGATGTCGCGATTGCGAAATGTGCCGACCACCGCGTCCTGGTTGACGTCCATGATGTCCTCGCCAACCGAGTCGTTGTAAGCCTGGCTCTGTTTGCGTGCGCTTTCGGCAAACGCGAGGCGCTCCGCCAGCGGCTTCGCGCGCATCATCGCCTGCCACTCGGGGTTGCGCGTCATCAGGCGTACCTGCTGATACTGCTTGTCGTCGATGCACAGCGCATCGCCGTGGCTCAACATCACCTTGTCACCGTGCAGCTCAATCGTCTCCGGGTCGTCGAGGATCGTCACGCCTGTTTCCTCGGCAAACTGTGTGCTGATCATGAAATCCCGATTGCCGTGCATGAAGAACACGGGCACGCCGGCGTCGACGAGGGATCGTATTGCGCTCTTCATGGTCGCGTAGTGCGGATTTGGATCATCGTCGCCCACCCAGGACTCAAACAGGTCGCCGAGGATGTATACGGCATCGGCGTCGCGCGCTTCGCCCTCGAGAAACTCGAGGAACTGTGTGCCGATCTCGGGCTTGCCGGCTTCGAGGTGTAGATCCGATATAAAAAGCGTGGTCATTGGCCGCCAGTCTATTCGTAAGTGACCAGTGAGACCTTTTTGATAATGATGGGTACCAGTGGCACGTTTTGTGAAAACTCGCCTCCCGGGCCTGACTTGGAATTGACGATCTCGTCGACGACTTCCATACCCTCAATGACCGAGCCGAATACGGTGTAACCCCAGCTGCCTCTGTACGTATCCTTCTTCGGATCCAGGCGGGCGTTATCGGCAACGTTGATAAAGAACTGCGAGTTGGCGGAGTGCGGGTCGCCGGTGCGCGCCATGGCGATCGTGCCACGCGCGTTGGTCAGGCCGTTACCGGACTCGTTCGGGATCGTCTCTTCGGTTTCCTTGAGTTTCAGGCCTGGCGTGTGGCCGCCACCCTGGGCCATAAAGCCCGGAATGACGCGGTGAAAGACCGTGCCCTCGTAGAAACCGCTCTCAACCAGTTTCAGGAAATGAGCGACGGTGAGCGGCGCCTGTTTGCCGTCGAGCTCGAGCTTGATGGTGCCAACGGATGTCACCATTTCGATGTGCGGATGGGCGGGTACCTTGTCCGCCGCAAGCGCCAGGGCTGAGGTCAGGGTTAGCAACAGCGTTAAAAAGGTTCTTTTCATGGTTCTTCCCGGTCGATGGACAATGCTCAAGGCGGCAAGATACCAGAGCCGGTGACGGGCGGCCATGTCAGGCCATCCGCCCGTATAAGTCCTTGCTTGGGTAGGCCGGCGCCCGTATTATCGGCCCCCCGCGAAACCCGGCCCAGGCCAGGTGATACGGGACAGGACTCCGGAATCGGGGCATGGCGCAGTCTGGTAGCGCATCTGCTTTGGGAGCAGAGGGTCGGGGGTTCGAATCCCTCTGCCCCGACCACTCGGAGTCTTGGCTGAATTGGAATAGAGTGCCCGTAGCTCAACTGGATAGAGCATCGGCCTTTGAGTGAGGAGCCTGCGTCGGGAAACAGAACCGGCTCAGTGGACCGCACCGTAACGGGGAAACCTTAACAGGTAGAGCTGATGGCAATCCCGTGGAAACCTGTGGACATCCGACGTATGTGGTGATGTACGGTGTGACGATGGCGTCGCATCACACCAAAGACAAAGGTGACCTGGGTGTCTTGAAGGCTCAGATTGATTTGTTCGAGCAAGGGTTCGAGCGCATCACTGAGGGTAGAGACGCCCAAGAATGGTCAGAGAAAGAACGTTAAGTTCGCCGCTGACTGTCGCAGGGTTCCGTAGAGACTATACGTGCGGCGCCTGAGATGGCGAAGAGAGAGTCCAGACCACAAACTCGGCCATGGCCGAGGCCGTGAAAACGGTAGTTGGTAAGCTAAGCCGAATGTTGCAGGTTCGAGTCCTGCCGGGCGCGCCAATTTAGCGTGAGGTATGTAAAATAAGTTGTACCGTGGTGGGCGTAGCTCAGTTGGTAGAGCCCCGGGTTGTGATCCCGGTCGTCGTGGGTTCGAGTCCCATCGTCCACCCCATTATTTGTGGTGACCTGTGCTGAGGCACAGGTTGTCAAGACGACCGGAATCGATTGTTTTATGATCCCGGTCGGCCACGATTAGAGTGCCGGGTAGGCGGATCGGGTGAGGCGAACTTCTTGAGCTGGGGTTCGAGTCCCATCGTCCACCCCATTTTTGGTGGTGACTTGTGCGGAAGCACAGGTTATCAAGACGACCGGAATCGATTGTTTATGATCCCGGTCGGGCACAAGTAGTAAGCCGGGTAGGCGGCTTGGGTTCGGCGAACTCTCCGGACGTGGGGTTCGAGTCCCATCGTCCACCCCATTTTTGGTGGTGACCTGTGCTGAGGCACAGGTTGTCACGACGACCGGAATCGATTGTTTATGATCCCGGTCGGCCACAAGTAGTAGCCGGGTAGGCGAACAGGGTCAGGCGAACTTCCGACTGGGGTTCGAGTCCCATCGTCCACCCCATTTTTTGTGGTGACCGTGTGAAGCACAGGTTATCAAGACGACCGGAATCGATTGTTTATGATCCCGGTCGGGCACAAGAGTAAGCCGGGCAGGCGAACAGGGTCAGGCGAACTCCCGAACTGGGGTTCGAGTCCCATCGTCCACCCCATTTTTTGTGGTGACGTGTGTGGAAGCACAGGTTATCAAGACGACCGGAATCGATTGTTTATGATCCCGGTCGGTCACAAGTAGATAAGCCGGGCAGGCGAACAGGGTCAGGCGAACTCCCGAACTGGGGTTCGAGTCCCATCGTCCACCCCATTTTTTGTGGTGACGTGTGTGGAAGCACAGGTTATCAAGACGACCGGAATCGATTGTTTATGATCCCGGTCGGCCACAATGTAGTAAGTCGGGCAGGCGAACAGGGTCAGGCGAACTCCCGAACCGGGGTTCGAGTCCCATCGTCCACCCCCATTTTTTTGAAAGGGCGCGTTCGCGCCATCCAGGTGGGGCCTCTAGCTCAGTTGGTAGAGCAGGAGACTCTTAATCTCTTGGTCCGGGGTTCGAGTCCCCGGGGGCCCACCATTCTTTCATACCCGCCGGTAACTACGCGTGCCGTCCGTCGGCGATCTCGCGCAGACCATCCCAATCCTGGACACGCATCTTGCCGCGCGGTGCGTAGATCACACCGTTGCGTTTCATGTCGGCCATCTGACGACAGACGGTCTCTTCGCTCAGCCCAAGCAAATCGGCGATGTCGTTGCGTGAGAACGGCAGCGTGAAGCGATCTTCCTCGGGCTCTGCCTGCGGCACCAGCAATAGAATAAACGCGGCTATTTTCTCGGCCGCTTTCTTGTGGCCCATGACTCGCATCAGCGAACGAGCATGAGCCAGCTGGGCATTCAGGGCGGCGATAAGTCGCAGGCTGATCTCCGGTCGGTCTTGAAGGGCCACTAAAAGCGCCCGGTGCCGGACCTTGCAGGCGCTGCCGTCCGTTGCTGCTACCGCGGTGTACTCGTGGCGATCCTGATCGATGGATTGCAGCCCGAACAGCAGCTTGCCCGGGATGCCCAGGCCGACGATTTGCGCGTGACCGTCCGCCCCATTGTTAGTGATCTTTACGACACCGCGGCTGAGTGAGAACAGGCTGGAGCTTGTCTGGCCTTGTGTAAAAAGCACGTCGCCGGCGTTGAAATTGACCTGCTTGACCGCGTCGGTTACCAGGCAATTCAGGTCTGCCGACGTGAAATCACCGTCATCGCTGTGTAGCTCGTAGAAAGGGCATTCGCAGTTGGTGCAGTTCATCGATTCAGGCCTTACTTAGCGAAGCACGATTAAAACACGGGCCGGCAGTCCGGTTCGATAGTGACTTCTGACCTCGAGTTCTCGGTATTTACCTAGTTGAAACTGACATTTATCAGTCTCCGACCCAACCCGTTTCGGCGAGATACTGCGAGCGATATAAGACACGGGTACGTGTAATCCACAGCGAAATAGCAATCCCGGATTGACAATTGTCAGTGTCAGCCACATGGCATGCTCGTAACATAGATTTCGTTCCCCACGTCCGTCTTTTTACACATGCGTTACGGGGGCCTCGGTATAACGAGCGAAATAGGAGTGCAATCATGAACAGGGTCACTTGGCGCTTACTGTTGCTAACAGTCAGCGCTTTTTTTGTTGCGGGTTGTGATGGCGACAATGGAGCCGCAGGTGCTGCTGGCGCCGCAGGCCCCGCCGGCGGAACTGGTTTTTCTTGCTGGGATCTCAATCAGAACGGCGTAGGCGATGCCAATGAAGATCTCAATGGAGACGGTAACGTCGATACCTTGGATTGCCGCGAACCTCTGCCCGGAACTGCTAATGCGGTCACCGGCAACGTCTCGACCGCTGCTGGCCCGCTTGATCGTTTCAGCGGCGTATGGTTCATACCTGTGGGCGGCGGCGAGCAAGTTGACGCTGACGTCGCTGCGGATGGTAGCTATACGGCTGCATTAGCCGACGGCGACTACGTCGCTTACGCGAGCCGACCGGGCTATGAAGACCTCGTGGTCGATCCTTTCTCGGTTACGACCGGCGGCGCAAACACGCTTGATTTCGAACTCCCCGAAATTCCTGACGGCGAGTACATCAGCAGCGAAGATTGCGGTTGGTGTCATACCGTTGAGTACGCGTCATTCGTGCAGACCGGCCATCCGTTCAAGCTGAACAAGGTCGTAAATGGCGAACAACCGATCTATCCGTTCACAACATTGAATGGCGTGCTACAACGCGTTTTCGATGACGACGCTGATATTCCGGGTGGCTTTGCTGATACGAATCCGGGCACAGACAACACCTTGGGGACGCCCGTAACGTGGGACGACGTGTCGTACGTGATCGGCGGTTATTTCTGGAAAGCACGATTTATCGACCAGGCAGGCGCGATCGTGACCGGTAGTAACGTGCAGTACAACTTTAAGACTGACGCGATGTCCGGATATCACAACAACGAAACGGACAAACCGTACAATTGCGGTAACTGCCACACGACTGGCTGGCGTCACACGGACGCAGCGCTGAACCCGGATCGCCAGGATGGACTCGCGTTTATGGACGGCACATTCAACGAAGGCGGCGTCCATTGCGAAGCCTGCCATGCTGCCGGTGCCAAGCATGCGAAATTCCGCGGCGGTATCGTCCGGGATGCGCTGCCTCGTTCGCTCGTTGAGTTGACCGCAGCCGATCAAGGCTTTGGACGCGCCGTCGCTTGCGGCGAATGCCATACGCGTGACGGCGAACGCGACTATCCGAGCTATCTGAGCGGCTTCGACAAGGCAATCTTTGGACCTGACGAACTGCCGAACACGGCTGACGATGTCGTAGCGGACACCCGACCTAACGCGATGGGCGGCCGTATCGCCACCAGTGGTGGCCTGGTCCGACACCACGAGCAATATGACGAGATACTCGGTATTGATCCCGACACATTGCTGTCAACCCGCTCGCCGAGCTTCATGGGCGCGCATGGCGACTGCAACATTTGCCACAATCCGCATGGTTCATCGGTGAACGTAACTAATTCGCTGTATACCGGCATGCCGGGCGTCGATCCGACCAACGGCGGCTGCCTCGGTTGCCATGCTGATTACGATACACAGCTGCGTGGTCCGGGCATGAAGTCTCTGAACTGCAGCGATTGCCATATGCCGGATCTTGCCAAGTCTGCGACATCAGTGGCTGGCGAAGCGGATCGACCGACGGTAGGCGACGTCAGATCGCATATCTTCACGATTTCGCTGGACTCCGGTCAGGACCAGACCAACGCTGCTGGCACCTTCGCGTATCCCGCCATCGATGAAGACTATGCCTGCCGGACCTGCCACAACTCGTCCAGCACGTCTGTGATCTTCCCGGTTACGGACGGCTTCATTGATACCTATGAGTATCACAACAACATACCCTAACCTGCGGTTCACCAAGTAGCAGGCTGAGGCCCCCGGTTTTCCGGGGGCCTTTTTTTTGATTTGAGGGGCTGTAGCCGAGTAGCGGTGCTAAAGAAAACACGTGCAGTGACCGCCGGTGGCCGATCTGCCACACGCGTGTTCCCGGCTCAGGTCAGGGCGCCAGCCGGCCGATCTCCCAGCTGCCGTCATCCTGCAGCACGTAGCGGAAACGATCGTGTAGTCGATTGCGGCGGCCCTGCCAGAATTCGATTTCTCTTGGCACAACGCGATAACCGCCCCAGAAGGAGGGCAGCGGCACCTCCTTGTTGCGGAACTTGTCTTTCAGTTTCTGGAACTCGGTCTCGAGGATGGATCGTGAAGAGATCACGCTGCTTTGCGCCGAGACCCAGGCGCCGATCTGGCTGCCACGTGGGCGGGTCATGAAGTACTTCAGGGTTTCCGCGGCCGGGATTTTCTCGGCTGTGCCGTTGATACGGACCTGCCGGGCGGCGTCCGACCAGAAGAACAGCAGCGCGACATTCGGGTTGCCCTCGATCTCGTGAGCCTTGTTGCTCTCGAAGTTGGAGAAGAACACAAAGCCCTTCTCGTCAAAATACTTCAACAAGACGGTTCGGCTGGATGGCCGACCGTCGCTGTCGACCGTCGCCAGGGAGACCGCATTCGGATCCATCGGCACCGTCTCGCAGGCGTAACCAAACCAGTCCGCGAACTGCACGATAGGATCGTCGCTGAGATCGTCGCGCTCCAGGGAAAAGCCGGTAGCGGAGCGCCGCAGCCCCCCCACGTTCATGCCGTGCGACTCACCGTTTGATTTCTTATTGTCGGACATGCGACGAATATTAAGCGTCTACGGCCTTTAAGCAACTATTCGGGTTATTATCATCAAGACAAATCAATCGAACAATCAAGCCGTCCCGGGAGAGAGACCATGTCAACACTCGACGAATTTCGTAGCAAGAAATCCGTGCACCTTTGGCCGATCACGCTGCTCCGGGTCTATACCGGTGTCTTCTTCCTCTACTACGGCTTCGGCAAGGTCAGGAACCCGGAATTCGACAACGGGCTGGCGGGGTTCGTGTCAGGTCGGCTGGAGAACAGCGCCAGCTTTATACAACCGTTTCTCGAGTCCGTCGTGCTGCCCAACAACGGCGTGTTCGCGTTTCTCGTCGCCTGGGGCGAACTTGCTATCGGTCTCGCGCTGATCCTGGGCCTGGCAACTCGCTGGGCGTCTGTCGCGGGCGCGCTGATGGTCGGCGCATTCTGGGCTACCAAGGGCCAGGGCTTTCTCGACGCACAGAATCATGACGTCATCTGGTTCGTGATTTTCATCGTGTTGGCGGCCGTGCACGCGGGCAGGGTACACAGTCTGGATGAGCGCCTCGCGGATCGCTTTCGCTTCCTGTCCTGACACGGCGGCTTCCCATCGTTGCCGCCGACCGCGGCCTGGCCGGCGAGACAACCGCAGGGTGTAACGCCGAGCGTGCATTGCCGATTGGTACCGCTATATAATGGCGGGCTGGACAGGTAGTGCGGGTTTCGACGTCGCACACGTCGTGCGAAAGTGGCGGAATTGGTAGACGCGCTGGCTTTAGGTGCCAGTGGGGTAACCCGTGAGAGTTCGAGTCTCTCCTTTCGCACCAAGTCCTATCCGATCCTGGAATGAAACATAAGTCACTAATTTAAAGAGAATTAATAGAATGAATGTCACTGTGGAGTCGACCGGTGCTCTGGAGCGCCGTATGCGCGTTGAGCTGCCGATCGAGCCTATCGAGCAGCAGGTGGACTCACGCCTGAAGAATGTCGGTCGTACGGCGAAGATCAAGGGTTTTCGTCCGGGCAAGGTACCGCCCAGGGTCGTCAAGCAGCACTACGGCAAACAGGTTCGCGAGGAAGTCCTCGGCGAGATCCTGCAAAAGAGCTACTCCGATGCGGTAACGGAGCAGAAGCTGAACCCGGCCGGCGGTCCCAAGATCGAGACCGAGGATGAGGACGGCAAGACCTTCGCCTACGTGGCGACGTTCGAGATCATGCCGGAGGTCACGCTCAAGGACCTCGACAAGCTCAAGATCGACAAACCCGATGTGCAGATTGGCGATAGCGACGTCGACGACATGCTGATGAACCTGCGCACGCAGAAAGCGGACTGGCAGACCGTCGATCGCAAGAGCAAGGACGGCGATCGCGTGGTCGTCGACTTCGCCGGTGAGCTGAATGGCGAGGCCTTCCAGGGAGGGCAGGGTACCGAGATTCCCGTGATCCTCGGCGAAGGCCAGATGCTGCCGGATTTCGAGAAGGGGCTGAAAGGCGTCAAGGCTGGCGACGAGAAGACCTTCAAGGTGAAGTTCCCGAAGGACTATCAGGCAGAGGACCTGGCCGGCGAAAAAGCCGACTTCAGCATCAAGACGCACCGCGTCGAGGAGCGCGTCCTGCCGGAACTCAATGATGAATTCGCCGAGATGTTCAACGTCACCGAGGGTGGCATGGAGCGGTTCCTCAAGGACGTGCGCGAGAACATGGAGCGCGAGGCTGAGCAGAAGACAAAGAGCGACCTCCGCGAGCAGGTCATGGAGGCGTTGCTGGCCAGCAATCCACTGGATATTCCGCAAACGCTGAAGCAGCAGGAAGCGCACTCGCTGCAGCACGACGCCATGCGTCGTATGGGCATTGAGGATCACGACCAGGCGCCGTCGATCGATAATTTCTTCGAGGCGGCGGAAAAGCGCGTCCGGCTGGGTTTGCTGCTGCGGCAGGTCATTACTGACAAGGGGCTGGAGGCGGACGAGGCCAGCTTGCGTGCCCATGTCGAGGAAATGTGTGCCAGCTACGAGAATTCCGGCGAGATGGTTGAAATGTACCTGGGCAACCCGCAGGTCATGCAACAGATTGAGCCGATGGTAGTCGAACAGATGGCGATCGACTGGCTGCTTGAGAACGGCAAGGTCAAAAGCAAAAAGATCTCGTTCAAGGACTACATGAACGCACCGGCTTCGTGAGATAATCGTTGCCGGTAATCGGCAAGCGTCGGCTAAAACGGAAATGACACTTATGAGCGCAACATCATTGAACCTCGTCCCCATGGTCGTCGAACAGACGGCACGCGGCGAGCGTGCCTACGACATCTACTCGAGGCTTCTCAAGGACCGCCTTATCTTCATCGTCGGTCCGGTCGAAGATCAGATGGCCAACCTGATTGTGGCTCAGCTCCTGTACCTGGAGTCCGAGAACGCGAACAAGGACATTCATCTCTATATCAATTCACCGGGCGGCGTCGTCTCGTCGGGCCTGTCTATTTACGACACGATGCAATTCATCAACTGCGATGTCTCCACTATTTGCGTCGGCCAGGCGGCCAGCATGGGCGCGCTGTTGCTCGCCGGTGGTGCCAAGGGCAAGCGCTACGCGCTGCCGCATTCACGCGTCATGGTTCACCAGCCGAGTGCCGGCTACCAGGGCCAGGTTACGGACATACACATCCACGCGCAGGAGGTGCTGGAGCTCAAGCGCCGGCTGAATACGATCATGTCCAAGCATACCGGCCAGACGCTCGAGAAGATCGAGCAGGACCTGGAACGCGACAATTTCATGAGTGCCGATGCGGCCCTGGAATACGGGCTGGTTGACCATGTGCTTGCCAAGCGCCAGGACATGAGCGGCAAAGACGACGATTGATCGTCCATAAATCAATAACTTACATAACAAGCTTGCACTTCCGGGACGTGGCACTTTGCACCTCGAAAGAGCGCATGTTATATACATCCCCAGTCTCGTTAAGTGCACGTAACAGACTGATTTTTTTAGACACAGAGGCCGGCACAGTATGAGTGACGATTCCCGCGGTAAGAACGAGGACGGCAAACTCCTCTATTGTTCTTTTTGCGGCAAATCCCAGCACGAGGTCCGCAAGCTGATCGCGGGACCTTCCGTCTTTATCTGTGACGAGTGTGTCGAGCTTTGCAACGACATTATTCGCGAAGAGCTCGAGGACACGGGCGATACCGCCCAGGACAAGCTACCCAAGCCGAAAGAGATCAAGGATGTACTCGACGAGTATGTCATTGGCCAGATGCGCGCGAAGAAAGTCCTGTCCGTCGCCGTCTACAATCACTACAAGCGCCTCAACGAGCGCCAGAAAGAACGCGGCAAGGACGACATCGAGCTCGCGAAAAGTAACATCCTGCTGATTGGCCCGACGGGCTGCGGCAAGACGCTGCTCGCAGAAACGCTGGCGCGCCTCCTCAACGTTCCTTTCACGATCGCCGACGCAACGACCCTGACCGAAGCGGGCTACGTCGGTGAGGACGTCGAGAACATCATCCAGAAGCTGCTGCAGAAGTGCGACTACGATGTCGAGAAAGCGCAGACCGGCATCGTTTACATTGACGAGATCGACAAGATCTCGCGGAAATCCGACAACCCGTCGATTACGCGTGACGTATCGGGCGAGGGCGTGCAGCAGGCGCTGTTGAAGCTGATCGAAGGCACGATCGCATCGGTACCGCCGCAGGGTGGCCGCAAGCATCCGCAGCAGGAGTTCCTGCAGGTGGATACGGGCAATATCCTGTTTATCTGTGGCGGCGCTTTTGCCGGCCTTGAAAAGATCATCCTGAACCGTTCGACCAAGAGCGGCATCGGCTTTGTGGCCGACGTCAAGACCGACGAGGATGAGCAAAGCATCGGTGAGCTGCTCGTCGACGTTGAGCCCGAGGACCTGATCCGTTTCGGTCTCATCCCTGAGTTCGTCGGCCGCCTGCCGGTCGTCGCGACGCTCGAGGAACTCGACGAAGACGCACTCATCCAGATCCTGCTGGAGCCAAAGAACGCGCTCACCAAACAATACGGCCGACTCTTCGAGATGGAGGGTGTTGAGCTGGAGTTCCGCGAAGACGCGCTGCGTGCGGTTGCCAAGAAGGCGATGGAGCGCAAGACGGGTGCCCGCGGACTGCGCACCATTCTCGAAAACGTATTGCTCGATACGATGTACGACCTGCCATCTTCCACCTCTGCGAAGAAGGTTGTCGTTGACGAGGCTGTGGTCACCGGTGAGACACAGCCGTACGTCATTTATGAGTCTGATGAGCCGCCGACGGTCAACATCGAGCAGCCGCCACGGCCCACCGGTTCGGACGGCGCTTAAGTCTCACGGGCTACCGGCCGATAGACTTTGTGTGCCAATTCCGCTTGAAATGCGGCCGAAAGGTCGCATCTCCACTAACAGCTTATTTAGTCGAGGTCTAACCTGGTGTCCGAGAACGATCTAATCTCATCTTTAGAAGAAAACGCGGGCGACGATCTGTCCGGCGTACCGGTACTGCCGCTACGCGACGTCGTCGTCTATCCGCATATGGTCATCCCGCTGTTTGTCGGGCGCGAAAAGTCGATCGTCGCGCTCAATAAGGCGATGGACGCCGGCAAGCGCATCCTGCTGGTAGCCCAGGAGACCGCGGACCTGGATGACCCGCAGCCTTCCGACCTGTACGAGGTCGGTACGCTTGCGACCATCCTGCAGCTCCTGAAGCTGCCTGACGGCACCGTCAAGGTGCTGGTTGAGGGCGGTGAGCGCGCGCTGATCGATCGTTTCAACGTCGGCGACCATTTTTCCGCCGAAATCACGCTGCTCGATGAAAACGACCGTCACGACGAGCGCGAGATCGACGTTATGGTGCGTTCGATCATTTCGCAGTTCGAGCAGTACGTAAAACTGAACAAGAAAGTGCCGCCCGAGGTCCTGACCTCGCTGTCCGGCATCGACGAGCCGGGCCGGCTGGCCGACACCGTCGCCGCCCACATGGCACTGAAGCTCTCGGAGAAGCAACGCATCCTCGAGATCCAGGACATCAAGAGCCGTCTCGAGCAGGTGCTCGGCATTATCGAAGGCGAGATCGATGTGCTGCAGATCGAGAAGCGCATCCGCGGCCGCGTCAAGCAGCAGATGGAAAAGAGCCAGCGCGAGTACTACCTGAATGAGCAGATGAAGGCCATCCAGAAAGAGCTCGGTGAAATGGAGGATGCGCCGAACGAACTCGCCGATCTGGAAAAGAAGATCGAGAAAGCCGGCATGCCGAAGGAAGCGAAAGAGAAAGCGGTTTCCGAGCTCAACAAACTAAAGCTCATGTCGCCGATGTCAGCCGAGGCCACCGTGGTTCGCAACTACGTCGACTGGCTGGTCAAGGCGCCGTGGAAGAAACGCAGCAAGGTATTCAAGGACCTGAAGAAAGCCGAAGAAGTTCTTGAGGCAGATCACTACGGTCTCGAGAAGGTCAAGGAACGCATCCTCGAGTATCTCGCGGTGCAGCAGCGCGTCAAGAAACTGAAAGGACCGATTCTTTGCCTCGTTGGACCGCCGGGCGTTGGCAAGACGTCGCTCGGCCAGAGCATCGCACGTTCGACCAACCGTAAATTTGTGCGCATGTCGCTGGGCGGCGTGCGCGACGAAGCGGAGATCCGCGGTCATCGGCGTACCTATATTGGTTCGATGCCGGGCAAGATTATCCAGAACCTGTCGAAGACCGGCGTGCGCAACCCGCTGTTCCTGCTCGACGAAATCGACAAGATGGCCATGGACTTCCGTGGCGATCCGTCGTCGGCCTTACTCGAAGTGCTCGATCCCGAGCAGAACTCGACGTTCGCGGATCACTACCTCGAGGTCGATTTCGACCTGTCAGACACGATGTTCGTCTGCACGGCAAACAGCCTGAACATCCCGGCTCCGCTGCTCGATCGTATGGAAGTCATTCGCATCCCGGGTTACACCGAGGATGAGAAGACCAAGATCGCGCTGAAGTACCTGGTACCGAAGCAGCTCAAAGAGAACGGTCTGAAAGAGACCGAACTGAAGATCACCGAAAGTGCGGTGCGCGACATTATTCAGCACTACACGCGCGAATCCGGTGTGCGCAACCTCGAACGCGAGATCTCTAAGATCTGCCGCAAGGTCGTGAAATCGCTGCTGCTGAAAGCGCGCACGAGTCGCGTTTTGGTCACGTCGAAAAGTATGGAAAAGTACCTTGGCGTGCGGCGCTTCCGCTACGGCAAAGCCGAGGATAACGATCAGGTCGGGCAGGTTACCGGCCTCGCCTGGACCGAAGTTGGCGGCGAGCTTCTCACCATCGAAGCGGCCGTGGTGCCGGGTAAAGGCAAGCTCACGCACACCGGTCAGCTCGGCGAAGTCATGACCGAATCCATCCAGGCCGCGATGACGGTCGTGCGAAGTCGTGCCAAGCGTTCTCGGCATCGATGAAGAGATTCTACCAGAAGGTCGACGTGCACATTCACGTGCCCGAAGGCGCCACGCCGAAGGACGGTCCGAGTGCGGGAGTTGGCATGTGTACGGCCCTGGTCTCGGCATTGACCGAATATCCCGGTGAAGAGCGATGTCGCGATGACCGGCGAGATCACGCTGCGCGGCGAAGTACTGCCAATTGGCGGTCTCAAGGAGAAGCTGCTGGCGGCCCACCGTGGTGGTATCGGCAAGGTCCTGATTCCTGAAGAGAATGAGAAGGATCTCGCGGAAATACCGAAGAACATCAAGGACAAGCTGACGATTGTTCCAGTGAAATGGATCGACCAGGTCATGGAGCATGCACTGATTCATCAGCCCGTGCCCGAGGCCAAGTCAGGCGATGAAGAGGCCGAGGCAAAAACGCCCGCCGACGAGCAAAAAAGCGAGGACGTCGTCCGGCCGCACTGACATGCTGAAACCCGCGTGGTTAAGCGATATTTGACGGTATATATGCCAGTTGGTATAAGCATCGCAGCTGTTGGTGGATGCACGGAGCCGCCAACAGCCATTCAGCGGATTGCGCCAAGGGGGAGCTCGCTGGATTGATGACAAATCTTTTAATCAATCTGCAAGGGTGAAAGCATGAACAAAGGTGAACTTATAGACGCGGTTGCAAGTGCTGCTGGACTATCACGCGCTGACGCAACCAAGGCGGTCGACGCAGTGCTAGATAGCATCACTGGGACGCTTTCCAATGGCGGTTCGGTATCTCTCGTTGGCTTCGGAACATTCTCTGTCAAGGCCCGCGCGGCCCGCGCCGGACGTAATCCTCGCACCGGTGAAACCATCCAAATCAAGGCCAGTAATGTGCCCGGATTTAAGGCTGGCAAAGGCCTGAAGGATGCCGTAAACTAGCGCGCCCCTCGAGGCAGCAGGCCTCGAAAAAGCTCGTGATTGGGGGATTTAAGCCCGCAACCACGGGCTTCTGGGTGCTTAGCTCAGCTGGTAGAGCATCGCCCTTACAAGGCGAGGGTCGGCGGTTCGATCCCGTCAGCACCCACCAGATTCGGAGCGGTAGTTCAGTTGGTTAGAATACCGGCCTGTCACGCCGGGGGTCGCGGGTTCGAGTCCCGTCCGCTCCGCCACTGATGAAAAAGTCTCGGGTCCTTTAGGGCCCGGGACTTTTTTTTTGGCCAAGCGACGTACTCGGAGCCGCGAAGCGGGTTTGACAAATCGCGCCGCAGGCCGATTTGGACGCACGCAGTGCGCCCCGGAGGAAGTGCCCTTGGGGTGCGCCCCGCAGGGGTGGCCGTCGAAGGCGGCCATCAATCCCGTCCGCTCCGCCACTGATGAAAAATCCCCGGACCCGTTTGGGTCCGGGGATTTTTTTTGCCCGAAACGACCCTGCCGGAACGACCCTACTGGAAAGACCCTACTGGAAAGACCCTACCGGAAAGACCCTGCCGGAAAGACCCTACTGGTATGACCCTGTAGGAGCGGCCAACAGCCCGTCAGGCCACGTCGCGGCCGAAAAGAACGCTGTAGGAGCGGCCATTGGCCGCGAAGCGTAGCCGCAGCCGCCAGGCTGCCAATAGCTTTTCGGCTACAATTTTCGGCTACAAGCATGGCCTGTTGGCTATTAGCAGCCTGGCGGCTGCCGCGATGCTTCGCGCCCTGGGGGCGCTCCTACAAGGTTCTTTTTGGCGGAAGCATGGCCTGTAGGCTTATTAGCAGCCTTCCGGCTGCCGCTACGCTTCGCGACCTTGGGGTCGCTCCTACGGTCGTTCGAATCGACCCCGCCACACCCCTGGCTCTCGCAATTCGCCAAAATATTCATATGCCCTATCTATTGGCCTCCTGACCCACGTCCGTTAGAATGCGTCGCCTTGTTTCCGGGCCGCGCGCCCCCGTCAAAAAGACACCCAAATCATGCTGCAGAACCTTCGTGAAAAATTCACCGGCTGGATCGCAATCTCGATTCTCGGCCTCATCGGCCTGTCGTTCGTCTTCGTTGGACTGAACTACAGCTTCATCGGCAGCTCTTACGCGGCCAAGGTCGACGGCGTCGATATCGGCGTGGCGCAGTTCGAGAACGCCTACCGCGACCAGCTACAAAGCAATCCGCAGCTTGCCCAGCTGCCGGAGCAATTTCGTCAGCAGCTGCGCTCAAACGTACTTGAGCAGCTCATCCAGCAGCGTGTCATTGACAACTACCTCGACGAAGCCGGCTACCAGATCAGCGATGAGCAGGTCACGGCCATGATCCAGGGGGCCGAGGAATTCCAGGTGGATGGCGAGTTCGACATCGAGACTTATCGCATGCTGCTGGCGCAGGTTGGCTACGAACCCGCTCGGTTCGAAGCCGTGCAGCGCCAGTCGTTGCGACGCGATCAGCTGCAGCGCGCCATACGCGGCTCCGCGCTGGTGACACCGTCGAGCTACCGTCGTTACCTGAACCTCGCCGCCGAACAGCGAGTCGTAACAACGGCGACTATCGATCCGGCAAGCGTGGCGGGCGAGGTTGCCGTTACTGACGAGATGATCACGGCGTACTACGACGCCAACCCGATGCTCTACCAGGTGCCGGAATCCGCCGACATCGAGTATGTCGAGGTTTCGCGCGACGCGGTCGCTGCCAGCGTCAGCGTCAGCGAGCAGGATCTGCAGAGCTACTACGAACTGAACTCTGATCGTTACCTGCAGGATGAACAGCGCCAGGCACGACACATACTCATCCTTCTCGGCGACGACGAAGATGCGGCGAAAGCGCAAGCAGGTCGAACTGTTGGCGCGCGCGCAGGCGGGCGAGTCCTTCGAAGACCTCGCGCGCGATAACTCGCAGGACGGCGGCACGGCCGCCAACGGCGGTGACCTCGGTGTGCTGACGCGCACGCAGTTGCCGGGAGAGCTGGGCGGCTCGATCTTCTCGATGGCAGAAGGCGAAATTGTGGGCCCGATCGAGACGGACTTCGGGTTCCACGTGGTGCGGCTTGATCGCATCCTCGAGCGCGGCCCGCTGCCGCTCGACCAGGTTCGCGGCGAGCTGACGACCGAACTGCAGGAGCAGCAGGCAGAAAGCCTGTTCCGCGAGTCCGAGCGCAAGCTGTCCGACGCGCTGTTCGATGCCAGCGATATCCGTGGACTGGCGGAGACGGTTGGGGTTGAACTGAAATCAGTAAAGGGCTTCACCCGCCAGGGTGGTGAGCCAATCGGCAGCAGCGTGGCGGCGATCGACGCGATCTTTGACGAATCCGTATTGAACGGCGGTCTGTTATCTGTTGTTGTTGAAATCGATGCCAATCGTTCAGCCGTATTCAGCGTCTCTAATCACGTGGCAGCAACGCGCCAGCCGCTCGAGAGCGTCCGTGACCTCGTTGCAGAAGCCCTCGAGAGCCAGCAGGCCGAGCTCCTTATGAGCGACAAGGCCAACGACATGCTGGCGGCACTGGACGCCGGACAGACGTTCGCGGACGCTGCAGCAAGCGTTGGCGCTGGCGGGCCGGAACCAAGAGTGATGATGCGCAATGCGCAGGATACGGATCAGTCTCTTGCTGTCGCTGTGTTCACCGCGCTGAAGCCGTCACAGGACAAGCCGACGACCGGTAGCACGCGAAACCAGGCAGGCGGCTTTACGGTGTTCAGCCTCGACGCGGTTGTCCCGGGACGGCCGGAGTCGATCCCGCTCCCGGATCGCGATGCGGGCAGGCTGGAGCTGGCCGATCAGTCCGGAATCGGTGACTTCGTGGCGTTCGTGCAGGCCTTGCGTGCCGAGGCGGATATCGCTACCAACAAGGACGTGCTGGCCGCACAAGATCTGTTCCAGTAAGCCTTCTCGATAAAAATAGAGACGGCGGCCGCTGAGCCGTCGGCAGGAGACATGCGGAAACTGGCGCTGCTCTGGCAGATTCTGATCGCAATTCTTGCGGCGGCCCTGGCTGGATTGGCGGTGAGATCCGGAACGACGGAGGATTTCGCGCCCAACTTATTCGGCGTTCCTTTCGTCACGGTCTTCGACTACATCGGCGAGATTTTCTTCAATGATCTGAAAATGATCATCGTGCCGCTGAATTGACGGTAGCGATCGAACCATGCCCGCACCGTGGCGGGGCACGGTGGATCCCGCGTGAATCAGCTTGTGGGACCTGGGGCTTGTTAACACTAAACTGATACGCACTGCCGGAGCTATTTTTTCGTCCGGCAAGGCAGAGGGAGCGCCGTATAGTGAATCTATGTGAGCGACTGATAACGCCGCCGGGCCGAAAAATAGCCCCGGCCCTTCGGGTTATGGCCAGGAAGGCGCCACTCGGCGTTGCTCCTCGCTTTATTTGGAATGACCAAACGGCGCTCGTCGCGCCTTGATTGGCGCCTTCCTGATCAAAACAGTGCTTATCAGTCTAGTGTTAACAGGCCCTAAGAGGTAGACGCGGAATCCGCCGAGGCGTGCGGCAGATGTATTTCCTCGACGATCCCGGCGTCGGGATCGTAGAAAATCCCCTCGTCCAGGCTGCCCTCACTCTTGGCGACGATGGTCGTGATCGCCGCATCACCGGTAACGTTGACGGCGGTACGCGTCATGTCCAACAGTCGGTCGACGCCCATGATCAGCCCGATGCCCTCCAC
>CAWJBO010000008.1:0-179269 GCA_963841145.1 uncultured Gammaproteobacteria bacterium
GGCCGCACCGAAAGAACCGGCTTCGCCATGATCTCGTAGACGTTGACGCGCTCCGGCGCGCGGTTTTTTGCGATGACCTGTTTCGCGATATCCGAGAACAGCAGCATGCCGTGCTCATCGTGTTCGTCACGTCGTTTTACGATCAGGCTCGTCGCACCGACTTTCTTCATTATTTTCAGTGCCGCCAGGACATCGATCGAGCCATCGACCTCCGTCACATTGGTGCGCATACAGTCGCGCACCGGACCCCAGTTTGGGATGTTCATAGGTTTTCCTCCACTAAATCAACCAGCTCCTGCGCCTGATGGACAACGCCAACCGCATCTTCGACGTCGATCAGCACCGCAATTCCGGTGCCGGGCTTCTTGTCAAACTCACCAACCTCGCCAATATGTTCCAGGATATGGCGACTCAGGTGTTGCTCAACCAGCAACAGCACAACGTCGCGCTGCGAGCTCAGCGTTAGTCCGAAGAAAGTCTTACTCTCTTTGATGCCTTCGCCGCGGGCATTCGGTATCACGGTACACCCCGTCGCGCCTGCTTCGCGTGCGGCCTCCATGATGGCGTCAGTCGTTGAGTCTTCGACGAAGGCGACTATCAGCTTAAAGTGCATGGTCTTTGTCCTCTTGCAATTCGTCTTGTTCGTTATCGGAAAGGTCTACTTGTTGTCTCAAGACTGCCAGCTGGCCGTAGGCCAACACCGAGATTATCGGAAACAGGGCCGCAAATGCGACCAGTCCAAATCCGTCCAGTAGCGGGCTGCGGCCCGGTACCGCTTCTGCGAGACCGAGTCCAAGGGCCGTAATCAGCGGTACCGTCACAGTGGACGTCGTCACGCCGCCCGAGTCATACGCCAGCGGCACGATCAGTTTTGGCGCGAGTGTCGTTTGCACGATGACCACGAGGTAGCCGGCCGCTATGAAATACTGCAGCGGCAACCCGGAAATAATTCTAAAACAACCCAGGCTCACGCCGACGCCAGCGCCGATGGCCACGGCGACCCGCAGCCCCCATATGCCGATAGCACCACCGGATACCGAGTTCGCCTTTATCGCTACGGCCATCAGCGCAGGTTCGGCCAATGTCGTGCTGAACCCGATGGCGGCTGCGAACAAATACACCCAGTGGTAGTCCTGCCAGCCCAAAGCGCCGGCAACGGTGACGCGTGTCGCGCGCAGGAACTCGGGATCGGTCAATTGCTGTGCCATCAATCGACCAAGCGGAAAAAGCGTCTGCTCGAGACCTTCGAGAAACAGACCTAATCCCACGATGACAAATCCGAAGCCAACAAGGATTCGTTTGAAGTTCGGTATTCGGCCGCCAATGACGAACTTCTGAAAAGCAAACAGGAAAATAACGATCGGCAGTACATCGACTGCACTGTTGCCGACAAACATCAGCGTGTCGCGGATCAGATCCATTCGAGAATGATCCCGTACAGCAGCACAAACAGGATTGGCGTTAGCGAAGCGAACGCTATCAGCCCGAAGCCATCCGTCATCGCGTTACGTCCTTTCAATGAGCTGGCGAGACCAACGCCGAGCGCCGTTACCAGCGGTACCGTGACCGTTGATGTGGTCACACCGCCCGAGTCATACGCAACGCCGACGATCTCGGCGGGTGCGATGGTCGTTACCAACACCACCAGGATGTAGCCGCTGATGATCATCACCGGCAGCGACCAGTTCGCGATGATGCGCATTACACCGATGAGAAGCGCAACGCCGACCGACAGTGCGACCACGAGCCGCAGGCCGAGCGCATAGCTGGACCTGGCTTCTTCCGTCGCCGCGATAACACCGGCGTCAACGGCCACTTCCGAAGCTTCAGCTGCAACGGCCAGCAGTGCCGGCTCCGCTATTGTTGTGCCAAAGCCGAGTACGAATGCAAACGCAAATAGCCAGAACGCGCTGCCTTTCTTCGCCAACGAGTGCGCGAGTCCTTCACCGATTGGGAACAACGCAATACGCAATCCGAATATGAAAAATGCGAGACCGAGGATCACAAAAACTGCACCGAAAATCAGCGATACGAAGCCGGATACGGGTTGCTTGATGACCCAGACCTGGAATACGCCGATGACGATGATAATCGGCGTCAGATCACGCAGGCTGCCTAGCGCGTCTCGGGAAAGTGCGATCAGCGACTTCTTCAAGCTCGTCCTTCAGTTCAAATGCCGGTCAGCGTCGGTTCTGTGGTGATTCTAACGAAAATATTGACTCATTGTTCCGACTTGTAACCGAACGCGTAGTAGAGAACCGGAATGACAACCAGTGTCAGCAACAGTCGACACCAGGATGCCGAAAATGAGCGTCACGGCAAGTCCGTTGAAGATCGGATCGTCGAGAATGAAGAACGCACCCAGCATGGCAGCCAGCGCCGTCAACGCGATGGGTTTCGCCCGCACGGCGCCGGCCCGAATCACGGCTTCCTGAAGCTCGATGCCGGCATCGACCTCCTGCCGCACAAAGTCGACGAGCAATATCGAATTCCGGACGATAATGCCGGCGAGAGCAATCATGCCGATCATCGAGGTCGCCGTGAACTGTGCACCCAGGAGCGCGTGTCCCGGCATGACGCCGATGATCGTGAGCGGAATGGGCGCCATGATGATCAACGGCACCGTGTAGGACCGGAACTGGCCGACGACCAGCAGGTAAATGAGTATCAAACCGACCGAGTAGGCGATCCCCATATCGCGAAACGTCTCGTAGGTAATCTGCCACTCGCCATCCCATTTGAGGCTGTAGTTATAAGGATTGTCGGGTTGGTTAATAAATCGCTGCTCAAGCTTCTCACCCAGCACTTGTTCGTCGTTGATGGTGCTCACCATGTTGAACATGCCGTACAACGGCGAATCGAAGTGGCCGGCCATATCGCCCGTAACGAAGACGACGGGCAACAGGTCCTTGTGATAGATGGTCTGTTCCCACTCGGCTTCACGGACGTCGACAATCTCGGTAAGGGGGGCAAGATTGCCATCACGGCCGGCCACTCGAATCATCAGGAGACTGTCCAGATCTGATTTGTCCGCGACCGGCAGCTCGAGGCGCACGGGAACCGGGTACTTCTGGAAGCCATCGCGAACATAGGTCACATCTTCGCCATTTAGCGCCGTCTGCAGCGCGTGCGCGACGCTAGCCTGCGAGACGCCCAGCATGGCTGCCTTGTTTCTGTCGACCGACACGACGAAACGCGGCGCCGAGGCTTCAACGCTATCGTCGATGTCTACGATATCGGGCGTCGCTGCGAACAACTCGCGCAGCTGGCGGGCGATGTCTTGCTGGCCGGCATAATCGGGACCGTACACTTCGGCGACCAGCGGAGACTGTACGGGTGGTCCGGGTGGCACCTCGACGATCTTCACCGCACCGCCATAGCTTGTGCCAATCTCATTGAGGCGTGCCCTGACGGCGGTCGCGATTTCATGGCTCTTACGGTCGCGCTGCGACTTGCTGACAAGATTGACCTGGATATCCCCGACATTTGCGCCCTCGCGCAGGTAGTACTGGCGCACCAATCCGTTGAAGTTGATCGGCGCCGCAGTACCAACGTAAACCTGGAAGTCGGTGACCTCCGGCAGCGCGCTCAGATAGTCGGCCATTTCGTCCAGTACACGACCCGTCTGTTCGACCGTTGTGCCCTCGGGCATGTCGAGCACGACCTGGAACTCGGATTTGTTGTCGAACGGCAGCATTTTCATGACGACGGCCTGCATCACGACCAGGCCCATCGCGAGCAGGATCGCAACGAACACGCCACCCAGCAGCCAGCGTCGTGGCCGCTTGCCCGCAGCGCCGCGCAGGAACGGGCCGACAAGCTTGCGAAACAGCTGATCGAGCCACCGCGTAGAGGCATCGTCGGCCTGGTGTTCGGAATGATCGCTCTGCAGCAGCTTGAGGCAGGCCCACGGCGTAATGATCAAGGCCACAGCCAGCGACAGCAGCATACCGATGCTGGCGTTGATCGGGATCGGGCTCATGTAGGGCCCCATCAGCCCGGTCACGAAAGCCATTGGCAGCAACGCTGCAATTACTGTGAAGGTCGCAAGAATCGTCGGTCCACCCACCTCGTCCACGGCCGGCGGAATCGCCTCGAACAGGGTCTTGCCGCCCATCGCCATGTGTCGATGGATATTCTCCACGACAACGATGGCGTCATCGACGAGGATACCGATCGAGAAGATCAGCGCGAACAACGAGACTCGGTTGATGGTGAATCCCCAGGCCCACGATGCAAACAGGGTCAGCATCAGTGTCACCACTACCGCCGAGCCAACCACCACCGCTTCGCGCCAACCGAGCGATACCATTATCAGCAGAATGACGGACACCGTTGCAAAGGCGAGCTTCTGGATGAGCTTCTTCGCTTTGTCGTCGGCGGTCTTGCCGTAGTTACGCGTCACGGTGTATTCGACACCGTCGGGTATGAAAATACCGCGAAGCGCGCCGAGCCGATCGACAACCTGCTCAGCCATGCGCGCGGCATTCGTCCCAGGTTTCTTGGCAATGGCCAGCGTTACGGCAGGCGCAGCAATGCCCGGCGGAAGTCCGATCGCCCCGGCGGCGGCGCCGCTGCCAAAACGCACGTACTGTTCCGGATGGTCCGGACCCGCGGAAACGTCAGCTACATCGTCGAGATAGATCGGCTTTGCCGCCGGTAACGCCCACTACCATCTCGGCGACGTCATCACGATCAGCGAGAAACGTGCCCACGGTAACCGGGACATTCCTGTTATCGGCTACCAGCGAGCCCGCATGGGACACGACATTGCTGACTTGCAGCGCATAGTCGCAACGCGTCCAGTGACAGCCCGTAGGCGGCCATGCGCTGTGGATCGAGCTTGACGTGCACGACCTGGTCGGGACCGCCAACCGTGTAGACGTCGCGCGTACCCGGGACGCGTTTGATCTCCGCTTCGATCGAGTGCGCGATTCGCTGCAGCTCATGCGCGCCGCGCGCCGGATCCGTCGTCCACAGCGTTACGGTGACGGTCGGTACATCGTCGATCCCTTTCGGCTGTATCAACGGCTGCAGAACGCCGCTACCCGGCGGCTGCCAGTCCTGATTGGAATACACCGCGTTGTACAGCCGCACGATGGCGTCGGTGCGGTCCTCACCGACCTCGAACTGTATCGTCAGCACGGCCATGCCGGGTTTCGATACCGAGTAGGTGTGCTTGACACCTTCGATTTCCGCCAGCACCTGCTCCATCGGCACGGCCACGATGTTCTCGACCTCCACCGCACTGGCGCCCGGGAACGGCACAAAGATATTGGCGAACGTCACGTTGATCTGCGGTTCTTCCTCGCGCGGCGTCACAGCAATAGCAAACAGGCCCAACAGCAGACCAGTGAGCGCAAGCAGCGGCGTTATCTTCGAGTCCTGGAACTTCTTCGCCAGCGAGCCCGAGAAACCGAGTTTCCTGTTGCCAGTCGGCACCTATTTCGCTCCCGACTGCTCTTTGAGGTAGATCCCGGCGGCCACGGGCTCGGCGGCGACGAGCTCGCCTTCGCTCAAGCCCGCGAGGACCTCGATGGAATCCCCGTAGCGGCGTCCCAGACGAACCTGCCGAAGCATTACCCGTTCGTCTGCTGGCAACGTAAACCGCACTGAGCTCGCTGCGGCGAACGACAGCCTCCGCAGGAACCAGCAGTCGCTTTGTCTCACCGACCACGAAACCGACTTTTACGATCATGCCCGGATACAGCGTCGCGCTGCCGTCCGGCAGATCGACTCTTACGCGAAATGTGTTCGCGGCAGCATCGGCCACCGGATAAAAAGTCAGCTCCGTGCCCGCGATGCGCTCGATCGTCGATATAAACAAATGCTTTACCGATGGTCCGGATCGCATGGAACATGCTCTGCGGAACGTCCACGTTCACGCGCAGGGATTGCAATGACAAGCCGGTGATTAGCGGCTGGCCTGGCGAAACCAGTTCGCCAAGCTCGACGTGTCGTTTTGCAACGATGCCCGCGTAGGGCGCCCGAACCACCGTGTACTCCAGCTGTTCCCGCGCGGTGCCGACGCCTGAGCTTGCGGCGTTCAGGCGTGCCTGCGCTGCGTCCCGATTTGCTTTCGCCTGATCGAAACGCGACTGCGAGACAGTGCCGTTCTCGAACATGCTCGAGACCCGTTCGAATTCCTGCGAGGCCTCGGCGTAGCGGGCCCGGCCTTCCTCGAACGACGCTTCCGCGCGCGTCAGTGCCGCGCGCTGCTCGGTATCGGTAAACCGCATGATGACTTTGCCCGCGTCAACGAAGTCGTTGACGTCGAACGGCAGCTCGGCGATGCGTCCGGAGGTTTGCGCAGACACCGTGGCCTGGTTGACCGCTTCGATGCGACCGTCCCAGATGCGTTCGCGCGGCGCAACTTCGTAAGTGACAGGGACGATCTCGAAAGGAACGGCGGCCACGGCGGCTCCGGTCAGCGTGCACCACAGCACAAAGCTACCAGCGAAAATCCTGAATGGGTTCATAGCCGCCCTACTCCTCTGGCGATTTCATACAACGCCAGTCTGGCATCAAATCCCGCGTTGTCATGGTTGCTTCGACTCCGGCTGCGCAATACCTCGGCGTCGAGTACTTCGGTATTCGTGCCCTCGCCGTTGCGGTAGCGGTCGCGCACGACGCGCAGGTTCTCCTCCGCTTGTTCCACGGCGCGCTCTGTCAGCCGCTTACGTTCAGTTGTCTCGTTCAGCCGCAGCCAGGCTTGTCTCACCTGTAGCTCAAGGTGGGACCTGAGGTTCTGCTGCTCCTGTCGAATCGCTTTTTCCTTGAACGACAGCGCACTCGCTTTCTTGCGAGCCTGCCCACCGTCGAAAAGTGTCCAGTTCAGGCCTACACCAACCATCCAGAACTCATCGCGGTTCAGGAAGTCGTTCTGTACGGCCATATACCCGCCGGTAAGGCCTAGCTGGGGTCGCGCGCTCGCCCTGGCCGACTGTGACTGGTATCGAAAGGCATCGGCAGCCGCGTCAAGCGCGGCCAGTTCAACGCGATTCTGCATGGCGATGGCGGTCAACGCGTTTAGCGATGCCACGTCCAGGTCAGGATCAATACCCGGCAGCTTCGCATCGAGATTAACCGCGGCGTCCAGTGACCGGGCCAGTGCCCTGTTATAGGCGGCACGTGCGAGATCGAGTCTGTTGCTCGCCTGCAACCTGTGCTGCTCGACATCGGCAAGCGAAACAGCCGCCGCCAGGTAGTCGTTACGGGCGATCGAGCCCGACTTGAACATGTCTTCGACATCACGGACATGTGCCGCAAGACTCCTCACACTGCTGTCCGCAACGGCCAGTGCGCTCTCTGCACGCAGCACGTCAATGTAGTGCCGCGCAACAGCAAGCTTCGATGTCCTGTTCGTTGACCGCCGACTGCGACCGCCGCACGCCAAGCAGCGACGCGGCGGCGTCTATCCGGTTGCCGACCTGACCCCCGGTGTAGAGCGGGACCGTCACACGCGCGTCGGCCATCTTCATGGTTTCGCCACCAAACAGCGGCAATACGGCCGGCACTCCGGCACCACTGAAATCGAACGACGGCGCCTCGTCAAACCGGGTAATTCCGGCGCTCGCAGAAACAGTGGGCAGGCGCCCCGCTTTGGCGACCAGGAGATCCGCTTCGGCGGCCGCAACCTGGCTCCGGGATGCCTGGATGAGCGGGTCTTCTCCGAGGGCGATAGTCCAGGCGGCCTCGAGACCTTCGCTTTGACTACCCTGTGCGAAGCCGCCGAGGTCATACCGATCACGACGAGAACGTACTTAAATAATTGATCCAATTGAGAAACCTTGAGCCATACATGGCATCACACGTCGGCATTACATTAGACTGTACTTAATTATAGTTTACTAATATCTAATATACTAGCCCCGAATTCAGCAGCGTGGTAGCCTCAGCCGATGTTTCTGCCCGTCAAGCCAGATTTTCACCTGCCGCGGTTTCCAATCCTCACCCTGCTCGTCTGCCTGATCTGCACCGGGGTTTTTCTGAAACAACAGAGTGACTGGCATGAATTCGGTATGGCGATGGAGCGCTTCTGCGGCGCGTCGCGGAGCCACCTCGAGACGATCATTTTTGATCGCATAGCCGCGTCTCAGGGCACCGACAACTGTGCGGAGATCATGTACACGATTGCCAACGATCCGAACGGGACTCGGCCGAGGTTATCAGGGATATGGCGGGTGAAATGCGCCCGCTCAGTGGATTCAATTCGGCTGACTCGTCCGTTTACGTTGCGCAAATGCTCGAGGACGAAGTGCGTCGCTACAACCGTCTGGTTCCTGCCGATCCTGATACCGGGCTCGCATACTACACTGGCTCCTGGAATCCGTGGACAATGATCACATCGAGTTTCGCGCACGGCGACTGGGGCCACATTATTTTCAACCTGGTCTTTTTCTTCGCATTTGCAGCCGCCGTGGAGATGCTGATCGGGCCTCTCTGGTTTATGACGTTCGTTCTCGTCGATTCCTGGTTCATTGGTCTTACCGGCTCTATGGCAGCGGCAGCCTCCGGTGGACACTACTGGACGCTCGGCCTTTCCGGCGTCGTCATGGGAATGATGGGGCTTTTTGCGTACCTGTTACCGAAAGGCAAGATCCGGTGCTACTACTTCTTCATCATCATCTTCGGTTCAGTTGCCATACCCGGATGGATGCTCGCAACGTGGTATATCGGTGGTGATGTCGTGCAACTCCTCACGCGTGATGATCACGGCGTGGTGAACGTCATGGCGCACGTTATGGGTGGTATCGGTGGCTACCTTTTCGGGCTCGTATTTCTGCGTAAGATTCGCGCAAACGCCGAAGACATTCAGTATGCCTTTGAGCGCCAGGCCTTCGAGAAGCGCCTGCGATAGCCCATCCCAAATCCTGATTCGCTGAACATAGCCAATATCGGGGCCGTGGAAGCTGCACAGGCCAGTTGCGCGACAATACCGCGCCGTCTGCGTCATCGTCTGCCTGATCGCGCCATGCCCGGTCAGGCGCTGTGTGTCAGAATCGGCTCACAAGTCAACGAGAATGGCGTCTTCACCCCGGAGAATAATCATGCGTTCCCGACTCATTTCCGCCTTAGTTCTGATCACCTCGGCACTGTGCACCGGTGCCGCTTCTGCAGAGACGATCGCCATTATTGGAACCGGCAACGTAGCGTCGGCACTGGGCCCGGAGTTTGCTGCGCAGGGCCACACGATCGTGTATGGCTCGCGCAAGCCCGAAGGTAGCGATGCACAGGAGCTGGCTGCAAAAACCGGAAACGACGCTTCCGTAACGACACCGGGCAAATCAGTTGAAGACGCCGATATCGTCGTACTTGCCGTTCCCGGCACGCGCGTCAAAGAAATCGTAATGGGCCTGGGCGATCTCTCCGGCAAGATCATCATCGACCCAACCAACCCGATGGAACGCAAGCTCTTGACGTTTCGCCACAGCGTCGCAACGTCAAACGCCCAGATCATCCAGGAGCTGCAGCCCGATGCGGATGTCGTAAAAGCCTTCAACACCTTGAGCTGGAAAACGATGATGGATCCGGAGAGCGCCGGCGGCCCCATATCGGTGCCATTGGCCGGCAACAGCAGCGGCGCGAAGAGGGTCGTGGCAAAACTTGCGTCGGGCATGGGACTCGAGCCGATCGATGTCGGCAACGTCGAGAACGCACACTGGGTCGAGGGCATGCTGCTGCTCTGGATCAATAACCGCTTCAGTACGCGCGACTCGTTTGACTTCTACCTGAGAAAAGCAGAATGAACACGCGCCTCGCTGTTGTCCTCCTCAGCCTGATAACGGCACCCGCCACGTTTGGGGCAGAAGATCTCGACCAGCTCTTCAAGAGCGCAGTCGAGGCGGTCGATTTCGAATTTCACGAGACGTGGGCCTATACCGAAACACGCGTTGATAGCGAGCACGTCTGGGTGGGACGATTTGATCCACGCCGGACCTCGAATCAGCGCTGGCAACTGTTGTCTGTCGACAACCGTGCTCCCACCGAGAAGGAAGCAGAGCAATACCAGGAAGAACGGATTGGTGATCACTCCGGGAACGAGAATGATAGCGTCGAGGCGATGGTCGAGCCGGACTCGGTTCGGCTGATCGAGGAAACCGGAGATTATTGGCTGCTGGGGTTTAATCCTGGCGACAACGAGCACGCGGTCGTTGACGGCCTCGACGCTACGATTCGGATCAACAAGGCCGGACCCTACCTGGAATACATAGACCTTCGCACCCGCTCACCCGATCAAGCCTGCAATGGGCATCAGGATCGCGAAACTGGTGACAAGACTGACCTTCGGGCCAGCGGTGGATGGAGGTCCCGTAGTGCCATTGTCGACGCAGGTCGAAGTCAAGGGCCGGGCCTACCTGTTCATCAGTTTTGACGAGCAGGAGCTGTTTCGCAACAGCGACTTCGAATACGCGGGTGAGGAGTAGAGAATGGTGCCGGATAGGTGATTCGAACACCTGACTTCCACATTACGAATGTGGCGCTCTACCAACTGAGCTAATCCGGCACAGATAAGCGGCGCGAAGTATAGCCTCGCCGGCTCGGTCCGAAAAGGGCCTCGGCGAATTAATCCTGCCGACGGCGGACCTTGATCAAAACCTCGACGCTCTGGCTCTCCGTACCCTCGGGTAGCCGCGGCAGCGCGCTGAAGCAAATATCGTGCTCGTCGATGTCGGTCAGCTCGCAGGTATCGACATTATAAAAGTGGTGATGCGGCACATTCGAGGAGTCGTAATAGCGGCGCTCCGGATCCACGCTGAGCTCTTTGACAAGCCCGCGTTCCCCGAACAAATTCAGTGTGTTATAGACGGTTGCCTTGGATACGGCACCGCCCGATTCGCGCAGTCGATCCAGAATCTGCTCGGCGGACAAGTGCTGAGGTTTCGCGAGCAATATTTCTGCGATCTTCAGCCGCTGGGGGGTCGGCTTAATGCCGTAGCGATGCAGTTTATCGAGGATATCGGAGCGCGCCATGCTGTACGTCCTGTGAATCCGGAATTGTTTCCAAGGATACCATGTCTGCGGACTCCGGCGGCACGGCCGCAGCGGCATTTCCGCGAATACGGCGGACATTCGACGGCGGCGTCACGGCGGGGCTCCCGGTGACAATGGGCCGGGACAAGGAGGTCCGCTATGGTCCGGCAATCACCCGGTTACTCGCTCTACGAATTGCTCGTCACGACGTCGCTGATCGCCGCACTACTGACGATTGGCATACCGTCTTTCGGGTCCCTGCTGGCCCGGCAGCGCCAGGTCGTCGAGGTCAATGCCCTGTTTCACGCGATTCACCTGGCGCGCAAGGAATCGATCATGCGCCGCAAGGTGGTTTCGCTCTGCCCGAGCGGCGACGGCCTGCAGTGTCTCGGTGGCAGAGACTGGTCCAGTGGCTGGCTCATGTTCGAGAACAAGGATGGCGATTCACCGCCGCGCGTCGATCCTGGCGAGCCGATCCTCAGGCGTCACCAGGTCAACAGCAAATATGATCGTCAAGGCGAACCGGGGCGCCTTCACCCTGCGGGCCACTTTCCGGCGTGCGACAAATGGTACCTTCGTCGTTTGCGACCGCAATAATCGGGCTTCGCCACGAGGCCTCGTCGTCAGCTATACCGGACGGCCTCGAGTCGCACTGTCGACTCGCGCCGGCAGATCTTATACCTGCGCGGATTAAGTCAAATGCGATCAGCGAGAATAGACCGCTTATCGGCTTCGCCCGCCCGTTTGTCGGATAGTCCCACACGGCCCGCCGCCGCTCTTTATAGTGGCGCACATGAACAAGACATCCCAAAAGGGCTTCACGCTCTACGAATTGATGATAACCCTCACGATCGTCGGCATGGTCATGGCCGTTGGCGTACCTAACATGATCGCCTACAGCCAGAACAGTCGCATGACCGCCACGGCCAACGACCTCCATGCGGCGTTCCACTACGCACGAAGTGAGGCCTCACGGGCCAAGACTTTTATAACGATCTGTGCGAGCGCCGACTCGATGGAGGCTTCACCCACCTGTACCGGCAACTGGCAAGACGGTTATATCGTCTTTCTCGACCTTGATGGCGACATCGCCGTCGGTGTTGACGAGACCATACTTCGTGCGGTCCCGGCCCTGCCAGACGGCGTTACGATGAATGTGGCCAATAACGCCAAGTACTTCGGCTTTGCCGGCACTGGATTGGGGCGCGGCCAGGTTGGCTCGAATGCAGCGATTACGCAAGTTGTCATGTGCGACAAGCGGGGCAACATTAAAGCCGCAGGCGGCAGTTCTGCCGCACGCCTGTTTTTAGCGACACCGCTTGGTCGCGCAACCATCCAGCGCGATAAACCGATGATCCAGGAAGTAATGGACGACAACGACCTTCACGTGCTCGTAAGGCACTGCGAGCCGTTGCGAGCAAGCTAAGGAACTGAGAGAAATGACAGTCAAGAACACAAATCTCCGCACGATCCGAAACGAGACCGGCTTTTCGTTGGTCGAGGTTCTGATCGCCCTGGTAATCATGTCCGTCGGCATGCTCGGCATTGCCGGCCTGTACGTTGAAGGCATGAAAGCCGGTCGTACCTCCACGTTTCGCCACCACGCCGTGACACTAGCCAGCGACGTGGCCGACCGAATTCGCGCTAATCCGCGGGCCGGCGTCGTTTATGAAGGCGTTCGCGGTAACAATAACTGTGTGTTGGGCAACATCGATTGCACGCCGGCACAGATGGCGGCTAACGACATCGACCTCTGGCTTACGCAGGCCGATCAAATGCTGCCGAACGGCAACATCGCAATCACTTTCGATGACACGGTAACGCCAAATACCTACGCGATCCGTGTGGCCTGGGACGAGGCCGGCGAGACGGCGCCGAGCTACTCCATCATCATCCCGGTCAACCCGTTTTAGGAGGGTGCATCGCATGCAATCATCACCAAGAATATTTGCCCACCGACAGGCCGGCCTGACGTTGGTCGAACTTATGGTCGCACTGGCTATCGGCTCGTTCCTGATGATCGGTACGATCAATATATATAACCAGAGCCGTGAGGCTTTCGTTATCAACGAGTCAATCGCCCGCGTGCAGGAGACCGCACAGTTCGCGATGGATACGATCGAAGCAGACCTTCGCATGGCGAGCAACTGGGGTCGTAACAGCCGCGGCCTGCAAATCGACGGACGCTCCTTCACTAACATTGACGACCCTAATACTCTTGCGCCACCTGATGACTGCACCGAACGCTGGGTACTTGACCTCGGGCTGCCAATTGACGGCTTCAACAACAGCTATGGGCTTTCCTGCGCGCCGTCGATCGGTGCCGGCACCGCGCAGACGTCCTCAGACACCATCACGGTACGGCGTGGTAGCGTCGCCCCGGTGCTCCCGGCGAACGGTCGCTTGCAGATCCAGAGCTCGCGCATTGCCGGCCAGTTGTTTTCTAATGGTGTCATACCGTCGATATTCACGGGGCCCGCAGACCCGACGTTTCCCGCGCAGCCAACAGACCCCTCGGCGACCCATAATTTACTGGTGAACAGTTACTACGTCGCGCAGGAATCCGAGCTGATACCCAATACGCCGACGCTGCGCCGCAAAACACTGACTGTTGATGCAGGTGCGTCAGTCATACAGGACCAGGAGGTTGCGCCCGGCGTCGAGAATATCCAGCTGCAGCTGGGCATCGACATGAACGGTGACAACACGGTCGATCGGTACGTCAATCCAGGTGATGCTGTCTACAACCCAACCGCACCGAGCGGCTATTCGCCCGGCGCTACTGTCCTTACCGCACGCGTCTGGCTGGTGGTTCGGAGCGTAACTCGCGAACTGGCGGTACAGGACGGGAACGACTACGAGCCCGGCGATGTCGACCTTGGCACGTTCTCCGACGGCTATCGTCGGATGCAAGTCTCGAAGACCATACTCTTACGTAATGCCAGAACCTGATCAAGAGAAGAATTATGAAAACTATCAATCAGACAATCGGTAGACGCAACAGGCAACAGGGCGCCGTTCTCGTTATCAGCCTCCTGCTGCTCGTTGTCATCACAACGCTTGCTATTTCCGGTATGAACACGGCCACAACCGAATTGGCGATGGCTCGAAACGACCAGAATTATGAGTTCGCCTTTCAGGCGGCTGAGACCGGCCTGGATACGATCATGTCTATGGGGCGCTTCGTGCCTTCGCCTACGCCGTTGGATCTTGGCTCGTCTTACGTCAGCGGCAGCACGCATGACGCTTACAAGGGAACCGTGATCACCGAAGACACAACGTTCGTTCCCGATAGCGCCTTCAGCCTTGGCGTTGGCAGCGGCATATCCGCTTATCACTTCCTCGCCACCTCGGAGGCGAAATCCAGTCGTGCACCAGGCAGCGATACCGACCGCGACGCGAGCGCGCTGCATACCCAGGCCTTTTACGTTGTAGGTCCTGGGGACGATTCACTCTAGTTTTGGCACGGAGCATTCTGATGAAAACAATGACAACCGCCTTTATTTCGCTGCTGCTCGTAATGAGCGCAACCGCGATGGCACAAGATTACGCGCCGACCCGAACCTACGAGGTACTGGTGCAGTCGGTGCGGCTACCGAGCAGCCCGAGCGGCACGATTACCGTCAAGGAATGCGATGACTGTGATTATGAAACGTATCGCGTAACCGAGCGAACGGTTTACTCGGTCGATGGTAAGCCTGTGCGACTAGACGACTTTCGTAAGGTTATTGAAAGCCTGGAACTCAGCAGCGGCCATGTCGTCAACGTAAGGCGGAGCCTGCAGAGCAACACGATTGTGAAAGTGTTTATCTACACACAATAAGCCGCTCAGAAAGGACACTGGGGACAGAATTATGAATATTCAACTGAACAAGACACTATCAATCGCTGCGTCATTGCTCGTTACGTTGGTCGCCGGCGCACCGGCTATCGCAGACGACACAGAGCTGCTTGTTGTCGATCCCGGCAATACGGTTGCCACGCCTCCAAACATCATGTTCATTCTCGACACGTCGGGAAGTATGGGCGACCCGGTCGATACGACCAAGCCGTATGACAATACGCTGACCTACACCGGATCCTGCGCTGCCGACAAGTTCTACTGGACGACGCTGGATATCGAGCCGAGCTGCGTCGGCGGCACCAATACTCAGTTCGTCAACGAGGCGGCCTTTGTTTGTGCTGACGCCACTCTGCGTATGAGCGGCATCGGCGCATACGCCGGTGTCATGGTGCAATACCGCGCCGACGCCACCAGTTCCCAGCGCTGGCAGCAGCTGGAAATAGGCAACGCAACAGGCCTGGTTGAGTGCCAGAACGATGACAGCGTGCATGGCAACGGCACGACCGGAGACTACTATGCTCAGGCCGGGACGGATCTTCGCCCGATTCACATCGGACCCGAGTGCGGCTTTGACGTGGGGCAGCGGCGACGCGACCCAGGCCTATACCATTTACGACGGTAACTACCTGAACTGGAAGGAAACTCCGGTCACGGAGAGCATCCCCAAGATCGACATCATGAAGGCGGTAACCAAGAACCTCATGAACGCGATCGAGGATGTCAACGTCGGCGTCATGCGTTTCACCGGCTCTGACGGCGGGCGCGTGCTGCATGCCATCAGCCCGCTCAATACCGACCGCGCCGCGATCCTGGCAAAGATCAATGGTCTCGCCGATGGCGGCGCCACGCCGTTGGCCGAAGCGCTGTACGAATCTGCTCTGTACTGGCGCGGCCTGAATGCCGATTACGGCAATCTGCAACTCGAAGACCGACACGCTAAGCCCCAATTTCGGGCTTCCGATCGGCGATATCGATCCGAAAGCATTTGTCGGCGAGGCGCCGGGCGCCTACCAGAGCCCTTCGATGCCGGTCTGTACACGCAATTTCAACGTGTTGCTCAGTGACGGCGTGCCTGTTAACGACGCCGGCGCGCAAGGCAAGTTAGGCAATCTGCCGGACTTCGGCAGCGCGACCTGCGACGGCACCGGCGACGGTCGCTGTCTCGACGATATCGCAGCGTACCTGTCCACGGTCGACATTAGTGCATCGACGACTGGCCCACAGGTCGTAACAACTCACACGATCGGCTTCGATATCGATCTGCCAATTCTGCAAGAGGCGGCGGCCGAGTCGGGTGGTGACTACTACAAGGCGGAAGACGCCGAATCGTTGACGACGGTTCTGATGCGCATTATTGAAAGCATTGTGGACAAGGGCCTGTCGTTCACGGCGCCGGCTGTTGCCGTCAACACATTCAATCGCACCCAGAACCTGAACGATCTTTACGTATCGACTTTTCTTCCGGACGCCAAGGTCCACTGGCCCGGTAACCTGAAGAAATACACGATCAGTAACGGTGTTATCAAGGACGCGAGGGACGACGACGCAGTCGATACCGACAGCGGTTTCTTCAAGAACACCGCACGCAGCATCTGGACGGCGGTTGGAACGAATGACGGTACCGACGTAACGCTCGGTGGCGCGGCGAACAAGCTGCCGCTGTCGGATGATCGCAACGTCTACACGAACAACGGCGCGTTCAGCGACCTGACGACCGGAAACAATGTCCTCACGCCGTCCAACGTGGACGACTTCAGCGATGCCGACTTTGGCCTCACGGGTGCGCCCGGAGAGCCGAGCCGGGAAGATGTCATTCGCTGGGCGCGCGGCCAGGACATTCTGGATGATGACGTCGACGGCCTGACCACGGACACGCGCTATGTGATGGGCGATCCGCTGCATTCACAGCCGGCTGCCGTAGCTTACGGCTCCGATCCTGCCGACCCTGACGTCGTTGTGTTTACGGCGACCAATGACGGCTATTTCCATGCCGTCGATGGCGACACGGGCGTTGAGCTCTGGTCGTTCATCCCCAAGGAGTTTCTGCCGAACCTGCCCGAGCTGATGCTCAACGGTAATTCGACTTATAAGCAGTACGGCATCGATGGCGACATCGTCCCCGTCGTCGCTGATCTGGATGACAACGGCATCATCGACGGCGACGACTTTATCTACGTCATCTTCGGCCTGCGTCGCGGTGGCAGCACCTACTACGCGCTGGACGTGACGGACAAGGACTCACCGGAACTATTGTGGACGGCGAGCTATCCCGAATTTGGCCAGAGCTGGAGCAAGCCGGTGGTTGCGCGCGTTGATATGGACGACAGCGACCTGAACGATCTCAAAGCAGTCGTTATCATCGGCGAAGGCTACGACACCGTACATGACACCGCGGCATTGCCCGGCACTGATGACAACGCCGGTGCCGGCATCTCGATGCTGGACCTCGTGACCGGTGAGCGCCTGTGGCGGGCCGGTCGGTCCGACGCGGACCTTACGCTTTCGACAATGACTCGTGCGATGCCCAGCCAGATTCGGGCTATCGATTTCAGTGGTGACGGCTTCATTGACCGGATGTACGCAATTGATGTTGGCGGCCAGCTGTTCCGCTTCGATATTTTTCGAGACGAGGCACCGGCCGACCTGGTCACCGGCGGCGTCATCGCCCGATTCGGTGGAGAAGGTATAGCATCGGCCGGGACGACCGATACGCGTCGCTTCTACTCCGCACCCGATGTATCTATCTTCACGGACCCGGTTCTCAATCGCCGCTTCCTGGCGATTGGTGTCGGTAGCGGCTACCGTGCCCATCCGCTGGATGCCAGCGCCGCGGACGCTTACTACTCGCTTCGCGATCCGGGCTTGTTCTCGAAGCTGGATCAGGACGCGTACGACATCTACGACATCGCGTTGGACGAGGACATGGCTGAAGTTAGCGGCCAGGTGAATACCGTTATTGGCAGCGACGACCGCGGCTGGAAGTTCACGTTTGCGGCGGGACAGATGATGCTCTCCGCTTCCGCCACGTTTGACAATTCTGTGTTCTTCATTGGCTATCAGCCCGATGTGCTGTCCGCCGCGACCTGCCAGGTAGCCCCCGGAAACAACTACCTGTATCGCGTCGAAGTCGCGAACGGCGACCCGGTGGCGAATAACCTCGACACGATGACACCGGCCGAGAGCAACGCGGCACGTACAACGTCGCTGCAACAGGGCGGTATCGCACCAACGCCGACGTTCCTGTTCCCCGGAGCACCGGATCCTTGCACGGGAGCCGCCTGTTCGCCGCCGCCGATCGGCTGCGTCGGCGTAGAGTGCTTCAGCCCGGGCTTCACGAACAACCCTGTGCGCACGCTGTGGACGCAGGACGGGATTGAATAATTGAGGAGTGGTTCCGGACTTTTGAGTCCGGAACCCGGATAATCTAGCGATAGTTCAACGAGTTACGGACAGGGCAGGAAGACGCAGGATGCGACGCCCAACAAGGACAGATTCGGAGTAAAGAAGATGACTATTCGCAAAACACTGATCGTTACATTACTACTGCTAGGTACGCCCGCGTTCGCGTTGATCGATGCAGTCGAGCTATCGCCCGACAACATCATTCTCCCGGGTACTCCCAGCGGTACGATGACATTCAAACCCTGTGTGGGAGAGTGTGACGAGGATCATAAAAGAGCACGCCTGACCGCCGATACAAGATTTGTGATCGACGGCAGAGCTGTCAAATTCGATGAGTTCAGGAGGGGTCATGCCGCCTTGAAACGTAGCGAAGATAGCTACGCGTTGGTGAGCTACGAAACAGAGACGAATACCGTTACAACAATAGAGATAAGTCGGTAGACACTATTTACTTGTGACTGACTGAGATATCCGGTCACGGAATGACTGAAGAGGAAAGGACCATGTTTACGTCCAGGAAACGCACCGCTTGGGCAGGTGTAGGACTGCTGCTCTCACTGACGATCTCATCTCCCGTTTGGGCCGATGACGTCGAACTATTGCTATCGACGCCAGGCCTCAGCGGCGCGGCACAACCCAACCTGCTATTCATCCTGGACTCATCCGGCAGTATGACCGGCGAAGTCTCGACGCAGCCGCCCTACGACCCGCTGGTCGTTTACCCCGGCAGCTGCGACGCCGACATGTATTACTGGAAAGACGGGACCAGCAGCTGGGTTCCAACCTGTGGCAGCAGTTACAAATTCAAGAAAACGAGATTTGACTGTGCCCAGGGCACCGCGCAAATTGCGACGGCCGGTAGATTTGCCGACACCATGGCGATGTACCGCTATTACGAAAGCGGCAAGGAGGCGTGGTATACGCTCGACCGCTGGGAAGACGACGAATCTGTCGAGTGCAGGGAAGACTCGGGCGTGCATGGCCCCAACGGCGGCGACGCCACGAGCAAGCCCTACGCGCGTCGCGGAACCAACAAGAGCGGCAAATATACGAGCAAAACTGGCTGGGAAGTAAATTGGGGGTCCTGGCCTACTCATCGAGTAGTGACGGTTTACGATCCCAACTACTTGAACTGGCGTCATGGCCCGACGGCGGAGAACCTGCGCAAGACCGACATCGTCAAAGCCGTAACCAAGAACGTCCTCGGCTCGATGAACAACGTCAACGTCGGCTTCATGCGCTTCGACGGCAATGACGGTGGTCCGGTCATGTTCGGTCTCAAGGATCTCGACACAAACCGAACCGCGGCAAATACGATCGTCGATAACCTCCCTGCCAGCGGCAACACGCCGCTCGCGGAAACGCTGTACGAAGCGGCCCGTTATCTCAGTGGTATGAGCCGGGACTACAGTGACTACGACGACACGGATTCGGCGGCACTGATGGCCCCCGTTACCAGTGCTTCGAAGTACAAGCAGCCGGTCGAATACGCATGTTCGAAGAACTACGTTGTGCTCTTGACTGACGGCCTGCCAACGGCGGACCGCGACATCTACACCAAGATCAACGCTACGGCGCCCGTCGGTCTACCCAACTACGGCACGGTCACCGGCCGTACCGGATGTGCCGGAGCAGACGTCAACGGGCAATGCCTGGACGATGTCGCGGATTACCTGGCCAAAGCCGACCTGAACCCGAATGTCGATGGCGTACAGTCATCAACCCTGTATACGATCGGATTCGGACTCCCGGGAGCGGACGCGGACGCGGCGGCTACCTACCTGACCGAAGCAGCGGAGGCAGGCGGCGGCAAGTACTTCGTAGCCAACAACGTTGGCGACCTGACGGAGGCCCTGACGGAAATCACCAGCGATATCTTCAAGCGCGATATTTCCTTTACGGCACCTGCTGTTGCGGTCAACGCGTTCAATCGAACGCAACACCTGAATGATCTGTATGTCTCCGTGTTCCGCGCCAAGGACGAAGTCCACTGGCCGGGCAACCTGAAGAAGTACGTGATCAGGGGAGTCGGTATCGAAGACGCCCTCGACAACGACGCCATCGATCCGGATACCGGCTTTTTTGCCGAGCACCGCCAAGAACTTCTGGAACAAGGGCGCATCGGCTGATGGCGCTGACGTCTACAAAGGCGGTACCGCCAACATCCTGCCGCAACCGAATGACCGCAAGGTCTACACCAACAACGGCAGCACCGATCTGACGATTGCGGGCAACGCGCTGACCAGCAGGTAATGCAGGGCTCTACACGCCGGGTGACTTCGGTCTCGTCGGTGCCGCTGGCGAGCCCGCGCTGACAACCCTGATCGACTGGACGCGTGGCATGGACGTCAAGGACGACGACGGCGACGGCGACGTGACGGAGTCACGCGGGATCCATGGGTGACACCCTGCACTCGCAGCCCGCGGCCGTGGTCTACGGCAAGACCACCGGCTATGACGTTGTAATTTATACAGCGACCAACACGGGTTACCTGCACGCTATCGACGCCGATAGCGGCGTGGAGAAGTGGGCGTTCATGCCAAATGAACTGCTCGATAACCTTGGCGATCTATACTTCAATGAGAACGTCGACTACAAGAACTACGGACTCGACGGCGACATTGTGCCCGTCATGCACGATGCCAACAACGACGGCATTATCACTACCAGCGATGGCGACTTCGTCTACCTGGTATTCGGTATGCGGCGCGGTGGTGACAACTATTACATGATCGAGGTCTCGGACCCTGACAAACCGAAACTTCGCTGGATTCGTTCGTTCCCGGAACTTGGTCAGACCTGGTCGCCACCGGTCGTTGCCAAGATCGAAATCGATAGCACGCTTCAGCAAAGCCCGCAGAAAGCCGTGGTTGTGATCGGCGGGGGCTATGACACGGCGCATGACTCACCCGCCCACCCAACAACGGCAGACGCCGAAGGCGCCGGCATCATGATGCTGGACCTCAAGACCGGCGATCGTATCTGGGAAGCGGCTGAAGATAATGCGGACCTCGAAATCGACGAGATGACCCGGTCGATCCCCGGCCGTATTCGCGTAATCGACCTTAATGGCGACGGCCTGGCGGATCGCATGTACGCAGCTGATCTCGGCGGCCAGATCTGGCGATTCGACATCACGAATGGCGCCAAACCGGACGATCTCGTTGCGGGCGGAGTAATAGCTCGCCTCGGCGCCGAAGGACTGAGTGCTCCGACCAGTGCAGATACACGACGTTTTTACACAACGCCTGATGTATCGATATTGACCGACAAAGCGCAGAACCGCCGCTACCTGGCGATTAGCATCGGCAGTGGTTACCGGGCACATCCGCTCGATAACGACGCCACCGATCGCTTCTATTCGATTCGCGATCCGGATCTGCTCAACCCATTGACTCAGTCTCAGTACAACAGCTACTCGATTATCGAGGATGACGATTTGACTGAGATAGGCGGCTCGTACGGTACATCGATTCCGTTGACCAAGGACGGCTGGATGTTGACGTTGCCCGCCAATGAGAAGGTTCTGTCCGACTCGCAGACCTTTGACAACTCGGTCTTCTTCGTCACGATGGAACCGACGGCGGATTCGACAGACCCCTGTCAGGCGGGCATCAGTATTAACCGCCTTTATCGCCTGGACATTGTCAACGGTGACCCGGTCATCGACTACGGCGAGACGATTCCGACCGACCCGGACGATATCGACGCTGCGCGCGTAACCCAGCTCGAGCAGGGTGGTATTGCACCGAAGCCGCAGTTCTTCTTCCCAAGCCCGGTAGATCCGAACTGTACGGGCGACGACTGCTCACCGCCGCCTGTTGCTTGTGTCGGTGTCGAGTGTTTTGACCCGGGTTTCCCGAATTTCCCGGTGCGCACACTATGGACGCAGGACGGTATAGAATAGCCGGACCAGACAGGTCTGGCGGAATGCAGGATAATGGTTATGCAAATGCGTAAGAAAATGCAGGGAATAACGCTGTTGGAGCTGATGATCGTGGTCGTGATCATCGGCATCCTGACCACGATCGCGTTCCCGAACTACCGCGATTTCGTGGCGCGCGCGAAACGCGCCGAGGCCAAGGCGGCTCTGCTTAAGATCGCAACAAACCAGGAGAAGTTTTACCTGCAGAACCAACGATTCGGCACGCTCGTAGAGCTTGACTATGCCGCCCTGACAATTCCCTCTGAATCGGGCACCTACACGCTCACTGTTGCGGCAAACCCGACGTGGGCAGAGAATTTCCTGGCAACAGCGACCTACGTTCCCGACGACCAGGAAAAAACAAAGTGCCTGACGTTCCGAATCGACGGTGGCGCCACCAAGACGTCGGCGCCATATACCGACTGCTGGACGCGCAAGAACTAGGTCGGGCTGCCGGAATCCGAACCGGCATTCTCGCCGGTTAGCCGCTTCTAGCCGGCGCCGCATCACGGCCGGAAAAGAACAGCGCATCGATAATCAACAACGCGGCGCCGACAGAAATGCCGGCGTCCGCCACGTTGAACGAGGGAAAAGCCCAGCTTCCGAACCATACCTGGATGAAGTCGGTCACGTGTCCCAGCAGGACGCGATCAATCAGGTTGCCAATTGCGCCACCCAGCACGAAAGCCAGGCCGCAGGATAGTATCGTCTGGCCCTGCTTTCGAATTCGCCAGATCCAGACGGCAATTACGGCGCTGACCGCCGTGGCCAGCACCACGAAGAACCAGCGTTGCCAACCGCCGGCATTGGCGAGGAAACTGAAAGCAGCACCTTCGTTTTTCTGGTGCGTCAGGTTGATAAAGCCATTGATCGGCACTCGATCGTAGAGCGGCAGCCACTCGACAATGGCCCACTTCGTCACCTGGTCGGCGACGACTATGACTGCCGCGACAACCATCCACGCGATGAACCGTCCGTTCCCTGCAGCTCATTTCTGCTTGATTATCCAATATCCGTGTTCCTGTCATACCGCCAATGCGGCGAGAGCGGTACGCGCATTTTCGGCATCAATGGCCATTTGTGCAACCAGATCGTCAACGGACCCGAACTTCTCCTCGGGGCGAAGGTGCGCAAGAAAGTCCACGTGAATGTATTCACCATAGATTTCCCTATCGAAATCAAACAGGTGAACTTCCAGCAGTGGCTTGCACAATTCAAACGTCGGCCGCGTGCCGAGGCTCGCGACGCCGTCCACCGGGCCATCGTCAAGACCGTATACGCGTACGGCGAATATTCCCATTACCGCACTCTGGCGTCGCCGGATATCGACGTTAGCCGTCGCGTAGCCAAGCGAGCGACCAACCTGCCTGCCCTTCACGACTTTTCCCGACATTCGATACGGGCGACCAAGCAGCGTGGATGCGCGCTGAACATCCCCATCCGCCAGCGTCTCGCGAATCACTGTGCTACTGACCCTGACACCATCGACAACGATACTCGGCACACGCTCAAGTCCAAACTGCAGCGCCCGGCTCGCCCGCGCCAGGTGCTCGATCGTGCCCTCGCGACGGCTTGCGAACCGAAAATCATCGCCAACCACGATATGGCGTGCATTTAGCCCGTGTACCAGGATCTGGCGGATAAACGCGTCGGCGCGAATGCCGCGCATGGCGGGACCGAATCGTGGGCAGAAGAAGATATCGATGCCGTGATCGGCCAGGGCGTCGAACTTCTCCCGAAAGCGCATGAGCCGCGCAGGCGGGCTCACTGCCGCAAAGAACTCTTTGGGCGTGGGCTCGAAGCTCATTACAACTGACGGGCGCTCGCTTCGTCGTGCTTCCCGAGTCACCCGGTCCAGGAGTTGCTGATGACCAAGATGCACGCCGTCATAGGCGCCAATCGTCACAACACTGCCATCCGCCAATGCACGGACAGGCAAGTCAGACAAGTGTCTTACCAGCCGCATCCTAGCTCTCCTTCAGGCGAAACTGCGACGGGCGCATGCCGAGAACCAGTAACACCAGGAAGTAGCTGGCAGCCCCGGCAGCTACGGAAATCGCCAGCCAGTAGACGCGATCGAACAACGTGACGTCTAGCCACCAGGATAGCGGTCGACCCAGCTGGTAAAGCACCCCGCACATTGCGAGGTTCGCGATCCCGACACGCGCCAGCAACCATAGGCCAACCCGAGGAGTGACGAATCACCTGGTCTTTTCTCAAGCCCCGGTAAAGCAGGGCCGCGTTCAGAATCGCAGCCACGGAGGTGGCAGCCGCCAGCCCGACATGCGGTCCATTGAAGCCCGTGGAGCTCAGGTACCACGCCGAGGCGACACTGAGTACCAGGTTGGTACCCAGCGCAACGAGACCGATGCGAACCGGCGTGCGCGTGTCCTCGCGCGCAAAAAAAGCGGGCGCCAGGACCTTCACGAAGGAGAAGCCGATCAAACCGACCGCATACGCACGCAGCGCAAGCATTGTCATGGTGACCGAATTCTCATCGAAGATTCCTCCGAAGAACAACGTCGCAATCAGCGGACCTGCCAGCAAGATCAGACCGGCTGCTGCCGGCACGACGATGAGCAGCGCAAGCCGCATCGACCAGTCCAGCGTCTGCGCAAACTCCGTCTTGTCATCACTCGCCCAGAGCCGGGACAGAGTCGGCAATGTGACTGTCGCCAGGGCGATACTGAAAAGGCCCAACGGGAATTCCATCAGCCGGTCAGAGAAATACAGGTAGCTGATACTGCCAACGGGTAACAGTGAGGCGATGATTCCTCCGATCAGCACGTTAATTTGCGCTACCGACGAACCGAATATCGCCGGGACCATCAGGCGAAACGCGCGCCGCACACCCTCATGCCTGGGCGACCAGGTCGGTCGCGGGAACGCGTGCAGTCTCGCCAGGAATGGCAGCTGAAAAAGCAGCTGCAGAATACCCGCCAGCAGTATCGCGTAGGCGAGTGCCATGACGGGCTGTTCGAGTCGAGGCGACACCCATACAGCCGCCGCGATCAGGACAACGTTCAGGATTACCGGTGTAAACGCCGGAACGCCGAAGCGCCCATACGTGTTGAGAATGCCACCCGCAAATGCGGTCAGCGAGACAAACAGCAAATACGGAAACGTAAAGCGCAGCATCAGGGCCGCGAGATCGAAATCTCCACCGTCACCGACAAAGCCGGGAGCGACAATCAGTACGAGTAGCGGAGAGGCGATGACGCCCACGAGGGTGATAAGGAACAGCACGATACCGAACGTACCCGCAACAGCATCGACAAATTCCCGGGCCTCGGAATGATCGTGTTTCTCACGGTAACGCGCCATCACGGGAATGAAACCCGCCGAAAATGCGCCCTCCGCGAAAAAGCGCCTCAGCATATTGGGGATGCGCTGGGCTACGAGGAAGGCGTCCATGACCAGCGAGGCGCCGAAATAACGCGCGAATACCACGTCCCTCACCAGCCCAAGCACACGGGAGATGAGCGTCATGCCGCTGACTACCGCAGTCCTCAGCGCCAATTTCAGCCCGCTGTTCTGTTTTCTGGTCGTCATCGGAGCGCCGAGTTTAGCCCAAAAAAGTCATAAAATCAGTCATTTACACATTATGTCGAGCGTTTCGGCGCAGGCGCCGTCAATGGCCATTGACAATGCGCCTCCGGCCACCAATAATACGCGGCTCTTTGAGAGCAGGACACGGGAAAACCAGTGGCAAACATCAAATCAGCGCAGAAGCGCGCGCGCCAGGCGGAGAAGACCCGCAAGCACAACATGGGTCTTCGCTCCATGATGCGCACGAAAATCAAGAACGTCGTCAATGCTTGTGACGCCGGCGACAAGGACACAGCCGTTGCTGCGTACAAAGACGCCGTGCCGGTCATCGATAGCATGATCAACAAGGGCATCGTCACCAAGAACAAGGCGGCACGTCATAAGAGCCGTCTGAACACACGCGTAAAAGCATTGTCGGCCTGAGCAACGCTAACGATCAAGAATAGGCCGGGCCCGCAATCGCGGGCCCGGCTTTTTTGTGCCTTGCCTAGACGGACGTGGGATCGAATGCCTCGTCGACGCCATCTTCTTCTATCATCAACTCGAATTCGCGCATGACTGCCCGGCCCAACGCCTCCGTGCCCTGACCCGTCGCCGCACTAACTTCGAATACCGGACCCTCCCAGGCCAGTGCTTCCAACAGCATCTCCCGGGCGACCGCGAGGTCTTCCTCGTCCAGTAAATCGATCTTGTTGATCACGAGCCAGCGCGGTTTTTCAGCGAGCTCTGCGGAGAAACGCACCAGCTCCGCCGCAATTGCCTTGACCTCGTCGGCCGGGTCCGTGGCCGGGTCGATCGGCGCAATATCCACCAGGTGCAGCAGGAGGCGCGTCCTTTGAAGATGTTTGAGGAACTGGATACCCAGTCCGGCGCCTTCCGAGGCACCCTCTATCAGGCCTGGAACATCGGCCATCACAAAACTTTGCAACTGACCGACTCGAACAACGCCGAGGTTCGGGTGCAATGTCGTGAACGGATAGTCGGCGATCCGTGGTTTCGCCTGAGACATCGCCGTGATCAGCGTGGACTTGCCGGCGTTGGGCATGCCCAGCAGGCCGACATCTGCCAGTACCTTGAGCTCGAGGCTCAGGTGGCGGGCTTCGCCGGGCGTGCCATTGGTTGTCTTTCGCGGCGCCCGATTGATACTGCTCTTGAAGCGGGTATTGCCGAGACCCCGGTGGCCACCCTCGGCCACCTTCTGGCGCTGGCCGGGCTGCGTCAGATCGCAGATGAATTCGCCCGTGTCAACATCGTGGACAACCGTCCCACACGGAATCATGACTTCCAGGTCGTCAGCGGAAGCACCCGTCCGGTTTTCCCCTGCGCCGCCCTGGCCACCCGCCGCCTTGAATCGTCTCGCCACGCGGAAATCCGCAAGCGTATTCAGCGATGCGTCGGCGACCAGGTAGACGCTGCCGCCATTGCCGCCGTCACCGCCATCGGGTCCACCGCGTTCCACGTATTTTTCGCGACGAAAGCTCAGGCAGCCATGACCGCCATTGCCCGCCTGAACGCGAATCGTTGCTTCATCGACGAATTTCATCTGACCGCCAGTCTGTTATTTGGAAACGAAAAACCCCGCAACAGCGGGGCTTCGTTATTTGTTTCGGCCACCGCGAAATCACTCGCAGGGCGTCGGTAGGTCTACGCGTCGACGACGCTAACGAACTGTCGGCTCTGCGGGCCTTTCTTCTCAAACTTGACGTGCCCGTCTTTCTTCGCAAACAGCGTGTGATCACGACCGATGCCAACATTGTCGCCGGCATGAAAACGCGTACCACGCTGACGAACGATGATGTTGCCCGCTATAGCTTTCTGGCCGCCGTACAGTTTGACGCCTAAGCGTTTACTTTCCGAATCGCGACCGTTCTTGGTACTACCGCCTGCTTTTTTATGTGCCACTGTTCTCTACCTGTTTGTTACATCGTCCAGGACCAGCCTGGGCTTCGTTAATTACTTGTCAGTTTTCTTAACAGCCTTTTTCTTGGCTGCCGGCTTCTTGGCCGCCTTTTTCTTGGCTGCCGGCTTCTTGGTCGCCGCTTTCTTGGCCGCTGCCTTCTTAGGCGCCGCTTTCTTGGCCGCAGGCTCGTCCTTCTTGGGCTCTGCCTTCTTTGCGCCGGACGCCTTGATGCCGGTGATCTCGACTTCGGTGAAGAACTGGCGATGCGTGCCCTGACGCAGATAGTTCTTACGTCGCTTGAACTTCACAACAGGCACTTTCCTGCTCTTGCCCTGACGGAGCACTTTCGCACTCACTGAGCCGCCGGCGATAACCGGGTTCCCAACCTTGATGTCACTGCCGTCGCCAATCAAAAGCACGTCATCGAAATCGACGGATGCGCCCTCTTCGGCCTCGATCTTCTCGAGACGCAGGACATCACCCTTTGTTGCGCGGTACTGTTTGCCGCCGGTGCGAAAAACCGCATACATTATGTTTGCTCCATTGCGCCAGCTGCGTTCCGCGCAACTGACTGAGAATTAAGACTTTTTTCGTGGCCTGATAAGCCCAGGCGCAAGCGCCGCTCTGGCGGGAGCCACAAAAGAGCGAGAATTCTATAGAACGAGCGGCCCCGGGTCAACGCCAGCGGCCTACGAAATTTTACCTTATTTCAATAACTTGCGTTCTCGCGATTCGCGCGTGAAAAAGCTCGGGCCGTATCGCCAATAGCGACGCTTTCAGGCATTATCTCGAAACTTATGCAAGTTGCCGAAAAAACACCGGTTGCGCTCAGCTTCGATGACGTCGTAGCGATCGCGGAAACGGACAGACAGGCCGTAGACCGGCTAGTCACCCGAAGCCTCAAGAGCGACGTCGCCCTTGTCTCGCAGGTGTCCCAGTACATCGTGATGAGCGGCGGCAAGCGCTTGCGCCCGCTGATCGTACTGCTCGCCGCGCGGGCACTTGGCTATCAGGGCAAGCAACATATTCAGGCGGCTGCCATTATCGAATTCATCCATACCGCGACACTGCTGCATGACGATGTCGTGGATTCATCCGCACGACGTCGGGGCATGGATTCAGCAAACACCGTTTTCGGCAACCAGGCCAGCGTCCTTGTTGGCGACTTTCTGTACTCGCGCTCTTTCCAGATGATGGTCGACATCGGCGACATGCGGGTCATGCAGATCCTCGCCGACGCCACCAACACCATCGCCGCTGGCGAAGTCATGCAGCTCATGAATGTCCATAATCCGGACGCGAGTGAAGACGAGTATCGCCAGGTTATTTACCGCAAGACGGCAAGGCTGTTTGAGGCCGGCGCACAGATTGCCGCGGTGCTTGCCGATCGCGATCCTGCAGACGAGACGGCGATGGTCAGGTACGGACAGAATCTCGGCACGGCGTTTCAGCTGGTCGACGATGCCCTTGATTTCAACGCTTCCTCTGAGGAACTGGGTAAGAACCTGGGCGATGATCTCGCGGAGGGCAAAGCAACCTTGCCGCTCATCTACGCTATGCAGGTTGGCTCCGAGAGTGAACGTGCATTGATTCGCAAAGCGATCGTTGACGGCGGGCTCGACCAGATGGATGCCATACAGTCCATCATGGAGTCGACGGGCGCACTGACGTACACCGAAAAACGCGCGCATGAGGCCGCTGACATTGCGATCAGTGCGCTTGCCGACATTCCCGACTCGGAGCACAAACAGGCGTTGATCTCGATTGCGGAGTTCGCCGTCAAGCGGCGTTCCTAGTGCGGTGTAGCGGCTAGATGGACCGTTTTAATACGCCGTGGCGGGTAACCTCGGCGGCTATCTACACAACCCCCACGGATTCACGCGTCTACGGTACGCTCGATATCGATGTAACGGACGCGAAACGCTTCCTCGACAAAAGGCGAGCCGAAGGCGTGAAGCTGACGATGACGCATCTCGCAACGGCTGTACTGGCACGGGCGGTCGCCTTCGATGTTCCAGAAATGAACTGCTTTATTCGCCGCGGCGCGGTCGTTGGGCGGGAACGGCTGGATGTCATGGTTCCAGTATCTGTTGGTGGCGACGCTGGCGTCACTGCAGCGATCATCAGGGATGCTCATGCGAAACCGGTCACCGCGATCGCCGAGGAAGTCCGCGACAAGGCGGCAGATGGGCGCGGTGGCGTGGAGATCAAGGCTGCGCAGAACAAGTATCTGCTAAACCGCATTCCCTGGCCGCTGCGGCGCCCGGTTTTTCGTCTGCTGAAGTGGATCACGGTCGACCTCGGCCTGGAGATCAAGGCACTCGGCTTGTCGGCGCATAGCTTCGGCTCGTTCGTCGTCTCCGACATCGGCAGCTTCGGGCTGAACACCGGCATGACGGCGCTCATGCCTGCCGCCAAGGTTCCGGCTGTCATTGTGCTCGGCAAGATCGAAGAGAAGCCGGTGGTACGGCGCGGCGAAATCGTGATTAGAACCATCTTGCCGCTGACCGGAACCTTCGACCATCGAATCGTTGACGGCATGCAGATCGGCAAACTTGCGCGCGGCATAAAACGAAATTTCAGGAAGCCGGAGTGGCTGGACGAAGTGCCGACAGACAGAGCTCGAGACCTGCCTGTTTGCACCGCGGAACTGAGAATCTGCAGTCCCTTGTCGGACTGCAGTGCCAGTACCGGATCCAGTCGTGCGGCAGAGACCGCCGGGTAAACACCGAAACCGACTGAAATAGCCCTGCAGACGATCACGGCGACGATCATCACCAGCAAAAGACCAGACGACGGCCCAGCCGGCGTCGCGCGACCGTCAAGACAAGTGCTTGGCGTATCGAGTTCCTCGCACGGTCGCTTGCGCCAGGTACCCCATAACCGCGCTGTACGCGCGGCGCCATTCGAAATTAAGCGCTTGATAACAAAAGAAAATCGGGGTAGTTAGAAAATGGTCGGGGCGAGAGGATTTGAACCTCCGACCCCCTGACCCCGAGACAGGTGCGCTACCAGGCTGCGCCACGCCCCGACCGTGGCGCGGAGTTTACAACAACTCCACAGTCTCGACTAGCGCTTCTGCACTACCGTAACAGGGGCCCTTCGGCTGGCTGATACGAGCGCCGTGAGGGATATCGCACCGAACAGGAGGCGCACTGAATCGCGAAGCGATTTGCGGGTACGCCAAGCGAGCGAGTTCCGCAGGAACAAATGCCACAAGCACGCTCGAATCGATTCCGCTCACCCCGGCCCGCCCGTCCCTGGCGCGATCAACTCCCCGCTCGCTGGCCTGCCGACCACTGTATTTCCCCGGTCCGAGTTGTAGGGATCATGTGAGTCTGTACCATGGAGTGTTCAACGAGCCCGTATGCCTGACCATCACGGGCGGTGTCACAAAGACCAAAGCAGCAGGCAGACAATAAAAATCAGGGGATCACTATGAAACTCAACGCTGGACTGCTCGGGGGCGGATCCTGGGGAACGACCGTGGCGGCGCTGATCGCGAAGAACACACCGGTAACGATGTGGGCAAGGGATCAGGGAACCGTAGACGAAATCAATACGAAACACAGCAATGCCAAGTACCTGCCTGATGCGGTGCTTCCAAAAAACGTGCGTGCAACGACTGACATCGAAGAAGCCGTGGCGGGTATGGACGTGATTGTAATGGGCATACCGTCGCAGTCGTTCCGGGGCGTACTTGAGCAGATCAAACCGCATATCAGGCCTTGGGTGCCCGTTATCAGCCTGAGCAAAGGCCTGGAACTCAGCACTCGCAAACGCATGACCGAGCTCGTCAACGAAGTTCTTCCCGGGCATCCCGCCGGCGTCCTGACCGGACCGAACCTGGCGAGGGAAATCATGTCGGGCTATGCCGCTGCCAGCGTCATCGCGATGGATGACGAGGTCATCGTCAAAGAACTGCAGAAACTGTTTCACAGCGGCCTGTTTCGTGTTTATACAAATCACGATGTCGTTGGCTGCGAGCTCGGCGGCGTATTGAAGAACATTATCGCGATCGCTACCGGCATGGGAGATGGGCAAGGCGCGGGTGAAAACACGCGTTCGGCCGTCATTACGCGCGGCCTCGCGGAGATTACTCGCCTTGGTGTCGCCATGGGTGGTGAGCCGCAGACGTTCGCAGGGCTTGCCGGTACCGGAGACCTGATAGCGACCTGCACGAGCCCGCAAAGTAGAAACCGCACCGTCGGCTATGAGCTCGGCAAGGGTCGGACGATCAAGGAAGTAATCGATGAGATGTTCATGGTCGCCGAAGGGGTGAAAAGCGCCCCGGCCGTCATAGCGTTGGCCGAGGAGTATGGCGTAGACATGCCGATTGCCCGGGAAGTTCTTCAGGTTGTGCAGGACAAGAGTTCGGCTCGCCAGGCTTTTCGGGGCTTGTTGAGGACGGTGGCCGGCGCGGAGTCAGACCCGGGCTAGGAAGGGCTCCGCCCGGGCCTGCAACGCGAGTACACCGAGTACATCGCTACTGCGAAGCGCGGTGACACGAAAGATCAGATCGCGCCGATATGGGGCTACCGAGGATATGGGGACATTCCTGATTTACGCCGTATTAATACGCTAAATCAGGAATGTCCCCATTTGTGACCTGAGGGGTGTCGTTGCGACGCCGATCCCGACTAGAATTTAGTCAAACAGGTCATTTGAGTTCGCAGGCAGGCAATGAATGCCGAATGCCATACAAAATCAGTTACTTAGACTAACGCTGGCGGCACTTCTGTTGCTGCCGGGGACGCTCATGGCAGCCCTTCTGTTGCAACCGGAGCTGCTCATGGCAGCCCCGGGCGATACCCTGTTCAGCGATGATTTCGAGGATGGCAGTCTCGCCAACTGGTCATCGACGAACACGTCCGTATCCGGTGTAAGAAACAATCCCGGCTACGCCGGATCGGGGAGTTTCGGCGCCTACACGAGCAACCAGGCCGGCGGCGGGCCGCCGTACACCTACGTTCCGGTTCCCGATGCCGACGGCTTTGATGTTGCAGTGACAGGATTGCGAATTGCACCGACGGGCTCGATGAACGCCTCGGTCGGCGGCAATGCGCCCAGCTTCAATGTGACTTTGCGCATCCGTATCGAATAGACTCGTTGGCCATGAGTTGCCAACAACTGTCCAGCAAGCTGCCCGACGTCGGCACGACGATTTTCACGGTCATGAGCCAGCTTGCCAACGACTCGGGCGCCATCAATCTCGCGCAGGGATTTCCGAGTTTCGAGCCGCCCGAAGCGCTCACCGACCGAGTCATTTATCACCTGACGCATGGCGCCAACCAGTACGCACCGATGACAGGCATTCCGGCATTACGTACTGCAATCGCCGAGAAGACGTTTCGATTGCAGGGAAGAACGCTGGATGTCGACACTGAAATAACCGTCTGCGCCGGCGCGACCGAAGGTCTGTTCAGTGCTATCCAGGCCGTCATTCATGCAGGGGATGAGGTCATCGTCCTGGACCCGGCTTACGATGCCTATGAGCCTGCTGTCACGTTGGCCGGTGGGGTGACAAGACACGTTTCGCTTTCGATTGCGGATGACGGGCAGAGCTTCTGCGTTGACTGGCAGCAACTCGCGGATACGCTAAGCGCCAAGACCCGGCTGATAGTAATGAATTTCCCGCATAACCCCACTGGCGCGATCTTGTCCTCGGAGGATCTCGATCGTCTCGCCGAATTATTGCGGGATACAGACTGCCTTTTGCTCTCGGATGAAGTCTACGAACACATTGTGTTTGATGGAAAGGCTCATCACAGTCTGCTGAGCCACGACGAGCTTTGGGAGCGCACGCTCGTAATCAGTTCGTTCGGCAAGACATTACATGCGACCGGCTGGAAACTCGGCTATTGTGCTGCGCCTGCTACCTTGTCAGCCGAGTTTCGAAAGGTCCACCAGTTCAACGTCTTCTCAGTCAGTTCGCCGATGCAGTACGGCATCGCCGATTTCCTGCACAGCGAACCTGAATTCTGCGACGAACTGGCCGCCTTCTATGAACACAAGCGCGATCACTTCTGTCGGCTTCTCGAAGGATCGAAACTTCGAATCGAGCCTGCGCACAGCACTTTCTTCCAGATTGTCGATTACGGCGACATCACCGACGAGGATGATCTGTCGCTCGCAAAACGATGGACTCAGGAGATTGGCGTTGCATCGATACCGTTGTCCGTGTTTTGCGATACGCCCTTCACGGGAACGCGACTTCGGTTTTGCTTTGCGAAGGATGATGCGACGTTAGAGGAAGCCGCACGCCGTCTTTGCGCCCTCTAGGCAGTGCCCAGCTGAAACGCCAGCAACGCGCCGAAATAGCCGATCGACGTCATGTAGAGCCAGGCAAAAATCGGCCATCGCCAGGTATTCGTCTCTCGCCGGATGACGGCCAGTGTTGCCGCGCATTGCAGGCAACACGCGTAGAAGATAAGCAGGCCGATTACCATTGGCAACGTGAATACGGGCCTGCCGTCAGGCCAGGTAGACGCCTTAAGTCGGCCAGACAAGGTGCCCTCATCCGCATCATCGCCGACCGCGTAGACGGTACCGAGCACTGCGATGACGACCTCGCGCGCCGGAAAGCCCGCGATCACGGCCGATGACACGCGCCAGTCCCAACCGAGCGGCGCGAAGACCGGCTCAACGAAGTGGCCCGCCCGGCCCAGCCAGCTTTGCTCCAGTTGGCTGGCGGCGGCGACGTTATCGATACGCTTGTATTCAGCCGCAAGTTCCGAGCCCGACAACGAGTAGGCCGCAACCGTGCGCTGCCGCTCGACCTCGGGTCCGAGCACTTCCGAGCGGGGATAGTAAGCCAGCGCCCAGACAAGCACTGCGACGACGAAAATCACGGTGCCTGCACGGTACAGGAAGACTTTCGCGCGACCCAGCAGCTGAATAAGTACGGTCTGCAAATTTGGCCGCCGGAACTCGGGCAGCATCAGGGCGAATGGCGGTTTTGGTCCGCGCAAAGCTGTTTGGCGAATCAACAGTGCGGTGAGGATGCCAGCGACGATGCCGAACAGGTAAAGGCCGAACAACACGAGACCCTGGAGGTTCATGAACCCGATCTGCCGGGCCGGCACGAAGGCGGAGATGAGCAGGGCGTAGACCGGCAGTCTTGCCGAGCAGGTCATGAACGGTGCCGCGAGGATGGTTGCGATGCGATCGCGTCGATTCGGAATGACTCGGGTTGCCATGATGCCGGGCACGGCACAGGCAAAACTCGAGATCATCGGAATGATCGACTGGCCGGACAAACCAACCGAGCGCATCGCGCGGTCCATCAGGTATGCAGCACGCGCCAGGTAACCCGAGTCCTCCAGGAGAATAATGAACAGGAACAGGATCAGTATTTGCGGCAGGAAGATCACGACACTGCCGACACCGGCGATAACGCCATCGGCGATCAGGCTCGCGAAAGCACCTTCGCCGAAACTGCGAACAACGCTGGCACCGAGCATACCGGCCGCTCCGTCGATCAGGTCCATCAGCGGTGTTGCCCAGGCGAATACCGCCTGAAACACGATCGCCATGACGACGAACAAACCGATCGTGCCGGGAATTGGTTGATTCAGAAACGCCGTGATGCGTGTGCGCCAGGAATAGAACGGTGGTGCCGAGCGCTGAACTTCCGACAGCACCCCGCGAACCCAGGCATAGCGAATTCGTGCGTCTCTCGCGATGGGCGGTTCGATACCGAACAAAGAATCGCGCGTCGCCTCGAGCGTCTCCTGTGCGTTCTCACTGAGCTTGTCGAGGAATTCGCTATTTGCTGGCGTGGCACCATCGATTAACAGCCGCTCCAACTCTGCGAATCGGATTGGCTCCTTTGCCCCCGCCGCCAAGTCGCTGGCGACCTCGGCGAGTTCGGGCCAGACGACGACTCGTTCGTGCAACGGCAGATCTGGCAATGACACGATTGCCTGTCGCAGGCGATCAAGACCTGCTCCGGTCGTTGCCACGACAGGAAAAATGGCAGCACCACCCAGTTTCTGACTGAGTAGCGCCGTGTCGATGCTTATGCCACTGCGTTCCGCGGCATCCGTCATCGTCAAGGCGATAATTGTCGGCACCTTGAGTTCGAGTAACTGCTGCACCAGGAACAGGCCCTGGTACAAGTTAGTTGCATCGAGAACGGCGAGAATTCCATCCGGCTTCCGGGTACCAGGCATGCGCCCGAATATCACATCGACGGCGATATGTTCTTCGATCGAATGTGCGCTTAAGGAATGCGTACCCGGAAGGTCAACCAGCTCGATAGACACGTCATCGACTTTCAAGGTGCCGACGTGCCGTTCTACCGTAACGCCAGGATAGTTGCCGATACGCTGCTTCAGCCCGGTGAGGCGATTGAACAGCGTGCTCTTGCCGGAATTCGGATTGCCAACGACCGCGATGCTGGCATCTATGTGTCCGGCAACGTTGATCTCATTGGCAGGGATTCGGATTTCTGAGCGCTTAGTCACCAGCCGCTACAGGTGAGACTTTGAAGTACTTTGCGTGTTCCTGTCGCAAAGAAATACCGCAGCCAAACAGGCGAAACTCCATGGGATCGCCGCCAATCGCAGAGCTCGCGTGTTCTACTTCGGCGCCCTCTACCAGGCCCAGAACCATCAGGCGTTGCACCTGTGGATCGACTGCGTCAACGCACTGGATGATGCCCTTCTGGCCCTTCTTCAGCGTTGCGAGCGTGTTGCCGTTGACTGCCATAACTGCCTATAAATACTGGGTTTTCAGCCAGCTTCCTGATGATTTGTGAAATGATAATGATTCGCATTCCGATGTGCAATAGGGAAATGTACGGATATTGTCCGATCGCACCATTCGACCTGTGATGGGGTTCACGAAAACCGACAAAAGACCGCGTTCAGGTTGCATTCATTGACTCACGGTTAGCGTACGTCTTCAACACCCACAACCCCGAAGTCAGTAACCAGAATGTGAGGATCGCGATATGCGAACGACCAGCCCAGTTATCTATCCAGCACTGCTAGCCCTCCTCGCAACACTGGCAAACGGTATCGCAGAAGCCAATACGCCGACAATCCGCCTCTTCCCGACAACCGTCGTCGAGGATCTGCGGCAGACCGGCAACGTTGCGCGCGATATGGAAACCGGGTTGCAGGAAGTCATCGGACGACTCGACCAGCAGCAGGAGCTTTACACGGAGAGCAAGTGCGACGGTGCGGAAGATGACGCGGGTTGTCAGCGCCTGGCCCGCCAGCTCGGAGCCAGCTACCTCGACATGCTGACAATCATGGAGGAACGCCTGCCAGACATGGAACACACCGTGAATAACACGCGACTGAGCCTGGAGAAGAGCCTGCGCAATGAGCTCGGCAGGAAGATGACACCCTGGGCATTGCAGGAAACGCTGCTCGGTGGCAAAGCCGACAGCGCTGCGACGAAAGCGTCCCCCACCCTGCGCGGTCGTTCCGGCATGCGGCTGAGTGAACGCTTCAAACAATATTATCAACTGGTCGCTACGTCCGGCGCCAAAGGTGACCAGTCGCTTGCGGTACTGGCGTCGGACATTTACCTCGACATGGAGGAGACCAGCTTGCTCATTCAGCGCACGCGCCAGGAAATTGCACGCGCGACGTTGATGGAACAACTGAACCAGTCGTTCGGCATCATCACGCCCGAGATGATTGAAGTGGTTGGTGGTGTGAAGTCCATCCTGTTCGGTGACGAAGAGAGCCAGGCGCTGGTCGCCGGCCCCCCACCCGGCAGTGTCGAGCAGGCTTACCGCAGCCCGCTCGAACAATAAGTCGTTCAGCAAGGAGAATCTGAGTGAACACAATCGCCTATGGAAAACCGCTACGCATCCTTGCAGGACTCATTGCGAGCTGCTTCGTGCTTGCTTCTTGTGCGTCGAACGCACCGTCCTGTGCCGGCCCACAGTCCAAGAACCTGGACAGTGCGATCAGCACCGCGCAGTCCTCGCTGATGCAGGGCTGTCACACACACTTCGATCGCTACTATGACGATCTGCTGTCGATCGCCGAAGGCGACCCCAAGCCCGAAAACAAACGGCATTTCAGCGAGTTTCTGCTCTGGTCGACGGATAAAGGCTTGCTCAGCAAGCGGCAGGCAGAGGATTACTACAATCGCTTCTTCAATGTGAAGTTCATGTCACTCAAAGGCGACTACAACAACTGCTCACACACCTGCCCGAACAAGCAGCGAGTTCTTTTCGATATGGAGCGCGAGCTGGCCGAAAAGGAACGCGGCCTTCTCAAGGTCAGCCTGGATAACGACGGCTACTACCGCGCGGACCAGCTTTACCAGGAAGTAGAACTGGTGCTCGAAGCAACATGCTCGGCGTGCTCTGCAGCACGGTAAATACGGCTATGACAAAAAACTCCGGCGTCGTCTTCATCAAGGGCCTGGCTGCCGGCGCAGCAGGCACCTTTATCGGAGTGTCCGCCATGCTTTACCTGCTCGGTCGCGCGGGTGTTGTGCACTTCCCGCGATACGGTAATCAGCAAACCTGGCGAATGGCTGCAATGGGCATACACCAATCTCGGCTCCTCGATTCCGGTGTTTGCCGCGCTCCTGCTTGCCTACTTTGTCACGCTCGGACGCCTTCGCAGTGCAGTTGATAATGAGCGAGCAATTAACGAAATCGTTCAGCTTGATCACCTTACCGACATCTGGACGACCTTGTTTTTTGGCGCCGGCGTTATCTGGACGGCGATCGGTATGCGCAGCGCGTTGATTTTCGCGCTGGGCGATCGCGACCTGGCACTTCAGCAAGGCGCATTCGCGATGCTCGAGCGCCTGGTCGATGGCGGAATATTGCTGGCACTTTCGACGACCATCTTCGGCGGCGTCGGCGGCTACATCATGCGCGTCTACAAGACCGTCACACTCGGTACTCGACTACAGCAGCAGTACGATACAGCGGCGCGCGCCGACACGTCGCAGATGCGCGCCAGCCTGCTCAGAATCGAGCAGCACCTGAGAAACGACGGCCATGATCCTGGCGTCGTCGAGGCTTCGTCGTGACCCGCTCGCCGCTGGCCTACCCGCTGAACCGCTCCGCTGACATGGACGCAGGCGGTGCGGCCGACCTGCAGACTGACATTATGCGTTTCATGGCAATTTTGTCGCTATGCCTCGTTGCCATATTTGCGTTGGTACAGAGCATTCCGTTGCAGCCAGCGGAACCAGTGAACAGCAGGGAACAAGCAGAGGTCGCAACGACGGCCACCGCCGTCGCCTTACCCGCCGCGAAAGAGCCGCCTGAATCGGTTAGTCCTGCGCAGCCGTCCGCTACAGCGCAAACCGAACCAGCCGTTACTCTGACAAGGCCGAAGTGGGTACCCAAATTCGTGCCCGAGAGGAAAAAGCCTGAAGAGGCAACCGCAATAACGACTCCGCAACCTCCAACAGCCGCGCCTGTGCAAAGCGAGCCGGTAGCAGAAACGCCGACCCCCCTTGAGAGTGAAGCTGAAGGTTTCACACTGCGATTCGAATCGGACGCCGCACTGACGCGGCTGGTCGCAGCCAAAAGCATCGGCGTGTACGCCGTTGGCACGAGTCGCGCTCAGCGCATGACCGTCAGCGAAAGCCGCATCAGCTTCTGGGATGCGTCCATACCGAATACGTTCCACGAAATGGAAACGGCGACGGTGCCCGCAGCCGTCATCGAAGCACTGGCCAGAAGCGGCACCGCCGCAAGACGCAGTGAGCTGGGGCGTGACGCTGCCAGTCCAGCTAAGGGCGAGACTCGATGACCTCATGCTCGAACATCGCGGCGGCACACTGATTATTGTATCCAGCGGTGACATCCGATGGGAGGCCTCATGACTCGACGTATCCTGTTGCTGTTGACGATCCTCGTCGCGCAATCCATTCCTGCAGTGGCACAGTCCCGCGAAAAAAATCTCGACCGTTGGCTGGACCGCGACCTCATACCCTATGTCCGACAACAGCTTCTGCTGCACCCGCGTTTCAAGAACGAGACCGTCATGTTCGTCGTTTTGCGCGACAATACGCCGGCGTCTGCAAGTAACGCACTGGCACTGTCAATGCGCGACCGGGTTCTCGCAGCAGCCGTTGCCACTCCCGGCGTTGCTATCGGCTGGCAACAGGGACGCGTCGGCAACTCGCTCGACGCACAACCGCAAGACTGCATGTTGGACGATGTGCATTACTACATCGGTGTCGAACTCACGCAGAAACTCGACAGCAGCTACACGGTGAATGTGCGGGCGCTGGACCTCGAGGACCGCAACTGGGTGACCGGGTTCGGCAAGCGCTGGCAGGGCCAGCTCAGCACGACCCAGCGGCAGGCAATGCGCCAGGCACGCATCGACGAGACGTTTCTCGGCGCGCGGGATGTACCCTTCACGCTCGCGCAGACGGATCTGCTGGCGGCCCACCTCGCCCACGAACTGAGCTGCGCAATGCAGAAGCGGGTTGCGGACGAATATGTGGTTGCGACAGAGCTCAACGAGTCAGCGAATCAGGGTCTCGAAGGTACCGTCGAGCTGATCAGCAACAACCTTGCCAGTCGCCAGGCGTTGACCCTGAGCAACGACGGGAAAAAATCGAATGCGGTCTTGACCGGCAAAGCGCACCAGATCGACGGCGCCTTGTACCAGTACTGGCTTACCGTGACGCCTCTCAGCGAAGACGATGGCGTCTCGGCACTTAGCGCCAGCGCCTATATCGTACTCCCGGAAACGGCACTGGCGCAGACGTCGCCAGTGCCAGCGGTCAAGCCGAATGATTTGCAAAACGAGTCGCTGCCGGCAAGAGCTCCCGCGCACGTTTCAATTCCAAATGCGGGCAAGAGCCCTTTGATCAGCCCGTTGCGGCTGGCCGCGCCTGCCTCGTTCTCCGACTGTCAGGACGGCAGCATCGTGTTGCGAGATGCGGGCTACATGAGCGGTGTGAGGCCGTGCTCGTTGCTGCTAGCCGAAGCGCAGGCCGACTCGATCGTGTTCTTCCTGCAGCACCAGGCCAATCACGGCCTGGTAAGGCTGTCCGGCACTGAATGCCGTACGCGCACGACAGCTCGCATCGTACGCAAGGGCGAGTCCCTTCGCTTTCCCATCGCGAAGACGAGCACCGGGCGCCAGAACTGGAACGAGACCCATGACTGGCTGCTGGAACCCGCTCTCGATACCTATTATGCGGTCGTCATCAGCGACGCGCGGATAGCCCGCCGCGTCGCGAACCACATGGATGAATTGCCTCTGCGGTGCTCGGCCTCAATCCGCCCCGGCTTCGAAGGCGACGAGTTGCAGGGCTGGCTGGCCGACTTCGCGATGATTACGGCGCGCTCGGCGAACAACGTCGACTGGCGGGGGCTGCGCGTCAAGGACATTCTTTAGGAGCGCCGGTGATTCGACTAATGGGCATATTGACGGGCGCAGCGATCGCCGTGGGACTGCTGATCGTGACGCTGGGCATTCCCCAGTTTGCGACTGAGCCGGCATTCCGCAATGCCGGTCGAGCCGTCCACAGAGATGCTTCCCGTGCCGTCTTCCGGCATGGCAGAGGTGCCGCAGGCCGAGCCCGCCACAGACGCACCGCAACAGGCTGCCGAGACGACTTCCAGCAACCTGCCTGAGCCGGAGGAAGGGCCCTCCCCGGCCCCGCCGGAGGCTACGACGGAGGCAGTGACTCCGCCAGCGGAGCCTTCACCTGCCGATGAAGCCGGGTGGTTTGCGTTCTGGAGCCCGTTCCGCAGCGAGATCGCCGCCGCTGGCTTTGTTGCCGAACTGCAACGAACGACGGGGCTGGACTATCGCGTCGTCAAGCTCAAACCGGGTGTTTACGAAGTGGCGTTCGCCTATTCGGATAAGAACGACATTCAGGACAAACTCTTGCGCATTTCAACAGCGACCGGCCTGGAGCTTGGCGGTGGCTAGTTCGCATGGATGGCGGCACAAGGCAGCACGCCTCGCAGGCGGGCTTGTGCTCACTGTACTGGCTGCAGGCGGCCACGCGACCAAGCCGGACCTCGACACCGCGTGGCAGGATTACACAGCGAACAGGGCACAGCTGGAGCCCGCTTATACGTTCCCGCATGCAAGCTGCTTTCGCGCAGCGTCACTTGCGTACGACATCCCGGAGTCACTGCTGCTGGCCATCGCCCGCGGTGAGAGCGATTTCGACGCATCCGCGAGATCGCATGCCAGTGCCCATGGCGTGATGCAGATACTCTGGCCGGGCACCGCAAGGCATCTTGGCATTCATCGTCTCAGCGACCTGTACGAGCCGTGCACAAACATCGACGCGGGTACGCGTTACCTGCGGGAACTGCTCACACGCTACGACGGTAACGTTCACCTGGCACTTGCCGCCTACAACTATGGGCCCGGCCGTATTGCCAAAAACGGCTATGGCGTTCCGTCCGGCGCGGTCTGGTATTCCGGATACATCTACCGACATCTCAACTATGTGCTCGGCAATAGTGCGGTTAGAAAACCGGTACCTGACACGCTCTATTCCTCGATCGGCCAGTCGACGCTGCTGACGTTCGGCGAGCCGTATCGGGCGGAGGCATTCATAGAGCGACTGGAGAAGCAGTCACCCGGGCTCAGCCTGGACTGGTTTCGGCGCGGCACCGGTGAATTCGAGGTTGTAATGACCTATCAGGATCGTGAAGAGTTCGAGCGCAGCGCTCGCCGGCTGGCACAGGCCGGATTCCGCATCGACTAACAGTTCGGCCTGCCGATTTCTTCGGGCAAGACCGACTCAATACGCTCCATTACGTCGAGTCGGTGCACAAGGTCGTGGATGTAATCCAGTCGATCTGTTTCCAGCACCAGCACGTCACTCATGTCGTAGGATTCGATCCAGCCCTCGTACAGACGATCGAGCCGCTTCAGGTAGGACAACGGAACGTCTTGCTCCATTTTTCGGCCACGCAGTTGAATCCGCTGCCGCAGGGTCCGCATCGAACAGCGCAGGTAGATCATCAAATCGGGTGGACGAATCGCGTCGAGAATGGCGTCGTAAAATCCCCGGTAAGTCTCCCAGTCACGCTTCGATATCTTGCGCATCTGGTGCAGTGCGGTCGCGAAAACCTCTGCATCTTCGAAGATAGTGCGATCGAGTGCGACAACGCCAGATTGACGATCCAGCTCCTGGTGCAGGCGGAATTTATTGCTCAGAAAATACAACTGTGACTGGAAGGCCCAGCGCTTCATGTCCTTGTAGAAATCAGCGAGATACGGATTCTCGTCGTTAGGCTCGTAAAACGGCGCGACACCGTAGGTCTTGTGCAGGAAATCGACCAGGGTTGACTTGCCCGTGCCCATATTACCGGCGATTGCGATAGTTCGTTTCATTGGCTGCATACCATACCGTATTCGCGTCTGGCATCCATACAGAAGATCACCTATGCTCGCTGCAGCATCATCAGACTGAGAAAGACGTGCTACAAGAAGAGCCGGAAGTACTGATTAGCGAAGCCGAAATCGAGGCCCGCGTACAGGAACTCGCCCTGCAGATCTCCAGGGACTACGAACAATGCGGCGATGTCGTGCTGGTGGGTGTCCTTAAGGGTTCCTTCATTTTCCTGGCGGACCTGTCGCGCAGGTTGTCGATTCCGCGGGTGATCGAGTTCATTGCCGTCTCCAGCTACGGCAGCGGCAGCCGGTCCAGCGGCGCAGTGCGTCTCGTCATGGACGTTCGCGGCAGCATTGTCGGCAAGCACGTGTTAATTGTCGAAGATATCGTCGATACCGGCCACACGCTCAAATACCTGATTGGCATGCTCGAATCGCACGGCCCGGCGTCCGTAAAGACCTGCGCATTGGTGCGTAAAGCGGAACGCGCCGAAGTCGACGTCGACGTCGACTACCTGGGGTTCGACATTCCCGACAAGTGGGTTGTCGGCTATGGTCTCGATTTCGCCGAGCAGCACCGCACCCTGCCCTACATCGGTATCGTCACACCGACGGACGAATAGCCGGGTCGTCAGTGATCGGCGCAGCCGTCGACCTCGACCTCAATGGTCGAATGTCCGATACCGTATTCTTTTTGCAGGACAGATTTGACGCTGCGGACAACCTCGGACTGGCTGCCTACCGGCTTGTCCAGTGACACGTGCATGGTCAACATCAACTGCTGCGGAGTGAGACCCCAGACGTGTACATGGTGAACGCCCGATACGTCCGGAACCGCCGCAATGATTCGCTCCTGCATGACATCAACATCCAGCCAATCAGGAGCGCCCTCCAGCAGAACGTGTGCGCTGCGTTTCACCAGGGCCCAGGCGCTCTTGAGTATCAGGCCCGCGACGGCAAGCGACAGAATTGGATCGATCGGTGTCCAGCCCGTATAGATGATGACAATGGCCGCAACAATTGCGGCGACGGAACCAAGCAGGTCCCCGGCTACATGCAGTGCGGCACCGCGAATATTGAGATTCTCCCTGTCGCCGGTGTGTAGCACGGCAAAAGAGACGAGATTGATCAGCAGGCCAATCGCCGCAATTACGAGCATCGTCTCTCCGAGCACCTCCCTTGGATTGACGAAACGGCGAACGGCCTCGAATACGATCCAGCCTACTATTGCCAGCAGGCTCAACCCATTCACGAACGCGGCAAGTATCTGGAAGCGTTGGTAACCGTAGGTGAGGTTGCCGTCCGGCGGTCGCTTGCTCACATAGAAGGCCATCGCGGCGAGCGTCAGCGCCATCGTGTCTGTCAGCATGTGGCCTGCGTCGGCCAGCAGCGCCAGCGACCCGGAGAGGATGCCGCCGACAACTTCGACCAGCATGAATGTGCCGGTCAGGAACAGCGCGATCAACACGCGCCGCAAGTTGTTGCTGTTAGTTGATTGTGCGTGCGAATGTGCCATGCTCTCGTTCAATTCGCGCTGCCGCTCAGCCTGTAAATAAGGATGGCGGCGCGTTTGATCGCAAGCGGCATCGAGCTTAGCTCCAGGTTCTCATGGGGAGTGTGGCCACCCGAGCCGATGGCACCCAATCCTGCCAGCGCGTCGGTATAAGGCGCCACGAACGAGACATCGGCGGCACCGCGCATCGATGGATCCAGCTCCGACATGGGTCCACGCCCCAATGCGTCGTTGATGGCCGAGAGCTCGGTCATCAGGCGCCGATTGCCCTCGGTCGGGAACATCGGCGGATAACCCTCGAAGAATTCGATGCTCGCGCTCGTATGCGGCAGGTGTTGCGAGACGATCGCCGTCATTGCCGCGCGCGCCCGGTCCAGCTGCTCTTGCGAGATCGCACGGATACCACCGTGAACCACGACCTTCCCCGGAATCACATTGGTTTTGCCGAAGGTCGTGCCACGATTTTGCTGAGGATCATAGTTGACGTCGGTGCCGCCCTGGATATTTCCGGCATTAAACGTCAGGTGTTCTTCGCCGCGAACCTCATCGTAGAAGTCATCGAGGATTCTCGCCGCCTCGAATATCGCGCCCGCGCCATCCTCCTCACTGAAGATACCTGATGAATGCGCCTGCTTGCCCTCCACGGTCAGCAACCAGCCGCTCGAACTTCTTCTCGCAACTGTCGCCCAGTCGCTGCCGTCGTAATGAATGGCGGACTCGAAGCCGAGGCCTATATCCGCCCATTGCCCCGCCTCGATCAGATGTTTGCGGCTCACCGCCAGCGGTTTGCCGGACTTTTCCTCGTCGCCAGTGTAGGCAACGACCACCGGGATATCGTCCAGCGCACCTGTCGCCTGCAGCGCTTTCAGCGCGTACAGGATGATCACATTGCCAGACTTCATGTCGTCAACGCCGGGACCGATGCCAGTATCGCCGTCTCTGACAAAAGCCTGGAAAGCGTCATCAGCCTCGAAGACTGTATCCAGGTGGCCTATCAATACGAACCTGTTCCCGGAACCGGTAAGTTTTCTGCCGAACAGATGGCCGGCCCGATCCATCGCTTCGGGCATGTCTATCCATTCCGTATCCAGGCCAAGGCCGTCCAGTTCCCGCTGCATTACGCGACCGACCTCTCTGACCCCTGCATGGTTCATCGTGCCACTGGAGATGTTGACGGTTTCTTCCAGCAACGCGATAGCCTCTTCCGCATGACTATCGATCCACTCGACCATGCGCTTTTCTTTGTCGTCGAGTACTTGCCCGTCGGCAGAAAATGCGGCGCAAACAAGTACTGTGGCGAGCCATTTCCCCTGCATGTCTACTTTTCCCTGTGCTGCGGAATGCGAATGTGATCGACCATGTGCTGTATGTGCTCAGGTGGCGGCCTGGTCATTGCGCTCACCGCAATCGCAACGACGAAATTCAGGCACATTCCTATAACGCCAATACCCTCGGGCGAAATACCGAATAGCCAGTTCTGCGCAACATTATCACCCCAGGGTGCACCTGCCCATTTCAGGAACAGGCCCTTGAAGTACTCGATATAGGCGTACGTAAACAGCAGTCCGGTCAGCATGCCCGCAATAGCCCCCTCGCGATTGACTCGCTTGGAAAAGATGCCCAACAGGATGACCGGAAAAAGAGACGCTGCGGCAAGGCCAAACGCGAAAGCAACGACCTGAGCCACCCAGCCAGGTGGGTCGAAGCCCAGGTAACCGGCCACCAGTATTGCGAAAGCGGCGGCTACTCGCCCGGCGCGTAGCTCGTTGGTTTCAGAAATATGTGGCATGAAGATGCCCTTGATCAGGTCGTGGGATACGGCCGCGGAAATGACGAGCAACAGCCCCGCTGCCGTCGATAACGCTGCAGCAATGCCGCCAGCGGCGACCAGTGCGATCACCCAGTTTGGCAACCCCGCAATTTCGGGGTTTGCGAGCACCATGATGTCGCGGTCGACACTGAGCTCATTGCCCCGCCAGCCATAGTCCCTGGCCTTGGCCGCGAATGAGGGATTACGGTCGTCGTAGTACTGAACCCGGCCGTCATCATTGCGATCCTCGAACGTGACAAGCCCGGTTCGCTCCCAGGTGTGAAACCAGTCGGGTCGCTCCTCGTAGCGCAGGTTGCCGTCGGGCGAGCCGATCTCACCTGGCTGAATGGTGTTTATCAGGTTGTAACGGGCCATCGAACCAACGGCTGGCGCCGTAGTGTAGAGAATCGCAATAAAGAGCAGCGCATAACCTGCCGACGCACGTGCGTCGCGGACACTGGGAACCGTGAAGAAGCGTACTATAACGTGCGGCAGACCAGCGGTTCCGACCATCAGTGACATCGTTATGCAAAAGATATCAATACGACTCTTGGTGCCCGACGTGTATTGATTGAACCCAAGCGACGTCACGATATCGTCGAGCTTGTCGAGCAATGCAGTCCCTGTACCACTCACCTCGCTGCCAAACGCGAGCTGCGGTATCGGATTGCCCGTCAGCTGGATAGCGATGAACACGGCGGGAACCGTATACGCGAATATCAGGACACAGTACTGCGCCACCTGGGTATAGGTGATGCCCTTCATCCCACCCATTACGGCATAGATAAAGACAATGCCCATGCCAATTACGAGACCGACCGTGACATCGACCTCAAGGAAGCGCGAAAACACGATGCCAACGCCGCGCATTTGTCCGGCTACGTAGGTAAACGAAATGAAGATCAGGCAAATCACGGCTACGATTCGTGCCGTCTTGGAGTAGTAACGCTCGGCGATAAATTCCGGAACCGTGAATTTGCCAAACTTGCGCAGGTATGGCGCCAGCAGCAATGCCAGCAGAACATAACCACCCGTCCAGCCCATGAGATACACCGAGCCGTCGTAGCCGAGAAACGCGATCAGGCCTGCCATTGAAATGAATGAGGCAGCGCTCATCCAGTCGGCGGCTGTGGCCATACCGTTCGCTATCGGCGACACACCCTTACCCGCGATATAAAAGTCCCGGGTATTGTGGGCTCGCGACCAGATTGCGATACCGATATAGAGGGCGAAGCTCGCGCCGACGACGATGTAGGTGAGTGCTTTCAGGCTCATCGTCGGTTTTCAGTCTTCGTGAACATCGAATTTCTTGTCGATGTGATTCATGCGCCATGCGTAGAAAAAGACGAGCGCGACGAAGATGTAAATAGAGCCCTGCTGCGCAAACCAGAAACCGAGTTGAAAGCCGCCGATCCGAAACCTGTTCAGTTGCTCAACCAGCAAAATGCCGAAGACGTAGGAGCAGACGAACCAGATGAACAGGCAGACAGCGACGAGACGCAGGTTGGCACGCCAGTAGGCGAGGCGATTGTCGCGATGCATGTTGACCACCCTTATTGGTACCGTGGGTGAATGTAGCAGATTACGGAAGCGCCAGTGATTTCAGCCGACGAGCCTGTCAGAAAAACCGTTACCGTCAACGGAATTAGCAGACGGACGTCACCGTTGCTGGCAGCCACTTCATTCAGTGGTGATTCGCCGGAGGAAATCGCCGCTGCAATTGGCGACTGGTCGACAAGTTTGCGATGAAACTATCGCAACAGGAATCGCGAACAAAAAAAAGCGGCTTCTTGCGAAACCGCTTTTTCCAAACCTACGTTAGCACGTGGTTCTTGGCCCCCTGAATCCCCCGCCAAGTCGTACCTGAAGGTGTTCTGATTTTCCGCAGTAGCCAGACTGTTGTGGAAAGGCTACGTTTGCGTAGCGTTAAAATTCGCAGAAATACCACGATTTGTCAATCCTTTAGGCAGCATCTGGCCCAAAAGCGAAAAGCGATGTTGTTTTTGTGGCACAAACGCAACAGCCCTGTTTCTTGAGCTTTGCCTGTCAAATCAACGCTTAGCGCGCTTATCCGCCAACCTCGTCCACGACAGGACTCCTGAGCAGCCCGATGCCGGGAATTTCAACTTCGACGACGTCCCCAGCCGTTAGCCAGGCAGGCGGCGTTCTTGCCGCGCCTACGCCGCCCGGCGTTCCCGTCGCTATAACATCGCCAGGCAGCAATTCCGCAAATGTCGAGCAGTACTCGATCAGGTGAGGAATGTCGAAGACCAGGTCGGACACCTGGCCGCGCTGCATCACATTGCCGTTGACCCGCGTGGTCAGGCTGAGTGTCGAAGGATCTTCAATGTCGTCACTGGTAACGAGGCAAGGACCCATTGCACCGCTCTGGTGGAAGTTCTTTCCGGGAGTGAACTGCGGCGTGTGGCGCTGCCAGTCCCGAATAGAGCCATCCATGAAACAGCAGTAACCGGCAACATAGTCGAGCGCCGATTCTCGCGACACATGGCGCGCCCGGCGACCGATAACGACAGCCAGTTCACCCTCGAAATCGAACTGTTCGGAAACGCCGGGCCGGACAATTGGCTCGTCGTGACCAACCAGGCTGCCCCGAAAGCGCACGAACACCACGGGATGGCCGGGCACTTCACGCCCCATCTCCTCGATATGCGGGCGGTAATTCACGCCCACGCAGAGGATCTTGTCGGGATTCGTTATGACGGGCAGAAAACGCACCTCGTCTGCGGCGAACTCCTTGCCGCCGCTGTCTGCAAGCAGCGCAGCCGATGCGCCAGCTTCGATGACGGCGCGCAGGTCTGCGAAACGCTCCCGAAGTGCGTCACTGACCTCGTGCACGCCGCCCTCGACTGCGACGCCATAGCTCTGTCGACCCTCGCGCTCGAAGCTGACCAGGCGCACTAGTCGAACACGTCTTCGCAGCCGACAATCGCCACTTTGGCGGCTTCGATATCCAGGTCGATCCGGTAAATCACCTCGTCTTCGCGCAATAACGACAGCGACTTTTTCATGCACTACTCCAGGATTGCTTTAACGGGCATGTCCTGACATGCCGCGATCACAAGAGCTCCATGGTATCGTGTCCGCGACTTTCGCGCATCGTCGCGACGCGATGCACAAACAGCAACCGTTAGGAAGGGCTGAACCGTGTCAATAAAATTATCAAACCCAGTTTCTTGTCTACTACTTTTTATACTTTTTTCGGCCACCGCTACCGCCGAAACATGGCTGCACAATGTTGGCGGTTACACGTCCACCGACGAGGGCATGCGCGAATTCTCGGTGCTGGTGTTTGACGAAGCGGGCAAGGTCGTCGCGCTTGGTGATGATGACCTGCTGGAGGGCAGTCCGGCCGAAAGCCGAATCGACGGTGGCGGGCTGACCGTATTGCCCGGGCTGATCGACGCACACGCGCATGTACTGGGTCTCGGACAGCTCAAGAACAACCTCAATCTGAACGGTACACCGAGCGTCGCCGACGCGACAATGCGCATCGGCGACTACGCGAAGCGCTTTCCGCACAAGCGGTGGATACTCGGGCGCGGCTGGAACCAGGTGCTTTGGCCTGTCCGGGAGTTTCCGACGGCGGCCCAGATCGATGCGGTTGTGAGTGAACGGCCTGTCTGGCTGCGGCGGATAGACGGTCACGCGGGCTGGGCAAACAGCGCCGCCATGAAGATTGCCGGAATTGACAATGACACTCCGGACCCTGTTGGCGGCAAAATTCTGCGAGACGACAACGGCCAGGCCACCGGTATCTTCATCGACAAGGCAATGGGCCTTATCGGACAGCACCTTCCTCCACCCAACAAAGAGGACTACCGCGCCGCGCTGCTCAGTGCCGTTGATGCCCTCGTTGCCGAGGGAATAACCGGTGTTCACGACGCCGGCATCGGCATTATGAACGCTGAAGTCTATTTGTCGATGGCCGACAACGAAGAGCTCGATATACGTATCTATGCGATGACGGGCGGAGCCGGAGAGGTTCTCGATGCGATTGGCAAACCGCTGTACGCCTATGGCAACGACCGTCTCGAGATCGCGTCAGTCAAAATCTACTCCGACGGCGCGCTTGGCAGTCGCGGCGCGGCGATGATCGAGCCCTACTCCGATGATGCCGAAAACCGTGGTCTGCCCTTCTGGACGCAGGACGAACTCAATGCCTTTGTGAAGAAGGCCAACGATCTCGGCTTTCAGGTGGGTATTCATGCCATCGGTGACCTCGGCAACCGCATGGTGCTCGATGCCTTTGAAGCGGCGCAACAGGGCAAGCCCTCGCCGCTGCGCAACCGCGTCGAGCATGCACAGATCATCCAGCTAGACGACATCCCGCGCTTTGCCGAGCTGGGCGTCATAGCGTCAATGCAGGCGACGCACGCGACCAGTGACATGAACATGGCGGAGGACCGTATCGGCCCGGAGAGAATCCTCGGCGGCTATGCCTGGCGACGATTACTCGATTCCGGAGCGGTTCTCGCCAACGGCTCCGATTTTCCGGTTGAGTTGTCGAACCCGTTTCATGGCCTGTATGCCTCGGTAACGCGCCAGGGACGCGACGGCGAGCCTGAAGGCGGCTGGTACGTCGACCAGGCACTGACGCGCGCGGAAGCCCTGCACTCGTATACGCTGGCGGCCGCCTATGCCGCACGACAGGAAGATCGCCTGGGCAGCCTCGAACCGGGCAAATGGGCCGACTTTATCCTGATCGATCGAAACTACTTCACCGTACCGGCGTCGGAAATTGACGATATCCAGGTGCTACAGACCTGGGTTGGGGGTGAGAAAGTTTACGATCGAAACGAGGAGACAGATTCACAGTGATCGTCGAGCAGGTCTGGACCGGCAATGCGTATCGCAACTTCAACTACCTGATCGCGTGCGGCGAGACGGGCGAGGCGCTGGCGATCGACCCCCTCGACTTCAGGAAATGCCTCGCCGTCGCGCGCGACAAAGGCTGGACGATTACGCAGATCCTGAATACGCATGAACACGGCGATCACACAGGCGGCAACAAGGGCCTCGTCGAGGCGACCGACGCGAGGCTCCTTGCTCACAAGAACGCAAAGAACCGCATAGCAAACGTTGATGTCGGCGTAGGTGCAGGCGACGTGATCAAGGTTGGCAAGTCGGTCGAGCTGGAATGCCTGGACACGCCGGGCCACACGATGTGCCATATCTGCCTGTTATCACACACCGACCAGCCGGGCCTGTTCAGTGGCGATACACTGTTTAATGCGGGCGCCGGCAACTGTCACAACGGCGGGCATCCAGTGGAGCTGTACGAGACCTTCGAGAATCAGCTCGACAAGCTCGATGACGACTACGCGGATCTATCCGGGGCACGACTACTTGCTGAACAACCTGAGTTTCACACTCGACAGGGAACCGGATAACCACACCGCCCGGCAAATGCTCGAAGACTATGAGAACCAGGATCCCGACGACGCGCTTGTTACAACAATGGCGCAGGAACGCGAGATCAACACCTTCTTTCGACTAGGCAGTCCGACGATCGTCCAAAAACTCGCCGATGAGTTTCCGGAACTGGGCGAAAGCCCGGACGAACGCGCCGTGTTTCTCAAACTTCGCGAACTCAGGAACAGCTGGTAGTCAGGCGGCCTCCAAGACTCCTGAGAGACTTCTCAGAACTCTCGGGGCGCGACGCCATCCACAGGTAATACAATGCCAGGTACAGGCGCTGCTGCTCGGCAAGCCGTGACTGCCATCGTTCTCCCGAACCCTCGAAATACGCGTCCAGCAGGGATAGCGCCATGCTGTCACTAAGCTCATGGTGCTCGACGATCGTTGCCAGATCGAACAGCGGATCGTTGTCGCAGGCATACTCCCAGTCCAGGAATTTGAGGCCTGGTGAAGTCAGAATATTCTCTGCAACCAGATCGTTATGACAGCAGCACAGGTAACCCGGCAATCGGGTGTCTTTGATAATGCGCAGGCACAGTGAGACGAGCTCCTTATCCGGCCGTTCGAGACTCTGCGCGTATCGCTTGGCGGCGCCCATCGCATCGAACGAGCGACCTGTCAGCGGCAACGCGTGCAGGTGTCGCAAGGACGCCGCCAGTTGCTCTGACTTTCCTGTTTGCTCCAGGGAGGAAGGTCGCCATTGGCTGCCATCGACGAAGTCAGTCAGGTACACCTGCTCGCCCGCAAAAAGCACGGGGTTTGCAAGCCCTGCAGATGCCGCTGCTGACTGTACGGCGGCTTCCTCAGCCCTTGAATTGAACGGGGCCGTGCGGGGTTCGTCGTCGATCTTGAGAACGGCCTTGTTACCGTCCTTGTCCAGCAGCCATACGCGATTCGTCAGGCCGCCGGCAAGAGAGGACCAGGTGGCGTCGTGCCAATCGGGCAGACTTCGGATGACATCTTCTGGCGACTCTGTGACCGTCACAGCACTCGCCCCCGGTAGGATTTCGTCCAGCTGGCAATTCCGAACGGGATCATTACGACGTAGACGACGAACAACAGCGATGTAAGCTGCAGGTCGCGCACCCAGTAGATCAGCACGGAAGCGCTATCAATCACGAGCCAGTACCACCAGTTTTCCAGCACCTTGCGCGCGACCAGGAAGGTCGCCCAGATTGCGGCCCAGGTCGTCAGCGAATCTATGTACGGGAAAGCGGCATCAGTGTATTTCGTGAGCAAGAAGCCGTTCAGTGCGCTCATGACGACTATCGCAGACAGAGCCACAGCGTGCGTCTGCCACGGCCAGCGAACGACAGCACGCTCGTGCCCGTTGTCTCGTCCCGAGGTCCAGACCATCCAGCCATAGATTGCCATTGCGAAATAGAAGCTGTTTAGTGCCGACTCCATGTAGAGTTTGGCAACAATGAAAAGCCAGACATAGATCGCAGTACTAATGCCGGCGCACAGCCAGCACCAGATGTTCTGGCGAATGGCGAGCACCAGGTAGGCGATCGCGAAAACGACTGCAATGACCTCAAGCGCGGAGAATGCCTGCGCCTGATCAAGCAGGCGCGCCGCCAGCACTCCCACCGCTATACCTGTCCGGGGTTGTTTAGCATCTTCATGACAAAGATCGCTTTCGGCAGCTGTTCGAATGTGCTGCCAATTTCCTGCCGCAGCGCGTTCATGACGTCATCAAACTCGCCGACGACCTGGGTACTCATCGCGTTGGTCCGGATCTCAAGGCTCTCATGTTCATTGAGACGCGCAATGACATCCTTGATCGGCGGAATGAAGTCCGCGTCAAGGGGATACAAACTGATATCAACGGCTACCTGCATTAGTTGAACCTCTTTTCAATGGTGACACCGACATGCCGCGGATCGCCGAGCCGCGTATAGAGTGTATCGGGAAAATCGGGCGGCTCGTTGCCAAAATAAAAGCCGCGCACCGCATAGCGCTTGTCGAACAGGTTTCTCGCCCACAGCTGCATCGACCAGCTGTCACCCTCATAGCCAACGCGCGCATGCACCAGTTCGTAGGCCGACGATTTCTGATCATGGCTGACATCGAAATAGAACTCGTCACGCGCGGTCACGTCCACACGCGCGAAATAGCCACGGCCACTTCGATAAGCGACGCCCGCGGCCAACGTGTAACGCGGTGCATGCGCCTGGGAACGACCATCGAGATTTCCCTGCGGCGCGGCGAATTCATCGAAGCTGGCATCCAGCAATCCGACGTTGGCGTACAGCTCGAACGTCTCCGAAATGATCCATCGAAGGTCAGCCTCGGCACCGAACGTCTTGCCTTGCGCGGCATTGTCCGTGAAGAACACGAATGAGGCAGGATCGCCGGGCACAAGCTGCAGCGAAGTGCGCACCTGCTGATCGTCGCGGCGACTGTAGAAACATCGAGGCATTGAGTCTGAGGGTATTGTCAGCCAGCGACGACTTCAGGCCTGCCTCCACGCTCCACAGCAGCTCCGCGTCAAAGGCCCTGCGACCCGTCGGCACGGGTCCGAGGTTGAAACCGCCGGCCTTGTAGCCTTTCGTCAGGCTGGCGAAGCTCGTCAGGCTGACCGAGTGATCATGACTCAGGCTGAGTTCGCCACCCCACATCGTCTCTGACGGGCCCACTGCCAGGCCAGCGGTATCGGCGTACCGGGTTCTGCGATGTTCGACGCGCAGTCCGAAGCCAAGGCGTGTTGCATCGCTAAGCGAAGCGTCGAGCTGGCCGAACAACGCCGTGTTACTGGCCTCGTAGTCGCTGCCGAAACGGTCGTCGAGACTATCGGCAAAGTCGTAAAAAGGGTCGTAGTAGTCACCCTGGTTGAGCGTCAGCAGCTCGTCCTTGAGTTCCTGCACATAGAGTCCCACGAGCCAATCAGCCCTGCCAGCAAACAAGCTCGCAATATCGTTGGACGCCAGGCGTATTTCCTGGCTGGCCGTCCTTCGCGTTCTGTCACTCAGGGAGATGTAGTCGTAGGTGACGGGAGCCCAGCTGTCGTCATTACCCCAGTCCGCATCGAAACTGAAGTCAATGTCGGAGTCCGCCAGCGCTGTAATCGACGTCACGGTTACGGACTCGAACGCGGTCCAGTCAAAGCGCAACGAGGCACCGAGACTCTTCTGCGCGTCCCGGCCCGGTTTGTCGGACAGCATTGCGTAACTGTTGTCGAGCGAGAACGCATCGTAGCCATTGTCGATATCGCTATAGAGCAGCGAGAAGATCGGCGTCCAGCGTCGGTGATGCTGTGTAGCGCAGTCGCAGTCGCAACGACGACTCGTCGCGGCCATTCGTGTCGTCGCGACCGAGAAAACGGTTGCTGCGAAAACCGTCGCTTTCGTGCTTTTGAGCGCTGAGTCTAAACAGGAGGCTTTCGTCACTATTAAGCGCGCCGCCAAATGCGAGGCCCACACCCAGCGCATCGTCATCACCGGCGCGAAACTGCAGGCGTCCATCGCGCTCGGCCGTGGGAGGCTTGCTTCTTACGTAGATCAATCCGCCCAGGGCGTTGGCCCCATAACGGCTGCCCTGTGACCCGCGCAGCACTTCGACGGTGCCAACGTCAAACAGGGTCGCTACGGTGCCGATGCCACTGAAGTCGATGTCGTCGATCAGAAAACCGATCGACGGGTTCGGCGCGCCCTGGTACTGCTCGAGCTCGCCAATCCCGCGTATCTGGAAATAGCGGGCGCGATGACCATCGCCCGACCAGTTCAGGTTAGGCACTACTTCGATCAGCTCTTCGAAGTGCTGGACATCGTTGGCTTCGATGAACTCGGCATCCAGAACCGTGATGCTCGCGGGGAGTTCCTGCATCGAACGCCCGCGAAAGTCCGCCGTAACGATGATCTCCTCGAGCGCCTCGGTTTGTGGTGTCGATGCGAAAGATCGGGCTGAAAGTAAAACAAGCAGAGTGGGGGCAAGAAGCCACCAAATGATTCGTCGATGCATGATTCCCTTCCTACGCCGGTATTAGCCGGATCAGGTTCTAAGGGTTCCCTGTCGATCCGGCACCTGCCGGAATGAGGATCTCAGGTCCTGCGACCACCCCTGTGAGGCACGAATTGTACTACGAAACCTCCGCTCAGGGATTTCGTTCTTTCAGGCGCGCGATGAGGCTCGACGTATCCCAGCGATTGCCGCCCATCTGCTGCACTTCGCGCGTAAAAGCGATCGACCAGGCGCGTCAAGTCCAGCGCAGCACCGTTGCTTGCCGCCTCTTCGAGCGCTATCCCCAGGTCCTTGCGCATCCAGTCCACCGCAAAACCAAAGTCAAACTCGCCGTCAACCATCGTCCGCCAGCGGTTTTCCATCTGCCAGGACTGCGCCGCCCCTTGTGAGATGGACTCGATGACCACGGCGGGATCGAGACCGGCGCGACTGGCGAAGTCCAGTCCTTCGGATAGTCCCTGAACTACGCCGGCGATGCAGATCTGGTTGACCATCTTGGCAAGTTGCCCGGAGCCGGTCGGCCCGATGTGCGTGATCGCTTTCGCGTAGCTGTCCATGACGGGAACCGCGCGCTCAAAAACTGCATCGTCTCCGCCCACCATGACCGCGAGCTGCCCGTTCTCGGCACCCGCCTGGCCGCCTGACACCGGCGCATCGAGAAAGCCGACGGACTTCTCAGCCGCGATGCTGTGGATCTGCCGGGCGAGGTGCGCCGATGCGGTTGTGTGATCGACAATGATTGCGCCAGGCGCGATGCCATTCAGAATGCCGTCGCGCGCCAGGATTACATCCCGGACGTCGTCGTCATTGCCAACGCAGGAGAAAACGATCGCGGCATGCTCAGCCGCTGCGGCCGGCGTCGGCGCGCTGCGGCCACCGAACGCCTGGACCCACTCCTCTGCTTTGGGCGGCGGTTCGGTTGTAAACGACAACATCGTGCCCGGCTTTCGACAGGAATCCGGCCATGGGATAACCCATGACGCCAAGCCCGATGAATGCCGTTCGCATAACGCAGCCCTCTTATGCCGCGTTCGCTTTTTGGGCTTTCTGCCGCTTGCGCGGATCCAGCCCGATCGAGCGTGCGATGATCTCGCGCATGATTTCGGAACTACCGGCGTAGATACGCGAGATACGCGCATTGGTATACAGTCGTGAGACCTTGTACTCGTCCATGTATCCCGCGCCACCATGCAGCTGCACACACTCGTCGGTTACACGACCTTCAAGCTCACTGGTCCACAGCTTGGCTTTCGCTGCATCATCGGCCGTCAACTGCCCCCGGTTATGCACCTCGACACAGCGATCGACAAACGCGTACCCGACATCCAGTTCCGTGCGCATGTCCGCCATCTTGAATCGCGTGTTCTGGAAGTCAGCGATCGGCCGGCCAAACGCCTGTCGTTCGTTGACGTATTCCAAAGTCAGGTCGTACGCTGCCTCTGCGCTCGCGATATAGCCGCAGGCGCCCAACAGTCGTTCCTCGGCGAGGCCATGCATCAGGTGGTAAAACCCGCGATGCAATTCGCCCAGCAGGTTCTCCTTGGGCACTTTGACGTTGTTGAAGAAAAGCTCGGCCGTATCCTGGCTCTTCAACCCCATCTTCTTCAGGTTCTGGCCGCGCTCGAAACCTTCCATGCCACGCTCGACGACAAACAGGGAAAGTGCATGGCTGTTATTCGGATCGGTTCGCGCAACGACAACAACGAGGTCGGCCAGGATGCCGTTCGAGATATAGGTCTTGGAGCCGTTCAGCAGGAAGTGGTCGCCCTTGTCCTCAGCCTTCGTGCGTATGCCTGCGACGTCGCTGCCCGCACCCGATTCGGTAATAGCGACCGCAAGGATATGCTCACCGGTGATGCACTTCGGTAGCCATCGCGCTTTTTGCTCATCGGTCGCAAACGCATCGAAATACGGAGCCACCAGGCGGCTGTGCAGCGTCATGAAAAAACCCGCGTCGCCATGATGGGCGTTCTCCTCGATCAGGATCTGCTCGTAGCGAAAATCGCGAACGCCGATACCGCCGTATTGTTCGTCAGCCCACATCAGCAGGAAGCCCATTTCTCCGGCCTTTAAATAGGCCTCCCTGTCCACGATGCCCGCTTCATGCCAGCGATCGCTGTGCGGTTCGATCTCGTTCTTCATGAAGCTGCGCACGCTGTCGCGAAACATCTCATGCTCTTCTTCAAATATGAATCTGTCCATAATGGTCACTCGCTTGAAAAATGTAGCGTGTTACTTGCCCTTGAACCTGGGCTCGCGTTTCTCGAAGAACGCGGCGACGCCTTCGACGTTGTCATCGCTGCCGGCCAGCGCCTGCTGCCAGTCAGCTTCCATGCCGTAAGTGCTCGCCCAGTCATTGTCGATCGCATGGCGCATCGTCTTCTTGGTGGCCTCCAGGGAGCGCGGTGCACGCTTTGCGAGGCTCTCGGCCCACTCCATCGCCGCACTCCGCAGCTCTTCGGCGGGTACGGCCTTGTTGGCGAGACCAAGTTCCACACATCGCGCAGCAGGTATCCGCTCCGATTCGACGCTGAGTTGAAACGCACGGCGATAACCCAGCTGCCGCACCAGCAACCAGCTCAGGCCTCCGTCGGGCACCAGCGAGATCGTCGTAAACGGCGACAACAGGAATGCGTTGTCCGCCATGATCATGAGATCACAATGCAGCGCCATCGACATGCCAATACCGGCAGCAGAACCTGGTACAGCGGCGATGACTGGCTTGGCCATCGTCGCGATGGCAGATAACACCGGTCGATACTCGTACTGCAGCTTGCCGAACACCGGGCGACCTTCGAATCCCGATTTCAGGTCGGCGCCAGCGCTAAAGCAGCGCCCCTCGCCAGTTATGACTACGACCCGGACGGCATCGTCCGCCGCCGCGCGCTCCAGCGCCAGCTGCAGCTGCAACGACAACTCGGTGGTAAAAGCATTCATCGCGTCCGGGCGATTCAGCGTGATCAGTGCAACAGCACCGGTCTTGTTGTAAAGGACGATGTCACTCATGCAGGGAACCTCCTCAGGCGGCCGACCGGCTTTCACCTTTTCCGGGCGTTGCATAGTAGGTGTCGCCGCGCTCGGCCATCTCGCGCAGCCCATCCGGTACAGCGAACCGCGAGCCGTAGGTCTTGGCAAGTCGATCTGCTTCGGCGACGAACTTTTCGACGCCCTCGGTCTCGATGAATGACAGGGTACCGCCAGTATAGGGCGGAAACCCCCAGCCGAAAACAGACCCTACATCAGCATCCGCCGGATGCGTCAGCACGCCTTCTTCCAGGCAGCGCGCGGCGTCAATCGCCTGAACATACAGTAGCCTCGTTTTGACCTCTTCGGGCGACGGTTGTTCAGCGGATACCGGGAATTTCTTATTCAACCCGGGCCAGAGACGCTTGCTGCCGTCGTCCGAGTATTCGTAGAAGCCCGCGCCGAATCGTTTACCGCGGCGCTCGAGATCCACGACCATCGTCTCCATCACGGCGTCGGCCGGCGTCTCGACATAGTCGTCCCCCAGGTCGGCTTTTGTCTGCTTGCCGATCTTGTAAGCCAGCTCCAGCGTAACCTCATCCGTTACCGCCAGCGGCCCGACCGGCATTCCAGCATGTCGCGCGACGTTTTCAATGAGTGCCGGACTAACGCCTTCCGCGAGCATTGCGATGCCCTCCCGCGTAAAGGTGCTGAATACACGGCTCGTGTAAAAGCCGCGACTGTCGTTTACAACAATCGGTGTCTTACGTATCTGCTGGATATAGTCCAGCGTCCTCGCGATGGCCGTATCGCTGGTCTTCTCACCGACGATGACCTCCACCAGCGGCATCTTGTCGACGGGGGAAAAGAAATGGATGCCGATGAAGTTCTCCGGACGATCTGAAGCTTCAGCAAGGCCTGTGATCGGCAGTGTCGACGTATTGGACCCGAAGATCGCGTCACTGGCGATGACTGCTTCCGTCTTGGCGGTAACATCGGCCTTGATGCCGCGGTCCTCGAAAACAGCTTCGATCACATACTCGCAGCCTTCGAGATCGGCATAATCGTCGCTGGTGCGTATCAATTCGAGCACATCGGCAGCCGCTTCGGCGGTCATGCGACCGCGATCAACACGCTTCTGCAGCAATTTCCGCGAGTAGTCCTTGCCCTTCTCCGCGTCGTCCTTGCTGCGATCGAGCAATACCACCTGCATCCCGGCGCGAGCCGAGACAAAGGCGATTCCCGCGCCCATCATGCCGGCACCCAGCACGCCGAGTTTCGTGACCTTGCTCTTGTCGACACCTTGCGGGCGACGAGCAAGCTTGTCGGCCGCACCTTTGTTGACGAACAAGGTACGAATCATGTTGCGCGCCACGACGTTGGTCAGCATCTCCGCGAAGTATTTGGACTCGACCTGCAGTGCCGTATCGATCGGTAGCACCGAACCTTCGTAGACCGCTGACATGATCGCGATCGGCGCCGGGTAGTTATGGTTGGTCGTTTTTTGCAGCAACGCCGTGCCAAACATCTGCGTCTGAATTGCTTTCGGATTCATCAGGCCGGCACCACCAGGCACCCTGAATCCCTTCTTGTCCCACGGCTGCACGGCTTCGCCGCCGTCGACAATCCATTGTCTGGCAACAGCGATTTCCTGGCCCGGTTCGACCAGTGCATTGATAATGCCCATCTCGGCCGCTTTGGCGGGCGACAGGTGCGTGCCCTGTAGCAGCAACGGCAGCGCTGCTTCGAGACCGATCATTCGTGGCAGTCGTTGCGTGCCGCCAGCACCTGGCAGCAATCCGACCTGGACCTCGGGTTGGCCTAATTTCGCTTTCGGATTATCGGCGGCGACGCGATAGTGGCAGGCAAGGCACAGTTCGAGGCCGCCTCCCAGTGCCGTACCATTGATCGCCGCGACAACGGGTTTGCCGCAGGTTTCGAGCTTGCGGTATAGCTGTTGCAGGCCGCTCCACTTCGCAAAAGCGACTTTTGGATCCGCTCCTGGCTGGATTTCGTCGACGATCTGCAGCAGATCGGCACCGGCAATAAACGAGCTCTTGCCCGAAGTGATTACGGCGCCTTTGATGTCGTCGTCTGCGGCAAGCTGATCGATTGCCTGGTCGAGCTCGGCGATAAACTCCGGCGATACAACGTTCATGGAACGATCCTTGAGATCGATCGTAATTACCGCGATGCCATCTTTGCCGGTTGCTAGTTCAAGTGTATTCATTTGTGTAGTTCCGTAGGTTTCTTCGCGACTTAAACGCGTTCGATAATGGTTGCCGTGCCCATGCCACCGCCGACGCACAGGTTCACAAGGGCTGTTTCCCGGTCGCGGCGTTCGAGCTCGTCAAGCACGGTGCCCAGGATCATTGCCCCGGTAGCACCCAGCGGGTGACCCATGGCGATTGCGCCACCGTTCACGTTGATCCTGTCGTGCCCGATATCCAGTTGTCGCATGAACATCATGACCACTGAGGCAAATGCCTCGTTCAGTTCAAACAGGTCGATGTCCTTGACGGCCATGCCACAGCGCTTCAGGACCTTCTCGGCCGACGGCGCCGGGCCAGTCAGCATGATCGTCGGATCGGTGCCGATCGACGAGAAGCCCTTGATACGCGCACGCGGCTTCAGCCCCAGCGCCTCGCCCATTTCCCGGGAGCCGATCAGGACCGCGGCCGCTCCGTCGACAATGCCGCTCGAATTACCGCCGGTGTGCACATGATTGATTGCCTCAACCTGCGGGTACTTTTGCAGCGCAACCGCGTCGAAACCGGCCTGCTGCCCTGCCATCTCGAAGGCGGCCTTCAATCCCGCCAGGTCTTCGACCGTTGTGCCGGGCCGCATGTGCTCGTCGCGGTCCAGCAGGACGTTGCCCAGCTGATCTCTGACAGGCACAACGGAGTTTGCGAAGTAGCCGTTGTCCCAGGCGTTCGCAGCCCTGGCCTGACTTTCCACCGCATAGGCATCGACATCCTCCCGGGTGAAGCCTTCCAGGCTGGCAATCAGGTCCGCGCCGATTCCCTGCGGCACGAAGTAAGACTTGTAAGCGAAGCCCGGGTCGGCGTGCATTGCTCCCGAGTCCGATCCCATTGGCACGCGTGACATGCATTCAATGCCGCCACCGATCACAAGATCAGACTGGCCTGACATGACCTGTGCCGCAGCCGTGTTTACAGCCTCCAGACCGGATGCACAGAATCGGTTCAGCTGTTTTCCGGGCACACTCTGATCGTAATCCGCGTTGAGGACGGCCAGGCGAGGGATGACAGATCCCTGTTCGCCAACCGGAGCGGTGCAGCCGAAGACAACGTCATCGAGTTTGCTCGTGTCGAGGTCGTTGCGTTCGCGTACCGCGGTCAGCACCTGGGCGGCAAGATCAATAGGGGTAACCTCGTGCAATGCGCCATTGGAGCGGCCCTTGCCTCTCGGGCTGCGAACGTGGTCAAAAATATAGGCGTCTGTCATTTTATTTTCCTGTGCTTAGGTGTGCGCTCGCTAGCTTGCGGCCAGCGAATCTCTCAAGTGTCTTTTCATTACTTCGTTGGCCGGAGAAAATTCGAACGTATCCGGACTCATCAGCCATAGGTAAGTCATCCCCGATATGTAGGCCACATACTGCGCGGCGACTTCATCGGCATTGACGTCCTCACGTACCTCGTTCGCAGCCTGCCCTTGCCGAACCCACTCGGCCACATCAGATTTCTGGCGACATCGAATAGCCACCGCTGTTTCCTGGAACTCCGAATTCGGGCTCGCAGCACCGCTGTAGAGGATCTGCAGCGCCCGCGCCTCCTGCGGCGATTCCTGTTCAAACTTGTAGATCGTATCCAGCGCCGCACACATCGCCTCGATACCGACCTTGTTGCCTACGCCCTTCTTCAGGTACTCAAGCCAGTGGCGGGAAATCGATTTGCACAGCGCGTCGTACAGACCGCCTTTCGAGCCGAAGCGATAGGTCGCCAGGCCGCGACTGTAACCGGCTTTCTCGCCGATCATCGCCAGCGTCGTTTTGTCCGTGCCGTGCTCGAGAACAAGCGCCATGGCGGCTTCCAGCATGGCCTTGTCGGACAGGGCGGTGCGCTCCGCCTGGGTCAGTGAGGTATTGGTCTGCTGCAATCGGAGAAGTTACTTGCTGTCAACAAGCAAGTGATTATACGCGGCTGCCTCGTACTTTCAAGGCCTCGCCAACGTCAGGCAGGCCGCAGCTTTCACCGCTCGATGCGTGCTTGTTTAGCCAATCCCGCAACTGGCAATAGGGCATTCACGGCGCTACCAGATCACACCCCGATCAATGTGTCCCCGGGTTGAGGACAGTATTGGTCGTCGCATAGATTCAGGCGCACACGGCGGCGCTACACGGGTCCCTTCGAGTGCTATCCTCCACGCAGACCATGGCAAGGAGGCTCCAGTGAGTCGCTACTTTGATGAACTGAAACGGCGCAACGTTTTTCGCGTGGCGGGTGTTAGCGACTTCGAGTGCGACTAGTTTTTCGTGGACGATCAAATGAACGTCGTATTTGACCTCGGCGGCGTCGTGTTTGACTGGCAGCCGAACGCGCTTGTGCGTCGCGTCTTTGGCGATCGCGAAACCGAGGCGCTGGTTCTCAGGGAAATTATCGGGCATGCCGACTGGATCGAGCTGGACCGGGGAACTCTCGCGCTGGATGAAGCCATCGTTCGCGGCGCTGCGCGCACCGGGTTATCTAATCACGCCCTCGCGCGTCTGTTCGATGCCGTTCCCGCCTCACTTACCCCCATCGAGGCAACGATTGATCTGATTCGGGAACTCAGCAAGAAGAGCCATTCGCTGTTTGTACTGTCCAACATGCAGCTGGCATCGGCCGACTTCCTCGAATCAGAGTACGATATCTGGGACCTGTTCGACGGAGTCGTGTTCTCCGCTCGCGTTCAAAAGGTCAAACCGGAATCCGATATCTATAGACACCTGCTAGGGGAGCATCGACTCGACCCGGCTGAAACGGTCTTTATCGATGACTTGACGGAAAACCTTGTCGCCGCCTCTGCGTTTGGCATTCGCACCATTCAGTTTGTCGGCGCCACTCAGTGCCGACAGGAGCTGAGCAAGATGAATTGCCTGTAAGGACATGGCGGCGAGAATGACAATACGGTCGCCAGGCTTCGTAATTGCTTGTCAGTAATTACGTTGCCTCTAACTACGTTGCCTCCGTGGCCAGCTTTCTGGATGTCCCTGAGGAGGCGCGCCGAGGTACTCGCCGCGGCCGGGTCGTGAATGCCATGATGATCGCACCCAGCAGGCAGACACTGCCCGCAATGATGAATGGCGTCATCCAGATTTCCGGCTGAGCGCTGCCTTGTGCGGCGTCCTTGAAATAGCCGGCCAATAGCGGTCCGGCAAGACCTGCGACGCCATAGGCCGTGAACATCCAGCCGTAATTACTGCCGACGTTTCGGTTGCCGAAATAGTCCGCGGTAATCGCCGGAAACAACGCGAAGCTGCCCCCATAGTTGAAGCCGATGAGGGCGGCAACGACGATAAAACCGTAAACAAGGCCAAAGCTGATGAACACATGGTAGGTCAACAGCATAGTCACGCCCTGCAGGGCGGTCATCAGCGTGATGGTCGTCTTGCGGCCGATTTTGTCGGAAATGCTGCCCCACGCGATGCGGCCGATGCCGTTGAAAATTGCGTACCAGGCCATGGCTGTGCCGGTGATTGCGCCAGCGCCGGTGACGCCATGATGCTCGAGCGCGTCAATCCCGAACAGTTTGATGCAATAGATCACCATGAGCCCTGATATACCCGCGAACATGAAGACAGACCAGAGCATGTAGAACTGTGGCGTGCGCAGCATATCGCGCGCCCTGAATTCCACCGCCCCCTCGTGGTCGTTATTCTCGGTAACCGGCGGCGTCCAGCCTGCTGGCAAGTAGTCGTCCGGCGGATTGATCATGACCACGCTTCCCAGCAATACAAGCGCTGCCAACGCGAAACCATAAATCACGAAGACGCTCTGCACACCGGGCAGTCCGAATACGCTGGTGGTATTAAGCAGACCACCAAACCACGATCCGGCGAGTTTGACCCAGATCGTCGCACCGAATCCGAAGCCGGCAACGGCCAGGCCGGTAATCAGGCCCTTCTTGTCGGGAAACCACTTGACGCAAACCGAGATCGGCACGACGTAGGCAAGACCGATGCCGGCACCACCAACGATGCCAATACCCAGCAGCTGCACCCAGAAGCTATCGCCGTAGAGGCCACCGAGCACATAGCCGCCGCCAAGCAGCAAACCACCGACTACCGTCAGCGTGCGGGGCCCAATAACAGGCAGCACGCGCCCGGCCAGCACCATGACGATCGCGAAAGTGGCAAGCCCCGCAGAGAATACCCAGGCGGTCTGGCTCGCGCTGAACGCATAAGCGCCGGCCGCATCCGTCAGTCTGGCGGTGAATACCGACCAGGCATAAATCGCGCCGAGCGCCAGTTGGATAAGTATGGCGCCGACGACGATTAGCCAGCGGTTGCGTGTTGTCAGGTTGAATCCCATAGCGGCGTGTACCTTAAGCAGACTATCTATCTGAAGAGTGTGGCAATCTTACGCAATACAGGTACAAACACAGGCTGGTCTTTCCACGAAGCACGTTGGTAAAAGCCACGATAGCCGCGTAGTCCCTTTGGCTGGTCTTTTGCCCTGCAGTACAGCACGCCGAGCGAGGCGTTCAGGTCCTAGTACAGATACTTCGCCGAGAACTGCAGGCGATTGAGGGTACCGTCAGCACCGCTCTCATCTTTGCGACGACCCCAGATAAACTCGGTGCCAACGCTCATTCGCTTGGTGGGCAACCAGACGATGTCAGCGTGCGCGCTCTGATAGGATTCCGGCACTGCCAAGCCGCTGATGGACGTATCGTTGTCTGCAGCGGAAAACGACGCGCCAAAGGAAGAGTACAGCTGCTCGCTCCAAACGTGACGATAAGCGGCCAACACACCGTACTGGGTCGTCAGGTCGATTTTGTTGTTCGCATCCAGCGCGCCCACATTGAAACTGTTCAGGCCCATGTATCGACCCAGACCGTTGCCATAATTCACTTGCCAGCGAATGTCATCACCGTCAGCCAACCTGAATTTTCCGGCCAGTCCGATTGCTCCGCCGGTCCTGGAATCATCGCTCCCCACCTGATCGATCTTCAGCTCGCGGATTAGCGCCGCGATACTGAGATTCCCCCAGTCGCCCCGCCAGTTGCGTCTCACGACGAGGTCCGGGAGGACGCTGTCGTCCGCGTCAATGCGCGAACCGCCGCCAAACGGCGTCAAGGTTGTTTCGGGACTCTCCAGTGAAACCGCCCAGTCGCCATCACGGGTTGGCATTGTGTAGCGAATCTGTGCCTGGCGGCCGAACGTCACGCCGACGGGACCTACGAAATCCAGGTACTCCGGAAGCGTCGACGTATTCAGGAAATTGGTCCAGGTCTGCCCGACGGTCCAACGGTCCCAGCTGAGCGACGCGTGCCTGACACGAGGCGAGAATGAATTGCTCACGCGCTCATTGCCTTGCTGCCCCAGCAAGAAGTCGATCTCGAAATGGGTGGTTATGTCGCCGCGTTCCGTCGGCGTGAAGGACTTCAGCCAGAAACGAGTTTCCTTGGCGTGCAGGTTGAGTCGCGGGTCGCCAGGCTCGCCGGTCGTTGCGATCGATTCGGGAATGAAAAGGTCTTCACCAACTCCGCGTGTCGGGGCGTTACTGTAGTCGCTGAGAATGGCGTCCATCTTCACGTAACCACCGACCTTGATCTCGGTCTCATTGTAGAGAGTCGGGTGATCGGCCGGATTCGCCAAAGCCTCTTCGACTTGCTCGACGCTGGCGCAGGATGCAAGGGCCTGTTGCACGTCATCGGTACGGGCACACGATTCGTCGAGTTCACGATAACGCTGCTCCAGCAACGCTTCGAGTTTCTCGACCTTCGCTTCAAGTTCGCTTATGCGGCCTCATTAGCGGCCGTCGCGTCAGCCGCATTTGCCGGCAGGGCGATCGACAGGTACACAACTAACGTGGCGATGCCGGTCAACAGATTTCGGGCCCTCATTCCCCTGGCTCCTTAGTAGCGGGAGCGCAATTCTGTTCAAGCTATCGCCCTGCGACAATGCGTAGTTTCATCAATCAATTCCGGGCCACCACTGTAGCGACGACGTTGCTGATCTTACATGTTGCGTCGGTACTCGCCGCCAACCTCGTAAAGCGCGCCGGATATCTGGCCGAGCGAGCTCGATTTCACCGTTTCCATCAGCTCGGCAAAGACGTTGCCACGCTCCCGGGCAACCGACTGCAAACGCGCCAGCGCGTCGACCCGATGATCCGCGTGGTTTTCCTGAAACGCGCGTACCTGCGCAATCTGCTGGTTCTTCTCGTCGTCGGAGGAGCGAATCAGCTCCTGGCCGTGCACTTCATCTTCCTGCCCTTCTTTGGGCAGGAACGTGTTCACACCGATCAGCGGTAGCGAACCGTCGTGCTTCTTGCTCTCGTAGTACAGGCTTTCTTCCTGGATCTTGCCGCGCTGGTACATGGTGTCCATGGCACCGAGCACTCCGCCGCGCTCCGAGATGCGCTCAAACTCCTGGTAGACAGCCTCCTCCACCAGGTCGGTCAGCTCGTTGATGATGAACGATCCCTGCCAGGGGTTTTCACAGAAGTTGAGACCGAGCTCGCGCGAGATGATCAGCTGGATTGCCACGGCACGACGCACCGAATGCTCGGTCGGCGTCGTTATCGCCTCATCGAACGCATTTGTGTGCAGGCTGTTGCAGTTGTCGAACAGGGCGTACAACGCCTGCAAAGTCGTACGGATATCGTTAAAGCTGATCTCCTGCGCGTGCAGGCTGCGGCCCGATGTCTGCACATGGTACTTCAGCATCTGTGAACGCGCGCTCGCCCCATAGCGTTCTTTCATCGCGCGCGCCCAGATGCGGCGCGCCACGCGCCCGATCACGGAGTACTCGGGATCCATGCCATTGGAGAAGAAGAAGCTCAGATTTGGCGCGAACTTATCGATGTCCATGCCCCGCGCGAGGTAATACTCGACGATGGTGAAGCCGTTAGACAACGTGAACGCAAGCTGGCTGATCGGGTTCGCCCCCGCCTCGGCGATGTGATAACCGCTGATCGAAATGCTGTAGTAGTTGCGCACGTTGTTTTCAATGAAAAACTGCTGCACATCGCCCATCATTTTCATCGCGAACTCTGTAGAAAAAATACAGGTGTTCTGCGCCTGATCTTCCTTCAGAATGTCCGCCTGTACGGTGCCGCGCACGGACGCCACCGTGTCTTTGCGAATGCGCGCGTAGGTCTCGGCGTCAACCACCAGTTCGCCGGAGACACCGAGCAACCCGAGACCCAGGCCATCGCTGCCCGCGGGCAATTCGCCGTTGTAGCGCGGCCGTTCCCTGTTCTTGAAGTAAGCGTCGACTTTCTTCTCGGCCGCGTCCCAGCCGCCCGTTTCACGAAGGTGTTTTTCAACCTGCTGGTCAACGGCTGTGTTCATGAAGAACGCGAGAATCATCGGCGCCGGACCATTGATCGTCATCGACACCGACGTTGTCGGCGCACACAGATCAAAACCGGAATACAGTTTCTTCATATCGTCGACGGTCGCGATCGAAACACCGGAGTTACCGACCTTGCCGTAAATGTCAGGGCGTTCGTGCGGATCCTCGCCATACAGCGTTACCGAATCGAAGGCGGTAGACAGCCGCGCGGCCTCCTGGCCCAGAGACAGGTAGTGGAAGCGGTGATTGGTCCGTTCGGGTGTACCCTCTCCCGCAAACATGCGCGTCGGGTCCTCGCCAAGTCGACGGTAAGGATAAACACCGCCGGTATAGGGGTAGCCGCCGGGCAGGTTTTCTTTGCTGAGAAACTTCAGCAACTCGCCCCAGTCAGCGAAATCCGGCGCTACGATCTTCGGAATCTTCTGGTGGCTAAGGCTGTCGCGATAGTTATTGCCGGTAATTTCGCGTCCGCGCACCGTGTAACTGTACTTTTCCGAACGAACGCCGGCTTTGCGTTCCGGCCATTCCCTGAGCAACTGCAGCGATTCCGCGGAGAGGTCGTTGATGGCTTCCTGGTAGCGCTGTCGCAGCGTCAGCAGGCTGCGATCGTCATCGCTCGTCAATGCCTCCGATTTGTAGAGCTCCAGCTCGGCCGGCAGCTCCGGATCCTCCAGCAGCCGCAGCGATTCGTAGACGTGCTGCGCCCGGCTGGCCGTTTCCGCCTGGCTGTCGGCACGGCTATTAATACTCCGGCCCTGCTCCGCAATTTCCGCGAGATAGCGAATCCTTGCACCCGGAATCATCGCTGTCGAGCGCGACTCTCGATTCGAAGTATCGATGCTCGGCGTCCAATTCGTCGCATCGAGCTCGGCTTTCTCGACAACGCGCCGACAGAGTTCCGAAAACATCCAGCTCACGCCAGGGTCATTAAACTGGCTGGCAATCGTCGGATAAACGGGCACATCCGCATCGGCCACGGCGAACGCTACGTGATTGCGCTTCCACTGCTTGCGCACGTCGCGCAGCGCGTCTTCAGCGCCACGCTTGTCGTACTTGTTCAGCACGATCAGGTCCGCGAAATCGAGCATGTCGATCTTCTCGAGCTGGCTGGCAGCCCCGTATTCGCTGGTCATGACATAGACCGAGAAGTCGACCATGTCGACGATCTCACTGTCGCTCTGGCCGATACCGGCCGTCTCGACGATGACGAGATCGAAGCCCTTGGACTTCAGAAACCGGATGTGGTCGCCCAACATCTCGCTGGTTGCAAGATGCTGGCGTCGCGTTGCAATCGAACGCATGTAAACGCGCTCGGAACGCAGGGAGTTCATGCGGATTCGGTCGCCGAGCAAAGCGCCACCGGTGCGTCGTCGCGTCGGATCGACAGCCAGCACCGCGATGCGAATATCGGGGAAGCAGGTCAGGAAGCGATTCAATATTTCGTCGGTGACGCTGCTTTTACCCGCACCGCCGGTTCCGGTGATACCAATCACCGGCACCCGTCCGGCCTGCACGCGCCATTCTTTACGCAACCGATTTAACTCGGCCTCGTCAAAAACCCGTTCTTCAATCGCCGAGATGGTCGCGGCAATGTCGACAGACGTCTGGCCGGTCGCTTCCGAACGGGTCGCTTTTCGCGCCGCAACCGTGCGTTCGATGAGATCGGCAATCATCGCCTCGAGACCCAGCTCCATACCATCGTGCGGGTGGTAAATACGTTCCACGCCGTAGTCCATCAGGGTCCTGATTTCGTCTGGCGTGATCGTGCCACCACCGCCGCCAAACACCTTGATATGGCTCGCGCCGAGCTCCTCGAGGCGATCGATCATGTACTTGAAGAATTCGATGTGACCGCCCTGGTAGGAACTGATCGCAATACCATCGGCATCTTCCTGGATAGCCGCACGAACGATGTCGTCCACGCTGCGGTTGTGACCGAGATGAATAACTTCGGCCCCCTGCGCCTGGATCAGGCGCCGCATGATGTTGATCGCGGCGTCATGGCCGTCGAACAGCGACGCTGCCGTTACGAAGCGTAGCGGCGCGGATTCGCGTTTTCCGGTTACACCCGGTAGATCGCTGGCTGCGGTACCCATGAACTCACTCCTGCGCGAAGACACGGCAGAACCCCCTGCACGAAAGGCAGAAAGTCGTTATTTTTCAATGAGTTTATCTATTGAAAAAATTTTAATCTAGATTAAAATAATGCAGATCAAGGCAGAACTCAAGTGCACACCGCACTCTGCCGGGTCGCAACCAGGGGCAAACAATGGCCGGGAAGGCGGAAGAGACGCGTTTCGAGCTACAGAAAGACCGCATGCTGCGCGCGGCGGCACAGTGCTTTAACGAGAAAGGCTTCAGCGGCTCGTCGCTGAAGGACGTCGCGGCGATCCTCGGTCTGACGGATGCTGCGCTGTATTACTACGTACGCAATAAGGAAGAGCTGGTCTACCAGTGCTATCTGCGAGCCGCAGCGGTTGGCCGCGAGGCGATGCAGCTTGCCCTCGATGAAGACGTGGACGGCATGGAGACAGTGCTGCGCTACCTGCGTTACCACATCGAGATGATGGTGGGTGACCGCGGTCCCATCGCTATCATGAGCGAGATCCCGTCGCTGAAGCCAGTGCACAGAACCGAAGTTCTGGAGCTATCGCGCCAGCACAGCGCTCGCTTCGAGGAAATTCTCAACGCAGGCATCGACGATGGCAGCATCGCACCCTGCGATGTCAGGATGACCGGCAATGCGATCATGGGGTCGATCAACTGGATTCCGAAATGGCATCACGGCGACGCCGCGATGGGCCGGGTCATTGCGGCAGAGTTTCCTGTGATTCTCGCCCGGGGACTGGTTTCCGAGCGTTGCTAGTCCGGGAGCGTTTCGTCAAGGCGCGCGTGGACCATGCCCTCGACGTCTTCCATGTTGACGCGGCCCGGATCTGTTTCGAGGTCCGGAAAATCACCCAGCTTTGACAGCGTGACCAGGCGCTCCTCCATCTGCCTGTGGATGAGATTGTAATAATCTATTCTCTGGGCACTTTGATTAAGAATTGAGCCCCTGTTGCGCGTGAGCTCCTCGTGATCCAGCTTGATAGTTGCCAGCAAGATAGCCAGGTCACTGAATTCATGCCGGAACTCCTTGTACATGAGTTTCGATTGCTCCAGCTCGGCGGGCTGCATATCTCGCAGTACCAGGTCGCGAACTTTGACGAATTCGGGCGTATCACGCTCTGCCGCAAGTCGCAGCCACGCAGATGCAGCGATCCGGTCCTTATCCGTGCCTTTGCCATTCAGGGTCATGAACCCGACCATGTACTGCGCATACTTGTCGCCCAGAGTGGCGAGATCATTGCGGTAGATTAAGTAGGCTCGTTCGTAGTCGCCACGCTCGAACAGCTGGTCCACCTTGCGTTGAATCTTCGCCGTGTGTGGGTCCGCCTTGGCCGGTGAAACCTTGGATGAGTTCTGCGCCTGAACGGAAGTCACTACCATTGCAAGCAGCACAGTCAACAGTAAGTATTTAATTTTGCTCAATTTCATATCCCGAATATTCTCACTTCCATAAGCTCCTGTTTGGAGTTGAAAGTGACCCTCAAAGTTCCGCCGGCACACCTGATTTCAGGCCGGGGTTCAGTCTTTAAATGCAGGCTCGCGCTTTTGCAGATTCGCTGTCACGGCCTCGACCTGGTTGGCAGAGCCCATGATGCGGTGCTGCAGCTTCGCCTCCAGTGCCAGCGACTCGGCCTCGGACAGATTCCAAGCCTCGTTCACCAGGCGCTTGATGCCACGAATTGCCTCCGGCGAGCGCGCGGCGCATTCGCTTGCAAACTGTCTTGCCGCGGCCAGCGGATCGTCATGAACGCCGGTTAACAGGCCCAGGTCCAGTGCCTCCGCAGCATCGAAGATACGCGCCGACATCGCAAGCTCCTTGACCTTGTCCACCGGCATGATGTGACGCAGCGTCGTACTGATTGCCATATCCGGAATCAGCCCCCACTTGGTTTCCATAATGGAAAAGCGCGCCGTAGCCGACGCGTAGCGAACGTCAGCGCCGAGCGCGATCTGCAGCCCGCCGCCGTAGCAAATACCGTCCAGCGCGCAGATAACCGGTACCGGCAATTCGCGCCAGCCGTAGGCCGCGCGTTGAAACAGGTTGGCACACGAGCCCTCAACAGGCTGCATCAGCGCCTCATCGATTCTGACCTTGGGGTCCGTAAATACACCCACGTCGATGCCCGCGCAAAAATTTCCGCCTGCACCGTGAAGGACGACCGCGCGCAGCGTGGGCTCCTGGGCCAGGCTATGGGCAGCCTCGTGCAATGCCTCGAACATCTCGAGATCCAGCGCATTGTATTTGTCCGGCCGATTGAGCATGACTTCGGCGACATGCTTATCCAGGTTGATGCTTAAACGGTCACTCAAAATTGTTCTCTCCAGGTCATACCGACAGTGTGCACTTGCCGTTGCGCAAAACGACGCTGTCACGTTTCTTCACAGTACAACGGAACGAAACGATATTGCCGTCCTGCCACATGTCCGTGGTGATCGTATCACCGGGCAAAACCGGGGCCGAGAAACGAGCGTCAAACCCCTCAATCAAGGTGTAGTCGTAATCGCAGATAGTCTGGAGTACCGCGTGGCAAGCAACGCCGTACGTGCAGAGCCCGTGGAGAATCGGCCGGTCGAAGCCAACCGCCGCCGCACTCACGGGATCGGCATGCAGGGGATTTCGATCGCCTGTCAGGCGATACAGCAGGGATTGGTCCTGACGCGTGCCAATATCACAGCTGAGATCCGGTTCGCGTTTGGGCGCCCGATGCGGCAATGGCCCCTTACCGGATGGCCCGCCAAATCCGCCGTCGCCGCGCGCCATGATCGTGCAGCCCAGCGTGAATAGCACAGTGTCATCGCTGGCCAGCCTGCCCTCCGCCTCGAGCAGGATCAAGGCACCCCGATTCGGACCTCGATCAAAGGCGTCGACGACCTTCTTGTCGATGAGCAGGTCTGCGGCCGGTGGCAACGGTCGATACAATTGCATGCGCTGCTCGGCGTGCAGAACCTGGCTGTAATCCCAGCCGAGGTCCGGCGGAAACATATCGGGCACCAGTACGGTTGCCATCGTCGGCATCGTTTGCAACAAGTCTCCCTGCTCGTAGACATACGGCAGTTCCTTGCGGCTCAGTGGATCCTTGCCCATTCCCACGCTGAGCGCATACAGCATCGACTCCCTGTCGGTATAGCTGAAAGGAATGTCGTAGACCGACTTTGACAGCAGTTCTTCGTAATTCAGTGCCATTGGTTATCCATGCACGCGCGAATACACCGCGCCTTACCCTTTACTGGCGTAGCGCCAGCCCATTTCAGCAAGCGGTTCGACAGACTTTACGGCCTCTGCGGCATGCGCACTGGCCGCGGTCCCGTCCCTGACGCGACCAGCTATGCCCTGAAGTATGGCTGCAAGACGGAAGAAATTGAACGCGGAGTAAAAATTCCGGTCCGGTATGCCATCGTCGCGACCCGTGCGCCGACAATACTGGCGAAGATAGGCCTCCTCGTCTGGTATTCCCAATTCCGTGAGGTTCTTGCCCGCCAGCCCGACCGAGCCGATGCCGATTTGCGGCATCTGCCACGTCATCAGGTGGTAGGTGAAGTCGGCCAGCGGGTGACCAATCGTGGACAACTCCCAATCAAGGACCGCGATCACACGAGGCTCGGTCGGATGCACAATCATATTGTCGAGGCGAAAGTCGCCGTGCACGATACTTGCGGATTCGTCCTCCGGGATGTTCTCCGGCAACCATTCAATCAACGCATCCATCGCTTTGACAACACCTGTCTCCGACGCCCGGTACTGGCCCGACCAGCGCGAGATCTGCCGCGAAAAATAGTTGCCCGGCTTGCCGTAATCGTCCAGGCCAATCGCGGCATAGTCGATAGTGTGCAGCCTGGCGATCGTCTCATTGACGTTGTCGTAGATTGCCGCACGCTCCGCGACATCAAGCCCCGGTAAGTCCAGATCCCAGAATATGCGGCCCTCGACAAATTCCATGACAAAGAACGTCGTGCCGATAATCGCGTCCTCTTCGCAGAGGACCAGCGGGCGCGGCACTGGAAAGCCAGCCGCGTACAGAGCGCTGATAACGCGAAATTCGCGATCCACGGCATGCGCAGACTTCAGCAACTTGCCCGGCGGCTTGCGCCGCAGAACGTATTGACCCGAGTCCGCGATCAGCTTGTAGGTCGGATTGGACTGCCCGCCTTTGAACTGGCTGACCGACAGCGGCCCCCTGAATCCGTCAACGTGAGAAGTAAGGAAGTCCAGCAGCTGCTGTTCATCGAAGCGGTGCGCGTCGCGTACCTCTCGTGTGCCGGTATTCTGTTGCGCACGCTGGCTCATCCACAGCACCCGACATCAACAAGGTCACGCGCGCTACGGTCGGCATATTCCGGTTTGCCAATTGGCGTCTTCATGCGATCGGAGTGTACAGCTACATGCGGAAAATGCCGAACGGCTTCTCCTCGTCCCTGGGACGGTTCATCGCTGCGGCCAGCCCACCGGCGAGCACCGTAGCGCGTATCCCGGGGATCGATAACGCCATCATCCCACAGGCGCGCACTCGCATAGTACGGGCCGCCCTGTGTCTCATACTGCTGACGAATCATCTCTTCATAGTCGGCTTTTTGCCGGTCTGTCCATTCTTCACCGCGGGCTGCAAAGCCCTCGCTTTTCACCGTCGACAGGACCAGCGACGCCTGCTCGCCACCCATCACGGAGATTCTCGCATTCGGCCACATCCACATCAGTCGCGGGCTGTAAGCGCGCCCGCACATGGCATAGTTACCGGCGCCGAAGGAACCGCCTATGACGACCGTGAACTTTGGCACCGTGGCTGTGGCAACCGCATTGACCATCTTCGCACCGTCTTTCGCAATACCTGCGTGCTCGACCCGCTTGCCGACCATGAACCCGGTGATATTCTGCAGGAAAACCAGCGGAATACCGCGGCGATTGCATAGCTGCACGAAATGCGCACCTTTTTGTGCCGACTCCGGAAAGAGTATGCCGTTATTGGCCAGGATGCCGACCGGGTAACCATCAATGTGCGAGAAGCCACAAACGAGTGTCGCTCCGTAGAGCTTCTTGAACTCCTGGAACTCCGAGCCGTCGACAATGCGTGCAATCACCTCGCGAATGTCATACGGAAAGCGGAACTCGCGCGATACGATGCCGTAGAGATCATCCGCCGGATAGGCTGGTTCTGCCGGCTCGCGCCTTGCAACACTGACTTCCTGCTTCCAGTTCAGGTTGGCAACAATGTCGCGCGCAATCTGCAGCGCATGTTCGTCGTCGTCTGCCAGGTGATCGGTCACCCCGGAAATTCTCGAATGCACGCTGCCGCCCCCCAGCGTTTCGGCATCGACGACTTCGCCGGTTGCCGCCTTTACGAGCGGAGGTCCGCCGAGAAAGATGGTGCCCTGGTCGCGCACAATGATGGACTCATCGCACATTGCCGGTACATAGGCGCCACCCGCTGTGCAGGAGCCCATGACGACTGCTATCTGCGGAATTCCCTTTGCAGACAGTCTTGCCTGGTTGAAGAAGATGCGCCCAAAATGATCGCGATCGGGGAAGACTTCGTCCTGACGCGGCAAAAAGGCGCCGCCGGAGTCGACCAGATAGATGCATGGCAAGTGATTCTGCTCAGCGACTTCCTGCGCACGCAGATGTTTCTTGACGGTAATCGGGTAGTAGGTGCCGCCTTTCACCGTCGCATCGTTTGCAACAATCATGCAATGGACGCCATGAATACGACCGATGCCGGCGATCATCCCGGCGCAGGGAACATCGTCGCTGTACACCTGCCACGCGGCCTGGCGACCGATTTCGAGAAATTCCGAACCCTTATCCAGCAGCGCGCGGACGCGATCACGCGGCAGCAGCTTGCCACGTGCCAGGTGCTTCTCACGCGCGCGTTCGGAGCCGCCCTGCATGACGTATTCATCGATCTCGCGCAGACCCTCGACAAGCGCCAGGTGCGACTCTTCGTTCTTCTTGAAGTCTTCCGATGATCGATCGACTTTGGTTTTTATGACCGGCATGGTTTCCTGTCCAGGGTCGCGCTATTTCGTCGCTTGGAATAACTCGCGACCGATCAACATGCGACGAATTTCGCTGGTGCCTGCGCCAATTTCGTACAGCTTGGCGTCACGCCACAAGCGGCCTGCTGAGTATTCATTAATATAGCCGTTACCGCCGAGCGCCTGAATCGCCTCTCCAGCCATCCAGGTCGCGCGTTCGGCAGCCACCAGAATACATCCCGCCGCATCGAATCGGGTAGTCCGACCCTGGTCACAGGCATTTGCAACCGCGTAAACATAGGCGCGACTCGCGTTCATGGTTGTGTACATATCGGCGATCTTGCCCTGCATGAGCTGAAACTCCCCGATCGACTGGCCAAACTGCTTGCGATCATGAATGTAGGGGATGACCAGGTCCATGCACGCGGCCATGATGCCAAGCGAGCCGCCCGCAAGAACGACGCGCTCATAATCGAGACCGCTCATCAGGATCTTCGCGCCCTTGCCCTCCTCCGCCAGGCGGTTCCGGACAGGCACTCGACAATCCTCAAGTAGTACCTCGCTGGTATCGGAGCCCCGCATCCCCAGCTTGTCGAGCTTCTGCGGCGTTGACAGCCCGGGCGTGCCGCGTTCGACTACAAATGCGCTGACGCCGCCGCTGCCGGCATCAGGATCGGTCTTCGCATAGATGATCATCACGTCGGCACCGGGCGCGTTGGTGATCCACATTTTCGAGCCGTTCAGGACGTAATCGTCCCCGTCTCGCACGGCCGTAGCCTTCATGCCCATGACATCGGACCCGGCACCCGTTTCGCTCATGGCGAGCGCGCCCAGGTACTCACCTGTGACCAGTTTGGGAAGATACTTCCCTTTTTGCTCCTCGCTACCCCAGCGACGCAGCTGGTTGACGCACAGGTTGGAATGCGCGCCATAGGACAAGCCGACCGACGCAGACGCACGGCTGATTTCTTCCATGGCAATAACGTGCGCCAGGTAACCGAGCCCCGAGCCGCCGTAGTCATCTTCGACGGTTACACCGAGCAGGCCGAGCGCGCCGAGCTCCGGCCAGAGCTCTCTGGGAAATTCGTTCTTGGCATCGATATCCGCGGCGAAGGGTGCAATGCGATCACTCGCGAACGCCCTGACCGTCTCACGCAACAGATCCAGTTCTTCACCGTGGCCAAAATCGAATTCAAACATGAAACAGATTCCTTGCCGCTCTCAGATGCTGCCAATAACAGCACCGCTTCATTGTCGACCTCAAGACGGCATAGCTGAATACCAATCGCGCGGTACTCTGGCGGATTCGGTCAGAGCGCGGAAAGCTTGTCGATGAAAAGGGAGAAGAGCTCGTACTGCGAGGTGATGCCGAGCTTCGAAAACAGGTTGCGCTTGTGCACCATCACCGTACCGGGCGCAATACCCAACTCCCTCGCGATCGACTTCGACGAATGCCCGCGTAAAAGGAGCTGCGTTATCTGCCGTTCGCGCTGCGTAAGGGTCGTTTCACCGAAACGTTCAAAACACTGCGTCAGGCGCTGGTGCATGCTCAGGTCTCGCTCATCGTCCGAGTGACGCGCCGACCATTCGCCCCATATCCGCATCATGGCCGCCCGGATGATCGGCTCGATTGCGGAAAAACTGCTTACATCGGATCGGGAGAAACGCCGCTCCCAGCGGCCGACGACAAGCACCAGCGTCGTCTTGGCGTCTGCATCCAGAATAAAATCCATTTCGTCGGCGAGGTGCGTTCGCTCGTAGTATTGACGATAGTATTCGCTCGATCGAAATCGATCCGGCGTCTCATCCCGGCAACGACACATTGTCGCCTTCTTCTGCCGCAGCGCGAGCTGGTAAAGTGGGTCGAGCAGATAAGGCCCGGCCAGGTAGCGATCCAGGTAGTGATGCGCTCGACTGGGCGACATCGTATGGTGCAGGACATCAGGCGGCGCATCCCGATAAAACGCCAGCAAACAGGTTGCGTTGTGTTCGACAGCCGCTGCAATTACATCTACCAGCGAGGCCGCGATGCCCTCGTCGTTATTCGCCCCCACGAGCCCCGCTACGGCACGATACCACTGCGAATTATCGAGTTGTTTCGTCAACGGAACGCGCTTAGCCCTGGTAGAGGCCGGCCGTCGCGCCGCTGGGATCTTCAATCACGCAGAACTGCCCGCCCGCCAGGCCACATGGCTCTACAATGACCTTGCCGCCGTTTGCTGTGCATGCCGCAGCGCTCGCCTGCACGTCAGCCACCGTAATGTAAATGAGCCAGCCGCCTTTCAAATTCGCATTGCTGCCGCGCGAATGGCAGATGCCGCTGACTACATCACCCGTCCCTGGCATTGCCATCGAATAGTCCGCGTAGTCGCCCATACTGACGTCTTCGCTCTTCCAGCCCACGACGTTCTTGTAAAAATCCCGCAGGCCGGTTGCGTCATCGACCGATATATCGACCCAGCCAATTTTTCCAACGTCGCTCGCATCTGTCATGTTGTTGCCTCGTAAGGATTAAATAGCCTGGCGCCGGTTTCTCGTCAAAACGACGTGAGAAAAGATGCCGCATTGCCGCCGATCGGACCAGAACCCGATTGAGCGACCTTCAGGTAATCCGGCCCGGTAGGATAGTCGTCCGGTTGCGGATTGTAGATGCGCTTTACACGATTCCGGTGATACAGCTTTAGCTGCGACGCGAACGAAATTACGTACTTGGGATCGTTGGCACTTAACTCACGGTGCAGCTGTGGAAGTCGATACCACGGTACGTTCATGTCAGCATGATGCGCATTGTGGTAACCAAAGTTCAGCGTGAGCCAGTTCAGCCTGGGATATTTCAAGCTCAAAGGATTGCTGAACGTGTGACGCTGCTCCCATTCGAAGTCGCCCTTGTGAGGCGGCTTCTCATATTCGAACAGCGTTGTATTGTAAGGATAGTCATGCTGCACGCTGTCCATGAAACGGAGAACGTGCATCATGATCAGGTAGGCTAGCACGTACAGCAGAGCGACCTTCGGCACCAGCGCGAGCAGCGCGATAAATATACCGCCGCGAATGACAATGACGGTCACGTTTCGAATACGCTGCTTGCGTCGCTGCGGAATGACAAATGACGTGAAAACCATGACCGTGTGCATGATCAGGTCGTGTGCCGGAATATAAAACCACTCCAGCAATCGCGTAACGCTCGTAACCAGCGGATGCTCTTCAAAGAACCTGTCGTAGTCGAACCAGACTGCGTCATCATTGTCGACGTGGTGGCGGAAATGCTTGTAACGCATGTCTTCATAAGTGCCGTACGCCGCGCCGCACAACCAGCTCATGAAGCGCCCGAGTAGCGCATTGTGACGGCTATGAGCGAACACCAGGTTGTGGCCGCACTCGTGTATCAGATAGGCCGCTATCGTCATGCCATGCGCGAGCAGCAGCGTCGCGCCCAGGTTGACCAGCAGTTGATCCTGGAACAGACCGACGAAACCCAGTGTGTAGGCGAGTACGGCATAGCCCGATGCTGCACCGTAATACAGCAGTCCCTCGGGATTTTTAATCAGCGCCTTCGAATCTGTCATCACGCCCCACCACTTCTTCCTGTTTATTTGTACACATGGGCAACGCCTATTGCTAGCATATGGCTCCAACCTGATCCTCCCGGAGACTGCTACGCATGAAGCTTGTTACCGCAATTGTAAAACCCTTTCGACTCGATGACGTGCGTAATGCGCTGAGCGAGGTTGGTATTCAGGGAATGACCGTCAGCGAAGTCAAGGGCTTCGGACGCCAGAGGGGACATACGGAACTCTATAGGGGAGCCGAGTATGTTGTTGATTTTCTTCCAAAAGCTAAAATAGAAGTCGCGGTCTCAGACGACATGGTCGAGCGGGTTGTTGAAACGGTCGTCGATGCGGCCAAGACCGGCAAAGTCGGTGACGGCAAGATTTTTGTGACCAATCTCGAACAGGTACTTGCGTATTCGCACCGGCGAGACCGGCGACAGCGCCCTGTAGCTCCGTGCGGCGCGCTAGGCGCCGAAAATGTCGATCGCGGCGCGCACCAGCATGAACCACAATGCCAACGCCGAGATGCAGTATAGGTAAAACCGCAGCATCACGACATTGGATGTGCAGTGCACAAAGCTGTGCAGCACACGAAACACAAAGAACACCCATGCCGAAACCACATAAGTCAGGTCGACCGTCGCCGTGACATACAAGACCAGGCAAAGTGCGTAGAAAAGCACCGGCAGTTCGAAGAGATTCTTGAGGTTGTATGCCGGGTAGTTGACGGAATCGGGAAGCAATTCTATGGCTTTCTCAGGCGTTGTATAAGTCTGCGCCGGCACCCGGGCTCGCTTCATGGCAGGTATTCGTTTCGCGTACATGAAGAACCAGACGATTGCCGTGAGGATCATCATGCCGAGCATCGGCTGCAGGATAAGTCCATTATTCACTTTTCTTCAACCATGCAAAACGCGTTCAGCTTGTTGCCGTCCAGATCACGAAAATACCCAGCATAGAAGTTGCCGCCGCGCGCCCCGGGGGCACCTTCGTCCGCACCGCCCAACGCCATGGCTTTGGCGTGCAACGCATCGACAATTTCCGGTGCGGCCGCGGCGATAGCAACCATCGTACCGTTGCCGACGGTAGCGTCTTTGCCATCGTACGGCCGGATAATCGATATCGCAGGTGCCGCCGCTCCGGTCCCCCAGGCTATGAACGTGTCGCCCTCCATGACGCGACCTGCACCAATGACGGCCAGCAGCTCATCGTAGAACTTTGCCGCTTCGTCAAACTTGTTGGTCCCCAGTGTCACGTAACCGATCATCGTTAACCCCCGGTAGCGAAGTGTCTCGGCAGCCGCTACGGTCTGCCGCCAAAGGTCGAGCTTACCTGAGAACGGCATGGCCGCGTAGGCCGGGCTCGTGGATGGCAGGCCGGCCTTACGAATCTCAGGGCCGACCAGGTTGCCGTCAACGAATCGCCTGAACAGCTGTTCCGCCTTCTTGCCGTTAAAAGCGATAAGCTGAATATCGGCATGTCCGGCGAGGAAAGTGTTGAAGTCGTTGGCACGCGCACTATCAAGCTGGATTCGACCGTCCAGGCTCCCGGGCCGCACCGAACTCGCAAGCACATCCCAGAGCGCAATCCGGTTATCTGCCAGCCGTGCGAGGCGTTGCTCATAGGAGCCGTCAATCCCGAAGAGCTCGTTCATGATGGGCCAGAAGGCATTTCTCGGGTGCGCGTAGTACTGCTGCGCGGCGATGGATAGCTGCCCCGGCAGGCTTCCGAGTATCAGTATGCGAGCGTCGGCCCTCGCGATGGGCGGGAAACCTTCAGAACGCAGCATTCGGCAAACTCAGGACTGCCACTTCAGGATTCGACGCGCGAGCATCTCCATGTCGCCCGCGTGGCGATATCTCATCACGGGATCTTCAGCGCTTATATTCATGGCGCGTACCGTCTTTCGTACCAGTTGACCCGATTTGTCGAAATCGAAATCCAGAACATTCAGGCAGCACATCGACTGGTCCAGCAGGCCGAACGCCTCCAGGCCGACGCCAGTGGCCCAGCCCAGAACAGCGGCGTTGGTTCCACCGTGTGCGAAGACCGCAAGATTGTGCCAGGACGAGTCGGCGATTAGTTCCTCCATCGCGACGCAAATGCGCGTGTAGAAATCGTGATAACGCTCGCCGCCCAGGAATCGCGCGTCGGCTTGCGACGCGCGCCAGTGCGAAAACGCAATTTCGGCGTAGATGTCGTAGCCGCCGGCTGACTCACCTTTCTGCGGCCGAATCTCCTCGAGGTCGGCGAAAGTGCCGAGTTCGATCTCACGATCTCTCAGCACGGTAAGGCCGGTCTGCTTCGTTCTCGGCAGCCCCGTGCAGAGTGCTTTGTCGATGTGCACACCGGCAAACAACTCCGCCATTGCCTCAGCCTGGGTCCTGCCCAGCTCATTCAAATCGACCACGTCCGGATCCGCTACCCAGTTACCGCTGTCGTCGATGTAATCCACGGCGCCATGACGAAACAGGTACAGGCGTCGCCGGTTGGCGCCGTCGATAGCGACACGCCGCTTGCTCGAGCTCTCGATCCGTTTGTCTCCGCTCATACCGCCTGGTAGGGCATCGACTGCATGATCGCGAGCTGCTCTGCCTCGGATATTCCGCGCCCCAGCCAGTTGGCGTGCGGGCGGAAAGCCTCTCTCGAAGTGACAGCAGGAACGTCAGGCACAATGACGTCATCGCGCAGAAAAAACGCGTTGGTGCCGGTCGAATCGCAGCCAATCAGGTAGTAACCCTTGCGTTTTCCCAGTGACTCGAGTGCGGCCAGGGAGGCGCCGAGAAAGAGCCCGCTGGGATGTTTGCTGAATCTTTCAAACTCCGGATCGTAGGGCACGGTTAGCGACAGATCCGGACCCAGACCGGCGTTGTATTCGATACAGACAACGCGTGGCGATACGCAGGTGAGCTCCTCCCAGAACCAGTAGTCATTGCCGTCTACGTCGAGAGAAAGAAAATCGATCTCCGCCGGAACGCCGTTTCCACGGATCAGGTCTTGCAGGTTTTCGAGCGTAATGAAAGCCTGAATCGCCCTGGCGTCGTTGATACCCGACTTTGCCGCCGCGTGATTAAAGAAAGCCACGTTCTCAGAAGAACCGTCCATCAACAGGCCGCTGAATCCTTCGTGCTTCATCAGGCGCAGGCTGTTGCATTGCACGGCGCCAAAGCCAAACTCGACAAACCAGCGGGACTCGAAGCCAATTTGATCGAACAGGAAACGAATCACACCGTCCTCACCGTTCTGCGACAACCAGCTGTACTCGTATCGGGCCAGGCCGGGCACGCCGGCCTGCGACGGTGGCGGCCAGTCCTTGCTGTCGGGCTTGCCCCACTTGACGCGGACTTGGCTTGCACGGATGGCGAACGGAATCAGCGTGCGCTTGAGCCACTTCTTGGCACGGCGCACACGATACTTTTTTACCGGTACATCAGGCATGAATTCTCAATATCCTCTTGCCGGATCAACGACGTTCAACAGCGGATCACCGGCGGCGTAGCGCCTGAGATTCTCTCGCAGCAACGTCATGTGTCGTTCTCGCTCGCCGCCGTAGCCCGCCACATGCGGCGTGATAATTACGTTATCAAATTGCCAAAGCGGATGGTCAACAGGCAAGGGCTCAGGTTCCGTGACATCCAGGCCTGCACCGCCTACCTGGCCACTCTTCAGGGCCGCCACAAGGGCGTCGGTATCGACCGTCGCACCGCGCCCGACATTGACGAAAAGCACGCCCTTCCTGGTCGCGTCGAAGAATTTCTTGTCCAGCAAGCCTCTTGTGGTAGCGGTAAGTGGCAGCGCATTGACGATGACATCCGCCTGCCGTGCGAGCTCCAGAAGTTCATCGGCCAGGCCAACGTATTCGACGAACTCCGGTCCTTCCCGGCTACTGTTGCGGGTACCAATCACGCGCATTCCGAGCGCGGCGCCACGCCTGGCAGCTTCCGTGCCGATGCCGCCGAGCCCTACAACCAGCATCGTCTTGCCGGCAAGCGGCATCATCATGCCCCGGGGTGCCGCATACAGAGGCTCGCGTTCGCCACTTTGCATTTGTTTTGCGAATACAGGCAATGCCCGGGCCAACGCCATTGCCATCGCAATCGCGTGCTCCCCAATAACCGGCGAGGACATCTTTTGCATATTGGTCAATACAACTTCGCCGCTGCCGACACGCGGCACACTGAGGCAGCCCTCGGCGCCCGCCCAGGCGATCTGTATCCAGACGAGTCGCGTAGCTGCGGCCACCAGGCGCTCGTCACACAGCCCAACAATGGCATCCACGTCACTCGCCGCGGAAACGTCAATGGAGTCCGGTCTTACGGGGATGAAATCCGTTTCAGGGTAGAGGCGCTGCAAAGCGCTGAGATCGTCCGGGCCAACACGGGCAATCATGATTTTTTTCGCGCCTCGCCACTTCGGCAAGTCGCGGGTAGCGACCTCCCCTTCAACGATGCCGGCCTGAGTGACGAGCTCATCAATAGTGACGTCGGCTGGCAAAGGTGCCGCCAATATCACGATCAGTATTGCGGCAAATGTACGAATTTTGTTCATAGGCTCCTCGCTGAGCGCACAGTTTACGCAGTCAGCCGCGGGAGCAACAGAAAAAAAGTCCTCAGGAAAAGTTGATAATCACGTCTTCCTGCAGCGCCCCGGCGCCCGGCCGGGAGCCAGGGGACCAGGAACGGCGGGACTTGGCGAGATCAGGCCGGGAAGAAATCGATCGGCTTGGTAGTCGTTATGGCTTCGACATCCCTCGCGTCGAAGCGGAACAGCTTGATACGCTGCACCAGCTTGCGCTCGAGATCCGGGTCGCCGAGCTCGCTCGAGACGACCTCACACATGGTGACCTGTCCGCTCGGAGCGATCGTCAACCTCAGCACCAGCTTGCCCTCGAGCGATGGATCTGCTCGCAGGGCGCGATTATACAAGGCAAAGATTGCGCCTTTGTTCTTATCGAACACCAGCTCGATCTCCTCACGAGAACGCGAGGCTTTGCCACTGCTACCCTGCCGTGACGCGCTGCCGCCGGGCTGACCAATGTTAGCCACCGGACTGGCTACCTGCGTCGTAGTGCGGCCCGCTATGCCGGTACCGCCCGTATTGCGGCTCATGCCTGCGGTATTGATACCCGTCGAAGCGGTGCCCGCTTTGGATGTGATCATTGAGCGTTCGTTACGCGTCGCCTCTCCGACCGATGCGGTCAACGGCCGGTCATCGGATATCTGGTCAACCAGGTTGGTGTCAACCAGGTCCGCAAGGTCTTCGGCAAAGGGCATGAATGCGGCCTGCGCCTGTTCGCGCGCAATCTCGGCGCGATCCGGCTCGGGCTCCGGCTCCGGAACAGGCTCCGGCTCGGGCTCCGGCTCGGCCTCTGCAACCTGCTCGGGCTCGACTTCCTCGGGCTCGGGCTCCGGCTCTTCCTCTTGCGGCGGCGGCGGTGGCGGTGGCAGCGGCTTCTCCTCGAGCAGCAGCTGAGCGATCCGCGGTGGAATTTCAATGATTTCGTTGGGATCAGGTTCCGGTACAGGAATAAACGGCCAAATCACGCCGAGTACGGCGCATACGAGGAATATGATGCCCAGTAACCGCCAGAACTTCCTGTCCTGGCCGGCGCCCGATGTCCATGGCAGGTCATACTCTCTGTAAAACGGTAGATCCAATTCCGCGACTCCTGTGTCTCGTCCCTGTGCCTAGAGGGCTGCCTGAACGTCGTCCAGCTTGTCTGAACTTTTCTGCAGCACGGCCAGCGAGATCTGCCCGTAATCCGATGCCGTGCACGTCGCCATGACTTTCTTCAGCAGACGGTACGGAATGTCCTTGTCACCCATGATCGTGACCTCACGACCGGCGATATCGTCCTGTGCCTCGCGACGCAATACGCGGTCGTTCTGTGAAAGCAGCGCCTCCCGCAGTTCCGGAATGTCGTTGCCCTTTGTGGCCAAGACCTTTGCGACTTTCGCGACCGGCGTGCCCTGCACGATGATGTCGATTTCTCCAATCAGGATCACAACCGTTTCCTTGGCTTTCTGTTCGGCGATGGATTCCGGTAACTGCAGGTCCTTGGCATTCGGCAACGTTTCTACGTCCGACGAATTGACGAGCAGGAAGAACACCAGGATTGTAAAAATATCCATCAGTGAAACGAGGTTGAGTGCACCGGCGCCCTGGTTACGCTTGTGGTGCTTGTCCATGCGTTTTGCGCGTGCTGACTTGACCATGGCTCAGACTCCCCCGTCCATAACTGGCGCGTCGCCGATCGATATGTCGGGGAAAAGGTCAGAACGCACGATCGATTGCTCATCAAGCCGTTCTGCCACGCGGACCTTGTCCATGACCTGCACAAGCGTGTCGTACGCTATGTCCTGCTCCAGCAGTATCGACGCGTCCGTCTTTGTCGGGTAGCGCTTCTTCAGCTCTGACAGCTTGGTGCCAAGAGCCTCAAAGTCGTAGCCATCATCACCGTTCGGGTAGACGCCGAGCAAACCCTGATTGCGGTCGCCGACCTCAATCTTTTCCTGACGCACGATGACTTCCAGTTGAAACGCCTGTTCCTGCGGTTCCACGGGCTCAGAAGAGGAGCCTGGCAGATTCAATTCGAGAATCGCCAATCGCGAGAACACCGCGGTAATCAGCAGGAACGGAACCAGAATCACCATCAGGTTCATAAATGCCGTGATGTTGAGTTCGGCCGTATCATTACGATGATGACGACCGCCTCTGCGGCTACGGATCATGCCTAAGCTCCGCCGCTCTTAAGCTGTCTTTCGGTTACAGCATTCAGGAATTTGACGCTAGCCATTTCCAGGCTGTCGACGAGACCATTGGTCTTTGTCTGCAGCAATGCATGCACGAGCAACAACGGAATTGCCGCCATCAGGCCAAACGCCGTCGTGTTCATCGCAACCGAAATACTGGCCGAGAGCATGTCTGCCTTGTCAGCCGGGTTCGCGTTGGATACGGCGGTAAATGCGTTGATCAGGCCGATAATTGTGCCAAGCAGGCCAAGCAGCGTAGCAACGTTGGCCAGCGTCGCGATGTAGTGCGTGCGCTTCTCGAGCCGTGGCAACACCTCCATCATGCTCTCTTCCATTGCCTTCTCGATATCGTCGCGACGGCGCGCCGATTTAACCCGATACAGCCCGTAGGTCAGGATCGAGCCGATAGCGGCTTTCGATTTGGACGTGTGAGCAGCCGCCTCCTGGAAATTACCGGCCTTAAGGAACGGCACGATCTTCTTCCACAAAGAACGGTTGCTCGCACCGGACATGGTCAGGTACATCCAACGCTCGATCGAGATCGCAACGCCGACCGCAAATACAAACAGGATCGGGTACATGAACGCACCACCTTCCTGAAAAAACCGCACAATAGTGCTCATTTGTCTGCTCCTCTAAAAACAGAATTTGATTCGCGGCTTACGCCGCACTTGCAGAGCAATCGCGAATACTAGCCGCGCTTACTCCTGTTCCTCTTCGCCGTACAGATCGCCGTAGTAATCGACCTGTCGTATAAATTCTTCCCTGTCGATCGGCGCAAGCACGTCGTCGAGCAGCGTGTTGACGGGCTTGCCCATCAGGTCGCCCGGGTCTGACTTCTGCCAGGGCACGATATACATCACTTTCGGCAATTCCTGGTTGCCAATAATCTCGGTTCGACCAAGCTCTATCGAGTCCATGACCTGGTTGCCCGCCGAGCGCCGCGTTATATCCTGCGCCAGCACCGGCGCGGTAACTCCCGGTTCGAGTGCCTCGATCTCGGCGTCCCGCTCGGCGTCGCTGTCCGCGCTGACGTCCGCCGCCGACGTATCAACCGACGGCATCAGTTCGTCATCGGCATCTGCTGTTTCTTGCGCAAAACCGGCAAACGGTGCCAACAACATGGCGAGCATGATTCCGGTTCCGAATACTGTGCTTTTGCCCGTACTCATGTCCGTCATTCCGCCACGTTTGCCGTACGCTGAGTCGCCGCTACGCGGCGCCTCAGATCCGCAATCCACTTCGCCACCTGCTTGTCTTCGCCAACAAGCGCCTGGTAGGCCTCGAAATTCTGCAACGCAATATCAAGGCGCTGCAGATAGAGCTCATTAAGAACTCCAAGGTTGTAGTGTGCCAAGGCATAGTCGGGGCTGACTGTGACGGCCTTCAAATAAGCGGCTTCTGCCTCGAGAAATTTGCCATTTTTGCGAAGTAGCATGCCGAGCTGGTTCAAAGCCGCGGAATGATTGGGATTCAGCGCCAGCGCGGCGTCCAAAACCGACCGCGCCGCATCATTATTGTCGTTATTGGCGTGGATGATCGCGAGATTGACGTAAGCGCCCGGGTACTGGGGGTATTGCAGCAGGAATTCCTTGAAACGCAGTTCGGCGTCCACATAGTCTCCTGCGGCCATGGCCGCCGCCGCCTGCTCATAAAGTGTCCGCACCTGCGGCGGAATCGCTGATTCCGCTAGCGCGCCACTGGCTATCTCGGACTTTGTGGCGCGTTGTGACTCCGGGGCCTTCGCAGGACTGCCTCCCGCGCAGCCTCCGGCGGTGACCAGGACCAACAGTGCCAGCGGAACGGATCGACTATTAATTAAGCGCTGTAACAACATCTTCGCTGCGCTCCTTCTTCGCGTATCGAGCCGGCATCAGTCCGGCCAGCCTCTCAAAACTCATTCGTACCCATTCGTCGTAGACGCCATCGGAAGCGCGGTTTGCGTTTGCCGTATAGAGATCGATCGCCTTTTCTTCAAAGGGAAAAGCCTGTTCTTCAAGTAGCAGCTCATACTGCTCCAGCGCGTCAACATCGAGATTGGTCGGACGATCAGAGTCCATCAGGTCTGCGCTGAACTGTTCGTAGACTTCGCCCAGCCGGAAGGTTGCTGCCGTAGTCACCTCGGCCACGCCGTAATCTGCCGCGCCTGTATAGGCCGCGAGCACATCCTGCATCAATGATTTCTTGAGTTTCAGGCTGTCTGCAAGCGGCTGCGTCAGCTTGACCACCCGGAAGCGCTCCCGCACCGGCTCGGCCAGCTCCAGGGACGCTTTCGCCGCCAGGAATCGCGTGCGGTCGCTGCGCTGCGCGCCAGCTGTCGCATCGGCGCTGACCAGGTCGCGCAGTCGATTGACGCGCTCCTGCTCATTACCGGTCTGCTCGGCTATTTGCAGCAAGCGGTAGCGAGCCTCTATCGATTCGACCAGGGGATTCGGATAGCGAGCGAGAATGTCGTTGAGAACACGTTGCTCACTGGAAATCGTGCCGGACTTCTTATAAAGATCCGAGGCTTTCCAGAGCGCCTCTCGTCGCACGTCGTCCGCGCTTGAATCAGCATTGGCGATGCGCTCGAATTCCTGTGCCGCCTGGTCTGACTGGCCAGACTCGAGGTAGGTCACCGCAAGTTTTTGCGTGACATCGTCGGCGAATTCACTATCCGGGTAATCGGCGCGGAATTTCTCCAGCACTCCGGAAGCACGATCCCAGGCCTGAAGGTTGATCAGTGCCGCAGCTGCATCGTATTCGGCCGTAGCTCGAATATCGGAGTTCGGCACAACCTGACCAAGGCGCGTAAAGTGCATGACCGCGCTTTCGAGGTCGCCGCCATCGCGTGCCTTCTCGCCCTGTTTGTAAATCGACGAGGCTATACGATCCTGAATTTCCGCACCGGCGGTAAGGTCGTCAGTCGGCGTGAAGCTCTGCAAGCTGTAGTACGCGCGTTCCGCCTCGTTGAAATTGCCGAGATCGAACTGTGAATGCGCGATGACCGTCCATGCGGTGCGTGACAGCTGCGGCTCGACGGGGGGCTGTTTCGCAACGACTGCCTGCCCCACCGCGATCGCGAGGTCAAACTGGTTCTGGGCAAACAGATCCTCGGCGACGGTCGTCAGAACAGCACCCGACTCCGGATGACCCGGATACGTATCGGCAAATTTCAGGCCGCTGTCGAGATACTGCTTGTGCCAATCGTCCCTGGCCACTCCGGTCAGCGACTTCTCGTGCTCGCGATACGAGAGAATCGCCGCGTAACCGGCTTCAGCCGACTTCTCATGATCGATGTAGGCGTAGGCGGTGCGCTCATACTCGGCCGTCGCGGCCTCGTAGTCCTCGCTCTCGAACAGAATCTCGGCTAACAGGAAGTTCGTATTTGCACTGTCGGCCTGGCCCGGGAAGTAGGCGAGGTATTTGCGATACCAATTGGCCGCTTCCTGGTAGTCGCTCTTCTTGCCATCCCGTTGCGCCTCTGCATGGTAGTACTGCGCCAGGTCGGTCAGGTTGGCCTTCAGGTAGGAGGCAACGGCCTGGTTCTCCTCGACGGGGTTTCGAATCCAGAATTCGCCATCCATGCCATACCGTTCGACAAACCCCTTCTTGCCCTCGAGCACCAGGCTGGGAAATCCGCCCCGCTTGTAGGCTTCGATAACCTCCACCTGCAGGATCGGCGCTTTCGGGTGGTACGGGTCCTGCGCGACGAATGCCTCATAGGTTTCAGCGGCGTCGACATACCGCTCTTTCTCGAGGTAGAGGTCACCGAGATTGCTGTAAATCACATAGCTGTAGGCCGGATTCTGGCGAGCCTCCAGGAACTCATCAATACTCTTGGCACCTTCCATGTAGGAGAAGCTGATACTCAGTACGCGGAAGGTGTCTTCAACTAGCTCGCGTTCAGCGCGCTTCAAGGTCGAGAGTCGCTCCTCGCCCTCACCGATATCAACGCCCTTGACCTTGCGGTCCAGCAATTCGAAAAATGGCTCGAGGCTATCCTCGTGCCAGGCCAGCTTGAATTGCGACCAGCCAAGCTTGTACAGAGCCTGCTCGTAAAAACGCGAGCCTTCGCCGTACGTCCTGACATCCTGATAGGCCGCCTCCGCTCGATTGTAGTCTTTGCGAAGAAACAGCATTTCGCCGCGACGGAACTGGACTTCGTCGATAAGCGCCGTATCCGGGAATTTCGTGACGAGCTCGTTGAGCACGTCGAGTGCCTCGTCAGTGCGGCCGCCGATCTCGTAGGCTCGGGCCAACTGGTAAAGCACCGTATCGTTGCGGCGATAGTCGGGATAGGCCTCCAGCAGTTGCTGGTAAAGACTGACGGCGTTGTCGTAGCCGGTCGATTCCAGGGATTCAATGTTATCCGCGAGTTGATCGGCCTCAGTCGATTCCAGTTCGAGATCGCCGAGACGGCGCATCGCTTCGGCACGCAACTCGGGATCGTCCGTTACCAGATCGAGAAAAGCCCTGTAGTTGTCGCGCGCCAGATCGTTACTGTCGAGGATGACATTGCCGGGTCGGATCTTGACCGTTTTCTTCTCGAGGCTCTTGATCGTGTCTTTTTTCTTGACGGCCGCGTCTGCCGCAGCCCCGAAAAAGGTCAGCGCAAAAATAGCAAGAAGCAGGTAGCGAGCCATTTTCATTCGGACGCATCTCCTACCGTTGCCGCGATATCGTAGATAGCCGCAAGCGCGAATCGCGCCTGCACGGTGTAGATATCCAGACGCTGCTTCTGTGCCTGCAGTTCGCCGATTGCGATTGACTGCAGAAATGCGCGCTGCTTTGACAGCGAATCTTCAAGCTGCATCTTGGTGCTTTCGATGCGCGGACCCAGGCCGTATACGCGGTCGTTCAATTCTTCGAATTTCAGCGGTTCCAGCCGTATGGTTTCGTCGATCTGGCGCCGCGATCTCTGCGTCGCTACCAGCGCTTCGCCGGACTGTCGCAGGTTGCGTCGGATTCGCCAAAGCCGGTCGCTAAAATCACGCTCGAGGTCCCATTGCAGCACACCCTTCAAGAGCTCGATCTTGTCGCGCACTTCCTCCGCCTCCGGAATATTTGCCTGCAACGCGGGCGTGCTTTCAAGTCCCGCTATTTCGCCCCACATTTCAAATTCCGACTTGGTCGCCAGCGCCAACCAGTCATTGCTTTCCTCGATGTTGTTCAGGGTCGAATCGAATTCGAGTTTGCGATTCACCATGCCATCGAGGTCGGCGCGCTCGAGCGCGTCCTGCACACGCGGCAAACGCTGTGCGTACGCTTCCTTGCGCGTCTCCAGCATGTTCGCGTACACATCGACGTTTTGTTGCCACTCATCAAGATTGCGGTACAGGTAACTGAGGTCTCGATAGTTCTTGAGGCCTTCCTGAAAGTTATGCTGCGCAAGCAGGTGGAACAGGTAGCGAGCCTCCGCGCCTTCCGGCAACTCCTCCATACGCCAGTACCACCCGGTACTGTCGAGTGGATCATTTTCGACAAACTCCTCGAAGAACTGACCCGATTCAATCCGTTGTATCGCCCGATCAAGGCGGTTCGTTTCTTCGTAGAACGCCTCTATCGCATTCAGATAATGATCGGCCGCCTGGCTGATCGAATCGAGTTCCGCCATCGCATAGGGAATAGCCAGCATCGATTCCTGTACCGCCGGATCCAGCAAATTGCGACCGCGCAACTCCATCCAGGGAACCAGCGCCCGCTGGTAATTCTTCATCTCGGCGTCGGCCCAGCCTACGCCGAGCAGCGCTTTGTTTGAAAATGGACCCTCAAGACGCACGCGCTGCAATGGCTCCTTCGCCGAGCGCGCCTGACCGTCCTGCAGCAATGCGTAGCCAAGGGCGAGATTCGCCTTGTCACGCAACGACGTCAGCTCCTCGTTGAACGGGTCAAGATTGCCCAGGTCTTCGAGCAGCCTGGCCGCCTCGTCAATTCGGCCGAGTCGAACAAGTGCCACACCAACATTGAACTTGGCATAACTTGCCCACTCCGTCCTGCCTTTCCATTTCGTGAGCTTCGCAATAGCTGCGTCGTATTCGCCGCGCGCTATGAGAATCTGCGCTTCCAGCATGAGCGCCTCTCGCCGCAGGTTCTTTGGAAGCTCGCGCTCTATGTGGGCCAGCGCCTGCTGTGACTTGTCGAGATAGCCACGCTGGTACCAGATCTTCGCCAGGAAGAACCAGGTTCTGTCGCGAATATCGGGCGCCACGTTATCGGCGAGGAGGCGCTCGAATATCTCGGCCGCCTCAAGATGATGGCCGTAGGAGAGGTACATGCCGCCCAGAAGCAGTTCTGCCTCGTCGCTGTGGTTACCGAGCTGTTGCTGCTCTTTCGCCGCCAGCATGCGTACGATCGACGGAAAGTAATCTTCCTGATAGAAGTAGAACAGGACCTCGCCGTAGTGCGGGTCCTTTACGACAATCGGATCCCGACCATCGTCGGCAGCCTGAACCACGTGCGTCAGCGCCAGCAGCGCCAATAGCACGCACAGGCGCCTAGCTAGTGAGTGACCTGAAGACAAAGATCACTCCCATTCCTTGATGACAAATTCCGGCTGCTGTTTCTTTACCCGGTCGGTGATTTCCATCTCGAGGTACTTTGCCCCGATGCCCTTGTCAAAGGTCATGGTCGCGCCGCGACGGTAATCGCGGACATGTGGTCCCTTGCCCGTGAATATGGCGACCAGTTCATGATCGCCGGTCTTGAGGTTGGCCATGTGTACGCGATGCACGCCGCCACGAATGAGCGCATCCGCTTCACGTTCCGTATACAAGTAGTTCGCGACTTCCTTGCCGTCTATCTTGATGTTGACCGAGTCCAGTTCGAAATACTCGCCGACATCCATCGAGATGAAGAACGCAACCTGGGAGTTCGCCGGGAAGAGCAGCTCTTCCTCGAGCAAGAACAGATCCCGGTTCAGATCCAGGACCTCTTTTTTCAGGGTCTGCACATCCTGATCAAGACTGCGAAACTCCTGTCTTGACTCGGACTCGGCGGCCTCCGCGCTCATGGCCGCTGCCATCGCAGAGTCCGCATCCATTGGCGCGCTATCCTGGGCGACGACCGGCGCAGCGAAACAAAGCAAAAGCGCGGCAGTCAATCCGGTGAATGTCTTGGTCACTGATTTACTCTCTTAGTAAGGAGCGAACTTGATCCAGGTACTTCTCTTCGTACCCGGGCTTATAGCCATGGTGTACATGGCGGATCGTGCCCTCACGATCAACCAACACCGTGACAGGCATCGCCTCAACGGAGTAAAGCTTGCTGACTTCCTTGCGCGCGTCGAACAGGACCGGGAAGTTGACGCCCAGCTCCTCAATCATCTTCATCGCACGGCGTGAGTCGTCATCGATATTGACGCCAAGCAGATTGAAACCGACACGTTGATAGCGCGAATAGAGTTCGTCCAGTAACGGCATTTCCTGGCGGCAAGGGCCGCACCAGGTTGCCCAGAAGTTGATCATGACCACGTCGCCGCGGAACTCGGAGAGCCTCAGATTCTCGCCGGTCGAGCTTTTCAACGCGAAATCCGGAGCTGGCTGCCCCTCCATACCCGAAGACGCGAGACTGCTTGCCGCAAAGATGCTTACAACAAGACCAAAAATTGAGTTCCTGATTTTCATCCATCCATTCCTTATATTAGTCGCCCGGTTTCATCCATTGAAACGCGCCTTCGGCGGCCCCGTTGAACTCCGAATAGTGACAGTCGCAGCGGCGCCGGGCCGTGATAATCGTCACAATTGCCCGGATTTCCTAAACATAATGGTGACGGGGAAATTGCACAGAGCGGCACACAGCGGTGCCTCCAGATTACGTTAAATAGCCGTCACGCCCAAGCAATGTCTCAAGCGGACTTATACGCCCTATAATAGGTGTATGAAGCTGAATTTAAAGTGAAAATCCGTCGGCTTTCAGCGACATCGGAGGATTTCTCCGGGCGCTATTCGGCGCCATCGCCGGCGGGCTTGCCCAGTCCGTCCGAGTAGTACACACGGCCTTCGGCATCGATAACGATGCTCTCATAGTCAGGCAAGGTGGCGATCAGTGTCAGGCCCTGCTCAACGCCCATCACGAAGACCGAGGTCGACAATGCATCGGTAATCACCGCATCAGGTCCGAATACCGTGGCACTGTGGATGCCGCTTGCGGGTGTGCCGGTGGCCGGCTTGATGATGTGGTGATAGCGGACGCCGTCTTCCTCGAAATAGCGTTCGTAGTCGCCGGATGTCGAGACGGCCTCGTCCGCCAACGGTACTGAAATGGCGACCTTGCCATCGATCCGGGGATCTCGAATACCAACCATCCAGGGCCGACCACGCCGATCGCCGAGCAGGCGTGAATCGCCACCGGCAGTAACGATTGCGTGCTTCAGTCCGTGACGACGCAGAATGTCGATGCCCCGCTCTACGACGTAGCCTTTTGCGATTCCGCCAAGATTTATCCGCACGCCCTCTTTCAGAAACGAAATACTCCGGGTTGCCTGATCGAGTTCGACGAGTCGGTAGTCGATATTCTCTCGTTCTGACGCAACCGTGTCTGTATCGGGTCTCTGGCGGGAGTCGAAAGTCGTAGTGCTGACCAACGCTGTCATAAGTAATGTCGAATGCACCCAGCGTCAGTACGGAGATGTCCAGCGACCGCCGCACGAGTTGAAACAGCTCATCTCCGCAGACCACCGGCTCTTGTGCCGCCAGGCGGTTGATTTTCGAGATTTCGCTCTCATCTTTGTAGGTACTCATGAGCCGATCAATCCGCGACTGCTTCGGAGAACACCTCCTCAAGCGCCTGTTTGCCGAGTTCGGGATCGTCGCTCCAGAGGTAGACGCTCACCTCAGTGCCCATCAGCGGGCGCGCGTCACCAAGCCACTCAGCAACGGCGACAGGTGTCTGCAACAGCAACGCGAGCGTTGCTAGTGTTAGCCCGAGCCGAGAGTTATGCTTGGTAGCTATACCCTTCAACAAGGAGCCGGACAGTGACTTCATTCTTGATTTTCCTGGGCGTAATCGCCGCGATAGTGTTCTGGGCAATCGGCATTTATAACCGACTGGTCAACGAACGCAACCGTGTCAGAAATGCGTTCGCTCAAATTGATGTGCAGCTGACTCGTCGACACGATCTGATTCCTAACCTCGTCGAGGCCGTCAAGGGCTACATGAAGCATGAGCGGGAAACCCTCGAAGCCGTTGTCCAGGCACGCAATAACGCCGTCTCCAGCCTGGATGCAGCCAAAGCGGACCCGGCCAACGCCGAGGCCATCAAGAAGCTCGGAGCGTCCGAAGGCGCCCTGGGCAGCGCGCTGGGCCGGCTGTTCGCCTTGTCTGAAGCTTATCCTGATCTCAAGGCAAATCAAAACATGATGCAGTTTCAGGAAGAGCTGTCCAGCACGGAAAACAAGGTTGCATTTTCGCGCCAGGCTTTCAACGACGCGGTGCTCTCGTACAACAACAGCGCCGAGAACTTCCCGAACAACCTGATCGCCAATTCGTTCAGCTTCGCGCTGGCGAGCTTCCTCGAGATCGAGTCGGAAGAGAAGCGCGAAGTGCCGGACGTAGCTTTTACCTGATCTCTGACGAATAAGACGTTCCCCAGGTGAACTTCTTTGAGGCCCAGGACCGTGCCCGCCGCACGTCGAGGCGACTGGTCGGCGCTTACATAGCCGCGACGATCGCCATCGTCCTTGCCGTAACCACCCTGGTTGGCGTCGTGCTGTTCAATTACTCACGCACTGGCTACGACTACGCGGCGAGCATGGGCCTGACTACCGGCGACTTTATTGCCCAGCAGCAAACGGTGCTGATCGGCACAGCCGTCCTGACGACCTTGTTTATTCTCGGCGCAAGCCTCTTCAAGACAGCGGCACTCTCCGCCGGCGGCGGACGCGTTGCCACCGACATGGGCGGAACGCTGGTACCCGCCGACGTGCAGGATCCACTGCGGCGACGATTGCGCAACGTTGTCGAAGAAATGGCGATTGCGTCCGGAGTCCCGGTCCCGGAGATATACGTTCTCGAAGAAGAGATCGGCATCAACGCGTTTGCAGCCGGCTACACGCCCAGCGACGCTGCAGTCGCGGTTACACGTGGCACGCTCGAATTGCTTGAGCGGGACGAACTACAAGGTGTCATCGCTCACGAATTCAGCCATATTCTGAACGGTGATATGCGGCTCAATATCCGTCTGATGGGCGTGCTCTTTGGCATCATGGTGCTGGGTCTTGTCGGGCGACTCATCATCCGTGGCGGTTACCACCGCAGCATCGTCTCCAGCCGCCGTGATCGCGGCCACGCGGTTACCCTGGCCATAGGGCTCGGGCTGGTTATCGTTGGCGCCATCGGCGTGTTTTTCGCTCGTATTATCAAGGCCGGCATATCGCGGCAGCGCGAGTTTCTTGCGGATGCCTCTGCCGTGCAGTTCACACGGCAAAGCTCCGGAATAGCGAACGCGCTCAAGAAAATTGGCGGCTTCGATGGCGGTTCAAAGCTCACATCCCGGGACCCGGAGGAAGTGAGCCACATGTTGTTCGGCCAGGGTGCCAGCTTCATGCGCTTGTTTGCGACACACCCACCGCTGATGCAACGCATTCAGGCGCTCGATCCAAGCTTCAAGGCATCTGACTTTCCGCGCGTTAATCTGCGCGAGCGCAGCGCGTCGATGCACCCGGACGCGGTGCACAGTGGCCTGGCCGGCGATATCACAACGGCGCTTGCCGATGGTGGTGCAGCCTACCTGCCGGAATCCATCGCCGAAACCGTGGGGCAACCGGAAAGCGAACATATCGAATACGCTCAGCACCTGCGCCAGTCGGTGCCGGACTCATTGTACGACGCCGCCCATTCATCCGAATTCGCCTACTTGCTGACAATCGCGCTGATTCTCGATCGGGATGGCAGTACGCTGGACCGACAACTTTCGCTGGTGAAGGAACAACTCGGTGCCGAACGGGCGAGCCGGGTTCAGCGATATTTCGCAGACCTGGCCGACACCGGTGACGAGTATCGGTTGCCGCTACTGTCCATCGCTTTCCCGGCACTTAAGCTGCGCCCGAACCAACAGCTGAGTTACCTCGTATCGCTGGCTACTCGTATCATAGAGATCGATGGGGAGATCGACTTTTATGAGTATTGCTTCTACCGCATATTGATGAGCAACCTTGGCCACGCTATTGACCCGTCCGGTCGACGCAGTGCGGTGAGAGTCAGGAAGAAAGAGCTGCGACCTGCAGCGGTCAATTTGCTGAGAGTACTGGCGAGCTACGGGCATGCCTCCGAGCAATCCAGCGAAAACGCCTTCAGGGCCGGCGTCGCGACACTCGGGACGTGGGCCACGCAATACAACTACGCGGCAGATGATGGCAGTTACACGGTTGCGGTCCTCGACCGCAGTCTGGACGTCTTGCTCGGACTTAACAGCAAGGGCAAGGAGTCCCTGTTGAGGGCGATTAGCGCGACAGCGGGCCATGACGGCAAGCTCTCCGTTGGCGAGGCGGAACTTATTCGAGCCGTCTGCGCGACGCTGGACTATCCGTTGCCGCCAATCCTTGTTCATCGCGAGAGCCGTTAGCGACGGCCAAAAAGCGTACTCGTGAGGCGGCGATTTTCGCGTAGAATAGAACTATTGAGCGATACACCTGTCGGATGCGGACATGAACATTAAACCTATTGTTGCCACGCTGTCGTTGTGCATACTGATTCTCACATCGACGAGTTTTGCCGCTACGCGTGAAGAAAAACGCGTTGCCGATTCCGCGGACGTCATTGACCAGCTGCTGCGGATTCCTGAAAAGACGATCCCCCCGAATCTCTTGTCGCGTGCTTACGCGGTTGCCGTAGTGCCAAACGTCGTAAAAGCGGCTTTCGGAATCGGTGCCCGGCGCGGCAAAGGTATTCTGGTGGTCCGCCAGGACGACAATTCCTGGAGCAATCCGGCATTCATTACGCTGACCGGCGGCAGCTTTGGCTGGCAGATCGGTGCGCAGTCGACGGATATCATCCTTGTCTTCAAGACGCGCAAAGGTGTTGATGGCATCGCAAACGGCAAGCTTACCCTCGGTGCGGATGCGTCCGTTGCCGCGGGTCCGGTTGGACGGCATACGGCCATTGCTACAGACATCATGTTCAAGGCCGAAGTCGTCTCCTATTCAAGAAGCCGCGGCCTGTTTGCCGGAGTCGCCCTTGAAGGGGCGGGTGTCACCATGGACCGCAAGGCCAACGCTTCCTTCTACAGCTCCAATAGCATGACCCCGGAGAAGATCTTCGTGAGTTCGCCGAACATTGCGCCGGACGTGGCAAACACATTCGTACAAATACTCACAGCGCAAACACGGCGACTGCCGACAGCACCCGGCATGCAGGCCGGCGTCGAGCCGGCTGAGGAGGAAGGGCCGAGCGTGCGAACCTTCGGCATGCCCGGATCCGACGAGCCCGGCGAAAGCGAAAGCGAAAGCGAATACGACCCCAACTACTGATTTGACGGACGGCAAGCACGTTGCAAGAGCTAATGGCCAGAGTTCAGCAATTTGCTGAGTTGATCGGTCCCAATGTTTATTTACAGGCTGCGATCATCGCAGCTGTCTTCATTGTCATCGGTAAGATCGCTGACTGGATAATCTCCGGAATCATTGGTCGAATCGCGAATCGCTCGACCAACAACTTCGACGATCAGCTTGTTGGCCTGGTGCATCGTCCCGTTTTCCTGTCTTTCGTCCTGCTCGGCCTGGCTCTTGCAACGCGTCGTCTCGGTATGCCCGAGGCGCCGCTCTTCATTACGATCGGGATACTCAAGACGATAGCGATTTTTGTCTGGTACAGCACACTGGGCAGCCTGCTGGCATTAATTGTCAGGGCGATCAGCCGCACACCCGATAGTAAGGTCCTGCAACCCGGCATGCTGACGCTGATCCACAACGTCATGAAAGTCGTGCTGGTCGCCCTTACCGTCTACTTCCTGTTTCTTGCCTGGAACGTCGATGTCACAGCATGGCTGGCATCCGCGGGTATCGTTGGACTGGCGCTCAGCTTCGCCGCCAAGGACACGCTCTCGAACCTGTTTGCCGGCGTTTCCATCATTATGGATGCGCCCTACAAGACCGGAGATTTCATAATCCTCGACTCGGGTGAACGTGGCGTGGTGACTGACATCGGCCTGCGTAGCACTCGCATACTTACTCGTGACGACATAGAGATCACGGTACCGAACGGCATCATCGGTAACGGCAAGATAATCAACGAGGCGGGTGGCCCGTCAGAGAGATACAGGCTTCGAATCGCAGTTGGCGTCGCCTATGGCACTGATGTCGATCACGTTATCGAAACCTTGCAGCAAGTCGCCACCGGCAATGCGGATATCGTCGACGACCCGGCACCGCGTGTGCGTTTTCGGAGGTTTGGCGATTCCAGTCTGGATTTCGAACTGCTCGGCTGGATTGTGCAGCCGGTCGATCGAGGCCGCGTCATGCACGAGTTGAATTGCGCGGTTTACAAGGTATTCGAGGAACGCGGCATTCAGATTCCGTTTCCGCAACGCGACGTGCACGTTCGGTCGATGCCCCCGGAATAAACCTAGTTGCCGTCTTCAGTGCGGCGACGAAGCTCATCACGGATCGACCCGAGATCTGTGGCGGCCGGCTCCGCTTCCGGTTCGGCAGGCGCGGTGTTCGTGCTGTCCGTCCCTGCTGGCTCAGCGTAGCTATCATCGCTCGACGCCGTGGTATCGGGCTCGGGCGGGCTCGGGCACTACGGCTATCGGCGAATTGCCCTCCGCAAGAGGTTCTGTCGTTGTTTCTGCGGTCGGTGGCAAGACACCGAACTGGGCCAGGTACTCGGCCTCCTCTCTCAGACGCCGTTGCTCCGCAGCACGCCTTCGCGCTTCAGCAGCGGCCGCCTGCGTGCGTCGCAGTGCGGCGCGCTTGCTTTCCGATCGGACTTCGAACTCAGCCCTGGCTTCAGCCTCTTCCTTAGCCTGGATGCGGGATACCGCCTGGCGAGCGTTGACGCATTCAGCATCATAACGGGTCTTCGCTCGATCCTGCGAACAGCGCACCATCGCCGCCTCGAGCATGATCGGGTTTTCGACAAACGCCGACACGGACCGCGGTGGCGGCTCTTCCGCACAGCCGGCCAGCATCGACAATCCGCAAAGCATCAGTATTGGGTGCCTTGTCATAGGGCGCTATCAGTCCAAATTGATCAGGTGGTAGAAAATTCGCTCACTCGTTGAACGATCATAGCAAAATTGTCAAATCGCTTTGCCGGTGCGAGTTCGCACTTTTCAAGCGGGAATGGCTATTTTTCGCGCTATAGTGACGCCGTGCTCATTACAGGGATGCAGGCCATTGTCAGGATCGAGCCAATTTGTGCTACTCGGCCAACGTCGATTCGCTCCCTTTTTCGCAACCCAGTTTCTCGGCGCCCTCAACGATAATATCTTTCGTAACGGCCTTGTTATCCTGATCACATTTCAGGGTGTGCTGGTCGCCGGTATGGACCATACCGAACTGGCCAACGTGGCGGCCGGCCTGTTCATCCTGCCGTTCTTCCTGTTCTCGGCAACCGCCGGGCAGCTGGCCGACAAGTACGAAAAATCGATGCTCATCCGCCGCATCAAGGGCCTCGAGATCGCACTCATGTTGCTGGCCGCCTTCGCGCTGGTTTTGGAAAGTTACTCCCTGTTGCTGCTGGTCTTGTTTCTCATGGGCTGCCAATCGACGATGTTCGGGCCGGTAAAGTACGCCTATCTACCGCAGAAACTGGCTGATCATGAGTTGGTCGGCGGCAATGCACTGGTCGAGTCCGGAACCTATATTGCGATCATATTCGGCCTGATCGTCGGTGGAATCGCGGTCGGTGACGAGATCGCTGGCGTATTGGGCGTCTCCAAACAGATGGTGCTTGGAACGTCCCTGGTAATGTTCGCGCTGGCCGGCTACATGACGAGCCTGCAGGTACCGAATACTCCGGCCGTTGATCCAGGCTTGACGTTCAACTGGAACGCCTGGCGGGAAACGTGGCGCATCGTCAGGTTTGCCCGGGAGGATCGCAGCGTCTTTCTGTCGATCCTCGGCATTTCCTGGTTCTGGTTTTTTGGTTCGGCAATGACGATTCAGATACCGGCCTACACGCTGATCATTCTCAACGGTAACGAAGCGATCGCTACTGCCCTCCTGGCGGCCTTCGCCGTTGGCGTCGGTATCGGCTCATTGCTTTGTGAGCGCATGTCCGGTCATCGCATTGAACTGGGCCTGGTGCCGTTTGGCTCGATCGGCCTCAGCTTGTTTGCCATTGATCTCTATTTTGCGCAGCCCACCGCACATGCGGTCGCTGCGGCATCAATTGGCGAGTTCCTGACCCGGGACGGAAGCTGGCGCGTGCTGGCCGACCTGGCTTTGCTGGGTGCTTTTGGCGGATTTTACAGCGTGCCGTTGTACGCGCTGATCCAGAAGCGATCCAAGCGCCAGCACCTGTCACGCATTATTGCAGCCAATAACATCATCAACTCGCTGCTCATGATTGGCGCCGCGGTACTGTCCATCGTCGTGCTGCAGTCGGGATTCTCGATTCCGCAGCTATTCGTTATCATCGCCATCCTCAACGCTGCCGTCGCTATTTATATCTACTCGCTGTTGCCCGAGTTTCTGATGCGCTTTCTTGCCTGGATGGTCATCAACGTTGTTTATCGGATTCGCCCGACAGGCCTCGACAATATTCCGCAAACAGGACCCGTTATCGTCGTCTGCAATCACGTCAGCTACATGGATCCGATCATCCTCGGCGGTTCTGTGCGCCGGCCCATGCGCTTTGTCATGTGGTACAAGATTTTCCAGATACCATTGCTCAAGTTTATTTTCAGAACCGCCAAGGCCATTCCCATCGCCTCCGCACGAGAAGACAAGCAGTTAATGGACGAGGCATTCGAAAAAGTCGATGCCGAGCTGGCTGCAGGGAACGTGGTTTGCATTTTCCCTGAGGGCGGCATCACCCGCGACGGCGAAATCCAGCGCTTCAGGCCAGGCATCGAGAAAATCATTCAGCGACGTGCAGTGCCGGTTGTGCCCGCCTCTCTTGGCCGATTGTGGGGCAGTTGGTTCAGCCGGGGGAGATCGGGCGGAGTCCGCAAAATCCCGGGCCGCCTGTTTGCACGCGTTCCGGTTTCATTTGGCGAAGCGGTGCCGCCCTCAGAGGTGACGGCCGAGAGACTTGAGCTGCTGGTCAGGACGCTACGCGGCGACCTGAAGTAGGAGAACCCGCGCGCGTAAGGAAACCCGAATTACTGGTCACCCGAGATGACAGTACTCTGCAGGCGTGGCCGCCATTTGCCCAGCAGTTCGTCGCGGCTGCCAAACAGGCCGGGGCCGGATGAACCGCGAAAACCCAGTTCCACGAGTTCGACAAAGCCGTTGCGCACGGCAGGGACATAGCTTCGATCAGCAGCATTGGGGCCACCACTGACCACACTTGCGCCGTGAATCGCTGTCGGGCCGAATGCGCTGTCCTGCCAGACCAGCCCAATTTGCGACGAGGTGGCACGATGAAACCAGCGGGAAGTGCGAAACAACACGCGGTTGCGACTGAACGAGACGTCGATGACCGGAGACGGTAACTGCAGCGTAGCCTCCGCGATCTGACCATCCGAGAGAATAAACTGGCTTGCCAGATTGTTGTCATCGACAACAACCAGGTAGTCCCCGCGCGGTGCCGCCTCGAGCCAGCGAATCGGGGCCGCACCGGTCCAGAGCTGGCGTAGCGTCCAGTTCTCGTCATCGCCCCGGTCAATCAACCGCAAGGACCCGCTATTCCCCGCCGAGGAACAGCTGCGAGTTAGTAGCAAACGCGATGCCGGCATGCGTTTCCCCCAGCTCGAATTGCGCGATCAACTCGCCGTTATTCGCATTCAGCAGCCAGGCCCGGTCGTCGTTCAACAGGCCAAGCAAGGAAGAATCCGGCGAGAAGACCATGCGCGTTATCGCGCCGCCAGCGACCTCTGCGATGAACGGCCGCGGTTCCCCACTATCCGTATCCCAGATGCGTATCGTGTTATCCGAAGCGCCACTTGCGACCAGGCCGCCGTCAGCATTGAGACTTAGAACGCGTACATCGGCGTTGTGACCGATGAAGCTGACGTCTTCACTGACTGCCCTGATGTCCTCGAGGCTCGCACCGGCGGGCACCATATGCACGTGACCGGACGGATCGCCAATGACGAGCCGCGTCGCATCCGGCATGGCAGCCATCACTCGATCTGCAGACGGCTTCCAGATTTCATGACCTGCGGACCTCGACAGCTTCGGAGCCGTCACCCACGGTTGGTGCTTTCCAGACGCGGATCGAACCGGAGGCGTTTCCGGTTACAAGCAGCTGTTCATCATTGCTGTAGGCAAGGAGGTCGGAGGAAAACCGGTCTTTGCGCACGCCGACAGACGGGCCCAGGAGGCGGCCGTCGCTGCTGTCATAGATCTGGAAGCCGATGTCCGGTCGCCCGGCGACGACGCTGCGACCTGAAGGAGAAAAGACCAGCCGCCAGCGGCCCGTGCCGAATTCCTCCAGCAGCGACTGCTGTGGCCGTTCGATGCTCCACAAAGAGACGCCCGAGTCGCCATAAACGACACCCAGCGTTGCGCCACTGGCAGCCAGCTGGATCGAACTGGGCTGCGCAGGCAGGTCTACCTGGGCGAGAAGTTCGCCGCTCACGAAATCCCAGACGCGAACCGCCCGATCATAGTCAGCAACCGCAACACGACTGCCGCTCGAGTCGATGGCAATGAGCGCTGGCGCTCCGGCGACCTTGACGCTGGCAGTCATTGCTCGTTGCTCCAGGGACCATATCTCCAGACTTGTCTCTGCGTCGCTGCGCCGCGCGACAAAAAGCGCGCTGCCGTCATCTGTCAGTTCGGCGCTGGCACTTGCAGAACCTATCGCGATCGAACCCGCCTGATCCCCAGACGACGTGTCCCAAAGATTGACTCTGATCCTGCGACGCGGTAACCAGCCGCCTTGCGGCCGCGTCAAGGCCGATGAGCGTCTCGTTGTCGTTGACGGCGATGGCCCGCACGGGCTCGGCAAAAGCGAGGTCCCATATACGCGCGCTGTCGCTCTGCATCGCGCGAGCAACCGCGTAACGGCCTTTTTTGTGAAACCAAATGTTGTCGGTTTCGCGCTCCACGGGCTCTGGTATGTTCAGACCGCGCTGGAAATCTTCGAGATTGCCCTGGGCGTTCAACTTGAGATTCCAGGCAACGAATTGTCCGGCGATTCCCGGATTCTCATCACGAACACTTATGGACCAGGTGCCAGACAGGGACTCGCCGATCAGATCGCGCAGCTGGCTCGCCGGAATTCGAATGTCTTCACTGCTCGACGCACGCTCCAGACCAGGCTTGACTTCGACGGCACGACCGGAGGGAGCGATGATCTTGATGCGCAGGTCGGACATTCGCGCATGGCTGATACTTAGCGTCAATCCTATGCGACTAATAACGCCCTCGCGATCCACGACGACACGTCGCACCAGCGGAATCACCTCCAGCGCCGTCACCGACCAGCTCTCACGTTGCTGCAGCGCCGGAGTCGCGAGCGACCACTGGGAGATCTCTGCACCTTCCACCGAGCTCAGCACCAGGCTGGACGGATCCAACACGACCTGCGCACTGTTGATGACGGGCAGCGTACCAATGAGCAGCGGATAGTCATCGCCGATCAAATTCGCAACCTGTCCACGCCGCTGCGACGTAGCCATTACCAGCGATTGCAGTGCCGCGATCAGCGCATCGTCGCGTCGTTCCTCTCGCTTGGCGGCCATGACTTGCCGATCCCAGTACTCGGCAACCAGCTTTTGCGGCAAGCGTTCCGCGTTCGGCAACGCTTCCGCCATCCCGGCAATGGAGAGGATTTGTTGTTGATCGGTCGCGGTCGAAGCGCGAGCGGTCAGAAACCCGAGGTACAGGCTGTCCGCAATGTCTGCGTGCCCCGGGAACGATCGCAGGTTTCGATACGCCTCGCCGGCGTATTCCAGGTCGGTGCTCGTCGACGTCAGTATCTCGAGATATGGGCGCGGCAATAGCTGCGTATACCAAAACGGAATGAACGTCATTACCAGGAACGCGGCAATCACCATTGCCGGTACGCGCAAACGCATGGTGAGATTTTCATTCGCCCACCGCGCCGTAAAGACTCGCTCGTACAGCCGGTTTCGCACACACAGATTGCCGTCATGGTCGATTTCCAGCAGACCGATCGCCATCAGGCGGCGCTGAAACGGCGATCCCAGGTCGGCCGCGACATTGACGCCTTTGCGTATCTTGCCGTACAGATTCAGCAAGGCTTCCTTGCGCTTCTCGTCATTGACGATCGCACGGTGAATGTGGCTCATGTGCGGCTCGCTGTGCAGCGCTGCGCGTCCGGCTAGCTGTTGCATCGCGACACGGTCAATTTGCCCGGTGACATCTCCTTGCGCGCCGTCTCTCGCAAGTGCCCGTGCCAGCTTCTGGCTGAGATAGGGCTGGCCATGCGTCCAGTAATAAATGCGGTCTATCGCTACCGTTGCATCCTGTTCGCCGAGGTTGAGCTCGGTCGCGAACAGGTTGAGTTCCTCGCGTGTGAAATCGTTAAGCACGACCTGCTGGGTCACGTTAAATGGCGATAACTCTGCTTCTTCGATCAGGTTAATCGGGTCACATTCACCAAGCAATACGAAACTCAGCCTGGAGAAATCCGGGTCGGTCGTGCGCGCATTGTGCGCAGCGCGAACACTGGCAAGAAGCTGGTCCGCAAACGGGAGCTCTTCGATACATTGAATCTCGTCCAAAAACACGACGATTCGCTCCGGCACGAACTGCAACAGGATTTCTGAATAAAACTCGAGCAGTCGCTGACGGTTGCTGAGGATCGACTTGTCATGCCACCACGACTGCAGGTCGTAGCGAATACGAAGCTGTCGAAGCAAACGATAGGCAACGTTGTAATACCAGCGCCCTGCGTCACCGCCGCCATCTCGAAGCCCGATTTGCGCGAGATCAAGAACTGCGACTTTGCAGCCATTGTTCTCGAGGCGAGCCGTTGTCGCTGCTACAAGGCTGGACTTACCCGTGCGATCCGGCGCGAGCACGTGAGCGTACCGCCCCGAGACCAGGGTGTCGTACAGCAGGTCGTCGGCTTTGCGGCGAACATAGCCGGCTCGCACCGCATGCAACGGTGCACCGACGCTGAAAAACTCGCCGGTAGCATCAAGCTTTTCGCGCTCGTCGCCAGGTTCTTGGTGGTTGAAATCGCCGCCCATCGTGGGTTCCATCGTGGCCCTGCCGCCCATTTTGTGCATTTGCAACGCGTATCGCCAGTATCAAGCGCACAAAGCTGGCAGCCTTCACGGTATTCTTACACCCATGGATGACGCGCGACTGCTAAAGAAAGACCTGTTCGGCGAGGTTTGGCTGCTAAATTCAGGAGCAAACGCCGAGATTCTGCGCGATACGCGATGTGCCCGCTGGTGGCTCAGATGGCTTGCGCGACTGCTGCTGCGCCGCGAAGTGGCTGGTCTGCGCGCACTGGATGGTCTCAACGGCGTGCCGCAAGTACTGCGTTGCGATGCCGAGCAGATTTCGCGCAGCTACGTCGCTGGCGAACCGATGCACATTGCGAGACCCACTTCGCCGGCGTATTTTCGCAGCGCCATGCGGCTGCTACGGCGGATGCATCGCGCAGGCGTGGTGCACAACGACCTCGCGAAAGAGCCTAATATCCTCGTGCGCGACGATGGTACGGCTGCTTTTATCGACTTCCAGCTTGCGGGCTGCTCGGTCGGCCGCGGGCGCCTTTTCAGGATAGCGGCGCGTGAGGACATCCGGCACCTGTTAAAACACAAGCGAACCTACTGTCCGGCGGAGCTGACCGCGCGCGAGCTCGGCATTCTTGCTCGGCCCTCCGGTCTTTCGAGAGCCTGGATGGGCATCGTCAAACCGATCTACCTGTTCCTCACCCGGCGCGTATTCGGCTGGTCCGACCGCGAAGGCGCCGGCGATCGTGGCCAGCAGACCTGATGCACACCGGCTAACTTCCGGTATACTCGCGCTGCCGCAGCCGCGGGAACCTAACAGGGGAGCCGGTCTTTGGACTTCTATCACCAGCATAATCTCGTCGACCCGGAAATAGCCGGCCGACAGCGTCATTTCGGCATCCGCGTCACGTTGCCTGCCGACGACACGCTCAGGAACGTCCTGGGAAATAACTGGGAGCGTTTTCACTGGTACGCGACCGAGACGGAACGTGACACTGCGTTCGAAAATATGGCGATACGTCACGGCTACTACCGCGACACTGACTCACCAACCCAGGTTCTCGAAAAAGTCTCTCGCTAACGCGGCCGCTCACCGATGAACAGGTAAACGTTCTTGTTGCCGCCCTCGGCAAACCCGACGGCAAGGTAGACTGGGCCGATGAACGTGTCGATACCGGTAAAGACACTGCCGTTCATGATCATCGTGTCGGCGCTGATGTCCGACCGCCGTTGCCAGACGTTGCCCGCCTCAGCCGAAACGCCAAAATATACCGGCGTATCCAGGATGCCACCCGTAGTGTCGCCAACGCGTCGAAGATAAACGAGCCGCGCCAGGGCCGCATGCGGCCCGCTGATTTCTCCACGCTCCAGTCCCGACAGGCGCAAGAATCCGCCGAGCGGAAAATAATCCTGCACCGAGTTAACCGACTCAAGCGTTGTTGCATAGCTGCATACCGAGCTGCAGCGTATTCCTGCCGCGGCTCCAGCTTGACTCAAACTCGCCTTCCACGGTGTCGAAATCATTGTCGGCGCCGAAGCTCGGGCGTGACAAGGTCCAGAGCAGGTCGGCCCTGACTCCGCTGCGTGGAAACTGTGCATTGTCGAGCGTATCGAATCGCAGTGCCGCAAACGCACCGCCCGTATCGAAATCAATATTGGGCAGCGTCGGCTCACCTACCTTGACGCGGGCTTCGCCCAAACCACGGTAGACGCCGAGGCGAAACTCACCGGACGTTCCCAGCTCGCGTCCGAAATCGAAACCCGCCTCAGCCTCGGAGACACGCAGCTGAGCAATGGTCTCATCGAATGCGAAGAGATTGAGGTTCGACTGCGCCATCGTCAGCCTCGGCGCAACGAACCAGCGGGAATCGAAACTCAGCGGTTGATAAAACTCAGAAAAGAGCTCCGGATCCGTTCCCAGCGTCAGGTCGGTTCGCCACTCAGCACCCAGTCGATTCAGTCCTGCTCGCGTCATCCGCGCCGACAGGTTGAATCCTGTGGAACCTTCGAAGTCGTCCTCCAGCGACACGCCGAACTGCAGGAAGTTTGGCCCCCAGCTCTTGGTAGTCGCGGAGTACTCGACACCGGTAGCGCCATTCTCTTCGACAAGCTGATACCCGACCTGCTCATAAAGCTGCAGTCCATACAGCCTGTCCGCATTGTCGGCCAGCACACTTGTATCGATCGGGTCGCCCGCTTGGACACTTAGCCTCGATTTCAGGACGGCGGGCGAGAGCTTTCCCTCGTGCAGCACGCGAACAAATGCCAACGTCGTTGCTGTCACCATCGGTGCGGTCCGACGCGCGTGGTAGTCGTCATAGTCCGCCTGCTCGAGCGAAAAGTCCTCCAACTTCTGTGCCTGCGCGCGAGCAGCTCGCTCTCCGGGCTCGATCGTCTCCAGGATATTGCCGAAATCTGTTGACGCGAAGGTGCCAAGCTCGGGCCGGATCAACACGTCGTGTGCGTCCAGGCGATCGATTTGCCGGAGCGTTTCCTTGCGGATCAGGATGGTTAGCATCTGCTCCGAAATAGTCAGCACCGAGCCAAGCTCATCTTCGCCGTAGAGCGGAAACTCAACGTCCACGGCAATCACAATATCAACACCGAGCTCCTTAATAACGTCAACCGGCAGGTTGCCGACGATTCCGCCATCAACCAGCAGGCGGCCATCGATACGCACCGGAGCGAATACACCCGGCACCGACATGCTGGCGCGAATCGCGCGTGCGAGGTCCCCCGAACCGATCACATAGGCTTCGCCGCGCCCGATATCCGAGGCTATCGCGCGAAACGGCACAGGCAAATCGTCAAAATTCTCAATGTGGGAGGTCTTTATGGTCAGCTCCCGGAGCAGCAGATCCAGCTTCTGGCCCTGTATCACCCCTCTGGGTAGTACCAGGTCGGTGCCACGCACGCCGAGTTCAATGTCTATCGGATACTCCGCATCGTCCTGCTTGCGCCGAAAGCTGAGATCCTCCCGCTCCGGTCTGTCGGCAAGCGCGCCCAGCCAGTCCAGTGAACCGACCAGTTCCTCGAGCTCGGCGGCAGTCATACCGCTGGCATAAAGCCCGCCGACAATGGCCCCCATGCTGGTTCCCGTGATGACGTCCACTGGAATCCGCAACCGCTCCAGCTCCTTCAAGACACCGATGTGCGCCGCACCGCGGGCGCCTCCGCCACCGAGAACGAGACCGATGCGAGGACGATCGCCGCGCGCCTCGGATCGTTGATCAACTGTGTCGGCCTGCGACGCAGTCGATGCGACGAGTCCCAGCGCGAGGATAAGCAGTGCTCCGCACTGGCGGTAAATGGCATTCAGCATTGAGGGGCTCATACGGATTACAGAAGGCGGATTGCAGAAGGTCCTGGAAACACGATTATAATGACACCGGGATGCAAGGGGTAAATTGATGAAACCACGACAGTCAGGGATGACGGCAGCGACGCTGCTGGCGACGCTTTGCATGATACCGGTCAGCGCGATATCCGCCGACGCCTCAGCGCCTGTCGCGGATGATGGGCGTATCGAAGAGCTCGTGGTGACGAGCCGGCGTCGCAGCGAGCCGCTGCTTCTGCACGCGGGCAACCTGTCACAAATCGATCGCGATGCAATCACGGCAGTCGCGCATCAACATATTCATGAGCTCATGACACGCGTACCGGGCGTGTGGATCGGCCGCGGCAGCGGGCAGGAGCATCTGACCGCCATTCGCTCGCCAGTCCTGACAGGCGCCGGATCCTGTGGAGACTTCCTGTATCTCGAAGACAGTATTCCGATTCGACCGTCCGGATTCTGCAACGTAAATCAGATGTTCGAAATGAACACTGAAATGGCTAGCAGTGTCGAGGTCATCCGTGGGCCTGGTAGCGCCCTTTACGGCTCCAACGCGTTGCACGGAATCGTCAACGTACTGACGCCTGCGATGGACAGTACCCGCGAGGATCGGGTTGCGATTGAGGTGGGTTCAAATGAATTCCTGCGTTTTCGCGCGCTCCTGTCCGGTGGCGAGGACCGGCCGATCTTCGGATCGCTGCTATACACTGATGACGATGGCTTTCGCGACGACTCCGGGTATCGGCAGGTAAAGGCGCAGTTCGCCGCCGACTGGGACATCGGGCCAGGGGCACTCACGACTGTTCTTGCTGCCACCGACCTCGATCAGGAGACAGCCGGTTTCATTTTCGGTGAGAACGCCTACGAGGATCCCGACCTCAACCGCCGCAATCTCAATCCGGAAGCGTTTCGAGATTCCTCCAGCCAGCGGCTGTATGGCGTCTGGACGTCCTCACTGACCGTTCTTGATACGAAGGTTGATGCCGATATCCGCCCTTACCTGCGGCACTCCGACATGGACTTCCTGCAGCACTTTCTGCCCGGACAACCGCTCGAAGAAAACGGCCACGTGAGCGCGGGCGCAGTCTCCGCATTCTCGTTCGGCGACGGCAAGACGCAGTACGTGTTGGGCGCGGACGTCGAATGGAGCGATATGTTCCTCAAGGAGACTCAATTCGGTCCTACCGATGGATCGGACTTCCTGCGTGAAACGCGGCCTGAGGGCAAGCACTATGACTTTCGCGTTCAGAGTATCGGTATTGCACCCTACCTGCAGGCAGACATCCGTCTCGGCGAACAGTTAACTCTTGGGGCCGGACTACGTTTCGAGTACTTACGTTACGACTACAGCAACCGCATGCTGGTCGGGAATACACGCGACGATGGCACGCCCTGTGGCTTCGGTGGTTGCCTGTACACGCGACCGGCGAGTCGAACGGATGCATACACCAATATCGCGCCGAAGTTCTCACTCAGCTACAGGCTGCACCCGGCTGTATCCATGTTCGCAGCGCTTGCACGCGGCTTTCGCGCGCCACAGGCCACCGAGCTGTACCGCCTGCAAAGCGGCCAGACCGTTGCCGACCTGGATTCGGAAACGATCGACTCGATTGAACTGGGTATCCGTTGGGGCTCCGGGCGACTCGGCGGTGACGCCGCACTATTTGCCATGAAGAAACGCGAAAGCGTCATTCGCGATTCTGATGGCTTCAATATCAGTGGCGGTCGCAGCAAACACCAGGGAGTTGAGCTCGCTGTCAACTGGCAATGGGCCGACTCCATTCGATTCGAGGTAAATGGCAGCTACGCGCGCCATGTCTATGACTTCGATACGATCGCCGCACGCGGCGAGACGTTTGTCTCGGGCAACGATGTCGACACCGCGCCACGCTTTCTCGGCAGCGCCGAACTGTTGTTCGAACCCGGCACCAAAGCAATGCTCGCACTTCAGTGGATGTCCATCGGTGACTACTACCTGGATGCGGAAAACAGTTTCAGATACCCGGGGCATGAGCTGCTCAACCTGCGCTCGCGCATAGAGCTTACGCGATCGCTCAGCGTTACGGCACGCCTGAACAATCTAATGAACGAAGCGTACGCAGATCGCGCCGACTACGCTTTCGGCCAGTACCGCTATTTTCCTGGCCGCTCGCGCGAACTGTTTATCGAATTGGAGTACTTACCTGGCTTGCGTTAACAGTCGGACTAGTTGACGCGCAACGAATCACTGAATTCCACCAGCTCATCAAGTTGTCGGGATTTTTCGCGCGCATCCCAGCCCAGCTCATGCGCCGCAATGTCGGCAATGGATGCATAGAGGGGCCGCCCCTGGTCGCTATCGAGACCCAGCATGCAGCGCCGGAAAACGATATCCGCCAGCGTTTTCGCGAATTCACTGCGCACGGCGAAAACGATCTCCGCGGCGAGCACCGTATCGTCAGAATCCAGCGTCCGCGCCAGCTTGTTGCCGCCCCGGACAAGGTCGCAGATGTCGGCTGCCCTGCCGCCGTATATGTTCAGAAGCCGCTTTACGCCTGTCTCCGATAACAACTGCAATCCGCGCAGTTGCTCCGCCGCGTGTTCCAGTCGCAATGCGCCCGGCAACAAGGTATCGCCGGTCCGGCATTCAGGGAGCTTCAGGTGCTTCAGCGCTGCTATCCGATCCACCGTTTGCTCAGCCAGGCTCCTGTAGGTCGTAAGCTTGCCACCGATAATTGATATCAGCCCCTTGGCCACATCCTTGTTGACCTTGATGATGTGTTTGCGGGTGATTGCCGATTCCGGCCCTTTGTCCTGGTGCGGCAAGGGCCTGACACCTGCGTACGCATAGTTGATGCTCGCTTTCGTTAAGGTCGCTTTTGGAAAGACGCGATTTGTCTCCGCCAACAGGTATTCAACTTCGGCGTCACTTGCTCGAATCGAGTCGAGGTCACCGTCGTAGCGAATGTCGGTTGTGCCAATCAGGTACTGCCGGTTCCAGGGGATGATGAAAAATGGCCTGCCATCAGCCGCCGCCTCGACGTAAAACGCATCGCGAGGCGCGCCGTCAAACGCATCGACAATGATGTGACTGCCCTTGGTGCCTCCGATGTGTCTCGCGGCGGGTACGGGGGCGGTTTCGAGGACCCGGTCCACCCATGGTCCTGCGGCGTTGACCACCATATCGACCGCGATTTCGTGCTTCGAATTGTCGGTTTTATCCACGTACGCCAGCGACCGCACGGCGCCATCGCTGACACGAATCGCCGTTACCTCGGAGTGCGTATTCACGCTAGCGCCTGCCGCGTCTGCCGCGATCAGGTTTTCCAGAACCAGGCGCTCGGCAAAGGTAACCTGCGCGTCGTAATAACGCGCCGCCGCGCGTAAACCGTCACTGCGCAGGCCCGGCTCCTGCTGCGAGTATTTCCTGACCACTCAGCATCTCGTGATTGGGAACGGTCTTGCGAATCGACAACAGGTCATAGGCCATCATCCCAAGCCGGATCAGCAACGGGCCGCGACGCGCGCGCTCAAAAATCGGCAGGCAAATGCGCAGCGGCTCGACAAGATGCGGCGCCGTGAGGCGCAGGTTACGGCGTTCATGCAGCGACTCGTACACCAGCGGGATCTCGCCATACTCCAGGTAGCGCAGCCCGCCGTGTATCAATCGACTGGATATCCACGAGCAGCCGGTGCACATGTCGTTCTTGTCGAAGATCGCGACGCGCAGGCCGCGCATCGCCGCGTCCCTGGCGATTCCGGCACCATTGATCCCGGCACCAATGACGGCGACGTCGAAACGGGGCGAATCGCCTGACATCAGGACCGCACCTGGCCGCTGCCGCGGACGACGTACTTGTAACTCGTGAGCTGCTCTGCACCGACCGGGCCGCGCGCGTGAATGCGGCCGGTCGCAATTCCGATTTCCGCGCCCATGCCGAATTCGCCACCGTCGGCAAACTGCGTCGATGCGTTTCGCAGGACGATGGCGCTGTCCACTGCGCCGAGAAACTGCTCCGCCGCCGTGTCGTTATCGGTAACGATACTTTCCGTGTGACCGGAGCCGAAACGACGAATGTGCGAAATCGCCGCGTCGATATCGTCAACGACTCGAACCGAGACGATGGCATCCAGGTATTCAGTCGACCAGTCCGACTTCCGTCGCCGTAACGACGTCGTCAGCCAGCGATACGACCGTGTCGTCGCCGCGCACTTCGCAACCGGCTTCCTGCAACGCCGACACGATTACAGGAAGCAGTCGCTGCGCCGCATCACGATCGACCAGGATGGTCTCCGCGGCTCCGCAAATGCCGGTGCGCCGCATCTTCGCGTTGAGGACGATATCGCGTGCCATTTCGGGATCAGCATTCTCATGAAGATAGACATGACAGATACCTTCCAGGTGTCCGATAACCGGCACCCTGGCCTCGTCCTGCACGCGTTTGATCAGGTTCTTGCCACCGCGGGGAACTACGACGTCAACCCATTCCGCCATCGATGACAGCAGGTAGCCGACGGCGGCGCGATCCGTCGTCGGCACCATCTGCACGACGTCCGCTTCGACACCGGCGTCTTCGAGACCCCGGCGCAAACATGCGTAAATTGCGTTGCTGGAATGAAAGCTCTCGGAACCACCCCGCAGGATTACCGCGTTGCCGGACTTGACGCACAGAGCGGCTGCGTCCGCCGTGACGTTCGGGCGGCTCTCATAAATGATGCCGATGACGCCGAGCGGTACTGACACTCGCTGGATCTTCAGGCCATTGGGACGTTCCCACGCGGCGAGAATACGCCCGACCGGGTCAGGCAGCGCCATGATGCTTTCAATACCGGTAGCCATAGCCTCGATGCGCTCGGCATCGAGCATCAGCCGATCCAACATCGCGGCGCTCAGGCCGTTCGCCCTGGCGGCCGCGAGGTCCCGCTGGTTGGCCTCTGCAATATCGCCTGTGGCATCTCGAATGGCCGCGGCGCAGGCACCCAGCGCTACGTTGCGCTGCTTCCCGTTCATGCCGGCGAGCAGCGCCCCTCCGCGGCGCGCCGCGCGACCGATATCGTCCATCATGTCAGCGATGGATACTTTGTCGTTGTCGTTAGCGATCATTGTCGAATAACACCAGTTCGTCTCGATGAATCATCACGGAGCGACCCCGGTAGCCGAGTCTCGCCTCAATCTGATCCGATTGACAGCCCTTCAGGGATGCCGCGTCGGCATCCGAGTACTCGGTCAGTCCCCGTCCCATCTCTGCACCATCAGGATCGACAACCGTAACGACATCGCCGCGCCGAAAACTGCCTGCAATCCCGGTGACGCCAACTGGCAAGAGGCTGCCGCCACCTTGCAGCGCTTTCGCGGCGCCCTCGTCGATGCGAATTTCACCTCGCACGTCGAGGACACCGGCAAGCCATTGTTTACGAGCCGATGCCGGCGTTCCTTCGGCGAGAAAAACAGTTCGCCGCCCGCCCCTGGCGAGTTGCTGCAGCGGATGATCCACGGTGCCGCTGGCGATTATGGTCGAACAGCCGGCATGCGTAGCGATACGTGCCGCCTGCACCTTCGTCGCCATGCCGCCGCTACCGATATCCGAGCGAGTCTCGCCCGCCATTGCGAGTATGTCGCTGCCGATCGCACGCACCTCGGGAATATGTCGGGCATTGGCGTCCGTCCCTGGGTCGGCTGAATACAGGCCGTCCACGTCGGACAGCAATATCAACACGTCCGCCATGACCAGCTGCGCCACGCGAGCGGCCAGTCGATCGTTGTCACCATAGCGAATCTCCTCGGTTGCCACCGTGTCATTCTCATTCACGATCGGCACCACAGACAGATCCAGCAGGCGGCTGAAAGTGCCGCGTGCATTCAGAAAGCGACGACGGTTCTCCGTGTCCTCCGGCGTCAGCAGAATCTGTGCCGCCTGAATACGATGCTTGCCAAGCGCTTCCTGGTAGGCGTGCACGAGCTGCACTTGCCCTGCGGCAGCGGCTGCCTGAAGGTCGGGAAGTCTTGCGCGTTTCTTGTTGATGCCCAACACAGAACTGCCCAACGCGATCGCGCCGGAGGAGACGATGAGCACCTCGTGGTTGTCTGCCTGGAGTTCCGCGAGATCATCCGCAAGACTCTCGAGCCAGCGTCGATTCAACTGGCCAGACTCATTCACCAGCAATGAGGAGCCGACCTTGACGACCAGTCGTCGATAATCAGAAAGCGCCAGTGCGGCCATTAACTGTGCCTTATCGGGCCATCAACCAACGAGCAGGTGCTGCCGCTCGAACGAAGTCAGCGTCACTTCCCCCTTGGACACCGCGACCGAACCGCTGCGCGCGACTGCGGATATTTCCCCAACTTTCGCCGCTTCGATGACGAATGCATCGACCTCGCCTACGCGGCCCGTGAGCTGCATCGTGCAGCTGACCTGTGCCTCGTCCAGCATCTCCGCGCCAAGTCTCTTGGCGAGAGACATCGCCTTCGCGAGTCCGCCGGTGCCAAGTTTGATCTTGACGATCGCGAGTTCGCGCTCGAAATGCTCGCCCAGGGTCATGTCATGAATATTGACAACATCGACCAACTTGGCGAGCTGGGCATTGAGCTGTGCGATCGCCGCATCCGACCCGGTGATCACCAGCGTCACTCGCGATACCCGCGAGTCGTAGGTCGGCGCAACGTTGAGCGTCTCGATATTGTAGCCACGTGACGAAAACATGCCCGTCATCCGTGTCAACGCCCCGACTTCGTTCTGCAAGAGAACTGAAATTGCATGTCGCATGGAATGCTCGCTCCTGCACGAGGCTGTGAATTGCAAATGAAACCGATCAGGTCGGCTTAGCCGATGATGGTCGCCCAGTACAGGCAGTATTGCAATGCCTGAAAAATTAGTAAACACTCGTGGAAAATCCGGGACTTATGGCACCAGAATGACGAGATTATGAGTGATCAGGCAAACACAGTGACGGCGGCCGAGCATCCCTTGGCTGGCCGCGAAATGAGCGGCGCCGATACGGTCGTGCAGGTCATGGCTGACGAGGGTGTCGACACGATTTTCGGCTATAGCGGCGGCGCCATATTGCCCATCTACGACGCCGTGTTTCGTTACAACGATCAGCACCAGGGTGCTGACGGCAATGCACCGATGCCGCTTGTGGTTCCCGCCAACGAACAGGGCGCCGGTTTCATGGCCGCGGGCTATGCGCGTGCCAGTGGCGAGGTTGGCGTTGTCATGGTGACATCCGGGCCCGGTGCGACGAATACGGTAACGCCGGTTCGCGACAGCATGGCGGATTCGGTACCGTTGGTGGTTATCTGTGGGCAGGTCCCTACGGCAGCGATCGGCACCGACGCCTTCCAGGAAGCGCCGGTCTCGGCAATCATGGGTGCTATCGCGAAGCACGTATTCCTGATCACCGACCCTGAACTTCTTGAAGACACGGTGCGCAGTGCATTCGAACTTGCGCGCACCGGGCGTCCGGGACCGGTCGTTGTGGACATACCGAAGGACATCCAGAACTGGCAGGGCGCGTTCAAGGGCCACGGCATCTTGCCGCTGCACGGTTATCGACGCCGACTCGCGAAGGTCGAGGACAATTCGCTGAGCGATGAGGCTTGCGAGCGTTTCTACCTGATGCTGTCGCAATGCGACCGCCCCATGATATACGCCGGTGGCGGCGTGATTAACGCGAATGCAACGAAGGCAATGCGCCGCTTCGCAAACGAATACGGAATCCCGGTTACAACAACGTTGATGGCTCTGGGCGCGAGTGATACGACGCATCCGCTGGCCATGCATATGCTCGGCATGCACGGAATCGCCTCGGCGAACTACGCGGTCGAGGATTGTGATTTCCTCATCGCCGTTGGCGCTCGCTTTGACGACCGTGTCGCAGGTAACCCGGGGTTGTTCGCGCCAGGAGCCAAGAATATCGCGCATTTCGACGTGGATTTTGCGGAAATTGGCAAGGTTAAGCGCGTCGACTGGCATCACGTTGGGATGCTCGAACGCGACCTCACCGACCTGCTCGCCTATGGTCGGCGGATCCGCTTCGAAAAGCCGTTTGATCAGTGGCACGAGGAGATCGCCGAGCTGAAGCGCGAGTACGCGCTGAACTTCGACCGCGAGTCTGACCTGATTCAACCCTATGCCGTCATCGAAGAAATCAACAAGCACACGAAGGGCGAGGCGATAATCTCCACCGGCGTGGGCCAACACCAGATGTGGGCCGCACAGTACTTCGACTTCCGCGAGCCAAGACTCTGGCTGACGTCCGGCAGCATGGGCACGATGGGCTTCGGTCTTCCGGCTGCCATTGGCGCCCAGTTCGCGCGGCCCGAGCGAACCGTAATCGACATCGATGGCGACGGCAGTATCCGCATGAACATCGGCGAACTCGAGACCGCAACGACGTATAACTTGCCGATCAAAGTCATCGTCCTGAACAACTTCGGCGACGGCATGGTTCGCCAATGGCAAAAACTCTATTTCGGTGGACGTATGTCGGGCAGCGACAAGTCGCTGCACAACAAGAACTTTGTCAAAGGCGGCCGAGGCCGACGGGTTCAAGTTTGCGAAGCGCCTGGACAACAACGACGATTTGCCAAGAATTATCAAGGAATTCATGGAGTTCGAGGGCCCCGCCTTCCTCGAGGTCATCATTGACCGTGATGCCGGCGTGTATCCGATGGTCGGCCCGGGTCTCGGCTATGACAGCATGATCACCGGCGACTACATCAAGAGTCGCGAAAAGCCCGCTGACGATTCTCCCGGCCCAAGCGAGATGTTCTAGCCCTGTTTCGCGCCCACACGATGCCCGCCGCTAGGTAATAGTGCGAATGGTCGCCCCAAGGCGTGGCGACCTAGACTGTCAATTATCTGGAGGAGTGTTGGATGACAACCCTCACGGGAAGGAACACACGCACGATTGTCGGCTATGTCGTTACGCTGCTCGACTATCCGCGCTGGGTCATCGCACGCGAAGTCGATTTCACAGAGTGCCATCTCGGCGGTAGCTTCGATGCCAGTGACCGACAGTGTTCATCCTGTCACTTCGGCGCCGCCTGCTACTGGCTACATGCCAATCAAGGCACGCCTGCCGCCGATGCGCCGCTCGATGATCTGCTCGAGGCGCTCAGGACATCGGTCGAATTCCTGCGCACCTCGAGTTTCGACCTCGACAAGCATGCCCGCAATTGCGAATGCGATACCTGCCAGTGGCTGCACGAAGCACAAGGCTTCCTGCGACGCCAGCGACATAAGGCGTAGCCGGCAGACGAGTACTGCATCCCGGGAACCGATACGTGCGCAGTCACCTTGGTGCGCTATGATGGGGTATCTAGGACCCCGACGGTGAGCGACGATGGGCGACCTGACATTGACGGGCAGCTGCCTCTGCGGCGCTGTCATCTATGAAATCACCGGCAGCACCGGTCAATTCTGGCACTGCCATTGCCAGCGCTGCCGCAAAGCGACCGGTACCGGGCACGCAAGCAACATCATCATGAAGCCCGAAGCCGTTGACTGGACGGCCGGAAACGATCGCCTCAAGTACTACAAGGTCCCCGAGGCCAAGCGCTTTGCAACGGTATTTTGCAGCACCTGTGGCAGCCTCATGCCACGGGTTGCGCAGGATCTGAGCATCGCCGTCATACCCGCCGGCACCCTGGATAATGACCCGGGCATACTTCCGGAAGCGCGCATTTACCAGGACTCCAGGGCGGCATGGTCCTGTGACAGCGCGGATCTCCCAAGTTACGAAACCTACCCCGGTGGCGACTGACGAGCCTCCGTCAACAAAATGACACTGCACTTGAACGGCCGAGGATAAATGGCGGTTTTTGCAAAGATTTCCCCGGACGACGCCGTCCGGTATTATGTGAACTAGCGCATTGTAATTCGATCGCCTTTGAGCGAAATTTAGGACAGGACCCAAGCTAAGGTCACTCAGCAATGCTTACGACGCCGACACGCGACAACCTGAACAAGATTGTTGTCCTCAACCCGAAGGGGGGTTGCGGCAAGTCGACGCTCGTGACCAATCTGGCCGCTCGCTACGCACAGCAGGGGCCGACTCCCGTCGTCATGGACTTCGATCCACAGGGCTCGTCAATGGCCTGGCTTGATCGTCGATCGGGGGATTTGCCGGAGATTCACGGCATCGCGGCGTTCAAGAAGACAATGCATGCAACGCGCAGTTGGCAACTTCGCATTCCCGGTAATGCGTCGAATGTGCTGGTCGATTCGCCCGCCAGCGTGAATCACGACAGTCTGCGCGAACTGACCCGCGATGCGACCAGTATTCTCGTGCCCGTCTTACCCTCGTCAATGGATATCCACGCGGCATCCCGGTGCATCGCCGACCTGCTCCTGGTTGCCAAAGTTGACCGGCGCGACCGCAAGCTCGCGGTGGTCGCGAACAGAACGCGCAAAAACACCAAGAGCTTCGGCAGGCTAATGCGCTTCCTCGACTCGCTTGGTATCCCGATCATCGCCGTACTTCGCGACAGTCAGAACTTCGTCCACGCGGCAGAGACAGGCATCGGCCTGTGTGAAATGCAGCCCTCTAGGGTGCAGCAGGACCTTGAGCAAATTGACCGGATCGTGAACTGGTTGAACGCGTGGCCGGAACGCCGCCGCGACACCGCTCCGGCAACACGGACAGAGAGAAAGCCTTTCTCGGCAAGCGGCGTCCTGCGCCGGCCGCAATTCGGTTCAGCCTGAGTCGCTACGCTGGATCTCGGCAAAGCTATCGCTGTCGACATTGCCGCCGCTCAAGACAACCACGGTCGTCTTTCCCTTTGTGCTGATCTTACCGGCCAGCACCGCGGCTAACGCTACGGCGCCGCCGGGTTCGACAACGAGCTTGAGATGCCTGAACGCGAATCGCATCGCTTCTCGCACCTCCTCATCACTGACGCTGAGACCATCAGCGAGCAGCTGCCTGTTGATTTCGAAAGTTACTTTGCCGGGGGACGGCGACTGCAATGCGTCGCAAATGGAGCGCGCCGAGTCGGCTACGTGAACGCGCGCTCCGAGCTTCAGCGAACGGGCAGTATCGTCGAACTCGTCGGGCTCCACAGAATGCACTGCAACGCCCGGGATTTTCGCGGTGAGCGCAACGGCGCTGCCGGCGATCAGCCCGCCTCCACCGCAGCAGATCAGGACCTGGTCGGCGGACAGTCCGGCTTCGAGACACTGCTGCACGATCTCGAGACCGACCGTGCCCTGACCCGCAATTATGTGTTCATGATCGTAAGACGGCACGATCCCGGCGCCGCGCTCGGTCGCAATGCCCCGCGCAATGGCCTCACGATCGCCGGTGTAACGGTCATACGTGATGACTTCTCCACCCAGCCTGCGAGTGTTCGCGAGCTTTGACTTCGGCGCATCCTCAGGCATGACGATCGCTGTTGGGATACCCAGCAACCCACCCGCCGCCGCGACGCCCTGCGCATGATTACCTGACGACCAGGCTACGACGCCGCGCCGCGCCTGCGCCTCCGATAGTTGGCAGAGGAGATTGTAGGCGCCGCGAATTTTGAATGAGCCTGTGCGTTGCAGGCATTCGGGTTTCAGTAGCACCGCACCACCCGCCAGCCTGTCGAGTTCGAAACAACGCAGTAGCGGCGTTCGTACGCTAACTCCGGCCAGCCGCCGCGAAGCGGCTTCGACATCCCGTATATCGATCACCCGGCAGAGTCGTCCCAGAGTCGGTCGATCTTGGCGGCGCAGATGAAATCATTGTCGGACAGACCGTTGATGGCATGCGTCGTGTAGCTCACCTCACAGCTGCCGTAGTTAACGATCAGCTCGGGATGATGGCCTTCGGTGATAGCAATCCACGCGACGGCGTTCGTAAACGCCAGCGTGCGGCTGTAGGCAGGGAACTTGAAATGCCGCGATATTTCCAGATGATCGTCGCTCATGGCCCAGCCGTCGTGCAGGGCCTTCATCAGTTCGTCGGCCTGACTTTGACTGAGCGGTGCAACGCCACCCTCGCAGGGTTTACAGTGCTGGTTTGCGAGCTCCTCTGACATTAATCCCTCCTGCTGCCCCGGTTGAGGCCGTAACTACTGTCAACCGTAGCAACGACTCGCGATAAGCGCTACAAAAAAGGCCGACCCGTGAGGGCCGGCCAGGCGGAGACTCAAAACGAGTCACAGGGAAGATTAGTCGGGGTTAGACGCAAGTGCCTGCGCGTCATCGATAAACAGGGTGACGCTGACACGACGCTCCAGGGCGAAACTGTCCGCGCTGTCATCCTGCGCTACGGCTTCGCCGTGAGCCGCCGCATTGATGCGATCGTGACCGACGCCAGCCTGCCGGAACAGGTCACGAACGAATTCGACACGTTTTGCCGACAGCTCCGAGTTGTAGTCTTCGTCGCCGCGTTCGTCGGCATAACCATCGAGCTGAATCCGGATATCCGGCATCGATGCTAACGAAGCAGCCAGTCTGGCGAGTCTGTCGCCGGTTGTATCAGCAAGCGCAAATTCATCAGTCCGGAACAACAGGTCCATGGCGATGCCCGCCTGCAGCAGGCTTACGAGCTGCGGACGCGCGAGGGTCTGCAGCCTCTCGAGCTCACCGCTGAGTGCCCCAATGTCGCTCTCAAGCGTCGCCACGTTGTGCCTCGAGCCGTGCAGTGAAGCCGCCAGCTCGTCCAGCTGCTCGTTCTTTTGATGCATCGTGTCACCGATCTTGGCACCGATTGCGGCGCCCACAATGAACCCAACCGGGCCACCGGCCACGGCACCGATAAGTGCGCCGGAGCCAACGCCGACCGCCTCCTCTCGTGAAGAACCTGAGCTCGCCGACGCCGGCTGGGTAGCCAGGAGTGTCAGTGTCGCGGCAATGATGATTACGGTCGTAGTATTTCGCATTTCAATGTCCTCTTGATCGCAGCGCTCCGGGAGTGGCCTGCTTCAGAGTTCATTACACGGCGAAATACGGGTGGCTTAAGGTCGCTGTCGTGCAGAGTGGATGATCAATTGTGGCAGATCATGGCAGCCCAGCCGCAGCGGCTATCGATTCTCGTCCGTCAGCGCAACGAAGGTGCCGCCATTTCTCTCGCAGAGGATGCGCATCAATGTGGCGAAGCGAATAGCAGTTGGGGGAATCTGACCGCCCTTGCGAAATCCGCGGGGAAATCCGACAGCGTGCAGTCGTACGCGTCGCTTGCCGTCTGCTCCCGCCCGATTCAGCCGGTCGATGGTTGCCACAACCGCATCGATTGAATAGTTACCCTGAAAGTCGTCGCCGAAAACGTAGACGCTGACCTTCTTGTCGGCCGCCCAGAACTGGGTGATCGCCTCCTGGATTCCATCAACAGGATCACTGTCACTGCTCGCTGTCCAGGAGCGCATGCGGTTGACGATCGCCTGGCGACGCCCTGGCGAATCGGGAATCCAGCGCGCGACGTAGTCATCGAACATGTAGCGGCCGTCGTCATTCATGATCTGAATGCCCTTGACGGTCGGATAAGCATCGAGCGTCTCGCGCACCTTGCGCTGGACAAGTCCCCAGTTGTAGTTCTGCATACTCGGCGACGTATCGATAACAAAAATAATGTATTCACTGTCTACCGGTATACCGGCAACCGCGTCCTGGTCGGGGCGTCGATAGTAGGGCTGGAGGCGCCGCATTTCCTCCGTCAGTCGCTGTTTAGCCGCCTGCATCTCACCCTCATCAATCGTCTCTTCTTCGTCCCGCTTGCTCGCCTGGTACTGGCCGCGAATTTTGTTGAGGTCGCCGGAGAGCTCGGCAAGATACAGCTGTGTAGACGCCGCATCCTCGCTGACTTTCTTGAGTTCACGATCGAGGACTGTCGACTCACCGCGAATCTGGAAAAGTTCCTCCTGCAGCAGCGCAATCAGCTGCTCGAGGTTCGTCTCCGACTCTTCGACAACGACCGGCTCGTAGATCTTGCTGAGTACCAGCAGCAGGATGATGGCACCAAAACCGCAACAGATGCAGTCCAGGAACGACAGGCTGAACGCTTCTACGTTTCGTCTACGACGCATGCCAGCCCACCCGCACTACGGCCAGTCGCGGCTGACGCTGACAAACGAGCCGCCGCTCGTCAGGGCCAGTGACCAGAATGAAATCGGCGCGTTGAGGTCGCCTTCCATTGGGTACAGCAGGATGTTGACGGGAATACCGGACGGCAACTCCCGAACGGACTTGGCAAAAATATTGCCACGCTCCCCACTGCTGACGACGGTCTTGCTGGTGGTCTCGGCTTCCATCGTCGGCATGCCGTCGACCAGCAGGATGATGTTGTCCGGACGCGGTGAAAGCTCTTTCGCAATCCTGAAGGCGGCGTGCATGTTTGTGCCGTTCTTTGGCACCGTTCGCCGCAACACACGCACCGCCAGGTCGAGCTGCGTACCGTCGTCGGCTTTCAGCCAGATGCCGTCCGTGCCTTTTATAACCGGCTCCGCCTTGTTATTGAACATGTAGATCTGATATTCGCTGCCCTGCGCGAACTGCGACGTGAGCCAGTCCACGCTGGCTACGACCTGTCGCCATTTGCGCGATCGAAGCTGCTCCGCCTCCGGCAGGTTACGTCGCCGGAGGACATTCACAAGCTTGTCACTGAGCATGCTGGCGGAACGATCGACCAGGACCAGCGTGCGCTCACCGCCCAGCTTCAGACCGGTCAGGTATTGACGATCACCCTCCCCTTTGAAGGTCCGAATCTGCTCGCCGGCGGCATCCTGCTGCTTTTTCAGGGCAAGCAGCCGTTTGATCTCTTCGTCCAGCGACTTGATGTCGGATTGCAGCTTCTCTACACGCTCGATCTTGGCGAGCGTGTCGTTATCGTACTTGTCGAGTTCCGCCTGTAGCTCCTTGATGAGGGCCATGATCTGCGCGATCTGGCTATCCGCATCCTCCGTCTCGGTCTCGAGCTTCTGTTTCGTGTTTCTTGCCAGCGCGAGATTCTTGCGGCCTTCCAGCACCTCGATTTCGAGGCGATTCGTCTCGGCCATGAGCGGCGTGACATCCGTGTCCGTCGTCGCGTTAACGTGCGAGTTGATGATCATGAAGAACAGGATGACCGCGCCAAATCCACAGCTCATGCAGTCGAGGAACGACATGCTGAAGATTTCACTATTGCGACGTCTACGTGCCATGCCGCTCTTCCACCGAAATCAGTCGTAACTCGAAACCCGGCGTGCCCACGCGCACGACATCGCCTGTCTGCAGCACCGCCGAGCCATCGATTCGATGTCCGTTCAGATAGGTCCCGTAGCGGCTGCAATCCGTGACGACGCATTGCCCGCTCTCTTGACAGATCGTGCAATGGCGGCGCGATACGCCTGGCATTTCCGATTGAAAGTCCAGCCATCGCTCACCGTCGGCGGCCTGTGCCCCGAGGACGAGCGGATCCGGCCCGATACTGTGCGCATGGTTGCCAAACAGGACGTGCGTTGGCCGTCCGCCCTGGGCAGCCGAGTCGACGGACTGCACATCCACCGGCGCCTGGTCCCATGGCAGATGCCGGAGCAGTGTCAAACCACCACTGCTTCTGTCCTGAGGGCAGCGCTGCCACAAGGCCGCGCGCCGTCGCGCCGGGTCCCAGGAGGAATACCTCGCCGCCAACCCGGTTTCTTAGAGTATCTGCCAGCCCCGGCATGCGCGACGCGCGATCAGACAGCTGGATCGCCGGCGTATCCTCGGCGCGGAATAGCGCCCGCAGATTACTTACGATGTTCTGGTAAACCGGTGCCGCCGCCGCAACCCATTCGATCGATTCGAGTTCCGCCTGATGCACGATGCCACGATACTCCAGTTGCATAGGCACCTTGTCCGCACTGGCCGCAACGGACAGCCACTCCAGCATGTTGTCCTGCAACGCCTGCTCGGTTTCAGCCGTGTGCAGCGGGTCGAAACGCGACTGTTGTACGAAGGCTTCAGCGATTATCTGGACCCAGTTATCAAACAGAGCACAGCACGCCACAGTCATCGATGACAGCGGAACGTTCAACCTGCGCCTGTCCTTCCTGCATCAGTCGCGTCAGCATGGCCGTGTGCAGGCTAAGATCTATATGCACCGGCACGGCATGCTGATAGTTCCGGCGCGTTGCGCAAACCGCCGCGTCCACCATGGCAACAACGTCAATGTCGAGCTCCATCGCGATGCCCAGCAGCAGCCCCAGGTTGTCATTGCTCATGTAGGGCGGCACGGCCAGCGCCAAACTGTCGCCAGGTTTCGCAACCCGTTTCCAGATGTCCTCCAGCTGCCGGCTCACGATATCGGCCGCGCTCATATGCCTGAAGCGCGGATCGCTGAGCGGCGTCGTTCTCAGGTCGGACCAGTAGCGATTGTTGATTCGACGTGGCTTGATCCTTGCACTCGAGTAAGCCTCGTCACCGGTGGCGAGATGATCGTCCTCGAGAAGTGCGAAGCCTGGCTCCCGATAGAGGATGCGCTCGGCGTCGGTCACCGAGATGGCGAAGTCATTCAGATGTGCAGCAAGAATGGCCACGACTGAAGCGCTAGTCCGCCTTCATGTGGCGGATAACCTTGTCATCACAATACGCTTCACTATCGAAAACGAGGCGCTCCTGCACAAGCTGCAGCTGATGCACGAGGAACATCAGGAAGATGCTGATGAGCAGAGCGATGAAAGTCGAGTTGAAGGCAACGCCCAGGCTCTGCGTGACGCCGGCTATGTCCCCTTGTACCGCTTTGTCAGCCTGCGCCAACGCCTCACCAATACCGCGGACCGTGCCTATAAAGCCGATCGACGGGATCGCCCAGGAGATGTAGCGGATCATCGAAAGCTCCGACTCAAGTCGATCAGCCTCCGATTCGCAGATGGTATGGGTGCTGGTCGCAACGTCCTGTATGTTCCGGGTCGAGCTGAATCGACGCAGCGCATTCAAGAGCGCCCGCGGCAACAGCATCCGTTGGCGATCCTCGGGCAGCGCCTGTACCTGGCGGGCAAACTCGCGCGTATCTTCCGGCAATATACGCATGCCTTCCGCCACGGGCACGAGGTCCACTTCAAGCAATCGTCGTTCGCCTACGATCTTTGTAGCTTTGTAACCCATAATTGCGAGCGCCCAGAACATCAGGATAAAGCAGGCTTCCTGCTCGAAGTCCTTGACCAGCACCCAAATACTGCGCTCACGAACGTAGTCCGGATCGGCTTCGGCGAGCATGTTCTGTTCCTCGAACACCTGCGCCGCGTTGGGTCGCACAACCGATACATAAAACGCGTGCACGATGATGATTGCGATAATCAGGGCAAACAGCTGAAAAACGAATTCAACGGGAATGTTTTTTTTGTTCATCTAAACCAACCTGGGTGCGAATCAAATATCCGTCGGGAACGGTATGGACTGACCAAACGCGACATCTTCACTGGGAATGAACTTGTCGTCATCTTCTTCCGAGTACGCCTCATCGAGTACGTCATCATCCTCGATATCCTGATCGGCAGGATCCTCGGACGCTTCGGTACTCTCGGCGGGTGGCGCCTCCTCCGCCTGGGCCTCAGGCTCACTGGCATCCTGTGCCCATACGGGAATTGCGAGAATCGCCAAGAAGGGCAAAACCAATAGACGACGCATAACGGGTCTCCTCATCGCTGGCTACAGCGTTGGACAACTTCTCTGGAGAATTGTCTCATTAAATTCAATCGACATATCTCGCTACACGGAACCCGATGTCGGGTCTCGGTGTCGCGCTGTAGTCACGATAGCTCAGGCGCAGCTCGGTAATGCCGGCATGCCGCCAACTCGAACCGCGCACCACATGGCTGCTGCCGCGCTCCGGTCCGACCGGATCGACCAGCGGCTCTTTCACTCCCGGCGTGGGCACCGTGTAGAAATCGTTGACCCACTCGGCCACGTTGCCGGCAGAATCGTAGATGCCGAGCCCGTTCGGCTTGAAGCTGCCGACCGGCGCGCTCGACGCGTAACCATCGTCATAAGCCGGCAGGATCGACGGCACCAGCGGCCGGGCGGTGACGTCTGCGAGGTTGCCGCTGTCTTCCGGTGGAGGCCACTTCGTACCCCAGGCAAATTTCAACGCGCGATTGCCGCCGGCATAGCGCATGGCCAGCACCCACTCGGCTTCGGTAGGCAGACGATAGCCGTCTGTTGTCGGATAGATCGGCGCCCATTTGTCGAATTCCTGCCGATACGCGGGAGTACGCCCTTCCTGCTTGCTGAGCCAGTTACAGTACTGCACGGCATCTTCCCAGCTGACATTGGCAACCGGGTTCTTGTCGGCCGCCAGTGACGGATGCACATCAGCACCTGAATCGTGGTTCGCCCTGAATTCGGCGAACTGCTCGTTGGTTACTTCATGCGTGCTGACAAGAAACGGCCGCGTGATCGTAACCGGGACAATCACCTCGTTCGCTCGTCGGCCGGGCTCGGCGCGCGACGCACCCAGCGTAAAGGTCGCGGGCTCGATACGGCGCAAGGTCTGGCCAGCGGCGGTGGTTTCCGTCTGCGCGACCGCGTCCCTCGCGACAGCCTCTAGAGAACGCAATCGTGCCGAAATAGTCTGTGGGTAGCCCGGACGGGGCGTTATCGTACGCGTCCACGGCCGGTAACCCTGCCGCTTCACGTCAATGCGATGCGGCGCAGAGCTCAGACGCAGGGTCGTCTTGCCTGTGCCGCGCGCGCGGCCGTCAACATAGACAGTGGCATCCGCCGGCTGCACGCTCACAGTTACGGTTCCGAGGCGCGCTGAGAGATCGACGGTGATGGCATCGCTGGCCGCCGACTCCAGTCGCAAGTTTCGTGTCGTTACACCATAACCCGCCTTGGACATGCCAATTTCATAGTCGATGTCGGGCGTCAATGAAAGCGTCAGCGGTGACTGACCACGATAGCGCCCGTTCACCGTAACGTTGGCGCCACGCGGAATGGTCTTGACGAGCAGCTTGGCGTCGGCCGGCTCGAGTTTGACCAACGGCAGCGATTGAGGCACGTTCGGCTTCGCTACGACGCTGCCATCCCACGCCGCAAATCCGTCCTTGGTAATCGTGATGTCGTGCATCCCCTCGAGCAATTCGATGACGGCCGGCGTAGTCCCGACCTGTTCGTCGCCTGCGAATACGGCCGCGCCCGAGGGCTCGGAGTCGACGGACACATTGGCCCAGCGCGGCACCAGCTGCACATACAGGCTTTCGATACGCTCGAGCCCGGCCATGTCGACGATGTCCGTAAACGGCAAGAACCGGGGCGATTCCACACGCACCGTGTGCGTGCCGGGCTGCAGCTCCAGCGGACCGAAGGGGGCCTTGCCTACCTGGTCGTCATTGACGGTAACAATTGCGTCGACCGGTGGCTCCGCCACGACCAACAGCTGTCCCGGCTTCTTCCGCATCCGCAACTTGAGCGTCATCGACTGTTCGTCACCAACGATGAAGGACTGGTCGATGTCGTAATAGCCCTGCTTTTTCACCTTGACCGTGTAGGTGCCCTTGCGCAGCAACGTCCGATCACCAATGGGGAGTCGGAACCAGCCACCATCGATATTGAAATCATCGGGGCCACGCGGGTCGATCTCGAATTCGACAGACTTCGAGCTGAACAGCAGGTAGGACGCGAACAGCAGCAAAGCGAGGCCGCCGCCGAGGATCATTCTCAGCGGGCTCTTCCTCGCGACCTCGGTTTGCGCCGCTGTCGCGGCGGCGCGCCTGAATGCGGTTGGCGCAATGGCTTCGTCGTCCGGGAGTTCGTCGTCGGCAACCGGTGGCGGTTTCGTGACGTAAGCGCTGTCCTCTAGTTTGACGTCGAGTAGTACGCGCTCATCGTCGATGGCCAGTTGGATACGGCTGCCAAAGAAGACCAGCTCGTCACCGTCCTGCAAGCGACGGCTGGTTTCGAGGGGCTCACCGTTGATGGCAAGCGACGTATCGCGACCGACCGGCTGCACAAACGGCACGCCGTCGAGGAGATCCAGGAGTGCTACCGGCGCCCCGCCCGGACCGGGCAGCCTGAGTGTACAGTCGGTGCCAGTACCAACGCGCAGGGGCAGCTCGCTGGCGCTAATTTTGCGCTCGCCCTCAAGGTCCCTGATGAACAAATGATCGAAATTCAAATCTGTTCCTCGCAGCGAACGATGACCGGTGACATGTCGAGCTCCGGCGCAACGCGAAACTCGCGGCGGACATCACGAAACCCGGACCGGACGCCCACTGCAACGTAAGTGCCCGGGCGCAAGGACAGTTGCTTGTTCGTGAAGTTGCCGAGGTTGCCGATCCGGTAGACGGAAACCGTCGTCAGGTTATCTGAAACCAGCGCCACCGGCACCGGCGTCACGGCTCGCTTTAGCAAGCGCGATAGCTCATCGCGCTGCTGCGCAAGACGCGAGCCTATTTCCGGCATGCGCGTGATGTCAACAATGAGCAACGTCGCTTTCTGCATTACGCTTGGCGCGCTTAGCTTGTCCGGGTCGCTGACAAACTGATCCAGGCGTCTGTGCAGTTCGCTCATCTCGCGCGCGTGCGACAAACCATCAATGGCAAAGCTCAGGTTGGCGTCTATCTTCAATATTTCCTCGTAGGTCGTCGCCGCGGCCTCCCAGTGCTCGTCCTGTTCCAGCGTCGCGGCCTCCTGCTCCAGAACGGTGATATTGTCGAGACGCAATCCCTGGTCAACCTGCAACAGACCATCGGCCGGCTCCGGTGACTCGGGGATCAGCTTCTCGGCCATTCGGAATGCGGCACGCGCTGAGGGGTAATCTCCCGATGCCAGCGAATCGAGACCTTCGCTCATGCGCTGATCGAATTCCGTTTCCAGGCGCGTCCGCTGCACGCGTGCCAGTCCATCGATCGCCGGTTGCCACAGTGGATCGAGTTCGGCCGCTTGCCTGAAATTGGCTTCCGCGGCCTCCAGCTCAAGGTCTTTCTCATAGTCCAGGCCCTGATCTACAAGTCGCATCACGGCCTCGATGTTCTTTGCGCGCTCGTATCCTGCTCGAGCCTCCGGATCGTTTGCAGTAATCGCGACAGCAAGCTCATAAAGGCGCAAAGACTCTACCCAGTCCTCGACATCGAACGCAGCCTTGGCGCCGGACAACGCTTTCTGAAACTCCGGTTCGATTCGATCAAATAGTGGCTCCAGAACCGAGATTGCCTCGACGTATAGATCTTGTGCTGCAATATAGTCCCGCTCCAGGTAGGCCGCGTCGCCTTGCTTATACAATTCTTTTGCGCGCAAAAACTGCTGCCCCGCCCAGCGTTGCACGCCACGTCGTTCCAGCGTATCGAGGTTCGACAACAGCTCGCCAAGATTCATCTCGGCGTTGAAACGCGCCCGGCCTGTGTCGTCGAGGCCGCTGTAGTCAGCTTCGTTTTCATTGAACAGGATTTCTTCGTCGTCGATCCCCCGTGATTCCGGCTCGTAATTCCGCGTTGCACGGCGCTCGCCCAGCAGCGCCTCATCGTCCGCGCGCACGTCTTCGCCGGCAAAGTCAGCTGGATCCTCTTGCGGCGAACCATCGGTCGCCATAGCGGGCCGCGCGGTTGCTGACTGGTCGTCGTTGTCCACCGCTTTTGGCAGAAGAAAGACGACCGCGAGCAAGAGTACCAGCGACACAGCAAGCGCAATTCCCAGAGTTCGGCCGCTGACCCCGGCGGCGGTCGAGGTGGCGCGCTCCTGCTGCGCCGAAGCCTGCACCGGCCGTGCCGGATGAACGGACTGCACCGTCTGTACCGGCTCGTCCTCTGCAGCAGTGCCCGCCGCCATTTTGATCTTTGCCGGTCCCGGTGGATAGCCGGCTTCCTTCAAGCGAGAGGCTACCTGCTCGGCGGTCGGCCGTTTCAAAGCATCTTTGTCGAGCATACTTGCAACGAGCGTCTGCAGCGCCCGGGGCAACGGCGATCCGTCGGATGCGCTAAGGATCTCGGGCACGAGCCCATTGATATCCGCTGCCGTGTCGCTGGACGAATACGGCGAACGGCCGCTGATCAGCTCGTAGATCAGGCCACCCAGAGCAAAGATGTCGTCCGCCGCCTGGGCCGCCTCGCCGGACAGGGATTGAGGGCTTTGTGCAATCAATGAGCCGCCTTGACCCGGCTTGCCGATCGCAGATGCCACACCGAAATCGCTGAGATACGGCGCGCCGTTTCGGTCCAGCAGAATATTGCTCGCCTTGATATCCCGGTGCACGACGCCTTTGGCGTGCGAGTAACGCAACGCGTCGGCAATCAGGCCTATTGGGGCAAGAATGAGCTCGGGCGAACTGCCGGCGACCGCGCTCAGGTCAGCGCCCTCGACGTACTGCTGACTGTAAAACGCGCCGCCCGGTTCGTCATGAAACTCGAATGCACGCGCAATATGGGCGTGCATCAAACGAATATTGGTTTGCCATTCAGCCCGCAGGCGGGTCGCGGAAGCCGAGTCTCCGGTAGCGATCTTGAGCGCTACCTGGGTGCCCGTCAGGCGGTCTTTTGCTGACCAGGTCTGCGCCTCACCACCACCGCCAAGGTGGCGGTTCAGCGTGTATCTTTCCGCTAACTGGGTGCCTTTGGCGAGCTCAAGCATTGTGTACCGAAGCAGTCCTGCCCATGTTATTGAGGCGTCTCGGCGGTGCGCATCGGGGCAGCGGTTTCGTTGGCGGCGCTGAAACCTGTCTCGGCCTCATAAATCTCTCGGAGTAATTTGCGCCAGCTCTCATACTGCGCCTGCGCGGTGCCGGTAAGACGACGCTCCTGACCCTGGACATTCACCACCATTGGCGCCGCCTCGGCGCCGAAGGACTCCGATAACTCAGCGATGGTATCGAGGTGCAGATCCGCTTCGCTATTGCGCCTCAAGCCCCCCATCACTCGATTGAAACCCTCGTAAATACCCATGTTCTGCAGTCCACGGTTGACACGTCTCGTACGGCTACTCGAAGAGCTGTTGGTGTCGATCGCAAGCGAGCCGGCAAGCACAACCACACCCACCAGGGCCTGCATGCGTGCCGAACGCTTTACGTCGCGATAATTGATCGACTCCTGACGCGCATTCTTGCGCCAGCTTCGGTAAGGGATCGATATGCCGTAATAGAAGTTGGCGTAGTGTTCGTTGAGCGTATCGACAACCAGCCGGTCACGCTCGCGAATCTGGCGCAAACGCACGACCGCGGGATCGCTCTCGGCCGGCAGGCGATTAACCTGGGCGATGCCATCTTCATTCGTCTGCAGGTGTTCCCGATAGGCGGCTGGCGACATATCCGCAAAAAACTGCAGCTCGGATACCTGGCGTGTCTGCTGCAATTGCCGAGCCGACAGCCCGGCAACATGCATCTGCAGGTCGTTGGCAAGATCGTTGAAGACTTTCTGATACGGGTCGCGCCGGCGATCCCTGCGCTCCGAGTAGGAGGTCATGCCGGTTCGCGCCTCGTACGACTTGCTGAACCAGTGGCGCCCGGCCGCGTCGTCGACCGAAATGTTCAGTGCGATGAACTCGCCGTCCGACTTTTCGATCTGCCCACTGATAACGACATCGGTGAACGCGTCGCGCGACGGGATGACGCGAACCGCGCCCCAGTGACCCGTTCCCTGCAGCGTCGTTTTCAGGTGATAGGCCAGGAACCGTGTTTCGGCATTGCGGATATCTTCGAATACGCGGGTCTTCTGAGGATCATTGTCTTCCGGGATGCCGGAAGCGAATTCGACGATGCCGATGTCTAGCAGCAGCGCCTCGTCAAGCGGCGACTCTGCGACCCGCAGTTCCGTCTCCTCTGCGACGACGATTTCGTTGACCGAACAACCCGCACCGATCAGGCACGCTATTACAGCGAGTAAAAAGATCCTGCCCATAGTGATTATGACGCCCTCTTACATTCCTTTGTACTTGCGGTATTCCTCCCAGAGGCGTTCTCGCAGTTCAGGATCTTTTTCAGATAACGCAGCTTCACGAAGCTGCTTGGCCACGATGTCGTCATCCATAATGACGGCAATGTCGTCTGGCGTACGTTGTTCGATCTCGCCCTCACTCATGCCTTCGAGCGGGTCGCTGCGCTCTGCCGCGCGCACCACCGCCGCCACCGCCTCCGCCGCTCGAACCACTGCTGCCACCGCCCTGGGCACCTGCAGCCTGTTCGCCGAGACTAATGTTGCCACCGGAGCCGCCACCCGAGCCGGAATCATAACCCTCGGTATTGCGGCCGACCGTCTCGATTTCGCGCTGCTCCTCCATCAGAACTTCATCGAAATCACCGACGGACTTGTCCAGTTCCTCGCCCAATTCACCGGCGCGTTCCGGATCGCCGCCCGGAAACTGACCAACACCGCCGGCCTGGCCGCTGCTGTCACAGCCCATACCGCCGCCGATACCGCCACCTACCATGCCGCCGTCGTTACAGTCTTCGGCACCGCCCGTCTCAACACTGTCCATGGGACCAGAGCTACCGGCACCGCCCGACGAACCGCCACCGGATGAACCGCCACCGGAGGAATCACCGCCGGAGGAACCACCGCCGGAGGAACCACCCGGCATACCGCCACCGGAGGAGCCGCCGCCGGCATACCACCGCCAGAAGAGCCGCCGCCGGGCATACCGCCGCCAGAGGAACCGCCGCCGAGCATGCCTCCGCCTGGCATGCCTCCGCCCGGGAGGCTGATACCACCACCCGAACCGCCGCCACCGCCGCTCATGCTGACCGACGCGCAGCCGGCCAGGAGCAAGGCCGCTGCAACGGCAACACAGGCTTTTGCGAACGATTCACGTGACGCGCAATAGTCAATTCGGTTCATTGTTTTCAGCCTCTTTGGTGTTCAGCCTCGTTGGCCGGGGCGATCTCGGATTTGTCTGTTTTCGCCGGTTGATTGCTAGTTGGAGCCCTAATACGGTCTTATGTTCCGTAGCAATGACGATAATACGCGCCATACGCACGATCAACACCTAAACCCTTGATAATGTTAAGTACCCCGGCGGGCCGGCTTTCGGAACAGGATGAGGGACAGGTCGTCCGGCTTGCTGGGCTGGCCGTCGCCCTCAGATCGCATACGCTGCCCCGCCAACTCGACCACGCCGCCCGCCGCATCCACCAGGGGTCCTTTGCGAACGCATTCGATGATCTCGTCCACGTGCACGTTATCCATCAATCCGTCACTGGCTACAAGGATCGTGTCGCGCGGGCTGAGCCTGATCATGGCCCCCACGTCAATGCGCATATCATTCGTGCCGAGAAAATTGGAAACGAGATGCCTGTCCTCGTGATGCAGCGCCTCTCGCTCGTCGAGAAACCCGGCCTCGACGGCAAACCCGGTCGGCGAGTGGGCCGTCGTCTGTAGCTTGATCACGCCGCGCTGGCCAACAATGATCGCCTCCGAATCACCGATCTGATAAGACCTCGCGAGTAATCCCTCGATGGTTACTACCGTCATCGTCGTGGCTGATCCGTTAGCCAGTGCAAGGACTGCGTTATTGGCCGCTTCGATCCCGTTGAGAATCGCGGTTCGCAGCAGCGCAGTCTCGTTCATCGATGCATGCAATGACTCGGCAAGTGTCGTCACTGCCGTTAACGACGCGCGCTTGCCGGCCGGCAAACCGCCCGCGCCATCGCAAACGACCAGCACCGCCGCGGCCGGGCCGTAGGGAATGATGGCGACGGTATCCTCGTTTTCAGACTCTTTATGAGGATCACGACAGGAATAGGCTACCGCCACGCCGCCAGCGACATCCGTTTCCAGTTGCTGCGGCTCATGCGCCGCGTCCAGCAACAGGAGATCTTCGACTCGTTCCGGCATCCGTACCCCTCTTGGCCTTACTCCCGTCGCACCGGCTCCCGGCACCACGCACAATAGTTCCAGAATTCCTTGGCAATGCCCCAGTTGCAGGCTCGACACGCATGCTTGCTGCCTTTCAGCTTCCAGGCTCTCCGCACTTTGGTCTTACACCATGGACAATACCGCATGAACGGCATGTGCGGGCCTTTACAGCGCTCATTTGCGCACCGCGCCGAGTAGCGCTTGTCCGGGTAGCGCCGCGATGTTTCCTCGACGAAGCCTGGTCCATAGCACCAGGCACAATAGTCCCAATCATTCTTGACGCCTCGCTCGCAGCGCGGGCAGCTTGCCGGCATCTTCGATTCGCAGCCGCGCGCCGGGTTGTCAAAACCGCACCACGGGCAAGCTTTCATACTTTCCGAAACCGGCCCTTCGCAGCGACGGCAGTGATGATGGGTCTCCAGCACCTTGCGAAACTGGCTTTGAAACTGGCGCCATTGCAGCTGCCGCCAGGATGTACCGCGCCGGCTTCCGTTCTTCGCCCGGGCTCGCTTCTGCTTGCGTATGTGACTTTGAGATCGCAGGAAATCCGACTGCATTTCGACCGCATTGCGATAGCGCTTTTTCGGATCAAGCTGGATGGCTTTCCTGAGCACCTCAATCAACTCCGGGCGCAGGCGGGCCTCGAGTTTGTCATGGCCGATCATCGGCCATTCGAAAGGCCATTCCGGCAGTTTTCCGGAGAACATCCGGTACAACACCAGGCCCATCGAGAAAACGTCTGACTGAAACTTGGGTCGGCCCATCGCCTGTTCGGGAGCAATGTAGTCGATCGTTCCCGAGCCTGACGCCTTCAACGTTCGCAAGCTGAGTTTTGCGAACCCAAAGTCCGCGAGCTTGAGCTGGCTACCCTGAAACAGGATGAAGTTCTCCGGCTTTATGTCGCAATGGATGATCTTGTGATCGTGCGCGTGTGCCAGCGCGGCGAGCCCCTGGGCTGCCAGCTCGAGCAATTGCGTGATCGATGTGCGGCGCTCGATGCGATCTGCCAGCGACTCCTCACCGAGCTCCATGGCGATCACGAAATGATCATCGATATAACTTGCGTTTAGAACAGAGAGAATATTCGGATGCTTGAGCTTGGTTGCAACGCGAACCTCGTGCAGCACCTCATCGTAACCAACGTTGCCTTCGATTTTCGGGATCTTCAGCGCTACGTTCAATTTCTGAATCGAATCGTAAGCACGATAGACGTCGGCCAGGGGGCCAGACGCAATGCGACCGAGAATCCGGTATTTGCCGAGTTTTTGTCGAGCCCGCAGCTTCATCAGCCAGGCGACCTGACACGATTCACGGCATCCTGCCAACCGTGCAGCAGTTCGCCGCGCTGCGCCTCATCCATGGACGGGTGAAAACTGCGATCGAGCTTCCACAGCGATGACAATGCCTCTGCAGACTCGACAACACCTGCCTGATAACCGGCCAGGTACGCCGCGCCAAGCACTGTAGATTCTACGTTCGTCGGCCGCTCAACCTCGATATCGAGTATGTCGGCAAGGAACTGCAGGAACCAGTCGTTCGCCACCATGCCGCCATCCACGCGGATGACGCTGGGTTTGATGCCGTCCTCTGACATCGAGTCGATCAGGTCGCGCGTCTGATAGGCGACCGATTGCAGCGTCGCCGTCACGATCTCATCACGACCGCTGCCGCGAGTTAGCCCGAGAATCGCGCCACGAGCATCGGCGTCCCAGTAAGGAGCCCCAAGACCGGCGAACGCGGGCACGACGTGAACGTCGGAAACCACGCCCGTTCGCCTGGCAATTGCCTCCGACTCCGGCGCCGCATCGATAATCCGCAGCTCGTCGCGCAGCCATTGCATCGCCGACCCCGCGACGAACACGCTTCCCTCAAGGCCATAGGTCACCGCGCCATCGATGCGCATGGCCACCGTCGTGAGCAGTTGGTTGTCCGAGTGCAGCGCCGTATCGCCCGTATTGGCGATAACGAAACAGCCTGTTCCGTAAGTACTCTTGGTCATCCCCGGCTCGAAACCCGCCTGCCCGATCAGCGCGGCCTGCTGATCGCCCGCGATACCACAAACCGGCACCTGGCCGCCGAGCGATGCATGCTCAGCAATCCCGAAGTCCGCCGCACAATCGCGCACGTCAGGCAGCAGCGCACGCGGAATGGCAAACATCGCCAGCAACTCGTCGTCCCATTGCTGCGTATGAATGTTAAAGAGCATCGTTCGTGATGCGTTGCTGGCGTCGGTGGCGTGCACCTGGCCGCCGGTCAGCCGCCACAGCAAAAACGTGTCGATAGTGCCAAAGGCCAGCTTGCCGGCCTCCGCACGCGCACGAACGCCATCGACGTTATCGAGAATCCAGGCAACTTTGGTCGCCGAAAAATACGGATCGAGGCGCAGGCCGGTCATCGACGTTACGGAGGCTTCCAGCCCGTCATCTTTCAAGGCCTGACAAAAAGCGGCCGTGCGTCGATCCTGCCACACGATAGCGTTATACACGCACTCACCGGTCTCACGGTCCCAGATAACCGTCGTCTCTCGTTGATTCGTAATACCGATTGCGGAAATATCGGCAGCGACCGCGTCTGCCTTCTGCAATGCGCCACGAGTTACGTTGGTAACGGACTTCCAAATAGCCTCCGGGTCGTGCTCGACCCAGCCCGGCTTCGGATAGATCTGCGGGAACTCCTGCTGGTCGCTCGCGACCGCGCGTGCGTCGTGCGTATAGATTACCGTGCGACTGCTGCTGGTCCCCTGATCGATCGCCAGCAAGTACTTTGCGCTCATTCTTCGTTCACCTTTGCCGTAAACAGCGGCTTCTCTATGTGCATTGTCTTGCCGGCCTCGGCCGGCCAGGGTTGCCTGCCCTGTTCCGTCGCGAACACTCGAATATTCTCACGAATAGCGTCCGGCCACGGCGCAACACGGCGCACATCCAGATCGACATGCAGGTTCATCCATTCTGCCGTCGCTACCAGGTAATGTTTTTCAGCGTGGTACATGCGCATGAACTGGTGAATTCGCTTTTCATCAAAGGCAAGAATTTGAGACGTCACCAAATAGGGTTCGGCTTCGGAGATTTCCCGCCGCCAGATGATATGCGATTCAACGGCAAAGGTTGAGTTATTGTGCGTATCGATATAGTCGTCGGTGATGCCAAAGCGCGTCCATAGCAGGTCGACACCCTGATCGAACGCGAGCAAATAGTAAGCGACGTTCATGTGATTGTTGATATCGATCCACTCGGGCAGGACCTGCCCGCGCGCAACCTCGATTCCCAGAATTTCTTTGCCCGCCATAGACGCTAGTCTTCACTCAGTTCGGCAACGCCCGCGAAATGCTCAAGGGCCGCGGGATTGGCCAGTGCCTCGGTGTTCTTAACCGCCTCGCCGTGGACAACCGAACGCACAGCCAGCTCGACGATCTTGCCGCTCTTCGTGCGTGGAATATCCGGGACAGCGATAATCTTCGCAGGTACATGGCGTGGCGTCGTGTTCTCCCTGATCACGGCGCGGATACGCTGTCGCAGCGGCTCGTCGAGCGAAATGCCGTCTCTGAGCACGACGAACAACACGACCCGCACGTCGTCCTGCCAGTTCTGACCGATCGCGATGCTCTCCACGACATCGGCCAGCTTCTCGACCTGGCGATAGATCTCCGCCGTGCCAATACGAACCCCGCCGGGATTCAGAACCGCATCGGAGCGACCATGGATGATTACGCCGCCTTCCTCGGTCAGCTCCGCAAAATCGCCATGCGCCCAGATGCCGTCAAATCGTTCAAAGTAGGCGCTGTGATAGCGAGACCCGTCGGCGTCGTTCCAGAATCCGACCGGCGCGCATGGAAACGGCTGTGTACACACCAATTCACCGTTCTGACCTACGACCGCACTACCTTCGTCATCGAAGATCTGCACCGCCATGCCGAGCCCACGACACTGCAATTCGCCGCGTCTCACCGGCAGCACCGGGTTGCCCAGCGCAAAACAACTGAGAATGTCGGTTCCGCCGGAAATCGAGGACAGCTGCAGATCATCACCGACAGCGTCGTAGACGAAGTCGAAACTCTCTGGCGACAGCGGCGAACCGGTCGACAGGACCGTTCGCAATTCGGGCAGTCTGAACTCATCACGCGGGCGAAGTCCCGACTTTTCGAGGGCCGATATATATTTCGCGCCGACACCAAAGATGCTGATTCGCTCTTTCTCGACCATCTCCCAGAGCGCCCGACCGTTTCCGTAAAACGGTGAACCGTCGTACAACACGATCGTAGCGCCACTCGCGAGGCCACTCACCAACCAGTTCCACATCATCCAGCCGCAAGTTGTAAAAAAGAACAGTCGATCCGCCGCGGAAACATCCGTGTGCAGCACATGTTCTTTCATATGCTGCACGATCGTCCCTCCGTGCCCGTGCACGATGCATTTCGGCACTCCCGTCGTTCCAGACGAGAACATGATAAAGAGGGGATGATCGAAGTCGACAGGCTCGAAGGCCAGTGCAGATTCGGCGACACCAAATTCCGACCAGGCCGCAGCGCTGCTGCCTGAGTGCACAGCCGGTAGCTCATCAACGAACGGTACACACACGACGCGTTCGATTTCCGGAATCTCTGCAACCACCGCATCGACGACTTCGCTCGTGTCGAAGGTCTTGCCGTTATAGAAGTAGCCATTGGTTGCGAACAGCACCTTCGGCTGGATCTGACCAAATCGATCGACGACGCCGGTAACGCCGAAATCCGGGGAGCAGGATGACCAGATCGCGCCGATACTGGTCGTAGCCAGCATGGCGATGACGGCTTCCGGACAGTTAGGCAGGAACCCGGCGACTCGATCACCCCGCGCAACGCCCGCTGACTTCAGTCCGGCCGCGATCGCCGCGACCTCGTCGCGAAGCTCCCTGTGCGATATCTCCCGGCGAACACCCATCTCACCACTGAATATGAGCGCAAGATCGTCATCGTCATGACGGAGCAGATTGGCCGCGTAGTTGAGCTGACTGCCCTCGAACCAAATGGCGTCGATGATACTGTCGGAGCGACCGAGCGTGCGCTCGGCCGGCTTGCTGAATGTGATACCGCAGAACTCGCAGACCGCCTCCCAGAATGCGGGCGCCTGCTCGATCGACCACTTATAAAGCGATCCGTAGTCGTCGAACCCTTGCTGCCGCATGAAGCGGTACATTGCAGACGCCTGCACGCGGCTCGCATTGGGTGACCAGATAATCGGGTTGCTCGTCATGATACGGTCCGTGGTAAAGCACACAGGCGATCGGTCGAGTCAGTATCCATAATTCCTACCTTGTGTCCACGTCCCTTGCGGGGCGATACTGCCGCGCATGACAGATATCCTTCTTATCATCGCAGTGAGTATCATCGCCGTACTGGTCGCCGCCTGGATCTGGGTTTCAAAGCGCGGCCTGCGACCGGTTCCCGAGCAGCTAAAGCCCGGCCGCCCACTGCCCGATTTTGACGCGACCGACGAACAGGGCGATCCGGTCCGCTCCACGGCTTTGCACGGCTCGCCGACGATCATCCTGTTTGTGCGCGGCAACTGGTGCCCGTTTTGCAGCGCCCAGGTCAAGAGCCTGACGAAGTACTACAAGGACATCATCGACCTTGGTGCGAAACTGATCCTGCTGACGCCAAAACCGCTCGAAACCACGCGCCGGGTCGCCTCCTTTTTCGCCGTGGAATTCGACTTCTGGCTCGACGACTCGCTTGCGGTCACCGAGGAGCTCGGGCTCGTTCAGAAGACAGGTGTGCCGGGCGACTACGAAAAGGAATACGGTCCCGACACGGTGTGGCCCACAGCGCTGGTGGTCGATTCGGCCGGGATTATTCGCTACACGGAACTATCGAAGCACATTTCCGACAGACCGGATCCCGAACTGCTGCTGCGTGAGCTGAAAAAAACGCTCAAAACCTGACGCCGACCGCCTTGCAGAGAAAACGCATGAAAGGCTCCGCCGTTTTGAAGGACGACTCGACCGTACGCTGAAACTGCGGCTTCAGACAATCTTTCACGGCAAGCTCCCTGACCGCTATGAAGCTCTTGCGCCGGATGTCGTCAATGCACTCGTGGTCTTTCTGGAAGCCCCGCGGTGGCCTGAGCAGCGACTCACCTCCCAACGCAAAGTGGCGCACGAACGTGCCTCCGCCAACGGCGCGCCGCCATTCGGCCGGCTTCGCCGCAATGCGCTCGCGGATGCGGCGCAGCGGCTCCGAATCCGGCCGCCACATACCGACGCCGACAAACACCTGTTGCGGCGCGATATGAACGTAATAGCCCGGCGCGTGCACATCCTTTGCCGCTTCATGGCGAAACTGAATGCCGATGTTGGTCTTGTAAGGCGTCTTGTCCTTCGAGAACCGCGTATCGCGGTAGACCCGCATCAGTGATCCGCCAACTCGCGTTGGCAACGCGACAAAGTGCGGCGCTATTTCGGCAAGCGGGTCCTGCATCGACTGTACGAAACGAAGCGCGACGTCCAGTACGTCTTCTTCATAGCGGCTCTTGTGTTCCCCGAACCAGTCGCGGTTGTTATTTACAGCGAGTTGCTGGAGGAACTCGATTGTCTTTGGATAAAAGCGCGCGTAGCGGGACGACATGGTCAGCAGCTGTATGCGCCCGCCTCCGGGTGCGGAAACATGTCGGACTCATCCTCGCCTTCTCGCTCCGTCAGGCAAACGAAATCTTTCTCAACGAGGATCTGCAGCCGGCTGCCGTCGTCGAGGACCTGCTCACCTGACATCGAAACCTGCTCGGTACCTGCCCAGGAAACCACGCTGGCTTCAGGGAGACGAACCGTCACCGCGTTGTCGGAGAAGAACGCTGCAGGGTTAACGCTGGCCGGGCTGCTTTCGACACGGTAGCGCAGCTGCCGTCCTCCGGGAAACCCGGTTGCCGAGGCGACGACACACTCATCGCGCAGCGCGTCTACCTCGCTTCGCGTCAGGCGCAGTCGAATCGAATTGTCTTTGATCCTGAGTTTCACTTGTCGTATCAATCCGGGTTCTTGGTGCTTTTGGCTGCGGACCTCGAAGTCAGTTCGAGCGCGCCTGCTTTCTCGCGCAGCCGAGCAGCCCACCAGTAGCTGGCGGCCTGCAGACACTGCCACAATGTCGATCCGTTCTTCGTGCCTATACCAACTCGCGACGTTGTGGCTATCCTGGCATTCGCCCGGCAAAAAGGACCGGGCGCGACTGAAAAGGCGAACACTGGCAGCGTACCGCCAGGTCACCTTTGAAGGAACGGCCTAGCCGTCCATTACGTTCTCTGCCTGGGGCCCTTTCTGCCCTTGGGTCACTTCCATCGTGACTTTTTGTCCTTCCTTAAGGGTCTTGAATCCTTCCATCTGAATCGCTGTATGGTGGACGAATACGTCCGGCCCACCTTCACGCTCGATAAAGCCAAATCCCTTGTCGTCGTTGAACCACTTAACGGTCCCGATCACTCTTTCACCTGACATAACAACCTCTTATCTTTACTGTCCGCCCTGGAGGGCGTCTTCACCGCCATGCCGTATTGGCCATGGACAAAGAAATGGTACCCCCTATTTCGGCCTTTTTCCCGCGATTTGGGGGGCTCCTCTCGACCCGGATGCGAAAATGAGCCCATCGGCCTGTAAAATATAGGGTTTTCGTGATCATTTTGGAGCAGGGAATCGACGCAGCAGGTGCCCTTTGTACGACAGAATCGCGCTTTGCACGCGCAAGCCGGCTGTGTGTACCGCGACCTCAGCGCCTGTGCTGGATATACCGCTCACCGAGTTTATCGATGTTGTCACAGCCGAGCAGCGCCATCGTCCGCTCCAGTTCGGTGTGCAACAGCTGTAGCCCGCGCTCGACGCCCGCCTGGCCGCCTGCCGCCAGCGGATACAAATAGCCCCGGCCGATGCTGCAGGCATTCGCACCCAGCGCCAGCGCCTTCACGATATGCGTACCGCGACGAATGCCACCGTCACAGATAATCTCGAGTCGATCATGCAGTGCGTCTGCAACCCTGGCGATGCAATCCACCGGCGCAGGTGTCGATTCCAGCTGCCGCCCGCCGTGATTCGACAACATGACGGCGGTTGCACCCGAATTTGCCGCCTTGCGGCAATCATCGACAGTCTGCACGCCCTTGATGACCAGCGGGCCATCCCATTTACCGGCCAGCCACTCGACGTCTTTCCAGGTCAGCGAACGATCGAACTGGCTGTTGATGTATTCGACGACGCCCTTGTCGATCTTCGCGCCGGCGTCGCTGCTCGTAATGTTGACCAGGTCGAGATCCTTACGGACCAGTGCCCGGTAGAGCCACCCTGGATGTTGGGCATAGCTGATCGCACTTTTCCACTTGAATTTCGGCGGTGCCGACATGCCATAGACGACGTCGCGTTCGCGATTTCCGGCCAGCGGCGTGTCCACGGTCAGGCACAGCGCCGCATAGCCCTTGTCTTTGCTCCGATCAATGAAGTCCTGTGTGAGCCCGCGGTCCTTGAAGACATAAAGCTGGAACAGCTTGGGGCATTGACCGGCAGCCGCAACGTCCTCGATTGTCGTGGTACCGAGGGTGGAAAGACTGTAGACCATGCCGAACTTCTCGGCGGCCCGGACAACCGCCGGTTCGCCATCGCCATGAAACAGCTTTGAAGCGCCAGTCGGCGCGATCATGACCGGCCAGTCCACGGGTTGACCGAAGAGTGTCGATTTCAGGCTAATGGTACTGACGTCGGACAGCTGAGAGGGCAACAGTTCGTAGTCATCAAACGCCGACGTATTGCGCCCGAGCGTCCACTCGTCGTCCGCCCCGCCATCCAGGTAGTGAAACACCGGTGTCGGCAACTTGCGTCGCGCGATGCGGCGGAAGTCCATGATGTTATTACAGTCGCGGATATTCATTGCGGCAGATTATCACGAAACCCCCTGAGCGCAGACGGCGCTCGCTCTGCCCGCAAGCCTGTTAGAATCGCGCAGAACTCGCAGCAGTGACAAAGGCTCTCAAGTACGATGGAAAACGTGTCAACAAACCGGAAGCAGGACCGCGTGGTCGCCAACTGGCTGCTCGTCTGCTGCGGACTGGTATTCGCAATGGTCGTGCTGGGTGGCGTTACACGCCTGACCGGCTCGGGACTGTCTATGGTCGAATGGCGACCCATCATGGGCACCCTCCCACCGCTCTCCGCAGAGGAATGGCAGGATAAGTTCGAGATCTACCAACTCACGCCTGAGTTCCAGAAAGTAAATTCGAACTTCGACGTCGGCGATTTCAAGAGTATTTTCTGGCTGGAGTACCTGCACCGACTACTGGGCCGACTGATCGGTCTCGTCTTTGGGCTGCCGCTGCTGTATTTCGCCGTGACCGGCTACATACCGAAGCGAGACTGGCCGAAGTATCTGCTGATGCTGGCGCTTGGCGGCGGCCAGGCATTTATCGGCAAGATCATGGTCGCAAGCGGCCAGGTCGACGCCCCGCAGGTCAGTCACTACCGCCTGACAGCCCACCTCGCGGCGGCGTTCCTCGTCTACGCATTCATGTTATGGACCGCACTCACCCTGATCTTCCCGGCGGCTCGCGACGCGGTGAAACACGCCCTGTACCGCAGGACCGTTGGCGTCTTCGTACTCGTTTGCACGATGATTATCTCTGGCGGGTTCGTTGCGGGACTCAAGGCCTGGAAGATCTACAACACGTTTCCCAAGATGGGCGACGAGTGGATACCGCAAGGACTAACGGCACTCAGTCCGCTGTGGCGAAATGCCTTCGATAATATGGTCACAGTGCAGTTCAATCACCGCTGGCTCGCTGCGATCACCTTCGTGACTATCGTCTGCTTACTGGTTTGCTGCAAGAAAAGCCGACCTGCCAAAGCGCGCACGTCCCGCCGTCAATGCGCTGCTGCACACAGTGACTTTACAGGTCATCCTGGGCATCTCAGCCCTGCTGATGGCCGTTCCGGTGGCGCTTGGCGCGGCGCATCAGGCAGTCGGCATGCTGCTGTTCACGATTTTGCTTTACCTGGTACACGCTCTGCGACGCACGGAAGTACCGGCCACCGCGCCTGACCGCAGCTGAATTTCGGCAATTACCCATGTTCCGAGCCAAACAAATCGGGGAGCATTTGCAGCCATGACTACCGAACAAAGCCAGCAGCGACAGCATACGGGCGTCTGCTTCGACACGGACCTCATCGTCCGCTACGGAGGCAGGGGGCCACGGTATACGTCCTACCCGACGGCGCTGCAGTTCAGCGACAGCGTCACGGCAGAGGACTACGAGCGTCATTCGCTGGCCAGTAATGCCAGCGGCGTGCCTTTGTCACTCTACGTGCACATCCCCTTCTGCCACTCACTCTGCTACTACTGTGGCTGTAACAAGATCGTCACCCATAACCAGGCACGGGTAGACCGCTACCTGGAGATGCTGTACCGGGAAGTCGAGATGCAGGCGAAGTTGTTTGATCGGAATCGCAAGGTCGAACAGCTGCATTTCGGCGGCGGGACGCCCACCTACCTGGATCGCGAACAGCTCGGTGACCTGATGAGTCATCTGGGCAAGTCGTTCAGTTTCGATACCAGCGACGAGCGCGAGTTCTCCATCGAAGTCGACCCCCGCACCGTCGATGGCGACCGCATACGGCACCTCGCCGAGCTCGGTTTCAATCGCCTGAGCCTGGGCATCCAGGATTTCGACCGCGACGTTCAGCAGGCAGTGAATCGAATCCAGACGCCTGACGAGGTGAGAGCGCTCGTTAAAAGTGCGCTTGAGTCCGGCTTTGGTTCCATTTCGTTCGACCTGATTTACGGCCTGCCGCACCAGACCGTTGACAGCTTCAGTCGAACGCTGGATCTCGCCATCGATATGAAACCCGATCGCCTCGCCGTCTACAACTATGCGCACCTGCCGCAGCGCTTCAAAGGTCAGCGCATGATCAATGACGCGGATATCCCTGCACCCGAAACCAAGCTTGAGCTATTGCACAATACAATCGACAAGCTCTGTGATGCCGGCTACATCTACATCGGCATGGATCATTTCGCCTTGCCGGATGATGAACTCGCCGAAGCCCGATTGAACGGCACGCTGCAGCGCAATTTCCAGGGCTATTCAACGCATCGCCAATGCGACCTCGTGTCACTCGGCGTTAGCGGCATTGGCAATATCGGTAACCTGTTCGCACAGAATGCGATCACAACGATGGAATACGAGGCACTCATCGAGAACGGCGAGCTGCCCATCAGGAAAGGCATCGAAGTCGATGACGACGACCTGCTGCGCGCCGCCGTCATACAGGCCCTGATGTGCTACGACAGCCTGTCATTCGACGATTTCAGCGCAGAACATGGCATCGACTTTCGTACGTATTTCGCGGCGGAAATAAAGCGTCTTGATGCGCTCGCCAAAGACGACCTTATCGAGCTGGATCAGTCCGGCATTTCGATTACGCAGAAAGGCCGACTGCTGCTGAGGAGTATCGCCATGGTCTTTGATCGCTATATTGACCAGGCCGAGAACGACAACCGGTTCTCGAAAGCGATCTGAACTCGTTCGTCTAGCCGATCTCGGTCAGCCAGCCGAAGGTATCGTCGGCAAGGCCGTACTGGATATCCTGCAACGCCTTCTGCAGCCGTGCAGTGTTGGCGCCAGGATTGCCGTCTCGTACCGCGATCTCCTTGCCCTGGTAAACCAGCGCTCCGACCGGCGACAGGCAAGCCGCGGTGCCGGACAGGGTCGCTTCATACGTGGATACCCATTCGAGCAATTCCGTTACCGTGAAATTGCGCTCACTGATACGGTAGCCCAGGCGGGCACCCAGTTTGAGGATGGAATCGCGTGTCTGGCCGTGCAGGAACGACGTATCCAGCGGCTTCGTAATGATCTCGTCGTCGCTGATCAGCAGGAAGTTGGCGGCACCCGTCTCCTGTACGTCCCCTTGCGGACAAAACAGCACCTGGTCAACGCCATATTTTTCCTTGGCCTCCAGCGTCGGCCCCAGCGCTGCAGCGTAGTTGCCGCCGGTTTTCGTGCTACCGAGCTGCTCGGTGGTTCTCGCACGCTCCTCAACCAACAGTTTTAACGCCTTCGCGCCACCGGCAAAGTAGTCGCCGACAGGCGAAGCCAATACGAAAAGGGTTGCCTCCGTCGACGGTGCCGCAGCGGCACCGATATTCTGCAGCGTGCCGATCAGTGTTGGACGAAGATACAGCGAATGCGGGGGCTCGGGAATGTCGGGCAGATGGTGCGCTACAAGGTCCTTGACCATGCCAGCGAGCATGTCCGCAGGAGGAACCGGCAGGCGCAGCGAAGCCGCACTCTTCTGCATCCTGGCGACATGGTCATCGAGCCTGAATATTCGACCCTTGCCATCGCCCCAGCGGTACGCCTTGAAGCCTTCGAAGCAGGTGCTCGCATAGTGGAATACATGCGCCGCCGGGTGCATGGGCAACGGGGCAAGTGGCTGTATTGACGGCGTCTGCCAGGCATCGTTTTCGTAGCGAACGATTGAAATTTCGTCGCAAAATTCTGTGCCGAACTGGCTCATTTCGGTCCTGCTGTGGTGGGTTACTGCGGGGACGTAACTTTGCCACTAATGCACCGGGTTTGGCCAGCGTAATAATACCTAGGCTCTAGAATGTTGGCGGCGTGCAGGCCGTGATCAACTCGCAGGGCTCGTTCCACTTGTTGCGAAACTGATGCGGTTTGCTGCTCTTGAAGTAGTAGGCATCGCCCGTGGATAGAACCGCCGTTTCGTCACCCACGGTAACTTCGAGCCGACCACTGAGAATGATTCCGCACTCCTCGCCTTCGTGCGTAATCGCGTGTTTTCCGGTTCCGGAACCGGGCTGGTAACGCTCCTGAATCAGCTGAATGGCACGACCGCCGATGTTGGCCCCCACCTGTCGAAAAGAGACGCCTCCGTCTGCTATTTCGGTGAGATCGTCGGCACGAAAAAAGACCTTGTCGCGCACTTCATACTCGTCGCCAAAAAACTCGCCGAGACTGATCGGCACGCCATCGAGTATTCGCTTCAGCATGCTGACCGTTGGATTCAGCTTGCCGGCTTCGATCTGCGAGATCGTAGCGTTCGCGACACCGGATTGCCTTGCGAGCTGGCGCTGTGACAAAGCCAGCCGTTCGCGTACCTCACGCAGACGGCGGCCGATTTCCTGATCCATGATGGGAGACAACCTGAGTGTTTAGTATTAGTAAACATTTTGCACCTACGAGACCAATAAATTCAATGAGTTACGAACTGCCACATAACTCGTTGTTTAACAATGCTGTGCAGGCGTAAACTCGGCAGTTGCTACCCTGAAACCCTTCGGAGAAATGACGATGAGCGCCGCTCTAAAGAACCTGGACGCCTATTGGATGCCGTTCACGGCCAACCGCGATTTCAAGAAGAAACCACGCGTTATAAAGGGCGCTTCGGGGCACTATTACACCGCCGAAGACGGCTCGAAGCTGTACGACACGTTTTCCGGACTTTGGACCTCGGGCCTCGGTCACTGCCATCCGAAGATTGTCGAAGCCGTGCAGAACCAGGTCGCAACACTCGACTATTGCATGACGTTCCAGGTGACCAATGACAAGGCCGCAGCCCTGGCCGAAAAAGTCGCGGCCATGGCACCCGACGACATGAACAAGTGCTTTTTTACCAACTCGGGATCCGAGTCGGTGGATACCGCGCTGAAGATCGCACTCGGCTATCACCGCGCGCGGGGCGAAGGCAATCGCACGCGCCTGATTGGACGTGAACGCGGCTATCACGGCGTGAACTTCGGTGGCATGTCGGTGGGTGGCATGGTGCCGAATCGCAAGGCATTCAGCGCCAACCTGATCCCCGGCGTAGATCACATCCGGCACACCCACGACCTCGAGCACAACGCATTTACCCGGGGCCAACCCGCCTGGGGCGCGCATCTTGCCGACGACCTGGAACGGCTCTGTGCACTGCATGATGGCAGCAACATCGCCGCCGTAATCGTCGAGCCCGTCGCCGGGTCGACAGGCGTGCTACCGCCCCCCGTCGGCTACCTCGAGCGACTTCGGGAGATCTGCGACAGGCACGGCATTCTTCTTATCTTCGATGAAGTCATCGCTGCCTTCGGCCGACTCGCCAAGCCATTCGGCGCGCAGCGCTTCGGCGTCATGCCCGATATCATCACGACGGCCAAAGGCCTGACTAACGGCGTCATTCCGATGGGAGCTGTGCTGGTTCGCGACGCTGTCTACGAGGCGTTCATGCAGGGACCAGAGCACATGATCGAACTCTTTCATGGCTACACGTATTCGGGACACCCGGTGGCCGCGGCGGCCGGGCTCGCAACCATGGGCGTCTATGAAGAGGAAGGCACGTTCGCACAGGCGGCATCCCTGGAGCAGCACTTCGAGGACCTGCTGCATTCTTTTGCCGACCACAAGCACGTTATTGATGTGCGAAACTACGGCCTGATGGGAGCCATCGAGATGGCGCCTCGCGAGGGGGCACCGGGTGCACGTGGTGGAGAAGCGCACAAGAAGTGCTTCTGGGACGAGAACCTCGTGATTCGCAACGGTATGGACACGCTACAGTTCTCGCCGTTTCTGAATTCGGATCCTGACGAAATGCAACAGTCGTTCGAGACAATTCGTCGTGTCCTCGACACGATCGAATAGGCTCAAACGACAAGCGGAGACAGTATGAACGCCAGACCAGCGAGCAAGATCGACATCGCCAACGTCGTCGGACACTTCATCAACGGCGCCGATGTCGCTGACGACAATCGTCCGGAGCCAGTTACAAACCCGGCAACCGGCCAGGTCACGCGGCATGTCGCGATGGCCTCAAAGCAAACTGTTGAGAACGCAATTGCTGCCGCGGAGGCGGCGTTTCCGGCATGGCGCGATACGCCGCCGGCCAAGCGCGCCCGCATCATGTTCCGCTTCAAACAGCTTCTCGAGGAACACGCCGCTGAGATCGCCGCCGCCATCACGGACGAGCATGGCAAGGTTCTTGATGACGCGATGGGCGAGTTCGGCCGAGGCGTGGAAGTCGTGGATTATGCCTGCGGCATACCCGAGCTTCTCAAGGGCGAGTTCTCTCGCAATGTCGGTCCAGGCATCGACAGCTGGTCTGATTTTCAGCCACTGGGCGTCGTCGCCGGAATCACACCGTTTAATTTCCCGGCTATGGTGCCTATGTGGATGTACCCGATGGCCATCGCCTGTGGCAACACCTTCGTTCTGAAACCCTCCGAGAAAGACCCCAGCGCGCCGATGATCGTCGCGCGCCTGTTTAAGGAGGCCGGCTTGCCCGATGGGGTTTTCAACCTCGTAAATGGTGACAAGGAGGCCGTCGATACGCTGCTCAATGACGAGCGCGTCCAGGCCATCAGTTTCGTCGGCTCCACACCGATAGCCGAGTACATCTACAGCACGGGCACGAAGAACGGCAAACGCGTACAGGCGCTGGGCGGCGCCAAGAACCACGCCGTCATAATGCCGGATGCTGACGTCGACAACGCCGTCAGCGCGCTGATGGGCGCGGCCTACGGCTCCTGCGGCGAGCGCTGCATGGCTATCTCGGTGGCCGTCTGCGTCGGTGAAGAGACCGCTGACACCGTGGTCGGTAAGCTCCAGGAGCAGATTGCCGGCCTTAAAGTTGGCGCCGGCACCGACAACAGCAATCATATGGGGCCGTTGGTCACCAAAGCGCATTACGAGAAGGTGCGTGGCTACGTCGACCTCGGCGTCGAAGAAGGCGCCATGCTGGTCGCGGATGGTCGCGGTCTCAGCGTTCCGGGGCACGAGGATGGTTTCTTTCTGGGCCCGTGCCTGTTCGATCATGTCGAGGCAGGCATGCGCATCTACCAGGAAGAAATATTCGGCCCGGTGCTGTGCGTCGTGCGCGCCGAATCCGAAGAGCAGGCGATGCAACTCATTGACGATCACGAGTACGGTAACGGCACCTGCATCTTCACACGTGACGGCGAGGCGGCTCGTTATTTCGCCGACAACATCAGGGTTGGCATGGTGGGCATCAACGTACCGCTGCCGGTACCCGTGGCATACCATAGCTTCGGCGGCTGGAAACGCTCATTGTTCGGCGACCTTTACGCCTACGGTCCTGACAGCGTTCGTTTCTACACGCGACGCAAGACGATCACGCAGCGCTGGCCTGCCGGCGGCGTGCGGGAGAAGGCGCAGTTTTCGTTTCCGGGGCGACAGTAACCGTCATTAGGGTACAATCGCTGTCCAATTCCCGTGGAGACAGCAATGAAAAAGATCGCCGTTCTGCCTTTACTATTGGCGTCGCTGACCTATGCTCAGGACGCCGAAATCACCTTCAATTCGACCGAAATCGAACCCGGCATCTTCATGGTCGAGGCCAGGGGCGGCTTCGGCGGCGGTAACATGGCCGTGCTTGTTGGCGAAGGTCATGTCGCCATGATTGACGATGGCCTGCCCCCACTTGCAGAGAACCTGCTGACACACGTTACCGAGACGGCGGGTGGCCCGATCGAGTTCATGGTCAATACGCACGTTCACGGTGACCATGCCGGCGGCAACGCCCACTTTGCCAACACGGGCACTGTCATATTTGCCCACGACAACATCCGCAAACGGCTGCTCGAAGACGCATCGGGCGCCGGCGGTCCGGGAGGACTCCCGGTTATTACGTTTGGTGACGGCGTGACGTTCCACCTCGGTAATATTGAGGCACGCGTCAGACACCTGCCGAAAGCCCATACCGATGGCGACGCTGCAATTTTCTTTCCGGATGCTAACGTCATTCACACCGGTGACATCCTGTTTCACGGAATCTTTCCTTATATTGACCTCGACAACGGTGGCACGGTCGACGGCTACATTGCTGCGCAGCAGAAAATATGGTCGATGGCCGACGAGGCAACGAAAATCATACCGGGCCACGGACCGTTAACCGACAAAGCCGGCATGAAGACCGATGTCGACATGTTGATTGACGGCAGAGCGTTGGTTAAGGCGCTGGTTGACGAAGGTAAGAGCGTTGAGGACGTGCTCGAAGCAAACCCGTTGGCCAAGTACGATTCCTTTAGCTGGGAATTCATAACGACCGAGCGCATGACGCGCACGCTGTTCCGATCACTGACTACGGACTGAACGACACCATGAAAAACAATCAAGCCGCCGAATTCGTCAACACGATGTGGGACTCATCGATCATTCCGGAGATCTCCGAGTACATAAAGGTCCCCAACAAGTCGCCCTCTTTCGACCCCGACTGGGAAAAGAAAGGCCATATGGAAGAGGCGGTGCAAATGCTCGAGACCTGGTGCAGGAAGCAGCCGATAAAGGATATGCAGATCGAGGTTGTGCGGCTTCCGGGCCGTACGCCGGTGCTGTTTATCGAGATCCCCGGGCAGTCCGATGATGTCGTCCTGCTATACGGTCACTATGACAAGCAGCCCGAGTTCAGCGGCTGGGACGAAGACCTGGACCCATGGACGCCCGTCATCAAGGACGGCAAGCTATACGGCCGCGGTGGTGCGGACGATGGCTACGCGACCTTCGGATCGTTGACGGCAATTCGCGCACTGCAGGAACAAGGTATTCCGCACGCAAACTGCGTGGTCCTTGTTGAAGGCTGCGAGGAAAGCGGCAGCTTCGACCTGCCCTTCTACATCGACCTGCTGGAAGACCGCATCGGTTCCCCGGACCTGGTTGTCTGCCTCGATGCCGAATGCGGCAACTACGATCAGCTCTGGTGTACGACGTCCCTGCGCGGCAACCTCACGGGCACCTTGCGTGTCGACGTCCTTACCGAGGGCGTGCATTCCGGCACGGCCAGCGGCGTTGTGCCGTCGAGTTTTCGAGTCGCGCGACAGCTCATCAGTCGAATCGAGGACGAATCGAACGGACAAATCCTGCTCGACGACCTGCATGTCGATATTCCGGAACAGCGACTGGAACAGGCGCGCCTTGCAGCCGCAACACTGCAGGCTTCCGTTTACGAGAAGTTCCCCTGGGCTGTGGATGCCCCTTCGCCGGACGAATCGAACACAGAATTGTTGCTGAACAACACCTGGCGACCCACGCTGGCGATTACGGGCGCCGAGGGAATGCCGGCGTTGATCGATGCAGGCAACGTGCTGCTGCCATTTACAACACTGAAGCTGTCATTCCGATTACCGCCAAGCTGCGACGCGGGTGACGCCGCCGTAGCCGTCAAAGCCGTCCTGGAGGCGAATGCGCCGCCGCTTGCGAACGTGTCGTTCGAGGTCGAATCGACAATGGCAGGATGGAACGCGCCGGCGGTTGCCGAGTGGCTCGAGGCGTCAATGCACAAGGCATCGAATGCGTTCTTTGGCAAGCCGTCCATGTACATGGGCACAGGCGGTACCATTCCATTCATGGGTATGCTCGGCGAACGTTTTCCGGAGGCACAGTTCCTGATAACGGGCCTGCTGGGACCGAAATCGAATGCGCATGGACCGAACGAATTCCTGCACATCGACACGGGCAAGCGACTGACCAGCTGCGTAGCGCAGGTCCTCGAGGATCATTTCAATCGCTAGGTAAAAGATCAACTTCAGCACCCGAACGTGGCTGCCCGGAGATACTAAAAGACAACAATAGACCCGAGTTTGCGTCATTGGCAGTCGCTGACTGGGTCGAGGAAAACAAGCCCACGCTCGACTTTATTCAACCGGGCAAGCGCAGCAGAGCTCGTACTTTGAACGCTTCAATCGGACCTGGCGGTGCGAAGTTCCGGACCCGTACGTGTTCGTATCATTCAGCCCAGGATGGCCTAATTCGGCCACGCAACACGGGCTTTTGTTTTTCTTAACGCACTGACGACGAGTTGACGAAATATCTCCAAACGTCCTGGCGGACTCTTCCTTAGTTGTGCAGCGACAATACTCGCCTCATAGACGTCCTTGATAGGGTGTTCTGAGGAGCCAGCAGAGCACATATTGAACGCGTTGGACACGAGGCCCGGGGCTGAGAGTAGCTTCAAAATTCTTGCCTTTCGCCTTGCTCTGGAATTAATCTCGTCATAGTCCAAGCCATGGGCCTTTGCGAATAGCCTGCCCCACTCCCCCACTGCTGCGCCGTGCTTTTTCGATGACGCCAGGATCAGTTCCAGCTGTTGCTCGTGCATATCTTCTCGCACGTCGTCCCGCAAAATCGCAGACTGAAGATATGATTCGTACACGAGCGCCTGAAGTGACAGCGGGTAGTTTCCGTCAGCGCAACGCGGAACATCTTTGTGAAACGGTATATTTCCCTCACTGCGGAATTTTTTCGCGGGGTCGGGATCTGAATTGTCCCCCACCGAAAAGTGTGACGTTCCCGCACTGTTCTTTGACGCACCGTTTACAGCGAGCGGTTCATTTGAGTAGAGATAATTTTCGATAACACTTGAAATAGAGACTGCGGAGTAAACGTCAGGTACGCAGGACAGGTAAACCGCACCCGTTTTGCTTTTTATCTCTTTTAATACCTGCATATCGACAAATCCACCGTTGTAAAGCATCGGCAATTCCGGGTAGCTGGCTAATCCATTCAATACTTTCGAGAGCCAGGTTTTCGAATCTCTTACTTCACATCCCGACCTTAGTGGAACCTCCAGGCGTCCAAATTCATAGCGGGCCGTAGAAGGCCACGCATAAGAGCAGACAGTCGACCTGATGGCGCGAACATCAGCAGAGCGAATCATTTCCGAAACCTTCTCTAACGATGCGGGAAGAAGCCCGTCGTCATCACCGATAATTGTGACCCAGCCGTCGGTAACATGAGAAAGTGCAAACTCCCAGTTATGAGACATGCTTAATCGCTTTCCGGTATTCAGATACTTCACACGCGCATCGTTTGTGCTGCGAACAACGTCCTCGGTTGCATCCGAACTGTAATTATCGCTAACGATTATCTCGAGGTTGTCATAGTCCTGACTCGTCACTGTCTTAAGCGCTTTATCAAGCACATCAACGCGCTCACGAGTCGGAATGATTACGGTAATTTTTACCTCGTTCATACTTTGCTCATCTTGAATGATTCAGAGTCGTCGTTGCTATTTCCTAAATCCCGCCCGGCAAGTGTCGGGCAAGTTCGCGACGCACTATAGGAGCCGTCAAGGCGGCCGCCATCAACACGCAAGCCGAACTCAGCAGCAGCACGCCGAACTCTCCGAGCCTGCCCATATCAACGGGCAACACCCAACGACACAACCATGCGGTCGCCGTTGCCGCAATCAGGGGGATTGCAACGTCTTCACGATACCAACGCCATATTTCGGTGGGCAACAAGCGTTGATGCATAAAATAGATGGTGAACAGAATATACCCGGCATTCAGCGCCACCCAGACCCACGCCGCGCCAATCGCGCCGTAGGCCGGCACGATCCAGAGAATGGCAGGGATGAGAATGGCAACCGCGATGCTGTTGACCTTGAGCGTCAACGAGGTCCAGCCATGGGCAAGCTGCAACTGGTACGGCATCCACATCAGCCCGTTGAGCAACGTTCCCAGTGCCAGCAAGGTCATGATCGGTGACACTTGTTGGCTTAGTGCAGAGTCTGATGTCCAAAGCAAGAGCACCCTGTCTCCAAACATCATCAACACCAGGGCTGCTGCGCCCATGAGCACAGTTACAAGCTGCGCGCTCTGATGGTAGGCCGAGCGCAGTGCATCGTCGTCACCCCGCGTCGCAAGTTCGGTGAAGCGTGGATGAAATGCGGTGCTGACCGGAACTGTCAGTGTATACAGCGCACCGGTCACTACTGCAGCAAGTGCGTAGTAGGCAAAGGTTTCCAGTGATACCAGGCGCGAAAGAAGAATCTTGTCAACCTGGGTCAGCAACAAGGCCAGCAGGGTGATGCCGACCATTCCCGCCGCATAGCGCCATATACCGATCAATGCGGGCATTGAGAAGCGAGCCGGGCGTGGTGGTAATGGCAATATGCGGTAAAGCACCCCAATAAAGACCGTCACGGTGACAAGGGAAATCAACCCCTGCCAGACAAAGAATGCGTCAATGGTCGGGGACACCCAAATCAAGATGCCTACAGCGCCCAGACCGCGGACTGTCGCCATCACGCTTGTGACAATATTTTGCAGAACCTGTTTTTGCAGTCCAGCCATGCTGCTTGTATAGATGCTTTCAATGAATTGCAGCGCGGAGACTGCACCCATGAGCACGAAAGATTGTGCTACCAACTCTCGTGGCAGTGTATCTGCCTGCACCCAGTTGGCGGCTAACCAGCCAGAAGCCATCCATATGCCAATAGCGACCAGCACTGCGATGGCGATAGAAATGATCTCAATACTACGCAGCAGATCCCAAATCGACTGTGCATTGTGCACACCGCCAGTGAAGCGTGCCATTTCCCGGCCCAGTGCAGGCTTCATACCCATATCCAGCAGGCTCAACCAGGCTTGCAGAATCGCAAAAATCCCGATCAATCCATAGGATTCAATGCCAAGATACTTGATGTACAGCGGAACAAAGGCCAGCGACATCAGAACGCGCCAGCCCTGACCGATGTAATTAGCAAGGATATTTTTTTTGAGGGACATGCCTGATTAGCGCGTGTAGTAGCTGTGTCTACCGAATTCGTTTCAAATACCCGTCAGGTGCAACGCTAATCAGAAGTTTGTGGTCGATCTGCTTATCGATCTCGAATTCCGTGTGGGTCTTGAGATATTCCCAGACAGCAGTCTTGGGATTGTTACCCTTGCCCCATGGCCGGTCGCGGAACATATTTGCCGGCATATCTTCGATAAGTGTGTCAAACACCACACAGTAGCTGTCCTTTGAGGTCAGTGGTGCATACGCATCCAGCTCGGCCAGAACATGATCGTGAGTGTGGTTGCTGTCAAGAAAGACAAGCACGCGCGAATATTTCGAAGCGACGGCATGCACCTTCTTAATGATGTCGGGATCGATACTGGAACCCTGTATCATCTGAATGCGCGATGCCATTGGGTGTGCCTCAATGGCAGCGCGGTTATGTTCGCGTATATCAATATCGATACCCAACACCTGGCGACTGGATTCCCCGGGTTTGATGGTTGCGCCACTATCAATCGCCTCGGCCATATCCAGCAGGGCAAGCATGGATGCGCTCAAGATGAGCGACCCACCGTGAGCAATACCTGCCTCGATAATCAAATCCGGTTTTACCGTCCAGATCAATTCCTGCATGGCCACCATGTCTTGTGGGTACTGGATGATCGGACGTCCAAGCCAGCTAAAGTTGTAGGTGTAATTGTGTTGATTGGATTCACGCGTCCAAATCCGTGACAAAGCTTGGATATCCTTGTCTTCACCGAGTTGATTGATGTTCTCAGCGACTTCCTCTTTAAATGCTTCGGCTGGATTACTCATAATTCCTCGGTAGTAATTACTTGATTTAGAATGACGCAGGCTCACACGAGTTATTTATTTGCACTATCGTGTCACTTCGTTACACAGGCATAGATTATGTTGCAGTCTTCCGGCTGCTGTTTGCCAAGCTCATAGGAGGCATGACAAAATTCGGCTCGCCAATCCTTTTTTTCGCCTCCGACACGCCCCCAGCCGAAGCCCCCCTCCTTCCACAGACCATTCTTGAGGAACCAATCTATTTGCGGTGTAGAAAGCGACTTATAAAAAACCCCGCCTGTCTTGGCGACCTTTAAGCCTGCCAGTTCAATATCGACACATAGCGTCTTGAGAGAATAAGAACGACGATGCCCTACTATCTCAATATCAAAGGGCGATAGCTCTTCACATTCGGTCAGCGTTCCCATCAGCACAGCTAAACGTCGATTAACTGCAAAGGCGTTTGGAACATGCACCAACAGAACACCTTCATCATTTAACAGGCTGGCGGCCTTTTTTAGTACCTCAATCGGATCTACCACATGCTCAAGTATATTGAGCATGGTTATCGTAGAAAATCGTTCCGGAGTTTCAAAGTCCTCTATCAGTGCTTCATGGAACTCTAGCTCAGGCAACGTCTTTCTGGCCAATTCCAGATGTTGGCTGGAAGCATCTATCCCAACCACTCTTGTAAATGAGGGAGCCAGCATGGCTGTCAATGTGCCATCACCACATGGCATATCCAGTAAGCTATGCCCACGTGCATGCTCGAGACAAGCCTGAGCCTGGTAGTATCCCAGGACGTGGTTATAACTGCTAAAGACTTGCGATCTGGCCCAGGAAAACGATTCTTGTAATTCTTTTTCGTTGCTTGTAGTCATAATGTCTCTCTTTAATTCGTTTTCAAACCAGACAAGATGAGTCGCAGACCTTGTTCGAGACCTATGGCGGGCTGCCAGCCAAGTGCTTTCTGCGCCTTGCCCGCATCCATAATAATTCCGGCGGTATCACCATCGATCAGGGTAGAATCAATTTCGTTCTGCCCGCCAAGTAAACCCCGTAAAATTTCCGCCACCTTATGCGTAGAGGTAATTACTCCCGTTCCTATATTCAGATTTCCACTGAACTCACTGCCGACCGATTGCACAACAGCCGCCACTAGATCGTCAATGTAGAGCAGATCAAGTGCAGGCAAGCCATTGTCGTAACGATGTGTAACAATACGCTGGGATCGTTTTATCTTGTCGATAAAGGAAAAAATAAACTTGGGCTTGTCACTACCGACACCATACACCGGGGAGGAGCGGAGCATCGTACAGCGCAATCCCTGAGTGCGCCGACTGTGCTCTATCAGCATTTCGCATAAATATTTGGTCTCGGCATAAGGCCCCTTGGGAAGCAAGGGAAGCGATTCGTCTGCCTTTAGATGAATTGAACGATACCCCGAATAAACCTCCCAACCAGACAGGTAGATCAGCTTGATATCGCGTGCAACGCACAAATCCAGCACGTTGCGCAACATGGTCAGTGTATCGCCAAGAGCGATATTGGACGTATAAATACGGGGGTTGGCGAGGTGGACGATGCAATCAATTTCTTTCTCACTGAGGATAAGGTCCAGTTGCGTGCTCCCCTGCTGGAGATCCAGTTCGTCACGGCCAGGTGCCATCACTACAAACTCCTCAGCAATTTTCTGGCTGATCGGTTTCCCTAGAGTTCCTGTTCCCCCGGTTACGAGAATGCGCATTTTTTCGTGGCGAGTCTTTTTTGGATCCCCTTCCAGGGCCTTGCGTACTGCATGTAACGGGGCAACTTTGATTTCCTTCTCACCTGTCGCTTCCAGCACACGACGAACCGCTATTTCAAACGGGATTGACTCGTACTTTGCCAATATACCCACGGCAACAGCATTGCTGCGAGATATCCCATAGTCACAACACACTACTGTTTTCTTTCCCTCGCGAAGTGAGTTGCAACCTTCGGTGATTTTTTGCAGCACCGTGTCGGCACGATTACCTGCTTTATCTACCATGTCGCGGACATCAACAATATTCATCTCCGGTTCTTTGCAAACCTGCGATGCGGGGGCGGTGCCAAGCAACGGGGTGATCCAGCGTATGCTCACTTAATTGCCTCTTCAGATACGTAATTCTCAGTCAGGCTCCGCAAATACCATCCTGGCTTTATCGGGTTGACTGCCGGCAACTCACCAGAGATAAGGTAACCAAGCAGCATGTCGACCTCATTGAAACCGGCGAGTGCGCGCAGATAAGTCGAGGCAGAAAAACGCGGATTGATCTCAAAAGGCATTAACACGCCATTGCGAACGCGCCCCTGAATATTTATCGGTCCACGACTCTGAATCAAGGTGGCTATACGCTCTGCCTGAACGCACAAGTCCGGGAATTCATCGATATATCCCTGGGAATATCCACTGGAAACCAGTCCTCCACGCCCCCGGTATGCGACGGAAAGTTTCGCATCCAGTGCACGGCGAAGCGCTATCGAACCGGCCACGTTCCCATTTGGCAAAGACAATACCCCAATCGTGAACTCGCCTTCGTCATCGCTCACATATTCCTGGGCAATCGGCATACTGCCATTGCGCCGAATGAAGTCTGCGTAAATCAGTGCCTCGTCTACAGTCACCGCAAAAAATACTGATGCGCTGCCACCTGTTCCCGTTGCAGGTTTTACGATGCAAGGCAGACCTACGGTATGCACATCAGCCTCATTAGTCAGCTCCATCGTTTTGGGGATGGGGATACCAAATGCCGAAAGCTTATTGAAAGTGGCCTCTTTGTCCGAGAACAGGTCAACAATAGCGACGTCATTGGTAACTACACGAATACCTTCTCGTGAAAATAATTCTGCAGCCGCTCCCAGCAATGTATTGGGTTGCTCGCCACCCGGAATTAGCCATTTTGACCCGGATCGCCGACACACCTCTAACACTTCGGATACATAGTTTTCAGGGGCAACAAGATAAGTTTGTGCAAACCCTTTGTCATAAAGACCGTACGCAGTTGACGAAATGTCGCAACCATAAATTTCGTATTTCCCGGCAAGGCTTAAACACTTGCAAATCTCTGTGCCAAGCGAGGCTCCGCCAATTCCAGCGATCATGACGTTAACTTGTGAGATTGGTTTGCTCATATGTTTGTCGAATGAGGAAACTTCAGCTGAAGGAAATTTGCTTTATGACTGCAATTACTCTGTCTTGATCAGCATTCGTCATATCATGATAACTGGGAAGATTGATAGCTCGTTCAGGCAGTTCGTAACTAAATTTATCTTCAGGTTTCGACTCAAACATTGGCAGTAGACTTAGCGGACTGAAGAAGACGCGAGCATCAATGTTTTCGGCCTTGAATAATTCCAACAAATGTTCACGGGTTACGCCAGCATCTGGCGCAAACACTACTGTTGGCATCCAGTAGCCGTTGATCGTGCCAGGTTTTTCAGGATTCATGCTGACTCCCGGCATGCCACTCAGGTCATGATGGTAGTAAGAAAATATTTCTCTCTTGCGCCGGATCAATTCATCAATCCGGTCCATCTGTCCACAGCCAATAGCCGCTTGAATGTTGGATATTTTGTACTTAAAACCAATCACGTCTGGCCAGAACTGTTTAGCCTGATCTCTGGCGCGGCCATGGTTGCTCAAGGTTAGCAGATGTTCGTATAGATCGGGATCATTGGTGACAAACATGCCACCTTCGCCCGTCGCAACAGTCTTGGTTCCGTGAAAAGAGAAAGTACCGAACTTACCTATCGATCCAGCACGTTTACCATGGTAGACAGAGCCTATCCCCTCAGCGGCATCCTCGATAACGGGTATGCCGTGCTGTTCTCCGATTGCCATCAACTCGTCCATCTCACACAGGTTTCCATAGAGATGCACTGCGATTATGGCCTTTGTTCTCGTGGTGACTGCTTCTCGAACACGACGCGGATCAAGACACCAAGTATCAGGCAGGATATCTACAAATACCGGCTTTGCACCGAGATAGGTGATAGGAGCAGCACTGGCGATCCAGTTGGTATCCGCGAGAATCACTTCGTCACCCGGCCCTACACCAAGTGCAGCCAAACCCATGTGAAGGGCGCCGGTGCAACTGGATGTGGCTATGGCATGTTTCACACCGAGGTGTTGCTTGAACAAATCCTCAAAACGATGAATGTATTCGTAGCAGTGATCACCCCAACCATTGCGGGCAGCATCTGTGGCGTACTCAACTTCCTTTTCGGTAATCGAGGGCCTGGTATAGTGAATGCGGGAAGTCACAGCACCTCCAGATGCGGTACCGCTATCACAAACTGCCCACACCGATCTCGAATGTATTCAAGCTGCTTCATAATCTCTGCCTTCAGATTCCAGGGCAGAATAACAACGTAGTCAGGGTTTGTACCCTGCAGCCTTTCCTCGCCTACAATGGGAATGCGACTGCCGGGCATGTATTTACCCTGCTTGGCCGGGTTGCGATCCACCACGAAGGAGATGAGATCAGGGCGGATACCGGCGTAGTTCATCAGGGTGTTGCCCTTCGCCGCTGCACCATAGGCGGCAACGGTTTTGCCCTGGCGCCTGGCTTCCAGCAAAAAGGCAAGAAAGTCGTTCTTGACCTGGTCGACGTTGGCCTGGAAGCCGGTGTAATAGTCGGTGCTGAGCATGCCCGCGTGAGCTTCGCGCTCGAGCAGTTCGTCTACGCTTGTGCTGCGTGGGTGCTGACCAGTATCACTGCGCTGGGCAAACACGCGCAGGCTGCCGCCGTGGGTGGGATGTTCTTCTACATCGAAGATATTGAGGCCGCCGGATGAAAAAATCCGCTCGACTGCTGTCAGCGACAGGTAGGAAAAGTGTTCGTGGTACATGGTGTCAAACTGGTTTTCCGCAATCAGTTTGAGCAGGTGGGGGAACTCAAACGTGGCCACGCCCAGGGGTTTGAGCAGCGTGGAAAAACCGCTTACGAAATCGTTGATATCCGGCACATGCGCCAGCACGTTGTTGGCGACACTGAGGTCGGCCTGCCTGCCTTTCGCGGCCAGGTCCTTCGCCAGACGCACACCGAAAAAGTCCTCCACAATCGGGATGCCCTTGGCCCGCGCTGCAGCCGCGGTGCTTGCAGTAGGCTCTATACCGGTACAGGGTATGTCGCGTGCCTTGATGTACTGCAACAGATAGCCGTCATTGGCGGCGACTTCGACGACATGGCTGTCAGCAGTCAGATTGAATCGCGTGACCATTTCATTCACGTAGTGTTCCGAATGCGCGAGCCAGCTGCTGGAAAAGCCGCTGAAGTAGGCGTACTCGGCATCGAACAGTTCATTTGCCTGGGCGAAATCCTCGGTTTGTGCCAACCAGCATTGCTCACATACAAGTACCCGTAGCGGAAACCACTTCTCCGGTGCATGGAGGGTCTGTTCGGTGAGGTAGGCGTTGGAGGGTGGCGCACTGCCGAGGTCAACCAGCGGCAGTTTCAGTTGCGACCCGCAGTGACGGCACTTCATGGCGCCACCCCGGTAAAGTTCTCATCCAGAAGTGGATGCGCAGCATCGCGCGGCGATAGACCCGCCACCGGCAATGGCAACTGGATGGCAAGCCGGGGATCCTGCACATTCAAGCCAGCCTTCGGCTCCGGGTTGGTAGGCGGCGGTATGAAAATACATCATCTCGCAGTCGTCGGTGAGGGTCTTGAAATCCGTGAGCGAAGCCCTCCGGGATGACGAGGGTCTTGCGGTTGTCGGCGCTGAGCAATTCAGCATGCCAGTGCAAGAAACTCGGCGAATCATGGCGCAGATCCACGGCAACATCAAAGACTTCACCACGCAGGCAACTAACGAACTTGATCTCGGCATGGGGCGGTTGCTGAAAATGCAGGCCGCGCACGGTGCCGCGCTTGGAGGTGAAGGTGTGGTTGATCTGTGCGATGTGCTTGCCGGGGACGAGCGCCTGCAATTCTTCAGCGCAAAACATACGCTCCAGATACCCCCGACTGTCGCCCATTTGTTGGCGTTGCAGGATCTGCAAGCCAGCAAGAGGCGTATCCAGTATGTCAAAGCGGGTACTCAAGTCTGTTCTGCTGCCGCCTCGTATTCCTGGATCTGTTGCACGCTGGTGGCGGCCATGTCCGCGCCTTGTTTCCAGGCCTGGTGCCAGGCTAGCGTCATTGCCAACGTCGTTTGCAGCTGCCAGCGGGGGCGCCACCCAAGCCGGGTGTAGGCCTTGGAATTGTCCAGCTTGAGGGTGTTGGCCTCATGAGGCTGTGGCGAAGTATCGCATTGCCAGGCGGCGTGAGGCAGCTGGCTGCACAAATATTCGACCATCCATTGCACCGGACGTGCACCGGCTTCTTCAGGGCCAAAATTCCAGGCCTCTGCATAGCTTTGGCCTTCGGTCGAAAGCCTCTCGGCCAGTATGAGATAGCCCGACAGTGGCTCAAGCACATGCTGCCATGGACGTGTGGCCTGCGGTGAGCGAACGTTAAGGGTTTGTCCTGCATCCAGCGCACGCAAGAAATCCGGAACAAGCCGGTCGGCAGCCCAGTCTCCTCCACCGATAACATTACCGGCACGCGCGCTGGCAACAGGAATACCGGCGGGCTCCAGGAAAGACCGGCGATATGCTGCAGTCACCAGTTCCGAACAGGCCTTGCTGCTTGAATAAGGGTCGAAGCCGCCCATGGCCTCGTTTTCGCGATAGGGCCAGACCCATTCACGGTTTTCGTAGCACTTGTCAGTGGTGACATTGACCACAGCGCTTATGCCGGGAGTCTGCCGCACGGCTTCCAGCAGGTTGACCGTTCCCATGACGTTGACGGCATAAGTTTCCACCGGCTCAGCGTGGGAATAACGTACCAGCGACTGCGCCGCCAGGTGCAAGACGATGTCGGGCGAAGCCGTTTGCATGGCCTGAGTTAGCGCGCTTGTATCACCGATGTCAGCAATCGTGCTGCTGGCCAAACAGTCTTGCAGGTTTGCAATTGTGAACAGGTTGGGTTCCGTCGGTGGCGTCAGTGCGTAGCCATGGATTTCAGCCCCCATGTCCGCCAGCCATAAGGCCAGCCAGCCGCCTTTGAAGCCAGTATGTCCGGTTATGAATACCCGTTTGCCACGCCAGAATTGCCGGTTCATGGCCATATTTTCCACGGCGCCTTGCCTTTTCGCCAAAGCTCCTCAAGCTGGGTTTTGTCGCGCAGAGTATCCATAGGTCGCCAGAAGCCATCATGCTCAAACGCCATGAGCTGCCCATCTGATGCGAGCTTTGTTAAGGGTCCACCTTCCCAACTGGTTTGATCATCGGTGATCAGGTCAATGCACTTGGGAGAAAGCACAAAGAAACCGCCGTTGATAAGGCCACCATCACCGCGGGGTTTCTCGATGAATCCGGTCACCTTGCGGTCCTCCATTTGTAAGGCACCATAGCGTCCCGGCGGTTGAACAGCGGTAACGGTTGCCATCTTTCCATGCTGCTTGTGGAATGCGATCTCGCGGGAGATATCGACATCCGATAACCCGTCGCCATAGGTGAAGCAGAAGGCTTCTTCATCCTTGACGTACTCCGCAACCCTTTTCAGACGACCACCAGTAAGCGTCTCATCACCGGTATCCACCAGCGTCACTTTCCACGGTTCGGCTTTGTGTTGGTGGACTTCCATTTCGTTGTGCTCCATATCAAAAGTGACATCCGACATGTGCAGGAAATAGTTTGCGAAGTATTCCTTGATGACGTATCCCTTGTACCCGCAGCAAATCACGAAATCCTGGACTCCATGAACGGAATACAGCTTCATGATGTGCCACAAGAGGGGCTTACCACCAATCTCTATCATCGGTTTCGGTTTAAGGTGAGTTTCCTCCGAAATCCGAGTACCCAGGCCACCAGCCAGAATCACAGCCTTCATCCGTCACTCTCCTTGACAGTTCTAATCATGGTGTGGATTGATATAACGCAGCCGTTTGCAAGGGGAGCATAACCCACGCGTCTCGAGAGAATCCACCTACTGCGTTCGGTCTTCACCCGGACCCTCGACGACGGACGCGCGCAAGCCCGGCATGAGGCGGTCTGTAGAACACTCCGAATCGTTCAGCTATAATATTTCGAGTACGATCCGTCGTACTTCTTGCCCTCTTTTTCGTGTATTGGTACGGCTGGTTTCCCTCAACCTACCTTCCTGTTGGTAAACTAATGACCCGATGGCGAGGGCGCCAATATGTCGTTAGCCATGCCCGGCATGGGAGTTAGTCGTGATCCTTTTCTTATCGTGCCTGGAAGGACGGCCCAGTGGTGAATTTCGTTAAGCTTGAGCATTCAATACGCCGCCTGGCGAATCGATGCGGTATTGACATACACCGCCATCGACCCCGAGAAACGTTGCAAGGACGTCTGTCGGCGATGCTTGAACACCACGGCGTCGACCTGCTGCTGGACGTTGGCGCCAATATTGGTCAGTTTGCTCAATCTATTCGCGAAGCAGGATACCGAGGCAAGCTGGTCTCCTTCGAACCATTGACAGAAGCGCATTCCAGGTTGCTGCAGGCGAGTCGGTTCGATCCTGCGTGGGAAATAGCTCCGAGGATTGCAATCGGTGCAGACGAAGGCGAAGTGGAAATGCAGGTTTCTGATAATTCGTTCAGCAGTTCGGTATTAACGGTGCTTCCGGATCATATCCGGGCTGCTCCTGAATCTGTCTGCATCGGCGTCGAGAATGTACGTTTGTCGAAGCTCGATACTGCGTCCCGCGACTTTCTTGAGCTCTCAAAAGCACCGTTTGTCAAAATTGACACCCAGGGCTATGAGGATCGGGTCCTTGATGGTGCAACTGAAGTCCTCGAAAAGGCGGTCGGTTTGCACCTGGAGCTATCCTTTGTGCCTCTGTACGAAGGCCAGCCGCTTTTCGACGAAGTAATCGATCGACTGTATGAAGCTGGTTTCTGCGTTTGGGGAATTTGGCAGGGCATCCATGATCCAGAGAGCGGTCGTATGCTGCAAGTCGACGCAACCTTGTTTCGCCGTTGATCGATTAATGGCTTCAATGAAACATTCTGACAGTAATCGCGCAGCGACACCTCGGCTATCGATCGTCATTGCTACATGGCAGGCGGCGTCGACGTTCGAACGCTGCCTTGATTCAATAATCGAACAGGACTTCAAAGACTGGGAATTGTTGATCGCTGACGGTAATTCCACTGACGGCACAGTTGATCTGATTCGCAAGTACGAGCCACACATCGCGTGGTGGCAGAGCAAGGACGACGGTGGTATCTACGATGCCTGGAACCAGGCTTTGCGCCAGGCGCGCGGCGAGTATGTCTGTTTTCTCGGTGCCGATGATGCCTGGTCAGAAAGCGGTTCATTGAGCCGGCTTTTTGAGGCTGCGGAAGGTCGCGATTATGATCTGATAACGTCTCGAGGCCTGTTCTTTGACTCGTCGAATGGCAAGTCGTTTCTGTTTGGATCGGCATTTGATTACGGACGTATTGGTCGACGTATGGTCGTGTGCCACCCGGGCCTGCTGCATCGACGTTCGTTGTTTCTCACCCACGGATTCTTCGACACTCGCTACCGAATTGCCGGCGATCTTGATTTCCTGTTGCGCTTGCCCGAAGACTTGAATGCTCTTCATATCGATACCAAGAGCGTCATTGTCGAAGCGGCAGGAATCAGCAGGCGAAACGTCCTTGCACGCCTGCGCGAGCAACGTGAAATATTGACGCGCTGCGAGCGCTACGGTCCTGTTCGCGCGTATATTGCCTGGATAGACAAGCTCATACGGTTCCCGTTTGCTCGATTGCTGAATATCTCGCACTGAACTCAGTCCATTGCACTTGTGTTCAGGATCGACAGCAGATTTCGGCCATGCATCTCCCAACTGAACTTGAGCGCGTGGCTTCTGCAAGTTGAGCTGCCGGGCGGCCCTCCTTTACAAATTGATACTACTGCGTCAGCAAACGCGTCGTAATCTCCCTCGGGAGCCAGCAGGCCGTTGACACCGTCTGCGACTGCATCGACGACACCACCAACGGGGAACGCTACGGTTGGAGTACCGCTCGCCGCGGCCTCTATCGCCACCATTCCAAATCCCTCCACATCTCCCTTGACTCGGATTAGTGGAAACACGAGGGCATCGGCTGCCGCGTAGCAATTCCATAACACGTCGTCTTCGACAGCTCCGAGGAAACGGACCGTGTCCCTGCCGCAACGCTCGATCGCCTTCATCAAACGTTCTGCCCCCTCAGCGTCTTGCAGCAGAGCATTGTCCGGGGAGTCGCCGACAACCAGCAGCATTGCGTCCGGTTGCAGAGCGATGATACGCGGCCACGCTTTCTCCAGGAATTCGGCCAGTCCTTTTCGCTTGACCATCCTGCCAACGGACAAAACAATCTTGCTGTTTTCAAGACCCAGTTTCGCGCGAAAAGTGGGCGCTTCGTTGAGCACGGATTCCGGCGGAATCGTTGAGCCCGGATGCACTATCTGAACCCGGGTAGATTCGCAGCCCTTTTCGATCGCAATGCTGCGTGTATTTTGACTATTGGCAACCACACAATCGTGGCGTGGCAGAAAGGGCACGAAGAATTTCTGGTACACCCAGTTGTCGACGACCAGGTCCAAACCATGGACGAAAATTACAGATCGGGCTTTCGCAATTCCGGACAAAAACCACGTCACGGGAGACACCAGTCCGCTGCCGCCCAGTACGATATCAAAATGCACTTTTCTGACCAGGCGCCAGCCTTTCAGCGACGCCATCGCAAGGAACGAAAATGGTGCCGGCGGGCATTCTATTGTGGTCACGTTCTTCGGTGCGAAATCACCGCAGCCGCCAGGGCCGATCAGCGTTACATCGAATTGAGATGCCAGCGTCTCGACCGAATGCTGCATCAAGCGCTCCATACCACCGGTTAGCGGAGGATAGTTCCGAGTCACAATCAGGATCGATTGGCGAGTCACGTTAGATCATCCGGTCCGTACCTGGAGATTATTTCTGAAGAACCCATATATATCCCGGCAGCGCCCAATAGAACCAGCTCGCCACTCTCGCGGCCACGCGTGCTTTCATGCTGCCGGCCGGCAGCATGTACTCTGTGAGAAACTTATTCGGTTCATTGATCAATCGTACGGTGTAATCGTTGCGCGCAAAGCTTCGAACGAGAGACTTTAAGCCCCAGTAGGTCAGGTGCTTCTCATGATAGTAGTCAGCCTTTCCGGCAAACCTGATGTAAACGTGCGCAAGCGGTCGAGGCAGGATTGCAAGCAGTGGCAGGTCGTAGTGTGGCTCATTCCACATGAGTCGGTTGCCGGCCGAAAAATAGCAGATCCCGCCAGGACGGAGCACGCGATGAATCTCAGCGAACATCTGCACGGGATCGGGCACGTGCTCATAGACGTGTGAGCAGATTGCGACATCAAAACTCGCATCATCGAACGGCAAATTCAGTGCGTCCGCTACCTGGAAATGGAGATTTTCCTTGACGAAAGTTTCCTGGGCATGCTGGATCGCTCCGGCATCGATATCAATACCAACCACTTTGCTCGCGTGGTCAGCAAGAAAATTGTCGATGGCACCCGCCGACCCACCGACATTGAGTACATCGCATTCGGCCAGAGGTTTTTGCAGAAAGTCGTCCAGGACAGCAAGCATTGTGCGTGCCTTGCGCTCACGGTTCTCCATATCGTAAACATATGGACTATTCTTGGAGAAGTCGTATTGGTACCCTCTGCTCAAAATGGCCGCTCCAGATACGTCCTGTTGTCGATGTTCACGGAAAGCGCGAACCGTTGATTGCGGGTGATAGTAAGTTGTAAGCAATACCGACGCAATTATCGAATGTACAGGTTGCGTCCGGTGCTGCCGTCAGACAGGGCAACGGATTGAATGAAGCTACTCTTCTTATGTAAGCGCAGACCGATGGGGAAAGACCTCGTCGCCAGCCCGTATGGCCGTTTCTTTCACTTGCCGAGATTACTTGCCGAACGAGGGCATCGTGTTTCAGTAGCCTTGCTTGACTATAAGAACGGAGCAGCGCTTGATTTTGAAGCCCATGGCATTCGATGGACTTCGTCGCCGCCTCTCGCTTATCTCGCTTCCACACGAAAGCAGGTCGTCGATTCGCGACCGGACTGCGTGATCGGTTTTTCGGATACCTATTTCGGCATTCTCGCCGCGCGCCTCGCTCGTAAGCACGGGTTGCGGGCCTGTATCGATGCTTATGACAATTATGAAAGCTATATGCCATGGGCGAAACCGTTGCACTGGCTTTGGCGAAGAGCGCTGCGAAGAGCGGACCTGGTGACAGCCGCTGGACCGGATCTGGTCGCCCTGATGCTGAACGGACAACAAGGGAAGAGTTCAGCTGTCGTCCCGATGTCGGCGGACCCGATAGGTTTCGAACCGCGCGACCAGCGCGAATGCCGTCAGTTATTGCAGTTGCCGCTTGATGGACCGCTTGTCGGGTATTGCGGATCAATGCATCGTAGTCGAGGTGTCGAGGTTCTTTTCGACGCGATTCCGCTCGTACTTGCAGAGCGTCCCGACGTTCGCTTCATCCATTCCGGCCGAACCTGGGACAATGTCCCGCTGCCGCCGACTATTGAGTCTCTGGGCTTTATTGACGATGACGAGGTGCCTGTTTTGCTGAACAGTATGGATGTACTCGTTGTCACCAATCGTGAGTCGCCATTTGGACACTACAGCCATCCGGTCAAACTCTATGAAGCTATGAGCTGCCAGGTGCCTGTCGTCGCAACCCGGACGCGTGCCACTGAGTGGATACTCGAAAGCCATCCCGGCAGCCTGGTGCAACCGGCGGATGCGCAGGGACTCAGTGTCGCAATTCTGCGCGCCCTGGAAGAGCAAGGCGCTAGCTATGAGTCAGTCCCAACCTGGAGTTCCAGCTGCGATATTTTTGAGAATGCGCTGCTCAAATGCTCAACCCACTAACCCCGGTCAACCCGACCTTCAGGGCCCATTGAACCTGCGATTGAGTTAGAGAACGTCGCCGAGATAGCGGAATTTGGTAGCTGAAACCGCGGCGCGCATCAGGGCCGTCTGTAGGTTAAGGCCGTGATTTGCTCTGAGATCAGGCCGATCAGGAAGATGATGACCGACGCACTGATGATCAACATACTCATGTTCGTGAACCGTCCGGAGATCGCATACGTATAGGCGTAGTACCCGACGCCGGTCGCGAAAAACAGTCCGCTGAACGGCAGGAAGATCTTGAGTGGTGAATACAACGTGGCGACCTTGAAGATGATCACCATGAAACGCACACCATCACGAATCGGTCGAATATGGCTTTTGCCTACGCGTTCTGCAGCCTTTATCGGTAAGTAACAAACCGGATAGCGCAGACCGAAAAAAGGCCATCGTAATTGTGGTCGGATACGAGAAGCCGTTCGGTAACAGGTACAGGAACTCCTTGAAATGCTCCGCCCGCGCCACCCGGAAACCGGAAGTCAGGTCCGGAATCGGACGGCCGGTAAGCCAGGACGCGACGGCGTTGTAAATGCCGTTTGCGAACAGACGCCCCATGCTCGCATGCGAACCCGAATCACGCGCCCCAACCACCATGTGATATCCATCGTCGAGCTTGTCGAGCAGCGGAGCCAGCTCTTTGGGGTCGTGCTGCCCGTCGCCGTCCATGAAGGCAATGATCTCACCGGTTGCCGCTCTGGCACCGGCTTTCACCGCGGCCCCGTTGCCAAGACTCTCTGGATGCTGAACGACCGTTGCGCCCGCCTCTCGGGCAACTTCTGCCGTCGTATCGCTGGAACCATCATCTACGACGATGATCTGGGCGTCAGGCCAGGACTCAAGCGCGGCGGCCACGACAGTGCCGATTGCACCTGATTCGTTCTTTGCGGGTATCACTATTGATAAGGACATAGAGGCTACTTCCTGATTGCTGGCCGGCTGGCGTGCAGCGGGCGCGAGTTCACGAAGCGAACATTATCATGATGCCGGCCGCTACGGCCGAGCCGATGACGCCAGCCACGTTGGGACCCATAGCATGCATCAGCAGGATGTTGTGGGGATTGGCTTCGAGTCCGACCTTGTTGGCTACACGGGCGGCCATAGGCACGGCGGACACGCCGGCCGCGCCAATCAGCGGATTGATCGGTTGTGTGGATAGCTTGTTCATTAGCTTGGCCATGAGCACACCGCTTGCTGTGCCGATCGCAAATGCCACCATCCCCAGCACCAGGATGCCCAGCGTGCTCGGAACCAGGAACTGCTCTGCGCTCAGCTTCGAGCCTACGGCGAGACCCAGGAAGATCGTGACGATGTTGATGAGCGCATTCTGCGTGGTATCAGAAAGCCGATCGACAACGCCGCACTCGCGCATCAGGTTGCCAAAACACAGCATGCCCAGCAGTGGCGCTGCCGAGGGCAACAACAGTGCAACCAGTAACAGCAGCAGCAGTGGAAAGACAATGCGCTCCGCTTTCGATACCTCGCGCAGCTGCACCATTTCGATCTGGCGCTCTGACTCGGTGGTCAGCAGCTTCATGATGGGCGGCTGAATCAGCGGCACGAGCGCCATGTAGGAATACGCGGCAACGGCAATTGCACCGAGAAGATGCGGCGCGAGCTGGCCGGCGACGTAGATAGCTGTCGGACCATCGGCGCCGCCAATAATGCCGATCGCAGCCGCTTCACGAAGCGAGAAGTCCATGATGCCCAGCTGCGTCAAACCAAGCGCACCCAGCAATGTCGCAAATATTCCGAACTGCGCTGCAGCGCCAAGAAACAACGTTCGTGGATTGGCGAGCAGCGGCCCGAAATCGGTCAGCGCACCGACACCCATGAAGATGATCAGGGGAAACGCGCCGGTCTCGATGCCGACCACGTAGGATAGATGCAGCAGCCCATCGCCAGTGGCTATCTCAACGCCGGGAATATTGCTTAGCAGCCCGCCAAAGCCAATGGTAACGAGCAGCAGCGGTTCGAACTTCTTGACGATCCCAAGGTAGAGCAGCGCCAGGCAGACGCCGAGCATGATGAGCTGCCCTGGTTCGATCTGGTAGATCCCGGAGCCTCTCCAGATTTGTTCAACAAGTTCCACCGATCAGTCTGCCGTCAACCGATCGTGACGAGTGCGTCGCCAACTTTGACGGCATCGCCCTCGCTGACCAGCACCTCGGTTACCGTGCCCGACGTTGGTGCCGCGACCGCGGTCTCCATCTTCATCGCCTCGACGATCAGCAACGGATCGCCCTGTGACACAGCATCTCCGGGCTTGACGTTGACCTTGAAGATATTGCCGGCCAGAACGGCTTTGACGGACTGCCCGCCAGCCGCAGGGGCGGCGGTCGCTGCTGCCAGTGCCGGCGCTGCAGCCACGCTGGCCAACTGGCCGCTCTCAGCCACTTCCACGGTGAAAGTCTTGCCATTTACGCGCACCGAGTAGACGCCTGAACCCGTTGCGGCGGCTGTCGGCGCCGCGGCGGTCACTTCTTCTTCCGCACCAGGAACGGGCTCGAACGCATCGGGATTGTCGCGATTCTCCAGGAATCGCGTACCGATCTGTGGGAACAGCGCATAGGTCAGCACGTCGTCAACAACATCGTCGGCCAGCCGGATGCCTTTTTCTTTCGCGATGCGCATTAGCTCCGCTGTCTGGTGCTCAAGCTCCGGCTCGAGCAGGTCCGCTGGTCGGCAGGTGACCGGCTCTGCGCCCTCGAGCACCTTGGACTGCAGATCCGCGTTCACGGCTGCCGGCGTTTCTCCGTACTCACCCTTCAGGACACCGGCGGTTTCCTTCGTCATATTGCCGTACCGGGAACCTGACATCACGTTGATCACCGCCTGCGTGCCGACGATCTGCGAGGTTGGTGTAACCAGCGGCAGCATTCCCAGGTCCTTGCGTACCCGCGGAATCTCTTCGAGCACGTCATCGAGTTTGTCACTCGCGTTTTGTTCTCTGAGCTGATTCTCCAGGTTCGTCAGCATACCGCCGGGAACCTGCGCGACGAGGATGCGTGAGTCGACACCCTTGAGTGAGCCCTCGAACTTCGCGTATTTTTTCCGCACCTCGCGGAAGTACGCCGCGATTTCCTCGATCAGGACCAGGTCGAGGCCGGTATCCCTGTCAGTCCCTTCCAGGATCGCGACCAGGGACTCGGTGGGCGAATGTCCGTAGGTCATACTCATTGATGACACGGCCGTATCGATATTGTCTATACCGGCTTCGGCGGCCTTCACGCAGGTCGCCGTCGAAAGTCCGGTTGTCGCATGGCACTGCATGTGAATGGGAATATCGACCGCTTCCTTGAGACGACTCACAAGTTCATAGGCGACATACGGGCGCAGCAATCCTGCCATGTCCTTGATGCAGATAGAATGCGCGCCCATGTCCTCGATGCGGCGGCCCATGTCGACCCAGAGATCGACCGTATGCACCTCGCTCACGGTGTAGGACATCGTGCCCTGCGCGTGCTTGCCTACCGCGAGCGTCGCTTTGATCGCGGTCTCCAGATTGCGAAGATCGTTCAGCGCGTCGAATATACGAAATACATCGACGCCGTTGACCGCACAACGCTCAACGAATTTCTCGACCAGGTCATCGGCATAATGCCGGTAGCCAAGAATGTTCTGCCCGCGAAACAGCATCTGCTGCGGCGTATTTGGCATCGCCGCTTTCAGCCGGCGGATACGCTCCCAGGGGTCCTCGCCCAGGTAGCGAATACAGGCATCGAAAGTTGCGCCGCCCCAGGACTCGATCGACCAGAAGCCGACTTTGTCGAGCTTGTCGGCAATGGGCAGCATGTCATCGATACGCATACGCGTTGCCAACAGGCTTTGGTGCGCATCGCGCAGCGCCAGTTCCGTTATTCCGAGAGGTTTGTTATTGCTCATTGGCTACCGTTCGCAGGGTCTTAGGTGTGAGTTTTTCGGTGTTGTGAGATCGCCGCTGTGATCACGGCAATTTCCTCGTCGCTGGGCTCAGCCTCAACGGGTACCGGCAACAGACGCTTAACGATCATCGCCATCAGCGACATGCCGGCCACCAGGAGCGTCAGGAATACAAAAACAGTACCCATGCCAACCAGCATGAGCGTCAGTCCCTGATCAAGTAGCGTTGGTTGCATGGTGGTCCCGGAAGCAAGGTGCAAGCGGGCGATTATACTGAATCCAAGGCAGCAACATAGCCCGGCAAAGGATCACTGGCTGAAAACCAGATGCAGCTGAAACTAAAGCGCCGGATTGAACTTCAATATGCAGGTCCTGCGTCTATCGTAAACGCTCAGACCCCCAACAATGTGATCGCGCCACCGCATAGCGCAACGGAGGCGCCCGCGATGGCATGTTCCCAACGGCCGAGCCTGGGTAACTTAAGATTGCGAAGCCCCAGAGTCGTCACGGTAACAGCCGCCACCATTGTCAACAGCGTGACCGTGCCGAAGACCGCTGCAACGGCGAAGACCAACGCCGGGTTATGCTGCGCCGCCGGGTACATGAACAACGGAATCAATGCCTCGCACGGTCCCAGCACAAAGATAATGAATATGACCCATGGGGTTACCGATTTTCGCGAGGGCACGTCGTGGACGTGGACATGATCCTGATGGTGATCGTGCTCATGGGTGTGCACAACGTCTTCATGCACGTGCACATGAGAATGCCTGTGCGACCTGCCTGCCTGTCGCAATCCCCAGGCGAAGTACATGAGTCCGAATGCGAGAAGCGCCCAGCCGGCAACGCTGCCACGCAGCCCCTCGATCTCCACCAGTGAGAGAAGCTGTGCGCCGAGTACCAGACCGACGGCCCCGATAAGGATCGAGCTCAGCACATGACCCATGCCGCAGATCACCGTTACCCTGAGCGTCTTCGCCAGGCTCCATTTGCGCGCCTTGCCCATCGCCGTAAAGACGACGTAGTGATCCGGTCCCAGAATCGTATGCAAAAAAGCGATCGAGGCTGCGGTGACCAGCAGGATCTGAGCTTCGTTCATTGCCACAGATTAGCGCCGGCGTCGACTGTGATGCGATACGTATTTACCGGTCGAAACAGCAGCAAAAAGAGACTTTGAGGCGTGCGCAGGACTCCCGGCTAGGGCAGAATCGAGCGATGAGCCGATCTAACAGGAATATGGCGTGCCTGCTGGCCGCAAGTGCCGGCCTGCTCGCTGCCTGCGCGACCCTACCGCGGTCCGAGGTCGTGTCTGTCGAGGAAAGCAAGGACTGCGTCGTCCTCCTGCATGGTCTCAACCGCAGCTGGCGCGCCATGCGCCCAATGGCCGAGTCCCTGCAGCTGGCCGGTTTTACGACGGCAAACGTCGACTACCCGTCCCAGCAGGGCCCGGTTGAAGAGATCGCCCCGCTCGCCGTAGGCATGGGACTCATGGAGTGCCGGGCAATGGGCGCAGAACGCATCCATTTCGTCACACATTCGATTGGCGGCATCCTGTTGCGCTATGAAAACGAGCGCGAGCCGATAACCGATCTGGGGCGCGTTGTGATGCTGGGCCCGCCGAACCAGGGCAGCGAAGTTGTCGATATTACGCAAGACTGGCCGGGCATGACGTTGTTTGGCGGCTCGGCCGGGCTGCAGCTTGGCACCGACGCGAACAGCATTCCATCACAGCTGGGTCCAGTCGACTTCGAACTCGGCGTCATCGCCGGAACCGGCTCCATCAACCCATGGATGTCGGCCATGTTGCCGGAAGCCGATGACGGCAAGGTGACGGTTGCAGCAACCCGGGTCGATGGAATGGACGACTTTCTTGTTGTCGGAAGATCGCACCGCTATATCACTCGCAGTGACATCGTGTTTCGCAACACCGAGTCATTCCTCAGGACTGGCCACTTTCTGGACATCGACAAAGACCTCACCCTGACCTGCAGTAGTTTACGTGACGACCCCGCTCAGCCTTCGCCCACTTGTTTCTGAGCATTATCTCCGTCTGCATACCAGTTGATTCGACGCGTCAGGTACATGACGACCGCGAGCGCGACCCACAGACCGGCTGAACCTGCGAGCAGTGCAAAATTCTGTGCTTTGAGCGTCATATAGAGAAGCGCGTACAAAGCTGCAAGGACTCCGACCATCAACAGCGCACGTTCCCGCCGCAACAGGATGGCGGCGCTGTATCCCGCGATCAGCGATGTCGATGCACATGCACTTAAAACATAGGCCGCATCAAAACCCACATGCTCGGCCAGCGACAGCAAAAGCAGGTAGAACAATGTATTTGCCAGGCCAACCAACATGTACTGCAGGGGGTGTAATTTGAGGTCGGCGACAACTTCCATCAGGAAGTAGGCAACGAACGTGAGACCGATTATCAGCACGGCGTACTTCATGGACCGCTCGATAACCTGGTACACGCTAACGGCTTGAATGAAGCGCGCACCAAAAGCACCTTGCAACGCCACGTACTGCGCGTCGTCTCCTCGAAGCCATGCCCGCGGCAGCTTCCGACCAATCCGGGACGATTGCCACGTCGCCTCGAAGCCGTCCTCACGAACTTCACGGAGCAATGGCAGCTGTCGGCCGGTGAAGCTGGGCGAACCCCAGTTTGCCGACATGGTGACCTCCGCATTCTCGGCCAGCGGGAGAAACTGCAGTGATCCCGAGCCATTCACCACCAGTGAGATATCCAGCTGCAAAGGCTCCCCGACCTTTGAACCGTCAAACGCCTTGCCAAGCGGGGCGCTGAGCTGTGAAGGAATCCCGTCAATGCCCGTCCCACCTGCCGTAAAATTGATTTCCTCCGCATTCACGGCGACGACCGGAATCTTGCTCAAGACCATTGGATCGGTAACGCCGAGAAAAAGCTCGGCCCCGGACCAGCGAATCTTCTCCAGTGGGATACCGAGCACCTCCAACGCTTTGAAATCAACGCGGCCGGTGATCTTGATGATCGAGCTGAATACCGGCACTTCGTGTATGCCACGGTAGCGGACTTCGGTGGCGACGCCAGCATTGATAAACAGTTCGTCGGCAAGCAGGTAGACGAACTTCTCGTCGACATAATTCAGCCCGTATACCGTCTGGTTTTCGAGCTCGTACGGCAGCTTCAGGATTGGGCCGGTAACGGTCTGCTCACCGCCCCAGAGGTTCTGGATATCGAGCGCGGCTGCAGACGCATTGTTCTGGCGATCGACGACAATGTTCTTGATCATCCCGAGGGGAATCAAGAGCGCCAGCGTCAGAACCGCGATTACGATGACCTTGAGCGATGCCGAGCGACTGCCGGCGATGACTGGAATTCTCACGATAGCTCTCCCTAAGACTATAGAGAGATCTGAACACCAAATCCTGTCACTACCGTGATCAGATTGTGGCCAATAATGGCACACACATACACAGGCGAAATACTGCGAGACGCTTGCGTCGTCTGGACGCCTGACGACTCGCGCCAGCTAGCGCTATCCGTGCTTATTGCCCCGCAACGTCCAGGCGCGCCTCAAGCTCCTCGATTTTTTGCTGCTGCGCCTGCACGACTTTCGTCAGAACCGCGACGATGTCCATCGTGCTCAGCGTCTGGCGATCCTGATTGGCGACAAGCTCCGGAACGTCCTCAGCGATGAAGCCGACATATTCTTCATTTCGCTCATCGCGGTAGTTGAAGCGCACGGGTTCGAGCCCTGCCAGCACGGTCATCGCCTGCTCCGCCGAAATCGCGGAAATGTTTTCCTTCTTGTCGCGCGAGGAGCTGTTCGTCCAGACACCACCGGACGTAACGTGCGCGCCGCTGGCCATCTGCAGTGGATGAGCCGGTCGCGAGACACCAATGCCGACGTTGCCATCGCGATCGATCGTGATGCGATCCTGGGAGCCTGCGCCGATCGTCAGTGTGCTGGCACGATTGTGCATGATGTAACCCGTGTCGCCGGATGACTGCGTAATCATCAACCCCGCGACGCTGCTGTTTTGTTCGTGAATCTGGATACTGCCGTTCACTTCCAGGCGCTGCTTGGGTTCGGTCGTGCCAATACCGACCTGGTTGCCGTCGTCGAAAATTTGCGAATTGCCGCCCTCTGTCTCCTTCCTGAACCTGACGAGAAAGTTTTGGGTGCCCTTGATGCTGGCGGCGCCGGGCGGTCCCGGTGGACCGGCAGGGCCCGCAGGCCCGGTAATCACCTGAGTCTCGACAACGGCGGGCGCCTCTTTGACGATCTCCACCTCGACAACCTCTTCAGGCTCGCTGGCTTCTTCCACCTCGGCGACTTCTTCGACGGCCTCCT
>CAWJBO010000009.1:0-33159 GCA_963841145.1 uncultured Gammaproteobacteria bacterium
CAGCGACGAAGCCAGCCGCCGCAATTGCCATAGCAATGATAAGAGCCCCAAATCCCGCAGACATGTCAGTTTTTCTCCCTTTTTGTTCGCGACATTCAGGACGCGTTCTACATTATTACCAACACGCTTTTTGAGGTCCGAAGGTTCCATTTTCTGCCCATCATTCTTGAATTGGGCTCGCCTTTGAGCGAAGCGCCTGCGAAACTTACGTTTACCGGGGATTTTTTCCGTGTCATGGGTCGGATGTCGCCGAAAAGAGACGGATAAATCGGCCAGATTTGGGGTCTGAATCACTTTGTTCGCGGTAGCGCATTGTGATCTGTGAACCGAGTCACATTCCTCCGGACTCACGCAATTAATCTAACCAAACGCAGAGACGAGTAGAGAAGAAGCCGTTGGCGAGTGCTATCCAGATATTGTTGTATGCGGTCCCTGTCATACTGATTTTTGCGTGGTACCTGCGTAGCCATTCGCGTCGCGAAACGACAGGTCTCAATGCCTTGAGGGCCGCGACAGAAGAAGGGATGATCGAACCGCCGACACTGCATCCGGAAATCGACCATAAGCTCTGTATCGGTTGCACGAACTGCGTGGCCGCCTGTCCGGAACAGGGATCTCACCAGGTACTGGGGATGATCCGCAAGAAAGCCCACCTCGTTGGTCCAACCAACTGCATTGGTCACGGTGCCTGCAAGGAAGTGTGCCCTGTTAACGCCATCACCCTGGTATTCGGAACTTCGCGGCGCGGCATCGACATTCCATTGGTCAATCCGGATTTTCAGACCAACGTGCCGGGCGTATTCATCGCGGGTGAGCTCGGCGGAATGGGTTTGATCAAGAATGCGATTGAGCAAGGCAGGCAGGCGATGGAATCGATTGGCAAACTCCTGCAGATCCCCGCATCAAAATGCGCTCGACATCGTTATCGTCGGAGCGGGTCCGGCAGGGTTATGTGCGACGCTGGCCGCGACAGAGGCGAAGTTGAAATATGCGACCGTGGAGCAGGAGGAGCTCGGTGGGACCGTCGCCCACTTTCCGCGGCGAAAACTGGTAATGACGCAACCCGCTGTATTGCCAATCGTAGGAAAAATGAGTTTCAAGGAAGTGCAGAAGGAAGAACTCATCGACTTCTGGCGCGACGTCGAGCAAAAAACAGGCATTACCATCAACTACAGCGAGAATGTCGAAGCTGTTGAGGCCGCACCGAACGGCGGATTCGTAGTGAAGACCAGTAAACGCAACTACAACACGCGGACGGTTCTGCTGGCAATTGGGCGCCGCGGATCACCTCGAAAGCTGGGCGTTCCCGGTGAAGAAATGACCAAGGTTGTCTACCGGGTTATCGATCCTGCCCAACATCGAAACCAGCATGTGCTCGTAGTTGGCGGTGGTGATAGTGCGTTAGAAGCCGCAACGACAATCGCGGAAGAGCCTGGAACGACGGTCACCCTGTCGTATCGATCGGAGGCGTTCTCCCGTGCGAAGCCAAAGAATCGGCAACGCGTCGACGAAATGGCGGCCGCGGGGCGCCTGCGCGTTCTGTATAGCTCGAACGTGAAGACAATTTGCGAAGATGCGGTGGAGATTGCCCATAGCGATACGTTGGAAGAGATCCCGAACGATGCCGTTGTCGTGTCGGCGGGCGGTATCCTGCCGAGTGGTTTTTTGAAGACCATTGGCATTCACGTCGAAACGAAGTGGGGCACTGAATAACGCGTGCCGGAGTTAGATACCACGTTTCTCATCATCGTCGCAGCCAGCTTTCTCGCTGCTCTTGTCAATGCGGCGTTCTCCGCTGGCGGCGCGCTGATCATCCTGTCTGTGACCAGTTTCGTGTTGCCGGTCAGCGCGATCGTGCCCATTCACTCGACCTTGCTCATTGGCTCGACAGCGTCGCGCACCTTGTTTTTCTGGCGGGACATCGATTGGAAGATCGCCGGCCCGTTTTTGCTCGGCAGCGTGTTCGCCGTGGCGCTCGGCGCACGAATCTACGTTGAATTGCCCGATACAGTCATCGCGTCGGCGATCAGTGTCGTTATGCTGTTTGCGATCTGGTTGCCTGAAGTGCGCTGGCGTCCAAAGCTCAGACATCCCTGGGCTATCGTAGGATTCCTGCATTCCCTGCTGTCGACCTTGTTTGCCTACGGGGCATTGTTTCACGCGATCATCCTGCACACGGGACTCAAAAAGCGGCAGATCGTTGCTACCATGGCGGCCAGCCTGACGGGCATGGGTATCTTCAAAATTACCGGTTATACGCTCAACGGATTCGATTATGTGCCGTACATACAGACAATTGTTTTCGCGATCGCAGCGGCCTTCCTTGGGACCTGGGTCGGCAAGATGATTGTCGACCGCATTTCGGAAACTCTTTTCCGCACTGTTTTCAAGTCGCTGGTCACGCTCACGGCGCTGCGACTTCTGTACGTGGGCCTGTTCAGTCCGTCATGAGTTATTAGCTATGAACCTGTTGGACTTCTTCAAAGCGCGTTCTTCAAGCGGCCAGCCGATGGTGCTGGCGACCGTCTACGAGACCGTCGGCTCGACCTATAGCAAGGCTGGCGGGCAAATGCTCATCGACAGTGCCGGCAATTTCTGTGGCATGTTGTCGGGAGGCTGCCTCGAAGGCGATCTCGTCGAACGTGCGCGACGGGTAATTCAGAGCGGAACAGTCGAGACGGTCAGCTACGAACTGGGCGCCGATGACGAGCTGTGGGGTTTGGGCGTCGGTTGCGATGGCACGATGCGCATATTGCTGCAGCCGATAACCAGGCAAAACGCCTACCAGCCATTTTCCGCGATCGCCGATCTCATCGATAGCGGCAAAACGGCGCACGTCGCCATTGTGATCAGCGCCGAGACACCCACTATCAGCGTTGGCGCCTCGATGCTGTTGCAGGAAGATGGCAGGGCCTGTTTCGGCACCGACGATGCGCTGGCGGACGCTATCGAGTGTCGATTTGCGGAGTGCGCTGCGGTGAGCTCGAGCTCGCTCGCGACGCCTGATGGCAACTGTATCGTTCTGTTTACGCACATCGCGCCGGCACCGGCGCTGCTGGTGCTCGGCGCGGGGCTTGATGCCGAGCCCGTGGCCAGGATTGCGCGGGAACTCGGTTGGCGTTGCACAATGTATGATCACCGGCCGGCGTACATCGAGAGCCGGGCATTGCCGGCGGGCGTTACTGCTTTGTGCCACCCCGTCGACGATCTGCCGAGCCAGGTAGCGTTGGACGAGTTCGATCTGGCCATCGTGATGAGTCATCATCTCGCCAGCGACCGCAGCTACCTGCGGCAGTTGGCAGCGTCCCGCATCGGCTACATCGGCCTACTCGGCCCGGCTGGCCGACGCGATCGCCTTTTGAATGAGCTGGCGGGTGCTGCCGAAGCGCTGGATAGTCGCCTGCACGGACCTGCCGGTATCGATCTCGGTGGTCGCGGGCCGGGCCCGATCGCCTTGTCCATCCTTGCCGGGATGCAGCGCTACCTAAGTCAGCGCGTCTAGATCGGCAGGCGTATCGATATCAGCGGCGGCGTCTTCGAACGGCACGCTCTGCAAACTGAAACGCGGGTCACGAAATAAGTTGCGGGCACCGGTATCGCCGCTCAATCCACGCAGTTCCTCAAACGTTGCCCGAGGCAGGAGCACTGGCGGCCCCTCCGTATCAGCGTAGGCCGTGGCCACTATCTCGTCGGTGGCGCCTGACCAATGCCGCAACAGGGTTTTCAGGTGGCTCTCCGTAACCAGCGCCTGGTCAGCCAGCAGCAGAAGCAGGGCATCCGCTTCAGGCGGGCACGCGCGGGCGGCCGCCGCGATGCTGCTTCCTAGCCCCGACTTGTAGGCATCGTTCACGACAACGAATCCAGAGTTCGCCTGTATGGCTTGCAGTACATTGGGCGCATCGTGCCCGATTACCGTTATCACGCGGTCGCCACACACCCGTGTCGCCATCCGTACGGCTCGCTGCACCATGGGAACGCCGCCGATTTTCGCGACCTGCTTGGTCGCGCCGAATCGAGACGACGTACCGGCTGCGAGGATCACGGCGAATACGGTGCTGGAGTGTCTTGGCATAACGGGCAGCTGGCTCACATCTGACCCTGAAAATACCATCAACACGGCCTTGCCGAGCGTTTTTCTTGCTCAGTTAAACAGGTTGTGAAGTCGTAGTTCTACGCAGTGCGTCTCTGCGTGCGAGCGGCTACGCTATAAGTGCACAGTTGCATGGAGATGATCATGACAAACCCGATCCTTTGTGTGGTCGAATTCGACAACAATCCGGAGATCGTTGTCGCGCGGGCGACTTGGCTCGCCAAGCGCTTCGACTGTGAACTTGAACTGGTATTGAGCGAACCCACCACAAATTATCTTGGCGAAAGCGTGGCTTATGTGCTCGAGATGCAGATGCTCGCCGACTCTATCAGGGCCGAGCAGGAGGCCATGCTGCAACAATTGGCCGCATCGGCTGAAGAACAGGGCGTTACCGTTCATACGAGCCTGTCTACCGAGCGCCCCGAGGCGAATGCGATCGTTGCGAGAGCGGAGTCCTGCGGCGCGTACTTCGTCGTCAAGGGCACGCACTATCACAGCCCTTCCGAGCGTGCGTCGCTGGCGCATACTGACTGGCAGCTGATCCGCAAACTGGAATGTCCATTGTGGTTCGTGAAGCATTTCGACTGGAAGGATTCGCCGGTTGTCGTAGCGGCCGTCGACCCCGTGCACAGCCACGACAAGACAGCCAGGCTGGATCACGAAATCGTCAAGAGCGGACAGAAGCTCATCGACAAGTGCGGTGGCAAGTTGTTGTTATTTCACAGCTACCAGAGGCTGGAGGAGATCGGCGCGCGCGTAACCTGGAGGATCAAACCAGAAAAGCTGATCACCGCGAAACTCGATGAAAAGATCAAGAAAGAGCACCGCGATGCGCTCGAAAACCTGGCGAGGGAATCCGGAATCGACGCCGCAGACGTTCATCAACTGCCCGGAAGAACGCACGAATTACTGCCGATGTTCGCACGCACCAATGGCGCGAGTCTCGTCATAATGGGAGCGCTGGCGCGCTCAGGCCTGCAGCAACGTATCCTCGGCAGCACGGCGGCGAAAACGCTCGACCACCTGCCGTGCGACGTGCTGGTGGTACACACCTGAGACTGACTACGGCGCTAGCCGTAAATGCGCTTCATAAGGGGCGCCATTTTGCGTGGGCCGACCATGCTGGTCGTTGTCAGCATGCCGGCCATCATCGCGCCGGTAACGCCGCAGGTGAGCGTGTCCTGTCCGGTGAGCCACAGCCCCGGAATTTTCGTTTGCGGGCGCAGCCATTCCTGTTGCATGCGTTCCGAGGTGTGGGCAAGGCCGTAAAGTTCGCCCTGGTGGTAGCCGCCGAACCAGTTGGTGGAGAGCGGCGTCGAGACCTCGTAGTAGTCGACTTTGTCACGCAGCTGCGGCAGCTTGTCATACAGATGCGCCATTAGGCGCTCGCCAAGCCCTGTCTTGAAAGCCTCGTAGTCCTCGCCGCGCTTGCCCCAGGTCGTATCCTGCCACTTTGCAAACCACTCGTACGGCGCGGGCGCGACGATCTCGATCGTCGCCGTGCCGGGGTGTCGATTCAGGTAATCCGGATCCTTTGCCGATGGGAACGAGATGTAAACGACAGGGAAGGGCGCTTCGTGATCCGCGAGGAACGACTCAACGGCAGCGTCATAATCGGCGCCTGGATAGATCCAGAAGTTTGTCTTCGGCAAACCGAGTTCCTCGGCCGTTCCCTGCAGGCCGATATAGACACCGAGGTGTGCGAAACTGGGTTTCACATGTTCGAGCTTCGTCTCGTAGCCGCTGCTCGCAACCACCGCCTCCGGCAGGAGATGCCTGAACGTGTTGTTGACGCCCGCCGATGAAACAACGCACGGGCAGTCAATGCAGTGGCCGTCTTTCATGCGGACGCCAGTGACCTTGCCGTCTTCTACCAGGATTTCGCTGACTTCGGCATAGGTGAATACTTCGCCACCGGCCTCCTGGATCTTCGGAATAATGCTGTCCGCGATCTTCCAGGCGCCGCCGACTGGATAGTAGCCGCCGTAAAGGTAATGCCGCGCAATCATCGCGTGCACCATGAATGTCGACTGCTTTGGCGGCAGCCCCATGTCGCCCCACTGGCCGCATAAGACTGCGATCAGGTCCTGGTCGTCTGTGAGCTCACTCAGCACATCGTAGGTCGCGCGGAAGAACACAGCGGGCGTTTTCCACTTCAGGTACGGCTTTGCCAGCGTCTGCTGCCAGGGCTTGAGTGCCCGACCCATGCCGAACGCCGACAAGGCGCTGCCGGTGCTGGCAAGGAGCGTCATGTAGTCGTCGATTGCCTGCTTTTCGTCAGGGAACTGCCGCAGCAGGTTGTCGCGAAATGCCTGCTTGCCGGCGATTGCGTTGAAGACCTTGTCGCCGACATAGAAGCGGTCGTATTCCTTGTCCATCGGCGCCCATTCCAGCTTGCCGGAGGACAGAAAGTCGAACATGCGGCGCGTCTGGGTTTGTGCGCCGACGTCCCCGATGTAGTGCACGCCGACATCCCACTCGTAGCCGTTGCGCTCGTAGGAGTGGGTATAGCCGCCCGCCGTGTAGTGCTGCTCGAGCACGCAGACCTTCTTACCCAGCTCGCTGAGTAGTGCGGCCGTGGTAAGTCCGCCCATGCCCGAGCCGATCACGATCGCATCGTAGTCGGCGGCGAGTCGTTTGGGGCGGTATCGGTAGCCGATCCGCAAAGTGCTGGGCTTCATTGCCATGTCGGTGGCCCCTAGTGCTTGTAGACCTTGCCACCCTTCATGACAAAGTCGACGTCGAGCAGCTCTTCGATGTCGTCAAGTGGAGACCGGCTGACCGCAATTATGTCCGCAAACTTGCCGTCCTCGATCGTGCCGATCGACTCTGACATGTCAATCAGGTCGGCAGCGTTAATGGTTGCGGAAACGATGACATCCATCGGCGACATGCCGGCCTCGACCATCAGGACGGCCTCTTCGGCATTGGTGCCGTGTATCGAAATACCGCTGTCGGTGCCGTAGGCGATGTTCACCCCGGCCTTGTGCGCTTTTTCGAAATTGCCGGCCATATCGTTGCCGACGCGGATCGCTTTTTCCCTGACGGCATCGCTCATGAAGTCCGCTTCGACCGCCATCGCGGCGACAGTTTTTCCGGCGAGCAGCGTTGGTACCAGGTAGGCACCGGTTTCCTTGAACAGCCTAATGGCGCGCGGTCCGGTATAGGATCCGTGCTCAATGCTGGCAACGCCCGCCTCGAGCGCGGCAACGATGCCGTCTTCGTGATGCGCATGCGACGCGACCTTGCGTCCCATGCGGGCGGCTGCCTGCACGACTTCGCGGAGTTCGTCCATTTCCATCTGTTGCCCGGTACCGGTCGCCCGGTCGGTCATCACGCCGCCGGTCGACGTAATTTTCACGAGATCAGCGCCATACTTGATTGCGTTTCTCGCGGCGCGCCGGCAGTCGTACGGTCCGTCGCAGACGTTCGCAGATGTATATATCTCCATCAGGTTGGGGCTAACGCCGCTGATATCGGCGTGCCCACCGGTAATGCCAACGCCACCTGCCGCGATAATCCTCGGGCCGTCGATCCAGCCGTTGTTGATTGCGTCGCGCATGGCGTACATTTCCTGCGCGGACGAGCCAACGTCGCGCACCGTCGTAAAACCGGCTTTCAGTGTATTCATCGCGTAGTGGATGCTGCGCATCTGCATCAATTGATCCGACATTTTCAGCGCGTCGCGATCATTGTCAGGCCCGAGCTCGCCCTGCAGGTGTACGTGCATGTCCATCAACCCGGGCAACACGAACTTGTCCCGCAGGTCGATGACTTCGACGTCGCCGTCAAAGCTCGCGGCGTCCGTGAAGCCGCTTTGTACGTCGACGATACGGTCATCTTCGACAACGATCGTCTGGTTTCTCATTGGCGCCCTGCCGGGCACGGCAAGCAGGTCACCCGCGTGGATCAACGTGATTGTTTCGGAAGCCCAGGATGCGGACGCGCACAAGAGCAGCACGGCCGCAAGGCCGAGTAATCGGTGGGGCATGAAATAACTCCTCGGGAAGTTGCCTAGTAACTGGCGTAGTAGTTAACCAGTGCCTCAATACCCTCGGAGTCTACCTGTTTGAGCTTCTCGCCCATAGCGTCCAGGAGGTTTTCGCGGCGGCCGTCCTTGTAGGACTTCAGTGCGTAGCGAATATAAGCGCCGCGTTGACCATGCAGCGGAATGCCGAGTGCGTCAGCGACTTCCGGATCGTCGGGTCGCATATGACACGTGCCGCAATGCTCGTCGTGGATCTTCTCACCTTTGGCGGCAAGCGCGCTGTCGTATGCCTCGTTCGAGGGGCCGCGCCGCTGGCTGGCGTAGTGTTCGGCAAGGTCGGCAATACGCGCGTCGCTGGTATGCAGGACTGTTTCGCACATCAGCGGCTCGTAGCGACACTGGCGTGCGCCGTCCCGGTAGGCATAGATGGCCTCTTCAATATGCGTTGCCGGCATGCCAGCAATGACCGGCGCATCGAGATTTTCCCGGGCGAGCCCGTCGACGCCGTGACAATCCGCACAGCCGCTGGTGAGCGTCGCCGCTGCGCCGGCGTTGGGCGCATCGGATTCAGTGGCGTAGGACAGCCGCGGGGCAGGCGATCAATAATAGCCAGAAAACCGCCGAGAGACGCGGCCAGCCACAGGCCACCGTGGAAGTGCTTGATTTCATAGTGCCTTGGTGTCGCATGTCGTCCTCTCCCGGCTCTTAAATAAGCGTTATTACCTACAGGTTCGCTGCATCCCACTCTGCCACCTGGGACAGTTACTTAGTATATTAGCGGCAAGTCATATGCAATGTCGGAGTACACCTATGTGCCTGGCTGTACCCATGAAAATAACAAGAATAGACGGCTTTCAGTGCACCTGCGAGGCCAAGGGCATCGAGCGCGAGGTCAGTCTCTTCATGCTCCAGCACGAAACCGTCGAGCCGGGTGATCACATACTGGTCCATGTCGGCTATGCGATTCAGAAGGTCTCCGAGCAGGATGCGGCCGATTCCTGGGCGCTGTTCGACGAAATCCTGGCGGCGGACGCCTGAGCGAGTCGCTGACCCAATAACGAGGACATCACGATGTGTGACACGTGCGGCTGCAATATAACTCCCGGTAATGAGCATCTGGTGGCTGCCGGCGGACATCTTGCGACGACGTCGCATGGGCACGAATCCGTCGAGGTCCTGAAGGGGCTGCTGGACGCGAACGATCACCAGGCCGCCCATAACCGGGAACACTTCGCGCGCCACAACGTGCTTGCCGTCAATCTCATGTCGTCACCGGGCGCCGGCAAAACAGCGCTTCTGGAGGCGACGATCGAGCGGCTCGACGCCGGGCTCCGCATTGCCGTAATCGAAGGGGATCTCGAAACAGAGAACGACGCGCAGCGCATTCGCAACAAGGGCGTGCCGGCGATACAGATCAGTACGGGGAGCGCCTGTCATCTGGATGCCCATATGGTGCACACGGCGCTGCATGAGCTGGACCTCGACGGTATTGATATCGTCTTTATCGAAAACGTCGGCAATCTCGTATGTCCGGCGAGCTTCGACCTCGGGCAGCACCGGAACGTAACCCTGTTGTCGACGCCAGAGGGTCATGACAAGCCATCGAAGTACCCGGTGATGTTCCGTGCGGCCGACCTGGTCGTCATTACGAAGGCAGACCTGTTGCAGGTGCTCGACGATTTCGACCCCGACTACGCCACGACATGCCTGAGACAGCTCGCCAGCGAGGCGCCCGTATTGAATATCTCGGCCAGGAGCGGGACCGGCATGGACGACTGGATGACCTGGCTGGCGGATGAGCTCTACCGGACCAGGGCTTCAGAGGAGCGACTCGTACAGGCGACAAGCGGAGAGCTTGCGTGAACCCGAGCGCGTCGGAGCGACTCGAAGCGTTGCAGGCGCTGCCCACGGACCGGCCGGTGCGCATCATGAACGTCTGCGGCGGTCACGAACGCTCGATTTCGGTGGCGGGGTTACGGACCGTCTTGCCCGACAATGTCGAGCTTGTGCCCGGGCCGGGGTGTCCCGTCTGCATTTGCCCCGAGGAAGATGTCTACGAGGCGATACAGCTGGCGCTCCATGAGGATATTACGCTGGTCGCGTTCGGCGACATGCTGCGCGTCCCGGTCAACGCGCCGAAGCGCGAACCTCGTTCGCTGGAGCAGGCGAAAGCGGCTGGCGCCGACATCCGGCCGGTTGCCTCGCCGATCGACGCTGTGCGAATCGCAAACGCGGACCCGTCGCGACTGGTCGTGTTTTTTGCCGCAGGTTTTGAAACAACGACGGCGCCGGTCGCGTCGATGCTAGCCGAGGGTGTACCGGAGAATCTCCTGGTGCTGTTATCCGGCCGGCTTACCTGGCCGGCCGTCGCTATGCTGCTGGAATCGGGAACCCCGGGCTTCGATGCGCTGATTGCCCCGGGGCATGTTGCGACCGTTATGGGGCCGGAGGAATGGGAATTTGTCGTCGACAAGCATGACATCCCTGCCGCTGTCGCCGGTTTTACACCAGAGTCACTGCTGGGCGCGATGTACTCGGTGTTGCGTCAGTTAAACGAAGAGCGGCACTTTCTGGATAACTGTTACCCCCAGGTGGTTCGTCCCGGCGGCAACGCGGAAGCGCGTCGTCAAATGCACCAGGTAATGGAAGTGGTGGACGCGAACTGGCGCGGCATCGGCATCATTCCGAAGTCCGGCTTCGCGTTGCGAGAGGCGTACGCCGCACACGATGCGCGTAAACGCTTCCAATCCTATGCCGACGAGTCCAGGAAGCGCGTAGGTGAGATGCCGCCCGGCTGTGACTGTGCCAAGGTCGTACTGGGCAAGATCTATCCTAACCAGTGCCGACTCTACGGCGCTGCCTGCACGCCAAGGAAACCGATTGGTCCGTGCATGGTGTCGGACGAGGGCGCTTGCAGGATCTGGTGGTCGGCAGGTTATCGCGAAAATGAATGGGAAGGCCGCAAGAAGGGGAGCGCCGTTGGCTGATGTGGCCGAGCGCGTCAAAGAGGAGCTTACGGCCGCCCGCATAACGCTAAAGGGCCACGTCCAGGGCGTCGGTTTCCGCCCCTTTGTCTACCGGCTCGCGAATGAGCATGGCCTGCTCGGACGTGTGCAAAACCGGCTGGGTGAAGTTGAAGTCGTAGCGGTAGGTGATGCGCAGACACTCGAACAGTTTCGGCAGGACCTGATCGCCAGGGCGCCACCGCTGTCGCGACCCTCGATTACGAACTTCGAACTGATCGATGCTCCGGCAGCTGACAGTTTCAGGATTGTCGAAAGCGCGGCAAGCACGGACGCACAGGTGTTCGTGCCACCTGACTATTTCATGTGTGACGACTGCGGCGCCGAGCTCAAGGACCCGCAGGATCGTCGCTATCGCTATCCGTTTATCAACTGCACGCAATGCGGCCCACGTTATACCCTGATCGAGGCTTTGCCCTACGACCGACCGAACACCAGCATGGCCGGCTTCCCGTTGTGTGCGGACTGCGAGCGGGAATATCTTGACCCCGCCGATCGGCGCTTTCATGCGGAGCCCGTTGCCTGTCCGGCCTGTGGGCCAGCACTTTCGTTCGAGCACAGTGGTCGCGACACAATCACAGAGACCGGCACGGCACTGAATGCCGCGGTCGACGCGATCCGCAGCGGGGAGGTCGTTGCCGTAAAGGGCATCGGAGGCTATCACCTGGTTTGCGATGCGCGCAGCGAGGCGGCGGTAGCGACACTTCGGCGGCGCAAAATGCGCCCCGATAAACCGCTGGCGGTGATGTTCCCGGTGGGCGGGAGTGACGGGCTCGAGCTTGTCCGTCGCGAGGTGGAGTTACAGACGGTCGAGGCGGAGCTGATCGCCGGCGCGATCCGTCCCATCGTTCTCGCAAGCAAGAAAGACAACGGTACGCTGGCCGACAATGTCGCCCCGGGACTTGGGGAGATTGGCGTGTTTCTGCCTTACAGCCCGCTCCACCAGCTGCTGCTGGACGAGTTTGGCGGTCCTGTCGTTGCGACGTCCGGCAATATCAGCGGCGAACCGGTACTGACCGACAATGAGGAAGCAACGCAGCGTCTTGCCAGGATCGCCGACGGTTTCCTGCAGCACGACAGACCCATCGTAAGGCCCGCCGACGATCCGGTTTTTCGTCGTATTGCGGGAAGCACGCGGCCCTTGCGTATCGGTCGCGGCACGGCCCCGTGCGAACTGGACCTGGCCTGGCAGCAACGCCAGCCGATACTGGCCGTTGGCGGCCACATGAAAGGAACGGTGGCGTTGAGCTGGGACCGTCGCGTTATTGTCTCGCCGCATATTGGCGAGATGGAAAGCCCGCGAAGTCTTGCCGTATTCGAGCAGGTCGTCGCCGATCTTCAGGCACTCTACGGTGTGCGTGCCGAGCGCATCGTTTGCGACGCGCATGCCGGCTACACGACGCATCGCTGGGCGCGACGCCAGGAGGTTCTGCCGGTGGAGACGGTCTGGCATCACCGCGCGCACGCGAGCGCCGTTGCTGCCGAGTTTGATCGCCCGGGGCCCTGGCTGATGTTTACCTGGGATGGCGTCGGACTCGGAGAAGATGAAACGCTGTGGGGTGGAGAAGCGCTGTTGGGCAGCACCGGTCGCTGGAACCGAGTGGCGAGCCTGCGAACGTTCAGACTCCCCGGCGGCGAGCGAGCAGGCCGCGAGCCCTGGCGCAGCGCCGCGGCCTTGCTCTGGGAATGCGGTCTGACGTGGCCAGATTGCCCGGATACCGACGGTCTCGCAGAGGCGGCGTGGCGCAACCACGTCAATTGCCCGCAAACGAGTGCTGCGGGACGGCTGTTCGACGCGGCGGCGGCATTGATCTGCGGTGTGCCCGTGACGAGTTTCGAAGCGCAGGGGCCGATGGTCCTGGAGTCGCTGTGCCGGCGCGCTGCTCCTGCCGTCGAACTACCACTGCTCGAGGATGACCGCGGCGTGTTGCGCAGCGACTGGCAGCCATTGCTTGAGATCATGTCGAATCGTGAACGCGATCCTGCGGCACGCGCCGAGATATTTCACTCGACTGTCGCGACGGCTATCCTGCGCCAGGCCGAGGCCGTGAGGGATCGCCATTCGTTTGATCATGTCGGCCTGTGTGGCGGTGTATTTCAGAACCGCGTGCTAACCGAGCAGACCGTCGGTCTCCTGAGGGGCAGCGGCTTCAGTGTCTTCATGCCCGAGAAACTCCCCTGCAATGACGCAGCGCTGAGCTTCGGTCAGGCGGCCGAGATCGCCGCGCGCGAAGCTGGCGACTAACAATAATGGAACACAATTAATGGAAGACGATCGTATCTCACTGGCTCACGGCAATGGTGGCCGCTTCATGCGCGAGCTCATCGAAGAGGTGTTTGCAGGCCAGCTGGCGGACAGCCGAATCGACGTGCAGGCCGACGCTGTTCCTATCGATCTGGGTGACGGCGAGGTCATGATCACGACGGACGGATTCACCGTGCAGCCAATCGAGTTTCCTGGTGGCGACATCGGGTCGCTGGCCGTGCATGGCACGACCAACGACCTCGCCGTATCGGGTGCGCGGCCCATGTACCTGACCCTCAACGCATTTATCGAGGAGGGTTTCGAGATCGCCCGCCTCGAACGCATTATTGGCAGCCTGAATACGGCGGCGAAAGAAGCCGGCGTCAAAATAAGTGCGGGCGACACCAAGGTCGTGCGTCGCGGCGAGGGTGGCGGGATCTACCTGGCAACCACGGGCGTCGGGACACGGCTTCCGGGCGTGCGGCCGGCCATGCGTTTAATCCAGGACGGCGATGTGCTGATCGTCAGCGGGCCCGTCGGTGATCACGGCACGGCTGTCATGCTGGCACGAGAGGAGTTTGGCCTGAGAGGTGACCTGGTGTCCGACGCTGGCCCGGTCATGGCGTTGACCGAACCTCTACTGGCACTCGACGGGCTGCGTTTCATGCGCGACCCGACGCGCGGTGGCGTTGCGTCCATTGGCCACGAAATAGTCAAGGCAACAGGTCTGGGCGTACGCTTCGAGGCAACGATCCCGGTGCGCGAGCCGGTGCAGTCGGTCTGCGACATGCTCGGCTACGACCCGTATTACCTGGCCTGCGAGGGACGCGTCGTTGCTGTCGTAGCGCCGGATCAGGTTGACGATGCGCTGGCAATCTGGCGCGCGGTTCCTGCCGGCGAGGATGCGGCCAGGATCGGCCGCATTGTTGCAGCGCAGGAGCGAGTTATCCTGGAGACGCCGCTTGGCGGGGAACGATTTCTCGAGGAGCTGGAGGACGACCCGCTGCCGCGAATCTGCTAGCGGCAACGCCGCTCGGTGGCGTCAGACGATCTCGACAAGCTCGATGGCAAACGTCAGCGCTTGCCCGGACAAGGGATGGTTCGCATCCAGCGTGATTGATTCTTCTTCAACCTCGACGATGACGAGGTTCATTATCTGCCCATCCGGGCTCTGGCTTTGTAGCTGCATGCCCACCGTTGGATCGATGGTATCGGGCAGCGTGTCCTTGGGCACCTGCTGAACCAACTGCTCGTGCCGCTCACCGTAGGCGTCGTCTGGTTCGATCGTAACGGTCTTTTGATCGCCAACCGTCATGCCGGTTACAGCAGTATCGAAGCCGGGAATCACCTGGCCTCCGCCTAAAGCAAATTCCAATGGGTCACGTCCCTCAGAACTGTCGAATTGAGTCCCATCACCCAGCGTGCCCGTGTAGTGAATTCGAACCGTGTCTCCGGATTTCGCTTCAGCCATGTTTACTGCTCCTCAAAGTGACCCGCGACTATATCAGAATAGTCGCCGCCTGCTGCGCGAACCGGCCGCCGAAATAGGGCAACTACCTATTTGCACGCGTGACCGCTGCTATAAGCTGGAAAGTGGGGATTTGCTTGCAGCCGGGGTTGCTATGAATGAGTCTTCAAAACGAAATAGTGTGGTCAGCGTCGACACATCCGTGCCGGTATGGGATCAGTTTTTCACCGTTGCTCCTCTGGTCCTGATTGGCACGACCGATGTCGACGGCTCGCTGGATCTGGCACCGAAACACATGGTTACGCCGATGGGCTGGCAGAACTTCTTCGGCTTCGTGTGCACGCCGCGGCATAGCACCTGCGGCAACATAGAACGCACGGGCGTTTTTACAGTCAGCTATCCAAAGCCATCGCAGGTCCTGATGACCAGCCTTGCGGCTTCTCCTCGTCTGGAAAAGGGCGACAAACCAGTCATTGATTATTTCGATACTTTTCCGGCCAGGAAAATCGAGGGGCAGTTTATCGAAGACGGCTACCTGTTTTTCGAGTGCCGCCATCACAAGACGATCGATGGTTTCGGCGAGAACTGCCTGATAACCGGCGAGATCATCGCCGCCTATGCTGAAGAGAACTTTTTGCGCCACACCGAAGGCGACGATCAGGAAACGATTCACGACTCGCCGTTGTTTGCGTATTTGTCACCGGGTCGATTCGCCACGATTGACCGGTCGAACGCATTTCCGTTTCCGGAGGCCATGAAGAAGTAGTGTTTGTATGGACACACCAACTGCATCCCGAATTCTCAGCTACGTCAATGACCAGTCCCAGCGATTTATCGAACTGACCAGGGCTCTTGTGAACGCCGAATCACCTTCGGCCCAACCGGAGAGTCACGATGAGGTGCGTCGAGTATTGAGGTTGGCCCTGGCGGATGTCGGGTATGACTCCCGCGAATCCGGGTATTCGAATACACCCAGGCATGTATTCGCCGTCCCGGCCGATCGTCCAAAAGGGGGTCCATCGCAACTGCTCCTGGGACACTATGACACCGTCTGGCCAGTGGGCACGCTTGCCAGCCGACCGTTCTCCGTGGACGGCAATACGATGCATGGACCGGGTACTTTCGATATGAAAGCCGGGCTTGCCCAGATCGTCCTCGCGCTCGGCGCGGTTCGCGATCTTGAATTGATAACCCCTGTCGTGCCGATCGTATTCGTCAACGCGGATGAGGAAATCGGCAGCCGCACGTCGACACGCTACGTTCGCTGGCTGGCACAGCACGCGGATCGTGCGCTCGTCATGGAGCCTGCGCTGGGGCAGCGCGGCGATATCAAGACCGAGCGCAAGGGAATTGGTCGTTTCACGGTAACCGTCTACGGCAAGGCCGCACACGCGGGCCTCGATCCCGAGGCGGGCGCCAGCGCGATACTCGAGCTCTCGCATGTCATCCAGAAGTTCTTCGCGCTCAATGACGTTGAGCGGGGGATTACGGTAAACGTCGGCACGATCGACGGCGGTATCCAGCCCAACGTTATCGCGCCACACAGCAAGGCGGTCGTGGATGTGCGCGTGCCGACCGTCGAGGACGGCATCGAAATAGGACGCACGATCCATGCCTTCGAAGCGACCACGCCGAACGTGCGCCTGCACATTGAGGGCAGCTATCGGCAGGCCTGCGATGCAATCGACGCCACGTAATCGTCGACTGTGGCAAGTCGCGGAGCAGGCAGGTAGAGAGCTCGGCCTGGAACTTCACCAGGTCCGTGCGGGCGGTGGTTCGGACGGCAATACGGCAAGCCAATACACGGCGACGCTTGACGGCCTGGGTCCCGTCGGAGATGGCGCGCACGCCGTTCACGAACACCTGTTGATCGACGAGACATTGCAGAGGGCGGCTTTGCTGACGATGTTGCTGATCGCACCGCCAATGGAGGGCTAGCAGGAGGAGCGCGACAATGAGCACCAGGATGTACGGTTCACTCGCACGAATCGCCGACTTCGAGAACAGCAACTTCGAAGTCACGAAGCTGGATCGTTCTGCCTGGGCTACCGGCGACTACGTCGAGGGCGAGGTCATAGGAACACCAACGAAGCTCTATCGAATCGAGGATCGAACCGGCCACATGATCCGGGTAGAACCTGGCGACTGGGTCGTAGGTGCCCTGGGTGAGCGTGCCGCGACGCTGGAGGGCGTTGGTGGTTGGGCTGACATCACTGAGCATGGCCACATGCACTGCGCTGACGAGCGCTGCGCTGCATCGGTCGTTACACGTCGTTCTCGACCCTGTTCCCAGACCCGATGGAGCTGATCTATCGAGGCCATCTGTGCCGCAACGGCGAGAAGGTCTGCATGCGGGACTTTGCGATGCGCTCGGAAACGCATGCGTTCAATGTGCCGACGCTACTGCTGTTCGGCTCCTCGATGTCGGCCGGCAAAACAACGACCGGGCGGCGTGTCTGCAAGGAGCTGGACAGGGCGGGCATGTACATTATCGGTGCGAAACTGACCGGCGCGGGCCGCTATCGCGACATCCTGAGTTACCTGAAGAACGGCGCGCGCGAAATTTACGACTTTGTCGATGTGGGTCTGCCGTCGACAGTCGTGCCGGAGCAGGACTTCAGGGAAGCCATCAGGCCGCTGCTGAATCACATCAACGATCGCAAGCCTGACCTGCTCGTGGTTGAGGCGGGCGCATCGCCGCTGGAGCCCTACAACGGTGAGGCGCTGTTCGACGAGTTGGGCGAGAACATCGTCTGCACGATCCTGTGCGCCTCCGATCCCTATGCCGTGGTTGGCGTGCAGCAAGCGTTCGGTGTGACGCCCGACCTGGTGACCGGACCCGCAACCACAACCTCGGCGGCGGTGGACCTGGTCAGGAAACTCACAGGGTTGCAGGGTATCAATATCCTCGACCCGGCCATGAAACAACCGTTTCGCGAGTTCCTGTTCGATAAATTAAAAATTGCCCGGTGAATGACACCGGGCAAACGTCCTGCCTCCAGGGGGGTAGAGGCTAGTCGGCGAGCGCGATGTCTCCGCCGCCGAAGTTGTACCGAATGCCGATTCCCAGCGCCCAGACGCTGTAGTCATAGGGCTGGGCACCGAGTGTCAATACGGTGGGAATTGTATTGGGAGAGACTAGCGCGTAATCGTCGACTTCGAATTTCTCGTAACGCAGGTCCAGCGTCGCATGCACGCGTTCGTTCCAGCGGTACGCGGTTTCGATTCTCGCCGAATCCATCGTCGAAGTAAGATCTGGCAAACGACTTTCTCCACCGCTGAGACTGAATACGTCGACAGTGGTTTCGCCGTCGCTGCGATTGAAGTCGAAGCGAATGTCGTACTTGCCGTCGGCCTGGCGCCAGTGGAATCCCGCACCGAGGTGATCAAAAGTGTCGTCGTGCTTCGCGCTCCAGTCATAGACATCGAACTGTTCGCTGCCGAGCTGCAGCGCGTCGATGTTTTCGTGACCGTAAACCAGGAAGACGGAGGAATTCTCCGAAACGGCCCAGCCGATGTCGATCGTTGCACGTACTTCTTCGCTGTCCGTCATGCCCAGCTGCGACTTGTTGTAACGATCGTCGGCGTACAGCACCGTGGTGCTGAGTGACACGGGCGAATCAACCGGCGTGATCGATGCCACCAGTTCGCCATAGCTGCGGTAGCGGTAGGCGAGGTTGTACTTTCGCATGAGCGGGTTCTGTCCCAGGCTGACCGCTACTGACTCATCGTAGCGATCGATATCGCGTTCTTCCGCACCGCCTTTGACTTTCAGATCAAGCCAGGCGAGTGGGCGCCAGCGTGCCTGTCCCCAGCCGGCATCGATAGTTTGCTCGGCGACTTCCTGGAAATCGCGTTTCAGTTCCTTGCGCTCACCACCGGCGGAGACACGAATGTCTTTCCAGGCAACGAGTTCGCCACTAAGGCTGACTTTGGACCGTTCGAAACTGTAGGGCGTGTTCTGTTCGATATCACCGGACACGAAAAAGTCGGTAATAACGCGGTTCCAGTCGGCTTGCAGCGTCTTGTTATCGCGCTCGTCAAATCGATACGCGAACTTGACTCGCCCCTTGGGTAAAGGCCGAGCCGTTACGGTCAAGGCATAGTTTGAAGTATCGACCTTGCCGTTCAAAGAGCTGACGGGCAGCGCGCCCGCGTTGACAGCGGGGTTATTCGTATACGGCAGCAGCGTTTCGTCTTGCTCGCCGCTGCCGGATGCCAGGGTGAAGGCCACAACCGTGTCCCACTGGGTCAACCGATAGGCACCTGAGAGCGAGACTTGCTGAAAGTCGTTATCCGGAGCCATGGCCATAACAAATTGATCGAGCCCGCTTGACGCAAATGGGACATCCCATGTCAGCGACGGGTTCTGATTCGTAAAGTATGAGCCGTAATACGCCAATGACAGGCTGGCGCGGTCCGTGCCGTATTGAATCCCGGCATCGATCTGGTCGGTCTCGTAATCAATCCAGCGCGGCAGCAGCGTCGATTGTGTGAAGCTCGAGCCACCGGTTATGTCGATGCCATCGCGGTTCTGACGCCGGAAGTCCGCGTATACGCGGAACGCTTTTGCTGGCTTCCAGTCGGCGCCGGCATCGATGACCTGGCGATCGCTTTCTATGGTTTGCGACCGAAGTGACGCTGACAGCTGTGGCATGTTGGTGGTGATGCCGGCCGGGACCCACGACGCGGGCAGGGTAAGCGTGTCCGATGTCGACGGGTTGAAAACGGTCCTGGTGGTGTCGAAGCGGCGGTAAGGTAGCTCGCGGTACCCGACATGGAAACCGAAAGTACCCTGCTTACCGCCGTCCATTTCGAAAACGCGTGAATCCAGCCCGAGGTCCTCGACCATCCAGTCGAGATGATAGTCCTCCGAGACGTAACGCCCCTGGCCGTCCACGTTGACAAAACCGCCTTTGTCATCGTAGCCGGTTGCGTTTCCAAATCGAATCGCGCCGTCTTCGCCGACGTAGGTGGCGCCCGCATCGATGTCCGCACGATAGCCCTGTTCGAACGGGCAGGACTCGCATTTCCAGTCGCTGGTATCGACCTGCGCGAGTGCGATCGCAGGCGTCAGCAGTACCAGTGGTGCGATAAGGGTGCTAGAGAATCGTTTTGTTGCTGGTTTCATCACGACAAGCTCCTAACGCATCAACTTCGAGCCCGACGGGTGGTTCGAACCATGAACCTGGTCGTGGCAATTGAGACAGGACTGACCCAAAAGAAACTGTGACGGCACGCCGGAGGGCAAGCCGCGTTCGTCCTGTGGCAGGCTCGGATGGCCACTCTGCGAATGACAGCTTTGACAGAGCGTTGGCGCTCGCATGCTGAGCATGCCGGGATAGTTCGATCCATGCGGATCGTGGCAGTTGGCGCAATCCTCGGCGACCGGCGCATGCTCCCAAAGATAGGGGCCGCGATTTTCGGCATGGCAGTCGTAGCAGGTGTCGTTCGTGGTGGCTCGTGCGAGGAGCCCGTCGGTTGTGCCACCATGGGTGTTGTGGCAGCTGTCGCAGGCCATCTTGCCATGGCGAACGGGGTGCGCGTACGGCTTCATGGACTGGGTTCGCTGCTGCTGGTGGCAGTCGAAACAGACCTCGGGCTGCGTTGCGGTACTGAGCACCGGATCCCGCTCGACGTGGCTGTCGTGGCAATCGGCACAGGCAACTGTGTCGTTGTCGTGCGAACTGCCGTGCCACGCGAAACCGACATTCGTCAGGTGACAATCCATACATTGGGCGTTCTGCTCGGCGACCGGCGTTCCTGAATCGGAGCCGAAGCGAATGACCGACGGCCGTTCCTGGCCGCGCCGCACGCGTCCGGCATGATCGCCGCCCGGTCCGTGGCAGGCTTCACATTGCAGCTGACCGTGACCGAACGGTGAGCCTCGGATCCGTCGGTACCGCGTGCTTGCTCCGAAATACCGCCAGCGTTACCTGGTCGTCATGGCACTGAAAGCAGGTATCTGCGCCCTTGCGGCTGTAGTCGGGCTCTTCGTCCTGCGCCGCGGCAACGGTCGGTGCCGCGAAGGCCAGAAAGGCCATCGTCAGCACCGCGAAGCGGCCTCGCCGACATCGTGTAAGTGTCGGCATCAGTTGAACTCGAAGCCACCAACACCGTGCATCTCGCCGACATCGGCACTGGCCCCCGGCCCGTGACAAAGCTGGCAAGTCTCGTTACCGGAGGAGCTAAGCGCGCCGGTTTCGTCCTTGCCGGCCATGAAGTCACCACCGTTCTGAATCATGTGATTCGCGGCGAGCGTGCTCGTATGGCAGCTGGAACAGACGGACGTATTGGGCGAAATGGCCACATCATCCAGGAGGATCGAACGATCGGCTCCGGTATCGATCGTGGTTGCCGGTACTACAGCGGGGTCGACCGGGTAGTAGGTGCCCACGCCGTCCACCTTCAGGTGGCAGCCTTCACAGTTGTTCAGGCGGCCCGGATAGACGACGCCGTTGTAATCATGCGCGCTGTTGCGGTAGCCGCAGATTGCAGTATTCCCCGCATGAATCTGGTGAACCATGCGCTTCATGTCGATGGACGCTTCAACCCCACCGAGCTGATCGAAGCAGGCGGTGCCGACAACGCCGCGCTGCTGCACATCCGTGGCGTTCGGGTTGTGGCAGGTCGAACAGACTTCCGTATTGCCGCTGCGGTTGTCGCCGTGAAGGGCAAGGTTCTTGTGGCAATCGTTACACTTGCTGATGTCGACGATCTCGCGCCGGTCTTGTGCCGACGCGTCGGTGATCGCAAACGCCAGTGTATCCGACGAAACCGGCAGATTATCGAGATTGCCGTCGATGTCGACCGCTGCGCGGCCTTCGATAACCGCAAGCCCGGAGCCGGTTATGCCGGTCGGAATCGCAGCCGGCGCCGCCTTGGTGAAGTTGCCGTTGCCATCCGCGACCGCGCCGCTCTGGAAGTCGACCTGTATGGGCGCAAACGGTGCGCCGCTATCGGCCGGCCTTGCCAGGTCGTCGTTCGGGTCCACGTTACCGAGCGCAACGCTGGTCCAGGAAATGTCGAGTTTGAGTCGCGAGCCGCCGATCTGGAACGGACCGGTCGGATCATTGATGTCGTAGGTCGTGCCGTCCAGCGGGTTGGATACGCGAATCGTCGCAGTCGGTACCTGTCCAGGCGCCGTGTTCGTAACACTGACAACCTCGTACGCGAACGCTTCTGCCGCGATTACTTCGGCTAGCTGGTGAACGACAGGTACGTGCAGGGCAGTCGCTCCCGACGTTTCGTTGTGGCAGCCGGCACACAGCGTGTCATCGGTGAATACCAAGCCGCCCGGGTGGTCGCCAGCCGCCCAGTCGATATCGTCATGACAGGTGCCACACGCAGCGCGGTTCTGAACGGTGCGCCAGTTGCTGGCCTGCGGAACAGCTGTGTTGGATTCCTGGTGGCAGGTCGTGCAATTCCTGACATCCTGCGTAAATACGATGTTGGAATAATCATGCTCGGTGCCGCCGTAGCCGACAACGCGATAGCCATTGGTCAGTTTCACACCGTAGTGAATCTTGTGGATCATGACTTTCATGTCCACCGAGCCGCCCCAAGGCTCCGCAGCGGTATCAGGGTCAATGGAGTATGGGTTATGGCAGGTCACGCAGTATTCGACGTCGAAACGCGCTTCGCCGTGTAATTCGAGGTTGTCGTGGCAGGCGTTACAGGCGGTGTTGTTGACGATCAGGCGATGATTCGCTGTATTGACGGCGCCGCCGCTAGGCAGAAAATCGTAGGGTGCGTTGTTGGCCGGAATATTCTCCGGCAGGTAGCGGTTGGTGCGAATCTCGACGCCGAGACGATGAATCTTGCTCTCATCAAACGTGGGTCCGCCAGCATAGGCCGTCAGGGCCTGCGCAAATGTGTAGGTGTAGGTGCCATCGCCATTGTCGGAATAGCTGCCGGCGCCTGCCGATTCTGTCGTAGCTTGCGGGCCACGCGTCGGGTAGGACTGCCATTCGCTGGACCCGCCATTCTGGCCGGGGGAAAGCTGCGCCAGCGTGAAACTCAAGGCGCTGGAAGGCAGTCCGGTAAGACCAAATCCGAGATCATCGCTCAGGCGCAGCTCAACGGTCGGTGCGCCGCCGCCTGCAGGTACCGTAATGCTTTGAATGGAAACGTTTATTTTCTCTGCCGTCTCGACAGGTACCGATGCAGAGCTGCCAGTTCCTGGTGGTCCGCTGGGACCTGGAGGACCTGCGGTTCCCTGACCGCCGGCCGGACCTGCCGGACCTGTGTCACCGCTGCATGCAAATAAGAGAGAGGACACCAGCATCAATACGGCCAGATTCCAGTTTCCGGAGGTTAAGCGATACATGTCATTCCCCTTACTTTTTGAGCTTGGTGTTGCGACGGGTGATCCTGCGTTAGCAGACGGACGGATCTGCAAGGCTTTTTTAGCAAATCGGGCCGAGTATGGCATCGCGGCATCTACCTACTGGCTTTCTGTCGCGGCATGTACTTACTGGCTGTCCACCGCGCTCCCAGCGATAATGCGCAGCTATCTGGCGGACCGATCGAGCTAGAATTCAGCGACTGTTCAGCCACGACAGATGATACTTGTTGTATGATTTCCAAGGCAAATTGCCTTAGCCAGGGAGATGACATGAAACGACTTACTACTTACTTGACAGCGGTTATTCTAGGTACGGCTTTCTCAGCGGCCAGTTCCGCGGATGTCGGTGCCCTGATGAAGGGTTGCAACGATTGCCACGGTAAAGGCGGGGTCAGCCAGTCAGCAGATGTACCGACCATCGCCGGATACCCCGAGTTCGTGCATGCAGACACACTGTATCTGTACCAGGACGAAGGCCGCCCGTGCGTCGAATCCAAGTATCGGCATGGTGATACGAGCCGTCCAGCCACCTCGATGTGCGCCGTAGCCGCAGAATTGAACGAGGACCAAATCGACGAGATCGCTGCTGCCTACGCCGGAATGGACTACGTAAAGATGAAGCAGGATTTTGACGCCGCGTTGGCCGCGTCCGGTGAGGCTCTGCACAACGAGCACTGCGACAAGTGCCACTCGGAAGCCGGTACCAACGCGGACGATGAGGCCGGCCTGATGGGCGGGCAGCCAATCGCTTTTCTGCGCAAATCGTTTGACCAGTTTGCCGACGACAGCCGTCCGCAGCCGAAAAAAATGAAAGAAGTGTTTGAAAAACTGACGGCCGCGGATTTTGACGCGCTCGCCAATTACTACGGCAGTATTCAGTGACGCAGACCAGCGCCGCCGGTGTTGATACCGGCGGCCTTTTCGGCGCAATCGATGCGAACGACGCAGCGGCGTTCGTCGGTTACCTGACCGACGACGCCGTTTTTCGTTTCGGCTCTGCGCCTCCCGTTCGTGGACGCGCCGCGATCCAGGCGGCGGTGGGAGGATTTTTTGGCACGATAGCGAGTTGTTCGCATAAGGTGCAAAACACGTTTGGCACTGGGTCTACGCTGGTTTGCGAGGGTGAGGTCAGTTACACCCGGATCGACGGCTCGTCGATAACGCTGCCTTTCACCGACGTCCTCGAGTACGACGGTGACCTGATATCGCACTACAAGATCTATATGGACATCAGCCCGCTCTACGCCGTGTAGTTCGCGGGCCCGATACCGAAGGATCTCTATCGGAAATCCCTGATAGCAACCATGCACTGATTGGCTTACTAAAGCCTCAGGATTCAGGGATTTACAATAATGACTAACCATTCGACTCTCGCTCGTCTGATTCAGGCAATGCTGGCGCTGGTAATTCTCCTATTTGGCGCTTCAACGCTACTTGCAGCGGACATCAATTGCGGCGAATGCCATGAAGATGTGGTGGTCTCGTCGACAGCGCATCCCGACCATTCGTGTTCTGATTGCCATAGCAATGTAACAGCCGAGCACGAGGGCAAAGATCTCGAACCCTTGACGGACGAGATGAGCTGTAATGAGTGTCACGGCAAAGCGCCGCGAGCCATCAAACGCAGCGTACACGGCGGTAAAGCGGCTTGCGGCGACTGCCATGGCGCCTCGCATGAGATACACCTGGTCGAAGAGCTCGCTTCCGCGGTTTCGCCGGTCAACCAGATCAAGACTTGCGGCGCCTGTCACGACGATCCGCCGCAGCTAGTCGACGGTTACCTGACCAGCGAACACGGCAAGGCACTATTGCTGTCAGGACTGATCAATGCGCCGAGTTGTAGTGACTGTCATGGCGATCACCAGATTCTTGCCATCGACAAGGACCGCGCCGCCACATCGCACGCGAATTCGCCGGAGATGTGTGGCCAGTGCCATCAGTTGTTGCTCAATGAGTGGCGGGACCATAGCGCTCACGGCCTTGCGTGGCAGGCCGGCGAGGACGGTCCGGTTTGTATCGATTGCCATTCCTCACATCAGATTGGTGATCCGACCACTGCGGCCAACCGCTTGGCTTCAGCCGATAATTGCGGGCGCTGTCACGAAGAGTACCTGCTGTCCTTCAGGGACAGCTTTCACGGCAAGGCGGACGAACTCGGGATGTCTGGCGGCGCCATCTGCTCGGACTGCCATACCCCGCACAGCAACCGCGCGGCGGGTCATCCGGAGTCCAGCGTACACAGTGATAATGTGCTGCAGACATGCAGCAATTGCCACGAGAATGTGACGGCTGCGTTTGCGACGTTTGATCCACATAACGATCCGACGAATCCCGATGATATTTTCGCCGTGTATGTCGTATGGATATTCATGACCAGCCTGTTGGTCGGTGTCTTCGTTTTCTTCGGCATTCATGACGCCCTATGGCTGCAACGCTCGCTGGTTGGTGTGCTGCGTGGCGAGTTCGATGAAGAAAGATATGGCAACAGCGGCAAATACATCCAGCGTTTCCGCAGGAAGAACATGCGCATGCACGTCGTGATTATCACGACCTTCGTACTGCTTGCGCTGACTGGCTTGCCACTGAAATTCCACAGCGCAGCCTGGGCTCAGCAACTTGTCGATATTCTTGGTGGAATCGATTCAACTCGTTTCATACACAGGGTCGCCGCGATCGGGACGTTCGGATACATGCTGGTCCATATTCTGGATGTCCTGGTTCGCTCGGTGTTCCGCAAAGAACGTGGCATGTTCTGGGGGCCGAACTCGATGACGCCGCAACCAAAGGACCTTTTCGACTTTATCGGCAATATTCGTTACTTCCTCTATCTCGGTGAGCGCCCACCGGGCGATCGCTGGACCTATTTCGAGAAGTTCGATTACCTGGCCGTATTCTGGGGTGTCATGATGATCGGTATCTCGGGGTTGTTCCTGTGGTTCCCGGATTTCTTCACCAGCTTCCTCCCAGGGTGGACGCTGAACGCGGCCTACGTGATTCACAGTGATGAAGCATTGCTCGCGACCGGATTCATTTTCTTCTTCCACTTCTTCCACACGCATCTGCGTCCAGAGAGCTTCCCGATGGACCTGGTGATATTTACCGGCAAGATGTCGCTGGAACGCTTCAAGGCGGAGCGGCCACTTGAGTACGAGCGTCTGGTTGCGAACAATGAACTGGAAGATTACCTGGTAGAAGGACCGAATCCGAGGCAACGCCGCGATGCTTACATCTTTGGTTCTATTTTCCTGACTATTGGTGTATTACTCGCGATTGGAATTGTCTGGGCTTTGCTGACTCACTAGGGCAGCAGGCAGCGTACAAACTTAATTCAGGGGAAAGCTGTGTTCCGGAACTTCTTATCGTCGATTACCCATAACGGCATCAGTCTCATCGGTACCGGGCTCGCCATCGTCGGCCTGGTACTCATAGTCAGCCTGTTTGTTATGGAGCAGCTCGGTTTTCATGGCGGGCCGTATCTCGGCATCCTGACTTACCTGATCCTGCCGATGATATTCGTCACGGGGCTGATACTGATTCCCGTCGGTGCCGTCCTCTATCGCCGCAGTTTGCGACGAATGCCGGGCGGTGAGACTACGCCGTTGATGCCGGTGTTCGACCTTAATCGACCGAAGACCCGACACTGGATGATGGTTTTCGTCGCCGCGACCATGCTCAACATCGTTATCGTGGCCGGTGCCACCTACAAGGGCGTCGAGGTGATGGAGTCGGTGGAGTTCTGCGGCATGGCTTGCCATTCCGTTATGGAGCCTGAGCACACCGCTTACCAGCGGTCGTCGCACTCGCGCGTCAGCTGCGCCGAGTGTCATATCGGCCCGGGAGCCGACTGGTTCGTCAAGTCGAAACTCGATGGCGCGTGGCAGCTGGTCGCGGTTGCTTTCGATTTATACCCACGGCCAATAAAAACGCCGCTGCACGACCTTCGTCCGGCACGTGAAACCTGCGAGCAGTGCCATTGGCCCACGCGCTTTGTCGGCGACAAGCTCTCGATCAGGAAGCACTATGAAGAGGACGAGGCAAATACAGAGCTGACCTCGGTGCTGCTGTTGAAGGTTGGTGGCACGGCGGGTCACGGCGCCTCCGGCATACACTGGCACGTCGATCCCAGGGTCAAAATTCGTTACCGATCAGACGAGACGCGTGAAGACGTATACGAAGTTGAATATACCAATGAAGATGGCGAGGTTAAGTTGTTCGCTGACAGAAAGGCGCCTGAGGAGGGCGGCACATGGCGGGATATGGACTGCGTCGATTGTCACAATCGTCCGAGTCACAACTATCAGGCGCCGGACTCCGAAATAGACGCCGCGATCCGCGACGGGTTGATCGACAGGACGCTTCCTTTCGTAAGAAAAGAAGGGCTGCGCATTATCGATGCTGAATATGAATCGCACGAAGCAGCTCGCGAAGTTATAACCGCCGAACTCAACAATTACTATCTCGATCAATACCCCGATATCGCCACCGAGCGCGCCGAGGATATTGCGCAAGCGGCTACCACGCTGGGTGATATCTACGCGGTCAATGTGTTCCCGCAAATGCAAGTCTGGTGGAATACCTACCCTGAACATATTGGTCACCAGAATTCGGATGGCTGTTTCCGCTGCCACGGCAGGAAATTGCGGACAGATGAACGCGAGACCATTTCGCGTGATTGCGATGTATGCCATACGGTACTGGCGGAGCGTGAAGAGAACCCGGCCATACTCTCGGAGCTCAAACCGTAGCGATGAACAGCAAGGCCTCAACAGTACGTCCCACTAATGTAAATTCATCGACATCAACGCGCCGCCAAATAGTCTATGAAGTTATCAGCGGCGGCACGGGCTTGTTACTAGCCTTGTTCATGTGGGGGCATGTTGTGTTGGTCGGTTCCATCCTGACGGGTGAACGCGGCTTCGACTGGATGGCAACGATGCTCGAGGACTACTACATCGCGCAACCAGCGATCGTCGGCGTATTCGCGTTGTTTCTTGTCCATGCCGTGTTTGCGTCACGCAAGATTCCGTCACAGTTGCGCGAGCGCAAACGCATGATCGAGCTGGCGCGGGGCCTAAGAAACTCGGGTCGCGAATTCGTGGCGACGCGCACCGAGCATTCGCCGTTTCGGCCACACACCGAGTCGATGCTGTGGATCTGGCAGGTCCGCACCGGCATGGTCATCCTCGTGCTCGGCAGCTTTCATCTTGTGTTGCTGGGCCTCGATATCCTGACGCCGCTGTTTGGCGATATTGCCGGCATCGAATCGGAATCATCACTCGCGCGCGTCGGCGCCGGCCTCTGGCTGCCCTACGCGGTGCTGTTAATCTGTGTGGAATTTCACGCCAGCGTCGGTCTGTATCGGCTCGCGATAAAATGGGGCGCGGATCTCTGGATGTCGCGCAAGACCATGCATCGACTGGAGCAGTTCATCTTCTGGGTGGTCCTGGGTCTCGGTGGATTGACACTGGTCGTGCTCGCGGGCTGGATGGAGCCGCCGCTGAAATTCCTGTTGGCGGGAGGCGCGGCATGAGCGCGCAACTCGAAACCACCGACGTATTGGTCATCGGCGGCGGTCTCGCCGGCGAGCGCTGTGCTATCGAAGCCGCGGCAGCCGGGCATGAGGCGATGATCCTGTCGCTCGTGCCGCCGCGTCGCAGTCACAGCTGCGCGGCACAGGGCGGTATGCAAGCGGCGCTTGCAAACTGTGTCAAAGCCGAAGGCGACAGCCCAACTGTGCATTTCCTCGATACGGTTCGCGGCTCTGATTGGGGCGCCGACCAGGAGGTCGCCAATATTTTCGCCGAGGAGGCGCCGATTGCCGTGCGCGAACTCGCGCATTACGGCGTACCGTGGAGTCGCGTTCAAGGCGGCCGCAACCACTATTTCATCAAGGGCGAAGCTGTCGATATCGATGAGTCGCTGGAGAACGACGGGCTGATCGGACAACGTGACTTCGGTGGTACCGCCAAGTGGCGCGCTTGCTATGCGGCAGCCGGCACCGGCCACGCGGCGCTGTACGCAGTCGACAGCGAGGTTGTCCGGCTCGGCATTACTGTTCGCGACCGGACCGAGGCCGTTTCACTAATTCACGATGGCTCCCGGTGCCTTGGCGCCGTCGTGCGTTGCCTCAGGACCGGCAAGCACTTCGCGGTGATGGCCAAAACGACGGTCATTGCCACCGGCGGTTACGGGCGCATTTACGGCCAGTACACCAGCAACGCCACGATCAACGAAGGTACCGGTGCCATCATCGCGATGGATACCGGCATTGTGCCGCTCGGCAACATGGAGGCCGTGCAGTTTCATCCGACGACGTTGTCGCCAAGCGGCATCCTTGTGACTGAAGGCTGCCGCGGTGACGGCGGCTATCTGCTCGACAAGAATCTCGAGCGTTTCATGGTCGAAGCCGAACCTGAGAAACAGGAACTCGCGAGTCGCGATGTGGTATCGCGACACATGGTGCAGCGCATGCGCGATGACAACGGCGTCGACTCGCCGTATGGGCCGCACCTGTGGCTCGACATACGCCACCTCGGCGAAGAGCACCTCAGGACCAAGTTGCTGGAGGTCTGGGACATCTGCCGTGATTTCGCGGGCATCAACCCCGCCAAAGACCTGGTACCGGTGCGCCCGACGCAGCACTACTCCATGGGCGGCGTACGAGTTAACAAGGACGGCGAGGCATACGGCCTCAGTGGCCTGTTTGCGGTGGGCGAAGCGGCCTGCTGGGACATGCACGGATTCAACAGGCTTGGCGGCAACAGCCTTGCCGAGACGCTGGTAGCGGGGCGCCTTGTCGGCCGGCGGGTTGCCGAGCACGCGTCCGGTACGTCGCTGCGTGCCGATACCGGCTGCGCCTTCGATGCGATTGCCATAGCCGAGCAACGTGCTGCGGACTGGCTGGCGCGCATCGGCAACGGACGGAGCATCTACGATATTCGCGACGCCATGGGCGAAACCATGATGTACAAAGTCGGCATCTTCAGGACGGGTGACGAGCTCAGCGAAGCTGTGCAGGAACTGCAGGTACTACTGGAGGACTGCGACAACGCCGTGTTGCGCTGCAAGGATCCTGGCGTTAACCCTGAGCTGGCTTTCGCGTTACGCTTGAAGGGCATGCTGCGGTTGGCCATGACGGTCGCCCTGGGTGCCCAGGCGCGGACCGAGAGTCGCGGTGCTCATTTCCGGTCGGATTATCCATTGCGCAACGATAAAGAATGGCTGAATCGAACGTTGGTTCGCTGGTCCGCTGAGCAAAGCGATCCCACCTTCAGCTACGAGCCGACCGGCCTGATCGACTTGCCGCCCGGCCATCGCGGTTACGGCAGCGACAAGCGCATCGAGATGACGCAGTCGATCGATGGCTACAACGACTCAGTACTTGATGAGCAGACGCGTCACGGGCGACTGGGGACGGCCGAGACTATCGGCAGCCGCTTGCGTCGTGGCGCCTGGCAATCGCTTGCGCAATGAAGGGTTGGAGATAGATGAGTCAGAACAAAGATAAAGCCCCGCGCCGCCTCTGCTTCGAGATCTTTCGCTTCAACCCGGAAGACCCGAACTCTGTGCCGCACACCGATGTGTTCGAGATTGACGAGACGCCGTTCATGTCGCTGTTTATCGCGCTCAACAAGATACGCGAGACGCACGATCCCGGCCTGCAGTTTGATTTCGCCTGTCGCTCAGCCATCTGCGGTTCCTGCGGCATGATGGTCAACGGCCGCCCGGCGCTGGCTTGCCGCACGTTGACCTCGGACCTGCCGGAAAACATTCAGCTGTACCCGTTGCCGGCCTTCAAACTCGTCGGGGACCTGTCGGTCGACACCGGCACCTGGTTTCGCGGCATGTCCGAGCGTACCGAGGCATGGATTCACGAGCGCCAGCCCTTCGACCCTGAGGCGCAAGAGGAACGCATGAGTGACGACATCGCCGAGGCTATCTACGAGGGTGACCGCTGTATCGAATGTGGCTGCTGCGTTGCCTCCTGCGGTGTGGCGAACCTCGACGCCGAGTTTCTGGCGGGTGCCGGGCTGAACCGCGTCGCCCGATTCATGATGGACCCGCGCGATCAGCGCTCGGACGCCGATTGGTTCGAAGTCGTCGCCGGCGACCAGGGGGTGTTTGGCTGTGTTGGCATGATGGCCTGCGCCGATGTCTGCCCGAAAGAACTGCCGCTGCTCGAGGTCTATGCCTACCTTCGCCGGAAGGCGCTCGGTGCGCGTTTCGTGGCCGAAGGCACAAAATAGGGGTCGAAACGAGGTTTATTGGAAATAGTGGAAATAGGGGTCGCTCTGTCCCTGTCCATCACATCCCGCACCAAAACGGCTGCTTCGGCCGGACGCGGCCCAGAGCCCAAGTATCAGTAAACCTCGGTTCGACCCCTATTTTCTCTATTTTCTTTCCTAATTTTCTTTCGCGAGGTTTCGCTGCGTGCGGGGAGGTGCCGTTCCAGACCATTGGAATGAGTCTACTTTATAGGACAAGTATTTGATTCGGGGTTGCGAATCGAAATAATTCCCATTTCGCTCGACACTATCGGCACAGACGCGCAGAGTGCCTTATATGAAAAAGGCATAACTGGCCAAAGCTAGTGACGCAAAGCCACGGGTCCTCGCTTCCTTTGAGAAGCCATGGATGACTCCCCGAAGGACCCCAAGATCGCCGGGCTGCCAAGTCGGTAGGACATTGTCTTGCAAGTTGCTTGTCATCTTAAGGGGAAATTCCAATGCTCATCAGATCATGCACGTTCTTGTTACTAATTATTTCTTCAGCAGCAGTTTCGGCTGGGGATCGTCCAAGGGTTTTTCAGACTGCGGAAGTTCAGCCGGCGGGGACCTCGGCGGAAGGCGCAGCCTGGTTGAAGCGCTCGAAGAACAAGGTAGAAGGTCGAGTGATGGCGAAAGTCGATAGGGCAGGCACGCCGTACACAATTTGGTGGGTTATTTTCAATAATCCGGCCGGTTGTCTCGGCGACTGTGGTCCTGCCGACTTGATGGCGGATGGTGGTGCCGCCGCAGATGTAGCGATCTTTAACGCGTCCGGGGCGATCAGTGCCGCTAGCGGTGATGTTGACGGTGGAGGCGTCATAAACGTAGACCTCTCGGTGATTGGAGGCGAAAGTGCCGGTAACGGGGCTCAAAATGCCTTTCCCGGCGCACCTCCCTTTTTCCTGAAGAAATTGAGAAGGAATAATGGCCTGTGCGCCGAGATACACCTCGACATAAACGAACACGTAATTGAAGATCCCGAAAATCCCGACTGGGTTGCTGAATTAACGTATCCAGAGTTTCCTCAGGCGTTCGCCATTTTTCCGGCAGTGGGGGAATGTAGCCGTAGGCACCATGACGACGATGACTCGTCTGACTAGTTTTCGGTGATTGTTTTCAAAGAGCCCTGCATTCGCGGGGCTCCTTGTAGAGAGTCGAGGCTCACCGATAGCTGGTGAGCCTCCATTTGCGAGGAACGCGATCTCGAGCGGTGTCTCGGGGACGACTACACCCGGTATCGCGAAAAAGTGCCGATTCTGAATCCGCGATTGGACAAAGGCCGCGACATCGTCAAATCATTGGATCGACCTTTGCCACTATAAATGATCAAGTCCCGCGGTTCTGCCGGTAAGCGAAACGAATCCAATCGCAGATGCCGCGATCGTCAGGGCTGATCCGGCGTCGATTACAGACGAGGCTGAGGTATGGTGAAGGGCCACGCCTGAATCGGGATCATGTCGCATGAGCACGAAAGTCGCAGTTATTCAGAGACCTCCGGTCCTTCTCAACAAGAAAAAGACCATCCAAAGCGTACTCAAATCTATCGACGAGGCCGTCGGTGAGGGCGCCGGTCTGTTGGTATTTCCTGAGGCGTACATCCCGGGCTATCCAACCTGGGCCTGGCGGCTTCGACCCGGTGGCGACATGGCGTTGTCCGGTGAAATCCACGCGCGGCTGAGGGAGAACGCCGTGGATCTTGCCAGCGGAGATCTAAAGCCGGTGCAAGAGGCT
>CAWJBO010000010.1:0-272099 GCA_963841145.1 uncultured Gammaproteobacteria bacterium
TGGACAGTTCTAACCATCGCAGCCGGCACTTGCGTCACGTCAACTAAGCCAGTCACTTTCACAGTACTGGTTGACTGCATTCGGGACGCAATCGGATGTGGAGGTACGGCGAATGAATAGTCGCGGCATCGTTTATTGGGGTATACAAGGACCAGGCTGGGCGTTGCTGGTCTATCTTTTGATTGCACAAGCAATCCCGGCCTTCGACTATGAGATCGGTGTGCGTATGGGCACCCAGGAATCGGCGGCCACCATCACCGATGTCGGGGTGGCCTTCTGGTACGGCTTCGCGTTTGGTGATTTGGCGACCTACATTCCGCTGCTGGCTATTGGCCTGACGTTGTACTGGCAAAACCATCGTTACGCCCGCCCTGTCTTGGCGGCAGCGCTCGGCATCACCGTCTATTGGCCCGTCGTCTGTCTTGCCGCGGTGGTGTCCGCACGGGGCGCCGACGGTTGGAATCTGCCAAGCGAAACCGGATTCTGGATCGTATTGCCCCTGGTATCTCTATGGGGTGCTGTCGCCCTGTGGCGACTGACGGTCGAAAACCGAAAAGGAGAAATGTGATGCTGCAGGCAAGGACATCGGCTGAACCGCGCCGAGCGATTGAGAACGTCCGGGTGTTCTCCACGGGGTCTGGTCAACAACACAAGGAACACCGCTATGGCAGTCGAGCGCCGAAAATATGGTGGGCCCTGACCTCACGCAGTTGGATCGAACTTCCAATCAATGTGTTTGTGATTGAGCACCGCGATGGTTTGGTTCTGTTCGATACAGGCCTGGATCCGGCGATCGTGTCTGATCCTGACTATGTCGACTCGGCGATCGGGCGATTCTTCATGCGTCGCGTGTTCCGCTTGACCATTGGACCGGACGACACGGTGGCCAAGAACCTGGATCGATTAAATCTACGTGCCGAAGACGTAAGCACGGTTGTCTTCTCACACCTTCACTTCGATCACATCGGTGGTATAGCGGATGTACCCCAGGCTGAGCTGCTGGTCAGTCGCGACGAATGGCAGCAGCTCTCAGAGCCGCATCCAGATCGCGACTACTTCTTTCGCGACCACATTCAGTTGCCCGGCGCAAAATGGCGGCCTATCGATTTCACCGCAACAAAGGACCCGCTCTTGGCACCGTTTGGTGGCTGCTACGATGTCATGGGTGATGGCACGTTGATGTTGTTGCCCACGCCGGGACACACCGTGGGTTCGCTATCGATGCTCGTCAGATCGGACGATCGTCCCCCACTACTGCTCATCGGTGATCTTAGCTACGCAGTTGAATTACTCATGCGCGATCAACTACCCGGCATTTATGCCGATAAGTCGGAGTTGCTGGCCTCCTTCGCCAAGGTTCGTCATCTCAAGACTCAATTACCGGACCTCGTCATTCTGGGCAGTCACGATCCGGCGGCGACAGATCTGCTGCAAAACGCCGTAGGCACGCTATCGAGACAGTCCAATGTCAACTGACTACGACGTCATTGTGGTTGGATCGGGAATGGGCGGCATGACGACGGCCGCTGCTCTGTCCCGGTTGGACCACAAGGTGTTGCTACTTGAGCAAGCCCAGACAATCGGCGGACTGACTCACTCCTTCTCTAGAAACGGCTTTACCTGGGATGTCGGCCTCCATTATTGCGGCACCTTCGGTCATGATCAGCCGGCTGGGCGCATCCTGGACTGGCTGAGCGGTGGAACGATCGAATTCCAATCGGTCGGCACCGTCTATGACGTCCTGCACTTCCCAGATGGCTTCGAGGTTTCCGTCGGACGACCGGCCGACGCCTACAAGATGGAACTCAAAGACCAGTTTGCCGACAACGCTGCCGAAATCGATGCCTATTTCGAGGCGTTGGAGTCGGCGGTGGCAGCTGTGCGTTTGGTTTCTGTAGAGCGTTCGTTGCCAGAGCCGTTCCGCTCCGCACATCGCTGGTGGAACAAGAAGAACATTCAGCGTTGGGTGGGTCGTACGACCGGCGAAGTAATCGCAGACATCATTACCGACCCGAAGCTCGCTGCTGTTTTGTCGGCGCAATGGGGAACGTACGGTGGCAAGCCGAAGGAAGCGAGCTTCGGTGTCCACGCCAACGTCATTGGCCACTATCTCGATGGTGCTGGATATCCCGTCGGCGGCGCCGCCGCCATTGCGAACGGGCTAGTCCCCGTGATCGAGGCTGCAGGCGGTAGCGCCCGGGCTAACACGCCGGTCAATGCGATACTCGTTGAAGAAGGAAAGGCCATTGGTGTGCGCACGAGTTCTGGCGAAGAATTCAACGCGCCGGTCATCGTCTCGGCGATCGGAGCCGGCGAAACGGTCAAGCGCCTGCTACCGCAGGAAATTTGCGAGCAGGAGTGGGCCGGCGAGATAGCTGAATTCAAACCGTCTATCTGTCACTTCGAAATCTTCCTCGGCTTCGAGGGAGATATTGCTCAACACGGCGCGACACGTTCGAACCACTGGTTTTACCAGAGCTGGGATACCAATGACGCCATATGGTCAGAAGGTCCTCTTCCGATGATGTTCGCCTCGTTCCCTTCGCTCAAGGACCCTGCACACGATCCCGGCACGTCGAACAGGCACACCGGTGAAGCGCTGGTTTGGGCCGATTGGTCATCGGTGGCCGAATTCGCAGATGGAGGCGCCGAAGAGCGCCCGGAGGAGTGGGCAGCATTCAAACAGGAGATCGAATCCAAATTGATGGCCTTTTTCACGGAGAAGTTCCCGGCACTGGCGCCGCTTGTCGTGTATCGCGAACTTGGCACGCCGCTCGCTACCGCGTTATTCACTGGTCATGAGAAAGGTGGATTCTATGGCGTCGAAACGACACCGCGCCGTATGCTGTCGGAAGCACTCAACGCCCGAACGCCCGTCCCTGGACTGTTCTTAACCGGTCAAGACGTGTTGAGTCCTGGCATCGCCGGAGCGCTTTGGGGCGGCATGCTCGGCGCAGCGGCAATCGATCCACGTGTCTTCCAGAGATTTAGCTAACGCGCCAGAGCTTCCGATGAAGTCAAAGAATTACACCTCACGTAAATCGCGGCTGTTGAAGAAATTCGATCGGTCGATTGGGCACATCAAGGGTGTACTCGACTCACGCTATGGTGAGGAGCAAGCCAATGCCGAGAAGTTGGGGATTAGCGCCCCTCCCAGGCTTATGGTGATTATTGATCCACTACTTGTACTATTTGGCTCTACTGGGCTCTATTTGCCAATCCCTTATTGAGCCCTCAAACTCACTAAATCTGCCACCAAAGCAACCAGAAGGAGACCCCAATGTGTCGTTGGCTTGCCTACTCAGGCGCACCCATTCTCCTGGAAGAGGTGCTGTTCAAGACCGACCATTCACTTATCGACCAGAGCCTGCGCGCAATGGACTCGCACAACACGACCAACGGCGATGGATTCGGCATCGGCTGGTATGGCAAACGCGACGTGCCGGGCGTCTACAAGGACATCCGGCCCGCGTGGAACGACATGAATCTGCAAGCGCTGGCTGCGCAGATCGAATCTCCGATGTTCCTTGCACACGTCCGGGCAACGACTGGTTCTCCGGTGCAGAGAACCAACTGTCATCCGTTCAATCACAAGAAGTGGTTGTTCGTGCATAACGGCCTCGTCAATGAGTACGAAAAGCTGCATCGCGATCTTGCGCTCGCGATAGCGCCTGAATTATTCCCACTCATTGGCGGCACGACAGACTCCGAACTCATGTTCCTGCTCGCGCTGAGCTTCGGTATGGATGGGGATGTACATGCAGGCCTGGCACGCATGGCAGGATTGATCGAACACAAAGCCGAGCTACACGGTATAGAAAACGCGCTGCAAATGACCCTCGGCATCAGTGACGGCGAGTCGTTGTACGCTGTCCGTTATTCGACGGAAGGCGAATCGCGATCGCTGTTTCACAGTGCAAGTCGCGATGCGACGATGGAAATAGCACCCGATGCCGGCCGCTTTTCGAGGGATGCGCGCGCGATTGTCTCCGAACCTTTGAATAATCTCGAGGCCGAGTGGATTCCGGTGCCGGAGGCGAGTTTCCTTACCATTACCAGGGGCAAGATCACGTGCGACCCGTTCGTACCGATCGCGCCGTAATACCGGGCCGGCTCCAGAGTGGTCCGAGAGTTCCCATATTCCAACTTTTGATACGTTGTTGGGCGCTAACCGTCTCCGAGTACCTACCCGCGATGACCGGTCAGAACTCTATTCGCTCCAATAGCGAGTGCTGCGACGTTTGGCCTTAACCTCTGCATCAAACCTCGTCGCTAACCCCACTAAAGCCCTGGGGCCCTCCGCCCTGGCTAAGGGCCGATAATGCTGGAAAGCCACAAATCTCCAACGCCGGCCAAGTGCCCCATACGGGCACTCTGGGTGCGAAAATCGAGGGTGATTCTGCCTGCTTCGATCGAAATTTGTCCCAATTTGTGCGATCCGTCATATTTCATAATCCTCGGCACGGCCATACTGACAGGTTAAGGAAATGTGTCCTTAGTCCTGCACCAGGCACCAGCATGGATAGTTCGATTATTCAAACAGCGATGTACGTACTCGGAGGCGGCATTCTGGGCGCCGTTTGTGCATGGCTGGTTCAAGCCATAATTAGCAAACGTCGCATCGAGCATATGACCCACTCCGCCCAGACGAACCTGGACAACGTTACTGTTCAAAGAGACCTGTTCGCTAAGAAGTTCTCCAAATCGCAAGCAAAAATAGAGTCTCTTCAAGCCACGGGCTCTAAACGCAGTACTGAGTTCAAGTCACTGCTCAAGAAATCAAAATTGTTGGCCAGTAATGTTCTCACGCTTCGCAAGGAACGTGAGAACACCAAGATCAAGCTTGGCGCCATGCAGGATGCGGTTGGTTCATTACGACAGCAGACTACCGCTCTGCAAACGGAGTTCGAAAAAACTCAAGACTTCTTCAAGCGCGAACTGGTTAAGTCGTTTGAAAAGCGCAAACTGCTCGAGAAGGAAATCCAGGAAGCACGGTCCGAGCAAGAGTCGTTTGCCAAACTTGTCGAATCATCCACCCTGGAACACGGATCCACCGAAAACATGGTCGTAGCAGCTCAACTCCGACTAGGGCAACTGCAAATGCTAGAGCGTAACGTGAGTAAGCTGGACGCTGAAAACGCACACCTGAATCGTGAGGTCACACGATTGAAGCAGGAATGTGAGACACAGGAACGGAGTCTCGCGGAGATGGAAGAGCTCAGGATTCATAACAAGCAATTGGTGCGCTGTGTCGAGGCCTTGGAGGGAAGTCGCAAGGAGCACGAGACCGACGCTGAGAGGTTTCGAGAGCAGGCGGATCAGTCCGATAAATTATCTGACACACTGCGCCTCAAACTGAACGACCTCGAGAAGAATTTCGCCGATATCGAAAAACAGCAAGATCGGGCGCTCAAAGATGCTCGCAAAGCGGCCGTCGTGCCAATGCTAAGAAATCAGCGCTGATTCGCTGGCGTATCTGAGGGTCGCGCCTTGCAGCTGGGGATAGGCGCCCTCCCCAGACTTGCGCCATAATTATGGCAGTGAATTCTCGAATTCCGCCAGGGAGTCAGGTTTTCGGGAGCAATAAGACGGTAGACAGTCTCGCCACCCGGATCGGTAGCCAGTTACTTTATCGTCAGCGTAGTTTGCCGTATGCGCCGTCGTAGTCAACGCGCATATTTTGTTCGAATGATGGACCCTGACGCCAAACGGCGACACCCTGCATTTGAGGAAAACCATAACGAAAACCGATGTCTGGCGGAGTTGTGGTGAAGCCACAACGATATGCTGCGGCGGCGATTAGACATCGGAGGAAGAGCGGCGTTAGGATTCGCGCCTTCCTGGGGAATCGCTAATTTTTGGCGAACCAGTTTGGGCAACGAACATAGGACGAAATGATGAACAAGTTACTACTACTGCTCGCAGCATTGTCTATTCAGACAACAGCGGCAGCACAATCAAGTCAACAAAAGCCGCCAAGTGATCTCAGTTACACCTTTGCCGAGCTTCGTTTTGTCGACGTCGACATCAGTGGTGGTGACGGCTTTCGATTGGCCGGATCCTACGAGCTCGATGGACCTTGGATTCTCGTCGGTGCCCTGACCGCACTGGATTTCAACAACAACGTCGATTCATCACTCTTGGAGATTGGTGGCGGCTACGTTTGGAATTACTCGGACGACTTCGACCTGGTCAGCACGCTTCGTTTGGTTCGGGCCGAGGTGGATACACCCGGCGGTGACGCCGACGATTCCGGCTTCGCGTTTTCAGCCGGCGCTCGCGGTTTTCTGGCGCCGCAGTTCGAGATCCGTGGATCAGTGAATCATATCAACCTGGATAACAGCGACACGTACCTGGAACTTGCTGGCGATTATTACTTTACGGATCAATTATCGGCCGGAGTAAGCCTGGACTTTGCCGGTGATACGGACAGTTTTAGTCTTGGCGCTCGGTGGTTCTTCCGGTAGATCTGACTGCCGCCAATGATCCAAAGGTTCGGCCTTAACTTTTGACACTCAGTTGGGCCTAGACTTTTGCATAGGTCATGGTCCCCGCGACTCTGCATTGCCCCGCACGTCTGCATTCATCGAATCCAGTCCTTCAAACAAAATTGGGGTCGAACCGAGGAATTCGGAATCCTCGGTTCGACCCCAAATATTACCAATTATTTGCGGAATCCTCGGTTCGACCCCAATTATCATTTTTCTAGTTAAAGATAATCGGCAAACAGTCGACAAGTTAACCAAGAAACTCAATATTCGGTAAACATGGCGACTTCGTTGAACTCAGAAACCCTACTTGGGTACCCAGGCAGTGAAACAAGGCGACTGATCATTCCAGCAATAGAGGGTCTATCCTTGCTTGCTCGGCTTGCGTCGGTCGTTTCCCGCATTGCTGTGGCTTCGGCGGTAGCACTTCTATCTGGAATTGCGAACGCACAGGACGACGGATTCATCGATATCGAAGAATTCCTCGCCCTTGACGAAGTGTTTGTGACCGCGCAAAGGCGCGACGAAAAACTTCAAGATGTGCCGATCTCGGTTACTGCAATTCAGGGGAACCGCTTTGGCACATTGTTCGAGGGTGGCGACGATATTCGGGCGCTTGCAGCGCGCGTACCGAGCTTATATGCGGAGTCATCAAACGGTCGGCTCGGGCCACGTTTCTATATTCGTGGACTTGGCAATACGGACTTCGACCTGGCCGCGTCGCAACCTGTCTCCATTGTCATGGACGAGGTTGTGCAAGAAAACGTAATTCTAAAGAGCTTCCCATTGTTCGATATCGAGCGTGTTGAAGTTCTGCGCGGACCGCAAGGCACGCTGTTCGGACGCAATACGCCAGCAGGAATTGTCAAGTTTGATACGCGCAAGCCAAGTAAAGAATCGGACAGCTATTTCTCTGTGAACATAGGCAACCTCGGAACCTACATTTTCGAGAGTGGACTGGGCGGCAGCTTGAACGACGCACAAACCGTCACCGGACGGATATCGATCCTGAGCCAAAACCGGGAAGACTGGATCAACAACGCGTTTACCGGGGACAACGATGCAATGGGCGGTTTCAATGAATTTGCCTGGCGCGCGCAGCTCAAATTCGCACCCAGTCAGACCTTCTCAGCACTAGTTAACCTGCACGGCCGCGACAATGACGGTACAGCGTCCATTTTCCGGGCCAACATCGTTACCCCGGGCAGCAACGAGTTTAATGACAACTACGATCGGAATACCGTGTTTTTCGATGAGGGCAACAACAACCCCCAAGAAGCCCAGGCGATCGGCGGCTCACTGAAACTGGATTACAATTTCGACAACGGGCTTACGCTGACCTCCATTTCGGCCTACGAAACTGTGGAGAACAAGAGCCTTGGTGATATCGATGGAGGCTACGGTGCTGATTTCCTCCCTGAGGTCGGACCTTGTCCGCCGGTCCCAACGCCGAGCTGTATCCCGTTTCCCTCACAAACCCAGGACGGGCTGGATGACCTGGATCAGGTTACCCAGGAATTTCGTCTGGCGACCAATGGACTCGGTCGCCTATTTTGGCAAGCGGGAATTTTCTTTTTCAATTCTGAATTCCAGGTGACAACATCACCGTTCTTTGTTCCGGCAACGACAGTTACGCATGAAAACACGGCGTGGGCTCTATTTGGTCAGGTGAGCTACAACTTTACCGACAAATTCACAGTTGTAGGCGGCCTTCGACATACCGATGACGAAAAAGACCTCACGGTTCAGGTGTCACCAATTCCGACCGCGCCAGTGTACGTGCAGGACAAACAGAACAGCTGGGACATAAGCGGTATTTACAAGGTTAACGACAATCTCAATTGGCATGGGCGCGTTGCAAGCGGCTTCCGTGCGCCAACCATCCAGGGGCGTGACATCGCGTTTTTCGGTGCACCGTCGACCGCACGCTCCGAGGAGATCGTGTCGCTTGAATTTGGAATCAAGGCCACGCTGGCCGATGAGCGTATTCGCTTGAACACCTCAATCTACCGGTATCAGGTTGACGATATGCAGTTCTCCGCTATCGGCGGTGCCGGTAACCTGGTGCAGTTAGTGAATGCGGACCGCGGAAATGGTACGGGACTGGACCTCGATCTGGACTGGTTACTATCGGACAGATTTCTGGTGACGGCAGGACTCAGCTACAACCACACCGAGCTGGACGACCCGAATCTCCGGATCGCGCCATGTGGCTCCGGGCTTTGTACCGTTACGGATTCTCTCGACGCGAACGGAAATGTCATCGTTGATGGTAACTCCTTCCCCCAGGCCCCGGAATTCATGGCGAACCTGATCCTGAAATACACGCATAATTTCGACAACGACAAAAAATTGTTCTTCGATATCGACTACGCGTATCGGGGCGACACGACGTTTTTCCTGTATGAGTCACTCGAATACACCAGCGACGATGCTTTCGAGCTCGGTCTAAGAGCGGGCGTGACTTTCAGTGGCGGTCGCTGGGAGCTTGCAGTATTCGGTCGCAACATAACCGACGAGGAAAATCTGGTCGGCGGAATCGACTTCAACAACCTGACCGGTTACGACAACGGTCCGGCTATATACGGCATCTCGATAAAGGGAAATTTCGGGCAGGAGTAGGATCGAATAGAGACGCACGTGCGATTGTCTCCGAGTCGTTGAGCGATCCGGAAGCCGACTGGGTTCCCTAGCCGGAGGCGAGCTTCCCTGACCGAACTTGCTCTGACCTGCCGTTCCCAACTTCGGGGCAATTATGGGGGACGGGCGCCCTGCTCCGCCGTGCCAATCCGAACTTCGGTCTTAACGTCTGACCCAACCCTATTACTCTCCCCCGGTTACTGGATGGCGAATCTCGGTCATACGTGGCGCAGAACGATGAACCTGGCGGTCCACAGTTACTGCCCAGAGCGATCCAGCCGCGATCTCCTCCCGCATGGTACGATTTGCAGCACTTGTCGCATCCATCGGATGAATTCGATGATCAAACCGAAGGTCACCATGCGCCTCGCAATAGCGAGTTGTTTGTTATTGACAGCGAACGCCCTTGCGGAACTGCCTGAGGGCTACTGGAGCCAGGAACAGTCACAGCCCATCCTCGACGCCACTTTGAGAGTCACGCTCGACCCCGACCTCAGTCACCTGACAGGCGCCGAGGCGAAAGCTGTTGCAGAATTAATCGCTGCGGGAAGAATCATCAACGACCTTTACGAACTGCAGCTGCATGGGCAATCCGCGGCTGCAAAGCAGGCACTTCTCGAATTACATGACTCGACGGATCGATCGCCTGCCACTGTAAATCTGCTCGATCTCTGGCACCTCTCGCACGGGCCCATCGTGACGACGCTCGATAACGCGCGGCTAGCGTTCGTCCCCGTTGCCCCCGAGCGCCCTGGACGAAATTTCTATCCATCCGATCTCACGCGCGAAGAGTTCGATAGTTACCTGGCGCAAAATCCCGACGACGCCGATCTGCTGCTCGACCTCAGGAGTATCGTGCGTCGCGCAAGCAAAGAAAACCTGTCGGCCGACATCATGCGGCTCGGCGACTTCCCGGAAGTCGATGCGCTGCATACAGGCCTTCGCGAACGGCTGGAATCGTTTAGGGCCGACCGCGACAGGCTGTACGCAGTACCGTATGCCCTGGCCTTCGCACCGCAACTTCGCGAGGCACGTCTGCACCTCACCGCCGCGGCAGATCACGTACAACGTGAAACGCCTGACTTCGCCGCCTACTTGCACAACCGTGCGCGAGACCTCTTGAGCGGTAACTACGAATCGGGCGACGCTTCGTGGGTCAGCGGTGACTTTGGGGGGTTGAACGTCGCATTTGGAAGTTACGAGACCTATGACGACAAGCTTCGCGGCATTAAAGCGAGCTACGGTGTGAGCGTGCTCGCACGCGACGACGAAGCAAGCCGAGCTTTGGAGAGCGCGATCACAGGCCTGCAGGCAATTGAAGACTCTCTACCTTACGAACACCACAAAACCGTCCGCACGAAAATTCCTGTCGGCGTCTACAACATCATTGCCGACTTCGGACAGTCGAGAGGCGGTAACACGGCAACGATCCTGCCGAACGACGCCGATCACACGCGCAAATACGGCAGAACTATTCTGTTGCGCTACAACATCATGATGCACCCTGACATTTTTGAGAGTCGAAAGAAGCGCTTCGATGCTGCGGTTGATGCCTGCTGCCGCGATCACCTGACCAGTGAAGGCGGGTTCAACCGAACCCTTTGGCATGAGATCGGCCACTATCTCGGCGTCAGCAAGACGGCCGACGGGCGCGATCTGGGCAGCGCTTTGGCTGATTACGCCGACCTGCTCGAGGAAATGAAGTCCGACCTCGTTTCGCTGTACGCCGCACCGGCGTTACGAGCCATGGGCTACCACGACGACGACGCTCTGCGAGCACACTATGCGGACGGCATTCGACGTACGCTACAAATCACGAGGCCCAGACCGGAGCAGCCCTATCAGAATATGCAGCTCATGCAGTTCAACTATTATCTTGAACGTGGCCTGATAGCCCCAGACACTACCTCGGGCCTTCTGAAAGTCGACTACGATCAATATCATGACGTCGTAACGGAGTTGTTGCAGCAGGTCCTGCAATTACAGTACGCAGGTGACTATGAACTTGCGAAGCAGTTTGTCGAACGCTGGAATTACTGGGAAGAAGGTCTGCACGGCAAGCTCGCGGAGAAAATGCTCGCGACTAATGCAAGCCGATACACGCTTGTACGCTTCGAAGCATTGCAAGAATGAGGACTGCACAATGAACATGCGCATAGCCTGGGTATTCATCCTGACCTTCTGTTTGCCAACGATCGGTAGCGCAGAGAAGCTGGAAGGCGAGTACCTGTACAAGGTTACGACGATTCGAGCTGCGACTGGCGCCCTGGCGGATCTGCTTGACTGGGAAGCACAGCTGAAGGCATCTCCGTATTACGACGAATCGGGACAAGAACGCCCTCTTCTCATGCGCCATTCGCAGGGCGACCAGTGGGATTTACTGGTCATCGTCCCGATGCAGAGTTGGACCGACTACCACGCTCAAGCAGCGACGCGAAAAAGGAGTGCTGCATCAGCCAAATATGCCGAACTGCTTGGCGCCGGCCAGAGTTTCTTTGCGTTTTATGAAGACCATTTCGCGTACGGACCGCCCTGGTCAGCGGTTGAAGACGCCTACGCCGAAAATAATTTTTATCACATTGAGATGTTCGAGGCAGCGCCTGGAAAAGCCAATGAACTCCTCGAGCAGCGTCGTATGGAGAACACCTACCTCGCATCGACCGGCCAGACGCCGAACATGATATTCCGTCGTGCGGCAGGTTCTGACGTCGATATATTCACGATCGGATTTCACCGGAGTTTTGAGGCATTCGCAGCACCGGCGGATGTCACTGTCGAGGAAAAAGAGCTCGCGGCAAAAGAGGCCGGGTTCAAAGGTCTTGCCGATCTTTCATTCTACCTGCGCTCGCTCATCTCCGGGCATCATGACACGTTCGCGACCAAGGTGAACTAGAAGACGTTCTCAGTGCGTGTCCTTGAGCGCGTATACGCAATGCAGTACCCGATGCGCAGGAATCAATTCCCGCCCTTGTGTGTCATGCGAACGCCAGCTATGCCCCAGCACTAGTCAACCCTGCCGAAGAAGGCCATGTGATTCGGGTAGACTGCAGTGATGGCAAACCAGCAAAAAGTTCGACAATTCCTGAAACAGCGTACGGGCCTGTTCCTGAACGTCCTGTTCTTCGTTGCTGTGTTTCTCGCGGTCAGCACATTCCAGGCGCGCAACATGCTCTCGACCTCCGGTACCATAGCGCCCCCCTTAAACGCCCCGCTGTTGCGTGGCGGCAGCTACGATATCGCCACTGCAGGCAACCGGCCAGTGCTTGTCTATTTTTTCGCGCCATGGTGCAAGTTCTGCGCTGTCAGCTCCGACAACCTGACGCGCCTGCGTCGACTACGGGATGAAGATTCGCTGCAAATCCTGACCGTGGCACTCGACTGGCAGGACCGCGATGAGGTCCGTGACTATGTCGATCGTCACGAGATTGATCTGCCTGTCGTGCTCGGCGACAGCCTCGTCGCGCAGGACTGGAACGTCTATGCGTTCCCAACCTACTACGTGCTTGATAGCGATCTACGAATCCGTCGTCGCGATCTCGGCTACAGCACACAGTTTGGTCTGTGGTGGCGGACCTGGTTCATCAACTAGATCACTGAATACGACGAAATCCTTCGTTGTTAGCCAGATAAAACGCTGCGGGCAGCACAAGGACTATGGCAGTTGGGGCCCGGTACCGTATTGCTTGTCCAGGATCGCGACCTCAAGCGAGCCAGGAAAGCAGATGTATTCGTAAAAACAGACAATTCACCACTACTGTGCTTGACGTTTTTTGGATTGTTCTTCACATAATATGGCGCGTTTCGCCCCTCGATCTGTACGAATACCCACCCTGCCAACCGCGCACTTCTCTGTTTGGCCATTTCCGGCGGTTTTGACGCTCCTACCGCGCGCAATTTAGCTGTTTCCCGGGCCTGCGAGCGGCCCCGTCGCAGAGTAACTTTTTTTCTCTTTTTCATAAAGTTACGTGCTGTTGTGACGATAACCATAGAGACAGCAATAGATAACCTCGGATTCAGGTGAACCCATGGAACATACGATTCGCCCCTCTCGGCGTTTGACCGGCGTCCTTGCCGGCAGCGCTTTCTCGCTATTTTTTAGCAGTCTGGCAATAGCAGACTCGGCCAACGATTTGTTCGAACTCAGTATCGAGGAGCTGATCAATTTCGAGGTCACGTCCGTCTCAAGGAAAGCAGAACCATTAGCGGACGCAACATCGGCCGTATTCGTCATCACGCGAAATGATATCCAACGACACGGTATTCGCAGCATCCCGGAAGCCCTTCGGCTGGCGCCCGGTCTCAACGTAGCGCAAATTGATGCCAACAAGTGGGCCGTCGGTAGCCGCGGGTTCTCAGGGCGTTATGCCAACAAACTCCTGGTATTGATGGATGGCCGACTGCTGTACACGCCCTCCTTCTCCGGGGTTTTCTGGGACGTGCAGAGTACGCTGATTGAGGAAATCGAACGAATTGAAATTATTCGCGGTCCTGGTGCAGTCGCCTGGGGTACCAATGCCGTAAACGGCGTGGTCAATATCATCACACGCTCCTCGAGCGAGGCAGCAGGCGGCTCAGTACTTGGGGGAATGGACCCGGAGGGAGGGAACTTCCTGGCCGCTCGTTATGAAAGTCGTTTCAATGACGAAACCTCTTACAGGGGCTTCGTAAAGTACATGTCAGCTGACGGCAATCCTCTCCTGGATGGCTCAGATGGGTATGACGACTGGTCGTTGTTGCGGGCGAGCTTCCGGACGGACCGGGTCGTCGACAACAGGGAGTTCAAATTCACAGTCGAAGGCTATGCCGGCGAAATGGGTTCTACGCAGCAACAGTTCTCGCCTGTTCCGCCGTCGTATACGGCGATCGTGGAGGACAATGCGGATGTAAGCGGTGCGTTTGCTATCGGGCAATGGTCAGTCAGTCACGGTGAGGATTCGCGTACGAATGCTCAGGCCTACATCGACTTCACCGAGCGCGAGTCATACCTTTATGACGAGCGCCGGACAACTTACAGCATCGATCTACAACATCACAAGGACATGGGACGTCATGAATTGGCTGTAGGTGGTTGGTTACGTTTCAATCGCTATGACGTTGACGGCTCCGGTGTCATCCGGTTTATCCAGGAGATCGATAGCGACCACGTAATCAGTGCATTCATACAGGATGAAATCAGCCTGGTTGAAGATCAGCTAAGCGTGACCGTCGGACTCAAACTTGAAGACAACGAGTTGTCCCCCGACGACGTCGAAGTTATGCCGACGGTTCGATTGCTGTGGAAACCAGCGGAGGATCACACCGTCTGGGCCGCCGTAACACGTGCAGTCCGGACACCGTCCGTTGCAGATCTCTCTGCAGAGGTACGGGACATTCGGGAGGCGTTTCCACCAGGCAGTTTCTTCAACCCAACCACCGTTCCAGCTCGCGTCGGAACTCTTGGCAATCTCAATTTCGAGTCCGAGTCCAACCTGGCTTACGAACTCGGCGCGCGGGGCCAGCTGCGCAGCAACGTGAGCTACGATGTCGCGTTATTCCAGATGGAGTATGACAAGATCCGCTCCCTGACCCCGGGCAACATAGTCTGTGACCCGTCTGGTGTCTCATTCTTTCTTGACCCAACCTGTTTTCTTACCTCTGAAAGTGTCGTGGCGTTTTACGAATTCTCAAACGTAAATGAGTCCACGATAACCGGCTTCGAAGCGGCACTCGACTGGATGCCGCATAAGGACCTCCGCCTGCGAACAGCAGTAAGTTACGCGAAAGAAGATGCCATGGAAGATCCCACAACGCTACCAGTTGGTGGAACCTACCCGGAGTGGCAATTCAGTCTGCGCCCCGAATGGTCGCCGACCGAGAATGTCAATGTTGCTGCGCTCATTCGTTATGTGGACGAAGTGGAATTCGGGTCAATTGAAGACTACTGGCAAGCAAACGTGAATGTTCGATGGAGTATAGATGATCATTGGATCTTCTCCCTTGGTGTCCGGAACTTGCTGGATGACGTGACTTACGAGTACTACTCAGAGCTTGGTGATATTCGTCCAACCGTAATCGAGCGTACCGCTTTCCTGAATCTTCGTTATTCATTCTGAGCGTTTGCTGAGCTATAGAGAATGAACCTTCGACGATCCGCTCGCCGCCTGCTAGCGCTGACCCTTGTCAGCTGCCTTTGTGCACCGTCGTTGGCCCAAGGCGTGTCGGATGACGATGTCAGGCTCGCGTTGGTATACAAAATCGCTCGATTCGTAACATGGCCGGTTTCGTCGAATCATCAGGCCGCGCCGCTCAGACTTTGCTTTGCAAATGACGAAATATTCGAACTTGCACAAAAGCGGTTGACGGGTCGAAGCGTGAAGGAGCGTCCTCTGCGGGTTCTTTATGTGGCAGAGGATATAGCCGATGTTTCGACTACTTGTGACATCCTGTACATGGCCCGAACGGAGAGGGATCGAGTCGAAGAACTAATCAAGCTTGTCTCGAACAACCCGATTCTCACCATTAGCGATACACCAGACTTCGTCAATGCTGGTGGCATGGTCGGCCTTTCAACAAGGAGCAAGAAGGTCGCCATAAGGATTAATGTTGCGGCCTACGAATCGTCGAACCTCGTGGTCAGCTCTCAGTTACTGGAGCTTGCGGAGTTGTTTGATGAAAACAGGAGGGCTCGGAGATGATCAATTCCCTCCGCAGTCTGCCATTATCCCGCAAAGTGCAAGTCATCATAATGGTCGCCGCTTCCGTCGCCCTCCTGTCTGCGTCGCTTTTATTGCTCTTTGGGCAGGCGCTCCAGGCCCGAGACGCGCTACGCTCCCAGTTATCCGTCCTGTCCGATGTTGTTGGAAAGAACAGCCTTGGCGCCCTCACCTTTGACGATGTCGAGCAGGCCAACCGCGTCTTGTCGTCTCTGGAAGCACAATCGAGCGTGAAGACCGCAGCGATTTTTTCCGGCAATGGTGAAGAACTCGCCCGGCTGGCGCTCGGCGCGGACAGCGAACTTCCAGATGAATGGATTGCCGAGCAACAGCAGCGCGATATGGCAGCGGCCCGAACGATCGGTATGAGCAAGCTTGAGCTCGTCCAGCCTATCCAGTATGAAGGCGAAACCATCGGCACGATATTCGTGCGCTCGAACCTCCGTCCTGTCTTCAATAGTATCTATCGATCGATGGCATTGACGGCACTTGCGTTGCTAATCGGCACAATCATTTCCTTCGCTCTGTCGTCGCTGCTTACACCGGCAATCGTGCGACCGATAAGGACACTTTCTGTATTGGCCCAATCAGTGTCGGCCGACGAAGACTTTTCACTCCGGGCTGATGTCGAAGGTAACGACGAGATTGCATCGCTGGCCGTTGCGGTCAACGACATGTTGAGAAAACTCGAAGTTCGCGATCGGCGGCTCGAAGCGCACCGCGAACACTTGCAATCCGAGGTCGATGAGCAGACGAGGAGCCTTGCCGATGCGAACGACCGGCTGGAAAGCCTGGTCGAAGAACTGAGCGACGCAAGAGACAAAGCTGAAGCCGCCAATGAAGCGAAGAGCGAGTTCCTGGCGCGCATGAGTCACGAGATCCGTACACCGATGAACGGCGTATTGGGAATGACCGAACTGATGCTCTCGTCCATGAATATCGATCGGCGTCAACGTCACTACGCAGAGAACATCCGGTCTTCGGCCGAATCTCTTCTGGCAATTATCAATGACATCCTGGACTTTTCGAAGATTGAAGCAGGCAAACTGGAGCTGGACTCAGCACCATTTGACCTCCGCGACACTGTCGAAGAAGTCGCCGAGCTATTAGCCGAACAAGCGGGCCAGAAGGGTCTTGAACTCATGTGCGATTTTGGACCGACTCTTCGGCCGAACCGCGTTGGTGATGGCCTGCGAGTTCGTCAGGTTCTTCTCAATCTCGTCGGCAATGCGATCAAGTTCACCAAAGCAGGCCAGGTCTTGATCCGCGTATCGCCAGCGGATGCGAAAGCAACGAATGACGAGGGCCTGCTCGTCGAGGTCATTGATACGGGAATTGGTATTGAAACTGAGTATCAGGCACGCATTTTTGAGTCCTTCTCCCAGGAGGATGGATCGGTAACACGCCGGTTCGGAGGCACCGGCCTTGGCCTGTCGATTACCAGGCAGCTGGTCGAGCTGATGGGCGGAGAGATCGGCGTCAACAGTGTCAAAGGTCAGGGTACGACGTTCTGGTTCCGAATTTCCCTCGAAAGCCTCACCTGGCAAGATGACCGGGAGCAGCAGTCACTGTCAGGTGCCAGGGTGCTGATCGTTGACGACAATGCTACGAACAGGGAAATACTGGTTACGCAGCTGACTGGCTGGGGAATCGATGCATCGGAGGCAGCCTCTGGACGCGAGTCTATCGACGCGCTCGAACACCACCTGAATCCGGACATTATCCTGCTGGATCTGAAGATGCCGGAAATGAACGGGCTTGAGACAGCGGCTGAGATTCGAAAGCGAAATATTGGTTCTGCCGCCAAAATAGTCCTACTGAGCTCTTTGTCTTGTCAGCTCGATCGGGCTGAGCGCGAAAACCTCGGCATTGATTTCACGTTGACCAAACCGGTCCGCCAGAGACTCTTGCGAAGCTGCCTGTCAGGCCTGATGGGCGTGGACAACGACGGCGAAGCCCATTCACTGCGCTCAGCGCAGCCAGAAGCAGCCGATGACACACCGCTAAATGCCACCGTTTTGCTGGTGGAGGACAATATCGTCAACCAGGAGGTTGCAAAAGCGATGTTGAAAATGCTCGGTTGCAAGACAACCACTGCCATGAACGGCAAGGAGGCTGTCGAGCTCCTCATCAATCAGGAAAAGTGCTTCGATATCGTACTCATGGATTGCCAAATGCCGGAGATGGACGGATTCACAGCAACAAAAGCCATTCGCGAATACGAGCAATCCGCGGACAAAGCGGCCCACCCGATCATCGCACTGACCGCTAACGCCCTCACTGGTGATCGTGAGCGCTGCCTTGAAGCTGGCATGAGCGACTACCTGTCCAAACCATTTACGATGCCCGGATTGCGGGAGATCGTTGCCAGCCATCTCAGCCGAAACGACGACATTGCCGCTGGTGAGGACGCCGCCAACGACGCGGCCTGAGGCCTTTCACAGGCGCCAACGGCGTTCCAGCGCCATACGACCCACGTCAGGATCTTGATACGGGGTTTTCGTCATGGTTTTGCTGGGTATCGTGCGATCATGACAGGCACGACCGCTGCGACATCAAGGAGAGCCCACTCCCCTAAATGAAATCAGGTGTGTATGATTTAGACCTGTCGGAAAACAATCGACAACCTGCGAGAGGAGCGGACTAAACCTATGGCACGCCTGTTTTTGACTACCCTTATCTTCATCTCGGCGTCGAGCGCTATTCTGCCGTCTCAGGCGCTTTCGCAGGAAATTCCCTACACGGCATTCGGTCAGTTGCCGATCGTCGAGCAACCCAATGTTTCGCCGAATGGCGAATACGTTGCTTTGATCGTCAATAGCGAACAGGGCCCGATCGTGAATGTTGCCCCTTTCGGCAGCCGTGAAATGACGCCGATCATACGCCTTAAATATGGCGAGGACCGGATCGAGTGGATCCACTGGGCCAACGAAGAGCGGCTGCTAATTGCGTCGAGCAAGTCGATGCTCATCAATGGCGATCGACTGCGATCCAGTCGTTTATACAGTGTTAATCGCGACGGCAAGGGCCTTAAGGAGCTCAAGCGAAAAACGCTCACAGATTCGCCGTGGTGGTCGTATGTTTACAGCACATCCAACGTGGTGTCTTACCTGCCGGACGATCCGAAACACATTCTGCTGCAACTCTACGATGATCTCGATAAAGGATTTGCCGTCTTCAAGGTAGATATCTACAAGAACAAATTCAAGAAACTGTTCCCCAATGTTTACGAGGTAGGCGCCTGGGAGGCGAACAGCGAGGGTGACGTAGTCTTCGGCGTCGGAACCGACGAGAACCTGCGGACGATCTGGTATCGGCCGGACAACGACAGCAAGTGGGCCAAGCTCCACTCCTACGTGATTGGCGAGGATGAGACGTTCGATCCGGCGTTCGTAGACGGAGACAAGCTGCTGGTCTTCAGCGATCACGAAATTGGGCGCCAGGGTCTTTGGCGTTACGATATTCCGTCCGGCGATTTCGAGGAGTTGGTTTTCGCTCCCGAGGATCACGACATTGGCGGCGCTATCTGGTCAAAAGACGAAGACAAACTGATTGGCGCGTGGTATTTCGACGATTTTCGCATCGACCACTACCTGGACGAATCCTATTTTGAGATCGAGAGTCTCGTAAAGAAGAGCTTTCCTGACTACCAGGTTTCGATCACCAGTTACGACGACGACCGGACAAAACTGATTGTGGCCGCAGTTCGCGACGATTCGCCACCCAAGTATTTCTGGCTGGACCTGCAGAAGAAGGCCGGCGGCATCTGGTTCAGTAAGCACCCGTACCTGGAGAAGGTTTCGCTGGCACCGGTGCAGCCTTATGAGTTTGAGGCGAGTGACGGGATGGTGTTGAACGGTTATCTGACGCTGCCGGTTACATCGCCCGACAAGAAGCCAGCGGTGGTTGTGCTGCCACACGGTGGTCCACAGGCCCGAAACTATCGTTATTTCAATCCTTATGTCCAGTTCCTGGCGAACCGCGGCTATGCGGTATTGCAGGTGAACCACAGAGGCTCAACTGGCTTTGGCAACGATTACGAAATTGCCGGGTATCGTGAATGGGGCGGCGAGATGCAGCAGGATGTGTACGATGCGCTCGGCTGGTTAGATGAACAGAACGTGGCTGACACCGAAAACGCATGCATGGTTGGCGGTAGCTACGGTGGCTACGTCGCGCTGACCGCTGCATTTCAAAAACCTGACCGCTTCAAGTGTATCGTGAGCCTGGCTGGGATAGCCGACCTTCGCGAAATGGTGTCAATGAGCTACCGCAAGGAGTGGTTGAAGGCCTGGGTTGTCCGCACGATTGGCGATCCAGGCGACGAAACCGACGACGCCATGTTGCGGAATAACTCCCCGATCAACAATGTCGCGAAGATTAAGAGTCCCGTGCTGTTGATCCACGGCACCCATGACACACAGGTCAGACCCAAGCAGTCACGGGACTTCCACGCGGCGGCCAAACGTGCCGGTGTCGATATCGAGTACATCGAACTCAAATATGGAACGCACTACTTCGATGAATACGATAATCGTCTCAAGGTATTTGAGGCGCTGGACAGGTTCCTGAACACGCACCTTTGATCGGGGAGTGAGTCATCCATCCTGCGAACTCATCGCGCTCGCAGGTAAATACGGTTCGCAAGATGAAGTGGCGAGCGCTCTTCCCCGCCGTTACTTCTTGTCTTGCCGCCAGACCTCGACCGGCTCACCGCTCACCGCGTCTTCAACAATGATCTCGCCAATCTTGCAGGGCGCGACGTTGCCTGTTTCATCACAGGCCTTCAGTTGCTGCAGTCGATCCTCGTAATTGGCATCTACCGTAGCTAAAGGCTGCTGCGAGATATCGGGGGCCCTCCAGTCAATTTCGTCGCCTGCCGATGCAGCGGCCGCGGCAACGCTGGCAAACGTCGCCTGTCGGCGGGCCGTCGCCTCGCAGCGCGTCTTTGACTTGTCAACGATGATGTTCGCTGCAGCATCCTTGAGCGTCACCAGTTGTTCCAGAGCGACCTGGCAATCCGCCTGGGTCAGGAATGTCAGTTCGAATTCCTGTTGCTGGCAAACCGTCTTGCCGGCAGGCGCTACGCATTCTGCCAGCGTCAACACAAACACCTGTATCCAGCCAATATCCATGACAGTACTCCCAATCAATATGCATACCTGAAAATAACACCCAGAGATTAGCAGAAAAGCCCCCTCGCCTGCCTCTCCCGGCTCCTGATCGTGCGCCGTGGCGTATGGAAGGCATGGGAGTCGCCGCAGCGGCGTGTTAATCTCTGCGACGCGGAAAACCCGGAGTTGGTGAGTGATCAAAACGGATGTGGTTATTGTGGGCGCAGGGCCATGTGGTCTGTTCCAGGTATTTGAACTCGGACTGCTGGGCTTGAAAGCCCATGTTGTCGATTCCATTCGGCAACCAGGCGGCCAATGCACGGAGCTCTATCCGGACAAGCCTATCTACGATATCCCCGGTATTCCCGTTTGTACGGGCGAGGAACTGACGGAGGGGCTGCTGAAGCAGATCGAACCGTTTGAGCCGGGCATGCACCTCAACGAAGAAGTCGCCGTGGTCAGGAAGGACGGCGAGAACGACTTTTTCGTCGAAACCAGTGCCGGTACACAGTTTAATGCCAAGGCCATCGTGATCGCCGGAGGAGTGGGCTCCTTCCAGCCGCGGCAGATGCGTGTTCCCCGTGTCGACAACCTGGAAGCCACGAACCTTCATTACCACGTTCAGGACCCAAAGCAGTTCGCGGGAAAACGACTCGCCATTTTGGGCGGCGGTGACTCTGCGCTTGACTGGGTCATCGAGTTGGCCGACATCGCCGATTTCATCACCCTGGTTCACCGTCGCGACGAATATCGCGCTGTGCCGGCCTCGGTCGAGAAAATGCGAAAGCTGGTGGCAGATGGAAAGATGGACGTCGTCGAAAATGCCAAGGTGGCGGCGGTCGATATGAGCGAAGGCGCCATCCGCTCAATGACCTTGCAACCCAAAGACGGCGATGCGGTTGAAGTGTCCGTCGACGATGTCCTCGTATTTTTCGGCCTGGCGCCAAAGCTCGGCCCGATCGCCGAATGGGGACTCGATATCAATCGCAAAACGATTAACGTCGATGTCGAGAAGTTTGAAACCTCGGTGCCTGGCATCTATGCCGTCGGCGATATCAACTTCTACCCGGGAAAGAAGAAGCTCATCCTTTGTGGGTTTCACGAAGCGGCGATGGCGGCCTTCGCGATCAAGGCGCAAATCGAACCGGACCAGAAAGTGCGCGTCCAGTACACGACAACCAGCCCGATCATGCATGAGCGCCTGGGCGTAACCGACTGACAACAACGGGAACGAGGATTATGCGAAAAGATGGACTGAGCCAGAAAGCCTACGTGCCCATAGCTGAGGGCGATAAGTACGACCCTTTTGTCGACCCCTCTGAGTCCCCTGCCGAGTTCACGCTGAAGTCAGTTGGCCTCGGAATCGTATTTGGCATCATTTTCGGAGCAGCGAACGCCTACCTCGGACTTCGCGCGGGCCTCACCATCAGCACCTCGATCCCGGTCGCGGTCATGACCGTCGCGGTCTTCCGTGCATTGTCGAGCGTGGGCGTGCGCGGCACGATCCTGGAAACCAACATCTCGCAGACCACCGGCTCGGCATCGAGCTCCCTGGCCAGCGGCGTGATCTTCACGCTGCCCGCGCTGTTCATGTGGGGTATGCCGCCGGAGTTGCTGCAGATGACGTTGCTGGCCTTGTGCGGCGGCCTGCTCGGAATCCTTTTCATGATTCCGCTGCGACGTTTTCTCATCGAACGGGAGCACGGCAAGCTGCCCTATCCCGAAGGTACCGCCTGCGCCGAGGTGCTCGTAGCCAACGAGGTCGGTGGTGGCAGTGCGCGCTTCGTGTTCTACGGCCTTGCCGGCGGCGCCTTTTTCAAGTTCCTAACCTCCTGGATGCGGATCATCCCGAGCGATGTGCATCTGAAGGTTCCCTTTCTGAAGAAAGGCGAAGTGGGTATGGACCTGTCGGCCGCACTGTTCGGCGTAGGCTACATCCTGGGACCGCGTATTGCGGCGGTAATGGTTGGCGGCGGCCTGCTCTCCTGGCTCGTTATCATTCCCGCCATCGCTTACTGGGGAGACGGCCAGGCGGCGCCGGTCTTTCCGGAAACCGTCAATCTCATTCGCGATATGTCGCCCAGCCAGATTTGGACGCGTTACGTGCGTTACATTGGCGCCGGCGCCGTCGCGACCGCCGGCATTGTGACGCTCATACGCAGCATCCCGGTGATGGTCAGCAGCTTCAAAATCGGCGCGTCACAGCTTAGCGAGCGCGTTAGCGGTAACAGCGCACCCGCACTGCGAACCGACAACGACCTGCCCCTGCGATTTGTCGGCATTGGTGTTGTGGCAGTTGCGCTGGTACTCATTCTCGTCCCGCAGGTATTCGGTTCGATAGGCGGTATCGGAATCCGTGCTGTTGCCGCCGTCTGCGTCGTCATCTTTGCTTTCTTTTTCGTCACGGTCGCCTCACGCATCGTCGGCCTGGTCGGCGTTACCAGCAACCCGACCAGCGGCATGACGATTGCAGCCCTGCTCGGCACGGCGTCGATCTTCCTGATTTTCGGCTGGACCGACGAGATGGGCAAAGCCGCCGCGCTAACGGTCGGCTGCGTGGTTGCCATCGCCGCATCGATATCGGGCGACACCTCACAGGATTTAAAGACCGGGTTCCTGCTCGGGGCCACGCCGCGTCGCCAGCAGACCGCCGAACTGATCGGCGTGCTGACCTCAGCAACATTCGTCTGTCTTACCGTACTCGCACTCGGCAAAGGCTTCGGCTTTGGCAGCACCGAGCTGCCCGCGCCGCAGGCGACACTGATGAAGCTGGTTATCGACGGCGTGCTGGATCAGAACCTGCCCTGGTCACTTGTCGCCATTGGTGCCGGCATCGCGTTGGCTTGCGAAGTCCTGCGTATACCGTCCCTGCCCTTTGCCGTTGGCGTATACCTGCCGGTCTCAACGATGACGCCAATATTTGTCGGCGGTTTGATTCGCCACTGGATGGAACGCACCGCAAAAGACGAAACCACCGCTGCCGACCGTCGCGAACGCGGCGTATTGCTGGGCAGCGGCTTTGTCGGCGGCGAAGGCCTGTTGGGCGTCGGAATCGCGCTCGTCGCTGTCGCGAAGAGCCGGCGGCCGGACGGCTTCGGTACCGAGTGGCTTGGCAGCGAGATTACCGCGATGCTGGTTGGTGCGGCTGCTTTCGCCGTGTTCATCGCATGGTTCTTCCGCTCGGTGCGCGGTCGCGCCGACTGATCATAGTTACTTCAGGAGACGCGCATGGCGGACAGACACGGACATTGCCTTTGTGGTGCGGTACGGATTACCGCTGCCGAACCCGGAAATGCGGTCGGCGCCTGTCATTGCAAGATGTGCCGCCGTTGGGGTGGCGGTCCGTTCATGGAAATGGACTGCGGTACCAACGTCACCTTCGAGGGCGAAGAGAACATTGCTGTTTATCCTTCATCCGACTGGGCGGAGCGCGGCTTTTGCAAGCAGTGCGGCACGCACCTTTTTTATCGGTTCAAGGCGAACGGCAATCACGCGGTCCCAGTCGGGCTATTCGAAGATGAAGAACACCTGGAATTTACGCAGCAGGTCTTTATCGATGAAAAACCGCCATTCTATGAATTCTCGAACGACACCAAAGACATGACGGGCCCCGAGCTCATTGCCCAATACCTGAAGAACTGAATCAGTCCCGGGTACGCTCGAGAATCTCGCCGTAGTCGGCGGTATCAACCTCCGCACATTCGACCTTCAAGTCCTTGGGCTGGTGATCGCGCATTTGATTGTAAAGCAGACCATGGGCGGTCTGTGCCAGGGAGTCCGCAATGATTCCATTGTCGCTGTCGCAATTCTTCGCCATGAGCATTAGCCGATCAAACGTCGTCATGAAGTTCCTGGTATGTCGTCGGCGTATATCCGTTTCGTAGAACAACGCCTTGTAGCCGCCGTACTCTTCGGTGTCCATTAGAAGAAATTCGCGTGAAAATACCTGGTCGTCACGCCGGGCCAGCATATGCCACAATTCTTCAATACGCGCTCTTGTCACGCGTTGCCCTTCCGAAGCACCCATCGACGAAATAAACAGCATGCCGGTAATTCCGCCCAGTTGATTCCGCACATTCTCGGCAATCTTGAAAAAGGTCTCCTGGCGCGCATTCATCTCGGTCGCAGCAATTGCCTGGGTTTGCTTCTCCGACTGAATCGACGTTTGCCGCAAAACCTCTGTGTTATCCGCCAACTCCCGTTGTTGGATAAACAAGCCGATGACCAGCCAAAGAAATGCCAGCGGTGCAAAAGCACCCTCGAGGAAACTGCCGAGGTCTTCGAGCGGCACATCGTAGACTGTCTTGTAATCGAAGATTCCGCTGCGCACATAGACGACGCCTGCGATCAGCCATAGCGCCGTAACAATGATGCCAAAAAAGATGCGCCAATCCGTCTGGCGCAGATGCATGAATGCCTTGTTGAACATATCCGAAGCCTCTTTAGTGCACTGCCCGGAGTCTACCGGGCAACCGGCAGAGTCATGCGCTGCCGCTAGTCTTCACAATCGCTGCCCGACGCCGGGCCCGTTGGTGGCTCCGCCAATTGTTGTGAGGAATCAGCGCCGAAGTCAGAGCTCCAGCGGAGCGTGCGCATACGCCGCGCCCCCTCGCAAGAAGGCGTTGCCGCTGTGGTTGCCATCAATGTGACCTGGTTAATGTCTGCCTCGGTGACCTTCGCCTCAACAGCCGAACGGACCGTGGCATAGCCCAGGAAGCCGTAGCGCTTGTTCCTGACCACGAAGCCTAGGTTCACGAATGAAGACGTCGAGCCGCGCTGCAGCACCAGCGTATTGACCAGTACATAGGAACCGTTAGCCATGGTCTTTACGAAATGGTTCGGCGGCCCTGCATACAGAACGTCTCCCGACTTCGTTGACAATGCGTCAACTGCCGGTCCCACTGAGAAGCCGGCAGGTATAGCGGCTACCATGGCGTCCAGGTAGTTGTCCTCGTAATGCCGCTCGAGGAGTTCGCGCAGCGCCGCAGCGTCGCTCAAACGGGCCGGTGGTGCCTGTTCTCCGGTTGATGGGGGTGCTGCATAATCCGAATCCCGCGTGCCTGTAGAGCTCGGGTCAGCGCGGTCGATGGGCAGCCCTGATTTCTCGCACTGAAAACCAGCTGTCTGCAACTTGCCGACTAAAGCAAGCACCCTGGGCTCACAGTAGTCCGGATCATTTCGCGCCAGCCATAACACCTCGGACTCACCATTCTTCGTGTAAGTCACGCGACAGGCAAACGCGTTCTCCGAAACTCTGGCTGGGTCCTGCACCGAATCGATATCTTTGAACAACGTAATCTCGCGCTCAAAGTCCCCGCTCGTGCATGTCCAGGCCGAGTTGATGGGATCGGCGCCCATGGTGATAACAGGCAACAGGGCGAACAGGCCGATGAACCGGGCAGCGTCGAATGTTCGGGGCGATCTCGTATTCATGGGTTTACATACTACCGCATGAGTACAGCCTTGAGGGTTTCAGCCTGAACCGGCATCCGAATGATGCGCATCGCAGGCTCGGAACGTTACCAGCAGGACAGGCAACAGCGTCATATTGGCGAGCAGAGCCACGAGCATCGCGATACCGGTCAGCAGCCCGAAGTAGATGGTCGGCGTGAATTGTGAAAGCGCAAGTATCGAGAAACCCAGCATGATCGTAACGCTGGTGTAGTACATCGCGCGACCGATCGTCCGATGGCATCGGTGTATGGCGGCCCAGTAATCTGCGTCACGCGCGAATTCGGTCGTAAACCGGTGGATGTAGTGAATCGTATCGTCGACGGCGATACCGACGGTAATAGCCGCGATGGTTATCGTCATCAGGTCCAGCGGGATTCTCAGCCAGCCAATCAGGCCCAGGACCACGACCGCGGAGAGGAGATTCGGAATAATCGCTGTGGCTGCCAGCCGAACGCGTCGAAACAGCACGAGGAACATGACGAAGATCACAAGAAAAACCGCACCAAGGGTCAGTACTTGCGAGCGAAACAGGCTCTGCAACATGTTGTTGTACAGCACGAGCATGCCACTGAGATGCACCTGATCTTCCTGCAGATCGAATTTCTCGATGACCTCCGTGTTTATGCGCTCGATGAGCTCGTTTCTTCGAAGCGACTTGTCCGACTCAAAAACGCGCACGCTAAAACGAATCTGGTCGCCCTCTGGCGAAAGAAAAGGTGTGATAAGCGCCTCTCGAACGTCCTCTGGCAGGCGCTTGTAAACAATCGAGAGCAGAACATTGTCTGAGACTATTTCCTCATCTATCTCCCGCAATAATTGCGCAGTCGTCGCTACCGAAATGACTTTGCCCGTTTCGTCCAGCGAGTCGAGGTAATCATGAATGGCGGCAACCTGGCTCAACTTCGGATAGTTGAACCAGTAACTGCTAGACGTTATGCCACCCTCACCCGCCAGGTCATCGTCGAAAAGACCCTCGAACGCCGCTTCATCCAATCCGTCTGAGTCGCCCTCAAACACCGCATCTTGAGCCGACTCATCGGCGGGCGGTTTTGGGGCGTCGATTACGACATCGAGCGGTGTCGTCCCACCCAGGGTCCGATCGATCAACTCCATCCCCTGGTAGATATCGGTCGACTTTTTGTAGTAGTCGATGAATCTGTTTTCGACCGTCAGCTGGGAAATCCCGATTAATCCGGCCACAAAGAGCGCGACGGACACCTGGATCGTTTGCTTTGAATGTCCATCGATCATGCGCGCAAATGCGCCAGTTATCGCCGAGGTTACATCTCTCAAGACCCGCGGCTTGCCGGGTTCGAACAACATCAGCCCGGCCGGAAACAACGTGAAAGAGAATACAAAGCCAATGGCAATACCGATAACCATCATCCAGCCGAAATCGATGACAGGTCTGATGCCACTGACGATGAGTGAGCCGAATGCGACCATTGTGGTCAGGGCTGTATACAGGCATGGCGCTATGATGTGCCTGATCGACTCACGAACCAGCTCAAGCTGACCAGCGTCCGGCGACCGCAGGTGAGCCTCCCTGTAGCGGACGATGATGTGCAACGTCAGCGCAAGGCACAGAATCAACAATAGCGAAACAAAGTTCGACGAAACGACAGTGACATGCCAATTTGTGAGTCCCAGCAAGCCGATCATTACGATGCATGTCGCGAGGCAGTTCGCTAGTGTCAGGATCGCCCAACGGGGCTGTCGAAACGCGACTACCAGGATCACAATCAGGAACGAGATCACGGCGAGGCCGAAGACCACCAGGTCGTGCCGAATAAAGTCGATCGAATCCGCAACGATCATCGGCACTCCGCCAATGTGCAACGCGGCTATGTCGCTGTAGTTCTTGAGCACGCCTCGCACGGCCGCGATGGTTGCCTCCTCCTTACCAAGCAAGTCCTGCGTCACTACGTCGAACTCCCTGCTTGCTATCGCGAGACGCTCTTCTTCTTCCCTGGTAAGTGCGCTTTCAAAGGCCTTTTGGCGAAGCTCGTTGCGTGTCTCCCGCAGCTCGAGGTAGCGATCATCCTGCCGCAGGTTGACCCGAAGCGCCGTTGTACGCCCATCGGCGCTAATAATAAGGTCGCGATACAGGGCGCTGTTGAGCAGTTCTTCACGCGCCAGGGTACGATCCGTATCGCTATTCTCAAGCCGGCGAATGCCATCACCAATATTGCGGATATCCAGCGGCGGGCTTTTGATCAATGGCACATCGAGAATGCTGACTACCGACTCGACGCCGTCGAGCTGGCGCAGCTGGTCGCGTAATTGAGCGAGCTCACTCAGGGTGGTTTCGCTGAAGAGCGGCTCGTCGGGGCTGAAAGCTACGACCAGAAAGTCGTCCGAGCCATACCTCGCCCTGACCATGCGGTAATAGCGCAGGTCAGCATCGTGTTCGAGGGTTAATGAGTCGGCCGTCGCGTCAAGGCTGAATGCCTGGGCATACCAGCCAAAAGCCAGGACGATGACGGCACAGAAAACCAGGACAACAACCGGATGGCGCAATACAAAGCGCTCATGCAGAGTGCTGAAGCGATCGGTTACACTACGCCGCGATCTTTGCATCGACCTTGTCTTACAAAAGTTCGCCCACAGGCATCTGATTGTTGGTATCTATCGGCCCGTGGTCAATCGGGAGTACTACCTAGCGGCAGTGGTTGCCGGGAACGCGGTATTCATGGAAGCAGTACGCAGACTTAGATAATGGCACTTTCCAAACGAAAACAGGCAGCGGACAAGTATCGCAGAGAGATGCGGCGCAGCAACCAACTGCATGTCCGGTATCTTGACGATCCGGTCTCGCTGCAAAACTACGACCACTTTACCCGTTGGCAGCTTGACTACTTATTACCGTTTTTTAGCGACCTGCATACGCAACCAGGATACGCTGAAGCGATCGACTTCACGATGAGCGACCTGGCCGGTGTCGGTATCAGCGATCGCGATCGCGACCTTGAGCGAGCGGCCCCTGCAATCACGCGTATGTTACCGCTGCGCGCGCTGGCGACCATTGCGGCGGCGGCCGAGATGAACGCGCGGGTTCTCGAGATCAATACGGCCATCTGTCGATGCCTGCTCGTCGGCGACGCGCTGCCCGCAGAAATTTCGGAACTCGATTATTGCGTTGCCTGTCGCAAGGCAAGCTCGTTCGAAGACTGCGTGGAACTGGTTCACCTGATCACCGGGCTTGGCAGCACATTGAAGACGCTGGTAACTATCCCGTTGCTCGGTGGAACGCTGCGGGCAATGCGTGGGCCCGCCCATGCCGCAGGGTTCGGTGCGTTACAGGAGTTCCTGGAGCAAGGCTATTCAACCTTCAGGCGGATTCCTGACATCGATCATTTTCTCAGCGAGATCGAGGCGCGCATGATCCGAATGTTCGAGATTATCTATACCGCGCCGCTGAACGAACTAGGACAACCGGGCGTTGCCGCAGAAAAGGCCGCACTTGTAACAGCTCAGTCGGATTGATGTCGTTGTTTCGCTCTTTCTTTGAGCTGGATGAGCAACACGCCAAGTGTTACGACGGCGATACCCAGCAGCAGGATCGCCAGGCTCTGTCCCTGTAAAAAGTATTCACCGAGAAATACGACCCCGACAACATACGGCAATTCTGTGATAGCGAGCGCCAACAGGTAGAGAGCAAAGCGGTAGCGCAGGATTCCGAGTACGTACCCGGGTATCTCAGACGGGACGATCGCCTGAAATAACAACACGTGGACGAACCTGCTGCGCTGGTCGAATTGAGATTGCCAGCCGGCGATCTTCTCCTCCCCAATCAGCGTCGCAGCGACTTTCCGGCCGAGGAATCGGCCGATACAAAAAGAGGCGATACCGCCGAGCAGCCAGCCTGACCAAAGCAAAACGAGAGTGGTTAGCATTTCCCCACGCATAAAGTGCGACCGGGACGAAGACGGCGCTCGAGAAGAACGCGACCATGGCTGAGAGCATCGCCACAGCCGACAAATACCGCCATGCCAAGGTACGGCCGCTCGGCAATGAGACCTTCACTCCATACGATGAGGGCATCGGCGTAGTTGTGCAACGTCGTGGAGGCCGCGATTATTCCGACTACGATGATTACGATGCCGACGCTGACAAGGTGGCGCAGCAATCGATGGTGCGCGCTCGACTGGCGCATCAGATCAGGCTATATCGCGGTAGCCGACTCGCCTTCAAAATCGCACGGACATGATCAGGAATTCAAATCCATCTGTATGCCAAGTTCGGCATCCTCGAAATCATGCTCATGCGCTTCGTCGAGCAGATATTCGATCTGGCAGTCACCGACCACAATCGTCTCACCCGCTTCGAGCTGGTGCTCCCGAACCGGATAGCCATCGACTTTCGTACCGTTGGTACTGCCGAGGTCGATCAATACTGCGCCTTGAGACGAATAGCGGATGATCGCGTGATGACGGCTCACGAGCTTGCTGTCGATACAAACATCGCACAGCTTGCTTCGACCAATCAGCACATTGCCACCGTGCAGTTTGACCTCGCGGATCCCATGCCCGGTTAGCTGCACAACGAGCCGGCTTGACCGAGGATAGGGCCCCTCTGTGGCGATCGTCTCTTCGGTATCGTCGCCGTAGCGCTGACTCGTGAGTTCTCGCTGTGATTCGTAAGCCCGTTTCACGAGCTCCTTCGTAACGAGTTCCACGCCTTCCTCGTCCGCCTGGACGAGACACTGCCCGAAAAGATCCCGGATAGCGTCGGGTACGCCTGCGCTCAGCTCGTGAATCAGGGGGATAGCGTGGTACGTCAGAACCTTTTCAATACTCGCCTTGCCCTCAACCTCAACCCGATGCCTCAGGTACTCCCGGGTTTCGGGCAGCGTAAATGGCGCGAGCGATATACGCTTGCCGGCCACGCTGGCAATGGACTTTAGTGGTCGCTTGGTAAGCAGCTCCTTGAAGCTCTCCCGACCCGACAGGATGACGGTGAGGCCATAGTTGCCGTTCTTCTCCGTTTCTACGAGGCTCCGAATCTTGTCGAGTACCCACCAGTCGCATTCCTGGACCTCCTCGACACAAATGACCGTGCGCCGATTGTGAGCTTTCTGAAAGGCGAGAAACATCGTCAAGATGCTTTCAAGGTCGGCCAGGGTCATGTCCTTGGGCTGAAAACCGACGGCACTGATGATCTTGCCCATGAAGTCTGTGGCGCTTTCGCAGGGGCCGACGATCCTTACCGCAACGACATCCTGTGCCAGTCGGGACAAGAACCGGCGCACCACAAAACGCGACGTTGACTTGCCTTCGCCAATAACAACGGCCAGCGGCCGCATATCGTCGAAAGCGCGACTGAGCTGATCCAGCGCGTTACGGTGGCATTGCGTAAGAAACGCCGACGCAGGCGCTTGTTCCGACGCGAGGTCCGGCAACGTCGTAATGTGCTGCGGCTGGTGCATTTTGATTCGCTCCTACGGCCTCTTTCGGGTCTAAGGCTCTTTACTAGGTTTTTATTATGTTCCTCAGTGTAGGCGAGTTGCCGCATACTGTAAAGTTCACGGTCAGGTAAGGGCTATAACACGTTGAATAACAGACACATTAGGTCACCAGAATCGATTGAGTAACTTGATCATGTCGTCGGCATCGGTGTCTTCGTCAGTTCGTACAAATACAGTTCGCTGCATCTCAATTTCGTCCAGCGGATCCGCTGTCCGCAGCTGATGGTCCAGGACCGCGGTATCCGCCTCCGATACTTCTGCCCGACCATTGCCACGACGATCCCCACGACGGCGGAGGCGCCGTCGCAACTCGGCGTCACCGGCGCTCGCCGCCACGATGACGTACTGCGTTTCCCTGTTGCCGGCGAGAGAGACCAGCTCTTGCCGGTCGACCTGCCGCAGGAAAGCCGCGTCGATGATGACGTTGAATCCCGCATCCAGGAGGCCCCCGGCCATTTCGAAAAGACGGGCATAGACGCCGTCACTCATCGTTTTCGAATAGATGCCCTCACCTGGCTGCGAGTCACTGACAGCAGTTTCCTCGAGGCCTGACAGCCGTTTTCTTTCGATATCCGATCGCAGGCGCACGGCAGGCAGACGGGCTAGCAGCTGTGACGATAGCCAGGTCTTGCCGGACCCGGAGTAGCCGTGCATCGCGAACAAACGGGGTTCCGACCCCATAATCCAGCGGACCGCCACCGCCAGATAGTGCTTGACCGCCTCAACGTCTTTCTCACGGTCATCGTCGTTGGTCCGCTCCGCGCTCCTTATTGCCGCTACTTTCGCGCGAATCATGCTGTGGTACACGAAGTAGAGGCCGAAGACGGACATTCCGGCGTAGTCACCCGTGCGTTCGAGGTATCGATTAAGGAAAGTAAACGCCAGGTCCTGCCGTGCACGTGCCACCAGGTCCATGACAAGAAACGCGATATCACTCAGGACGTCGATATTGCGCAGGTCCTCGCTGAACTCGATGCAGTCGAAGGCCACGATGCCGCTGTGCAGGCGCACAAGGTTCGCCAAGTGGAGATCACCGTGGCATTCGCGCACGAACCCGCCTTTGCGTCTCTGGATAAGCACTGGCTTCAACGTCTTTAGCGTGTCTGTGGTCCATTCGTGTACGCGCTGCAGCAAATCCATGTCGATCGCCCGCTCCACGGGCGAGAAATTCTCGAGAATTGGCGCGCTGACCTTACCCACGGACTCGCTGTCGTTCGCGTACTCGATAACCCTGGCCTGCTCGTGATTGGCTGCAATCGTCTCGGCGAGGCGAAGCAAGTCATCCTCCCGCAGCAGGCCGTCATCGAGCTGCCGGTCGAGCTGAGCCTCTTGCGGGAACTGCCGCATTCTCACCGCATACTCGATGGCCTCGCCCTCGCCTCCCAGCAAAGGCCGATCACGGCTACCCCGGATTGGCTCCAGGCCGAGGTAAAGCTCCGGCGCCCATCGCGCATTGAGCCGCAGCTCCTCTTCGCAATAATGCCGGCGCCGCTGCAGGGTGCTGAAGTCCAGGAAACCCAGATTCACGGCCTTCTTGATCTTGTAGGCATACCGCCCGGTGAGAATCACCCACGAGATATGGGTCTCGACGACTTCAACTGAAACCACGGGGTGGGGGTAAACGTCGGGCTCATGTAGCGCAGCGATAAGTTCGCGCTGCTGCCTTACTCCAGGGTATCGCTCAGGACCCATCGGGCAGCTCTGACGCGACCTGTTGGACCGCCTGGTAGCCCACCTCAATCGCCTCGGCCGCACGATGCCAGTCCATCAGGTGAAAATCATCGAGTCGCGGTGTCACCAGCAGATTCGGTGGATCGCCCATCATGCGCGCGCGGGAGATCTGGTCCTGCATGATATTGATCGTCGTATACATGACCTCGATCATCCCTGGCTCGCTGGGTTCCCGTTCGGTGCGCAGCGAGCTCACGAAACTCTCGACTAATCCGGACCACCGGGCGAACAGCTCGTTGCTGTCCCTCACAGACAAGCTGCGCTGTGGTTTTTCCGCCTCTTGCGCAGGTAATTTACGCATCTCATTCCGTAGCCGGGACCGATTCAGGTTTACGGCGATCACGTAATCGGCACCCAGCGCCCTGCACAGGGAGACGGGTACCGGGTTGAGAACGCCGCCATCAATCAGCCAGCGATCATCGTGGAGAATTGGCTTAAACAGGCCTGGCAGGCCGCTGGAGGCTCGAACCGCACTGAGAATAGAGCCTTTCTGGATCCAGACTTCCTTACCGGAGTGAAGATCCACCGCAACCGCCCCGAATCCCCGTCGCAGTGATTCTATCGCCTGATCTTGCAGCTGCTCGCCGACAGCGCGCATCAGGCGGTTGCCACGCATGACGCCGCCGCCCGAGAAATTGGGATCCAGAAGTCGCCATACATCCAGCTTTGTCAGCGAGCGGACCCATAGTTCAAGCGCATCCAGCTGATCGCTTGCGTAAGCCGCGGCCACCAGTGCCCCGCTGGAAGAACCGGTCACAACGACTGGCTCAATACCGCGTTCGAGCAGCCCGCGTAACACGCCAATATGCGACCAACCGCGGGCCGAGCCACTGCCTAACGCGAGTCCAACCTTGATTCCCTGTCTCGGCGTATGCGTCGTCACTAACTCCCGGCAGGATCGTCCGGCGGCCAACTCACGCTGAAAGCACCGCGGATGTCACCCGACCGGTAGCCGGTTGCCCTGTCGTGCGGATACTCTGCGTCGAGGCGCTCCTGTAACGGCGGCGCCAGTGTCTCCCCGTGGCAGGCCAGGCAAACACCGTCAATGCGAATGGCCGACATATACCGCACCCGGCCGTCTTTTCCTGTCACGAAATACTCCAGCGGGGCTGGATTCTCCAACGCGGCGGCCCGAGATTCGAAATCCTCCAGAACACTTACCTGCCAGTCCTCGGGGGCGTTGCCCGGGTTACGATAGCGGAGGCTGGTTCGCATGACACGGGCGCCACTCCGGCGCGACAGTTCGGAGGCTATCTGCGGCGCGACATCTTTGCAGATATTGACAGCGGCAACGGGTCCGCCCTGCTCCAGGCCCTTCTTCAGCTCACCTTTCAATCGAGCTGCGAAAGACTGCACCAGGCTGCGACTTTCCTCGAGCCGCGGGTCGTCAGCGCTGACCGGCGCAGAAGCCGCAATTGCGAGGATAGCCAGCAGGATCAGCGATGTACTAAGCGCTGCGAATTTCATTCTCAGGGTTCCTGTTCGAGTCAACGATACCGGTGTCATTCAGTGCAGCCAGAAGCTGCGACCATCGCTGCTCCAGTGTCCCCGTGTATCCGGCAGATACGCGCACGAGCCCCGGCGAAATACCGGCCGACTTCTGATCCTCCTCACTCATCTCGCTCGATGTGCTCGAGCCGGAGCAGGACATCAACGTATCGAAATAGCCGAGGCTTACCGCCAGGTAGCCAAACCGCTGTTCATTCTGCAGGCGTGACATAAGCTCATTGGCCGTCTCGGCACTGCCGACATCAATCGTAAAAATGCCGCCAAAGCCATACTCGGCGGATCGCAGCGCGTTGAAGAGGTCGTGATCAGGGTGTTTTTCAAGGCCCGGATAAGTAACCGTCAGTCCGAGAGCATCGAGCCGCTTGCTGAGCTCATATGCACGCTTGCCGTGCTCCGCCATTCTAAGAGGAAGGTGCGGAATACGCAGGCTAACGCTCGACGCGATACCGGGGTCCATGGTTGGACCGAGCAGCATCAACGGCCCCATATGCAGATCCATCAGTTCGCCTATGAAGGTCTCGCTCCCACAGACGGCGCCTGCAATAACGTCCGACCCACCGCTGATGAACTTGGTGATGCTGTGCACCACGATATCGGCGCCCAGCTCGGCCGGTCTCAGGATGAGCGGACTGAATGTGTTATCGACCATCAGTCGCGCGTCCCCGCGATGCGTAATCTCTGCCAGTGCCGGGATGTTGGCCAGTCGCAGCGTGGGATTCGAGACGCTCTCTGTGAGTACCAGGCGGGTCTTGTCGGTGATCGCCTCGGCAACCGCGTCAAGGTCCGTAATGTCGACAAAGGTCGTGCTTATGCCGGTCTTGGCCGGCAGGAAATCATGCAATAAAGCGTAAGAACCGCCGTAGATCGCATTGGAGGCGACAATCTCGTCACCCGCGTCGCACACGCCGAGCACGGCGCCCGATATCGCCGCCATGCCGCTGGCCGTGCAGTAGGCCGCCTCCGTCCCTTCCATGGCCGCAAGCTGCCGGCCGAGGTTATGCACGGTTGGGTTGAAATGCCGCCCGTACAGGTAGCAACCTTTGTCAGGCCCCTTACGGCCCGCAAACATCTCGGGCATGGTCTCGGGGTCCATGACGGTGAACGTCGTACTTGCCTCGATAGACATGTTGACGCCGCCGTGCTCGCCGAATTCGTGGCGCAGGTGCGCCAGGTCTTCAATCGGGTTTCGTTTGCTCATTACCGCTCTCTCAGTACCAATACGTTACCGAGCAGCACTAGCGACGTGCCAGCGATGATTGCGAGGTCGAGACGCAGCCCTTCGAACAGGATCGACAGCATCAGCGCCACGACCGGGAACATGACCGTCGCGTAGCCGGCTCTGTGAGCGCCAATCCTGCCCTAGCAAGGTCAGGTAGGCGCCAAATGCTATTACCGACCCAAATACTGCCAAATACACCAGTGAAGCGATGTACGTAAAAGTCCCTTCGAACGTAAACTCGTGGCCGCGAATCGCACAGATAACGGCTGTAAGTAGCGCTCCGTAAAGCATGCCCCAGGCGTTGGCCTGCACTACCGGCAGAGCACGCTGCTGTGCGCCCTGCGAGACAATATTGCCTATGGAGGCCATGAGAGCACCGAGCAACGCAAGTATCGAGCCATACAGTACGGAGTCTGACAGGGAGATCTCGCCCACCTGGGGAGCAAACAGAGTGACGATGCCCGCAATGCCCAGTAATGCGCCCAACAGGACGCGTGCACCGGCTCGTGTCCCAAAAACGAGCCGTGACAGGATGATGTTGATCCAGAGCATCGTGGAAAAGACGATGGCCGCCAGAGCGGAGGTGATGTGGATCTGCGCACGGTAGGCAAACACGTAGTTGAGGCAGAAAAGAAAGGCTCCCAAAAGGGCGAACCACAAATGAGTTTTTACATTAAATATCAAGTTTAACTGTTTGTATTTACAGTAAATAAAAAGGACCATTGATCCGATCATGTAGCGGTAGACGATGGAAACCTCCGGCGCCACCACGCCCAGCTGATATTCGATCGCCAACCAGGTTGAGCCCCAGATCAGGACCGTGACGAAATAAAGAAAACGATTGCTCACCGGCGCATTGTCATCACTACAGGCACCGGTGCTCGAATTCGTCGAGCATCTTGTCCTCTTTCTCCGCCATGGCGAAGAACTTCTCCAGGTAACTATGCTGTCTTTGCTTGTTTTTCGCGCTCAGACCGGGAAGCTCTGAGACCACACTCAGGATCGCATCCCGATGACCAACGACCGTGCGCAGCGCCTCCGTGAGCACGGCCCTGTCCGTGCAGTAGCCACGATATCGCCGAGTGCGCACATTCCGAAGTCGAAGCTCTGGCTGGGGCTCCGCATAACGAGCGTTGACCAGCCCCGACATATCAAAGTCATAAGGAATGTAGTAGTTGCGATCGCCAACGCTGAACAATTTGCCATTGTGGCAGCAATATTCGTCATCGAAGTAGCGGACCAACGACCAGTCCGTATTACCGATCAGGTAATGAAATACGTAGACGAGCGCCGCGTGCCGCGCGTCGAGCATGCTTCGGCTGAGATTGCGGACACCAAATGGATCGCCGCCAATGCGGCGCGCGAATTCTTCGTCGGACTCGATCACAAATCCATAACGAGTGACAGCAGCACTGCGCGGCCTGTCGGTGTCGACGTAGTTGACGCGCAGCAGCCGGGTTCGAAAGCTCAGTGCGGTCAGGACGTTCAATATCCGGTAGGCGGCGGACTCCTCGAGGACATTCTGCTCAAACTCCCCGCGACCTTTGCAGTGCGTAACGAGCTTAAGCTTGTCCTGCCCGGCAAACTCTGTGTCTTCGACTGACTCAGACGCGAAATCCAGGCGCAGCGGCGGAAAGCTGCAGAATGTAGCGCGGCTCTTGCCTCGCATACGCAGAGCAACCGGAATAGCTTTGCCAGCCAACTCGAGTGAGAACGGAAGCTCGCGTCGCTCCTCGGTATCATCGATTGCCGCCGATAGCGGTCCTTTGAGCGTGACCTCAAGGACCCCGTCGCTCTCAAACAAGGCACTCGCCCGACAGGTGCCAAAGGACACCAGGCCTGCCAGCAATGCCAGCAAAAACCAGCTTGGCCTCACGTGTCAGGCAAGCCCGGAATTCCGCAATGGCAGCTCACGAAGTCGCTTGCCCGTCGCCGCAAAATAGGCATTGACGATAGCAGGGGCAACCGGCGGTACGCCGGGCTCCCCGACCCCGCCGGGCACGGCTGTGGATTCCATAGATATGAACGTGAATTGCCGCCGGCGCCTCACTCATCCGCACGACCGGGTAGGTGTCGTAGTTACCTTCCACGACGGCACCGCCTTGTGCCGTAATCTCCCCGTGCAGGGCGAGACTCATGCCAAAAATCGCGGCGCCCTCCATTTGCGATATCACACGATCCGGATTTACGATCGTGCCCGCGTCGATGGCCATCCAGATATCATGCACGACCAGTCGCCCGTTATCGTCGACGCTGACTTCCGCCACGGTCCCGACAATGCTGAGGAATGAGCGATGCACGGCGATGCCAAGCCCTCGCCCCTCTGGCAGCGTGCGGCCCCAGTCCGCCATTGCAGAGACCTTGTTGACTATCGCCGCGTAGCGCCCTGTATCGATGGGGTGCTTATCCAGCGGGTGTCCGTAATTGCTGTACTTGGCGCCGTCGTCAGCCGGGTCGATCTGCGCAGGCGCGCCCAGGAGCTTCAGCAGGTGGTCGCGTGGATCCATGTTTGCCAGGTACGCAAGCTCGTCAACAAAGCCGCAACCCGCAAATGCATGGAACACGTTACACACCGAGCGCAGCCAGCCGATCCGCAGATGCGCCTTGGCATCGCAGGCCTCGAGTCGCACATTGGGAATCGCATACGGACGATCCACAAAACCCAGGTCCAGCTCGAAGTCGGTCGGACCCGTGGCCCCGGGATCGAAGGTAGAGTTAATTGATGGGAAACTCGTGCGGTGCAACAGGCTCGTCGCATTGCCATCCGCGTCAAGGCCGGCTTTCAGGTACTGCGCGCTGACCGAGTGGAAATAGCCGTGCCGGATATCGTCTTCCCGTGTCCACGTCACTTTGACGGGCTTGCCGCTCTGCTTCGCGAGCCAGGCTGCTTCGGCTATGAAGTCGGGCTTCGACTTGCGCCCAAATCCGCCGCCGAGCAGGGTGACGTGCACGCGTACCTCGCTCTTGTCGATGCCCAGGGTGCCAGCTATCTGGTCCTGCGCCGCCTGCGGGTTCTGCGTGCAGGCCCAGGCCTCGCAGCCGCCGTCTGCAGTGATCTCCGCCACGGCAGCAGGGGGCTCCATCGGCGCCTGGGACAGGTACGGTGCATAGTAAAAGGCCTCATGCGTGTTGCTGGCCGCCTCCATTGCGGCGTCCGCATCGCCACGGTTCAGAACCGTTTTGCCGGGCGCTGACACTGCGTCCAAAAGCGTCTTCTTATACGCCACGGAGTCATGCTCGCCGTTCGCTCCCAGGTCCCACTCTATTTTCAGGGCTTCGCGCCCTTTCTGCGCGGCCCAGGTGTTGGTCGCCAGCACGGCAACGCCGCCGAGCAAATTGAAACCCAGTGGCACACTCGGCTCTGGCAGACGCACGACGTCTACGACCCCTTTCACCGCACGAGCCGCATCGTCCTCGAGCGACGCGATCGAGCCTCCGAATGCCGGGCAGCGCTCGATCGAGGCATACAACATGTCGGGACGCACGGTGTCGATGCCGTACATCGCCTTGCCGGTCGTGAAAGCCAGGCCGTCAATCGTATCCATCGCTTTGCCGATATAGCGGTAATCGGCGCGCGACTTGAACGGTGCTTCAGAAGGCGGTTCGAGTTCGGCCGCAGCGTCGACGAGATCACCGAAGCCCGCAGACTGCCCACTGGCCTCATGGTGCACCGCATGCTCGCGTGCCTTGCATTCCTCGGCCGGCACACCCCATTTTGCCGCTGCCGCTGAAATCAACATTTCCCGGGCCGTCGCGCCCGCGTTACGCAACAGGTCGAACTGGTTGCGAATGCTCGTCGAGCCGTCGGTATTCTGGTCGCCGTATTTCTGGTCACCGAGGCCCTGAATCAGCTCGATGCGATCCCAATCGGCTTCCATCTCGTCGGCAATAACCTGCGGCAGGGACGTTCTGATGCCCTGCCCCATTTCGGAGCGATGGCAGATAATCTCAACGATGCCGTCCTTGCGGATGTTGACGTACACGTTAGGTGCGACCGAGTCGGTCGAGGAGACGGCAGGCATCGGGCCCTGCCGGCTGCAGGATGCGGTGAAAGACAGGGCGAAAATCAGACCGCCGCTTACCTGTCCGGTTCGTTTTAAGAATTCGCGTCGATTGATCTTGCGGAGCTGGCTCATGACTGACCCTCCGCGGCACGGTGGATCGCCTTGCGAATGCGTGTGTAAGTCCCGCAGCGACAGATATTGCCGCTCATGGCCGCATCGATATCTTCGTCGGTCGGGTTGGGAATGCGCTCCAGCAGGGCCACAGCACTCATGATCTGACCCGACTGGCAGTAGCCGCACTGCGCCACGTTGAGTTCCCGCCAGGCGACCTGTACCGGGTGGCTACCCTCGGCGTCGACGCCTTCGATCGTCTTCACATCTCGGCCGGCGGCCGCGGATACCGGGATCACGCAGGAGCGAATGACCTGGCCATCGAGGTGTACATTGCAGGCGCCGCACAGGGCTTTGCCGCAGCCGAACTTGGTGCCGGTTAGTCCGGCAAGGTCCCGTATCGCCCAAAGCAATGGCATGTCAGGCTCTACATCGAGCGACACTGCCTCCCCGTTGATAGTCAGTTCGATGGCCATGGTATCCCTCCTGATCGGGCGCTTTGCGACATTGCTTCAGGAATCTTAGCAAACGTGCCGCTCGGGGCATAACGTTAAAATGTGACAGCGCCATCGGCGCAGCACTGGTGGAAACCAGATAATCTGCCGATGCGAAGCCTGCCGTTACTGCTGCCCGTTTTGTTACCCATGCTGTTCTGGGCTGGCTACCATTATCACAAGGACCGCCATCTCCCGGAACCGCTGGGGAACCTCGCGCTTTGTTTCGCACTCGGTTTGCTCGCGGCGCTCCTGTCGAAAGCGCTCTACATCGCACTGGGGCCACTCGGGCTGCGTTTCGACGCTTTCGAACTAGCGGCCCGCAACACCCCAGGGCTGTTTGCGTACTCGATGCTGGCCATAGGGCCAATCGAAGAACTGACCAAGTTGCTGCCATTCCTGATCGTGGTCATCCGGTTTCGGCGCTTCGATGAGCCCATGGACGGGCTGATTTACGCTTCGTTTATTGGGCTTGGTTACGCGACAGCCGAAAACCTCAGCTACCTCGCGTACCTGACGCCTCTGGAGGCGGCGGCACGCGGGTTCGCGGGTCCGGTAGTGCACATATTGTTCGCCTCGATCTGGGCCTACTGGATCTCGATGGCACGGCTCGCCGGGACCGATATCTGGAGGCCTGCTGTTGCCGGGTTTGCACTGGCCGCAGGCCTTGCATGGCCTTTACGATTTCCTGGTGTTGTTGCAGCCCATCACTGCATTGCCGGTGGCGGCGATGCTGATTATTGGAATCTGGGTATGGCGGCTGCGCGTGCTGCGGCGGTTACATCGAGACGCCGTGACGCGGAGTGAGACGGGTAGCTAGCCGCGGTCGTAGGGGTTGCAGTTGTCGTTCGCCAGGATCGGCTCCTCCAATGTCAGCTCGAGAGAGCTATCGTCATTGAGGAATTCCCTGCAACGGAGCTGTATCTCGGCCAACTTGAGCGAGACATTCGACTCCGAGAGCGGTTCTTCCAGGCTGTCCAGTTCCATTAGATTTTTCTGCATAATCGTTGTGTCTCTGTTTGGAGACAGTGTCGTTCTGTCGCACTATAGAGACAGTGGGGCCACCAAAGTGTGAACCATGTCACACAAAATCCGCGAGCTCCGGCCTTTGTCACGACTTATGTCAGATAAGGGCGCCTATCGAGCGAACCACGCGTCGTTTTGGCGCAGAAATCTCGAATTTCAGTACTTCAGCATCGCCGAGCCCCAGGTGAACCCGGCGCCGAATGCCGCCAGTAACAGCGTCTGGCCACGCTGGATTCGACCATCGCGAATCGCAAGATCCAGCGCCAGCGGGATTGACGCCGCTGACGTGTTGGCCTGCTCGTCGACCGTGGCGATGACTCGCTCCATCGGCATCTTCAGCTTCTTGGCCGCCGCCTTGATGATGCGCATATTCGCCTGGTGAGGGACAAACCAGTCGATGTCGTCCAGGTGCCCGTCGACATCCGCGATAGTCTCGCGCGCAATATTGTCGAACGTCGCCACGGCCCTGCGGAATACCGCGTTGCCTTCCATCCTGATGTAGGCGCCGGCGGTACCGGTCACGGCAGAGACCCCTTGCTCGACGTGCAGCAGATTTTCGTACTCGCCATCCGCATGTATGTGCGTGGCGAGTATGCCCGCTTCGTCGTCGGCCTTCAGCACGACCGCCCCGGCGCCATCGCCAAACAGCACCGCCGTGCCGCGATCCTCCCAATCCACGATCCGCGAGAGCGTTTCGGAGCCGATCACAATGGCTGTTTTCGCGCCACCACTCTGAATAAAGCGATTGGCAACATCGAGACCGTATACAAAGCCAGTGCATGCGGCACTCAGGTCAAAGGCAGGACATCCCTTGACGCCGAGCTGTCGTTGTATGGTGCAGGCGGTTGCCGGAAAGGCTTTGTCCGGCGTCGCTGTGCCAACGATTATGAGATCGATGTCGTCAGGGCCTACGCCTGCCATCTGCATGGCACGCTCTGCCGCGATCAGCCCCATCGAGGAAGTCGTCTCGTTATCCGCCGCAATATGCCGGCGCTTGATGCCCGTGCGCTCGCGTATCCACTCGTCCGAGGTATCCATGGTCTTTTCGAGGTCGCGGTTGGTCACCACCTTCTCTGGCAGAAAACTCCCGATCCCGGCGATGCGTGCGTAAGTCATTGGCTTTTCCTGGTCAGGAATGCGGCGACCTCTCGCAGCGTCGGATAGTCGAACAGGTCACTGATATCGAGTTTGCCTGGATAGCGCTCATCGATCGCCAGAACAATCTCGGTCAACGTCAGCGAACTGACGCCCACCTCGAACAGATTGTCGTCCGGCCCTATCGTGCGGTCTTTCGAAAACTCACGGCAGATCGTCTCGAGCTCGGCAATCAACGGATCCTCGTCCGTCGCCGCGGCCGATTCCTCTGGCGGCTGCAACTGCTCCAGCACGTCGTCGAACTCACCGTCGAAGTACGACATTAGCAGCTTGGCACGCTGCACCTTGCCACTGGTCGTCTTGGGAATTCGACTGACCGGAATCACCTTGTCGACTTCCAGTCCGGTCTGTTCGCCAATCAGGTCCTTTACGCTTCGAATCATCGGGCGAAAATCCTCCAGCGCCTGACGATAGAGGATAAAGGCAATAAGCTCCTCGGTCTGGCCGCCTTTCGGCGTCGCGCCTGCGACGACCACCTTGTTGAGGTCCAGGCCATCGAGCCGCGCAACAATCTCTTCTATATCGTGAGGGTAATAGTTCTGGCCATTAATAATGATGATGTCTTTCTGGCGGCCGGTAATGACCAGCTGACTGTCGACAAATACGCCGCAGTCTCCCGTTCGCAACCAGCCGTCCGCCGTGAAAAGCTCCGTCGTCGCCTGCGGATCGCCGTAGATGCGTTCTGTGACGCTGCCACCGTGCAGCTGAATATTGCCGATCAGGCCATCGTCCAGCGCCCGGTCCTCGTCATCCGTGATGCGAATCGCAGACATCGCGAATCGCGTCGCCCACCTTGACGAAACTGACGGCGTCGGCGTCCTCGGGATCCACCGCGCGATAGGCGTCGCCAACGCGCAGACTGTGACGATCAACGGTGATGCGCGAGTACTCGCCGCCCGGCGTTGGCAGGGAAACGCCAACGGTGGCTTCAGCCAGCCCGTAAACCGGGTACATCGCTGTCCGTTTCAGGCCGTGCGGCGCAAGCGCCGCGAGAAACTCCTCACACAACTCCCAGGAAATCGGCTCGGCGCCGTTTAGTATCAGCTTGACCGGCGAGAGATCGAGGTCGGCCAGGCCCTTGCGTTGAAACAGCTTCAGAAAATGCTTGTAGCCGAAGTTCGGCGAACACAGTTGCGTTGCGCGCAGCTCGCTGGCCTTGCTCATCCACAGCAGCGGCCGCCGGACAAAGACATTGGTGTCCATGACGGCGTGATTCATGCCGACACCGAGCACGCTCAGGTGATAGCCGATCAGACCCATGTCATGTGTCAGCGGCATCCAGCTCAGGCTCTGGTCGTCCGCATTCCAGCCGGTGGCCTCGACGATCGCACGAATGTTGATGCACAGGTTGCGATGCGTCAGCACGACGCCTTTAGGGTCGCTCGTCGAGCCGGACGAATACTGGATAAACGCGATGTCATCCGGTGTCGCCGCAAATACCTCACCGTGGTCCGCCTCCTCGACGTCACTCATCAGCGCTGTGCGCGTCTCCAGCAAGACAGTGATGTCCTGGAGGTCCCGCTGCCGCGAGAACTCGAGCAGCCTTTCGAGAAGCCCCATCTCGGTGAACAATGTTGCTCGCTCGAGCTGCGACACGATGCGAAACAGCTTGAGCCTGTGCTCGTCGCTGATGCCGACGGCGACAGGAACCGGCACGATGCCGCCGAGGATTGCAGCCCAGAAAGGCGACCACGAAACTCTCGTTCGACTTGCTGAAGATAATCAGCTCGTCGCCGGGCTGCATGCCGCGTGCCTGCAGAGAACCCAGTAACGCCAGCGCCCTGTCCCACAGGTCGGCAAAACGAACGACGGTCTCGTCGTTTTCGCCGTCGATAAATCGGATTTCGCGATCCTTGCCACGCGCATCGCGCAGCAGGTCAGTGAGTGTGTCGTAGAGCTTCATACCGAAGTTACCGTTCCTCGGGTTGCATGAAAATATCGGTCGCCGACCGCAGGTTGATGCCCAGTTCGAGTTCGGGCTCGCTGTCATCGAGCGCACGCAGTCTGAATCGTGGCAACAACAGGCCAAGGTGGACCTTCATTTCCAGGAATGAAAAATACTCGCCGAGGCAACGCCGGGGCCCGAGCGAGAATGGAAAATAAGGACGATCCTTGCTGGGCTTGTCGCCGGGCTCGAAGCGGTCCGGATCGAAGCGGTTCGGATTCGGCCAGTAATGCTCGGTGCGGTGCAGGATAAACGGCGACAGGTAAATATCCGTTCCCGGTGGTACATCGTAGTCGTCGAGTTCGTCCTGCTCGTGCGAGCGACGCGTAAACAGCCAGACAGGCGGATACAGTCGCAACGCTTCTTCCAGCGTCTGCTGCGTGAACTGCATGTCGCTCAGCGCGTCGGCATTGACGGCTGAAACGCCGGGCAGAATTCGGCGTGCCTCGTCGATGAGGCGCGCCTCGACTTCCGGATGCCTGCCGATCAGGTACCAGACCCAGTTGAGCGTATTCGCCGATGTCTCGAAACCGGCAACGATCAGGGTCATCAGTTCGTCAAGCAGCTCGCCATCAGTGAACGGATTGCCCTGCTTGTCGACGGCCTGCAGATACATGGAAAGAAAGTCGAAGTCGTCATCGTTCGAGCGGCTGCGACGCGCTTCGATGATTGTCCTCAAGAGATCGCGCAGTTGGCGGACCTTCATGACGACGCTGAGATCCCGCTTCGAGTCGCGACTGAGAAACGCGAACGGATTCTCACCCTGGGTAAGAATGTACTCTTCGTAGTCGTTGCCGAATATGCTGATGAGTATCAGCTCCAGCGCGAAGTCGGAGGTCTCCTCAGTAATGTTCAGTGACTTGCCTTGCGAGGCGAGGTCGGACCAGTGCACGGCTCGCCGGTCGCAGCATTCCACCATTACTCTCATCAGCCGGTGCACATTCTGCCGGCTGAACGCAGGCTGGATCATCGTGCGCGAACGCCGCCAGATATCACCGTCGCTCACAATAAGACCGTTGCCCAGCAGCATCTTGACGCGCTCGAAACCGGGACCTTTGCGATACTTGCCGTGTCGTCGCACCAGGATGCGGCGCACTTCGCTGGCATCATTGACGAAATAGGCCAGTCGCCCGTTGGGCTTCTCCATACTCACCATATCCCCGTGCTCACGCTGCAGGCTCTCGAGAGTCGCGAGCGTCTCAGGGTCTATGCCGAGCGTAACGGGCTGGTCAGGACCAGGTGGTCGCCGGTATGCAAGCTGGGTTGCTGTCATCTGAGGTGGGTTTGATGCGGCCGTATCAATGCAGGCGCAATATTACATTGACCGGGCCGGAACCGATACTGCAAACTCCTTCTCTTCTGTCGCAGGTCCCATCTTGAGCAACTCAAACCGCAAGGATTTCGACTCTGTAGAGTCACGACGCAGCACGGCTTCGTTTCGCCGTATGTCGGTCTGGCGCCGGATCTACTATTTCTTCGGTGTGCCGCTACTGCGTGGCGTGATGCGCCTGCTGGGCTCCACCTACCGCGTAGAGCGGATTATCGGTGCCGAGCACATCGAACCCTTCATCGCCGAGGGCAGGATCTGTGCACCTTGCTACTGGCACCAGCATCACGTGCTCGGATCGACGCTGGTCCGTTCGTGGGTTCAACGCGGGTTCAAAGCCTGTTTCCTGGTGTCCGGGTCCGTGGACGGCGAGGTGCCGGAACGTATCGCCCGCGCCTGGGGAGCCGAGGTTATCCGCGGTTCAGCCAATCAGAGTGGCGCCCTCGCCCTGCGCGATATGCAGCGCATGATGAAAAGCGGCTACTCCATTGTTACCACGGCCGATGGCCCACGCGGGCCACAGCACGAGTTCAAAATGGGCGCGATCCTGATGGCAAGGATAGCGGGCGTTCCGGTCATTCCGGTCGCATGCGCGGCTGAGCGCGCCTGGCACCTCGATCGCTGGGACAGCTTCATGGTGCCAAAGCCGTTCTCACGCGTCGTTCTTGCGATAGGCGCGCCCTGTGAAATACCGACTGACGCGCCGCTGGACCAGCTGGAACCCCATCGCCAGCTCGTTCAGGATGCAGTCATGTCGCTCATGCGAGAATCGGAAAAGGTCCTCCAGGAATCTCGCGAATGAGCAAGCAGGCAAGCGTTCTTGTGAAGCAACTCCCAACGTGGCTCACGCTGGTGCTCGCGCTGGTCCTGTCAACCGGCACCGCACAGGCCGCAGCAAAGCTCACGCCGCACTCGGCCGAGTACAACGTCAAGATCAGTGTTGTGGGCGGTCGGCTGCGAACGAGTCTCAGGGAATCGGAGACCGGCTATATAGCCGAACATCGCATTGCGCCAACCGGAATGTCCAAATTGATCGCACGCGGCAAGATATCGGAAGTCTCGGAATTCGCCATCGGTGACGATGACCTCAAGCCGATTGCTTACCGGTCAAACGACACGTTGTCTCGCGACAAGGTACAGTGCCGATATTCGTTTTGACTGGGATTCGAATCGAGCATTCGGCACGGTCAATGGCGCGGACTTCGAACAGGAACTCGCCGGATTTTCGCACGACCGCGTGTCGATACAGTACCAGCTGATGCAGGATCTCCTGAAGAACGAGCCGAGTGAAAATTACCGGATGTTCGAGGTCGACAAGCAGAAGGTACTGAACATCCGTACGGTCGAAGCCAGGACCATCAAGGTGCCAGCCGGCACGTTCCAGGCGATCGGCATACAACACCAGGCCGAAAACTCATCGAGGGTGACGACGCTGTGGTGCGTAGAAAAGCTTGGCTACCTGCCGGTCATGATTGAGCAACACCGCAAAGGCAAGCTGCGCGTCCGTGCGACGCTTCGGAATTACACGCCGCATGCGACTGAACCAGCGGCGGACTAACGCCGGTCAAAGCGCTGCTCCGAGGAGAAAATCCGATCCTCACCCTGCCGCAGAGAAATCGTCCGAATCAGGACACTGCCGCCCGATGCCAACTCCCAGGACTCGGCGAGAATCGCACCGCCCTTATCGAGCGTCTCGTTCACAAAGCGGCTACCTTCCCAGCCCGATACGCGCTGCGCCTCAATCGGCCCGACAGATACAAGCCTGTTTTCGCCGAATCGATACTCCTCGACGACCGCACGGTCGAAGCTGATGAACAGCCCGGATGCTGTCTGCGTGATCTTCAGCGACTCGCCTGACTCGAGGAAAACGCTAACCGCCGCGCGGCCTGAGCCTCCACTGCCGAGAGGCGTCTGACCGCCCTTGTTGCGCCGTGAGGTCGAAGGTGGAATCCGTATCATCTGCTCGGTAGCTTTCGGGACGGCGGTCGCGAGCGCCCGGCTCAACGCGGAGCTGCCAGATTCCGGACAGGTCAATGCCTGCCGGGACGACCGCGCTTTTCGGCAGCAACTGCGGCCGTGCCGCACAGCTGGCGAGCAGCAGGTTTGCTAACATGGCAAGAAAACAGACGCTTATGATTTTTCGATATTGCATGTCAACCTGATCGTCGAAATGACGTTTATTTACGATATACCCAATGACCTTGGGTGACCGTATTTTGTGGAAGGAGAATAGCAGATGCAAAAACTTCGCCTGGTGTTAGCAGCTTCCGCACTGATCGTGTTGGTGCCTGTTTCCGGCTTCGCCCAGTCGATTTCGGACGTGGAGAACCTCAGCCCGGAAGACCGTCGTGCCTACCTGGAAAGCATGTCGCCGGATGAGCGTGCGGCCATGCGCGAGAAATGGCATGGAGAAATGGCTGCCATGTCGGACGAAGAGCGGGCTGCAAAGAAACAGGAACGACGCGAAAAATGGGATTCCATGCCCGAGGAAGAGCGTGCCGCAATGCGTGCAAAACGCCAGGAGAAACAAAGGCAAACGACACGAGAAGTGGGAATCCATGTCCGAGGAAGAGCGCGCTGCCATGCGTGCGAAACGGCAGGAGAACAAAAACAAACGACGCGAAAAATGGGAGTCCATGTCTGAAGAAGAACGTGCCGCCGCGCGCGAAAACAGGCCGAAGCGCAAGCACGGCCCGAAGGGTGAGGGACGGCGGCCGAAAGCAGGATGCCGGAAGTTCACCCGAGTAGTCGTCAGGACATCGCAGCCTCGAACTGCTTTCGCTCTGACAGGTGAAAACGAAGGTCCAGGCCGATCTTTGCGGCGACAAGAACGATGAGCATTGCTACGGGGCTGCCGAGCCACTCAATCAGGGCGGCCCCCAGGATGATCGACACGTGTAGCACCACGATGCGACCGTAGGGCCGCGTCATTAGCGTATTGACGGTCGTGCGCCGGTACTCACCTGCCGCGATGAAATTGGTGAAATACGAAAAGAGATGACTTGCCGCAATGCACGCTGCCGCGATCCACTGCATTGTTTGCCAGTGGGCCCCCAGCGGATCGGCAACGGGCGCCGCAAAGAAGTAATCCCAGGCATTTGCGACACCGTAGGATGCGCCGAACAGACCAATTAGTGCGGCCAGGTGCCCAAAGCAGAAAATGCCGTAGTGAGCCGGAAAAAACACCATCAGGAACCACTTCGAGCGCCCGGGACACACGGCCATGCGCATCACGTTGATAACGCCGATCACGACGTTCTCAACCCAGTAGAGCATCAGTACGTCGAATACCCGCCAGCCCAGAAGCAAGACACCGGCCAACGGTACCAGGTTGGCAACCACCAACACGACGGCGGACAGGCGAATCCTGTAGGAATCCGATACCCACGCGGACCGCGCCGGATCGGACACGTCAGTCCTCGTCAAGCAAGGCGTCCGCTTCGATCTCGACCAGCATGTCGGGATCGATGAGCCTGGCCACTTCCACCATCGTTGTTGCCGGCGAGACGTCGCCGAACGCTTCCTGGTGGGCCCTTCCGACCTCCTCCCAGCGTCCAATGTCTGTCACGTACATCCGGGTACGCACGACATCGCTGAGGCCGGCGCCGGCTCTTTCCAGCGCCTCGCCGATGATCGCTATGCAACGTTGCGCCTGGAGATAGGCATTGTCGACACCGACGACCTCACCATCTTCCCCGACCGGGGCGGTGCCGGAAACTGCGATGTGCGGACCGAACCGAACAGCCCTGCAATAACCGACGGTGCCTTCCCAGGGGGCACCGGAGTGAATATTTGTCCTCGTCGCCATTTGGTCCTGCCTTTATCAAGTATTTACTTTAATAACCTTATGTAAGTTACTATTTATTCTACCTTTATGTAAGCCGTCGGCGCGGCTGGTAGCAACAAGACTCCGATCGCGGAACCGATTGAGTAGGCTGCCACAAAGATCCAGCCACGGGCATCCGGCTCGACGCCGATGCTGCTGCTCTGCAGTATTAACAGGTATAGCACCGGCACCGCGACCAGCACTCGCAGCAGCTCGATACGTCGCGCATAAGGACGACCTTCATTGAGTAACCCTATCGCATAGAGCTGCGACCAGAGCGCGACGCAGGGTATGAGAACCGCTCGCGCGCCGCCCTGACCGAAGAGCTCTGCAATGAGCAGCGCACCAACGATGCCAAGCACGAACTGCGCCATGACGTAATGGCGCTCTGCAAGCGTCGTTTGCGGATCGAATTTTTGAAACCTCGTAAGATCGGCGCGCTGCTTCGGGTAGCTCGCCTCGACGTCGGCCGGTCGCCATCCGGTGCGTCGAAACCAGATGCCCAGTTTGTCTCGCCAACGGCGAGCCTTGCGGGCATCGAACAACAGGTAGTCATAGACCTGCAGGTTCGCCCAGAACGGATTCAGATTTGCGAGCGGTTTGCGGACCCCGAAAACCACGGGATCATCCGCCGACTCGTCCTCGAAGGTGCCGAACAGACGGTCCCAGAGAATCAGGATGCCGCCGTAGTTCTTATCGATATAGCGGTCATTTTGAGCATGGTGGACGCGGTGATTCGACGGAGTTACGAGGATCCTGTCGAGCGGCCCGAGGCGCCGCACGAGCTGCGTATGCACCCAGAACTGGTAGATCAGGTTGATCGCGTTGACGGTCACCAGCACTTCGAGCGGAAAACCAATGACAAATAGCGGGAGGTAGAAAATCCAGCCAAACAGGAAACCGGTGCTGGTCTGGCGAAGCGCGGTAGACAGATTGTAGTCCTCGCTCTGGTGATGCACGGCGTGGGCTGCCCAAAGCACGGAAATCTCATGGCTGAAGCGGTGAAACCAGTAGTAGCAAAAATCCCAGGCCAGCGCGGCGACGACCCAGAGGGCCAGCCCGCCGGGCGAAAGATCGAACCACTCGAGCGGCATATCGACCAGGGCAAAATTGCGAAGCACGAAGCCCCAGGCAATGAGCGGCAAAATTTTCGTAAAGTAACCCAGGGTTGTACTGAGAATGCCCGCACTAAGACTGTTGATCGCATCATTGCTGCGATAGAAGTGAGTGCCCTTCCGCCAGTCCACGATCAGCTCGATGATCAGCGCGACCAGGAAGAAAGGCACGGCAATAGCGATAAGGTCCATGCGCGCAGTTTACGGTAAGCTGCGCGGCGAAGGTAACAGGAAGCTGCAATGATCGACCCGCAAGAACTGACGCTGCTAAGGGACGCGCTGGCGACGCTCGCTGAGGGTTACTCAGAGCTGCCCGACTTCCAGGCTGATTACGATGCCGAGGCGGCTGCGACCGTGCTCCAGGAAGTCGCTACCCGTATGCACGACAACTACCCTTATTATCATCCCCAGTACGCAGGCCAGATGCTCAAGCCGCCGCACCCGATCGCGCGCATCGCGTATGCAATGTCACTGTGGGTCAACCCGAACAATCATGCCCTGGACGGCGGGCGGGCAAGTTCGGCGATGGAAAAAGAATGCATCCTCGAGCTCGGCCGCATGTTCGGCTGGCAAGACCCGCTCGGGCACCTGGCGGGCGGCGGCACGATGGCGAATCTCGAGGCACTGTGGGTGGCCGGACGACTGCACCCTGGCAAGCGCGTCGTTGCATCCGGGCAGGCACACTACACGCACGGCCGCATCAGCGAGGTCCTTGGCCTGTCGTTTGCGCCAATAGCCGTCGACAGTGACGGGCGCATGGATATGCAGGCCCTGGAAGCGGAGCTCAAAAAAGGCGACGTCGGCACCGTCGTTGCGACCATGGGTAACACCGGGCTCGGAGCCGTCGATCCACTGCCCGGCATAATGGAGTTGCGGAAAAAGTATGACTTCCGGATCCACGCTGACGCGGCGTACGGCGGTTACTTCACACTGGCCAGCCAGCTCGGGGACGACACGCGAACGTCTTACGATGCCCTTGTCGACGTGGACTCCATCGTCATTGACCCGCACAAGCACGGGCTGCAGCCCTATGGCTGCGGCTGTGTGCTGTTCAGGGAGCCGTCGGTTGGAAAATTCTACAAGCACGAATCGCCGTTCACCTATTTCAGCTCCGCAGAACTGCACCTGGGTGAAATCAGCCTCGAATGTTCTCGACCCGGCGCAGCCGCCGTTGCGTTGTGGGCAACACAACAACTGATGCCGCTACTTCCTGGCGGCGAGTTCGCGGCCATGCTGGACGATTGCCTCAAGGCCGCCCGGCAATTCTACGAGCGGCTGCAGCAAAGCGAGCGATTTCTGCCACTGATGGCGCCCGAACTCGATATCGTTGTGTATGCACTCAATGCGACCGACAGCAGCACGGCGAGCAAAGATGCCCGGCGACTCTTCGAGCGCGCCGCTGAACATGACCTGCACCTGGCACTGATCGAATTGCCAACCAGCCTGGTACAGCAATACGTGCCGCAGCTTCGTTCAAGCTCGGAGATGACGACCTGCCTCAGGTCCGTGCTGATGAAACCGGAACACCTTGGCTGGCTCGACCGAATCGTGGATATTCTCGAGGCCAGTGCGGGCGAGATCGCCTAACGGATCCGATGACCAGGACGCCTGGGCAACATGCAACTTCTCGGCCTCTCGATCATCCTGAGCGCCTGCGCTACCAGCAACGAGAATCCTGATAAGCCACCGATCGTCGAGGTGTTCGCCTGCAGCGACTATTGCCCCGGGCCCAGAGAGAAATATCTTAGAAACGTTTACGAGGGGATCCTGGACGCTGAGTCCTGCAAGGCCATTGGTGGCAAGCCCTATTCGTACATAGGCTGGGGCAATTATTTCGTTTGCCTCGCCGACTAGCTCAGCAGACCGGCACGCGGTTATCGATTGTCGGCGCGTTCAGCCTGGGGCGGCGCCGGGCGGATAACTAGCTGCTTTGCAGCTGCAACAGGCTGCGCATCAGGACGATGCCGACGTAAAAGCACGCAAATCCGCCGACCAGGGTGCCGACCAGGTAGGAGAACGAATAGAACAATTCGTTTTTCTGGATCATCGTGCTGAGTTCCAGCACCATCGACGACAGCGTCGTGAAACTGCCGCAGAAGCCGACGGCAAACAGCAGTCGGTATTGATCGGGGATGATTCCAGCGTCATTGAACCAGGAGGTATTAGCGATCAGCTGGGCCACCAGGCCCATAACGAAGCAGCCGATCAGGTTGGCGCTCAAGGTGCCCCACGGAAACTCGACGTCACGTTGCAGGAAGACATTAAGCCCGAACCTCGCCATTGCGCCCAGCGCTCCGCCCAAGGCGACGAACAGGTACGAGTAGAGAACCATATGCATGATCAGCGCGCGCTCAGCTTCGAGAGCGTCTCGCGATATTCCTGCTCCATACGCATCACCAGATCGTAAGCCGGCAGAATGTCATCGATCGTGCCAACGCCCTGCCCGGCTCCCCAGATGTCGCGCCAGGCCTTCGCATCGATGTCGCTGCTGCTGAAGTCCATGCGGCTCTTGTCACCTTCCGGCAGATTGTCCGGGTCCATTCCGGCGTTGACGATGCTGCCCTTCAGGTAACTGCCGTGCACGCCAGTGAACAGCGAAGAGTAAACGATGTCTTCCGCTGTGCTGTCGACAACCATTTCCTTGTAGGTCGGCACGGCGCGGGCCTCTTCTGTCGCAATAAAACGCGTGCCGCTGTAGGCAAGATCGGCACCCAGCGCCAGCGCAGCAACGATGTCATCTCCCGTCGTGATACAGCCCGACAGAATGACGGCTCCGTGGAACTCGCGTCGAATCTCCTTGACCAGCGCAAACGGGCTCGTCGGGCCCGCATGTCCGCCTGCACCGGCGCAGACCGCAATGATCCCGTCCACGCCCTGCGCAATCGCCTTGCGCGCATGCCGCAGGCTAATCACGTCGTGGAACACGAGGCCGCCGTAGGAATGTACCGCGGTCACGATGTCTTCCGGCGGACGCAGACTGGTAATGATGATCGGTACTTCGTGTTTGACGCAGGTCTCAACGTCATCGTACAGGCGACGATTGCTCGCATGTGCGATCTGGTTGACGGCGTACGGCGCGACGATTTGATCGGGATTAGCCTCCTGGTATTCGCCGAGCTCGTCCTTGATCTGCATCAGCCAGTCATTCAGCGCCGATTGCGGCCGCGCGTTCAGTGCGGGGAACGAACCTACGATTCCGGCCTTGCACTGAGCGATCACAAGCTCGGGGCCGGATACGATAAACATCGGCGCGCCGATCAGGGGAATTCGCAGTCGGCCCTCAAGGGATTTCGGTAACGCCATGTCTCGCTCCAACAACGGTCAAGCCACTCGCATGTCCACCTGGATATCGGGGGCCAGGCGGCGCGAGAGACGCAAAGGGTTGTCTAGGGTACCTGTTGGTCGATCGCCAGGAAAACCGAACTCGTATCCGACGGTTTTATGATCAGGCTTCCAAACCAGTCGCCGGAGGCTGCAGCAGGGCCACCGCTCAACGACACACGCGCCAGCAGCTCGAACTCTTCGAAACCGGAAAGTGCGCGTCCGGCCACCATCGAATTCTGATCACCGAGGGCGACAACAGCGGGCAAGTCGGAGAGCCGCACCCGATCCACCGCAATCGGCGGTGACGGCTGCGCCGGATCACGGGCAATAATGAAGACATTCGCGTCAGCGGTGATCGCCGCCATGGCTGTCTCCGACAACGCAACTCTCACCGTTACAACGGCGCCCGGGGCGGCCTCCGGCGCGACGGGCTCGGACTGTGCTGTTGCGGCTGCTGGTGCTGGTGCTGGTGCTGGTGTTGATTCCGCAACCTTCGGCTGCACAGATGCGAGCGGAACGCCACGCCATTCGGCAACCCGCTGCTCCAGAATCGAGCGAATCTCAGGTGGTGGACTCAGGCCGAGCAGCACCTCCCAACGACTCGCGGCCAGGTCGGTATCACCGCGGTTGGCCGAAGCCACACCGGAGTAAAACAAGGCGGCAGGATTATTGGGCTCCAGTGCAAGCGCGCTCTCGATCAGCGCCGCGGTACGACCCTCGATGGACGTACCGTCCCGGGACAGTATTGCCAACGCAAGGTCGACGAGCGTCTGGGCGTTACGGCCATCCTCGAGTTCCATGATGCGCTCGTAGGACGTGACGGCGTCGGCGTATTGGTGCAGCGTCATTTGCGAACGCGCCAGCATCGTCCAGCCGTTGATGTCTTCAGGATTGTCGACGAGGCGTTGTCGCAGCGATGCCATCACGGCGTCCATATCCGGCAACTGCTCGCCTTGTGCGCCGGCTGACTGCACGTTCGGGCTGCCAACAATGTTGTACAGGCCGGCGGAAAAGGCCACCGTGAAGACGACTACTATTGCCAGCAAAGGCGTGAGCCGCCGTGATTCGCGATACAGCGGCCAGACGCCGAACCACAGCGCCACCAGGCACAGGACGATAAGAACAATCCAGAACGTCACTTGACAGCCCCTTCCTGGACAGTGTCATCGTCCAGCGGCATCGACATGCGGTGCCTGACGATGCGGTACATCGCAAAGCCACCGAACAGGACCAGCAGAAAAGGAGCAAGCCACAGAATCAGTGTCTTGCCGGTCGTACGCGGTCGATAGAGTGCAAACTCACCGTATCGTGTGACCAGGAAATCGGCGATTTCCGCGTCGGTCTTGCCTTCTTCGATCAGCCGGCGAATCTCGCGCCGCAGGTCGGAGGCCAGGAACACGTTCGAATCCTTGATGCTCTGATTCTGGCACTTGAGGCAGCGAACCTCCGATATCAGCTTGTCGTAGCGGGCCTGCAGCTCCGGGTCTTCAAACGCCTTGCCTGTATCGATCGCAGCCGCCGGCGACATGACCAGGATTGCGACTAGTAGTGTCAATAAACGTCTCACGGTGCGCTTGCCTCACTGTTGATCAACGGCAAAAAGTCTTTTTCCCAGGCGGCCCTGTCCAACGGACCCAGATGTTTGTGCAGCACCACGCCGTCGGTGCTCACGAGGAATGTTTCAGGCGCACCGTAGACACCCCAGTCAATGCCGACGCGTCCGGTACCATCAAAACCGGACGCCACGTAGGGATCGCCCAGCTGCTGTATCCAGCGCAGAGCCTCGGGCCGCGTGTCGCGCCAGTTGATGCCGTATATGGGGATGGCACCGTTCTTCTCGAGTTCCAGCAGGAACGGGTGCTCCTGGCGACAGCCAGCACACCAGGTCGCCCAGACGTTAACCAGTGCCACGCCACCGGCCATGTCCTGGATCCCACCGTTTGCTCCGGATCCTTGAGCATAGGCAGGTCAAATTCCGGTGCCGGCTTGCCGATAAACGGCGAAGGCAACGCTCGTGGATCGCCTCGCGTCAGACCGACCACGAGAAACAGTATCAGGGTGATAACCGCGACCAGCGGCAACACGTAGCGTGACATCAGGCGGGCTCCGCAGCCGTGCGGCTGGCCTTGCTCTTCTCGTTCTCGGTCGCTTTGAGGCGATAACGGCGATCGCTGATAGCGATGAGGCCGCCTAACGCCATGATGATGGCACCGAACCAGATGAAACGGATCATTGGCTTGTACTGGACGCGAACGCTCCACGCACCATTGCCGATCTGGTCACCCAGCGCGACAAACAAATCGCGGTTCCAGGCGACATCGATGCCAGCCTCGGTCATCCAGCTCTTCTGCACCAGGTACTGGCGTTTCTGCGGCCGCACGGTGGCGACGAACTCGCCGTCGCGTCGAATATCTACAACCGCTTCAATTGCCGAATAGTTGGGTCCCTGGACGTCGCGCAGCTCCCGCATCTCAAACTCGTAGTGTCCAACCTCGATCGATTCGCCCGGCGTCAGCGCGCGATCGGACTCAATGTTGAACGCGGACGTTACGGTGACACCCAGCACGAAAAGACCCATGCCAAGGTGCGCTACCGACATGCCGAGCGCGGAGCGCGTGATGCCAGCGCTGCCTTTCTTGCGAAGCAGTGAACGAACCGGCTGGATTAACGAGGTAAGGATGATCCAGATTGCCGCGCCAAAGCCAACCGCGAGCAGCACACTGGTACGCTCGTAAAAAATGAACGGCAGTATGACGCCAAGCAAGACCGCGGCTATTGCGGGAATCTTGAGCAGTGCGACCCAGGGTCGGCTGTCCTGCGTTCGCCAGGCCGTATGCATGCCAAGTCCCAGCAAAAGAACCAGCGGAATCATCGGCACAAGAAACGCCACTTCGAACCACGGCGGACCGATGGATATCTTGCCACCGTTTAAGAGTTCGATAACCAGCGGCGCAAGCGTGCCCATCAACACCAGGGTTGCAGCAACCACCAGCAACACGTTATTCAGCAGCAGGAACGTCTCGCGAGACAACAAGCTGAAGCCGACCTCCGAATCCAGAGAAGGCGCGCGCCAGGCGTAAAGTATCAGCGCACTGATGATGACAATGCCGAGGAACGCAAGGATGAAGAAGCCGCGCGTCGGGTCTGTAGCAAACGCGTGCACTGATACGATGATGCCGGAGCGCACCAGGAAGGTGCCCAAGAGGCTCAACGAGAATGCCGTAATCGCAAGCAGCAATGTCCAGCTCTTGAACAGCCCGCGCTTTTCAGTCACCGCCAGCGAATGAATGAGCGCGGTACCGACCAGCCAGGGCATGAACGATGCGTTCTCGACGGGATCCCAGAACCACCAGCCGCCCCAACCGAGCTCGTAGTAGGCCCACCAGCTGCCCAGCATGATGCCGAGCGTCAGGAACAGCCACGCCAGCGTCGTCCACGGGCGCGTCCACTTGGCCCATTGCTGATCGAGGTTGCCACTCAGCATCGCAGCAATAGCGAATGCAAACGCCACCGAGAACCCGACGTAGCCGATGTACAGCAGCGGTGGGTGAATGGCGAGGCCCGGGTCCTGCAACAGGGGATTCAGGTCCGCGCCGTCGGCGGCCGCCGGCGACAGTCGGTCGAACGGATTGGACGTCAGTATGGCAAACAGCAAGAAACCGACAGACAGCAAGCCAAGCACGCCGATAACGCGTGCCGAGAATACGGCGGGCAAGCCCGAACTGTAGCGAGCGACGGCGATCGTCCACAGGCACAGGATCAGTATCCACATCAACAGCGAGCCTTCGTGCGCCGACCAGACCGCCGATACCTTGTACAGGGTCGGCAGCGACAGCTGCGAGTGATTCGCAACGTACAGCACTGAAAAGTCGTTGTTGAGGAAGGCCCAGGTCAGACAGCCGAAAGCGACGGCAACGAAGAAGAACTGGCCGAACGCCGCGGTCTTACCAACCTGCATCATCGCCGCGTCATTGCGATACGCACCGACCAGCGGAAGGACGCCCTGGCACAGGGCGAGGGACAGCGCGAGGATCAGGGCGAACTGACCAATTTCAGGGATCATTGGATATCGCACTCCGTGTCGCCATCACGAAGCGGCTGCATCTTGCCGTCAACGTGTTTAGCAAGCGAGTCTGCAACCTCGGGCGCCATGTAGTTTTCATCATGCTTGGCGAGAATTTTGTCGGCAACGAACACGCCCTCATCGCCAAGTCGACCATGAGCGACCACGCCCTGACCCTCGCGAAACAAATCCGGCAAGACGCCGACGTAACTGACAGGCAGCTCGCAGTTCATATCCGTAACGCGAAAACGCAAATCCATGGAGCCTTCGGCGCGCTCGACACTGCCGTCGACGACAAGCCCGCCAATCCTGAAATTGCGTTGTTTCGGGTAGTCGCCGGCGAGAACGTCCGAGATATCGACGAAGAACATCATGTTGTCCTGGAACGCACGGAGCGTAAAAGTCGCGGCGATCGCGATTCCCGCAACCGCAAGTCCAACAGCTAACATCCGTTGTTGCCTTGGTTTCATTGCCTTTCCTCAAGTGCCTTAATACGAACTTCGATGTCTCTGTAGACACGCTTGTGGCGCAGACGTGCACGCCAGTCGGAAACGATTACGACGACCGCCGTCAGAGCGAAGCAGCTCCAGACGTAGATGCCGTAATTTCCCATTGCCAGTTTTTCCACTAGTGTCCCTCCGGCGACATAATCATCTCGCGCACCCACCGGGTGCGACGTTCACGGAACAATACTTCGGTGCGCACACGACGCAATAAGAGAGAACCGAACAGGAACGTGAATCCCAGGATCATGGCGAGCAACGGATACAGCATGCCCGGATCCATTGCAGGACCGCCCTCTTTCAATAGCGTCTGACCCTGGTGCAACGAACTCCACCATTCTACCGAGAAATGCACAATGACGACGTTCACAACTCCGACCAATGCCAGCACTGCACTGGCCTTGTCGGCTTTCGCGGTATCGTCGATCGCGCCGCGAAGCGCCATGTAGCCGAAGTACAGAAACAGCAGTATCAATTCCGATGTGAGCCTTGGATCACCCCACTCCCACCAAGTTCCCCACATGGGCCGCCCCCAGATCGAGCCGGTGACCAGCGCCAGGAACGTAAACGCCGCGCCGAGTGGCGCCGCTGCAGCCGCAACCGCGTGCGCCAGCTTCATTCGCCAGATCAGGCCGATGCCGCCGCTTATTGCCATAATCATGTAGGCCATCATGGACAGGTAGGCCGAAGGCACGTGCACGTAGATGATCCGAAAGGCGTCACCCTGCTGATAGTCCATAGGGGCGAGGAACAGGCCCGCGTAGACGCCATAGGCGATGAGCAGTAGTCCAGGCACGGCAAACCAGGGCGAAAATATGGCCGCCAGACGATAAAAATGCGGCGGAGACGCCAATTTATGAAACCACTTCCACATAATCTTGATTCTACTCGTTGCTGATTCTTAAAGCGGCAGCCGTCGCGTAAGGCGCGAGGCTGAGCGAAGCGATGGCATAGGCGCCCAGGGCCCATATGCCGGTTGTGTAAACGTCATTGCCAGCGGCCAGCGAGACCGTATTCGCACCGAGCAACAACACGGGCATGGCCAGCGGCAAGATCAGAAGGCTAAGGAGAGCCGTGCCGCGATGCAAGCCTACAGTGAGCGCGGCGCCGATCGATCCCAGCAGGCTAAGGCTGATCGTTCCTAATAAAAGAGTAAGCATCATGACCGGCACGACCGACCACGGCATTTGATAGGTTATGGCCAGCAGCGGTGACACCAGCACCAGCGGTAAGCCGCTGGTCAGCCAGTGCGCCAGCGTTTTGCCCAGCGCCAGTACCGGCAATGGCTGGGAACTCACCAGCAGCTGATCGAGGCTGCCGTCTTCAAAATCGGTCAGAAACAGAGAATTGAGCGATAACAGGGTGGCCAGCAACGCTGCGACCCAAAGGACTCCGGGCCCACTGAATTGCAGCTGTTCAGCGCTGGGGCCGACGGCCAGCGGAAACAGCGTACAGACCATCGCGAAGAAGAACAGCGGGTTAAGTACGTCGCCCGGCCGCTTCCAGGCCAGCAGCAGGTCACGCCGGGCCGTTGCCCAGAGCCCGGACAGCATGCCCGGCTGAAGAGTTGTATCGTCGTTCATTGCAGGCGAATCTTCGTTACAGGTGCGTTGAGTTCCACATCCTGGTGCGCGGCCATGACGCACAGGCCACCGCCACCGAGATGCTCCTCAATCAGATCCACAACAAGCTTGCGGCCCTCGCGGTCGAGATTGGTGAAGGGTTCATCCATCAGCCAAAGCGGCACATCCGCCAGCAGCATGCGTGCAAGCGAGACACGGCGCTGTTGCCCTGCCGATAACGAACGCAATGGCAGCCGCCGTAATCGTTCGATGCCCAGCCGCAAATAGACTTCTTCCGGATCGCGCGAAGACTGCGGCCGCAGGCATTCTTCGAAATGCAGGTTCTCCAGCATATTGAGATCGCCTTTCAGGCCTGTGCGGTGCGCAAGCCAGACCAGGTCACCATGGAACGTCTGTCGTTGCTTCAAGACCGGCACGTCATTCCAGAAGATCTCGCCGGTCTCGAGCGTCAGCATACCGGCAATGGCCCGCATCAGGCTGGTCTTGCCACAGCCATTCCTGCCCTCAAGCAGCAGCAAGCCACCACTTTCCAGCGCAAAATCAAGACCCTCGAAGAGGCACCTCTCGCCACGAATTAAGGTGAGGTTGTCGGCGGATAACTTTGCAGTCAATACCTTACACTCTGTCGCCGAACGCCGACGTTTTTAAATACATAACAAAACTTCCTTGTTTTACAGGATTTTACCGATACTTCCTAACATTTATTCGAGCAAAAATCCGTGTCTCCCTGATGTACAAGGAAACACGAGAAATTCGGTTTACAACAAGCGAGAGACGACCGTAGACTGATTGCTGTGGTAATCAATTCCTATAAGAAGAAACCACAATCGAACAATAACAATAAATCCGCATCATGACGATTGCGGGAGGCTACTAATGGATCTAGGGGCAGCAGGCCTTAACCAACAACCTTTTCCGACCCACGGGATGCCCAGCGCCATTGTAGCGTACGCGGCCGAAGAAGCGGCGCTGGAAGTGCTGCAGGAAACCTACGAGCACGCCAGCGGGCTGAGCCTTTTCCAGGGCCCAACCCTGTCGGGTAAGTCCACGATTATCCGCAGTTTCATCAGCACGCTGCATGAGGACTGCGCGGTCGCGGTAATTGATGGCAAGGGCCTCAATACAGCCAATCTCCTCCTCGGCATGTTGCGCCAGTTCGGCTACGACCTGCAGATGAGCTCCGCGAACGAACTCCTGGGGCTGATTCGCGTGTTCGCGCTACAGCAGGCCGCCTCGCATGAGCCGCCGCTGCTCATTCTTGATAATGCGCATGAGATGAACCCGAGCGCGCTGCGCACACTCTGTGAGCTGGCCGACCTCAAGAGTCCGAACAGGGAGCGCGCTGAAGATAGTCCTGGCCAGCGATCGCTCGTTGCGCGGCATTATGAAAGCGCCCGCAATGAAGCGCCTATTGCAAGACGAGTGCTGCATGACTTCCATTTGCATCCTATGACCGAGGCCGAAACCAGGAGTTACCTGAGGGAAAAACTCAAGGCGGCCGGCAGTCATTATCCGGACTATGTATTTCCAAACATCGTCTGCGAGGAATCTATGGAAGGCGTCAGGCGGGTGGCCGGGCATTCTTGATCGCCTCGCGTTGCTGGCTTTGGCCCGGGCACAAACGCTACCCGTCACGGTTGCCGATATAGAGCACCCTGTCTTGCCGACGGGCACCTGGGACGAAGCGGAAGTCGCGCTGGTCCAGCAGCAAGTGGCGGTCGCGCCTGAACCACCGCAGCTGATTCTCAGCAACAACGGCAGCGTTATCGGCGAGCTCAAAATGGTGAAACCGCGCGTCCTGATCGGTCGTTCCGACCACAATGACATCGCTATTGGCAGCCGTTTTATCAGTCGCCACCATGCGTTGCTGGTGCGCCATGGCAGCTCGACGTTCCTGATGGACCTGAACAGCACCAATGGCACTTTCGTTAACGCGAAACGGGTATCCAACCAGGTGCTGGTGCATGACGATGTCATTTCTGTCGGGAATCACAAGATCAAGTTCTCTGATCCATTTGCAAAGACCCGCGGCCAGCTGGACGGACCGGAATTCGCCGATACGGCGATCATGAAGACACTCGAAGACATGCGTGCCTTGCTCGCGCGGGAAAACACCGCGCTGCTACCGGCGGCTTCCGAAGACCTGCCGACGATACAGACCTAGTGTCCTGTTGGCTGAGTTCGCTTACTTTCAGAAAGCCTGCAAAGCGTTAGTGCAAGGCGCAGCCCGCCGGTAATGGCTGGCCCTTGCCAAGGGATGCAACGCCGCAGTAGCGCTTTGCAGGCTTTCCCTCCGGGCGCTCCCGGCAGCCCGTCCTGCCGCGTTGCAGTCGTTTGAAGTAGCCCGCTAATCCTGCACTCCTGCGCCTCGCAAGACGCGCTGCCAATAGCGCTGAAAGTTAGCGAACTCAGCCAACAGGACACTAGCCGAAGAACTGCTCCTTGAAGTGCTTCCGGCACATCGAGATATAACGATCGTTGCCGCCGATCTCCACCTGCGAGCCCTCGGTCACCGCATTGCCATCTCCATCAAGCCGCAGGACCATGGTGGCCTTGGTGCCACAGTGGCAAATTGCCTTTAGCTCCTTCAGCGTATCAGCCCAGGCGAGCAGGTACTTGCTGCCGTCGAAAGGCTCTCCCTGAAAGTCGGTGCGCAGCCCGTAGGCCAGCACGGGTATGTGCAAATTGTCGGTGACCTCGGTCAATTCGAAAACCTGGTCGCGCGTAAGAAACTGCGCTTCATCGATGAGCACACAATGCAGTGCGTCCGCCTGACTCGAGGTTTCGATGAGTTCGAAAAGATTGGTTTCGTTCGTGAAGGTCGTCGCTTCCGTCTCGATGCCGATGCGTGACGTGACCTTGCCGGTGCCGAAACGATTATCCAGCTGCGGCGCCAGAACCAGCGTGTTCATGCCCCGCTCTTTGTAGTTGTAACTGGATTGCAGGAGCGAGGTGGATTTCCCCGCGTTCATCGATGAATAGTAGAAGTAAAGTTTGGCCATAGCCCGGTATTGTCGCACCGCAACGCGGGCGATGCACCAGGAATTGGCCGACTCAGTCGCGCAGTGTCAGGAGCTTTGCAATCTTGCGGCGATGACCTTTTCGGTCGGCGCTCTTGTCCCGGCAATCGGCACACTCGTTCGTCAAGCTGTGGCGACCTGAAATGAGCTGCGGCACGGGAGTCACACTGCCGTTCCTGAGGCAGCTGCTGCAGATCACGAGGTTACTCAGCCGGTTTAACAAGCGGTAGCTAACGTTGTCTTTTGCAAATGAGGCCATGGCAGCTCTCCGTTCACGAGCCCCCAGTTTTGGCATTCGGCGAACGTTTTGGCCAGCAAACGCAATAAAAATACACAGAACTGTTAACCAGTCGGGGTTTGTTGTGTGAACTGGGTCGGAATTACCGCGGCCGGACTACAGCACGAAGTCGGCGACGATCTCCGCCAGGTGATCCGACCAGCGCTCCGGAAACGGCTCCGTCAGCTCTATGGATTTCTCGAAGTCCGGGTCGAAGACGCTGCGCAAACAGGTTCTCCACGTACTCGGGATGCGACGTCGCAATGTTCAGCTCCTTGTTCGTACGAAAACTCAGCTTGTCCCAGTTGGCTGATCCAAGACACGCCCAACCATCAAACACCGCCGCCTTGACGTGTGACATGCCGGGATAAAGGAAGACACGGATGCCGTGCTCCAGCATGGCGTTCGCCGCCAGCGCGTTGCTCTTGTTAACCGGTCCGTGGTTGCCGACCAGCGGCAGAATAACTCGCACATCGACGCCGCGCCGACGAGCTTTGGCGAGTTCGTAGAGCATCGCGTCATCGGTCATGTAGGCATTCTCGATGTAGATGTACCTCTTGGCGTTACGAATCGCCTCGCGTTGCGCGAGGAATATTTCGGCGACGCCGGGACGCGTATGCAACAGCCGTATTGGATAACCCATGTCCTCGGCAACATCGGGGTTCGGTTTCAGGCGCTGCAAGGCATAACCGGCATCGCCGAGCAGGCCGGCATGCGCCCACGCCTTGTTGAACTCATTGCTGAGTTCGTCGACCACCGGACCGCGAAGCTCCATCATCAAGTCGTGCCAGACGAAGCGGTACTCCCGGCCGATGTTCATACCGCCGGCGAAAGCGACCGTGCCATCGACGATCGTCGTCTTGACGTGATCGCCCGCCACCAGCCATGGATTTCTTGACTGGCGAACGTCGACCGCTGAATCCTGCTCGAGGAACAGGCGCACGGACTCCGGCGCGACGTATCGTTCAGGCAAACTGGCGTCGTCCGCACCGGTCGCAACGATCGTGCCGAGGCCGTCCAGCAAGACCCGCGTGTCGATGCCTTCTCCGGCGCGGCGCTTCAACAAGTTGCCAATTTTCTCGGCGTAGTCGTCATTGTCGAAAATGTAGGTGCGTATATCGACCGACTTCTTCGCGGTTGAAATAGCGTCGATAAATCGCACGAAGAAGTCTTCGCCATCGACGAGATAATCAATGGTTCCGCGTGTGGCGCGGTGACCGGTAAGCTGATCGAGGGTGTCTTCCCACGTAGCAAGGTCCATGCCGGGCCCATCACTGAGTTCGGGTATCGGTTCAGATTCGAGTGTGACCAGCCAGGTAGGCCTGACGGTTTCGACGGCTGCGTCCTTGGCAACGAATAACAGACGAAAAACAGAGGAAACCGGCCGCGTAACCAGTCCGCCGAGGTGACTTTGCGCAAGGTGACCGGCCGACTGGGCCATTTGCGCACCCTTACTCGCCACGCGACCCTCTCTTGGTGCTGGCGAATAGCGAAGAAAAACGCCAAGTTCGCGTTCCAGATCCACGTACACGAACGGCAGTGAATAGGCACCGGCATCACCCGTGCTGAACAGCAGCCGACTCTCTTCGATGCCCTCCTCCTCGAGGAAGCTCGCCATGACAGGCTGAGCGCGCTGGTTGAACTCTGCAAAGTCGATCGTCTCGGCGACGACATAGTTTTCCGGCTTTTCGGTGAACAGCCTCGATTCGAAGTTGTTGATGTCGTTGTAGTAGAGAAAATAGTCTTCCTCACCAAACTTCATGACGATCCCGGTCATCGCGGCTTCGGGAAGCACTTGCTCAAATACCTTGTCGATAAATCGATTCCAATACTTGCTGCCCAGCACGCGCGGCTTAACAGGAGCGTCGGGCAGTGCCGGCCAGGGAGTCTGCTGGTGATATTGAAGTGACAGAATGTAAGGCCCCGTGTAGGGCGTGTCCGATTGATTCACAGGTGACGCTATCTCAAGTCTCGTCTGACCAGTCACCGCCCGAATAAACCAGGCCATCTTCACCCTCGTAGCTCAAGTAGAACTGATCATCCGCGATGACCGCCTCGACCGCTTTTAACGGCTTCGAGACAGGCCGCTCTGCGAATCGTCCCGGCAGAGTCTTGAGATCAATCCCTGGTTCAATCGCGGGGCCCGAGGCGCAGTTACTGGTCAGGAAGGCCAACATGGCTATTGCCGATAGCCGATAGGCAATGACTCGATTAGGTCGCTTCATGATGCCGTCTCCCGAGTTTGAGTCTAGACCCTACGACGCCGCGAGCGCACATTCCTGAGCAAGTTATGAGATTCGGCTGATGAAGGCCTGAGGATGAAGGCAGGCTGGCCTCTGGCCGCAGTTGTAGTGCCCAGAGCCGGACTCGAACCCAGTCTGCGAGCTCTGCATACGCGTCAGGCCAAAGTCACCGCTACAAGCGAACGTGAGGTAGCCCAGATGTTCGGAATATGTGACTTGATTTCGGGGAAGCCGCAGGGCGTTATTTAGGCCATAACGGCGAGTCGGCCTGGCTCAAGAAGCGGCCTCCGGCCGCGAATTGTGGTGCCCAGAGCCGGACTCGAACCCAGTCAATCGATGCTCAATGTTGTCCGTTCGATACTCGCCCACAGGAACGTCTGGTAGCCGCGCTGTTGAATCAGAGAACTATCTGTCGGGAGGGTCTGCTTTACCCCCGGAAAGCTGTCGTTAAGTACATCCCAGAATTGACTCCGTTTAGCCACATGAAATAATTGCGTCCGAGAAAGGCAAAGCTGACCAAAGTCAGTGACGCAAAGCTACGGGTCCTCGCTTCCTTTGAGAAGCCACCGTCCACTCCCCGAAGGACCCAAGATCGCCGGGCTGCCAATAATGCAGCAGCAGGGAGACGATCATGTTCATTCGTAAAGCGATAATCTGCCTCGCGGGCGGATTGTTTGTCCTTTGGAGTGCCGCAGCGATTGCTGTTCAACCGCTGGAGATAAAAAACGTCATCGTGGAGGACACCGGCGACCCGGTGATCCTGATGATTTACGGCGACAACCTCATGAATGGGAACGATCTGGAGTTGTGGCTGGGAGAAATCCCATTGACCATCGTTCCAGGCAGTCTGACGAGTACCCAGGTACACGTTACGTTGCCTCCAGGTGTAATGGATGGCAGCTATCAGTTAATAGCAACCACCGGTGGCGGCACGGTTCGATTCGATGATTTCGACGGCGTTACGATTGGTGCGGTTGGGCCGCAAGGCGAGCAAGGCCCACCGGGTGATGAGGGACCGATTGGGCCCGGGGGACCACCGGGAGCTGACGGCGCACCAGGCACAGCAGGACCTCAAGGTGAGCAAGGTCCTATTGGACCGCAGGGCGAACAGGGACTCGCGGGAGCCAGCATAATTGGACCACAAGGACCTCAGGGCGAACCGGGTCCGGAAGGACCTCAGGGAGAGCAAGGGCCTGAGGGACTCTGTGATTGCCCACTCACTCAAGAGCAACTGGATGACCTTCTCGCGAGGCTTAGCGAGCTAGAAGGGACTGCCAGATTTACAGACTTGGGGAATGGCGCAGTTCTAGACAATGACTCCGGTTTAATCTGGTTGAAAGACGCTAGCTGTGATGGCCTACCAGGGCCAGGAGGTGGGACACTGATTGCTGATTGGGAAACAGCTCAGGCAACCGCAGCGCAGCTGGCCGACGGAGCGTGCGGCCTAACCGACGGGTCGATGGTTGGCGACTGGCGATTGCCGACACCATCGGAATGGGAGGCATTTGTAAGTCCCGTGTATGACGATCCCGCATTAGTGAATACGCTAGGAAATGCTCAATGGTCAGACGGCGACGCGTTCATAGGTGTAGAGTCGCAACCCTATTGGTCTGGGGAGATGTACGACAGCGCTAATGGAATCCTAGTCAATATGCTGTTAGGTAATTTGAACGCTGCGCCGCTGGGAACCGCATTGTACATATGGCCTGTTCGCGTTGACGATCCGGCTGATGGAGTCTGTGACGGGACCGCTGATGATCCGGATTGCGCGGGCCTTCTGCTTTGCCAGATAGCGGACAGCTATTTGTCGAATTCATGCAGCTTAAACTTGTTCGTGACCGCTTGCGACGATCCCGATCAGGCATGCACGGCACAATGCCTGATGGATGCAGAATGCGATGATATATTCAGTCTGAATACGCAAGTCCCAAATCCAGCTCTCCTTCAGTGTTTGGACAGCTGCGGAAGCACAAACGTCATCGTACGGCCGAACACGCCACCAATACTTGACGGTCCAACAAACCCGAGCGCAGACCCAGCGCCGACCTTCCTTCTCTGGCCCGACGATCTTCCTCCTGGGGCGCCGGTAGATTTCCAGTGCTCGGAAGATATGGGCTTTAGTTGGGTCGGCTGCGGGAACAATTATTCTGGTGGAGCGACCATATATATGTGGCAAGGCACATTGGTAAATGGACAGACTTACACTTTGTCAGTTAAAGCGGTTTTTCTGAACGGTATCGCCGATTTAAGCCCAGAACTATGGACTTGGACTTACCTCGGGACATAGACAAAGGATACGTACTGCTAAACCGTAACAAGAACATCAAGACGACAAGGTACCGAGATATATCAAACCCCGCCCTCGTGGCGGGGTTTTCTTTCGCCCGCTATTGGTGAAAGTAGCCTGACCCTCAGCGACCACAACGCATACCGCATTATGTGAAAAATATGTAGATGCACGAATTGACGCGATCCGGCCCACGCTTCAGTTTACGGGGACCACGGATTGGTAGGCACATGTCGGATTGCTGGGGGTATTCGATTGCAGCGGTGCCAAAAGGAGAGATGGCACTGTCGCCCTGGTTGCCGGTCATCAGCATAGGGAGACTGATATGTCTATGCGCAAGATGCTGCTCTGTTCTGGAGCAGCGTTACTAGTTTTCTTTAGCTCAACAGCACTCGCTGTTCAACCGCTGGAAGTTAGGTCGGTTAATGTCGATTTCGAGACGAATCAGATTTTCATTCACGGCGTAAATTTTCTTAACGGCAATGATCTTGAAATCAGTCTTAGCGACATAGGCGAGATTAACTCGGTGGACGTTACGTCGACTTTGATTGTTGCGAACTTCCCGGTCGCAGGACTACCGGCTGGAAACTACCTGCTGATGGTCTCGACTGGGGGTGGCTCGGTACGCTACGACGAGATGGCTATCACAGTGGGCGCGGTTGGTCCCGAGGGATCGCAGGGTGAGCAAGGACCAATCGGTATGCTTGGGCCAATGGGTCCTACAGGAGACACCGGAGCCGTCGGTCCGCAGGGACCTATCGGTGAAACAGGTCCAACGGGGCCGCAGGGTCCTCAAGGAGTACCTGGTCTGCAGGGCGACGTAGGCATACAGGGACCAAAGGGAGACACCGGTGATGTTGGGCCGAAGGGTGTTATCGGACCGATGGGTGCGACAGGTCTAAAAGGCGATACAGGTTCGCAGGGACCAATTGGAATGCAAGGGCCAGTAGGAGCAACAGGGCCACAAGGCATCCCCGGGCTTAAGGGAGATACGGGATCGCAGGGCGAACAAGGTCTGCAAGGTATACCAGGACCTGAAGGGTCCATTGGACCGCCGGGCCAAGATGGTGGAAACGGCTCAAACGGTGCGAACGGTCTGGACGGTGCAAACTGCTATGACAACATTACTGGCGGTACCAGCGTGGAGGATTGTATTGGGCCACAGGGTGCGCAGGGGCCACCCGGACCAGAGGGACCTCAGGGTGAAACCGGTCCGGAAGGCCCGCCAGGCAACGCCGAGCCTCCGATCCCGCCTGTAATCGGCAATGTTAATCTTGGTGAAGGGCTTGCTATCCGTCAGCTGGCATTTGGCGTTGAACTTCCGCTTGCGCAGGCAGGCCAACAAGGATCGGGGCCATCACCAGATCCCCGTTTTGAACCTGTAGTCATCACAATCGACAATACCGGGCTTTCGCCATCTCTTCGTCAAGCGGCAGCCTCGGCCGACGATATTGGCGATGTGACTATCGTTTACCAAGATCTACAGAGCTTCGAACTTCTGACGCTGAATCTAGAGGGCGAAGTCCTTGTCACTGGAATTACTGATGTTCCGGCGAAGCGCACAGGGGATCCGAGCCTGATCCGATTGGCCCTCTCCTTTGGCAAGATCGTCATTACGGGCACTAGAGGAGTTTCGTCATGGGAATGGGGGGCAACTGGAGATTCGGGGCAGAGTTGTTCTTTGCCTGCGACATTATCGTTTGTCAATGTGGCCAACGCCCCAGGCTTGAAAGAGGATATCCCGATATTGGGTTACAGTTTTGACATGGGCCTGAATTTAGGTGAAGCCACAGGTCCAAGTCGAGACAGGACCCAAACTGGCGACTTTGCGTTTGCCAGAGTGTTCTCACGGGTGGTCCCCGAAACTAGCTGTCTCTTTGGCGACGTCTTTGGTGCCACCACCAAAACTGTGGAAATCAAGGATTTCGAAAGTGGTGGCCTGGAAATTTCGAAGATCGCCTTGAATACGGCGAAAGCAGTTCAATTCTTTTTTGAAACTGACTCGAGAGGCGAAGCTAGAATAACAACTGGATTCGACTATGAGACTGTAGTTTGGACCTACACTGATGAGGGAAATGTAACGACCACAGGAGGTTGGAACTTGGGAGCCGGGACATCATATGAGCCGTGATCATCAGACCCCGCCCTCGTGGCGGGGATTTCTTTGGGCCGGTCTAGGTGAAAGCAGAAATCACCTATTTCCTGCCCAACAATCACTTGAGGTTTTAGCATCGGTTCGCCGCCCGGCTATCGAAATATCGGCAATTTGTTGAGCCAATCGCCGTAGTTCTTCTTTACCGTCTTCATGTCGAACAATGCTTGTCGGCTGGCTCTCGGCCAAACGTAGTTTGTCGAACGCCACAGCACCAACAATGGCTGCATCCTTACCCCTGATAGGTACCCTGACTAAATCACCAGTCCTGTTATCTCGCACGACGTCGCCGTTCTGGAGTCGGTCAAGGGCCTGGTCGGCAGCTGCGTCAATAATGGAAGCGAGCTTTGATTTTATGCTCTCGCCAAACTCGACCCGTATCTCCTGGCACATCGTCTGGAAATCAATGTCGTTACGGTGCCAATGGCGAAGCGTCGATGCCGGAATACCGGTCATATCGGATACAACCAGACTGTTGCCGTGAGCAACCATTCCTGCAACTGCTTTTGCACGGGTCTCACGGGAGTATTTTGACGGCATGGGGTGTCTTCGCTTGTCAGGATTCGTCACTTAAAGAAGCTCGGCAAGACTTGCGGGTCTATGCGTAGGCATAAACGGACAAAATCGGGACAAATCCAAGACTCTCAGAGCTTTGCAATCCAAGGAGATTCCGTAAGTAATTGATTTTATTGGTGCCCAGAGCCGGACTCGAACCCGGTCAACGATCTCTGCATACGCTCAGGGCGAGTCACCGCTGCAGCGAACGCGAGGTAACCACTGGGGTCGGTATTGTGACTTGAATTCGGGGATGCTGCCGGGCCGGTATTTAGGCCATAACGGCGCTTCGGCTTGGGTACCAGAATTCGCGGCCTCTGGCCGCAAATTATGGTGCCCAGAGCCGGACTCGAACCCAGTCAACGATCTCTGCATACGATCAGGCCGAGTCACCGCTACAGCGAACGTGGGGTAACCACTGGGGTCGGTACTGTGACTTGAATTCGGGGATGCTGCTGGGCCGGTATCTAGTGCCATAACGGCGCTTCGGCTTGGGTACCAGAATTCGCGGCCTCTGGCCGCAAATTATGGTGCCCAGAGCCGGACTCGAACCTAGTCTGCAAGCACTAGTGGCTGTCACCCAAAGTTCTCGCACAAAAAAATGTGAGGTAGCCCAGATGTTCGCAAATATGTGCCTGTTTCGGGGAAGCCGCAGGGTTTATTAAGCCACCATAACGGCGAGTCTGTCTGGCTCAAGACAGCGGCCTTCGGCCGCGGTCTTGGTGCCCAGAGCCGGACTCGAACCCAGTCAACGATCTCTGAATACGATCAGGCAGAGTCACCGCTATAGCGAACATGGGGTAACCACTGGGGTAGGTACTGTGCCTTGAATTCGGGGATGCTGCTGGGCCGGAATCTATGCCATAACGGCGCTTCGGCTTGGGTACCGGAATTCGCGGCCTCTGGCCGCAAATTATGGTGCCCAGAGCCGGACTCGAACCGGCACGTCCTTTCGGACAGCGGATTTTAAGTCCGCAGCGTCTACCAATTCCGCCACCCGGGCATGGCCGTAGAGAAAATGGAGGCTAGGGTCGGAATCGAACCGGCGTACACGGAGTTGCAGTCCGCTGCATAACCACTCTGCCACCTAGCCTCGTCGTCAACGAAAACAGCGCCTTGCGCCACTTCGCCGAGCAGGCGTCGGAGTATACATACCCGGGACGAGGAATCAATTTGGATTCCCCATAAAAACGGCAAAGTTCCGACCATGAGCGCATAATCGAAAGCATGCGAATTGCGCGCCTCACTGCCGTTCTGTTGATGTTCGCTGCCCTTGCCTCTTGCTCCGGCGGCGAGCTACCTGTTTTCGGCGAGCCGAGGCCCATGTACCTGCCCGCGGGCATCAATACGATGAGCCCGAGACTGGCGCCTGGCGCCCAGGGCACAACCGTCTTGAGCTGGTTACAGCGTAATGAGAATGGCGCCACGCTGCGCTACTCGACACTCGGTATTGGTGAATGGAACGCGGCGATTGACGTAGTGACCGATGCCAACATGTTCACGAACTGGGCGGACCTGCCATCGGTTACGCCGCTCGACGAGCAGCATTGGGTTGCACACTGGCTCAGCAAGAGTGCGGCCGGGACCTACGCCTACGATATTCTCTTCGCCCAGTCGACAGACGGTGGCGAGACATGGGCAGAGCCTGTAAGGCCACATACCGACGGAACGCCGACCGAGCACGGCTTCGTATCGTTTTACGCCGCGGGCGAGTCCACCGCCCTGCTATGGCTCGATGGTCGCCAGACGGGCAACGAAGCGCCTGGCGATCCAGCCACCAACGGCATGACCTTGCGATCGGCGATTGTCGATCCGAAAGGCACGCGTTCAAACGAGCAGCTGGTTGATGGCCTGGTCTGCGATTGCTGTCAAACGGATGTCGCTGTATCCAGCAAGGGCCCCATCGCGGTCTACAGAAACCGAACCGTCGAGGAGATTCGCGACATCTACGTTACGCGCTTCGTTGACGGCCAGTGGCAAGCGGGCTCACCGTTAGCCGATGATGGCTGGCACATAACGGGTTGCCCGGTGAACGGTCCCGCTATTGCCGCCGAGGACGACCTGGTTGCCATTGCATGGTTCTCGGCAGCCAACGACAGACCCGTCGTACGCGCCGCCATTTCGACGAACGCCGGTAGAACATTTCACGAGCCTGTCGAGATTGCGTCGAAGCGGGCGTCCGGCCATGTCGGTATCGCAATTATCGACCGCTCTTCGGTCGCGGTCAGCTGGGTGGAGTCTGATAAGCGCGGCACGAACGCCATAAATATTCGAGCTCTTACTGTCGGTGGCGTTGCCGGGGTTGTAGAAACCGTCGGGAGGTCAAGTTTGCTTCGCATTTACCCGCAGCTCGCACGCAGTAATGACAAACTAATTCTCGCCTGGACGGACGAAGTCGGTGATACCGCTGAAGTCGTGTCGATCGAGGTCCCTATTCTCGGCTTTTATGAGCGCTGAAACCTTTACGGAGCTTGAAGTAGAACAATTACGCCTTACAACCTAAGAAGGAGGTGCCACTATGACAAACGCCGCTTCCACCGCCGAACGATCCTTTTGGGTCGTCGTTGCTGACGAATCCCGGGCCATTATCTACTCGCGCGACACCCGGCGCGCACCCATGCAGGAGCTGTTCTCGCTCGAAAACGAGGCGGCTCGTGTGAAGACCGCCGAACTTCTCTCAGACCGGGGCGGACGTAGCTTCGACAGTGCCGGCAAAGGCCGTCACACGATGGCCAAGGAGAAATCGGACCCTAAGAGACATCTTGCTGAAGGCTTCGCAAAGCAGATCGCGGAACGCGTTGGCAAAGCATGTCACGGGGGAAGCTGTCGGGATTATTCTCTGATCGCGGCACCCCGCTTTCTCGGCCTGCTGCGCGATGCCCTGGCAACGACGGCCGCGCATGATCCGATCCAGTCCATAGCTAAAGAAGTTGTCGACAAGGACACTGCATTTCTTGAAAAGCTGCTGGACAAGTAGCCAGATAGACAGGCGGGCGATTCGACGAGCCAATACGCCTGGCAAATGCTGCACCTCTTAGGGGCAGGCAGCTAACCAGAATCGGTATGTTTAACTGGCCGTGCTTTTGTGCTCGGCGAGCTCAGCCGCCTTGCGCTGCTCCTCGGCCTCTTTCAGCTGCTCTACCAGTTCGCTCTTGCGCGCCTCCAGTTGCTCTTTGGACGCGCTGACTTCCTTGCCTTTTTCGAGCGCCTCCAATTCGGCATCATTGAGCTCAATGGCCTTGCGTATGCTCTCGACCGACGCTGCTTCCGCGGCCTTGTCGAATGCCATATCCTCGGCTTTCGGCGATTCCTGCTTGATGATCTTCTGCGCGGGCTCAGGAATGATCGCTTCTTTGCCGGACAGGGCCCGAGTGTTCATGAAGTTAGGCGAGACAATCTCGATGTTCTCGTCATGCAACGCATCCAACATGGATTCTCTTAGCCTCGAACGTGAAGAGATCAGGCTCTTCACATCTTCCAGCAATCCTGCAACACGGTAGTTCACGGAGAAGTCGCCGAGCTCGCGCACGTGCACGAACGCGTCCTTGAGGCCTGCCTGCGTCGCGGCATCACACAAGATTCTCGAAACCTTCGCATGCGGGACTTCGTAACCCAGCGAGACTTCGGCCGAAATGATGGTGCCGGACGCACGCACGACCTGCATCGGCTGCGTCACCATGTAGAGGTTGGGAACGGTCACCAGGTCACGAAACTCGGTTTGCACCTCGGTGTGCAACAGGCCCATTTCGGTGATGCGCCCGGTCAGTTCCGCGACCGTTATAAAGTCACCCGGCCGCGCTCCCTTTACGGCTTTCATCATGATGCCGGCCATGACGTTGCCGATGAATGTCGTCGACGAAAGCGCGATCGCGGCGCTGAGCAATATGCCGATCAGGCTGAGCAGCTGGCCACGCGTTTGATCGTTCACCGGCAGAGCGAGGATGACCGCCAGAATACCGGCGAAGGTCAACGCGAGCATGATGAGCTGAAAACGGAACTGCGCGTCCGGATTGTCTTTCCAGCGACGCTTGAGTACCCAGTCGACAAGCTTCAGGGCAACGCCGACGATGACAACGGTCCCTAGTACCGGAACGAATTTTGTCGCGATTGCTACGAAGCTGTTCAGTATATCCACGAGATTAGTTTCCTCACTATCTCAACGAGCGCGGGAACAAGCCTGACCCTGTTCGAATTACAACACGAATCCTGCAACCGGTGCGAGCTTGCCACGGCAAATCGTACCGTGGAGCAACGACGATGAATAGCAGCGCGCGAACCCGTGCACAGCCCGCGTGTCTATGATGGTCTTCCGCGTCGATTGCGATCCAGGGGCAATCGATGCATTGCGCGCCTACCTACCTGACATTCGACGGCCACCCCTCGTTGTCACCGGAGTTTGAAGAACCGCGGGTGCAAAGTTGTCTGGGTTCTCGTACTCTGCGGCCATTCAACCCAACCAGCGAGAATATGCTTTGCAACTTCCCGGCTTTATTCCCGAGGAACTTCGACAACTTGCTCGATTCGTGCCGCTGCGCGGCTGGGATGCGATCGAATGGAAGCCGCTGCTCGGCTCTATGCGCACAGTGAGTTGGCGCTACGTCACCGGCCAGGGGGTGAACAAGCTGCGACGTGCTGCCGAGGACACGTTTTCCGGCGTTGCCGTGACCGACGACCTCGAAGGTACCGTAGCGCTCACCGACGTTTCCGGAACAAAGCGCTTGCGGGGTTTCGGAGACAACATCCTGCGGCTCTACTTTGCCCAGTGGTTAGTGGACGACGGTTTGTTTCTCGACCTGCGTTCCGCCCGTTTCGGGGCACGTGGCAACGAACTTGCCTACGCACCTAACGGACTCTGGATACGGCTGCGGCCCGACTTTCGTGAAGGTATCCTCGCGCTGTACCGTTCTTTCTACAGCACCGACGAGACCGCGTTTGACGATGCACTACGACAAATGGGCATGCTGCGTCCGGGACTGTCCACAGCCTCCGAATCCGAACTCAAGGAGTTGCTGCACGCGCACTTCGGCATCGACCAGACGGCGCAGAGCTTCTCGATCGACGCTTTCAAGTCGTCGTTCGATGATCTGTTCGAGTTCTTTATCCAGAACGACTACAAACTGCACAGCGATTTCGTCTGGGTGGGGTTCTACCTGATTACGCTTTACCTGACCCTGGAACAGGGTGGACAGGAGCACAATGTCCGCAAGATTTGCTCAGAAACGCTTCGCTGAACCGCGAACCTTCGGTGCTGGCGATTAACTCGACGCGCTCTTGGCAACCGGCGCGTCAGCTTTTTCGGTTTCCGGCTGCACATCCACCCATCCCTGGACCGAACGGCAAAAGTGATTCGTCGCTACGTTAATCTCGAAAATCGGGGCAAACTGCTTCAGCTTCTCAAACACCGCGGCTACCAGTTTCCGGCAAAACGCCGGGTCAAGGATGACACTTGGCGCAAAGCGCGCCAGTAGATCCAGCAGCGCCTCGTCGATTTCATCGCGCTCGTGATGCTGAAACAGGTCGCACAGCTCATTCGCAAATACCGCGAGGTCTCGCAGCTTTTCTTCGACAGACACCGGTTTGGCCAGGGCGCCCGGAGGCACACCGCGGATGGCCTTTATAATTGAGGACGGCAGGTTCCAGGATTTCGCAACCGCGGCACCTACTTCTGAATACGCAACGCCCAGGACACCGCGCGCGGCAGCAGCCTTGTCGAGATTTTCGCGTTTCTGCAACTCGGCAATGTCGTCGTACTCATCGGGAAAATAGAAAATTACGAGATTCTCACCGAGGTTCTGACACATGCCTCCGATGAAGGCCTCTTCGGCACCCGGAAGTTTGGCACGCAATCCGAGGTGGCGGGCGATAAGACCACTCATGAAAGACTTTGTCATAGAGTCTTTGAGGGCAGCCGAGTCATTCTTCATGTGGCCAAAGAACGCCAGGCTGTTTGCAGTCATACTTACCTGCTCAACGCCCAGGAAGACCACAGCCTGCGAGACGCTGGAAATTTCCGTAGCGCGCGCACCGTAGAAGGACGAATTCACGAGCTTCAGCAGCTTGCTCGTCAGCGCGAAGTCTCGAAGTATTACGTTGGCGAGTTTGTCAGCGTTAGCTTCGCGGTCATCGCCGGTCAGGCGATTGATGTCCGACAGCGTCTTGGAAATCGCCGGGAAATCACCGGTACGCTGCATTCGACGCAACAGGAAGTCGATCGTGCTGTGGCTGGAACCCTCGCTGCTGGCTTTTTCAGAGAGACCGGCCTCGTCGAGAAACAGCTGAAACGCCTCGCTCATGCTCGAGCAATCGGCGTAGCGCCCCTCACGCCCTTTCTCCAGCGCACCTGTGAGAAAACGCGCGAAGGCTTCGCCATGCGGCATTTCTTTCAAGGGCTCGAAATCCATCGCACCGCTAATGATCTGGTTACGAATCTCGGGGAGATTCCTGCCCTGCATTGCACGCTTGCCGGTGACGACTTCGTAGAATGTGCTGCCCAGGGCAAATACATCCGTCCAGGGACCGAGGGGCTCACCGCGAAAGTGCTCAGGCGCCATGTAGCGCAGCGTGCCTGAGGCGAACTCTTTCGGCTCACGGGCAATGCTGACGTACTGGGCCAGGCCGAAGTCCATTACTCGTGGCGCGTCGTCAGCATCGATGAGGACGTTTCGTGGACTGAGGTCGAGGTGCAGAATGTCGGCGGCATGTGCGGAACTCAACGCCTTGAGGATTGCTGCGATCACTGGCACCGCCTCCTCAATCGACATGGCGCCGCGACTCTTCAGAACCTGCGCGAGCGGCAATCCTTCGACATACTCAAAGACGAGGTAGGGCCCGGCCACGTACTCACCGGCATCGTAGATGGGGACAATGTTGGGATGCTTGAGTTTGCTGGATATGCGGGCTTCGAGCGGAGTGCCGTCCTCGTCCGTCATATTGAGCGCCGCATCGGTCGCCGTCAGCACCTTGACCGCCACCAGGCGATCGAGCGTGGGATCACGGCCAAGGTACACAGAGCCCTGCGCACCGCGACCTATGCGTTTGATGATCTCGTATCGACCGATTTTTGCTTCCATAGCTCCAGCACAGAAAAGACTATTCCTGCACTTGCTATCGGCACGTCGCCCGGAATCCTTAGCGTGATGACGGGTACGTCGTCACAGTTCTGCTGTTGCCATAAGTTCGGGCAGGCAAGGCCCGGCCTCACTTTCACGGACAGGGAGGTTTCAGGCCGTTTCAGCCCAATGGATTACACCTCGACGACAGCTACCGTCAGGCGACTCGTGCATACGAGCCGCTCGTCACCGTCTCGAACGTCGATATTCCAGACCTGGATGCGCCGACCCACCCGGATCGGCGTGGCTCGCCCGGTAACCTGCCCACCGCTCCTGACCGGGCGCAGGTGGTTCGCATTGACCTCGACACCAACACTGGTATGAAGTGACGGGTCCGCGATGCACAGATGGGCGGCCATGCTGCCCAGGGATTCCGACAGCGCCACCGACGCCCCGCCGTGCAGAATTCCGAACGGTTGCACGGTGCGTTCGTCAACCGGCATCGACGCCTCGATATAGTCATCGCCGATTGCAGTAAACACAATACCCAGATGCTCGACCATGGTGCCTTTCGACACGGTATTCAGGTGTTCCGTCGTTGTCGCATGTTTCCAGATCATGGCTCAGCCTGCCTTGCGAATTCCCTTCTCACCTGCGCTCGACGCAGGTTTAGAACCGAACGCCAGTGCGCCGTCTTCAATTTCTCCTTCGAGAAACATCTTCTTGTCTTTCCGGTAGTCCTGGGGATTGACCCATGGCTCCCGGTCGCCTTGCCTCGGCAACCGATCAAGCGCCCGCTTCATGTACCCAGGCGAGAACGAGGTGATCCAGGGCTGTGCGTGCATGCCCTTGTCCTCCGCACGCAACTCCGGCGTGAAGCGCTGGTAGTCACCCGCGTCCATAAAGTTCAGAAGCCTGCAAAAATATTCTGCCGTCAGGTCAGCACGCAGCGTCCAGGACGCATTGACATAGCCAAAGGTCGACACCATGTTGGGCACGCCTGAAGCACATGATGCCCTTGTACGTATAGGTCTTTGAAAAATCGACGGGACGGTCATCGACGACGAACTCGACCTCACCAAGCACCAGCAGGTCAAGACCGGTCGCCGTGATAATGATGTCCGCGGGCAGCTCTTCGCCGGACTTCAGCTTGATCCCGGCTGCCGTAAAGTTCTCGATGACATCTGTCGCGACCGAGGCCTTGCCTGAGCGGATAGCAATAAAAAAATCGCTGTTGGGTACCAGGCAGAGGCGCTCGTCCCACGGGTTATACGTCGGCGTGAAATGCTTGTCGACATCGTAATCTTCGCCAAGCTCCTTTCGGACCCATTTCAGCAGCTGTCGGCGGACCTGGTCCGGATTCTTGCGCGTTCGTTTGTACAGCCACTGCTGCATCGTGATGTTCTTCCAGCGTGTCAGCGCGTAGGCGGTCTTCGCCGGCAATATCTTGCGCAGGAAGTTAGCGATGACATCCTGGTCAGGCCATGACACGACGTACGTCGGCGAGCGCTGCAGCATGGTCACATGCGCCGCCTGCTCTGCGAGCTCCGGAATCAACGTCACTGCCGTCGCGCCAGAGCCAATGACGACGATCTTCTTGTCGCGATAATCAAGGTCCTCGGGCCAGTGCTGCGGATGAATGATGTCGCCCGCGAAGCGATCCTGCCCTTCGAATACCGGTGTATGACCTTTGTCGTATCGGTAGTAACCGGCACACATTAGCAGCACATTGCAGCGCACTGACTGGCGCTCGTCCGTCTCCGTATCGAGCGTCTCGAGTGTCCAACAAGCATCTTTGCTGGACCAGCTGGCTTTGGTGATACGGCGTGAATAATGTATATGCCGTTCGATATCGTTTTCGGACGCGGTCTCGTGAATGTAACTCAGAATCGACGGCCCATCGGCGATCGCCTTGGACTCACGCCACGGTTTGAAGTTATAGCCCAGCGTGTACATGTCGCTGTCCGAGCGTATACCCGGATAGCGAAACAGGTCCCAGGTGCCGCCCATCGCCGCTCGACTCTCGAAGATGCCAAACTGCTTGCCTGGACACTCGCGCTGCAGATGACAGGCTGCGCCGATGCCGGAAAGGCCCGCACCAACGATCACGACATCGAAGTATTCACTGTCCACAGTTTGCATCGCACCCAGCCCGATTGACCTGCCGCAATGGTATCAGGAAGCGTTGCCGGATCCCGCTTTCGAATTCGGCTGTGACCAATCGTTGATTACGAGCGTGAAACCCGGCGCGTACAATGACAACCAGCAGCCAACGACCGAAGGCCTGAGAAAAAAACGGTGGTCCCCGCGTCGTCCTCCCATACCAGCTGATTTACTTGAGGTTCGCTAAATCCGAACCCGCCGGCTTCTGATACAGACGAAGTCCGAACTCCGGCACAATTGTCAGCAAGTGATCGAAAATATCCGATTGGATGTCTTCGTAAACAGCCCATTCGGTCGTATTCGTGAAGCAGTAGATCTCCAACGGCAACCCCTCAGGCCCCGGCTGAAGCTGACGAACGAGTAGCGTCATACCATTGTGAATACTCGGGTAATTCTTCAGGTAGTTGTACGCATAGGCGCGAAAAGTACCAAGGTTCGTCAGTCGCCGTCTGTTTACTTCCGCATCCACATCAGTTTCAAGTGCCGCATTGTAGTCGGCGAGTTCCTGTTCCTTGTTCTTAATGTAGTCCTTGAGCAGTGCGAACTGTGTGAAATGCACGACCTCGTCCTGCGTCTGGAACCGGATTGACGACACGTCGATAAAAATCGAACGTTTGATCCGCCGGGCGCCGGTCTGCGACATGCCGCGCCAGTTCTTGAACGAATCTGTGATCAACCGGTGTGTCGGGATCGTCGTAATCGTCTTGTCCCAGTTCTGTACCGTAACGGTGTGGAGTTGCACATCGATGACGTCACCATCCGCACCGAACTGCGGCTGCTCAATCCAATCGCCAACACGAACCATGTCCTGTGCCGTTAGCTGTATGCTGGCCACTAACGACAGAATCGTGTCCTTGAATACCAGCAGCAGGATAGCGGTCATTGCCCCGAAACCACTGAGTAGCAACAGCGGTGACCGGTCCATCACCGCCGAAAGGATCATTACGCCACCGAAAACCCAAACGATGATCTGTACGAGTTGCAGGAACCCCTTTAACGGGCGATCTTTCGCAATCGGGGATGAGGCGTAGATTGCGCCTGCTGCGCTGAGCATCGCTGTCAGCGCAAGCGTCAACATCAACGCCATGTAGCCCATCGAAACGTTGCGCAAAAGCTGCGCGATGCCTTCCGGCAAATCCGGGACGAACGACACGCCGACAAATACAATTAGCGCCGGCACCACCTGCACGAGACGACCGAAGACATTGTGATCGACCAGCGCGTCATCCCACGTAACGCTGGTTCGTCTGGCGAATGCTCGAGCAGAACCGACCAGCACCCGTTTGGCGATTACGTTAATGAAAGTCGCGCCCACGAGCAGCAACAGCACGCCCACGACGGGCGGCAAAAACGGGTGAATCGAGCCTAGCTGTTCGTACATTTGTCAGGACCGTAATGAGAAAGCGGAGATGGTATCACTCAAGGGATACCTGGAACTGACCAAGGTCCACCAAACATAGAGTGGCCCTTTCGGTCGTTTGGAGCGGGAAACCCAGCGCGCTAGTCATTATTTAATCAATGCGTCTTCGGTCGGTTGCGCGATGAACCACTACGATGACGATCCAAACGCCGGGGTATTAACCTGGCGCGCTGCAAATAAAAAAGGGCCGCCCGAAGGGCAGCCCTTTATTCATTTGGAGCGGGTGATGAGGATTGAACTCACGACCCTCACGTTGGCAACGTGATGCTCTACCGCTGAGCTACACCCGCTATGTCTTTCTTCCGCTGGAACAGTCCTTGGCAAGGTTGCGCTCTACCAACCGAGCTATTCCCGCAGAGCAGCGAGATTTTAGTCACTTATGGTGCCCTGTCAAGGCAAATCCGCCTCTTTCGTACCTTTCGTTTAGCCCTGATCGACGCTAATGAAGGGCCATGCGGCCTTCAGGTACGCAATCATAGAGTAGATGGTCATGATCGCGGCAACCACCAGCAGGCCGAATCCGATGGTGTACATGTCGACCCCAAGGAGCGGATTCTTGTACACCATGAACGCAATACCGAACATCTGCAGCGTCGTCTTGATTTTGCCGGCCATTCCCACCTTCACATGCGCTCGCTCCCCAATCGTCGCCATCCATTCACGCAGCGCCGAGACCGTGATTTCGCGGCCGATGATGATCATGGCGATGATGTCTTCAAACCAGCCGGAATCAGCCTGCACCAGCATGACGAGCACGATGGCCACCATCAGCTTGTCCGCAACCGGGTCGAGAAACTCGCCAAATCGCGAGGTCTGGTTGAAGCGCCGCGCTACCCAGCCGTCAATAAAATCGGTCACCGCAGCGATACCGAACAGGATGGCTGCGATCGGTCGAGCATTGGGTATCGGGCTGTAAAAGCAGATAACGACCGCCGGGATTGCGGCAATGCGAAACAGCGTCAGCATGATGGCGAGATTCAGCTTCAAACGATTTTCTCTTTTCTAGTGCTTATCCAAGTGCAGGTCATTGTATATGGTTTCTGCCAGAGCGCGACTAATCCCGTGGACCTTTACAAGATCGTCCACACCCGCGCCAATGACACCCTGCAATCCACCGAATTGTCGAAGCAATTCACGCCGCTTCTTTGGACCAAGTCCAGGGATCTCCTCCAGCCGCGAGGTATTTCTTGTTTTGGCGCGTCGCTGACGATGCCCCGTAATGGCGAAACGGTGCGCTTCGTCCCGAATCTGCTGTATCAGAAGCAGGGCCGGTGAATCGGCTGGCAAATCCAGCGGCCTGTCATCCCCTGGTCTGAACAGGCGTTCGGCACCCGCCCTCCGTGCCCTGCCCTTGGCAACCGCAACGACGGTTAACCAGTCCAGTTCCAGTTCGTCGAGAATCGTCATCGCCTGCGCGAGCTGCCCTTTCCCGCCATCAACGAGCAATACATCGGGCATCGGTACTTCACCTTTTTTGACTCGTTTGTAGCGACGTCGCAGCGCCTCCGCCATCGCGCCATAATCATCGCCTGCGGCAACAGGACTCAAATTAAAGCGACGATAATCGCTTTTGAGAGCTCCAGCCGTGTTGAACACCACGCAGGATGCAACGGTCGCCTCGCCCGATGTGTGGCTCACGTCAAAGCACTCGAGGCGCTGTGGAGCCTCCTCCAGTTCGAGCGCCTCGGTTAGCGCGGCAAACTGGCGACGCAGGGTGGCGCTGCTTGCGGCCTTGAGGCCCAAACCTTGCTCAGCATTGGTGCGCGCCATCTGCAGCCAGCGTGCGCGATCGCCCCGCACGCGGGACCGGATGAGAACTTTGTGCTCCATGCGCTCTGTCAGCGTCTGTGACAACAGGTCGGCGTCGTCAATCTCCAGTTCCATTACGATCTCAGCGGGCGCATCGCGCCCGAGGTAGTACTGCGCGACAAAGGCATTCAAGATCTTTTGCCGATCGGTCTCGCCCGCCAGCCGTGGAAAGTGGTCGCGGCTGCCAATCAACGAACCGTTACGGATAAACAAGACCGTCACGCAATGAATGGCACCGTTGGACGCAAAGCCGATGATATCCAGATCCTTGTTGTCGCGGCGCTTGACGTGTTGGCGAGCCTCAATCTCTTTCAGGCGAGCGATCTGGTCGCGAAACCGGGCTGCTTGCTCGTAGTCCTGTTCGACAGCAGCCTGCTCCATGCGCGCTACAAAAGTATCGACCACGGTCTGGTTCTTGCCCTCCAGAAACTTGACCGCAGCATCCACGTCCTCACGATACTGCTGCTCTGAAATCAGGCCAACGCACGGTGCCGTGCAGCGTTTTATCTGGTGCTGCAGGCAGGGTCGCGTCCGGTTGCTGAAAAAACTGTCAGTACAGTTTCGAATAAGGAAAAGCTTTTCCAGTTCCTTGAGGGTCGTGCGTACGGCTCGCGTGCTCGGGTATGGACCGAAGTATCGGCCTTTGCCACGCCGCGCCCCTCGATGAAACTTCAGTCGCGGAAAGCGGGTATCGGTCGATGCATGGATATACGGATAACTCTTGTCATCGCGCAGCAGCACGTTGTAGCGCGGCTTGTGCCGCTTTATGAGGCTGTACTCGAGTATGAGCGCCTCGGCCTCGGTATTCGCTACCGTTACTTCCACGCGCTCCACATGCAGCATCATTGCCGCAGTCTTGACCGCATCCTGGGTACGATTGAAATAACTCGAGACGCGCTTCTTCAGGTCGCGTGCTTTGCCGACGTAGATGACCTTGTGCTTCTTGTCCAGCATCAGGTAGACGCCGGGACGGTGCGTCAGGCTGCGCAGGAATGGCTTAACTTCAAAGGCCGCATGGTCACTCACAGCGCTATTTGTCCAGCAAGGATCTTGCCGTTGCAAATATATCGTCGAACATGGCCTCGGTAAGCCGGCGGGTGTTCGTGTTGTAGCGACTGCAATGATAGGAATCGAGCAGCTGGAAATTACCCAGTTGATGCAAAGCCGCGTGGCCGAACTTGTAATCGGCCTGGCGCAAAGCGCGCGCTTTCACGATAGCCCTGTGCGCAATACCGCCGAGGGCCATGACCACCGCGCCTTCGGACAATGTCGACAGCTCATTGGCGAGAAAAGCGTTGCAGGTATTGACCTCTGCGCCCACCGGCTTGTTGTCGGGCGGCAGACATTTGACGGCATTGGTAATGCGGCAGTCGATGAGTTCGAGGCCGTCATCCGCGGCCTCGGAATGATCCCTGGAACTGAAACCGTACTTGTGCAGCATCTGGTACAGCAGGATTCCTGCGTGATCGCCGGTGAACGGACGACCAGTTCGGTTCGCACCGTGCATGCCAGGCGCAAGCCCGACAATCAGGAAGCGTGCGTCAGCCGCGCCGAACGGTGGCACCGGCCGACAGTAATAGTCCGGGTATCGCCCGTTGACCTCATCAAGAAAACCGGCGAGCCTTGGGCAAGCGCGGCAGTCCTTGTCAAAAACGTTCGCAGCCACCCGTCAGTCGTGCATGTGCCGGATCACGGCCCTGCCGAACCCTCGCGTGCCGACCAGACGAGCGCCGGGCACCAGCTTCTCCAACTCCTGCTGTACTTCTTTCTTGTCGTGGGTCTTCGCCTTGCGCTTTGGCGCACGAATAGCGGCACGCAGACGTGCAAGATCGAAGGTCAGCTCGCCATTGGCTATCGCACCGGCAACGCCCTTGATGATCAGGTCTGCCGCCTCGGTCCAGCCCATGTAGCGCAGCATCATCTCGGAGGACAGAATCAGCGAGCCTGGATTGACGCGGTTCTTACCGGCGAAACCGGGGGCCGTTCCATGCGTCGCCTCGAACACGCCGACGCCATCGCCAATGTTGCCGCCGGGCGCAATACCAATACCGCCGACCTGTGCAGCGAGCGCATCCGAAATGTAGTCCCCGTTCAGGTTTAGCGTCGCGATGACGTCGTACTCTTCGGGCCGCAACAAGATCTGCTGCAGGAAGTTGTCGGCAATGACGTCCTTGATAACGATCTCGCGGCCGGTTACCGGGTTCTTGAACGCGAGCCACGGGCCGCCGTCTATTTCGGTCGCACCGAATTCGGCGCGCGCGACTTCGTAGCCCCACTTCATGAAAGCACCTTCGGTGTATTTCATGATGTTGCCTTTGTGGACCAGCGTTACCGAACCGTAGTCGCGGTCGACACAGTATTGGATCGCCTTTCTGACCAGGCGTTCGGAACCCTCGCGGGATACCGGCTTGATACCGATACCCGAACTTGCCGGGAAGCGAATCTTGGTGACGCCGAGTTCTTTTTGCAGAAAGTGAATCAGCTTCTGAACTTCCTGTGAGCCAGTCGGGTACTCGATGCCCGCATAGATGTCTTCGGTGTTCTCACGAAACACCGTCATGTCGACGAGGTCGGAGTCCTTCATCGGGGTTTCGACACCTGGGAAGTAGCGAATCGGGCGAACACAGGCGTACAGATCGAGTTTTTGCCGTATCGCCACGTTCAGCGAGCGAATGCCACCGCCGGTGGGTGTCGACAAGGGCCCCTTGATCGAGATCACGAAGCGCTTCATCGCATCGAGCGTCTCATCGGGGAGATACACATCGTCGCCGTACACCTCGGTAGCGCGCTGACCGGCGTAGATCCGCATCCAGCGAAGGTGTCGCTTGTCGCCGTAGGCTTGTTCGACCGCCGCCTCCGCGACGTTCAGCATGACCGGCGTAACGTCGGCGCCAATACCGTCGCCCTCGACAAACGGAATAATCGGATTATCCGGCACGATCAGCGAGTTGTCGGGATTGGCTACAATGGCCTCGCCGTCAGCGGGCACTTCGATGTGTTCGTATTTCATGCAGTTCTCAGCCAGACTTCAATGGCCGTGCATTGTACAGATCACCGGGGATTACAAATAGTGCTCATCCTTCTCAACAAGCCGTACCAGGTCTTAAGCCAGTTCAGCGACAAGGATGGCCGCGCCACGCTCGGCGACTTCGTTGCCACGCCTGAGGTGTACCCGGCTGGCAGACTCGATTACGACAGCGAAGGCCTCATGCTGCTGACCGATGACGGCAAACTGCAGGCACGTATCAGCCAGCCTGGATCGAAAACGCCGAAAACCTACTGGGCGCAGGTCGAGGGCGAGCCGAGCACGAGCCAGCTCGAATCGCTCGCGCGCGGCGTCGATCTCAAAGACGGACCTGCGAAAGCGATGACCGCGCGGGCAATAGATAGCCCCGAGAACCTCTGGGAGCGCAACCCGCCGATACGTTATCGGGCCAGCGTGCCGGACAGCTGGATCGAGGTCACGATCACGGAAGGACGCAATCGCCAGGTTCGCCGTATGACAGCCGCGGTCGGTTTGCCGACGCTGCGCCTGATCCGATATTCCATCGGCCCCTGGTCGATCGAGGGCCTTCAGCCGGGCGAATGGCGCCAGATTTCCAGCGAGGAAGCCTGGAGATCACTGTAGGAGCGGCCCGTTGGCCGCGACAATCCGCGAAAATTTCCGGACGCGCTGTGTGGCAGCGGCTCTCCCCATTCGGGGAAAATGCCAGGCTGCGACATCACTTCTGGTGCTTCAGCCCCGCGATTCGCATCGCCACTTCCATGGCCTGCTCGTAGTTCAGCCGCGGGTCGACCGTCGACTTGTAGGCCCTGGCAAGATCACCATCGGTCAGCCCGCGTGCGCCGCCGGTGCACTCGGTGACGTTTTCGCCGGTCAGCTCGAGGTGCACACCGCCGAGATAGCTGCCCATCGACTGGTGCACGCGGAATGCCGACTCCAGCTCCGAGACGACATTGTCGAAACGCCGTGTCTTGGTGCCATCGGCCGTGCTTTCGGTATTGCCATGCATGGGGTCACAGACCCAGAGGACCGGCGAGCCGACTTCGCGAACCGCCGAAATCAGCGGCGGCAGGTGATCGTCGATCGCCTTCGCCCCGAAGCGGTGTATCAGGGTCAGTCGACCCGGCTCGTTGTTCGGGTTCAGCGTCCGAATCAGGTCCTGGATCCACTCGCGCGTCATGCCCTGGCCTACCTTGATGCCGATCGGATTCGCAATGCCGCGGAAATACTCGACATGCGCGCCATCGAGCTGCGCCGTGCGCATGCCGACCCACGGGAAGTGCGTCGTCAGGTTGTACCAGCGCTCACGGCGATCGAGATAACGGGTCTGGGACTGCTCGTAGTGCAGGTGCAGCCCCTCGTGCGCCGCGTAAATGTCGGCCCGCTGCGTGCGGTGGAACTGATGGCCTGAAACGGTCTCCAGGAAATCCAGCGAATTTGAGATTGACGAGACAATGTCGTGGTACTCGGAGGCGGCCGACGAATGACTCACCCAGCCAAGGTCCCAGTATTCCGGGTGGTGCAGATCCGCAAATCCGCCATCGACCAGCGAGCGCACGAAATTCAGGGTCAACGCCGCACGTTCGTAGCCGCGCAGGATCATCTGTGGATCCGGAATACGATCGTCCGGTGTGAACCCGCTGCGATTCACGAGATCGCCACGAAAACTCGGCAACGTCGTGCCCTCGCGGGTCTCCGTGTCGGCCGAACGAGGCTTCGCGTACTGGCCGGCCATGCGACCGACCCGAACCACCGGCTTCTTCATGCCGTAGATCATCACCAGGCTCATCTGCAGCAGGATCTTGAGCTTGTCGACGATATTCTCAGAGGTACATTCGTCGAAGGTCTCGGCGCAGTCGCCGCCCTGCAGGACGAACGCCTCGCCCCGCTGAGCCTTGGCAATCAGGTCCTTTAACGCATCCACTTCCCAGGATGTCGTAATCGGCGGCAGGCGGCTCAGTTCGGCAACGACCCGATCGAGCTCGGCCTTGTTCGGATACGCCGCCTGCTGCGAGGCCTCAAAGCTCTGCCAGCTTGCGGGATGCCAGTCGGTTTTCGGTAAAGATCTGCTCACGGTTTGTACGTACTCTCATGTTGCGGGCGGAATCTTCCGCACCGGTTTGGACCGCGGACTATGCCATGCGAGTCCGTGGCGCTCAAAAGTTTCTCATGTAATCAATGGTTTAGAAATGCTTTTATCCAGTGCATTCAGACCGGTCGACGGAGCCGGTTCCCGGCCGGGCCAGGAGCCTGATTCGGCGCACTATTCAACACTATTTGAGGTATGGCAAGCCCGCTCCGAGATTGGCACAATGCGCGCCATCTTCCCGCCATTCATGAGGCGGTTTTTTATTGCGCGAACGTTCGCGCAGGAGCTATCCATGCAAGACGTACTCGTACTTGGTGCCGGCAAAATTGGCGCTTTGATATCCGGCCTGCTCGCTGAGAGCGGTGACTACCGTGTGCAACTGGCCGATTCGAAACCCGGCGCAGCGGCGGAGGTTGTCCAGGCCCACGGCCTTGAGCACCTGAAGGCCTTTGACCTGGACGCGACCGACAAGGCTGCTCTGACCAAGCACGTACGCGCTCACAAGCCGGTTGCCGTGATTTCCGGTCTGCCGTATTTCTGCAATGTCGGGGTCGCCGAGGTCGCAAGAGCGGAGGGATTGCACTATTTCGATCTCACTGAAGACGTCGCCGTTACGGAATCCGTGCGTAAGCTGGCCGAAGGCGCTTCACAGGTGTTCGCGCCACAGTGTGGTTTGGCACCGGGGTTTATCAGTATTGCGGCCAACGAGCTTATCCAACACTTCGATTCATTGAACTCGGTGAAGCTGCGAGTCGGCGCCCTGCCCCAACACCCGAACAACGTCCTTAAGTATTCACTGACGTGGTCAACGGACGGTGTGATCAACGAGTACGGCAATATGTGCCAGAGCATTCTTAACGGCAAGGAAGTCGATGTACTGCCGCTCGAAGGACTGGAGGGAATCGAAATCGATGGCGAACGCTACGAGGCCTTCAACACATCGGGCGGACTGGGATCGTTGGGAGAAACCTACGGCGATCGCGTCGTGAATATGAACTACAAGACCATTCGCTACCGCGGACATTGCGAGCAAATGCGATTGCTGATGAACGGGTTGAAGCTCAATAACGATCGCGGAACGCTGAAACGAATCCTCGAGGACTCCATTCCGCAGACCCTTCAGGACGTGGTCATCGTCTACGCCGCCGTCACCGGCGACCAGGACGGAGAGTTTCGCGAAGAAAACTACGTTAACAAGGTCTACCCACAAGTTGTTGCCGGGCGCCTGTGGTCAGCCATCCAGATCACCACGGCTGCCGGTATTTGCAGCGTACTGGACCTCGTCCTGGAGAAACCGGAGCAGTATCACGGCTTCGTGGCCCAGGAGCAGTTCAAGCTATCCGATATCCTGGAAAACCGTTTCGGACGGTACTACGCCCATGGTGGCACCAACATCACTTCTGCTGAACTCGTAGCGCGCGGCGAAACCGGCCATCAACGCGCTGACACGGGAGCGTAACAATATGCAATCCATCCTTGATCAACTCGGTCTCGAAGCCGTTAACGACGGCACCTGGTGCGGCTCGACGTCCAGTGCCGACAAATCCGCGGCCATTATCGAATCTGTTAGCCCGACCACAGGCGAGCTCATTGCCAGCGTACGTTCCACGTCTAAAGCGGAATACGAGAACGTCATCGAACAGGCACAGGCGTCTTTCCTCGAGTGGCGCAAGGTGCCGGCACCGATCCGCGGCGAAGCGATTCGCCGTATTGCCAACGGTCTGCGCACGCACAAAGACGCACTCGGCAGCCTCGTGGCCATGGAAATGGGCAAGATCAAAGCCGAGGGCGATGGCGAAGTACAGGAGATGATCGACATTGCCGATTTTGCTGTCGGTCAGTCCCGAATGATGTACGGGCGCACGATGCACTCGGAGCGGCCACAGCATCGCATGTACGAGCAATGGCACCCGCTTGGTGTCGTCGGCACGATTTCCGCGTTCAATTTTCCCGTCGCCGTCTACGCCTGGAATTCCTGCATCGCGGCTGTCTGCGGCAACGTCAACATCTGGAAACCGTCGCCGAAAACGCCGCTGTGTGGCGTGGCCGTGCAGAAGATCTTCAACGAGGCGGTCGCGGAACTCGACCTGCCGCCCATCTTCTTCCTGATCAACGACGGTTCCAACGAGCTCGCACAGGAGTTCGTAGATGACCCGCGCGTCAACCTCGTTTCGTTTACAGGCTCGACGGCCGTAGGTCGTGGTGTCGGCGAACGCCTCGCCAATCGCATGGGCAAGTGCCTGCTCGAGCTTGGCGGCAATAACGCAATCATTATTGATGAGTACGCCAACCTCGAAATTGCCATCCCGTCGATTGTGTTCGGTTCGGTCGGTACGGCCGGGCAGCGCTGCACCTCGACGCGACGCGTTATCGCGCATCGCTCGCGCATGGACGAACTCAAAAAGGCACTGGTCAAGGCTTACGGCCAGGTGCGCATTGGCGACCCGCTCGACCCGGATACGCTCATGGGGCCCCTCATTGATGACGCCTCGGTCGAGCGTGTAGAAGCGGCACTTCAGACCGTACGCCTCGCCGGCGGTGAAATCCTGTGCGGCGGTGAACGCATCGATGGTCCCGGCCACTTCATCACGCCCGCGATCGCCGTTGCCGAAAACGACTGGGAGATCGTGCAGCACGAGACATTCGGTCCGATTCTCTACCTGATCCCGTTCGACACGCTTGATGAAGCCATAGCTATGCAGAACGGCGTCGTGCAGGGCCTGTCATCGGCGATCTTTACCGACAACCTGCAGAATGCCGAGTATTTCCTGTCGAACGGTGGATCGGACTGCGGCATCGCCAACGTCAACATCGGCACCTCCGGCGCGGAGATCGGTGGCGCCTTCGGTGGCGAGAAAGAGACCGGCGGTGGACGCGAGGCTGGCAGCGATGCATGGAAGGCTTACATGCGACGGCAGACGAATACGATCAACTGGGGCAAAGACCTGCCGCTGGCGCAGGGCATCAATTTCGACCTGTAGGAGCGACAGGCAGGAGCGGCCCGTGGCCGCGACAGCACAGGTTTGACCTGCAGGAGCGCCCCTTGGGCGCGACCTGCCCCTGCCTGCGACTGGCATCGCATACTTCGGGGACATTCCTGATTTAACGGATCAATCCGTTAAATCAGGAATGTCCCCAATCGTGCGCGACACTGGATGCGATTACGACCGCCTTATCGCGGCATTGGGCCGGTCCTGGACGTAGCCCGAATCGACGCCTACGTCAGCCTCTCGAAACGATTCTCCGCACGGTTCTTTCGAACCGCGCCGGCCTCGAAAACCTGCCCGCTCATGGCGATGTAGACCCCGGGACTCGCTACCTGCACGGCCGCGACGGCCATGCCGACATTAAACATCGCATCGGTGGTCTTAAAACGTGCCGGCGTCAGGGCGCCGGTCAGGACGATTGTCTTGCCCTTAAGGTCCATGAGCACCTCCGCCGTTTCCGGCATCGTGTCGGTGCCATGCGTTACGACGAAGTGGCTGGCATCATCTTTCTCAATGAAGTCATGCAATAGACGCCGGTCCTCAGTCCGTGACCGCCAGGCTGTCTTTGTGCATCAGCGGCACAACGTCAAAGTCGAACGCGGCAAGACCCTCGGCAAGAATGTGCTGCACCTGCGATTCGCCCACCTCGAACTGACTCAGGTCGTCGAAATAGATCTTGTCGATGGTGCCACCGGTGGTAATGAATCGAATGAACATAGCTTCTTTGCGGCTGTCTCAAGAGGGGTGAGCATGACAGCACCCGCTCGCATCCGAAACCCTTGCCGGGTCACATATTTCCAGTTGGACTGGTATTATCCCTTAATGAGACGGAAAACCTTGAAGCATCGCCGGGCCACGACGTTTCCGGCGCTCACCGCCCTGCTCCTCGCAGCGCTCGGCTGGGGCGCGCCCTCAGCAGCAGCCACGGTCGTCGAACTGGAAATCAAGGACGGCATCGGCGTCGCCAGTGCCGATTACCTGATCAGCGGTATCGAGCATGCGGAAGAAATCGGCGCCGAACTCGTCATCATTAACATGGATACACCGGGCGGGCTGATGAAGCCCATGCGCGACATGGTGCAGAAAATCCTCGCCTCGTCGGTACCGGTGGTTACCTACGTATCTCCGGGTGGCGCGCGGGCCGACAGTGCAGGCACCTACATCCTGCTTGCCAGCCACATTGCAGCGATGGCGCCCACCACACACCTCGGCGCCGCGACGCCGGTTTCGATCAGTGGTGAGGACGCCACCCCGCCACCGCTGCCGGGCAGCGAGAAAGAAGAAACCTCCGACGAGCCAGCGACACCACCGGCCGGCACGGCGATGGAACGCAAAGTCATGAACGATGCCATTTCCTATATCCGCAGTCTCGCCGCACGCCATGACCGGAATGTCGAGTGGGCGGAGAAAGCGGTAACGGAAGCGGCGACACTGACGGCGACGGAAGCACTGGAACAGAATGTCATCGAGTTCATCGCAAAGGACCGCAGCGACCTGCTGCAGCAGATCGACGGGTATGAGCTCGAGATCAACAGCGAAACCAGGACGATGGCTACGGCCGATGCCACGGTCGAAGCATTTGAACCCAATTGGCGCATTCGCCTGCTCGGTATCATCTCCAATCCGGAAATCGTGTTACTGCTCGGCCTGATCGGTATCTACGGACTGATGTATGAAGGCTGGAATCCCGGCGCTATCGTCCCTGGCGTGGTCGGTGTTATCTGCCTGCTGCTGGCCGCCTACGCGCTGCAGGTCATTCCTGTCAATTACGCCGGCCTTGCCCTGATCTTTATCGGCATCGCTCTAATGGTCGCGGAGGCATTCGCGCCGAGCTTCGGCGCATTGGGCATCGGCGGTATCGCCGCGTTCGTGTTCGGTTCGGTAATGATGTTCGACAGCGGAATCCCCGGTTTCGGCGTATCGCTCGCGTTCGTCATCGGACTCGCATTGCTGTTTGCCGCGCTGATCATCTGGCTCATCGGCTTCGCCCTGAAACTGCGGCGACGTGGTGCAGTATCCGGCCGGGAATCGATCGTTGGTGGAACAGCGACGGCAATCGAGGATTTCTCGGGCGACGGCATGGTCTGGCTCGAGGGTGAAGCGTGGCATGCGCATGCAAAGACCCCCGTTGTCAAAGACCAGGAAGTTATCGTACGCGCGATGGATGGACTGACTCTGGAAGTTGAACCGCTTTCCGATGCAGCCGGCACCGACGCACAGTTACAAACCTGAAGGAGAACGTTCCAATGGAACTGCCAATTATTGCCATCGTCGCGGCTTTCGCCATCGTGGTCCTCTACAACACGATCAAGATCCTGAAGGAATACGAACGTGGTGTTATTTTCCTGCTCGGCCGCTTTCAGAAGGTCAAAGGTCCCGGACTGATCATCCTGATCCCCGGTATCCAGAAGATGGTGAAGGTTGATCTCCGCGTCATCGTTCTCGATGTACCGACACAGGATGTCATATCGCGCGACAACGTCTCGGTAAAGGTCAACGCGGTTATCTACTTCCGTATCGTCGATCCCGAAAAAGCGATCATCCGTGTCGCCAACGTCTTCGAAGCGACCAGCCAGCTATCGCAGACGACGTTGCGATCGGTACTCGGCCAGCACGAACTGGATGACATGCTCGCTGAACGCGACAAGCTCAATACAGACATCCAGAACCTGCTCGATGCCCGCACGGACAACTGGGGCATTAAAGTTGCCAACGTCGAGATCAAACACGTGGATCTCGACGAAAGCATGATTCGGGCAATCGCTCAGCAAGCTGAAGCAGAACGAGCGCGGCGTGCGAAGATCATCAACGCCGAGGCTGAAAAGCAGGCCGCCACAATGCTTGCCGAAGCCGCGCGCATGCTCGCCACGGAAGAACAGGCATTGCAGCTTCGTTACTTGCAGACGCTGAAGGAAATCGCTAACGAGCGGACCAATACGATCATATTCCCGCTGCCGCTTGAATTGATCGAGCCGTTAGTGAAATTGACGAAGTCGGCCGCGGCCAAAAGCGAGTAGAGACGCTAAGCGGCCCCCGGGTTTGACAACGGCGGTATGGAAACGCTGATCTCCGCGCCGCCGAGCTCGGACTCGCTGATCGATAGCTGACCGCCATAGGAGCGGGCAATATCCTTGACGACGGCAAGCCCGATGCCGTGTCCCGGCGTCGACTCGTCCAGTCGCATACCTCGCTGCAGCAGCGCATCGGCGGCGTCTTGTGGAATACCTGGACCGTCGTCTGACACGGTCAGCACCATGCCGCTGGCCACGACGCCGGCAGCAGTGGATGGCACCACGCTGATGCGTACGCGTTGCTCGCACCACTTGCAGGCGTTATCGAGCAGGTTACCGGCGAGCTCCAGGAAATCGCCGGTATCCCCACGGAACAGCATCCCTGTCGCAATGCTGACGTCGAATTCGGGATCCTTGTCGCGATAAACTTTCTTAAGACCATCGACCAGCCGACCGACTTCCTTTTCGACCGCAACGGGTTTCAAAACCAGGTTGTTTGCCGCGGACGCCGCGGGCTTACGTAACTGGTAGCGAACGATTTCGTCCATGCGATCGATCTGTTCGTTGAAGCGTTCGCCGAAATTACCTGACCGACCGTCGTGCAGCAATGCACGCATAGCGGCCAGCGGTGTCTTCAGGCTGTGCGCCAGGTTGTCGAGCGTATAGCGATAACGATCGGAGCGTGCACGCTCGCTGTCGATGAGCAGGTTCATGTTCCGGGACACACCGGTAAGTTCGGTCGGGAATGCACCGGAGAGCGATGCGCGTTTGCCCTCCTCGATTTCCGTTATCTCGGCCTCGATCTGCCTGAGCGGCCTCAGGAGCCCGCGCAGCAACATCGAAAATGCCAGCACCATCGTCAGCGCGACCGCCGCAAACCAGCCGAACAGTTGCCGACGGAAACCCGCGACCTGCGCATTGAAAGAATCGAGGCTCTCGGCCACCTTGAATACGTAAGGCTTGAGTTCTTCGTCGGAGAACTCCCACTGCACGGTGAGGCTCAGGGTTAGAAGCGGCGTACCGTCTTCGAGGCTCTCGCGCGCGAATAGATGATTGCCGGGTTCCGGCGTTACGCCTTTGGGGATCTCGAGCCCCAGCGCCGAACGCGAACGCCAGATGACCTCGCCGCCGGCATCTCGCAGCTCCGCATAAAGTCCCGAGCCAATATTCTCGAAGCGTGGCTCGCGGAGGCGCTCGGGTAACATCAACTGGCCGCTGTCATCCGGCTCGGCCGCCGCCAGCAAGGCAACAAGGTGTCCGTCGAGAATATCGCGACGCGCCTGCTCGCCGGCTTCAGTGAAAGCGCTGTCCAGAACAGCAATGGTTGCGCCGAAGAACACCAGCAGGAGCACACTGACTGAGACCAGTAGTCGACTGCTGAGGGAGCGCATGAATCCGTTCAGCCTGACTGATTTCGCTCCAGCGCGAAGCGGTAGCCGCGACCCCGTAGCGTCTCAATGGGCTTGAGCGAGTTATCCGGATCCATCTTCTTGCGCAGCCGGCCGATAAAGACCTCAATCACGTTGCTGTCGCGCTCGAAGTCCTGGTCGTAAAGTCGATCCGTCAGTTCCGACTTGGAGATGACCTGGCCGGCCCGCAGCATCAGGTACTCGATAATCTTGTACTCGAAGCTGGTCAGGTCGATCGTGGCCTCGCTCACCGTCAGCTCCTGGCGAGACGTGTCCAGCGCAACCGGGCCTGCCGCCAGCACGGACGATGCCCAGCCGCCGCTGCGTCGCAACAGTGCATTGACGCGCGCGCTTACCTCTTCGAAATGGAACGGTTTGACAACATAGTCGTCAGCGCCGGCGCTCAGTCCATCGACCTTGTCTTCCCACCGATCTCGCGCTGTGAGAATCAGGATCGGGTAGGACTTGCCCTCGTCGCGCACTTTCTTGATGATCTCGAGGCCTGATATTTCAGGCAGACCGAGATCGATGATCGCAAGGTCGACGGGGTACTCCATTGCCTGGTAGAGCCCCTCCCTGCCATCAGCTGCCTGCTCTACCGCGAATCCGGACTCACCAAGCTTCCGGGCGAGTGACTCGCGCAGAGTAGCGTCATCTTCAATTACCAGTAGTCGCATGTTCCGGTTCCCGATTCGGCGTTACTGAGATCTAGCGGCGCCGGCCATTAACCTTGTGGGTCTTGACCTTGCCGTCCTTGGTGAGGACTTTGATGTAATGCACCTCGCGCCCACCATGAACCCGGGTCTCGGCGCTGACCACGCGACCCCCGGTACGACTACGGACCGATTCGATCGCCTGTGACAGCGTCATGCCGCCTTGCTGCGTCACATGGAGGCCCTGCTCGCCCTGGTATTGCTCAGGCTGTGCGTTCAAAGCCTGTTCGACAGAGAAAGCGTCGGCTCGGGCTGGCAAGAGAGCCAGCCCGGCCAGTAGCAAACATGTCAGGACGAAACGCATAAGCCAAGTTTCGTACGAGCGTGCGGTGATTGCAATGAATCGCGTCACATCGTACCTCGGTCTTACCCGGCGGGCCGCACGTCAACACGGACGCGAAGCCGCTTGCCGGGGTCATACGGCATCACGGTGCTGTATTTCTGACCATTGTAGCGGTAGGTCACACGGTAACCGTCGATACGCTCTTCCTGGTGCGACTGGAAGCGGGTCTCACAGCGCTCGATCGGCCGGGCGATACGCTCTTCACCATAGCCTTCGTTGCCTCGCTGCGAGGCCTCACCGCCGATAGCCGCACCGATCAAGGTGCCTGCCACTGTGGCGGCATCATTGCCGCGACCGCTACCAACCTGGTGGCCGATTACGCCACCGAGGATTGCACCAAACAGTGCACCGCCGTTGCCACGATGCGGGCGGCGATCAACCGTGTAGTACTGCATCTCTTCCCAGCACTCGCGAACCGGCGTTTTGACGGTGACGTAGTTGATGATTGGCTGCGAAGAAACCACCTTGGCATAGTCGTACTGGGCGCGTTCCTTCCGCGCCTCACGGGCATCATGATCGGCCAGTGCGCTACCGGTCACACCAATCAGCAGTATTGCGCTTATCCATGCGGTGAATTGTCTGTTCATTGTCCTGCTCCTTGTCACGAAAAGCCGGCTGTAGCCAGCTTGTGGACAAGAATAATCCCGGTGCAATGAACCGTTGCTGAATGAAAAAACGCAAAAAACCCGCGTTTTCTGAATGGCTTATGAACGCCGGCCCGACTAGCCGACGCGCTTCTTGGCGGCACGCCACTCCTGGTCGAGTGTCTCCAGCGAGAATTCCTTGATCGTGCTGCCATTTCGGGCGATTTCCGCTTCCATATCCCGGAAACGCCGCTCAAATTTGGTGTTTGCGCCGCTCAGCGCTTTCTCGGGATCGATATCGAGGTGCCGGGCCAGGTTGACCACGGCAAACAGCACATCCCCAAGCTCTTCCTCAATATCACCGGGCTTACGCGTACCCACCGCGAGTTCGAGCTCCTCGAGTTCTTCCTGGATCTTCGCTTTGACGCCTCGCGTGTCGGGCCAGTCAAAGCCGACCCTCCCGGCCCGCTTGCCCAGCTTCTGGGCCCGTTTCAGCGCCGGCAGTGCCTTGGCAACCCCCGCCAGCGCGCTGCTGTCCTCAGTGCCGGAGGCGCGTTCCTGCTCCTTGATCTCCTCCCAGCTGCCGTCGACCTTGCCGTCGGCGCGCTCCTGCTCGTTACCGAATACATGCGGATGCCGCCGCACCATCTTCTCGAAGATGCCGTCCGCAACGTCGTTGAAATCGAACTGGCCTGCTTCGGCCGCGATCTGGGCATGAAACACGACCTGCAGCAGCAGGTCCCCCAGTTCGCCCTTGAGGTCGTTGAGGTCGCCGCGCTCGATCGCGTCGGCTACCTCGTAGGCCTCCTCGATGGTGTACGGCGCTATCGTCTCGAAGGTCTGCTGCACGTCCCAGGGGCAGCCGTCTTGCGGGTCACGCAGGCGCCGCATTACTTCAAGTAGATTCTCGATACTATTCATAATCTATTGTTTTATAAGATATTTACGGAAGGTCAACAACATCTGTGCGGTCGCCCCCCAGATCCGCTCGCCTTCGTAGTGGAACTCGACCATCGAGAATCGGCGGCCGTAAAATTCGCGCTCAACGAGCCGATCGTTGCCTTCGTCCAATACGAACTCAAGCGGCACCTCGAAGGCATATTCCACCTCGGTATGGTCGATAACCAGGTCGGCCGTATCGCTGACCAGCCCGACCACCGGCGTCACCGCGTAGCCGGTCAGAGTGGGCATGGCCCCAAGGAAGCCGATCACGGACACATGATGCGGCTCGATACCGACCTCCTCGTGGGTCTCCCTGAGGGCAGTAAAGCGCACGTCCTGGTCATGCTCTTCCATGCGGCCACCGGGGAAACTCACTTGTCCTGCATGGTGCTTCAGCTCGGCGGAACGCTGTGTCAGCAGCAGCGAGAGCTCGGTAGACCGCTGCATGACGGGAATCAGCACGCCGGCCGGCTTCAACGTTGCCTCGAGTTGCTGGCGCAGCGGCGCTGGCCAGCGTTCACTGCCTGGCGGGAAGCTGACTACCAGCGGATCCTCGTGCAGCGCTGTGCCTGCGAGGCGCTCGCGTAACAGATCTGCGGTCAGCGACTCCGGCTTACGGGAATCGTTAATGTTTGATCCCGCCCTCGGTCAGGCTCGCCGGATCGAGCAGTCGATCGAGCTCCTCGTCGGTAAGGTCGGTCATGTCACGGGCGACATCCTTGACCGGGCGCCCTTCCTTGTAGGCCTGCTTGGCGATCGCGGCGCCCTTTTCGTAGCCGATGACAGGGTTCAGGGCCGTTACCAGGATCGGGTTGCGATCCAGCGCACGATTGATATTGGCGGTGCTGACCGTGAATCCCTTAATCGCATTGTCTGCCAGGCACACGCTCGCGTTGGCAAGGGTCTCGATGCTCTGGATCAGGTTGTGAACCACGACGGGCAGCATCACATTCAACTGGAAATTGCCGGACTGGCCACCAATGGTGATGGTCAGGTCGTTACCGATTACCTGGGCACAGACCATGGCAACCGCCTCCGGTATGACCGGATTGACTTTGCCCGGCATGATGCTTGAGCCCGGCTGCAGCGCAGGCAATTCGATATCCCCGATCCCCGCCAGCGGCCCGGAGTTCATCCAGCGCAGGTCGTTAGAAATCTTCGTCAGGCTGACTGCGAGCACGCGCAGCTGACCGGATGTCTCGACCGCCGCATCCTGCGAGCTCAATGCCTCGAACAGGTTGTCCGCCACTTCAAAGGCTACGCCGGTATGCTCGCTCAGCAACAGGGCGACCTTGGCGCCGAAGAGAGGATGGGCATTGATACCGGTGCCCACCGCGGTGCCGCCTTGCGCCAGCGCTGCCAGGCGTTTCATCGTCTCGGCCAGGCGTTCCCTGGCGTGATCGATCTGCGAACGCCAGCCGTCGAGCTCTTGTCCCATCGTCACCGGCATGGCATCCATCAGGTGCGTGCGCCCGGTCTTTACGACATCACGAGTCTCATCCGCCTTCTTCTCGAGGGTCTTGGAGAGATGCCGCAATGCTGGCAGCAATTGCTCGTGAATAGCGAGCGCGGCGCTGACGTGCACGCAGGTAGGGATCACGTCATTGCTGCTCTGGCTCATGTTGACATGGTCATTCGGATGAACTTCTTTGCCGAGATTCGCCGTTGCGAGGTGGGAGATGACCTCGTTCGCATTCATGTTGGAACTGGTGCCGGAGCCGGTCTGAAAAACGTCGATCGGAAAATGCTCGTCATAGTCGCCAGCGGCAACGGCCAGCGACGCTTTTTGTATGGCGACCGCAATCTCTGTCGAGATGAGGCCCAGCTCAGCGTTGGCGCCCGCCGCAGCCCATTTCACCAGGCCGAGGGCCGCGATGAACTGGCGCGGCATCCTGAGTCCGCTGATCGGAAAGTTGTTAACCGCGCGCTGTGTTTGCGCGCCCCAGAGTGCATCGGCGGGAACCTCAAGTTCACCCATACTGTCATGCTCGATGCGAAATTCTTTGTCTGCCATGGCCGGTCCCGGATCCTGTTTGGTGTTTTCGACGCCAAAAAGCGCCGCTTCGATTAGTCTCAAAACGTGTATGATTCTCGCTTTGCGCGCGCAAGTCTACACTGGTTTTCCACATGAAAGTCTCCCCCTTGAGAGCCCTCTCCCCGACCGACGGGCGCTATGCCGGCAAGGTCGACAATCTCCGCGACATTTTCAGCGAATACGGGCTCATGCGCTTTCGCGTGCTTGTCGAAGTACGCTGGCTGCAGAGCCTTGCCGACGAGGCCGACATCGGCGAGGTGGGCCCGCTGTCGTCCGTCATGAAAGACGTGCTGAATCACATCGTTGACGACTTCTCCCTCGACGACGCTGAGCGCATCAAGCAGATCGAGTCGAAGACCAATCACGACGTCAAAGCCGTCGAGTATTTTATTCGTGAGCGCCTGGGCGACGGACCCGAGACGCAGCCATTGAAGGACTTTCTGCACTTCGGCTGCACGTCGGAGGACATCAACAACCTGTCCTATGCGCTGATGCTGCGCTCCGCGCGGTCGGATGTCGTACTTCCGCAGATGCGCGAATTGCAGAACAGGCTGAAGGCGATGGCACGTGAATACGCCGACCTGCCGATGCTCTCGCGGACCCACGGTCAGACGGCAAGCCCGACAACGCTTGGCAAGGAACTGGCGAACGTAGTCGCACGGCTGGAACGCGCCCAACAGCGTTTCAAGGCTGTCGAGATTCTCGGCAAATTCAACGGTGCCGTCGGCAATTACAACGCACATGCGATCGCCTATCCCGATGCCGACTGGCCGGCCATCAGCCATCGCTTCGTCGAGTCGCTGGGCATACAGCCGAACCCATACACGACACAAATCGAACCGCACGACTGGACCGCTGAGTACGCTCACGCGCTGGAACGGTACAACACGATACTGATCGATTTTGCGCGCGACGTCTGGGGCTACATTTCGCTGGGTTACTTCAAACAAACGGTCGCGAAGGACGAGGTTGGCTCATCAACTATGCCGCACAAGGTCAACCCGATAGATTTCGAAAACGCAGAAGGCAACCTGGGCCTGGCCAATGCCCTGCTCGGTCACTTCGCTGCAGAAGCTGCCGATCTCACGCTGGCAGCGGGACCTCACGGACTCGACGGTGCAGCGCAATCTTGGAGTCGCCGTCGCGTACATCCTGATAGCGCTACAATCTCTCAAAAAGGGCGTCGGCAAACTGCAGGTGAATCGTGATGTCATACAGGCGGACGTAGCGGGCGCGTGGGAGGTTCTGGCCGAGGCCGTACAGACCGTCATGCGGCGTTACGGCATCCCGGAGCCCTACGAAAAACTCAAAGCGCTGACACGCGGACAGGCGGTTTCGAAAGATGTCTTGCTCAGCTTTATCGAAACGCTCGACATTCCCGATGCCGAAAAACAGCGACTGCGCGACCTGACACCGGAGACCTACATCGGGCTCGCGGCGCAACAGGCCCGCGACATCTAGCCTGAACTTTCGTGCTCAGGTTTCCCGGCAAGCTCTCAGCGCGGAAGTTTCTTGCCGACCACTGGCAGAAGGCTCCACTGTTCATACCGGGAGCCATCCAGTCGATGCGTCCTGTGATTTCGCGCAACGAACTTGCCTGGCTCGCGACACTGGATGATGTCGAGTCGCGTATCGTGTTTACAGAACGCGCCGGCGGCGTGTCTCGTTATCGAGTCGAGCCCGGTCCCTTCGAGCCCGACTATCTGCAGGCGCTGCCGAAACGCGACTGGACACTGCTTGTACATGACGTGGACAAGCACTTGCCAGCCATGCGCCGCCTGTTTGAGCAGGTCCCGTTCATTCCGGACTGGCGCATCGATGACCTGATGATAAGTTTCGCGGCGCCGGGCGGCGGCGTCGGGCCGCACCAGGACAATTACGACGTCTTTCTTTGCCAGGGCATCGGCCTGAGAGACTGGCGCTTCACCACCGCGCCTGTTGAGGAAGACCCGTCGGCGAGCGACGACCTTGCGTTGCTGCGGGAGTTCGAACATGGGTATTCCTGCCGGGCACAAAAAGGCGACGTCCTCTACCTGCCGCCAGGCGTTGCGCATTGGGGAACCGCAAAGCGCGCTTGCCTCACCTACTCGATCGGTATGCGAGCGCCAGCCTTCTATGAGGACCCGGATCTGCAGCTCACAGAGGTTCGCCCTGGCTACATATCGCCACAGGCCCGAAGCCGCGCCGGCCGCCACGCAGAGACGCTTGGCAAGACCGTTACGGAGCTTAAGCAGTGGCTGCAACCGGATACGCCCGACGCTGCCGAAATCGCCACGATTCTGGCAACCCCGTCAGCCCGCCGACGGCTGCACCTGCACGGGATGGCACGCATTGCGTATGACGACCGGAATGTCTACGTCAATGGCGCTGCGAGGGCGCTGGAGGCAACTGAACGGTCGCCTGTGGCGGCGCTTTGTACCCGTCGCAGGCTCAACCAGGACACGGCCGCCAGGCTCGGAGGCGGCTGCCTGCAGTGGCTGCTGGAACAGGGCGCATTTGAGCAGGCTGATCAGGAATGACCATATGTAAACAAAGCTGGGCCTGGACCAGTACGCCCATGTACGCTGAAACCCATGGATGGCGAGGGATGCGAATGGTTTGCAACAGGGAAAGATGCATCAAAACGTGACGCAGTTGGCAAGCTGTGGGTCCGCTCGCCGGTAGTATGGTGGGCCTATGAAACAAGCAGAGCAAAGCAGCAAGCGCTGGGTCATTTCGACGAAAGAAGAAATGCTCCAGGCCGCTAAAGAGGTGGTGAGCGAGGCCTCGCGAAAAGTTTCTATTTTCACGCATGACCTCGAGCCCGGGATTTATGACGATCCGGAGTTCCTCGAAATCGTCAAGCGACTCGTACTGTCTCAGACGTACGCACGTATTCGCGTCCTCATTTCGGATCCGTCGCGCGCTGTCAAGAACGGCAATAACTTCGTGCACCTCGGTCGGCGCCTCAACACCTATATCGAGTTTCGTCATGTGCGTGAGGATCTGCGTACGCACGCAGAAGCTTTCTGTATTGCCGACGAAAGAGCACTCGTGTACCGCTTACAGGCAAATCGCTGGGAAGGCATTGCGGATACGCACGAACCTGCCGTTGCAATGCTTTACAGCAAGATGTTCGACGAGATCTGGTTAGCCAGCGAAGTCGAAACAGAATTCCGTCAACTCGGAATATAGAACACTATGCACCCTACCGATCTGACAGTTGCGGCTGTTATCGAGAACGATGGTCAATTCCTGCTGGTCGAGGAGTACGCCTCGGGCCTGCGCGTACTGAGTCAACCCGGCGGGCACATCGAGATCGGCGAATCGCCTGAAGAGGCGGTCATTCGCGAAGTCTCCGAAGAAACTGCCTGCGACGTAAGTTGCGGTGAACTGGTTGGCGTTTATCTCTGGATTCATCCGCAAACGCGCCAGCAGTTCCTGCGCATTGTCTACGCTGCCCAAGTACCTCCGTTGCAATGAGCACGAAAGGCTGGACGACGGAATTATCGGCAGGCGCTGGCTGACGCTGGCCGAGATCGAGAGCCGGCGTGCAAAGCTGCGCTCACCCACGGTCTTGCGATGTGTACACGACTTTGTTTCCGGGAAGCGTCAGTCCGAAACATTGCTAACCGGCATGCTGCCGCTGCAGCAGAACGTCGATCGCGTCCTGGCAGCGGCACACCTGATCTAGCCTCAGAGCCACCAGGCTTACGAAATCTCGAACAGAATTCCAGCGCCCCAGTCGGCGCTGCTATCACTGAATCCTGTGAACGCGTAGAACTGCATGTGCCAGGTGTCGCTCAATGTACGCGACAGAAACACGGACAATTCAGAGACGGCATCGCCATCGGCCAGCGCGGACTCGCGGTAGTCGTACATCAAACCGACTCGCGCATCGTCTGACACCGAAAAGGCGCCCCCGACCGAACCGAGGAATACGTTCTCAAGATCAAGGTCAGCCGGATCGCCACGATACTTATAGCCTGCGGAACCCATCAGCGTTAGTTGCTCAAAGAACTTGTAAAGATCGGCGCGGAGCGTGAAGTCCTGTTCGCCAGTGCCGAGGCCCTTGGCTTCATCGGCCGTTCCGAACTTGATCTTGCCGGTAAGGTCGAGCGCAACACCAAGACTGTCGCTGTAAAAAACGTCGTACAGCGTAACGCCGGCGATAACATCGCCTAATCCGCTTTCGGTTGCTGTCGGGCCTGAACCGGATATCGGCTCATTGCCGGGCTCCGTTACCGTGGTACCTACCGGTGCGGTCACGCTCAGGTACGGAATTGTCACTTCGAATGCCAGCCGGTCGGTCGAAAAACGACCGATCAACGGTACGTAAAGATCTTCTATGTCCTCTGTTCCACCATAGGTACCGCTCGAATATTCAATGCCCGATGCCCAACTGATGGCTGAATCTCCCTCCTCCGCCAGTGCATTAGCGCCCAATGTTGCGAGCACGACGCCGAACAATCCGGCTGCACGGAGTACTAGCCTGTCCATTTCGATCTCCCATTTGTGTTGGTAAGAAATTGTATTGGTAAGAAATTTGTACTGATTAGAACTGACGCCAGCTTGCCGACAGGAGGGACCCCAGGTATCGGCCCCTCCCATCAGGTTGACGATTACTCGGCTTCTTCCACCTCGGGAACCGAATCGATCTCTACGCCCATCTTCTTGGCACGCGCCTGCATTTTCTCCTGGTGCTGCGCCTTGAATTTCGTTTGAGCTTTCGGATCCGAATCGGTCAGCCTCAGCTGTTCACGGTACTGGTTACGTTCCTGAACGTTCATGAGATCGCCGCCATAGATGCCGTCGCCGTAGTTGGGTCCGGGACCCTGCGAATCGACTTCGACGCCCATCTTCTTGGCACGCGCCTGCATTTTCTCCTGGTGCTGCGCCTTGAGTTTCGTTTGCGGCTTCCGGATCGGACTCGCTCAGCCGCAGTTGCTCACGGTACTGGTTACGCTCTTCAACGCTCATGAGCTCATTACCGTAGATACCGTTGCCGCCGGGATTCGCGTTGTCCGGTACATGCGTCCGGTCCTGATCCTGGATCCGATCTCGATCGCGTTCCGGTGAGGTGATCCTGTCACGATCCCGCATGCGGTCGCGATCAAAGTCCTTCTGGCCCCGCTCTATTTGTGCCCGGTCCTGTGCCTGTGCGCCGGACTGACGGTGCTGGCCCTGCGCAACGGCGGAAAAAGAGGCCAATGCGAGCGCTGTTGCTGTGAGAATGCTGATTGTTGTCTGGGTCTTCATGATTTCGCTCCTTTGCGAAGTGTTCATCAGAATAAACGCATATACTCATATACGGTTGACACGTCTCGTTAGGTACATCCCAGAATTGACGCATGCGAGGTAACCCGCAAAACTCTTGGATGAGTAAATCAATCTGACGAAAGCAACAACGATGACGCCAACTGGCCGGTCATCCGCCGTTGACTCCGGAATCCCCGCTCCGGCCGGATCTCTTCGCAATGGACGGTGTTAGAATCCGCCGCCTATGGCGTCCACCCTCGCAAATCGCGTCGCGAACAAACGAGTCATCCTCGGCCTTTCCGGTGGCGTGGATTCGGCTGTGGCTGCGGTCCTGCTCAAAGAAGCCGGCGCCGATGTGCATGCGCTGCACATGACCAACTGGGAAGACGACGACGGCTACTGCACGGCCGCCGAAGACCTGCAGGACGCGCGCCGTGTTTGCGAGCAACTCGACATCCCCTTGCACCCGGCCAACTTTGCGAAACAATACCGGGACCAGGTTTTCGAATACTTTCTTGACGAGTACCGGAAGGGTCGTACGCCGAACCCGGATGTGCTTTGCAACCGTGAGATCAAGTTCGGCGTGTTTCGCGACTATGCGAAGCGTCTTGGCGGCGACCTCCTTGCAACCGGGACATTATGCGCGGACCGCGATCATCGACGGTCAGGCCGCGCTGCTCAAGGGGTTGGATTCCAACAAGGACCAGAGCTACTTTCTGCACGCGGTCAGTGCGGAGGCGCTTGCAGAAACAGTGTTCCCGCTGGGTGACCTCGAAAAAGCCGAGGTGCGACGGATAGCGCGTGATACGGGTCTTGCCATTCACGACAAGAAAGACAGCACCGGTATTTGCTTCATTGGTGAGCGTCCCTTCAGGGAATTCCTGAGCACCTACCTGCCCGCCAATCCCGGGCCAATGAGAACGCCTGATGGGGATGAGGTCGGCACTCACGAGGGGCTCATGTATTACACGCTCGGCCAGCGACAGGGCCTGCGCATCGGCGGCCGCAAGGACCGCGGCGACGAGCCGTGGTACGTCGTTGCAAAGGACCTTCCCGCCAATGCCCTGATCGTCGCGCAGGGCGAGCACGAGCTGCTGTTCAGTGACGGGCTGCGGGCGACGGACGCCAGCTGGATTGGCGCAACTCCGGACGGGCTCCCGCAGGGCATGCCTTGCCAGGCCAAGATCCGCTATCGGCAGGAGGACCAGGGCTGCACGGTAACTCTGCAGGACGATGGCTCGCTCGAGGTGCGATTCGAAGCCCGCCAGAAGGCGATCGCGCCGGGCCAGTTCGTCGTCTTTTACGACGGAGAACGCTGTCTCGGCGGGGCCGTTATCGACAAAAGTCTGTGAGCGAAGCAGCAGTCGTTTCGTTATAATGCGCACCCCGGTGGCTGCCTGGCCGCCACGTAAACCTGAGAACTCCGGAGAACAGACAATGACGGACAGTTTTGGCGCTCGCTCAACGCTTGCGGTCGGTGATAACCAGTTCGAGATCTTTCGCCTCGACGCCGTTACAGAAGGTCATGTAGGACGACTGCCCTACTCCCTCAAGATCCTGCTGGAGAACCTGCTCCGGCACGAGGACGGCCGCGATGTCACGCGCGACGATATTCTCGCGCTCGCCAACTGGGACGCGAAAGCGGCCCCGAGCACGGAGATTTCCTTCACACCTGCGCGCGTCATCCTGCAGGACTTCACCGGCGTACCGGCTGTCGTCGACCTTGCTGCAATGCGCGATGCCGTGGTGAAGCTCGGCGGCTCTGCGAGCAGCATCAATCCTCTGTCCCCCGCCGAGTTGGTAATCGACCACTCGGTGCAGGTCGACAACTACGGCGCTGCGAACGCCCTCGACCTCAACAACAAGATCGAATTTCAGCGCAACCAGGAACGCTACTCTTTCCTGCGCTGGGGACAGTCGGCTTTCGATAACTTCCGCGTCGTTCCGCCGAACACCGGCATCGTGCACCAGGTCAACCTCGAGTACCTGAGCCGTGTCGTTTTCGACGCGAACAAGAACGGTCAACATGTCGCCTATCCGGATACGGTTGTCGGCACCGACTCGCACACCACCATGATCAACGGCCTCGGCGTCCTCGGCTGGGGAGTTGGTGGTATCGAAGCCGAGGCTGCAATGCTCGGCCAGCCCATCACGATGCTGATCCCGAATGTGGTTGGCTTCAGGCTGGTCGGTAAACTCAAGGAAGGCACGACGGCGACCGACCTCGTGCTGACCGTGACCGAGATGCTCAGGGAAAAAGGCGTAGTCGGGAAATTCGTCGAGTTCTTTGGCGATGGACTGGGGCAGCTGCCGCTGGCCGACCGCGCGACGCTCGGCAATATGTCACCGGAATTTGGTTCGACCTGCGCCATCTTCCCGATCGATGGCGAGACACTTCGATACCTCGAGCTGTCCGGCCGCGACGCCGATCAGATCAAGCTTATCGAAGCCTATGCGAAAGAACAGGGACTGTGGCGTCACGACGGTCAGCCCGACGCGCTTTACAGCGACACGCTGGAGCTGGACATGTCGACGGTCGAACCAAGCATCGCCGGCCCGAAACGCCCGCAGGACCGTATCGCATTGAGCGCTGCGGCGAAGACCTATGGCGCGCACCTGAAGAAAGCGATCGCAGATCGCAAGGGCGGCGGCAGCGCGATCGCAAAGATCGACGGTCAGGACGTCGAGATTCGCGACGGCGCCATTCTTATCGCCGCAATCACGAGCTGCACGAATACGTCGAACCCTGCAGTAATGCTGGCAGCTGGTCTCCTCGCCAGAAACGCGGCGGCCAAAGGACTGAAGGCCAAGCCGTGGGTCAAGACCAGCCTTGCGCCGGGATCACGCGTCGTAACCGATTACCTGGAGAAAGCCGGACTCATTGACGACCTTGAAGCGGCCGGCTTCTATAACGTCGGCTACGGCTGTACCACCTGCATTGGCAACTCCGGTCCCCTGAAACCCGAGATCGCTGCGGCCGTTCAAAACGGCGACATCGTCGGTACGAGCGTGTTGTCCGGAAACCGTAACTTCGAGGGCCGCATTCACGCACTCGTACAGATGAACTTCCTCGCGTCTCCCCCGCTCGTCGTTGCGTACGCATTGGCGGGCAACATGGACGTCGATCTATTCAACGATCCGCTGGGTGAGGACAAAGATGGTAAGCCGGTCTTCATGAAAGATATCTGGCCGAGCCAGAAGGAAGTGCAGGATACGATTGCGAAGAACATTGACTCCAGCATGTTCAAAAATAGTTACGACAGCGTGTTCGAGGGTGACGCCAACTGGAAAGGTATCGATTCCCCGACGGGCGAGATTTACACCTGGGATGCGGCGTCGACCTATGTGAAGAACCCGCCGTATTTCGAGGGCATGGGCAAGAGCCCGGATGCTGTAAGCAATATTGAAGGCGCGCGTGCACTGGCGCTGCTCGGCGATTCCGTGACAACCGATCACATCTCACCGGCCGGCGGCATTGCGGCCGACAGCCCCGCTGCCGAGTACCTCAAGGCGCAGGGCGTCAAACCCTCTGACTTCAACTCCTACGGATCACGACGCGGCAACCATGAGGTCATGATGCGCGGCACCTTCGCTAATATTCGCCTGCGCAACCAGCTGGCGCCCGGCACCGAGGGTGGCTGGACCTGCCACCAGCCCAGCGGCGATCAGATGTCGATCTTCGACGCCGCCAATCGCTACAAGGAAGAAAGCACGCCGCTGATTGTCGTCGCCGGCAGTGAGTACGGTACCGGCTCGTCACGCGACTGGGCTGCCAAAGGGCACCTTACTGCTCGGCGTCAAAGCCGTCATCGCGAAGAGCTTCGAGCGAATTCACCGCTCGAACCTGATCGGCATGGGCGTACTGCCGTTGCAGTTCCTGGACGGCCAGGACGCCGAATCCCTGGGCCTCACTGGCAAAGAGGTCTTCGACATTAAGGGACAGACGGATGCCAGCGCCAAGACCGTCACGGTAACCGCCACGCCCGACTCGGGCGCAACCATCACGTTCGAAGCGCAGGTTCGAATCGATACGCCGAAAGAACGTGATTACTACGAGAACGGCGGCATCCTGCACTACGTCCTGCGACAACTGGCCGCGTGACCGATCGTGTCGACATCCCGGGTGCGCTCACCGGCGCGCTCCGGGATGCGCGGCACGTCTGTGTTCTGACCGGAGCTGGCATATCCGCTGAAAGCGGCGTGCCTACCTTCCGCGACGCGCAAGAGGGACTCTGGGCCCAATACGATCCGTTGCAGCTCGCTACCCCCGAGGCTTTCGAGGAAAACCCAACGCTAATCTGGCAGTGGTATCGCTGGCGACGCGAACTGGTCGCGAAGGCCAAGCCCAATCCGGGCCATCTCGCGTTGGCGCAACTTGCCGGGCTGGTACCGCGTTTGACGCTCGTCACACAGAATGTTGACGGACTGCATCAACGTGCCGGAAATACCGACGTTATCGAGTTTCACGGCAATCTCTTCGAAGATCGATGCCATGCCGAGGGTTGCATCGTCAATAGCTCCTCTTCTCAGCAACACGGAGAGCTCGACGTGCCCGCCTGCCCGCGCTGCGGCTCAAATCTGCGCCCAGGCGTTGTCTGGTTCGGTGAGGCCATACCGAACGTCGCGCTCAACGAATCCTTCGCGGCAGCGGCCGATTGCGACGTCTTCCTGTCCATTGGAACGTCCTCCCTGGTCTACCCTGCCGCCGGGATTGCTGACATTGCTCGTGAAAGTGGTGCGATAGTCGTCGAAATTAATCCCGAACCCACGATGCGGGCAGCGTCCTACGATTTCAGCATTGCGGCGAACGCCGGAGTAGCGCTGCCAAAGCTGCTAGAATTACTGGCCGCCTGATCTTCGAAAAAAGCGACGGAGACATTCAATGGAACGATCGGCCAAGAACATCCTGGCAACCCGCAAATGGACACGCATCGGCGCCGTGGCGCTGGGCGTTTTCCTGCTCATCAATTTTGTACTCGGTTTCTGGTTCTCGCGCGAACCGGACATCTTCTGGGTGAACAGGGCCGCAGATCCCGAGTCTGCAGTGGTGGGCTTTTCGACGGCAGACACGATGGTTCGCGTTGCCGATACGTTGCTGGACAAGCCGGGCGGCTATCTAACTAACGACAAGATCTTGCCCAATATTTTCCTCGACAATATTCCGAGCTGGGAATACGGCGTCCTGCAACAGGTGCGTGATCTTGCCCGCGTCATTCGTAACGACTACAGCCGCAGTCAGTCACAGTCGAAGGAAGACGAAGACGTCGCGGCGTCCGAGCCTCGGTTCTCTTTCGACAACGACTCGTGGATCCTGCCGACAACTGAATCCGAGTACCGCGCTGCAATCAAGGGCTTCGTGAAGTATCGCGATCGGCTCGAAGCAGGCGACCGCGACACACAGTTTTACGCGCGTGCCGACAACCTCCGGGAATGGCTCTCACAAGTCGAGAAGCGGCTCGGCAGTCTCACGCGCAGACTTGGCGATAGCGTTGCCAACGACCGCATCAACGAAAACCTCGCTGGCGAACCAGCTGCCGAAGCGGCCGGCGCACAGCCGGATACCGTCAACGTGCGTACGTCATGGTTTGAGGTCGATGATATCTTCTTCGAGGCGCGCGGCACGGCCTGGGCGCTGGTACATTTCTTCCGCGCGGCCGAGTTTGATTTCGCCCATGTGCTGGCCGACAAGAACGCCGAAGTCAGCGTTCGGCAGATCGTTCGCGAGCTCGAGGCCAGTCTCGACCCGCTCCGTTCGCCGCTGGTCCTTAACGGTGGTGGCTATGGCCTGTTTGCCAATCATTCCCTGGTCATGGCGAACTACCTGGCGCGGGCCAATGCTGCGGTAATCAACCTGCGACAGCTGCTCGACGAGGGCTAGTCGGCCCCACGTTTGTCGGAAATTGCGGCACCGGCCAACAGCGCGACGGCCGCCATGCTCCAGACGATGACTGCGCCCGTCGGAAGATCCAGCAATACGGACAGGGCAATCCCGATGAAGTAGGACACGGCACCAATGAGGTAGCCGGCAAACAGCCGATTGCCGCGCTTGATCCCGGTTGTCGCCAACGCAGGAATGATCAGGCTCGCGAACACCAGGTAGATCCCCACGATCTGCACGGAAGCCGTAACCGAGATCGCAAACGCAAGGTAGAACACCAGCGCGTTGGAGCGCGGATGCAACGCAAACCAGACGAACAGCACGACAAGGTACAGCAACGCAATTGGCAGCAATGACGACCAGGTCTGCCAGAGAATTTGTCCAACGAGCAGCTCCTTAAGGTGCTCACTACCGTGCGGATTGCCGGCCAGCAACAAGATGCCGCCCGTTGCCGCAAGAATGAACACAATTCCGATCAACGGCTCCTGAATCTTCGGCCAGCGTTTCTCAGTGAAGTGCAGCCCCATCGCTACAACGAGCGCCGCGCTCACCGCGGCAAACTGCACCTGCACGCCTTCCGGATCCCAGTCCATCGCATGCGCGGCAATGACCCCGAGGCCGGCCACCTGGGCGATCGCAAGGTCGATGAAAATAATGCCGCGTTTAAGCACCTCCTGACCCAGGGGTACGTGGGTGCTCAACACGATTAGCCCGGCTACCAGCGCGGGTCCGACGATGGTCCAGTCAATGAAGTCAGTCATGGCCTTTGGCTCTCAACAGCCGTTCAATGATGTCATCGAACAGGGAGAATAAGTCCTGTGCCTCATCAGTACCACCGACCGTCAGCGGCAGGACGATGGCTGTCACGCCGATTCGCTCTGACAGCCACTTCGAAGGCCTGGCGTCCTGATAAGGGGAACGAATGATGAAATCGGCGTCGCCTTCTTTGAACTGCGAAGTGAGTCGGGAAAGATGTGTCGCGGTCGGCGGCAATCCCGGGATTGCCTCAAGATTGGCCGCTTCCTCGATGCCCAGCCATCGTTCCAGGTAGACCCAGGACTTGTGATGCGTAATCGATCGCGCGCCGCGCAACGGTTTCGCACGCGTCTCCCATATCGTAACCGCGGCGTCCCACCGCTTCAGGAAGTCGGCGAGACCCCCTTGATACGCCGTTGCATTGTCGGGGTCCAGTAATGCAAGCCGTTCGCTGAGGGCCCTGGCGACGACCTCGATGTTATGTGGATTCGTCTGGATGTGCGGATTTCCAAGAGGATGAATATCACCTCCGGCACGATCGACATTCGTCGTCGCGTCGAGTCGCAGGACGTAGTTGCTCGCCTCCATATAGCCCGGGTTGCCCGGCATCACGCTGCGGTTATTCGCTTTCTGCAATAGCGCAGGCAACCAGCCGATCTCAAGCTCGGCACCACTGCAAATGACCAGGTCGGCCTGCCGGACCTTCGCAATCAGACTTGGTCGCGCCTGGATGTAATGCGGATCCTGAAGGGCCGTCGTCGCGCTATAGGTCTCGACGTGCGACTGACCAATCTCTGTCGCCAGTGCGGCCCATTCCGGTTCACAGGCAAAGATGTTGAGCTTGGCGCTGGCCACGTGCGGAGATACGGCCAATAGCAGCATGAGCATCATTCTTTTCATGACAATGGCCCCTAGAAAGTGTGCGCGCCATGCGCGCCGATGCTGTGGATGTACTGCACGCCCCACTGGGTGTCGTCAGACGGTCCGGCTTCGTCTCGCGTGAACTGCAGACGCAGCCGGCTGAATTCGCTGTTGGACCAGTCGGTCATGATGGTGTAGCGCCGCGGGTCGCTGCCCGGCGCGGCAAGCTCCGTACCGTCAAACAACGGCCCGGGACTATCCGCTGACAGTCCGTCGATCCTGCCGCCCAAGCGCCACCTCGGTATCGGCTGATACACAGCCTGCGCGTACCAGCCCGCCTGTCCTGCGTCGTAGAGCAGCGGCGTACCGCCCGGTAGCTACATAGTCGCCACTTTCATCGCGCCAGAAGTACTCAGCCTGGACAACCAGGTTCTTCTGCTTCCAGTTGCCATCCGGCGCCCATTTCCAGACGAATTCCGCTGCTGTCAGAGTCGAGTCGCCAGTGAATAGCAACGGGTCATCTTCGTCGCCGGACGGACGGCTAGCGGCCGTACCGTCGAGGTAAGACAACCCGGCGAGCCAGCTGCTGTCGGTACCGACGTCGCCACCGAACTTCGCAAACAGCGTGTAGCTGCCGAAGCCTGACTTCGCCGCGCCCGCCGTGGGATAGCGATCGCCGCGCAGCCATTCACCGCCAAACTCCATGTAGAGGTCGGTCGGCGCGAGCCAGCGAAACTGCACACCATCGTCGAGATACTGGCCGCCAAGAAACGCCTCGTAAGGCAGCGGTTGGTCCGCAAAGTCCCAGGTGTGCGCATGCTTCTCGTTCAGGTAGCCAATGCCCGAAAAAAAGCGACCGAACTTTGCGCCAAGGCCTGCAGGCAATGCCGTCGCCTCGACCCAGGCCTCCTCGATCTCGACAACCGCTTCTCCATCCTCCAGCGCCAGCGCTGCGGTCAGGTAGGCCGAGAACTTGTCATCGACATTGGCATTCAATATCAACTCGGTCTCGCCGAGTCCCAGCCCTTCATCGATCGGCCCCGCTTCTCCGCCGAATGGAAAGCCCTGGATCGCGTAAGCGTCAGGGTCCTGGCTGAAAGCCCAGGCCTGCCCCTGAAAGATCACTCCAATCGCGGGATTGAATGCAGATGATCGTGAGCCAGCCGGTTGGTTCGAGGCCTGCGCGGAGTCCACCTGCCTCGCCGAATAACTGGCTTGCAGGGCATTCTGCTCGGCGACAGCAAGCCTCTGCTCGAGTTCGGTTATCCGGGCCTCGTAGTCGGACCGCAATTCCTGAACAGCTGCGCGCAGCAATTCGATCTCAGATTCCTGCGCCTGCACGGCGCCGGAGCAAACAGCAATGACTACCGTGATGGCCACTCTAAACGGGGTACGCATGTTTTCGCCCTCCCAATTGATCCAGTAAACACCGATCACGGATTACTGCCGTGACCGCAACGTAGCTGACTAGATTTGAGGAGGAGGACCGCGCTGGTGGTTGCAGAGAATCTCGGAGTTCGACGATGACGTCGGCAGAAAATCGGCGGCAGGGATGTGATTCGATACAGGCAACGGACTCGAACCGGAATTCGGTGGCACTGCCGACGGATTGCCATAGCTCGCGCACAGCGCACACTCGCCAGCATCGCTGCCGGCATGAGTCGCGGCGTGCGCCACGCCCAGCACCTGGCTCGCGACAAACACGATTACCAGCAGCGTGCGGAGTAAGCGGTGCATATGCAAAACTGGTTGTTGCTCCAGGTAGATTCTTGCTCTTCCAGGTTTCAGTAAATCCCGACCCAGGTCGGTATCTGCTTCCAACTGCTGTTGAGGTCCTTGTCGAGTCGACGATACTCGGGCTCGAACTGCCCGACAAGACCCCAGAAGCGGCGTGAGTGGTTCATGTGCCTTGCATGGCAAAGCTCATGAATCATGACGTAACGCAGATGCGCCGCATCCAGGAACATGAGGCAATAATTCAATGAAATGGTTCCATTGCTGGAGTGGCTGCCCCAACAGGTACGCTGCCCGCGCACGTGCATCTTCTTGTAGGCGTTGCCGGTCAGCGCTGACAATGACCGCAGTCGTGGCGCGTACTCGCGTTTCGCCAGGCTGAGTAGCCAGCGCTTGAGCGCCTGCACACAAAGGGTCTCGTTCTGCGTGCACCCGCTCAGCACAACGGCGTCGCCCTGCGTTCGGTACCTCACCGTTCGAGCCGCTTCCTCGGGTTCATAGTGCACGGAGAATTGGCGGTCGATGCCGTTCAGACGAACTGTCTGCGGCAGCGCGAACGGCTCTGGCGGATGCTCGGCAGCAAACGAGGCCCTCGCCTTGCTGATCCAGTCGCGGTGAGCTTCGACGAACTCACGAACAACCGCCGGTCGCGTGCGTTTCGGGACGACAACCTCGACGCGCCCGCGAGGAAACACCTTGATCGAGAGGCGTCGGGCCCGACCACTCTCGCGCACGGAAAAGCCCGACACGCTGTCGGGCTCGTCGACTTCCGAGAACAGGGGTAATTGGGTCGCAGCGCCTTGCACCGCGCCTATTCTACTAGATTCCCGCGGACGATTACCGCATCGCGCGTATGTAATCGGGCCCTTGGTTAATTGGTGACGGGTAATTGATGGTGATTGGCGTCAGGGCCGCTTGCCGCTGAAACGCTCAGCGTCATCCATCGTCATTTCACCCTCAACGCCACCGACTTCCGCGCTGTCGCTAATGAAGAGCTCGACTTCGCGTTTGAGAATAATTTTTCCCTCGACGCGCGAACCAGGGCCGATAACGACGCGCGGTTTGCGCTTCTTCGAATTACCCCAGCCCCAGCCCCTGTTCTTGTTGACGATCAAGTCGCCTTTTACAACGGACTTTCCCTCGAGGCTCACATCACCGTTCACCGTTTCGACGTTGCCGCCAACCTGCGCGCCCGTGAGCTCAATCTGGCCATTCACATTAGTAACGTCATCCTCAACCGTGGTGCCAGTCTCTAGGGTGATCCGCCCGTTGACCGCGTCAATCTCGCCGTCTATTGCACCCTGCTCGCCTACCGTGATCGAACCATTCACCGTATTCAGGCTCCGACTCTGTACGCCGTCGCCTAATCTAAGAGATCCGTTCACTGTTGTGGCGTCCTCGATAGTCGCGCCGTCGTCGATCCGTATCGTGCCGTTAACCGTCGTGACATCGCCAGTCACCATTGCGTTTTCGCCGACAGAAACACTGCCGTTCACAGTTGTCGCACCGTCGGACTCTGCCCCGGCCTCAACCTTGACGCTCTTGTTCACACTGGCGCCCAGCGCCGGCACGGACAGCAGCATGATCAACAAGCCAACGGTAAAGGTGTTTTTGGTCAAAAACCTGGTCATTTTCGGATCCTCTCTATCGGTTCTTACTGTTTAGATACCGCAATCGGCGATTTGGTTGCAAGCTGGTTGCCGACACCAAGGTCCGGTACTCTTGCTCGACGATGCCCACCGTCCTCGAAGCCCGCGATCTCACCAAGCAATACCCTGGCGTTCGAGCCGTGGACGGGGTGAGCTTCGCGATGCCCGAGGGAATCTGCTTTGGCCTGCTTGGACCCAACGGGGCCGGCAAGACGACGACGGTCGAGATAATCGAGGGTGTAACGCCCGCGACCTCGGGCGAAGTCTATTATTTCGGCGAACCCGTGGGGGCGAAATTCCAGCAGGAAGCAGGCATCCAGTTCCAGAATACGGCGCTGCAGGACTTCCTTACGGTCCGCGAGACCATTGAGATGTTTCGGTCACTTTACGAACGCAAGGCCGATTTCGACGACCTGGTCGAACAATGCTCGCTCGGCGACCTCCTGGACCGTGACAATCGCAAGTTATCGGGCGGCCAGCGGCAGCGCCTGCTGCTCGCCGTCGCGCTGGTCAACCGGCCGCGCCTTATCTTCCTGGATGAGCCAACGACCGGGCTGGACCCGCAGGCCCGTCGAAATTTTTGGGACCTCGTGCAGAATCTGCGGAGACAGGGAGCTTCGATCGTCCTCACGACCCATTACATGGACGAGGCGCAGGTCCTCTGCGACGAGATTGCCATTATGGACGCCGGCAAGATCGTGACTCAGGGCTCGCCGGACGCCCTGCTGCGCGAGCGCTACCAGGGCCTGATTATCGAATTGCCTATTGCTGACGTCACGAGCGAGCTCGACGATATAGAGCACACCGTGTACGAAAACCTCGGTATCGTCGAGGTAGTCACTACGGACGTCAGTGCCAGCCTGCAGCAGCTCTCGCCGCACGTTCAGAACCTCAACCACATCAAGATCCGGCAGCCCAACCTCGAAGATCTGTTTCTCGATCTGACCGGCCATACGCTGCGAGCCTGAGACCATGTTCGGACGCATCTACGCTATTTTCCAGGGACGCAATCGCGAATTCCTCCGCGACCGCGCGTCGTTCGCGTGGAATATGTTGCTACCGGTCGTGCTGATGTTCGGATTGTCCTTCGCGCTCGGCGTCGATCGTGACGCCTATACGGTCGGTGTTTTGCAGGACGGTGACGACATCGTCGCAGAGCAGCACCCGTTTCTCGGCATGCGCTACATCAAATTCGTCGCCATTCAGGACAAGGACGATGCGCTGAAAAAGGTCTCCCGCCACCAGCTCGACCTGCTCGTGGAATTCGGTGACGCGCCACGCTACTGGGTCAACCCCGATTCGACCAAGGGCCACTTCGTCGAACTGGCGCTGCTGCAGGCCGGCGCGACGGCGCCACCGAACATCAAGAAAGAGCAGATTGCAGGCGATGCGATTCGTTACGTCGACTGGGTGCTGCCCGGCATACTCGGAATGAACATGATGTTCAGCTGCATGTTTGGTGTTGGCTACGTCGTCGTACGTTATCGCAAGAACGGTTTCCTGAAGCGTCTGAGCGCAACGCCACTCACGTCATTCGAATTCATAACCGCCCAGGTCGCCTCGCGCATGGTGCTGATCATGGCCATTACGGCGTTCGTCTATACCGGTACACACCTGTTCCTGGATACGCGCATGGAAGGCAGTTTCTTTACGCTCTTCCTGGTCGCGCTCGTCGGTGCAATTTCCATGGTCTCGCTGGGCCTCGTCATCTCGGCCCGAGTCACCAGCGAAGAGCTGGCCGGTGGGCTGCTCAACATGATCAACTGGCCGATGATGCTGTTGTCGGGTGTCTGGTTCTCACTCGAAGGCGCAGGCGAGTTTGCGCAGAACCTCGCAAAGATTTTTCCGCTTACCCACGTGCTTGCCTCCGCGCGCGCCGTGATGCTCGATGGCGCTACGCTGGTCGACGTGGCACCGAGCCTGCTTGCGTTGACAGCGCTCAGCGCCGTGTTTATCGGTATCGGCGCCAGGGTTTTTCGCTGGGGTCAGTATTAAGACTGAGGTCAGTATCAAGATAATGAGTGGCAATGAAATATTCACTGGTTGATATCGGGGCGAACCTTGCCCACGACAGCTTTGATGACGACCGCGACGCCGTGCTGCAGCGCGCTTTCGATGCAGGCGTTAGCCGAATCGTTGTCACTGGCAGCAGCGACGACAGCAATGTTCAGGCAGCGAAACTCGCCGAAGCGCATCCCGGCGTCCTTTTTGCGACGGCCGGAGTTCATCCTCACCACGCCTCCGACTACACGGACAAGAGCGACGCGTTAATACGTGAATTCGCCAGCAAGGACGCCGTGGTCGCGATTGGCGAATGCGGACTGGACTACTTTCGCAATTTCTCACCGCGGGAGGCGCAGCTCGAGGCCTTTCGACGGCAGCTCGATATCGCGAAAGACTGCGGGTTGCCTGTATTCCTGCATCAGCGCGACGCGCATGACGACTTCGTCGAGGTGCTCGAGGAATCCCTGCCAGACCTGTCACGCGCCGTCGCACACTGCTTTACAGGCGAAGGCGAGTCGCTGCACGAATACGTGGCGATGGGTCTGTATATCGGGATTACCGGGTGGATTTGCGACGAGCGCCGCGGCCAGCACCTGCACGATATCGTCCCGGTGATTCCCGACGACCGGCTCCTCATCGAGACCGACGCGCCCTACCTGCTACCGCGCAATATCCGGCCACGACCGAAGTCGCGCCGCAATGAACCCGGTTTTCTGCCCAATGTGCTGGAGACCGTCGCGGAGGCACGTGGCCAAAGCGCCGAGCACGTCGCCGAGATTACCACGCGGAACGCCATTCGATTTTTTGACCTGGACAAACGTTAACCGCCCTTGCGGTGCGTGGTCTCTCAGACCTTGGCACCAAGGGCCGCTTTCCTGATCAGCTCCCAGTGCGGCCGGAACGCCTCGATCTTGAACTTGGCCGCGTTCTTGTCGGGTTCGCCGAACTCGTCGACCAGCTCGTCCAGCGTGCAAACCAGTCCCGGCACACCCTTGGTGAACTCGGCACCGTCGAGGAACAGCAGGCGGCCGGCGACCGGTACCTCGCGTACGATCTGGCGAACTGCGGCGATGCGGTCAAACAGCATGGGCTGGGGATTCGAGAACGTATAGCGACGCTCGTTGCTGATCACGGCCCAGTCCTGCATCTTGTCGCTGCCAAAAACCGTTCCCTGAACATCTTTGATGTCAACGATAAGCACACCGTTGGACGTCAGCAGTAGCTGGTCGATCTGTATCTCGCCCTCGTCCGCGCTGGGAATAACGAGGCCTTCAATACGTTCAAAGCTGATCGCATTGAACGCGCGCTGCAACGGATTGCTCCTGCCGCGAATGTAGCGATAGATCAGCCAGACAAACAACAGCGCCAATACGGCGAGCGCCGGCAAAAGCCAGGGCGGGTTCGTCGAAATTGGAGAGGTCAGGCATAGGTATCGGAATGGCGGGGTTTGCCGCTATCCTATTGACCGCCAATTGCGGAGGCAAGCGATTCCAGGTCGGCGTTGATGCTGATTGCCTTCGCAGGGCGCGCGAGGATCTCCTCGAGCTCTGCTGGCAACGGCACCGTTTCGCCGATGATGGGCTCGACAATGGTCTCGAACTTCGCCGGATGCGCGGTTCCGACGAGTATCCAGTCGTGCGCAACCGCCAGTTCGTCATCCAGCTGGCGCCAGGTGTGCGTCGCAGTCGCCGTGTGCGGGCAGGTCGCAAAGCCGAAGTCGAGAAAATCCTGCCGCATCGCAGCTTCGATTTCCTTATCGCTCACCGACAATACGCCGAGCTGCTCGCGCAAGACATCAGCCTCACCGAGCAGCTTCCGCAGTCTCTCCATGTTGCTCGGGTCGCCGACATCCATGGCCGATGCCAGGGTCTGCAGGCTGGCCCGAGGCAGCCATTGCAGCGTGTCGAAAAACTCTGCGATCGTACGATTGGCATTGGTCGCCATGATTATCGGTCCGATCGGCAACCCCATCTCTCGCGCCATGATACAAGCGAAGGCATTGCCCAGGTTGCCGGTCGGGATTATGAACGCGGGCTTACGACCGGTGCGTCGCATGTGCGCAAGGCTGGCATCCGCGTAATACGTGCTTTGCGGCAGCAGGCGCCCGATATTGATGCTGTTCGCAGAGCTGAAACGATGCTGCGTCGACAAAGCGGTATCAGCCATCGCCGCCTTCACCATTGCCTGGCAGTCATCGAAGGAACCCTGCACCTTCAGCGATAGCACGTTATCGCTCCAGCAGCACAGCTGGTGCGCTTGCCGATCCGACACACGGCCATCGGGAAACAGCACAACGACACGCATGCCGGGGCGTTGATCAAAGGCCGCGGCAACGGCGCCACCGGTATCACCCGACGTCGCTACGAGTATCGTCAGCGGCGCATCCGGGTCGCCCTCCAGCCGCGTCAGGCAGGCGGCAAGAAAACCCGCACCTACGTCCTTGAACGCCGCGGTCGGGCCATGATAAAGCTCCAGCAGCGATACGTTTTTCCCGTCCGCAGGAAGACGCGTCACCGGTATTGGAAAGCTGAACGTCTCTGAGAGAATATCAGCCAGATCGTCGACCAGGCCCGAGCCTTCGAAGAACGGCCGAAGCAAAATCCCGGCAACGCTGGCCGGCGATTCGGCAGCATCAAAGTCGCCAATGCTGAACAGAGGCAACTGCTCGGGAAGAAACAGACCGCCATCATCGGCAATGCCCTTCGTCAGCGCGTCATCAAGCGTGACTGGTCCGGATCCGCGGGTGCTGAAATAGCGCATTGCTAATTCTCGACGCTGGCGCCAGGCGCATTCATCGGGCTTACCCATGACTGGCAGCCAATGCCCTGGGCGCGACAGGCATGCTCCATGGCGCTGGCGGTATTCCTGGCATCATTCGTGGCACACAACGCGAACAGGCTTGGACCGCTGCCTGACAGGCTGCATCCCAGCGCACCGCTGCGCCGCGCTGCTTCCTTGACCGCGTCGAAACATGGCACCGCCGCCGCGCGCTGCGGCTCGATGATTTCGTCACGCAGCGTTTTCCTCATCAGATCGAGGTCTCCTGCCGCACAGGCAGCGACAAAGCCGGCCAGCAGGCCTTGCTGTTCGAGCCATTGCTGCATCTTGTAGCTCTTCGCGAGGCCACGGCGCGCCTGCGCGGTATTCACCTGCAAATCGGGATGCAGCAGAACGGCGCTGACACCGTCCGGAACCGGCAGGCGAACGACGTTTGGTAACAAGACCTGCGGACAAAGAATGAGACCACCCAGCAGGCTCGGCGCCACATTGTCAGCATGCACGCCGCCACTCGCGTACCTCTCGCCTTCCAGTGCGTAAGGCAGCAAGGCCTCAACAGGCAACGGCTCGTCGAGCAGCGCATTGACCGCAACAACCGCGGCCACAGCGGAAGCGGCCGAGCTGCCCATCCCGGACTGCAATGGGATGCCCTTGTGAACCTTGAGGGCGACGCCAAGATCCCCGCCGTGCTCGGCGAGCAACGCCTGCGCAGCAATGGACGCGGTATTCTCATCGGCATTGGTCGACAGATACGGGTGCTTCTCACCGTCAAGACCGCGAACCTCTTCGACGATCACGCACGCATCTTCAGTTCGCCGTGCCACTACACGGTCGCCCACATCCGCCAGCGCCAGGCCCAGCATGTCAAAACCAACCGCGACATTGCCGATCGAGGCCGGCGCGAAAGCTGTTACGACATCAGACATAGCCCTCTCCCGTACTCAGGTATTTAGCCAGGCGAAGCAGGTCTGCAAAGATGCCGGCCGCGGTGACCTCAGGACCCGCACCCGGCCCCTGAATGACCAGCGGGTTGTCGCAATAGCGCTCCGTCTCGAATTGCACCACGTTATCCGTCAGGTTGATATTGCAGAACGGATGGCTCGCATCCACCGCTTCTAACCGTACCGCCGCGTCGCCCTCGGCATCGAACGAGGCAACATAGCGAAGCTGCTTGTTTTCCGCCGTGGCTTGCCGGTAGATGGACGCAATTTCGTCATCGTACTCCGGCAACCTGTCGAGGAACTCTTCGATCGAGCATTCGCGCAGCGCCTCGGGCACGAGACTCTGCACCGGGAAGTCACCGATCTCGATATTCCGCCCGATCTCCCGCGCAAGAATCGTCAGCTTGCGCGCCACGTCCATGCCCGACAAATCGTCACGTGGGTCCGGTTCCGTGTAGCCGTTTTCCCTGGCAACACGGACAATTTCCGAGAACGGTTTTGAACCATCGTAGACATTAAACAGGTACGCGAGCGTTCCCGAAAATATTCCGCGAATTGAACGAATTTCATCACCGGTATAGATCAGGTCGCACAGCGTGCTGATAACCGGCAGTGAAGCGCCGACCGTGGTTTCGTAAAAGTAGTGCGAACTTCCCTCGTCCGCCGCATTCTGCAGCGCCTCGTAATCTTCGTACGCACTGCTGAAGGCTTTCTTGTTTGGCGTGATGACGTGAATCCCGCGAGACAGCCAGCCGGCGTACTGCGACGCGATATATTCGCTCGCTGTGCAGTCAATGATGACTGCATGCGGCAGATGGTCCGGATTGACATGCTGCTCGAACGCTTCCAGGTCCGTTTCAATCGCGGCGGTCTCGAAATCATCCTGCCACCGGGAGATATCGACGCGACGATCACCGAGCAGCATCTTTTCAGAACGGGCAATCGCTCGCACTCGGAGATCCAGGTTGAAATCCCGCGCCAGCTTCTCGCTCTGCTTCTCTATCTGTCGTAACAGGGCCGCGCCGACGGTGCCCGGGCCAATCAGACCGATAGACAGCGTTTTCGCTGACAGGTAAAACCCCGAATGCGCCGCCCGCAGCGCCTTGGTCGCCTGCTCGGAGTCGATCACGACCGAGATATTTCTTTCCGAGGAGCCCTGCGCGATGGCGCGAATATTGATGCCGGCGCGTCCGAGATTGCTGAAAAACCGCCCTGCGATACCGGGCGTACCAGCCATGCCGTCGCCGACCACAGCGACGATGCTCAGTGCATCCGTGATGTCGACACTCTGAATCTGCCCGCTCTCGAGCTCTTCCGAGAACTCCTCCGTCACAACCTTTCGTGCTCGCTCCGCGAGTTCTGCCGGGACCGCGATACAAATCGAGTGTTCCGAGCTCGCCTGCGAAATCAGTGTGACCGATACACTCGCGTTCTTTAAAGCCGCGAACAAACGGTCGGCTGTACCGGGCACACCTATCATCCCGGAGCCTTCCAGGTTGACCAGCGCCATGCCGCTAATCTCGGTAATGCCCTTGATGGTCTCGACCTCGGCCGACGCAGCGCCGATGCGGCTACCGGGATGCGTAATGTTGTGACTGCTGCGAATGACAACCGGGATTTCGTTTTCGACAGCCGGACCGAGCGTTTTCGGATGCAATACATTGGCGCCGAAATACGCCAGTTCCATAGCCTCGTTGTAAGTCAGCTGATCGATGACCTGCGCTTCGGGAACACGGCGAGGGTCGGCGCTCATGACACCGTCAACGTCGGTCCAGATCGTCAGCTGGGAGGCACCGCTTAGCGCCGCAAAAATCGCAGCCGAGTAGTCGCTTCCGTTGCGTCCGAGCGTTGTTTGCAGGCCGGTCTCATCGGTCGCAATGAAGCCGGTAATGACGGCTATGCCCTCGAAGTCACTATCGACGACCTTCGCAAAATTGGCGCCCGATATATCCCAGAGCACTGATGGACCGAGCTCCGCCTGATGTACCGAAATGACATCGCGAGCATCGATCCATGTGCCGCCACGCGTCGCTGATTCCTGGGCCAGGGTTGCAGCGAGCAGGCGGGCCGACCAGATCTCGCCGTAGCCGGCGATCACGTCGCGGCTTCGCTGCGGCGCCGATCTGACCAGCGCAATCGCTTTCAGGACATCCGTGATGTCCTCGGCATCCTGTCCCCAGGCATCCAGCACGGCGACCAGTCGCTCGCCGTCGAGCAGCGCTCGTGCCGTGCGTGAGTAGCGATCGCCAATGGCGTGAAGCTCTTTGAGGAAGTCGTCGTTGTCCCGCTCGGCAAGCATCGCCAGGTGAAGCAGCGCGTCCGTCATACCGCCCATTGCGGATACGACAACACCGATGCGAGCATCGCCCTGTTCCAGCAGCAAGCCGGCTACACGACGAAAACAGTGCTCATCGGCGAGGCTGCTGCCGCCGAACTTATGGATTTTCCAGCGATTGTCCACCACGTTACACACGGTTCCTGGCGCAAAACGGTGAATGATAGCGGCACTTGTCGGCGCCGTCGCGTGTTTCAGATGAAATCAATGGAAGTGGTGGGGCGTGTAGGGATCGAACCTACGACCGGTCGGTTAAAAGCCGAATGCTCTACCTCTGAGCTAACGCCCCTTTTGGGTCACAAATTGGCATGGGTGCCAATCGAATTCCGGCGGAATGATACCCGATACACCTCAAATGACAAGCACCATGAGCGACGGCATCCAGCGAATTTCTAGACGCCTTCATCCTCCATCCGCGAGAGCCGCTGCCCGGCGAGCCGGGCAGCCGTCGTCTCCGGGTATTCTGCCTGCACGCGGGCCAGTGCCTCACGCGCTAACGGAAAACGCTTCAACTCGTAATTGCAGTAGCCGATTTTCAACAAAGCATCGGGCACCTTGCGGGAGCGCGCGTAGTTCGTGATGACCAGCTCGAACGCGGCCAGCGCCTCGTCGAATTTCTGCGTTACATAGTAAGACTCGGCCAGCCAGTACTGGGCATTGTCCGCCAGCTCACTGTCAGGATAGGAAACCAGGAACTGTTTGAACGCGTTCGCGGCGGGCTCGTAGCGCTGCTGTTTCAGCAGCTCGAAAGCCGCCTGGTAGTTGTCACGATCCGAGCCGCTTGGCATAGGCAGCTGCCCGGGCGACAGGGTACCGCCCTCCATCACGTTCACTGCGCTGGTCGCCTGCACTGCTGCTTCCAGCGCCTGTATTCGCGCATCGAGATCCGCATACAGCTGACGTTGCCGATCAGCCGTGGTCGTCGACGAGTATTCCTGGCTCTCCATACGGCCCTGCAACTCGTCGTTGCGGCGTTCGAGGGCCGCAACCTGTTGCGTCAGGTTTACCAGGCTCTGGTTCTGCACGACCCGCTCGATGGCCTGCATGCGCCGATCCAGCTCCTCGACCTTGCTTTCACCGGGATCATCAACAGGCTGCAGCAACTCACAGCCGCTCAGCAACCCGAGCGGCAGCACCAACAAAAGTGAACGAAGCATATTCATCAACTAGTTCGTGTACTTGATCTCGACGCGGCGATTCTGCGCGTAGTCCATCTCGGAGCTACCGAAGGACGCCGGGCGCTCCTCGCCGAAGCTGACGGTCGATATCTGCGAGGCCGAAACTCCCTGGATCATCAGCATCTGTCGGACCGCCTGGGAGCGACGCTCGCCGAGCCCGATGTTGTATTCGCGCGAGCCGCGCTCGTCCGCATGGCCCTCGAGACGCACTCGAACACCCATGTCTCCGCTGGTCTGCATGGCGTGCCGCGAAACGAGCTCCTGGTCCTGCGGACGCACTTCGGAGGAATCGAAGTCGAAATAGATCACCATGCCGAGCTCGCCGGCCGACGGGTCCTCGATGAACTCGCCCTCGCCCATGCCAGCATCGTCCATACCGTCAGTGGATGCCCCACTGTCGCCGTAGGTCGTGTCCGTCGGATCGGGATCGGGGATCGACGGGCTGGCCGGGCAACCGGCGAGTAGAACCGTCAGAAGAAGTACTGCGAGCATTTTCAAATAAGACATCGATTTGTCCTTGGCTTGTCGTCCTGAATAGGTCAACGTTCTTTTAAAACAATAAGTAACAATAGCTACTTAACCTAAATACTTAACTAAAATCGCGGAAATGGCGACCACACCGGCTCCCGCACATCGCCGCTGCCGGATGCCATCTTCTGTCGAATCAGGCCATCCGCCGAAACGGTCTCAAGGACACCATTGCGGCCCTGCCGCGTGGCATAAATGAGGCTGTCGCTGTTCGGCGCAAAACTCGGGCTTTCGTCCTGCCTGCCCTGCGGACACAACCAACAGGTTCTTCTTATCGAGATCCATAACGCCAATCCGATAATTGCCGCGATCATTGTGCACCATCGCCAGGCGCTTGCCATCCGGCGACAATCGCGGCCGCGCATTATAACTCCCCTCGAAGGTAATACGCTCAGGTGAGCCACCTTTTGCTGCAATCCGGTAGACCTGCGGCCCACCTGCCCTGTCGGACGTAAAATAGATGTAGCGGCCATCCGGCGACCAGGTGCCTTCCGTATCGATTGCCCGGTGCGTCGTCAGGCGTCGCGTCTCGCGCGAGGTGATATCGAGCACGTAAATATCGAGATTGCCGTCGACGCCACCGAGTGTCACAACCAGCTGGCGGCCATCCGGCGAGAACGACGGCGCGCCGTTGATGCCGGGCTTGCTGGAGACCTTGAAGCGGTTACCGGTGCGAAGCGTCTGCACGAAGATCGCAGATTTGCTGCCCTCAAAAGACACATAGGCAAGCTGACGGCTGTCCGGTGACCACGCCGGCGACATGATCGGATCCTTGCTTTCCATGATCGTGTATTCGTTCGCGCCGTCCTGGTCCGACACGATCAACGAGAACAGCCGCCCCTGACCCTGCCTCTGTGCCGTTACGTAGGCGACCTTGGTACCGAATACGCCTTTGATGCCGGTAAGCTTCTCGTAGATCATATCGGCGGCACGGTGTGCCGCCGCACGCATCGTGCCGCGGCTTGCCGGCATGCGGTAGCCGACGAGCTGGCGTTGACCGAACACGTCGAACAGCTGGAACTGCAGCGTGTACGCGTTCTCGCCGGTCTGGATGACGCTGCCGACAACCACGGCCTCCACGTTAACAAAGCCCCAGTCGTCGAAATCGACGTCGGCGCCGCTGGTCGGTTTTTGCAGCATCTTGTCTTCGCCGATAGGCGCGAAGCGGCCGCTGCGTCTCAGGTCAGCTGGTGATGACCGCGGCCACATCGAGCGGCATCGCCGGCGCAGTTGCCCTCCCAGCCGAACGGCACAATCGCCACCGGCGTCGGCTGCGCGACGCCCTGGACGTCAATCACCAGCTCCGCGTTCGCGTAGCTGCCGAGCAATGCCAGCAGGATTATCGATACTCTCGTTTTTTTCAGCACGGTTGCCCCATTTCCAGTCTGGCCAGCGCTACTGGCGAATACTCAAGTTTAACAATATGTTCCTGTCGAACAGATTCGGATCCGAAGGTTCCGGCAGCGGCGACGACCGTTGAATAGCGGCCTCGATCGAACGCCTTACTGCATCATCGCCATTACAGGTCAGTATGGTAACGCCAATTACGTCTCCACCGGGCACCTGTCGCACGCGCACCGCACAATCAAGGTCATCGCGGGCGCTGGCCGGAACAGACCAGTTTCTATAGATTTTCTGCCGTATCTGCTCCATGTACACCGCCAGCGCACCGGCATCCACGGCGGCCGTGCGATCCTCCTCCGCCGCGATCTCGTCTGCGCGAGCCGATGCTTCGAGTTCCCGGCGTTGCCGCTCATTCTCCTCGCGCTGACGGCGAATGTCGTCCTGGCGCTTTTTCTCAGCCTCGATACGCTTGCGCTCTCCTTGTCCTCTTCGTCGCGCTTCTTGCGCTCAGCCTCTTCGCGCTCTTTCTTCTTGCGGTCGGCCTCTTTTTGCTGACGAATCTTCTCCAGGCGCTCTTTCTCGACGAGCGCGTCGAGTCTGCGTTTTTCTTCCTCCGCCTGGCGCCGCAGTTCCTCGCTATTGTCCGGCTCCGGCTCGGGCTCCTCAACGACGGGCTCCGGTTCAGGCTCCGGTTCAGGCTCGGGCACGACAACTTTTGGCGGCGGCGTCGCTTTGGGGATCTCGGTAACGAGGGTCGCCTGGATCGCCAGCGGCGTGATCGGCATCGTTCGGGAGATATCGAAGACGACCAGCATGGAACCGAACAGCACGACGTGCAGCAGCACAGCCATACTGATGGGGATAACATTGTGGTCGTCGCGAATCACGCGGCGGTCTACTCCGGAATGGGGTATGTGTCCAGCGGATCGGTGACGAAGCCGATGCTCTGTGCACCGGCCTGCTGCAACACGACCATGGCACCGACGACGTTACCGTAGGGCACGGCGCGATCCGCCTTCACCAGTACCGGGGTCTTTGGCTGCTCGCCGAGTACAATACCGACGCGCCTTCTGATCTCCTCGCCGCTGGTGGGCTTGTCTTCATCATCACCTGCGTTCAAATACAGGTTGCCGTCGGCGTCGACGCTAAGCACCAGCGGATCCTGATCCTGCGCATCCTGGATTGGCGCCGCGTTGGCCTTTGGCAGGTCGACCTCGATCCCCTGGGTCAGTAGCGGTGCCGTCACCATGAAGATCACCAGCAATACGAGCATGACGTCGATGTACGGCACGACATTGATCTCGCCCATGAGTTTGCGTTTCTGCAGTGGTGTCGCCATGTCAGCCTGCCTGCTTCTTGCGCGCTTGCCGCTGCAGGATGCTCGAGAATTCCTCGGTGAAGCCGTCGTAGCGGTATTCCAGCCGCACCACCTTGTCGGCATAGCGGTTGTAGGCGATCACGGCCGGGATGGCCGCAAACAGGCCCATGGCCGTAGCGATGAGGGCTTCGGCGATCGGCGGCGCCACAACACTCAGTGTCGCGGCTCCCTGATCCGCCAGTTTCATGAAGGCGCCCATGATTCCCCAAACCGTGCCGAACAGGCCAACATAGGGGCTTGTTGAACCAATCGTGGCAAGTGTCGCCAGCCCCTGCTCGAGCCGGTCAACTTCGCGCATCTGCGCAACCCGCATGGCGCGACGGCACTCTTCAACAATCTTGTCGGTACTGCTACCCCCTGCCTGCAGCGCGCGATTAAACTCACGAAAGCCGGCTTCGAAAATACTCGACATGCCGAGGCTGCCGCCCTTGGCGCGCGTCGCGCTGCTATAGAGCGTATTCAGGTCACCACCGGACCAGAACGCCGCTTCGAATTCATCGGAGGCATTCCTGGTGCGGCGAATGAGTCGCCGCTTGCCAAAGATGATGCTCCAGGACATCAGCGACGCGATAACCAACAGCAGCATTACCGCTTGCACCGGCAGGCTCGCGTGGATTAATAGCCCGATAACGGACATGTTGTCATTCATGATTTCACTTCCCCAAATAAGGCGGGTGGTATTCGTTTCGGCCGCATCGTATCGGCATCCAGGTAGGCCGCTTTGACTGTGGCTTCAATCAGCTTTTCACCGTCGACATTATCTCGATAAATATTCTGCTCGATGTCGAAAGACACTCGTGTGAGTTTCACAAGCCGTGCAGTCACGATCAGTTCATCACTGAGGCGAGCCGGCGCCAGGAAGCGCGCCTGCACCTCGGCCACAACGAAGATGCGGCGTTCCTCATCCATCAGCCGCACCATGTCGACCCCGAGCGAACGCAACCATTCGGTGCGCGCGCGCTCGAGAAACCGAAAATAGTTGGCATAGTAAACGACGCCCTGCGCGTCCGTATCCTCGTAGTAAACGCGTACCGGCCACGCAAAGGGTTTGTTGTCAGCCTCCTTCAAACGGCAGCTCCTGGTTCGCAGACGACTGCGGTGGCGTCAGGCCGAAATGCAAATAAGCGTTGCTCGTGGCCACTCGGCCGCGCGCCGTGCGCATCATGAAGCCCTGCTGGATGAGGAATGGCTCGATGACATCCTCGATGGTGCCACGCTCCTCGCCGATCGCTGCCGCGAGGCTCTCGATGCCAACCGGGCCGCCGTCGAATTTCTCGATAATGGTCTGCAGCAGCCGCCTGTCCATCGCGTCGAAGCCGTGCGGATCGACCTGCAGCACATCCATGGCGCCTTCCGCGACGATGCCGGTAACGACCCCGTCACCTTGAACCTCCGCAAAATCGCGCACGCGACGCAGCAGGCGATTCGCAATGCGCGGCGTGCCGCGCGAACGCGTGGCGATGGCCGACGCGCCTTTTTGTTCGATCGGAAGATTCAGGATGCCCGCCGATCGATTCACGATAGCCTCAAGATCAATACTGGAATAGAACTCGAGGCGCTGCACGATGCCGAAACGATCGCGCAGCGGTGACGTAAGCAGTCCGGCCCGTGTCGTCGCGCCAACCAGCGTGAATGGCGGCACGTCGAGCTTGATAGAGCGAGCGGCAGGACCTTCGCCGATCATGATGTCCAGCTGAAAGTCCTCCATTGCCGGGTACAGCACCTCCTCTACCACGGGGCTGAGGCGATGGATCTCATCGACGAAACAGGACGTCGTTGGGTTCGAGGTTGGTCAGCAGTGCCGCGAGATCGCCCGGCCGTTCGAGGACCGGACCCGAGGTTTGCCGCATGTTCACACCCATCTCGTTGGCGACAATATGTGCAAGCGTCGTCTTGCCGAGCCCGGGCGGACCGAATATCAGCACATGATCCAGTGCTTCAGAGCGACGCCGGGCAGCCTCGATGAAGACCTCCATCTGGGCCTTGACGCCGGGCTGCCCGCCGTAGTCTTCGAGCGTCTTTGGCCGAATCGCCCGGTCGAAGGCCCTGTCTTCGGCCACCGGCTCGGCGCTCGTCAGTCGATCGTGTTCGATACCTGCCATGCTAGCGCGCCGCCTGTTTCAAGGCCTGCCGAATAATGTCCTCGGCCGACAATGTGTTTGTATCGAGTTTGCCAATGAGCTTGCTGACCTCGTTCGGCTTGTAGCCAAGAGACACCAGCGCTTCAAGGGCCTCAGCACGCGCATTGGCCTCCGGGCTTACGGTCTTTGCGCCAGGCGCCGCTGGCAGTACCTTGTCGATCCGATCCCGCATTTCAATGATAAGCCGTTCCGCAGTCTTCTTGCCGACGCCGGGGATTTTCGAGAGCGTGGTCGTATCCTCGTATTCCACACAACGCCGAAAATCATTCGCCGTCATTGCGGACAGGACGCCAAGCGCCATCTTTGCACCAACACGATTCACTTTGAGCAACGTCCGGAATAGCAGACGATCGTCGGTCGTCGTGAAGCCATACAGAATCTGCGCGTCCTCGCGCACGACGAGGTGCGTGTAGAGAAACAGGTTGCTGCCCACGTCCGGCAGATCAAGAAACGTCGACATCGGCATCTCGAGCTCATAGCCGACACCACCACACTCGACAACGACCTGCGGCGCCTGCTTCTGGATTAACTGGCCACGCAGTGAACCAATCATCGCTGTCCCGCTATCGCGTTGCCGGTGCCAAGCTGCGCGTGTACACGTCGCTGGTTGCCATGACACAGCGCCGCCGCCAGCGCGTCAGCCGCATCTGGCGCCGGTGTGCCGCCGAGCTTCAGGATCGACACGACCATGTGCTGAATCTGTTCCTTGGTCGCTGCGCCGGTCCCCACGACCGCCTGCTTGATCTCGCGGGGTGCGTATTCAAAGACCTCGAGATCATGCTGAAACGTGGCACAAATGGCCGCTGAACGCGCGTGGCCGAGTTTCAGCGCGCTGCCGGCATTCTTGTGCATGAAGACACTCTCGACCACTACGATATCCGGCCGGTACTCCAGCACGATGCGGCTGACCGAATCGAATATCTGGCGCAGCCGGTCGGCGAATGCCCCGTCCATACTCGCGACCGTGCCGCTGGTCACGTAGGTGGGCGTATCGCCGCAAAAATCGAGCACACCGAAGCCCGTCAGGCGTGAACCTGGATCAATCCCCAATATGCGCTTGCTTTGGCTCAACTGCCGGCTTCGATCTGCGCCAGCACGTCTTCGCTGATATCGGCATTGCTGTAGACGTCCTGCACGTCATCGAGATCCTCAAGCATCTCAAGCATCTTGATCATTGATCCTGCCTCCTTCGCTTCGAGCGCTGCACTCGTTGATGCTCGCATGGTGACCTCTGCCGTCTCGGCATTCAGGCCGGCCTTACGAATGGCGTCGCGGACGGTCTCGAACTCGCCGGGGTCAGTCAGAACTTCGATCGAGCCGTCGTCGTCGACAATCACGTCCTCGGCGCCGGCCTCGATCGCCGCCTCCATCACGGCGTCCTCGTCGCTGCCTTCCGGGAACAGCAGCTGCCCGACCTGGTTGAACAGGTAGCCAACCGAGCCATCCGCACCCAGGTTGCCGCCGAACTTGGCGAATGCATGCCGTACGTCCGCGACCGTGCGGTTCCGGTTGTCCGTCAGGCAGGCCACCATGACTGCCGTGCCCCCTGGACCGTAGCCTTCATAGCTAATCTCCAGGTAGTCGGCCCCCTCGGTCTCGCCGGCACCGCGCTTGACTGCCCGCTCGATATTGTCCTTCGGCATGCTCTGGGACTTCGCCTTGTCGACCGCGAGGCGCAGCCGCGGGTTGGCCTCCAGATCGCTGCCGCCCATCTTCGCCGCTATCGTGATCTCACGAATCAGCTTGGTGAATAATTTGCCGCGCTTTTTATCCTGCGCACCCTTGCGGTGCTGGATATTCGCCCATTTACTGTGACCCGCCATTGAAGCCTGCTTTTCATGCCCAAGAAAACTGCGCGTATGATAACGGGTATTACCTCGACAGGCACACTGGAGCAGCTTCGAGAATGTTGGCTACTGGCGCAGAAAAATCCGGGACCGGAGATCGCTCCGACGGTGTCGTTGCAAGCGTACGAAGTTATCTTCTAAGCCTGCCTGAAAAACCGGGCCTTGAGAGCGCGTTAGAGGAAGGCCGGCAGATTGCCGACATCGTGGCGCCGCTCGGGCTACCGCAGGAATTGCAGGCTGCCGTGTACGCATACCCCTTATGCCGCGACGGATTTATCGACGCCAATTCTATAAAAAACAATGATTTGCCGGATGTTTCTCAATTTATTCTAGGACTGGAGGAACTGAATCAGTTCTCGCTGCCGGCCCACTGGCAGCCGGGTGAAGCCCTCGCTGTGCAGCAGTCCGAGGCGCTGCGCAAGATGCTGCTCGCTGTGGTCTCTGATGTGCGGCTCGTACTCGTTCGTATCGCCGAACAACTGTATCGACTGCGCGCAGCCAAAGAGGCATCGCGGGAAACGCAAACTGCGCTGGCGCTGGAAGCACGGGAAATCTACGCCGCGCTCGCCAATCGTCTCGGCGTCTGGCAGCTCAAGTGGGAGCTGGAGGACCTGGCGTTCCGCTACCTGGAGCCTGAGAACTACCTTGAGATCGCGCGTACGCTGAAGGAAAAGCGTGTCGAGCGCGAGGCCTTCATCGATCGCGTCCAGCAGACCCTGCAGAAGGAACTGGACGGCACAGGACATCACTGGCACGATCTCCGGACGTCCGAAACATATCTACAGCATCTGGCGAAAGATGCAGAAGAAGGATCGCGGCATTGAGTCGTTGTATGACATTCGAGCCGTACGCATCCTCGTCGACGACATCACCGATTGCTACGCCGCTCTCGGCATCGTGCACAATCTCTGGTCATACATTCCGGGTGAATTTGACGACTACATCGCCAATCCCAAGGAAAACAACTACCAGTCACTGCATACGGCGGTAGTTGGTCCGGAAGGCAAAACTGTCGAGGTACAGATACGTACCCATGACATGCACCAGTTCGCCGAGCTCGGTGTTGCCGCTCACTGGCGCTACAAGGAAGGCGGTGGAGCGCCGGCGGCATTCGACCAGAAGATCCAGTTCCTGAGGCAACTGCTGGAACCTGCGAATGATGGCGCCGACCTGCTCGACCAGATTCGGGACGATTTTTTCGAAGACCGCGTTTATGCCGTCAGCCCGAAGGGCGATGTCGTGGAACTGCCCGCTAATGCGACTCCGCTGGATTTCGCGTACCACGTGCATACCCAGGTCGGACACCGCTGCCGTGGCGCCAAGATCAACGGACGCATCGTGCCGCTGACCTATCACATCGAGAACGGTGACCAGGTAGAGATCATCACCGGCAGCCAGGCGAAGCCGAGCAGGGACTGGCTCAGTCCGAAACTCGGCTATCTCGCAGGCGCAAGAGCGCGGTCCAAGGTCCGCAACTGGTTCCGGCACCAGGATCGCGATCAGCACCAGCGGCAGGGCCGCGAAATACTGGACCGCGAACTTACGCGGCTCGGGGTACGGGACGTCGCTACTGACAGCATCGCAAAACAGCTCAAATTGAAGGACACCGAGGCGTTGTGCGTCACGCTCGGGGCCGGCGATCTGACGTCGGCCTCGATTGCTACGGCACTGCAGAACCTGCGTGGCAGGGAGCTGCCGGAGCGCATTCGCACACGTCGTGGCTGCCAGAAAGAAATCTGCCGCCGTCAGATTCTGTCGACGTCAGCGGTATCGGCGATCTGATGTGCAATTTCGCGCGCTGCTGTCGGCCGGTGCCGCCAGAGTCCATTGTCGGCTACATCACACAGGGGCGCGGCGTCACGATTCATCGGCAGGACTGCGGCAACTTCCTGGGCTTAAACCGTCGATACCCGGAACGCATCGTCGAAATCAGCTGGGGCCGCCAGGAATCCGGGGCCTACCCTGTCGACCTGACGCTGCATGCTTTGATCGTAGCGGCCTGATCCGGGACATCACGTCCGTACTTGCCGACGACAACGCCAACGTGCTCAACCTCACGAGTCACACCGACAAGAAGACCATGCAAGTCGTCATGCAGATCAGCATCGAGATTAGCGACCTGCCGACCTTGAGTACCGCCATCACTCGCCTGGAACAATTACCGAACGTCGTGTCGGTGAGACGACGCAGCTGACGTTGTTCAAGAGGCCGTCAACCGAAAGAACTTCGGCGCAGTGGCCCTACGATGAACAGCCGATTTGGTCAGGGATCTTCCCCCCTCGTTGCAATTGGCCAACCCAGTTTCTCCAGGACTGCTCCCGCTACACCTGCAGAGAAGATGGAGCCGACGATCACGATTCCCATACCATCGGCCGTTCCGACAAACGACCCGAACGAACTTTCCGGCCTTAGATTTGCGGCGGCAATGCACAGGACCCAGAACCCGACGACAAGTGCAAATAGCGTGGTGCCAGTAAAGGTAATGTTGATCGGCAAAGCGATCTCCGGCGCATGCCGCAGAACGGCTTTGTTCAGCTTCAGTCCAAGGTAGGTGACCAGACCAATTACTACCAGGGTGATTGCACCCAAGCCAGCAAGGAACTGCCATTCCATAAATTCTCCCGCGCCACTGATGAAACCATGATCACCGGCCGAAATAGATCGGCAACAATTGTTCCGCCGATTATCAGCTGGACGGCTGATTTCGGCCGGGAGCGGATTCTGCCGGTGAAATGAAACGCTTCCCGGAATGTCCGGAGCGATTAACGTCGCTCTGCGAGTTCACGCTCAATCCGTTTCACCTGGTCGCCGTCGAGTCGATAAAAAATGATCGCAACGGCGCTCAGCACAGCCAATATGGCAGGAAAAACACTGAACATCAGTCGAATGCCAGCCATCGATGTCGAACTCTGAAGTTCGTTGGACACGAAACCAAAAAGAAACAGGACGTAGCCCGATAGTCCGGCGCCCACGGCGAGGCCGAGTTTTTGCGCGAATTGTGCACCTGAGAAGATCAGCGCCGTCGTGCGTCGTCCCGACTTCCATTCGCCGTAGTCGGCGCAGTCCGCATACATCGCCCACACGAGCGCAGGCGTCGGTCCGACAATGAATGTACCCAGGGATCCTACTCGCGACCATCAACCAGTACTGCTCGGGCGGGATGAAGTAGAACGCCGACATTGCAACAGCGTTGGCCACTGTCAGTGCAATCATCAAGTGACGCTTGTCGAATCTCTTGCACAAGAACTGCGTCATCATGACGCCGCCAATCAGCGCAAAGGTACTCAACGACAAGAACACAGCTGTCTTGTCAAAAATGAGAAATATCGGCGTTCCGTCGTCGCCGACGTAGTACTTGAAGTAAAAAATGGTCGCCCCACCGCGCATGGCGACGTTCGTCAGGGCAAAAATCCCGGAGAAAAACAGCGCGATCCACGGACCGTTCCCGAGCAAAGTGCGCAGGTCCGAGCGGACATTGGAGTTCGCATTGTCTGGATGCACTCGTTCCTTCGTCGCCGCGAAACACATCCAGAACAACAGTATGGATATCACCGCAAATATCATCATGGTCAGGCGGAAACCGAGTTCCTCGTTACCGCCACCGAGCTGGTTCTTCAGCGGTGTTACGAACGTGGCAATCAGCCATCCCGCCGAAAAAGCACAGATGAATCGGTAACTCGCAACCTTGGTGCGCTCTGCAGACACGGGCGAGATCACACCCATCAATGCTGAATACGGCACATTGATTACGGTATAGATCAGCATCATCAGTGTATACGTCGCGTACGCGTAAACGAGTTTGCCGGTCGCAGAAAGATCGGGTGAAAAAAACATCGCGTAGCCGCAAAGCCCGTATGGAATTGCGGCCCAGAGCAAATACGGTCGAAATTTCCCCCAGCGCGAATCGGTACGGTCGGCAACGAGGCCCATGATTGGGTCGCTGATTGCGTCGACGATTTTGGTCACGAGGAACATGGTGCCGACAGCGGCTGGTGCCAGGCCGAACACGTCGGTGTAGTAGTACAGAAGAAAAAGATTGAAAACCTGGAAGAAGAAGTTCGAAGCCGTATCGCCGAGGCCGTAACCGAGTTTTTCCTGGAACCTAAGCGGAGTCGTATCTGCCGTCACTTTATTAGTGTCCCTTTGGGCTTTTTTTGAGAGGCGTCTTCCCTGGCTGGGACTCTAGCACTTCTGCGGCCGTACATAGTTGCGAATCCCACGCTGACCGTCACGAGCAATTAGTCGTTGCCTGGCAGTTTCTGATAGTCAAATAGCTGTCGGTCTTCGTTACCGCCCTGCATCGACCGGCCCGTCTTCAGCGCTGCCAGCGATGCCGCATCATTCTTCAGGTAAGCGTCGAAAAACACTAGCTCCCAGTTGTCTCGATCTTGCCAGGAGCCGCCCTCAAATACGTGCGGCTGATCGACCAACTCTACGACATAGGCAGGACCAGACAATTGTTGCATGGCCGGCAGGATAAACGAGGCTAACGTCGCCTCGTCCTTCGTACCAAAGAAGCCGATCATCGGTGCGGTGACTCGATTCAGGTCGCTGTTATCCGGGCCGAATGCAAAGAAGTCATTACCATCATAGTTGCCACCAACCCAGGGCGCAGCGAGGACACCAGCCTTGATACGCGTGTCGCTGACTGTCGCTGTGTTCCCCAGGTAGGCGCCGCCCGCAACTGCAAGCGCAGTGAAACCGCCGAAACTGTGACCGGAGATGCCGATATTGTCGGCGTCCACATGCGGGCCGAAGGTCTCGCTCTCGAGCACTGAGTCGAGCACGGCCTTGGTCAGCAAGGGCCTGAGGTAGCCGACATGTAGATTCGGGTCATCTGGAATACCGGTCCGATCGTCGCCGTAGGTAAGCACAGCCACGATGTAGCCGTGACTGGCGAGATTATGTGCGTGTCTCACGTCGTATATGCCGTGCGCCGAAGCCCCGTGCGCAAGAATGATCAGTGGATAGCGTGCGTCGGGGTCCGCAAAACCAGGCGCCTCGTCGGCGCCGAGCATATCCTCGAAGACTCCGTATTGAGCGTCGTGATACGGAAACGCATAGCTGTCTTTCTGTGGCTTCGCGCCGGATGGATACGTCAGGAATGTCACGACCGGCAGAGTCTGGCCGCTGGCCGGACCATACAGCGTGGCGTCGTCCGGTACCTGCACATCGGTAATCCACGCCGATTCGGGGAATCTCAGCATGTCGGCGACATAGCGAGATTGACCGGATTCGTCGGCGCGTCCCAACAAGAATCCGTGCATTGTCTCGTCGTCGATGCCGGCAAATTCAGGTGCTAGCTCCATATTCGTCGACCCAACCGAATACGGCCCGCTTCCCGCGGGCTGCAAGTCCGTCATCCCTGTCTGAGCCATTTTCGTCGCTGCAACCTGCTCTGAATTACAGCCAAATGCCGTACAGCACAGCAGAAGTAAACAGGCGACCCATAATTTACTGTTCGTGCGCATGCGATACTCTCAATCTATTCTGAGTGGCTATATCCGGGTCAGCGTCGGATGGTCAGGCGAGCCCCTGGGATCGGCCGCACCGGGCCCTTGCCAGCCGATCAGCGTTAACCGGACAGACGGCCACTCGCGTATAAGAAGCGGGCGATCAGGATTACCTGACTGGCGAACTAAGCGGCTCCCGTAGCGGCAGGCTTGCCCTTAACGATATCGGTTGCCAACGCCATCATCGACGTCAAATCGCCCAGATTTGCGGGCACAACGAACGTGTTGCCCGTCTGCGCAAGTTTGCCGAACTCACCGATGTACTGCTCGGCGATTCGAAGTTGCATGGCCTCGGGACCGCCCTGGTCGACGACCGCGTTGGCGACTTTGCGCAATCCTTCGGCTGTGGCTGTCGCGACCGCGAGAATCGCCTCGGCTTCACCCTGCGCTTCGTTGATCTGTTGCATCTTGGCTGCTTCTGATTCCTTGATGACGCGCTGCTTCTCGCCCTCTGCCTCGTTGATCTTCGCGTCACGCACGCCCTCCGAAGTCAGGATCACGGCGCGCTTTTCACGCTCCGCGCGCATCTGCTTCTCCATCGCACTGAGAACGTCGTGCGGCGGGTTGATGTTCTTGATCTCGTAGCGAAGCACCTTGACGCCCCAGGGGTCGCTGGCCTTGTCCAGTTCAGCGACTACGTTCTGGTTGATTGTGCCGCGCTCCTCGAAAGTACGATCGAGGTCGATCTTGCCGATTTCGCTACGCAACGTCGTCTGCGCGAGCTGTGAAATAGCGAACATGTAATTGCCGATCCCGTAAGACGCGCGTCCCGGATCCAGCACCTGCATGTACAGGACGCCGTCAACACCGACCTGGACGTTGTCCTTGGTGATACAGATCTGCTCCGCAATATCCGCCGCCTGCTCTTTCAGCGTGTGCTTGTAGGCAATGCGCTCAAGAAACGGTATAAGAATATGAAAGCCCGCATTAAGTGTTTTGCTGTACTTGCCGAGGCGCTCAATAACGTAGCCATTTTGCTGCGGCACCACGACTGCTGTCTTGAGCAGGATGATGATCACTACAAATACGACCGCCAACGAGACGATAAGGGATTCCATATCTACTTCCTTTGTTGAGAGTTACTCAGCTTTGATGCGTAGCGTGAGGCCATCGACTTCGACGACGGTAGCGCGCGTGCCTGCGGCTATCGGCGCGTCGCCGATATTCCGTGCCGTCCACTTCGTACCGCGGTAATCCAGGCGTGTTTCAGCTCCGGGTGCCAGTTCTGTCTGTACATTCACGTCGTTGCCGGCCAATGTCCCGTGAAAACCGATCGCGCCACCACGAATCTTCTCGTACAGGCTCTTGCGAAAGGTGAAGAACGAGATAAGTGACAGAGCCGCAAAAGCCATCCACTGCGCCCACTCCGGCATCACGACACCGAAAAGTCCCGCCAGGCCGACCAACGCCGCCGAGACGCCCAGGAACACGAGATAGAACTGCGCATCGATCGCGAAGAGCTCGGCGCCCAGCAAGACTGCACCAATAATCAACCATCCCCACCACGTCATCGCCATGCTCCCAAAGTTGCAAGCCCCAACTATATCGCGAATTCGGTTACTATCCACAGCGCCGAAGACTAAAAAATACAAAAGGGGTGCGGCATGCAGGAGATCGTTGACTGGCTAAACGGGATCATCTGGAGCAATGCTCTGATCTTCCTGTGCCTGGGGACCGGCTTGTTCTTCTCGATTCTCACGCGCTTCGTGCAGGTGCGCCTTTTCAAGGAGATGATTCGCCTGCTGTTCTCCAGCAAGGAATCAGAACGCGGTATCTCCTCCTTCCAGGCACTCTCGGTGTCGCTTTCCGGTCGCGTTGGCACCGGCAATATCGCAGGCGTCGCGGCGGCGATAGGCTTCGGTGGACCCGGCGCTGTCTTCTGGATGTGGATCGTCGCATTCCTCGGCGCCTCAACGGCGTACGTCGAATCGGCGCTCGGTCAGATCTACAAAGAAGAAGACGAAGGTCAGTATCGTGGCGGCCCGGCTTACTACATCGAGAAAGCCATGGGGCAGAAGTGGTATGCCTGGATCTTCGCGATCACGACGATTATCGCCACCGGTCTGTTGCTGCCCGGCGTGCAGTCAAACAGTATCGGTAATGCCGCGGAGCTCGCGTTTGGTGGTGAGACTCTGATCAATTTCTTCGGCGACAGTATCAGTGCGACGAAGATGGCGACGGCAGTCATCGTCGTAACGGTTCTGGGCTTCATCATCTTCGGCGGTGTAAAACGCATCGCGCATTTCACGCAGATCGTCGTGCCATTCATGGCGCTCGGCTATATCGTCATGGCCCTTGGCGTTATTGGATATCACATTGGCGATCTGCCAGATATCGTTGCACTGATTTTCAAAGACGCTTTCACACCGATGGCCGGCGTCGGCGCGGCAATCGGCTGGGGCGTAAAACGTGGCGTCTACTCCAACGAAGCCGGCCAGGGAACGGGCCCCCACGCGGCCGCAGCGTCTGAAGTTGAGCACCCGGCGCAGCAGGGCCTCGTGCAGGCCTTTTCCGTTTACGTCGACACCCTGTTCGTCTGCTCGGCCACCGCGTTCATGATCCTGATTACCAATCAGTATTACGTGACCGGAGTCGAAGTCGTTGCCAGCGGCGGCACGCTCGCCACGGATATTCAGGCGAACAGCCCTGCGTTTACGCAATATGCGCTGGAGTCGGTGCTTGGTGGCTTCGGCAAGACCTTCGTCGCCATCGCGCTGTTCTTCTTCGCATTTACGACCCTGCTGGCGTATTACTACATCGCGGAGACTAACGTGGCCTACATCCGCCGGACAATTCGCTTCCGCGGTGAACTCATTGTTCTGAAGCTCGCGCTGATGACGTCAGTCTTCTACGGTACCGTTCGCTCGGCGGACCTGGCCTGGGCGCTTGGCGATGTCGGCGTCGGCATCATGGCGTGGCTCAACATCGTCGGCATCCTGATTCTCTTCCTCATGGGACGACCCGCACTCCGGGCATTGCAGGACTACGAAGCCCAACGTAAGGCCGGGGTGACGAAGTACACCTTTGAACCGAGCAAACTCGGAATCAAGAACGCGGACTTCTGGGAGAAGCCCTAGCCTTGTGAGCCTGGCGGCCGGACGTGTCACCGGTCGGGAACAACAGCAGCCTGACGGCTGCCGCTGCGCTTCGCGGGCAAGGGCCCGCTCCTACAGGTGGTGCGAAATCGCCGCGGAAAACTCTGGCTGCCACTGTCGCGGGCAAGGGCCCGCTCCTACAGGTGGTGCGAAGAATCGCCGGAGGAAAACTCTGGCTGCCCTGTCGCGGGCAAGGGCCCGCTCCTACAGGTGGTGCGAAGAATCGCCGGAGGAAAACTCTGGCTGCCCCACTGTCGCGGACAAGGGCCCGCTCCTGCGAGGTGGTTCCAGCAATTTCGAGTCGAGAACTATGGCCGTCGACGGCAGGGGCTCAAAACGCCTATTTGTTCGGGAAGTTCAGCGCGCGGTTGTCAACGGCCAGCGCCGCCTCATGCACGGCTTCCGCCAAACTGGGGTGTGCATGAATCGTGCGCTGCAGATCTTCCGTACTCGCTGAGAACTCCAGTGCGAGCACGGCCTCGGAAATGAGTTCACCGGCCATCGGCCCAACGATGTGCACACCAAGAATTTCGTCGTCGTCCTGCGAAGAAATTATCTTCACCATGCCGGACGTCTGCTCCATGGCTTTGGCACGACCACTCGCCATGAACGGAAAAGACCCGGTCTTGTAGGCCTTGCCGCTGGCCTTGACCTCCTCCTCCGTCTTGCCCGTCCAGGCAATTTCAGGAGCGGTATAGAGCACTGACGGTATGACATCGTAGTTCATCTCGGCGATCTCACCGGCAATCAGGTCTGCTGCCATAACGCCTTCTTCCGATCCCTTGTGCGCCAGCATCGGGCCGCGCACACAGTCACCAACCGCGTACACGCCTTTCACGCGTGTGCGGCAGCTCTCGTCAACGACGATGAAGCCACGCTCATCAAGCTGGATACCGGCGTCCTCTGAAAAAAGATTGTCGGTATGCGGACGACGACCAACGGCAACGATGAGCTTGTCGACTTCGATCGACTGCGAGCCACTGGCATCATCGTAGCTAACCGTTACGCCGTTCTTGCCAGCTACCGCCTTGCCGACCTTCGCGCCGAGCTTGATATCGAGCCCCTGCTTCTTGAACTCCTGCGCAGCTACCTTGGCTACATCGCGATCGGCCATGAACAGGAAATCCTCCATGGCCTCCAGGATCGTGACTTTTGAACCTAATCTTGCCCAGACGCTGCCGAGCTCGAGGCCGATGACGCCCGCGCCAACGACGCCAAGGCGTTCGGGCACAGACTCCAGTTCCAGTGAGTCCCAGGAGTCGATGATCTGATCGCCGTCGAAAGGCGCTATACCCAGTTCGATCGGCGATGATCCGGAAGCCAGCACGACATGCCCGGCCTCGATAACTTCGACATCGCCGGACACGGGTGTGAACTCTACCTTGCGACCTGCCAGAAGCTTGCCGTGCCCGACCAGGCCCTCGACCTTGTTGGCTTTGAACAGACCGGCAATACCACCTGTCAGCTGCCGGACGATACTCGCGCGACGTTTCTGCATGGTGGCGATGTCCATCGCGACATCGCCTGTCTGAATGCCGTGTTTCTTGAACTCGTGCTGCGCCCGGTGATACAGCTCGGATGACTCAAGCAGCGCTTTGGACGGTATGCAGCCTGCATTAAGGCAGGTACCGCCGAACGCATACTTGCCGTCCCTGTTCTGCCACTCGTCGATACACGCAACAGTCTTTCCATGCTGCGCCGCTCGTATCGCTGCGATATAACCGGCCGGTCCTGCGCCGATGACCACGACATCGAAACTTCTGCTCATTGTTTAGAAACCCTGGTTTTGGCCAATTGTGTTTGTCGACTCAAGTCAGACCTGCAGCAGCAGGCGGCTCGGATCCTCGAGCTGCTCTTTGATCGTGACGAGGAACTGCACGGCTTCCTTGCCATCGATGATTCGATGGTCGTAGGTCACGGCAAGATACATCATCGGCCGTGCCACGATTTCGCCGTCAACCACCATCGGACGTTGCTGTATGGAGTGCATACCAAGAATCGCGCTTTGCGGCTGATTGAGAATCGGCGTAGACATCATCGAACCGAAGATACCGCCGTTGGTTATCGTGAACGTGCCACCGGTCAGATCGTCCATGCTGATCGTGCCGTCCTGCGCCCTTTTCGCAACGGCGTTCAGCTCCGTCTCGAAGTCAGCGAAACTCATCTGGTCCACGTCACGAATCACCGGCACCATCAGCCCACGATCACTGGAGACGGCGATGCCGATATCGTAGTAGTTGTGATAGACGATATCGCTGTCTTCGACAGACGCATTGACAGCCGGGAATTTCTTCAGCGCTTCCACCGCAGCCATCGTGAAGAACGACATGAACCCGAGACGAACGCCGTGTTTCTTTTCGAACGCGTCGCGATAGCGACTACGCAATGCCATCACCTCTGTCAGGTCGACCTCATTGAACGTCGTCAGCATCGCAGCGGTTTGCTGCGCATCGATGAGTCGCTCGGCGATACGTGCACGCAGACGCGTCATCGGCACTCGCTGTTCCGTTCTCGCCGGCCCTTCGACAACCGCCTCGTCGTGGGCAACCGGCGCCGAATCGCCGGGCGTCACGTTACTGCTGTCATCCGCCTTCAGGAAAGCCATCACGTCGGCTTTTGTCAGACGCCCGTCCTTGCCGGTGCCCGTCACCATCGTGGCGTCGAGATCGTGTTCATCGAGTAAGCGACGAACTGCCGGGCTGGTCTTGACCGGGCCACTGCTCGCCTGCGGCGCGGGCTCCGCCGGTTTCTCCTTCGCTTCTACCGGGGCTGGCGCTGCGGCTGCGGCAACCTCGCCCTCCTCGAGGATTGCAATCACGTCGCCGGCTACGACAGTCGCGCCGTCTTCGACAACGATGCGGGTAATCGTGCCTGATGCCGGCGCGGGAACTTCCAGCACGACCTTGTCGGTCTCGAGGTCGACAAGGTTCTCGTCGCGCGCAACGGTTTCGCCGGCCTTCTTGTGCCAGCCAACCAGGGTTGCGTCGGATACTGACTCCGGCAGCGGTGGCACCTTGATCTCAATTGTCATTTTGTCTTCCGTTTTGTTTTCTGGGGCTTCACGACTTTGCTCGCCTCACTCTTGATGTCGAGCGCGGCTTCAACCAGCGCCTGCTGTTGTTGCAGATGAAGTTTAAAAATTCCCGACGCCGGAGCCGCAGCTCCAGGCCTGCCGGCGTAGTAAAGCTGCTGGTGTTTCTTGAGCGGCTCCTGCAGACGATGCTTGATCTGGTACCAGGCACCTTGATTCAGCGGCTCTTCCTGGCACCAGATGATTTCTTCAACGTGTTCGTACTGCTCGAGCAGACTCGCATATTGATCGATCGGGAACGGATACAGCTGTTCAATGCGAATTAGCGCAATATCGTCGATGCTGTGCGCCTCGCGTGATTCCAGCAGATCGAAATACACCTTGCCGCTGCAGAACACGAGGCGTCTCGTCTTCTTCGTCTCGATCGCCTCGATCTCGGGAATGATCAGCTCGAAACAGCCGCTCGACAGTTCGGCCAGCGGCGATACCGACATCTTGTGTCGCAACAGGCTCTTCGGCGTCAGCACGATTAGCGGCTTGCGGAAGTGCCGGACCTGCTGGCGCCGCAACATATGAAACATCTGCGCGGGCGTCGACGGCACGCAAACCTGGATATTGTGCTCAGCGCAGAGTTGCAGGAAGCGTTCGAGACGCGCCGATGAGTGTTCCGGCCCCTGCCCCTCGTAGCCGTGCGGCAGGAACAGGGTCAGCCCGCAAAGCCGTCCCCACTTCGCCTCGCCGGAGCTGATGAACTGGTCGATGACCACCTGCGCGCCGTTGACGAAATCGCCAAATTGCCCTTCCCAGATAACCAGCGTATTCGGTTCGGTGCTGGCGTAGCCGTATTCGAAGCCGAGCACAGCCTCTTCGGATAGCAATGAATCGATAACGCGAAATGCGTTTGGCCGATCGGACAGATGACTTAAAGGAATGTACTCGCGATTGTTCAACTGGTTGTGCAGCACCGCGTGGCGATGGAAAAAAGTACCACGGCCACTGTCCTGACCCACCAGCCGGACATTGTGTCCATCGACCAGCAAGCGACGCATACGCCATCGTCTCTGCGAATCCCCAGTCCATGTCCATCTCGCCGCGCGACATCTTGACCCGGTCGTCCATGATGCGCTGCACCCGACCGTGCGGACGAACATCCGGTGGAATCGACGTTATGGCCTCGCCGAGGTAGGCGACGGTCTTGGGACTGACGGTCGTATCGACGGTGTCGTCCCATTCAGTGTTCAGATAAGGCTGCCAGTCGACCGTGAACGCATCGCCGATCATGCCCAATGAAGATTTGGGAACAGGCTCTCCGCGGTCCAGTCGATCGCGATAGTTGTCCTGCAGCTCGGTGGCTTTGGTCGCGGAAATGAGCCCGTGATCCAGCAGTTTGTTGGCGTAAAGCTCGCGTGTTGATTTGTGCTCTTTAATTCTGCCGTACATGATCGGCTGGGTCGCCGAGGGTTCGTCTGCCTCGTTGTGACCGTGGCGCCGGTAGCAAACCAGGTCGACAACAACATCTTTGTTGAACCGCTGCCGGTATTTCAGCGCCAGCCTGGAGACATTGATAACAGCCTCCGGGTCGTCACCGTTGACGTGAAAGATCGGCGCTTCGATCATCTTTGCGACGTCGCTGCAATAGTCCGTTGAGCGTGCGTCTGACGGCCGGCTCGTCGTGAATCCAATCTGGTTGTTGATTACGATGTGGACGGTACCGCCCGTGCGAAAGCCGTTGGTCTGAGACATCTGGAACGTCTCGGTCACAACACCCTGGCCGGCAAACGCGGCATCGCCGTGAATCAGTATGGGCAAGACCTCCTGCCGCTCGTCATCATCGCGACGCTGCTGACGGGCGCGCACCGAACCCTCGACAACGGGATTGACGATCTCGAGGTGCGACGGGTTAAACGCGAGGGCGATGTGCAGATTACCGCCCGGAGTCTTCATGTCGGCCGAGAAGCCCTTGTGGTACTTCACATCCCCGGAGCCCTTCAGCTCCTCGGGATCGTACTTGCCCTCGAATTCCTCGAACAATTCCTCGGGGGACTTGCCCAGGATGTTAACCAGCACGTTGATACGACCGCGATGCGCCATACCGATAACGATCTCGCGAATACGCGAAGCGCCGCCCTGTTGAATGATGTCGTCCAGCAGCGGAATCAGGCTTTCGCCGCCTTCCAGCGAGAATCGCTTCTGGCCTACGTAACGCGTGTGCAGATAGCGCTCGATACCTTCAGCCGCGGTCAGGTGCTCGAGTATCCAGACCCGCTCCTCTTCGCTCAGGCTCTCCGCTGCCATCATGTGTTCAAAGCGTTTGCGCAGCCACAGGCGCTCGCGTGCACGTGACATGTGCGCGACTTCAATACCGATCTTGCCGCAGTATATTTCCTTCAGCTGCGACAGGATGTCGCGCAGCTTCATGCGTTCATTACCGCGACCTGCAAGGCCACCCGTAAAGAACTCTGTGTCCATGTCGTCCTCGGTCAGACCGAGGTAATCGAGCTTGAGCACACCAGGTATCCGTCGGTCCATCAGGCCCAGCGGGTCGATGTCAGCAATCTGATGACCGCGAAGGCTGTAGACCTGGATCAACCGCGATACGGCCGCCTGCTTCTCGCCGGATACGGCACCGCCCGGCTTGCGCGTGGTAACACGGCCGCGTTTGCGCCCCTGTCGCGCTTCAGCCAGGAGTTCTTCACGTATCGCAGAGTGAACAACCTCGGCCTCGGGGTCTCCCATTGACTCGAAATAGGTGCGCCATCCGTCCTGCACGGATTCGGGATCGTCGAGGTACTGCTCGTAGAGCTGCTCTACAGCGCTGGCGTTACCACCAAACAGCGGCGTTGTCGCTAGCTTTTCCTTGATGGAATTACTCATAATTTCAGGTAGTTACGCAACGTTTAGGCGCGAAGGCCTGAGGGGACGGTTTGAGCGACTTACGAAGGTTCGGTAGTTTATCCCAAGCGCAGCGCTGAGGGAATGAAATTCCGGGGACAGCTACATCAGTCGAAACAGGTTGACCAGTTCGTAGCAGACGAGACACGCATAGGCAGCTGAAGAAGACCGTCAGAAACAGACCGGTCCTGAACCTGTTCAGAAAATGCGCCTTGGCGACGAACACCAGCACAAAGATGCCGAATGCCGTTAGCAACAGTTTGAGCGAGATAAAAAACGAGGTGCCCTGGTTCAGCGCGGACTGCATGATCGGGTTCGCTTCGATCATCCCCTTGTTCAGTAGCTGCAAGGTCAGGAACGCATCGGCGCAGGAAAGCAGCATGGTTCCCACAGAGAGGAAGAACAACCAGGGGTGGTGCCAGTCGAGGAAGATTACGTCGTTGTCGATCTCCCGGCGGTGCGTGTGACGGCGCGACAGCGTGAAGCCGTAAGCAACCGTTCGCCAGCCGAAGTCCCGTCGCTCGACACTGGCGCGTTCTTTCATTGATGCCGCGCTGCTTCCCATTCCCTCTGCACCCTCCAATTGCCTAAGCCTTTTTTTATTTTCAACAAACAGGCCTTTCTCAAAATATAGATCATTGGGAGACGAAACACTGCATCAATTGCACCACGCGCCGTATTTTCTTTCGGACAGCGGCTTTGAAGGACCATTATGTATAGAAACCCGACGAAATATTGGCAGTCTCTGCGTTGGAGTCATGACGCTTTTCGCGCAATAATCAGCCAAGGCAGTTAATTTCGGACAAAGACGAGGCCGGCAATGAAAGGCTATACGGGAGTCCTTGAAAACGGTGAAGCGGTCCATTACGTGGATCGAAAGCGCTGGCTGTGGTTGCTTTCTGTGGCTTATCCCCTGCAACCGTTCATCTCGATCTGGCTGCATCACAAGACCGGCAATGAACTCTGGTTTTTGCTGCCCTTCCTGGGTAACTACATCCTGGCGCCGTTGCTCGACTGGGCAATCGGGGAAGACCAGAACAATCCACCCGAAGAAGTCGTCATGCAGCTCGATCGTGATCCGTACTATCGTCGCCTGACCTATATCGTCGTGCCGCTGCATTTCGTCACGCTGTTCGGCTGCGCCTGGTATGCGCTCACGCAGCCACTGAGCTGGTGGGGTTTCGCGTTGCTGTCGGTCATTGCGGGCCTGACGGCCGGGCTAGCCATTAACACCGCACATGAGCTGGGGCACAAGAACTCGAAGCTCGAAAAGGCACTCGCAAGAATTGTGCTCGCTGTTCCTGGCTACGGCCACTTCTCGGTGGAGCACAATCGCGGCCACCACATGGACGTGTCTACGCCCGAGGATCCGGCTAGTTCGCGCATGGGCGAGAGCATCTACAAGTTCGCGGTCAGAGAGATACCGGGCGCATTCCGTCGGGCGTGGCAGGTCGAAAAAGAGCGCCTGGCACAGCGCGACAGACCGGTGTGGCATCGCAGCAATCCGATTCTGCAGTCCTACGCCATTACCGCGGCGATCAGTCTGTTTCTTGTTGTCGTATTCGGCTGGCAAGCGATACCGTTCCTGTTACTCCACAACCTGTTCGCGTACTCGCAGCTCACCAGCGCCAACTACGTCGAACATTACGGGCTGTTGCGTGCGCGAGATGCGAATGGGCGATACGAACGCTGCCAGCCACACCACTCATGGAACAGCAATCACGTCGTCAGTAACCTGGTGCTATTCCACCTCGAGCGACATTCCGACCATCACACGAACCCACTCAGGCGCTATCAATCCCTGCGGCATTTTGACGATCTGCCGACGCTGCCCAACGGCTACTTCGGAATGTATGTGCTGGCCTACCTGCCATGGCTCTGGTTCCGGGTCATGGACAAGCGCGTGATGGCACTGCCGCATGTGCAGGGCGATCTGGACAAGGTCAACATCGACCCTGATGCCCGGGCGTCGATCTTCCTGCGCTGGGGACGCGAGACGATGACGGAGCCGACGATAACGGATCTGCCCGCTCAGTAGACCAGGGCATTTCTCGACAAACGGAGCCGTTTCACGTCTCCGGCAGAGCGGCCCACGCAACTAGAGTTGTTGCGATGCATTCAGACTCGCCTGCTCGAACAAACCTTATTGCGGTCATAGTCGCCACGACGGCCGCCCTGATGTTTCGCGCGTGGTTGCAGATCGAACTGTTGGCACGGGGCTTTCGGCAGGACCTCGCTGCCGACCTGTCGTACCTGCTCGTACCCCCGGTCCTGCTCTTGCTGCTATTTCCGGTATGGCGCCAGCAAGGCGCGTTCATTGCGAAATTGTTCGCGCGACAGGCGGTAACAGTCAGATTGGTAATAAGGGCCTTTGCCATTGGATGCCTGTTGCGCCTGGCGGCATGGGGCGAGCTCATCGCCGGAGTGTCTTTCGGCTGGTACCGCAATCCCGATTCGACAGCGTTTATCGGACCGGCTTTCACGTTTGATTGCCCGGCTCCGCCCGTGCTGTTGCTCGGTGTCGTTGTCATGGTGGTCCTGGTGCCACTTGTCGAAGAGACGATACATCGAGGCCTGGTTCAAACCTGGCTTTATGAGCGGGGCGCGGTCGTTGCCATTGGCGTGTCCGCGCTGATATTCATGCTCGCTCATCGACCATCGTCGTGGGCCTTTGTGTTTGTTGCAGGTATCGTCTTTGGCATTCAGTACCGGCAAACGACGACGCTCTGGTCGTCGGTCGTCACGCACGCCACGATAAACGGCCTCATTCAGCTGGACTGGCGTTGTCTTCAGGGCCAGTGGAATCCGCCGGCTAACGAGACCCCGCTTTGGACCAGCGGCATCGTGAGCCTGTGTGTTTTGCTGCTGGCACTACTGTCGATCGGCTTTCTTCTTGGAAAAGAACCCGGGACGCACCAGGCGCCCCGGGATTAAAGAGGGTCACAGAGCGTTTGCGACCCTTTCAATGATGTGCGAGGTCGCCGCGACCAGGCCCTCGTATATTTCGACCAGTTCGTCGCCAACAGAACCCGTATCGGTAATGCCGGCATAGTCATTGCCGCTATCGTCGGGCGTGCACACGTCGGTCCCGCCGGCGACCATTTCCAGTTCCCTCATCGTTAATTCACGCATTTCAAATCTCCCTGTAGTTATTCGCTGCTGCGATCGCGCCTCCTGCGCCATTCCAAGTTAGTGCCTTGCACGACTCCGCTCACGCTGAATAACGCCGCAGTTCATCCAGATTTGACATAAGCGGTCCCTGTTGGCCGAGCTGTGATACGTCGCACAGTCAATGCTGTGACGCCCGTATAACCTGATAAACCACGATTTCGACTGAGCCGGAACAACGATGAAAAATCTTACTTCAAAGTCAGCACTTGTGATGCTGGCACTTCTCGCGTGCAATTCCGCGTCTGCGGACTTTGGTGTCGGCATGAAAGTCGGGACGTTGGGTCTTGGACTGGAGGGCCGCTGGAGCGCGCTGCCATGGCTGGACGTGCGCCTGGGCGTCAACAGCTACGAGTACGATGACAACGGCTCACAGGCCGGAATCAACTATGACGCGACATTCTCGCTCGACACGTTCTACGCGACGGGCAATTTTCGCTTTCCGCTGAGCCCCTTCCGCGTTACGGCCGGCGTCGTATCGAACGGCAACGAATTCGTAATGGCCAGCCAGGATACCGGCGGACTCTCGTTCGACATTGGTAACGATACCTTCAGCGCCGCTGACGTTGGAACGCTGCAGAGCATTACGTCATTCAGCGGCACGGCGCCGTACGTTGGTGTGGGTTACGACTTCGAGATCTTCGGCAAGGTCGGCCTGAACCTCGACTTCGGCGTGCTCTGGCAAGGCGAACCCGACGTGACGCTGGAAGCTACCGGACTGGCTACCGCGCCACCGGCGGTGCAGACCGAGTTGGCAACCGAACTCGAGAACGAGCGCCTCGAACTTGAAGACGAAATGAGCGACTTCAAGGCCTGGCCTGTGCTTAGCCTCGGTTTCGTCTACAACTTCTAGGCGGAAACTTCGCCACCCGCCGGCCAATCATGACCGGCGGTCCAGCCAGTCGATATCCCGATGCCCACCTGAATGAACGTGAGGCACATTGGATACGGATGAGCCCAGCAGCTCGCCTGAGCTGAGTCGAACTGATACAGGTTGTCGTCGTACAGTCGCTTCATACTTGAGACCCCGGCAATTGCGACTCAGGCATCACCTTAAACACTTCCCTGATTGAGCAACGGATCTTTTCGAACTATCAGCAATGCAGCACAGATTGCAACGAGAATAGGTATCGGCAAGAGCATCAGGGTTGTCCAGCCAAAAAAGTACATAACCGTCCCGGCTAACAACGACGCCGTGGCCGACGTTCCGAAAACCAGGAATTCGTTCACAGCCTGCGCACGGAAACGCTCGGCCATCGAGTACGTGTAAGTCAGCAAAGTCGTGCCGCCTACGTAGAGGAAGTTCCAGCCGATGCCAAGCAACATGAGCGCCCACCAGTAGTGCAGAAAGGTGTGCCCCTGCAGGCCGATAATCGATGTGGCGAGCAACCCCAACGCGCCGGCGAACATGAGGCGCGTAACACCGAACTTTTCGATCAGGAAACCAGCAGCGAGCGAAGGGACATACATCCCGAGGACGTGTACGCGAATGACGGATGCAGTCTCCTCGAGTGAATAGCCATCGTTGATATGCATGCTAAGCGGCGTCGCCGTCATGATAAGCGTCATCAATCCGTAGCCAACCGTCCCACCCAGCACCGCGACCAGGAAAACCGGCTGGCGCACGATATCACCGAGTGAACGCTCGGTATGCAATTGCTCATGCTCGGCGTGTTCCTTAATGGCGCCCATGCCGAGAAATAATAATGACTGAACGATGAAGAAAACACACAATGCGAGCATCGTTCCGACATGCGGAACTCCCGTGAACCAGCCCTGCCCTTCGGTCGCCAGGAAGGGCCCGAGAAAAGCACCACCGATGGAGCCGAGCAAGACGAATGAAACGGCGCGCGGCACGTACTTTGGTGCCACGCTTTCGGCGGCCGCATAACGATACTGCTGCGTGAATGCCATGTTGATGCCGAACAGCATCATCGCAACAATAAACAGCAGGAAACTCGCCTGTCTTAACGCCAGCGCCGCGACTAGCACGGCAAGTGCGGCACTGAGGGACGACAGCGCGAATCCCGCCCGTCGTCCGATCCTGCGCATAAGCATCGTAGCGGGAATCGTGGTTGCCGCGATGGCGATCACCATCATAGACAGCGGCAGCGTGGCAAAAGCCTTGTTCGCCGCCAACGTGGAACCGATAATGCCCCCAAGGGTCACCATGACAATCGACCCGGTAGTCGAGATCAGCTGGCAGGTCACAAGTAAACTCAGGTTACGAACTTGCATTGCGTTGGTCGGCACGAAATACGAAGGGCGCATTCTCACATATTCGAACTGGATGCGCCGATACCAATAGCAACGAGATCAAGGTGCTCGCTTGGACACGCTGAAAATATCGGATCAGATCAGCATTCCGATGTCGGAAATCGAGATGACCGCCGTGCGCTCGCAGGGTGCGGGCGGCCAGAACGTCAACAAGGTGGCGACCGCCATTCACCTGCGCTTCGACATCGCGAATAGCGAAGCGCTAAGCGAACCTCTGAAGAACAAGTTGCTGGCGAGTACAGACAGGCGCATTAATTCCGACGGCGTCCTGGTCATCAAGGCGCAGCAGTCGCGTAGCCAGGAAAGAAATCGCCAGGCCGCCTTGCAACGACTGGTCGAACTTCTGCAAACAGCGATGCACAAACCAAAGAAACGCATTCCGACGCGCCCGGGCAAGAAAGCCAAGCAGAAACGCCTTGATAACAAAAGTCGTCGCAGCGCGGTCAAACGGTCACGCGGCAGAATCAACGACGACTAGTCAGATTGACAGACCGCTTTCTGGCCGTCGAACTCACAGCCGGCTTGTTGCCAGTAATCTACAACTCCCAGGCGCTGTAGCAACGGCATGAACCCGGGATGATCGCGCAAGGCCTGCAGTTCCGGCGCGAACAACAGGTCCATCTGGAAGATCTCACCGGGCTCCTCCAGCCTGCGTGCGACGGCCATGGCGCCGTCCGTGTCACCCAGCATGGTTCTCGCCGTTACCTCGACCTCGGGTTCGAGACCGCCGTCGGCCGAAACCCGCGTCAGTACCTCAAGCGCTGACTCCGCGATTGACGGATCCTCGAAGGCAGCGAACACGGGTTGAATCCAGTCGGCGCTACCGTCACCCATCCCAACGGCCTTTTGCGCCATTTTTTCGGCATCGGCGATTCGGCCCTCCCTGATCAGCAACAGGCCATGAGCGAGATTTTGAATCGTGGTCTCCCCACCCAGTTCATCGGCGCGCGCAAAATAGTCATGCGCATTCTCGGCATCACCAAGCCATGTGTAGACGATCGCAACCCGGCTGTTGACGACGCCATTGTCAGGATCGATTGCTTCTGCCTTGAGCGCCTGCACCAGCGCATCGTCCAGACGGCCCACGCTGTTTAGCATTCGCGAGTACCAGTTGAACGCGATTGAATTTGCAACAGGCGCGCTCGTAGCCAGGCGATACGCTTCCTCCGACTCTGACCACTTCTTCTGCTTGTGGTAGTGAACGCCATACACCGCGCCTGCGGCCGCTCTTATACTCGGGTCGACAGCGATGCCCTTCTCAACAGTTTGAATGGCCGCGCGATCGGTTTCCGGTACCGGAAGGTTGCGGTAGTACGGCATTAACGAATAGGCCGTTGCCAGCGCGAGGTAGGCGGGACCGAATTTCTCATCGAGCCGTATCGACTCCTGGAACAGCATGACGGCTTTCTCGAGATATTTCGCTTCGCCGCGATGATCCAGCGCATACAGGCCTCGCATGTAGCGATTGTAGGCCTCGGCATTGGGTGTGTACGTGACTAGCGACGCGGGTGTCGAAGACGGGCTCAATCCGGCAAGCACCTCGTTGGCGAGGCGTTCCTGCAGTTCGAATATCCCCGCGAGCTTGCCGTTGACCTCGCCGGAGCCGATGGTCACATTGTCTCGTCCTCTCGATAGCATGTAGGTCACTTTGAGGGTGGAGTCCTGCAGCTGCACGGCGCCGGACAGCACGCCATCAACATCGAGAAGCTCGGCTATCTGCGACGGCTCCCCGTCGTAATTGTCGCGTGTATTCTTGATCGCAAGCCCAGGGACCTCTGCCAGCCGCCGCGCGAGAACGTTCTTGATGCCATCCACGATGTACTGATTGGCTGGATCGCCGCTGAGATTTTCGATCGGCAGCACGGCGATCGAGCGAATTTCGGGGTCCGGTGCCGAGGGCCGCATAGTGAGCGCGATCGTCGCCAGGAACCCAAGCGCCATCAACGCCGCAACGATTTTCCAGAGTCGTGGACTGGGTCCGGGCGGCGTGCGTGGCGCCTGCGTCGCTGACGACTCAACCTGCTGATGAAGTTTGACAGGCTTCATCAAGCGATAGCCACGACGCTGCAATGTCTCTACATACTGATGCGGCTTCGACCTGTCGCCCAGGTGGCCACGCAGCTGCGACAGGCAACGATTAATTGGCTCATCGGAGGTTGGGCGGCCTTGCCAGACATCGTTGACAAGATCGTCACGGGTGACAAGGTTTCCGTCATGGCATGCAAGCGAAAGCAGGACTTCAAAGACCTTCGGCTCAGGGCGCTCTTCATGATCGCCACGGCGCAAGACACCGTGCCCGGGAAGCACTTCCCAGTCCCCAATCGTGAATCCCTTGAAGAGATCTTCTCTTTTTGGCATGGCGCTTATACTATATCCGGTATACGGATACCGAAATAGCGAATTTCCAGGAGCCCGCGATGAAGCGCTTCTGTTGCTTCTAGAAAAGTCCCTCGATACGGCCGTCGTCATTGACACGAATCGCGTTCGCAGCCGGTACGCGTGGAAGACCCGGCATCGTCATGATTGCGCCGCAGACTACGACGACGAATTCGGCACCGGCGGCGAGCCGAATCTCGCGAATCTGCACGTGATGTCCCGACGGCGCGCCAAGCAGATTCGGATCCGTCGAGAAGCTGTACTGCGTTTTCGCCATACAGATGGGGTACTTGCCGCGACCGTCGCGCTCGAGCTTGGCGAATTCTTCGCGAACTTTCTTATCGGCAATAATGTCTTCCGCACCGTAGATTTCCCGGGCGATCGTCGCCGTCTTCTGCCAGAGCGTCATGTCGTCGTCGTACAAAGTGCGAAATTGCGCCGCGCCGCTGTCGCATAACTCGACGACATGCCTGGCGAGTTCGGTGGCGCCGGCACCGCCATCCGCCCAGTGCGTGCAATCGATTGCCCGTACACCGTACTTGTCACAAAACTCGCGAACAGCCGCAACTTCCGCGTCTGTATCCGCTGTGTAGCGATTGATCGCGACTGTGACGGGCACGCCAAACTTGCCGAGGTTGCGAATATGGCGCTCGAGATTCTTGCAGCCCACCTTGAGTGCTTCGACGTTTTCGCCGGAGAGATCCGTTTTTGCCACGCCCCCCTGCATCTTCAGGGCTTTGATCGTCGCAACCAGCACGACGGCATCCGGCTTGAGTCCAGCCTTGCGACATTTGATATTAAAGAACTTCTCCGCGCCGAGGTCCGCGCCAAAGCCGGCTTCCGTGATGACGTAATCGGCGAGTTTCAGCCCGGTCGTCGTCGCGGCTACCGAGTTGCAGCCATGAGCGATATTGGCAAACGGTCCACCGTGCATTAACGCCGGGTTGTTCTCCATGGTCTGCACCAGGTTCGGCTGAAACGCGTCTCTCAACAATGCCGTCATCGCGCCATCCGCGCTGAGCTCCCTCACGGTGACCGGCTCGTTCTGCCGGGTGTAGCCCAGGACAATATTGCCCAGCCTTGTTTCCAGGTCCTTGAGATCCGTCGCGAGACAGAAGATCGCCATGATTTCCGAGGCAACCGTAATATCGAACCCAGCTTCGCGCACCACACCGTTGTTGAAGCCGCCGAGCCCGGAGGTGACGGTCCTGAGCGCTCGGTCGTTCATGTCGACGACACGCCGCCAGGTTACGCGACGGGGGTCGATGTTGAGCTGGTTCTCCCAATGCATATGGTTGTCGATAAGCGCCGCCAACAGGTTGTTGGCTGCACCGATCGCGTGGAAATCACCGGTGAAATGCAGATTGATGTCGGCCATGGGTACGACCTGCGCGTAACCACCGCCAGCCGCACCGCCCTTCATACCGAAGCAGGGACCAAGGCTCGGCTCGCGCAGGCAGATCAGCGCATTCTTGCCAATGCTGTTCATGGCGTCGCCGAGGCCGACTGTCGTCGTTGTCTTGCCTTCACCCGCTGGCGTGGGCGAGACGGCGGTGACCAGTATCAGCTTGCCGTCTTTCTTGTCCGCCTGAGACGTTATGAAGTCGGCGTTGATTTTTGCCTTGTCGTGGCCGTAAGGGATCAGGGCGTCTGTGGGTATCCCGAGCTTCCCGGCAATTTCCTGTATCGGTTTGACGTCAGCGGCTTGGGCAATCTCGATGTCACTTTTTACGGCCACGCTACATCCCCTTTGGTCGGTGCTGCGAATGCCGGGAATTCTAACGCAATCGACCTCTGCCAGGGCCGCTCAGACCTCGTGGATTGTGCCTATCCCGCACCGCGGCGCACCCTGCGACTGCTATGCATCGATCCACAACCCGGCACCTCCTGGCGACGATTCGCTCGAAAATCCAAGGATTCGCTACGTGGTTCACGCAGTTGTCGATCGGATCGACATATACTCCGGACATGTCGAAAAACTGGAATAAAATCGACATGTCGTCGGATAGCGTCGATTTGATCGACACATCGGCTTGATATGTCGAAAAACGTCCAACTTATCGACATATTGACTAGTTAGGGTCGATACCATCGACACGTAGCACCGATATGTCGATAAATGCACTATTTTTCGACATATTATGAACTAAAGGTCGATCGTATCGACATCGCCACGCACAAGAGGACTCCCCAGGTGACTGATTTCGACCCATCACTGCCGTACGACGCGCTGCCCGAGCTGCCGCCACCCGCCGAGAAGATCGAGACGACAGAGATCCTGAAGCGCTGCATCAATGCGCGGGTTGCCCTCGCCGAACTCAAGCAGGCCGCCGAGTTGATTCCAAACTCCGCGGTACTCGTAAACGCTTTACCCCTGCTCGAGGCGCGGGCGAGCTCCGAGATCGAGAATATTGTCACGACGACCGACAAACTGTTCGAGTTCGCGGACATCGCCGAGGACCGTGCCGATGCCGCGACCAAGGAGGCACTGCGCTATCGGACCGCTTTGTATGAGGGCACCAAGATGGTTCAGCGAGGCATGCTGACGACGGACATGGCGCTACAAATATGCAGTACTATCAAGGGAGTAGAGCTTGATATTCGAGCAGAACCTGGAACCACGCTCAAAAACCGGATGTCTGGCGAGCTTATTTACACACCGCCGGTCGGGCAACAGTCTGTTGATCCAGAAGCTCGATAACTGGGCGGAATTCATGCACCGCAATACCGAGTTCGACCCGCTGGTTCGCATGGCTGTGCAGCACTACCAGTTCGAGGCCATCCATCCGTTTTCTGATGGCAATGGCCGTACGGGACGAATCCTGAATATTCTGTTCCTGGTGCAGCACGGCCTCCTGGACTCACCCATCCTCTACCTGAGCCGCTACATCATCCAGAACAAGGCGGCCTATTACCGCCTGCTGCAATCTGTAACGCGTGACCAGGACTGGGCGCCATGGATCCTGTTCATACTCGACGGCGTCGAGGAAACCTGCACCTGGACCACCGACAAGATCAAATCGATTCGCGAACTCATGCAGCATACGGCCGAATTCGTACAAACTCGCCTGCCCAAAATCTATTCCTGGGAACTGGTAGAACTACTGTTCAAACAGCCTTACTGCCGCATCAGCAACCTGGTGGACGCCGGCATTGCGAAGCGCCAGACAGCGTCTGTCTACCTGAAGCAGCTCTGCGACCTGGGCATATTGAGAGAGGTCAAGTCGGGCCGGGAGAACATCTTTGTGCATCCGAAATACATCGAGCTGCTGAGCGGCGAAGAAAACGTATGGGTGTACTACGCCGGCGTCGAAACGGATTCCCTGGAGGCCAACTGAAGAGACAGCGCCAGTATGAGGCCGACGGCGCGATTGCCAATAGCGTTTCAAGAGTCATAGAATCGGCCGACCCGGGCCGCGGATCGTCCTCTTGACTATAAACAGCAGCGCCTTGTTTCAATTCTTCAAGTACGTCGTGTACGTGCTGCTCGCGATGAACATCTACTGGTTCTACGACGAAGAGACCGCGGCGGCGGCGCTGCAATTCTCCAATGGCATATCCGGCGCTGACCTGATCGAGGCCTTCTCGGCGACAATCGACACGGCCGCCTGGGTCGTGCTGTTGCTGATGTTTGAACTCGAAACCTACGTGCTTGAAGATCGCCACTTCACCCGGCGGGTCACCTGGAGCCTGCACGGACTGCGAGCACTGTGCTACGCCTTCATCGTCTACGCGTTTTACGGCTATATTCAGAACCTGACGTTTCTTGATGAGACCATCCTCATGCCAGGGATTAGCGATGTTTGCGCATTGCTCCCGGCCGACTGGTCCTGGGCGGTGACGCTCGACGAGTACGCGGCAATCACCGCTGCCAATTGTGCAGCCCTGTCGGACGCCTCTGTCTATTACCAGTTCAAGGACATGGCCGCCGTGGTCGATGCGCAGGGACTTAAAGATATTCGGTACCTTGCCTGGGTTGACGTGATAAACGCAGCCGTCTGGCTGTTGGTGGTGTTGATACTCGAGATCGACGTCCGTCTGCAGGAGCACGGCTATCTTGAGGGCCTCGCACTCAAAGCCAGCAATGCCGCCAAAGTGGTGCTGTATTCCCTGCTCTTGCTTGCCGCCATCTACTGGGGCTTCAAGGGCGATTTCGTCGACTTCTGGGACGCGTTCCTGTGGCTCGTGGCCTTTGTCTTTATCGAGCTCAATGTCTTTGAGTGGCGCCAGGAAGAAATCGCCGAGGCCGCCGCAATCAGCTAAGCGTCATGAATCAATCAGCTGCCCCTCAGGTACCTGTGGCCCTGCTGAACGACTATAGGTTTTCGCACTACAAGCCAGGGGGCCGGAATCATGACTTACAGAGAAGAACGCCACAATCTGGACGCTGAGACAGTCATTTTGGGACTGGGCTACGCAGCGGCATTACTCGTACTGCTGGGCTGGGTTGCCACGACCCTCCTCTAGGACTCGCGCCCGATACGCCCTTGCCGTCTCAGGGCAGGATTTCCAGCCGCGGATCGTCTGCGGCCAGACTCACGAGCAGCGCATCTTTGGCTTTCAGGCGCAGCAGCTCGAGACCCTCTGAGAAGGTCATCAGGTAGGGATGCCAGTCATCTGCATCATTTCGACGGTAGTAGCCTGAAACCGCCCAGCCGGGACCCTCGGCATACACATAGACTTTGCCGACCTTGCGATCCGGAGATAGCGGATCGACGAGCTCCAGCGACTCTGATGCCAGCAGAGAACGAAGCACGAGCCGGGACGTCTCGACAACCTGCTCTTCCTGCGCTCTCTCCAGGCGAGGCGCCGGGTTTGTTATCCACTGGTAGGAGTAGAAAGTTACGGCAAGGCCAACGGCCAGCGCAAAAACTGCACGACCAATACGGTGGTTCATCTGGCCTCCAGCCGGGTGAGGTTATGCGGGCCCTGGCGCACTAGTCGATGCCAATCAACTTGTGCGTTTGCAGGCTGAGCTTCCACTGCGGATTCGAAAGACAAAAGCGGATGACGCTTTGAGTATGGGCATCACGCTCCGGGCAATCGAGTGGCTGCAGGAAAAAGTGTTCAAAATTCATCGCAGCGAACATCGCGGGCTGGGCCTCGGGTTCGACCTGGGGGAAAACCAGCTTCAGTTCGTCGCCGCTGGTCTGGACCACGCCGGCGCGGCCCTTGGGGCTGATACAAAGCCAGTCAATACCCGCCGGAGCCGGCAATGTGCCGTTGCTCTCGACGCCAATCTCGAAGCCGGCCTCGTGCAGCGCGTCTATCGCCTGCGCATCGAGTTGCAGTAACGGCTCACCGCCGGTGCACACCACGTAAGGCTGCTGCTGAGTGCTACCCTCCGGCCACGCCCGCCGCACCGCTTCGGCGAGCGCCGCCGGCGTTTCGAACTTGCCACCACCGGGGCCGTCAGTGCCGACAAAATCCGTATCGCAAAACCGGCATACGGATTCCGCACGGTGTATTTCACGCCCCGACCAGAGGTTACAGCCGCTAAATCGGAGAAAGACGGCGGGCCGGCCCGTCTGCGCACCCTCCCCCTGCAAGGTGTAGTAGATTTCCTTAACGGAGTACGTCATCGCGGCGCCAGCAGCGGATCCGATACGCCAGCCTCGGTAAATCCCTTGGCACGAAGCACACAAGCCGGGCACTCACCACACGGCGGGCGCGCGCCGTTGTAACAGGTATGCGTCAGCGCCATTGCGTCGAGCCCGCCGAGATCTCGCATCATCTCCACGGTCTGTTTCTTTGACTGATGCATCAACGGCGTGTGAATAACGACATCACTTTCCATGCCGAGCCGCAGCGCCTGCTGCAGCGCGCCGATGGTCTCTTCACGACAGTCCGGGTAACCGCTGTAATCGGTTTGTGCAACGCCGGTCACGAGGTTGCCAATGTCGCGCTGATAGGCGAACGCCGCGGCAAACGTCAGGAAGATCAGGTTGCGGCCCGGGACAAACGTATTCGGCAGGCCATTCGCCGGCAAGGAACCTGATTCAACCGCGATTTCACTATCGGTCAACGCGTCACCGCCAAGCGCCGCGAAGGTATCGATTGGCAGACAGGTATTTGGAACCCCGGCATACGCAGCAACACGGGCCGCGCATTCCAGCTCGACGCGATGCCGCTGACCGTAGTCGAACGTAATTGTAGTAACGTTCTGGATCCCGAAACGGTCGATGGCCCAGTAAAGGCAGGTCGTCGAATCCTGCCCGCCGGACAGAACTACCAGTGCCTGTTGCTCATTCGTCGCCATACCGCCCCTGTTCCCCGATACTCTTCATGCGCCGCCGGACTATCAATCCGCACCCTTGTCACGTTTCGACCGTGTCGGCCAGCCGTTCTCGTAGTCACTCCAGTCCGGTCGTTCCTGCTCAACCAGGTAGTCGGCAGTTAGTTCCTGCGAGACCTGCATTAGTTCCTCCGCCATCGGCATGTCATGCATATGACCAACGCCGTTGATGTTTACCGCGTTGCAGTCCTCGAAGTACTTGCCACTGACGGCACCCAACAGATCGCTTGTTGCGACGTAGCAGCTGGTTGCGGCGCCTTCCTCGATTGTTTTTCCCGCCAGTTTCGTCAGCAACCCGAAGCCGAACCGGGTTACCGGGTTCAGATTGCGATCTATGTCGGTGTTTATTACGCCCGGGTGTAGGGAATTACTCGTAATCCGTGTGCCGCGAAGCAACTCACCAAGGCGCAACGAAAACAGGACGTTGGCGAGTTTCGACTGACCGTACGCCAGCGAATCACTGTAGTCGCGCGACATGGCAAGGTCCGCGAAATCGATGCCAACGGACGGTGCCCCGCGATAAGCCGCACGGCTGGCTACCACGACAATTCTGCCCTGCCAGGCCAGGTAGAGGTGCTGCAACAGTTGATTCACGAAGATGAAGTGTCCCAGGTGGTTAACGACGAAGTGCTTCTCGATACCGTTTATGAGTTGCCGATCGTTGCCACCACCCCGATAACCGGCGTTACACACCAGGATGTCGATCGGCGTCCTTAGCCCCCGGATTGACTCCGCGCAACGTACAACAGATTCAAAATCAGAAAGCTCGAGTTGCGCCGGCATCGTTTGACCAACGACCTGTGCACAGGCTGCATGCGCCTTGTCGAGCGAGCGACTCGTACCAATAACCAGTGCGCCGCGTTTCGCGAGCACGCGCATGGTTTCGAAGCCGATACCTGACGTGCAACCGGTGACCACGGCGAGCTTGCCGCTAAGGTCAACGCCTTCAGTGACCTGGCCGGCCGTTGCTGACTCATCGAATGGGCCGCGCGGTACGCCTTCAGCCGCGACCTTTTCAACGTCGCTGCATGCGGTGAGCTGACTTACCGTCAAAGCGGCGCCGGTCATACCCAGAAATTGCCTGCGATCAATTGTCATTCGGATCACCGTCGCCGAAAAGCGATGCCAGTGCCGACTGCGCCGCATCTGCCTCGGACTTTCCTGAGGGATTGAAGGCGCTCGACGACGGCTTGAACCAGTCACAGAAATTGACACGTCCCTTTTCCGTGACGTCCTCTGCACCGTCCTCGCGACACTGGCGTGCTATCGAAGAATCGAAATGCACGCACATCTTGCAGACATGAAGATCGACGCTACAGTCAGGACACTGGTCGCGTCGCGATAGCGGCAGCGAGAGCGCGCTGAGCGACGCGCCGCAGCGAAAGCAGGAAATGATTTCCGACATGCAGGCTCCCTGGTGGGGTGGTAAGCCTGCAGTATAACGTTTCAGTCGGGCAGGCTCCGAGTCGATCGGGCCCGCCGAAAAAGGATACAGTCCGGAACGAAAGCGAATCAACTCGATTCGTCTATCACCAGCACCTTGGCGCCGCGCACATGGCCTGCCTTCAATTCTCGCAATGCCTGGTTCGCGTTTTCAAGCGAGTAAGTCTGGACTTCCACGCGCAGCGGAATCCTGGCCGCTAGCGGCAGGAAGGCCTCGATATCCTCATGGGTAACGTTAGCGACCGTTTTGATTTCCTTCTCCATCCACAGGTGATCCTCGTAACTTATCTCCGCCATCAGGTGACGGTCTGCAGATTCCTTGCGAATGGCGTTGATCACCAGCCTTCCTCCCGGTCGAAGCTGCTCGAGCGCAGCCAGCACCGGTTTCCAGGCAGGCGTTGTGTCGATAATGGCATGCGGCGGCTCAGGCGGTACATCGCTGGTATCGCCGCTCCAGTCGGCGCCCAGCTCGAGCGCAAACGCGCGTTCCGCCTCGCTGCGCGCAAATACAAATACCCGGCCTGCCGGGTACATGTAGCGGGCCAACTGCAGCACAAGGTGGCCTGAACCTCCAAAACCGGTCAGACCAAGCACCTGCGCCATCGCTGAGATTTGCGAGCCGCAGCGATCGAAAGCCGACAGCGCCCGCACAGAGCAAAGGCGCGGCCTCCGCGTCGGCAAAGATATCGGGTATTGGACACGCATAGCGCTCAGGCACAACCATAAACTCGGCATAGCCGCCGTCTGCGTCGCGCCCGGTCGCCAGAAACGCGTCGCTGATATTCTCATCCGCACCGCCACTGGACGAGAAGATCCAGCCCACACCGACCCTCTGCCCCGTTTCGTACCGGTGGCACTCCGACCCCATGGCTTCGACCCGGCCCACGATTTCATGGCCCGGCACAACGGGAAATTTTGAAGGCGGTGTCCGGCCTTCGATTTCATCAAGTTCGGTGTGACAGACCCCGCAAGCCAGAACGCGAATCAGGATCTCCGCCCGTCCGGGAGTTGGTCGTGCCCTCTCCACCAACTCCAGCGGATCGTCGGGCCTGTCGAATCCGTTACATGAGCGAAGAACCATTGCGCGCATTCCCGCTACTCCTTTACGCCCCGATACGCACAGTATAAGGTTCACGCACCCTCAAGATGCATTTTCCACGTATGAGCCCTTCGACCTTCCCGCCGGCCGTCCTCGCCGAGATTCAGAGCGCCTGTGAGGCAGAGCCGGCACTGCTGAACAGCGAGCGCATCGAACAACGATTCGGCAGCTACGGCATCTCGGTTCTTCGCAGCGAAGCAGGACTGAGGCGCTCCAGCGTATACAGCATGAATGGCCAGGAGCGCGTTTGTCGAACCTATGCTGTCGTTCGATTCGCGGCGCAGCTCGATGAAGGGTATCGCGAAGAACATGCGAAAATACTCGCTGGAAACTCGATCGGCGCGATCTTCAGGTCGCACGGGTGGGACATACACAAACAGACTCTGTATATCGGAAGTTTACCGCTTCCGAACCAGCACGCAACGATTGCCAGGTTGATGCAATTAAGCGACGCATGCGAACTTGCGCTGCACGTCTATCAATTGCTTCTCGTCCGTCGTGAGCAGGTTTTCGAGTACGCCACAATTATCGAAACGCACCATCCTGCGTACCTGTCTGAAAACGACTTGTTCGAGCTTTACGAGCACGACAAATCGACCGCTTTGCCGGCAGAGTCCGTTGCCGATCTTACGACGCTCGTGCTGGAGACCGGCAAGTAATACGGCCGGGTTTGTCGAACCCCCGCAATACGACTACACTCAAGCGCACTTCAACTGTATTTGGGGAGCGGGTAGTGAAGCGACATAATCTGATGCGGCTCATGGTACCGGGTGTTTTCTTGCTGTGCTTTTCGTCTGCTTTTGCGCAGACCGATGATCAGGTCAGCGACCAGGCTGACGTCTGGGCACAAATAGAAGGGCAATGGAATGCCGTTGAAAAGGGCGACAGCAAATGGATAGACAAGATGCTGACGGACGAGTTTTCCGGCTGGGGCAGTGATTCGCCCGCTCCGCGTAACAAGGCATCCACCCGGATGTGGACGCGATTCAATAACGAGTTAACTCAAATGGTTGCGCACGAGTTGTACCCGCTTTCTATCGTTGTACGTAACGACATTGCAGTAGCTCACTACCTGTATACGAGTGCTACGAAGCAGAAGACCAAGGAAGGCAAGATCGAGACAGTTAACGGTCGCTACACAGACATACTCGTTCGTACCGACGACGGCTGGAAGTTCATCGCCTGGTCCGGCGGCAGCGACGACTGACAGACCTCCCGGAGAGCCGGCAATTCCTGCGCTTCCCGGTTAAGCGCAGGTTCAGCTTGGCAGCGCTACCATGAGCATCAACATGGAGAGGTCCGTGAAGCAACCTGGACCGGGAGGCCACATGAAAAACCGACTGAACGCCGAATATGGACTGGCCAAAAGCCTTGCCGCACTCATAGCGCTGCTGACGCTGCCGGTTGCCTGGGGTCAGGTCCCGGTTGACGAAAATGGCGAGCCTGTCGGCAGTGTGGAAACTTTGAGCACTGAGCCGGCGACCGGCAGTGAGGATATTCCCCTGCTGTCTTCGGTTGACCTGGAAGAGCTGGTCGGCCCGATCGCACTTTACCCGGACGACCTGCTGGCAATCGTATTGCCGGCCGCTTCCTACCCTCTGCAAATAATTGACGCGGCGCGCTTTCTCGAGACGCTGGAGAACGACCCATCGCTCGAACCCGACTCGGAGTGGGACGACTCCGTCGTCGCACTCACGAACTACCCGGAGGTTATAGAACTCCTGAATGACGACATCGACTGGACCTGGCGCCTGGGCGAGGCGGTTGTTTCGCAGCAGGCCGATGTGGTCGCCGCAATCGAAACGTTCCGTGACCGCGCCTACGCTGCTGGTAACCTGAAAAGCGATTCGTACCAGAACGTGTCGCGCGATGAAGGCGTAATCGAGATTACGCCAGTCGCCGAAGACGTCATCTATGTACCGTACTACGAACCGGAACGCGTGGTCGTTTACCAACCGCGTCCCGCTTATTACTACTACCCACGTCCGTACCCGGTCTACTACTACCCGTACTCATCCGCTTTCGCGTTTGATCGCGGTTATTTCTGGGGCGTAACGACGGCATTTTCTATCGGCTGGTACAGCAACAGTCTGAATGTGTTTCATCACAGCTACCATGGGCACCCCTACTACGGTCATTCCTACCGGGATAACTGGTGGTATCGTCGACCGACCATCAACATCTACAACAATCACTACGTTAGCCGTAACCCGTCGGTGACGGTCAATCGGTATTACCGTGGTGACCACTGGCGACGACGCGGTGACCGTCGTGAGCACATCAACGAACGCAGAATCACGCGCAACAGGACCTACCCGGTGCGACGTCGCTCGGACGCCCCGGATGCCGTCTCTGTGAACGGTACCGGTTCGCGCTCGTTGACTACAAGCACGACCAGGCGTCGCCAGCAGGATCGTGAGCCGATTGCGTTTCGAGATCGGCCGCGCACCGCTAGCATTGCCCGTGAAGACCGCGCTGAAAGGGCTCGGCCGACAGACCGTGCAGCACCGATCACGCGCACCAATCCGCGCACCAATTCGCGCACCAATTCGCGCAGCTCCGGAATACCGGACCGCAGACGTAACGACACAGGAGTCGCGCAGCGTCAGTCACAAGAGCGCCGGACCGACGGCACCAACAGAGTGTCAAAGGAGCGCAGAACGACTCCGCCGCCGAAGCTTCGCGGAGCAGAACCCGTCGTTCAGACGCGTCGGACCGAAAGCACCAACAGGGTGTCAAAGTACCGCAGAGCGACTCCGCCGCCGAAGCTTCGCGGAGCGGAACCCGTCGTTCAGGCACGTCGCACTGAACCCGTCCGCCAGGTAAGGCGCAGCGAATCTGTCACGCAGACCAGGCGTTCTGCCCCGACTGCTCGCTCGACTCGACGTGTGGAACCCGCACCGCAGGTTAGACGTTCGCAGCCTGCGCCAGCAGCCAGGCGTAGCGCGCCAACAAGACAGGCGGTGCGTCAGGAACCGCAGCGTCAACAGAAGTCCGAGCGGAAAAGTGCGCCCGCCAAAGAAACCCGAAAGGCACCAGAACGGAGTTCGAAGCGGCGCCGCTAGCTGAATCAGCGTGACTCGGTTGGGCCGCTGTCCTCGGACTCGTCCGGGTCACGGTCCTCGGACGTCAGCTCCCAGGCGATGTAGGCGATACTGCCAGCCGCAATCAGCGCTAGCAGGACAGAGACGATGGCAACGAGGTTCCCCATCAGTCAATGCTATCACTGCCAGTGCGATTCTCGTCGGGCAGTTCCTTCGGCAAGCGACCAGACTTCCGCATAGCCTCCCGCAGCACATACTCTATCTGCCCGTTCAGGCTGCGCAGGTCATCCTTGGCCCAGCGTTGCATGGCCTCAAGTGTCTTGCCGTCTATTCGCAGCGCGAAAGATTTTCGTTTCGCCATCTTCGAGTCCGAGGGTATCTGCCAATGCAGCCCGATCAGGTATACAACGACCCTGTATTCAGAACAGGTTGCGCGCTTTCATCGCTGCAGAGGACGACCAGGAGATTGCTGACCATCGCGGCTTTGCGCTCCTCATCGAGCTCAACAACATTGTGTTCCCGCAGCTCGCCGAGCGCCATTTCCACCATGCTCACGGCACCGCGAACGATTTGCTTGCGCGCAGAAATAATCGCTGTTGCCTGCTGACGGCGAAGCATTGCATTCGCTATCTCCGGCGCATAGGCAAGATGGCTGATGCGCGCTTCGATGACGGTAACGCCTGCCTTTTCAAGCCGATCCTGGATCTCTTCGCGCAAGGCGATAGCGATCTCTGCCGGGTGGCTGCGTAATGCCGTGCCATCACCTTCGTGAGGCTCATAAGGATAGGTCGTTGAGAGATTTCGCAGCGCGGATTCACTCTGAATTTGCACGAACTCCTCGTAGTCATCCACTTCGAAGAGCGCCTCGGCCGTGTCAAAAACTTTCCAGACAACCACGGCCGCGATTTCTATCGGGCTGCCGCGCGAATCGTTGACCTTTAACTTTGCACTTTCGAAATTTCGGATTCGTGCTGACACCGCGACCTTGGCAAAAAATGGATTCGCCCATTTCAAGCCCGATTCATGCGTGGTACCAACGTACTTACCGAAGAGCTGCATGACCTTGGCCTCGTTCGGATGGACCATGAACAAGCCCGCCCAGCAGACCAGGACTGTCACCGAAGCCAGCACAGCGACCAGCAAGCCTGGTATCCACATGGCACGTAACGACGCAAAAATAGCGTAGCCGGTGGCCAGCTGTGCGACCAGCAATACAACGATCATGAGGTATCCAGAAGATACGCTCCTTACTTGCTCTCGAATCATGGTCCTCTCCTTCTCTCTGATTCATTTTGATATCATTATGATATCTCTTACGCGATTAGGCAATAAATCGGGCACGAAAAGCCATAAGTCATTGAAAGCTGGTCCTTGGGTTGCGGCGGAAGGCAGGCGCGCGGTTGCTTATGTTAAATGTCTCGGGATACGACATTCGAAGCAGGCACCGTCCTGGTCTGGATTCGAGAGGCGCAGGAATCCGCCGTGCGCTTTGGCCACCATGAACGCGAGGTACAGGCCGAGGCCGGTGCCGCCGGTATCGCGGGTACGCGATGGGTCACCACGGTAGAACGGTTCGCCGATGTGTTCGGCCTGATCGCTCGACATTCCTGGACCATTGTCCTCTACCTTGAGGACAAGTTCGTCGCCATCCTGGCTGGCCGAGACCTCTACCCTGCCACCGACGTCGGGCACGTAGCGCAGTGCATTGGCAATCAGATTCTTGAGCAACAGGGCGATTCTCGCGTCATCAATGTTAGCCTCGAGCTCACCGGACGGGAACATGAACCACGATGCGGTCGCGCTCGCGGTCGAAAAAGTCGCTGATCAAATCCTCGACAAGATGACTGACGTTGATACGCGAGCGATTCAGCTTCGCGTGACGCGTACTCAGTTTTTCAGCCTCCAGCAGCGACACGACGATCTTCTCCATCTCAACGATCTCGACTTTCAGGGCCTCGCGATCATCCTCGTTGTCCAGGAATTCCAGCTGCAGCCGCATCCGCGACAGTGGTGTGCGCAATTCATGACTGATCCCCAGCAACAGCGCACGTTTTGCGTCCAGCATGTGCTGCACGTCGTCAGCCAGTTGATTGATGTCGGATGCAAGGTCGCCGAGCTGATCATGGCGGATATTCTTGAGACGATGGTCGAAGTTACCCCGGCCAATGTGAGCGGCACCTGCGCGGATGGCTCGTATCGGCTTGAACAGCCAGCTAACCGCGGCATAACCAATCATCAGGTAAACCAAACCCAGGCTGACGATGATCGTGATCAGGTCCGGGACCACTGCTCTACATCCGCAATGCGCGGTGTCGCCACGACGATCTGGTACCCATCCTGGCGAATCAACAGGAAGCGGTGCTTCCCCTGCACGGCAAATTCCAGCTCCTGCAGTTCATTGACCCAGGCATCTTCGTCATCGCTGAACCTGGGGCTGGGGCCAAATTCCAGTGCGTCCAGACGCGGGAAGTTGTCGTCCGATGCCCAGTCGACGTCGGGTCCCAGAATCCGGATATCGACCGGAACGCTTTCCGTAATCGCAACTGCACGATCTATTCTCGGCGGCGAGCCGATATCTTCTTTTACGTAGTGAACGTGCAGAGAAAGGTGGCCGCTTATCAGTCCACGAATTTCGTCACTGTTGTACACCCAGCGAATCGCAACGAAAGTGCCATAGACGAACAGCAGGGCCAGTAGTAAAAAAATCGCCAGCAGTCGAAACGACAGCGAACGGGATAAGCGTTTAAGCATCCGAAATAGGCGCACAAACGAATGAGTAGCCGCGACCCCATATTGTCTGGATGAAACGCGGGGGCTTTACAGAGTCGCCAAGCTTCGCGCGAAGTCGACTGATCATGATGTCGACGGAGCGAGTGAGTATCGCCGCGTCGATGCCACGCAGCTCACTCAGAATGTCGTCTCGCGAAAGCTTCTTGCCTTGTCGTTTCGCGAGAATCAGCAGAAGCTCGAATTCCATCGATGTCAGTTCGACGGGCTTGCCGTCGACCTCCACGGTTCTTGCGTCAGCATCGATCGTGAGCCCGGCGAAAGTCAGACGACCGGTGCTCCCGATGGCGGATTCCGAGCGCCGCAATATTGCCTGAACACGCGCGACGAGCTCTCGCGGTTCAAAAGGCTTGCCGATGTAATCGTCTGCGCCAAGCTCCAGCCCCGAGACGCGGTCAATGACCTCCCCTCTTGCGGTGAGCATGATAATCGGCAGGTTACTCGTCTTGCGAATCTCCCGACAGATCTCGAAGCCATCCTTGCCGGGCAGCATGACATCCAGCAACAAGAGATCCGGGTCTTCGCGATTCAGCATGCGAAAGCCGCTCTCCGAGTCATGCGCGCACACCAGCTTGATGCCGAACCGCTTGAAGTAAGCCTGCAGCAGATCAGAGTGCTTCTTGTCGTCGTCGATTATCAGGACCTTAGACATAGTTGCAATGATACTCTCGATTGCATGTGCCGTCCGGCTTCGAAGCAGATGGAAACAAATCGATACATCCGCTCAGCGCCATGCAAGCGAAATGCAGCCGCCGGTTTCACTGGATGGGTGCGAAGGTTGCCCTGAGGTAGCTGTGCCTGCAGACCATCCCTGAGCTATCGGCAGCACCGAGCGCCGCAGGATGTTCGGTATCCTGACGGGTTCGCTGTGACCGCCAGCCGGTACGACTAGATTTTCGCGAGCGCTGATTCGACCTTGGATCTCACACGCAGGGCAATTGGCGCTTCCAGGAATCGTTGCAAGCGCTCGGCATCGTGGCTGGTCTCATAGGCAAATTGAAACAGATCGAGAACGGTCACCGCGCCGGCAGCGGTTTCCACCAGGGTCACCGAATCCCCCGCCTGCAATGTCCCCGGATTCAGGACTCGAAAATAGACGCCGGGTCGCGCTGCCTTCCTGAAAGCCAGGCCAAAGCCAGGATCTTTCATGCGTGTCGCCAGGGTGCCGCAGGGAATCCTGGCTGATGTCGCTTCCAGCACCACGTCGCCTACAAGCAGCCGGTCGCCGATAAACAGGTTGCCCGGCAGACCCTCGATTGTCAGGTTCTCGCCGAAAAGGCCGGGAGGGAAATCACGACCCGTCGTCTCGGCCCACCAGCGATAATCATCTCCGCTGTAGGCATAGACAGCCTGATCCACACCACCATGGTGCTTGCCGTCGACAATCGCATCGCCCTCGAGACCCTGCTCGCTGACGCGCACAGCCCCGGTTACGGGCCGTTTGCAGATGCCGGTTGTCATCGACTTGCCAGCGTGGCCAATTTGCTCCGCCGCGCCGATGTTGATGCTGCTGATCCTCATCCGTTCTTGCATCGTGTTTGTGGGTCCGTCCTAGACCTTGATTTTCCCGAGCACAATTCCGAGCAGCGTGAAGGCGATGAGTGCGACCGAGGTGACACCGAAAAACATGCAGATAATAAAGACCGTCTGTTCCATTGAGAGACCCTCCGAACTCATACGTGAGTAACACCGCAATGGATCCGCGGGATTCGGCATTATAGACCGGGCCAGAGGCTTCGCCCGCGCTATTCCCGTAGCACGCCATGAAGTCGTAAAGTGCGTTACATTTACGTTATTTTTAATATACAATGCAACGCATGCCACGAACCAAGATCTCCACGCTGAACCTGCGCATTCAGCCCGGCCTCAAAGACGCCGTACGCGAAGCGGCGGCGCGTGAGCATCGCAGCGTGGCAAACATGATCGAAATGCTGATCCGCCGGCACTGCCAGCAGGCGGGCATTGCCGTAACAGAGCAAAACGAGCTATTTCCGGGGAATCAAAATGGATGAACGCATGATCAGGGCGATGGTCGCCGCGGGCGCGATCAGGAACATCAACATCATCGCCAGCGGCGCGCGCTTCCATATCGAAGCGAAGACGCCCAACGGCCCTATTACGGCCGAGACGACCAAGGGAAAGGTCAGAACCTGGGTTACGCTGGACGCCGCCGCTAAGTGGGTGCGCGGTCTCGGCATCGGCGGCGCGCACATCAGCCTGACGCACTGGCAACCAGGCCAGCGCGAGCTGTCTATCTAGGTACCAGTTATTCCGTCTTGCCCTGGTCCGTCTTGCCCTAGTCCGTCTTGCCTGAGGGCCAGTCGCCGCCCAGCGGAAACGGCCGCTGCTCTGTGTTGAACGTCAGGTACCGAATAACCCCGAAGATGTAAGACGCGATGCTCTGCCCTGCCTCGCGAAGCTGATGATTCACCTCGCCGGTAAACAGCACCCAAAAAAAGCCCAGCACAACGACGAACGTGCCTACGAAACCCGCCAGGCTGATCAGGAACGAGCAAATAATCATAAAAAGTAGCCGCGTCCAGGTCGCACGTGACTTCAGGTTTTCTTCGATAGGACGTTCCGGACCCTTGTCTTCAACAAAGGCATCGTCCAACGGTGGGTTGCTGTTGCTCATTTCTGCGCTCCTGTGACATGAGATGTCCAAATTTACGCACCGGACAGCTTCTATTGTTACAATCTTGGACCCCGTAAACCAGCGAAATATCCGCGTATGAAAAACACAACATTCCTTGTGACGGCTTCTGTCTTTTGATTTCTGCTTGCGGCACGCAAACCGCCGGGACCGACGAGGCAACTACCGCGGATCTGACCACACGTGCTATGCAGATCGCGCGGGACAGCCTCATCATCGATACCCATGTGGATGTGCCATATCGGATCAACAGGCGGCCGGCAGATATTGCCCAGGCAACCGAGGGCGGCGATTTCGATTATCCTCGCGCCGTCGCTGGCGGACTGAACGCGCCTTTCATGTCTATCTATACGCCGGCGGAGCTAGAGAGCGAAGGCAAGTCGAAAGAGCTCGCGGAATCGCTGATCGATATGGTCGAGGGGTTTGTAGAGGCCGCGCCCGACAAGTTCGCAATCGCACGCTCTGTTGCGGAGATTCGCGAACAGTTTAAGGCGGGCCTGATTTCCTTGCCGATGGGCATGGAAAACGGCTCACCCATCGAGGGCGATCTCGATAACCTGAAATACTTCCACGACCGCGGTATTCGTTACATCACGTTAACGCACGGATTGTCGAATCATATCTCGGACTCTTCTTACGACGACAATCACCAGTGGAACGGAATCAGCGAGTTCGGAGTCGAGGTTGTCAGGGAGATGAATCGACTGGGTATCATGGTCGATATCAGTCATGTCTCGGACGAAGCCTACTGGCAGGTACTGGACGTCACGCAGACGCCGGTCATCGCTTCTCATTCATCGGCCCGGCATTTTACGCCTGGCTTCGAGCGCAACATGAACGATGAGATGATCGTGGCCCTGGCCGAGAACGGCGGCGTCATACAGATCAATTTTGGCTCGACGTTCGTATCGCAGATATCGAGAGACTACGGCGATGCCCGCTCCGCGGCCGGCAAACAGTATTTGCTGGAAAATCCTGATCTGACAGAGTCCGATGTTTACACCACGTTTGCGGACATCTATGCCGAAGAGCATGGACCGATGCCTTTCGCGACGCTTGACGATGTACTCGATCACTTTGATCACGTCGTCGAACTCGTTGGCGTAGACCATGTTGGCATTGGCTCGGACTATGACGGCGTTGGTGATTCGCTGCCCACCGGCCTCAAGGATGTCTCCGCTTACCCGAACCTGGTCGAGGGCCTGCTCAAGCGCGGCTACAGCGAAACTGACGTCAGGAAAGTGCTCGCAGAGAACCTGCTGCGAGTCTGGCAGGCCGTTGAAGACCACGCCGGGCAGCAGACTTAGGCAACCCGGCGAACCCTCCCGCGACGCACGGCGCGGGAGCGGTCAGGCGGCGACGACGTCGAGCAAGACGTAGCGCAGCAGAACTTCGTAGCTGGTTCTGTCGAGCTTCATGCCATCGGGCAACTCGAGCGTGTGGATGTGCGAGTCTTCCGTATCCCGCAATTCCAGGAAGTGTTTTCGTTCCTCTCGATAGACCTGGTACTTCACGTCTTTGTGCTGGTCGTATTTGAGTAGCACGACGCTGTCAGTCCAGTCCTGAATGGTTGCCTTTGCCATGTCGTTCTCCCGATTGCCCATCGCGAATTTTCGCGCCGTAAACAGCGCCAATACCCAATGTTTTGCAAACCTCGTGCCAAACCGAGAAGACAGGTGTCCGGTTTATTAAATTCTTATATATCAATGAATTTAGTGGTTTATGATGGGGTTCACTGGAGACGAAAAATGGCAAGTCTTTGTCAGTTCCTGACGCCTTTTTCAGGCTTTCAGCGACAAGTGTTTGACATAATTTTTCGGGTCATTTGCACGTTGGAGGTCGTCACAGCGGCCAGACCAGGACGATCATTGGAACCGACACAACGACGATCAGAATCTCCAGCGGCAGGCCCATGCGCCAATAGTCCCCGAAATGGTAGCCGCCGGGGCCCATGATCAAGGTATTGTTCTTGTGTCCGATGGGCGTAAGAAATGCACAGGACGCCGCGACAGCGACACCCATCAGAAACGGATCCGGGCTGACGTTGAGTCGCGAAGCTATCTCAACGGCTATTGGCGCCGCTATGACCGCGGTTGCGGTGTTGTTCATCACATCCGACAACGTCATCGTGACGACGATCAGCATCGCCAGCACTACCACCGGGGACAATCCCGCGGCCAGATCTACGATGCCGGCTGCGATCAGGGACGTGCCGCCTGTTGACTGTAACGCACCGCCGATTGGAATCATCGAGCCGAGCAACACGATAACCGGCCATTCGATGGAGGTATAAACATCTCTGATCGGCACGATATTCAGCAACACATACAGAGCGACGGCACAGCCAAGCGCAATCGGCAGATACACCAGGCCGAAACTTGCAGCGAGTATTGCCACGGCAAAAACACTAACGGCAAGCCAGGCTTTGTCGCGCTGGATGACACGATGCCCTCGATCGGCGAGCGGTAGCAAACCGAGGCGACCGGTGACATCAACCAGTCGCTCCTCTGCGCCCAGGAGCAGCAGCACATCGCCCGGCTTCAGTTCGAGTTTGCGAACATTGTCGCGAAAGCGTTTGCCTTGCCGAGAAACGCCCACCAGTGCGACCCGATAGCGGTACAGCATCCGTACAGACATCGCCGATCTTCCCGCAAGCCTCGAGGATTCCTGCACGACGACTTCAGTGAGAATCAGATCATCCTTACCCAGTTGACCTGACCCTTTGCCAACATATTCGAGCTTGAGTGCGCCCAGCGCTTCTTCAAGGCTGTCCGGGCTCGCCTCGAGTACCAGGATGTCACCAGCGCGAATTTCTGAAACACGCGCAAGCCCCGGCAGACGGCGCCCTCCCCGAGTCAACCCGATGATCTCAACATCGCTTTTTGCCGCCAGCGCATCAAGGTCGCGGATACGCTTGCCGATCACCGGAGAACCCTCCGGTACGCGCACCTCTACGATGTAGTCCTGGAGATCAAACAGGTCTGCGCCAGCATCCGCCGCTTGCCGGTCGCGAGGCAACAAGCGCCAGCCGATAAGTGCGACGTAGGCAACGCCGACGGCCGCGCAGACCAGCCCCACCGGAGCAAAGTCGAACATGCGGTACGGCTCGCCCAGCGCATCGCCGCGAAACTCCGCGATGACGATATTGGGCGGCGTGCCAATGAGCGTAATCATGCCGCCAAGTATCGATGCAAAGGATAGCGGCATCAGCGACAACGACGGACTTCTACCCGCCTTCTTGGCCGCTTGCATATCAACAGGCATGAGTAAGGCAAGTGCAGCAACATTGTTCATGATCGCGGATAGCGCGGCGGCCAGGCCGGACATGACGATAATATGCGTCGCCAGCTTGCGTGATGCATCGACTATGTAGCGTGCAACCATCTCGATGGCACCCGAATTGGAAAGCCCCCGGCTTACGACAAGAACCAATGCAATGATGACCGTCGCGGGATGCCCAAAACCCGAGAATGCCTTTTCCGTGGGCACCAATCCGGTCAAGATGGCGACGAGAAGTGCCACGAAAGCAACCAGGTCGTAGCGCCAGCGACCCCAGATCAGGAACACGAAAACGAAAAACAACAGGGAAAAGAGCGTCAGCTGATCGGCTGTCAAAATGGACCTCGTAGCGGCAAACGGTGAGTCGTGGCGTTGGCGTACTCTACCCGCAATTGGCAATTGACGATAATGCGGCGAAACTGTTTCGACAAGCCGCAGTCGGAGCTAGTCTACGTTTATGGCAATCGTGATCTTCATTCTGCTGATTCTCGCGCTGGTTTTCGGACCCGGCATATGGGTGCAGCGCGTTCTCGCTCGCTACAGCGAACCCGCGGACCGCTACTCCGGCACCGGCGCGCAGTTGGCACGTCAACTGCTTGACGCCAATGGCCTCGCTTCCGTGCGGGTCGAATCTACCGAGGTCGGCGATCACTACGACCCGGAGGCCAAGGCGGTCCGGCTAATGCCCGACAAATATGGCGGCCGTTCGCTCACTGCCATCACCGTCGCCGCGCATGAGGTCGGGCACGCACTGCAGGATCATGAGAACTACAAACCGCTGCGCCTGCGCACACGACTCGTGAAATCGATGCGCGGCATTGAACGCATCGGCGCAGCCGTTCTCATTATCTCGCCGTTCCTCGGCGTGGTTACCCGAGTTCCGGCACTCGGCTTGCTGACGTTTGCTGCCGGGCTCATGACCCTGGGCTCGGCGGCTCTCGTGCACTTCGTGACGCTGCCAACCGAGTTCGACGCGAGCTTCAGCCGGGCGCTACCCATGCTCGACAAACACCGGGTGCTAAAGCCGGTCGATCGGCCGCACGCACGCACCCTGCTCAAGGCGGCCGCGCTGACCTATGTGTCTGCATCACTGATGAGCCTGCTGAATGTCGCACGCTGGCTGACAATCCTGCGCCGATGAGGTAGTAAGCCATTGATATATCTAATAAAACTAGCCGCGAAGCGCCGCCGCCGGACGATTCTTGGATTTGCACTGGTTTAGGCGCCTCTGCACTGCTATCATCCGCGCCCGAAAGCCCGTCCCTGCTGGATATCAGGCCGCGCCAGCTGACCGCAAACACCTTTGGGACGGCCAAGGAATTACACGCACCCACCTCGTTTGGATTGTGAGGTTCTCGCTCTAGCAAGGCATTGAGAACAGCTCGCGGTATTGCAGCAGGCGAAGGTCGGTGCCACAGACAGACCAACAGAGTTGAAACGAAGCGATGAAAGACCTTAGTACATACCGAAATATCGGCATCTTTGCCCACGTGGACGCGGGCAAGACGACGACCACCGAACGCATTCTGAAGCTGACCGGCAAGATCCATAAAACCGGTGAGGTCCACGATGGCGAAGCCACAACAGACTTCATGGATCAGGAGCAGGAGCGCGGCATTACCATTCAGTCTGCTGCTACCAGCTGCGAGTGGGACAAGCATCGCCTGAACATCATCGACACACCAGGGCACGTGGACTTCACGATCGAAGTCTATCGCTCATTGAAGGTGCTGGACGGTGGCGTCGGCGTGTTCTGTGGCTCAGGTGGTGTCGAACCGCAGTCCGAGACGAACTGGCGTTACGCCAACGACTCGGAAGTCGCGCGCATCATCTTCGTCAACAAGATGGACCGTATCGGCGCGGACTTCTATAGCGTCGTTGAGCAGATCAAGAATGTACTGGCCGCCAACCCGCTGGTCATGGTTCTGCCGATTGGTGTCGAGGATGACTTCATCGGTGTCGTGGACCTGATGACGGAAAAATCCTGGATCTGGAGTGATCCCAATGATCCCGCGTCGTACACGATTGGCGACGTTCCCGATGACATGAAGGAGCTGGTCGCCGAGTGGCGCGAGAAGCTCATCGAGACTGCTGTTGAGCAGGATGATGACCTGCTCGAGGCCTATCTCGAAGGCGAAATGCCGTCGATCGACGATCTGAAGCGCTGCATTCGCAAGGGCACCATCGCACTCGAATTCTTCCCGACCTTCTGTGGTTCTGCCTTTAAAAACAAAGGTGTACAGAACATACTTAATGCAGTTATTGACTACTTGCCGAACCCGACCGAAGTTAAGCCACAGCCGGAAATCGATCTGGAAGGCAATCCGACGGGCGGCTTCGCAGAAGTTGACCCGAGCAAGCCGCTGCGCGCGCTCGCGTTCAAGATCATGGATGACCGCTACGGTGCGCTGACCTTTACGCGTATCTACTCGGGCACAATCAAGAAAGGCGACAGTGTCGTCAACACATTCACCGGAAAGAATGAGCGCATCGGCCGCATCGTCGAGATGCATGCCGATTCACGTCAGGAACTGGATTCGGCCCAGGCCGGCGATATCGTTGCCCTCCTCGGCATGAAGAACACGCGCACGGGACATACGCTGGCGGATGCCGACAATCCGGCGACGCTGGAGCCGATGGTGTTCCCGGATCCCGTGATCTCAATCGCGATTTCGCCGAAAGACAAGGCGGGTACCGAGAAGATGGGCGTTGCTCTGAACAAGATGGTTCAGGAAGACCCGTCGTTCCAGGTTGCTACCGACGAGGACTCCGGCGAGACGCTGATCAAGGGTATGGGTGAGCTGCACCTGGACATCAAGGTCGATATCCTGCGCCGTACGCACCATGTCGACGTCGAGATGGGCAAGCCGCAGGTCGCTTACCGTGAAACGATCACGCAATTGATCGAAGACCGCTACACGCACAAGAAGCAGTCGGGCGGCTCGGGACAGTATGGCCGGATCGACTACCAGATCGAGCCCGCTGAGAAGAACACGGGTTACGAGTTTGAGTCAAAGGTAACCGGCGGCAACGTACCGCGCGAATACTGGAGTGCCATCGAGAAAGCCTTCGCGAGCTGTATGGGCGAAGGCACGCTGGCAGGATACCCGCTGCTGGACGTCAAGTTCACGCTGCTTGACGGCGCCTTCCATGCCGTGGACTCCTCGGCGCTGGCTTTCGAGATCGCGACCAAGGCCGCCTATCGCCAGTCGGTACCCAAGGCTCACCCCCAGATACTGGAGCCGATAATGAAGGTAGACGTCTTCACGCCAGACGATAACGTCGGTGATGTCATCGGTGACCTTAATCGGCGTCGCGGCATGATCAAGTCGCAGGATGCAGGCCCGACCGGCGTCCGAGTCAAGGCTGACGCGCCGCTGGCCGACATGTTTGGCTACATCGGCCACCTGCGCACGTTGACCTCGGGTCGCGGCCAGTTCTCGATGGAGTTCTCGCACTACGCGCCCTGCCCGCAGAACGTGGCGGATGATGTCATCAGGGAAGCGCGCGAGCGAAAAGAGAACAAGTAACACAGCGATAAGCCGTCCTAATCAGGCCCTCGCAGGTTTCTCCTGCGGGGGTTTTTTTTGGCCCGCGTAAATAGCATCGACGCTGAAAAACGCCACCGCAACCCAGATACAACCGAAACAGATCAGGTGCGCCGTGGTCAGCTGCTCGCCGTAGTAAATACCGGTGCAGAACTGCAGCGTTGGTGCCAGGAATTGCATGAAACCGATGGTCGTCAATGGCAGGCGACGCGCAGCGAGCGCAAAGCACAGCAGCGGCAGCGCGGTTATCGGGCCCGCCATCATCAGCCAGAACGTCGTTGAGCCGTCACCGCTGCCGAACATTGCCTGGCCGCCCTTCATCAGCCATGCGAACCATGCGATCGCGAACGGCGACAGAAGGAGTGTCTCGACGAATAACCCGGGCATACCTCCGATCACGACCTTCTTGCGAATCACGCCATAGATCGTAAAAGTCGCGGCCAGTGACAACGCCACCAATGGCAGCTTGCCGCCGCTGATCGTCAGGACCATGACGCCGACAGCTGCAAGCACTACGGCTCCGACCTGCAGCCGCCGCAGGCGCTCGCCCAGAAAGACGACCCCGACCAGCATGTAGAACAGCGGGTTGATGTAATAACCCAGGCTGGTCTCGAAAATCCGTTCGTCCTGAATGGCCCAAATATAAATCAGCCAGTTAGCGGCAATAAAAATCGCCGACAACGTCAGCCAGCCAAGCATCGCCCGATGCGTCAACGCGCGTCGCACCTCGGGCCACTGGCGTCGCGCAAACAGGATGGCAGCGCCAAACGGAATCGCCCACAGGATACGGTGCGAAAGCACCTCGAGCGGCCCAACGGCCGCGATAGTCTTAAAGTAGATCGGCAGGAAGCCCCAGATCAGGTAGGCAACCAGCCCGGCAATGATGCCATCGCGAAAATCGCCTGGTTGACTGTGCAAATCCCTTACAGCCGTTCCAGATTCGCTGAAGTGGCGGCCGCCTCGGTATCCGGTTCAGGCTGCTTGAGCATCCATCGTCTTAATCTCCGCATGCGGGCAAGAAAGTCTTCTTGTAGCATGTAGAGGGACGGAATCAGGAACAGCGTAATTATCGTCGCGAAGATGATGCCGAAGCTGATCGAAATGGCAGTTGGAATTACGAACTGCGCCTGCGAACTGGTTTCAAACAGAATCGGCATGAGTCCTGCCGCCGTTGTAAACGAGGTCAGGATAATGGCACGGAAACGCGCAGTACCGGATTCGATCACAGCCTGGCGGATCGGGACGCCTTTGAGTCGCGCTTTATTCACGAAGTCGATCATGATCAGACTGTCATTGACGACAACGCCGGCCAGGGCGATGAGACCAAACATCGAGAACATGCTGATCGCTTTGCCCATGATCACGTGACCCACCACGGCACCAATCAAACCAAACGGAATGACCGACATGATGATCAGCGGTTGACTGTAAGAGTGCAGCGGAATCGCGATCAACGCATAGATCAGGAACAGCGCGGCGATAAACGCAATGCCGAGATTGAACAGGAACGCGCCCTGTTCTTGACTGGCGCCTTCCAGCCCGAAAGCAACGCCAGGATATCGCGCGAGCAAGCCCGGAATGAAATTCTCTGCAACGGACTTGATAATCTGCTGCGGCTCGATGCTGTCCTGGTTAACATCGGCGGATACGGTAACCGTACGCTCACGATTGAGACGCGAAATACTGGAATAGCCTTTGCCAAACGAGATATCGGCCACTGAACTAAAGGGCACCTCGTCGCCGTCCGGCGTCCGGATCCGCATGTTCTCCAGGTCCGCTATCGAGCGCCGCTCATCGATGGGATAGCGCACCATGACCTTGATTTCATCCTTGCCACGCTGAATGCGCTGCGCCTCCTCACCGTAGAACGCCTGGCGCACCTGGCGACCCAGCGATGACATTGTCAGACCGAGTGCTTCGGCCTCAGGCTTAATGGAGAGCTTGATTTCCTCACCGCCTGACGTCGCCGAATTGGTAATGTCGAACACACCCTCGTAGTTCGCCAGCTCCGTCTCCAGCTCCGCCGCCGCTTTCTCGAGAGCAACGTAGTTGCTGCCACTAAGTCGAAGACTGACGGGCGGGCCACCGCCGATGTGCCCAGCATCCGCGAATACCAGGTCTTTGAGGCCCGGGATTTCCCCGATAGCTTCACGCCACATCGCGCTTATCTCGGGACCCGTGAACGGCCGATTCGTATCCATCGGCATTTCGACAAAAAACAACGCGCCGGTGTCGCCGTTGGTAAACACCCCGAGGTGCGTAATCATCGGTAACGAATCCGGGTTATTGCTGACGTAGTCAGCACTGAGCTCGAGCACAGCCGATTCGATGCGGTCGATGGCGGCATCTCTCGCTGTCGGCGACGTACCGTTCTGCATTTGCATGTTGACGCGGATAAAGTCGTTCGACATCTTTGGAAACACGACAACGCGCGCAATGCCGCTCATCATCAGCCCAACGGTCAGTATCAGGATTGCGATAAATATTGAGACTGTCAGGCCGCGGTAATCGACAGAACGCTCAAGAGCCGGTTTGTAGTAATTATCGATCACCGAATGCAGACCGTGTTGCACATGACGCTGCACCTTCAGGAAGGCACGGGGAATTCTCTCTAACAGCCGCACTTGCCGCTGCGGATGAAAAAGATCGTCTTCGTCAATATCGGGAATGTTCGCCTGCACCAGGTGCGCCGGCAGAACCAGCTTCGACTCAACCAGTGAAAACAGCAGACACAGAATCACCACGAAGCTCATCGCTTCAAAGAAAGGTCCTGCAAAACCGCCGACGAATAGCATCGGGGCGAATGCCGCTATGGTTGTCAGCACGCCGAAGGTCGCGGGAATTGCGACCCGGTGCGCGCCCTGAATGACGTTGTCCAGCGAGTGCCCATGCGCGCGTATCTTCGTATAGATGCTTTCGCCGATAATGATCGCATCGTCAACCACGATACCGAGGACGATAATAAAGCCGAACAGGCTGATGCCATTGATCGTGACGGGCCACAGTGGCATGAGCCAGATCGCACCGAGGAAGCAAACGGGCAAGCCCACGATGACCCAAAAAGCGACCTTCATGCGCAGGAACAAAGACAGCAGGATGAAGACCAGCAAGGCACCCATCACCATGTTGTCGACCATCATCGACAGGCGGCCCTCGAGATATCGGGAAGTCTCGATCCAGGTTTCCAGCTTGACGCCGTCCGGCAGCGATTTGGCCTTCTTTTCCAGGTACGATCGCATCGCAGCCGCCGTTTCCAGCTCGTTGTCCTGCCCTCCCGCAACGACCTGCAATGTCGCAGACGGACGACCGTCAAAACGCCCGTAACTTTCGGACTCGACAAACCCGTCATTTATCCTGGCGATGTCGCCGAGCGTAAGCCGCGTGCCGTCGGGAAAGGTGCGCAGCACCAATTGCGCGAATTCGCTTCCCGTGTAGACCTGCCCCTTGGTACGTAACAGGATGTCGCCGCCCTGCGACTTGATGGTGCCGCCCGGCAGGTCCACGGAGGAATTCTTCACGGCCTGCGAAATCTCGCTCATGGTGAGGTCGTACTGACGCAGGGTCTGCTCGGAAACCTCGATGCTGATCTCGAATGGGCGGTCGCCCAGGTACAGCACCTTGTTGACCTCCGGCATACGCATGAGCTCGTCGCGAATCTCCTGCGCAATCGCCTTCCTCGCGAACGGATCCAGGTCGCCGTGTATGGCGATCATGGCCATCGGTCGCTCGATCTCCTGCTTGAAGATGACCGGCTTCTCGGTCAGACCGGGAAACGTCGATATCGCGTCTACCCGCGTTTTAACCTCACTGAGGACCTCATTGATGTCGGCATCCAGGGCTGCCTCGATGGTGACACTGCCCATGCCCTCTCTTGCGCTGGAGCGGATCGTCTTGACACCGGCGATGTCCTGTACCGCTTCCTCAATCTTGATAACTACGCCCTCTTCTACCTCTTGCGGGGCAGCACCAAGGTAGGGCACGCGAACCTGTACCCACGGCAGCTCGAACTCCGGCATCGTTTCTTTGCGAATACTGGACACCGAGATCAGCCCCGCAACGATGATGAACAGCATGAGCAGATTCGCCGCAACATGATTGGACGCGAACCAGGCGATGATGCCTTTCTCTTGTGTTATGCCGGGTAAACGCATGGCTTACTTGTCCTCACCAATCGCAACGACACTCTTGTCGTCGGGGGCTGGATTCTGATCACTGGTGGTGCGAACGGCCATGCCGTTTACCGGCGTTTCCAGCGCCGTCGCCATGACGCGCTCACCGACCAGGGAATCTCCGGTAACGTAAACGTAGTCAGCGTCAGATCGAACGACGTTCACTGTCCGGATTCGAAGCTTGTTCGCTTCGTCAACGATCACGATCCTGTCCGAGCCACGCACGACCGAACGGGGAACCCGGATAACGTTATCAGCCACCGTGCCCTGTATCTCGGCGCCAACGAACGTACCGATCGGTAATGCGGAGCCCGAGGAGTGAAGACGATACGGGTCGTCGACGCTTGCCACCGCATAGGTCACGCGGCTTTTTTCATCCACAACACCTTCTGTTCGGACGATCTTCGCCTGCCATTCGGTCAGCTGGCCTTTTCGAACCGCCGAGAGCACGACATCCGGACCGTCGGCGTTGCCGGTTTCTGCGACAGCAGCCGCGTCGGGCAAGCTCACAAAAGCGAGATCCAGGTCGGTTAGCGGCAGCCGCACCTCGGCGAAGTCCGTTGCGAACATCACCCCCAATCGGGTCCCCGGGCTCACGAACTGGCCAAGATCCGAGTCTTTCGAGCGCACGATGCCCTCATAAGGCAGTCGTATATAAGGTTCGCTCCAGGTTTCGTTGCGCGCGCGTAAGCTCCGCTTTTGCTGTCGCCAGTGCCGCCGCGGCGGACGCGAACTCGGTCTCCGCGCGATAGCCCTGGATCTTGAGCTTGGAAGCTCCGTCAAACTCGATCTGTCGTTGCGTCACCAGCGCCTCTGCCTGGTCCAGTGCGACCCTGTAATTGGTCGGCTCAATACGCATCAGGACTTCATTAGCCCGGAACACACCGCCAGCAATGAACTTGGGAGAGATGCTGGAAATGGTGCCGGACACTTCCGCGCTAAGCACGGTTTCGGTGCGCGGCTGAACGGTGCCCTGACTACGCACAGGGAAGTTCGCCGTCATTGTCTCGAGCACTATGACGTCCACCAGCGGATCGAGCTCGACCCGCTCCTTCTTGGGCGGCTCTTCGCGCAGGCTCATCATTGCGATGGCGGCAATTATCGCGAGGACCGGAATTCCCAGGGTGAGAAGTATGCGCATGCGACGAGCTTCCTGTTACTAGCTGATTATCGGACGGTACCCAGCAGCGTATTCTGACCGTTTTTGATCACGAAATCAGGGGTTTATTGCCCGAAGCTGCTGTTCACCGCCGATCTGGCACGCTGCTCTCAACCTGCATTTTTGTGACATAACTCCATGAATTTCGTCTGATTTCAAACGAAACTGCTGTACTGACAAGGCTAATTAGAAATACACGCCAGCAAAAAGGTAACCGAACCGCCATGTACGAGCAGCATTTTGGGCTGGAAAAACGCCCTTTTAGCGTGAAAGCCACAGGCACCGAGGTGTTCGTCGGCCCGCAGACAGCCAAGACCATGGCGGGCTTCCGGAAAGCCCTGGCCCCGCAGGACGCGGTCGTCACCGTTTCCGGCGCGGCAGGCACTGGCAAGACCACACTGGTCGAACGCGCACTGGACGCCATTGGCAGCAAGTACAAGACCATCCGCGTCGGGCGCATGCAAATGAACGCCAGCGACGTACTGGAATCCCTGCTCATCGTACTTGGCGTCACAGATCGGCCCAGCGGAACGATCCAGCGCTTCACCGCGCTTCGCAAGAAACTGAAAGATCTCCAGGATGCTGGCACGCGCGTCTTTATCGTCGTCGAAGATGCCCTTCGGGCCGGCACAGAGACCCTGGCGGAAATCGAAGCTCTGACGGTCGCGGATGCCGGCGAATCGGACGGTGCCGGTATCGTGTTGATGGGCGACGAACGACTCTTCGAATTCATGAAGGATCCGGCGCTGGCACAATTGCAGCAGCGAGTCAGACAGCGCCATCGGATTAAAGCCCTTTGTGTGGCGGAACTACGCGGCTATCTGAAGCACAGCCTGCGAATGGCTGGCGGTGACTTCGACCAGGTGTTCGACACCAGGTCTGCCGAGCTCATTCACGCACTGAGTGAAGGTATTCCCCGTGTCGCCAACAACCTTGTCGATGCGGTGCTGGTTGCGGCCGCCACACAGCGCGTCACTCAAATACCCGCCACGCTGATCGCCACCGTCGCGTCAGACGAGTTTGGACTTTCCAGCGACGATTTCGACTTCACAGTACCAGATGAAGACCGACCTTCCGCTTGCAGAGCCGGCACCCACTGCGGATGTGGCGGACACCGCCGGAGAAGAAGCACCCATCGACGAAGCTACGCCTGACGTCGCTGCGGAAGAATCAGTACCCGCACCAGACCTAATTGAAGAGCCGGCACCCATGACGAACGACACTCCGGTGTGGCGGAGGAATCGATGCCGAAGACGAAGCTGCACTCGTCGACGAAGCAACGCCTGTCGTCGTTGCAGATGAATCGATAACCGCAGCCGACCTTCTTGCAGAGCCGACGCCGGAAGCCGCCGAGGAAGCCGGCGAGACTTCGGACCCGGTTATCGTCTTTGCAGATGCCGACGAGAAATCCCCGGAAGGCTCGATGGACATCCCACACCTTATCCAGGATACGCTCCCGGACCTCGCTATTCTTTCGCAGCGCTATGCAACGCTCGCTGAGAGCTACGAGGCGGACGCGGGAACCCAGGAAGCCGCAGCGGAACCGGAAGCAGAGCTGAGCGCTGACAACATACCTGAACTCATGCCGGAGCCGACAGCAGATGCTGCAGCCGGCGATGCCCCGGAAGCGGAACCCATAGCACCGCCGCCGAACAGGTTGCAGCGCCCGAGCCCGCTGCTGAACCGAAATGGGAATTAACAACCGAGCCCGAGTTCGAACTCGTTGCCGGGGTCGTGCCGGCACTCGAGGACGCACCGACACCGGAAACCAATGCCGGTAGCGAGGACATTCCCGAACTTCGGGCCGAACCTGCCAGGGAAACCGCTGCCGAAGATCTTCCAAAACTCCAGCGTTGAAACCGAAGCCGTCGCAGAGAAAGCACCTGCGGCGCCGCCGGAGCCAGTAGACGCGGTCGTACCAGAGCCTGTGACCGAAGTTGCTTTCGAAAGCGAAGATCTGCCGGCGCTCGATTTAGAACAGCCTGCGGCAAGCGTCGCGACTGCCGGGTCCCAACCAGACTCTGCGGAGGAGGAAATCCCGGAATGGGAACGCGACCCAACGCTGGCACAGCTCAAACCCGACCTGGATGCGCTTGAGCAGGCGATGGCATTCACACACGGCGAAGAAGCTCCGATTCATGGAAAAGACGCTGCCATCGAACCGGAAAAGCTCGCCGAAAGCATGGCTGACGTCGAGGAAATGCCGGAGATTATTCTGGACCAGGCGATCGAGACCGGCATCGGAAATCTCGAATTTGAAGAGCCGTCGGATATTCGCCCGCCGGTCCCGGCCCAAAAGTCCGACCCGGAGCTTGATCGAATTGCCGCCGACATCGCCAACGCCAAGTCGCTGGAGGATATCGACGACATCATGGCCGAAACCCTGTTTGGCAGCGGCATCAGCATGATCGCGGCGCAGGTTACGGCGAATCCGCCGACCGAAGACTCCGCCAACGACGCGCTGGAACTGGTTCATGAACTACCCGCCGCGCCGGCGGCAGCCGACAAGGAAGAAAGTACCTCCTGTCGCAAGGAATAAGGCAGCTCCCCGCCGCAGCGATATATCAGAAGAGATTTCCATCGAGACGCGGGCGCCGGTCGCGAACACCGGCCTCGATCTGTCCGCCTCGCAGCGACTCAAGACGGTTCGCGCCCTGAATGCGGATCTTCATCCGTCACTGCGTGAACCGGAAAATACTCCGCGGGCCAGTACCCGGCAAGCCGTTGAGCCGCCGCAGACGATCGAAGATCAGATCAACACTTCGATCACACAGACCTTGAAAGCCCTCAAAGTACCGCCTGAACTTCTGGACGATGACGACGACGAGCCCAAGAAAGGCTTCCTCAGCCGTTTCCGTCGCTCCTGATAAACGCCGCTATTTCTCCAGCGCTCGGAGCGCCTCAAGGCGCGCCGCCTCAAACTCATCGCCGGCATTCCAGGTAGGGATGTCGTCTGCATTCGCGATGGCCAGCCCCGTCCAGTAGCCCAACAACGCATCGTCAATCATGCCGTCGAGATTCCAGCCCGGGTCGTACTCATCCGATGGCTGGTGGTAACTGACCTCGGTGTAGTGATCGAGCTGCTGCTTGCCCCAGCCCGGCGGACGATCGACGAAGTCCGTGCCGGTGTCGAGATACATCGCGGGGACGCCGATCTTGGCGAAACTGAACTGGTCTGAACGATAGAAGTAGCCTTTGTCCGCGAACTGATCGGGTTTGACGACGCGCCCCTGCTCGTCTGCGATCAGCTTCATTATCTGATCGATGGATGACTTGCCCAGCCCGATATAGGTCACGTCGTGTGTGTCGCCCCAGATATTGCCGCCGTCGTAGTTGAGGTTCGCCGCGATCTTGCCAGGAGGAAACGTGGGCTTGGCCGCGTAGTATTCGGAGCCGAGCAGGCCCTGCTCTTCCGCTCCCACAAGCGCAAACAGGATGGAGCGTCGCGGCGCTTTCGGAAGCGCCTTGATCGCCCTGGCGATCGCCAGAATCTGGGCAACGCCGGTCGCATTGTCCATAGCACCGTTGTAGATTGCGTCGCCATCTTCATTGGGCGTGCCGATACCCAGGTGATCGTGATGCGCCGTGTAAATTACGGCTTCGTCACGAAGATCGGGGTCGCTGCCTTCGATCAGTCCCAGCACGTTAGCCGATTCCACTCGCTGCAGGTCGACCGCCATGTCAATCGATGTTGTAACGCCTAGCGGCACCGGCTCGAAGTCCCTGTTAAATGCGGCTTCGCGAAGCTCGTCCAGATCAAGCCCTGCCATTGCCACGAGGGCACGCGCGGAATCTTCGGTCACCCAGGCATTGAGCTGGCTGCGGGGCTCGTCGCCGGCCGGCAGCTCGAACTGGACCCCGGTCCACGAGGTTTGTACCACCTGAAAGGGATAGCCCGCTGAGGGAGCGGTGTGAATGATGATAGCCCCCGCCGCACCCTGTCGGGCAGCACTCAGGTACTTGTAATCCCAACGCCCGTACCAGAGACGTGTGTCGCCGGCAAAAAGCTCCGGATCCCAGTCCGGGTCATTGTTCATGATGAGCAGGACCTTGCCGGTTACGTCCACGCCCTTGTAGTCATCCCAGTCGTACTCCGGCGCCTGAATGCCATAACCGACGAAGACAACTTCAGCCTCATCGACCGTGGCCCGCTCCTGCTGAACGCCGCTGCCAACGATAAACTCGTCCCACTGCTGCAGCGTCATCGACTTGCCGTGCCCGTCGAACGTCCAGGAATCCGGCTGTGACGCATTGATGCCGACCAGGTCGAAAGCCTGCTGCCAACCGCCATCAGCGGCGCCGGGCTGCAAACCCAGGGCTTCCATTTGTTTGGCAAGGAATTCGCGTGCCGCTTCATCACCGCGAGTACCGGGGCCTCGACCCTCGTAGCGATCGTCGGATATCTCGACGACGATGTCTCGCATGTAGGCATCTTCGATTTGCAGTGCGGCCTGCTCGGCGGCGGTATTGCCGGGGCCAGCAACTGGCGTAGGCACCGATGATTCCGATGTTGCGTCCGCCGCAGGCGGTTCCTGCTTGCTACAGGCAGCGAGTGCCGTCGCCAGCACGATGACGGCGATAATTTCAAATTGCTTCACGATGTAATCCTCTCCCGGGTTGATCACCCGCTGAACAGTTCGTCTAGAAAATTTTTCATGGCGACCCAGGATCGCCGGTCGGCTGCGGCATCATAAACAGTACCCCGCGTCGTGTCATTCGCCGCGGGGTTGGTAAAGGCATGAACCGTGTTGCCATAGGCATGCAGCTGCCAGTCAGCGCCCGCTGCCGACATTTCCTCGGCCAGCGCTACCACGCTTTCGGGTGCTGCAAGCGGGTCGTCCCAGCCGTGAAGGACAATCACCTTGGCCCCAATCCTTTGCTCTGCACAATTGTCCGGCGGATCCAGCAGTCCGTGAAAGCTGACGACACCGGCAAGCGCTTCACCGCTGCGCGCAATGTCCAGCGCGCACAGGCCGCCAAAACAAAAGCCAATTGCCGCAGTCCGCGCTGCATCAACCTCGGGCTGCTCCTTCAAAACCCGCAATGACAGCGCAAGCCGCCGCTGTAATTCCGCTCGATTCGCCAACAACGCAGTCATGTGCCCCCGCGTATTGTCGTCATCGGTATTGAGCTCTGCCTTGCCGTAAACATCCAGAGCAAATGCGGCGTAGCCAAGCCCGGCGAGCGCTTCGGCTTTACCTTCTTCAAACGCAGAGCGCCCACGTATCGTGTGCGCGATAAGTACGCCGGGCCGCTGGCCCGTGAACGTATCGTCAAAAGCGATCATGCCCTGATAGCTGCTATGCCCGTCATCGTAGTCGACCAGGCGCGTCTTGACGCTCAAGATACCTCCAGAGAGAGTTGCCCGCTAACGTCGGCGAATGACGAAGACCTCGAACTTGCCGTCGGGGCCGATGTACCAGGACGACACGGTACTGGTGATGCTGACTATGATCGCGCCGAAAATCGCGGACCAGAAACCGCTAACCGTAAAGTTATCGAGCACAGCGGCAACGAGTCCAAACATGGCCGCATTCAGCACCAGAAGAAAGAGACCAAGCGTAATGATCGTCAACGGCAACGTCAGCACAAAGGCGATCGGGCGCACCACGCCGTTAACGAGTCCTAGCAGCAAAGCAGCCAGAATGAAGGTGCCCGTGCCAACGATGGTTACGCCAGGCAAGAGCTGGGACGCCAGGAAGAGGCCCAGCATCGCAATGATCGTTCGAAGAATTATTCCCTGCATGGCGACATTATGGGCCGATACTGGCCGTCAGGAAAGCATTTGCGCGGAATTCAGCCGAACGAAATCGGTGCCGTAGTCGTTTTCCGAAAGGAACTCGCCCAGCGTTAACTGCTCCGAGCTCCTGCTGATTTCCAGCAGGGCTTCGCTATTGAAGCGCAATATGTCGCGCACCATCGCATAGAAGGATGGGCGCAGCAGGTTTCTTCGCTGCGCGAAAAGTCCGTTCAGCGACGAGCCACTATATTCGATACGATCATTGGCCGAATGCACACTGAACGACATCTCACTGAGCTGAGATGGCTGGTCGATTTCATCAAGAATCTTGATGAAGTTTGGATAGGTTCGATCAATCAATACGATGAAGCCGGTATCGACGGCCATGGCCACCGATGTAGCCGGCCGCCTCGAACACCGTCACGTCATAACGGTCACGGAGCTTACAGGCCGCTATGTTACCGGCTATACCTGTCCCGACTATGGCTATGCGCACTCCGCGGCCCCCTGCAGCAGCATCTCTAGTCTTGCCATTGCTGCGGCACGCGCAAGATTTTGTTGACATCGTAGCCAACGGATCCAGACAGCTCGATCAGGCGCTGGTAATCCACGGCAGATATCTCCGGTGTGCGCGCCATGATCCAGATATAATCTCTCTTCTGACGCGCGATGACGGTCATCGAGTAGTCTTCGTCCAGGTAGATAATTCGATAGTCAGCCTTGATGGGCCAGACGAATCGCATGCCCCAGGTCGCATTCGTTTGCGTGTCGGTAATAAACCCTTTGGGATTGAACTCTTTCTTTTCGCCGTCAAAACCATCCTTGCGGAACGTGAACGTCGTCTGGATAGACCCGTCATCGTTCAGGGCATAATTTTCGACGGCGTTGTAAGCACCTTTCTCCAGGAAGGTCGGTATGTTCGCAATGACATACCAGTCACCCATGAAGCGCTCAAGGTCTACGTAGTCAACAGTTTGCATTTCCGGTCCACGCGCCGCACAGGCGCCCAATGTCAGGGTCAGTAGTATTGCCAGTAACGGTGTTCTCATGCTTTTCATATCAGGTCAGCTCATATCGGATAATTCGGCCGCCCTTGGCAACCGACTCGAGTGCCAGCCACTCATCGTCTGACGAATACCAGAGCTTCAGCTCTAGTTTTTTCGCGGTCAATCGGTACACGGAAGCTTCCATGTTCAGGCCGCGCACCGTTATCGGCTCACGGCCCAGTTCTTCGACTTCCACGTCGAGATACTCACCGGACTGCGTATTAAGTAACCTGGGTTGACGAAGAAACTCGGGGTTCCAGTAGGCAAACGTCATGACGCAGTCGCTGAGCTCGTTCTTTTCGGTACCGGCGTCAATAACGAGGCGGTCGTCTATCGTCGCACCGCTGACGGCCAGCTTCTTGCCATTAGTCTGCGTGCGAGTTTCTATCTCTCGCAAACAGCCGTCAGACCAGATCTCAGTTGCACTGTGGCGATACTTGAGAGCATTGATAAACAGGAAGCGAACATCGAAACGAGCTTCACTACGAAGGCGCCGCTGCTGCCCCTCTTCGATGAGCTCAAAACGATGATAGCCAATCTTGTCGCCATCCAGCTTGACGGCGAAATCCCAGCTCTGTGCAGCACCTGTCGCGCTCGTTATCTTCGGCGCGATGAGCATTACGAGAAGCGCAAAGGGCACAACGAAGCGCACAAGGTACTTTCGGGCGAACTGATTCACAGCGATGCCACCTCGCCTGCAACTTGTGTGCGGCGACGCCGAACGACGAAGAACGCGTTCGCCCGTCGGATGTAGGTGCTCACTCCGAGACCGCCTGCGCGTGCAGCTGGTCGGACATCCCGTTGTAGCGCTCGGCGACGCTTAGCAGGATTGGCATAAACACCGCCCAGCCAATCGCCAGCGCTACCAGCGCAGCGTAATAGTCGACGAAGATAATGCCGCCCAGTTTCTGACCGGCAATGTATGAAGCAGGCCCACCGACGGCGCCGAAGGCTGCTGCTACCCAAGGACGACCTTTCAGCCAGCCCATCGACAAATTCAACGTCGTGCCGAACAGCATCCACATCGTGACAATCCAGTACGGCGCCAGGAACTCGCTGATCTGACCGGACGGGTAGGCAACCCAACCGAAAACTACCAGCAGACTGTCAAAAAATACGCCGACAAGGCCGCAAGCGACGATCAGCGTCAACTCAGCCTGCGGACGGCGCGCCTGCCGCAAATGAATGGCGAGCACAATCAGTAGCACAACGGGACCGAGCCAGGGCATTTGCTTGGCCGCCCCGATCACGGAAGAAAACCATCCGATCTGGAAGGCTGCGAAATTGATAAGAACAGGCATGTTATTCATTTCCTTTGCTGAGCAGGTAATGACTTACGAACCACTCCTGCCCTTCGTTGAATCGAAACAGCTCTTCGCAGGCCATGAAGAACATACGCCAGCGCATCCACCAGCGGCTGGCATCATCCTGCCCATAAGTTGCCGCAAGGATCGGCATCACAGCATTGCGTCGACTATCCATGCGATCCAGCCATGCTTTGCAGGTCTTCGCATAGTGCTTGCCGTTCCAGGCCCAGCGCTGCTCGAGCTTGAGGTGTTTCTGAAACAGCAACGGAAGATCTGCGCTGGGCATAATACCGCCGGAAAAAAAGTGCCGGCCCATCCAGTCGCTGGGACCCTTGTCGATATACTCGTAAGGCGTCGTTCTGTGACAGAAGATATGCATGAAGAAGCGACCACCTGGCTCGAGCCACGAACTGACCCGCCGGTATAATTCCTCGTAGTTACGCATGTGCTCGAACATCTCGACCGAGACAATACGATCGAAGGTGTCGTTGGCATCGAAGTCGTTCATGTCGCAGACGATTACGTTGATGTTCTCGATACCACGTTTCACCGCGGTCGCCATGATAAATTCGCGCTGCGACCGCGAGTTCGAGACCGACGTAACAGAGGCGTTCGGGAAGTGCTCGGCAATCCACAGCGAGAGCGAACCCCAGCCGCAGCCCATATCGAGCACTTTCATGCCATCGCTGATGCCCGCCCGCTGCACTGTCAGTTGTAAAGCGGCCTCCTCAGCCTCGCCAAGCGTGCTGACGTCGGGGGCCCAGTAACAGCAGCTGTATTTACGATTCTCGCCCAGGACCTGCACGAAGAACTCGGCCGGGACCTCGTAATGCTGCTCGTTCGCAAGCTCTGGAACGAGAGCGACCGGCGAGTTCCGCATCATGTCGGCGAACTCTGTGAGCGTGCGGGACGCGTGCTCCACGTCGCCGGCTCGGATCTCAGCCAGCTTTCGGTCGAGCAACCGGCGCATGCCGCTACGGATGACGGTGTCAGGAACCAGTCCCGACTCAGTCCAACCAATCGCTTTTGCTGCTACACCGCTCATTGCCGGCCTCCCATATACGTTGGGAGCCAATATACAGAGCTCGCGGGACGCAACAATGGCCTAAACGCTGCTGTTACAATCACTTACAAGTAGACATCAATTGCAGCAAGTATCAGGTCTGCTAGAATCCTCGCGCCGCCCCGGTAGCTCAGTCGGATAGAGCACCAGATTCCTAATCTGGGGGTCCCATGTTCGAATCATGGTCGGGGCGCCATTTTCGACAAAACGCGACAGCGTTTTGGACGTCATCGTTTGCGATGACGGGGCGTAGCCCCGAAGATCGGCCTAAGCCGATCTGAGTCGATCCTCTCCGGGGCGCCATGTTCGACCAATTGCGAAAGCAATTGGCGACGGAGCGGCGAACGCCGCGAAGCCCGTAGGGTGAGGATCGCCAAAAGGCGATCCGAATCCATCATGGTCGGGGCGCCATTCAAAACCGAGCGGCCCAGAGCTAGGAGCATTCGGAAGTGAAGCGGGACTGCCCCGCTACGCCTAACGGGGCCGTTGAGTCCAAGTTATCAGTCGCAAGGTGCGCCAGAGTTTGGAGAAAGATGAGAGGTCAAATTGATAAGAACTACGATTCGCTCTGACGAAGCGGCCGTGTTGAACATGTTGAAACAGCGGAGAACCTTCTCCGGAAACTACGCCATGATCTTCAGGGCGATATAGGGCACCAGGCTGAATACTACGAAGGCAACCCTGTACTGCATGAGGACACGCAGCAGTGTCTCCTTAGCCGCCTGTTCGCTAACACCGAACATCTTTGCGATGATTCGGCCGAATAAGTCGTGCAAGAAATTCGTGAATACGAAGACGATGATGATGATGACGATGTTTATGACCGTGCACCAGCCAAAGAACGTTGCCAGGGTCTGAATTGAATTCATGAGATCGGGCTCCACAGGTCCTGCTTTTTTCCCATCATACGCCGCTGCCGGCCCGGAAGCGCTGCATTACCCCCCTACTCAAGCAGAGCGTATAATCGCCGCGGTCTATCTTTCCTAAATAGAGTCGAACGGGCCTCCCGTCGACCGAGGTCCCCGATCCATGACATCTAACAAGACACCTGAGTTTGCAACCGTTGATCCCTTTGGTGGCATGACAGGGGAATCTCCCGCTGCTGTGCAGAATCTTGTCGCTGGAAACTGGGTTGCCGGTGAGTCGATACGTGACGACATACCGGACCCGATGTCCGGAGACGCGTTTCTTGCCGTGCCGGACACACAGGATATTGCGCCGTTCCTGAAGAGCCTGGCTACCTGCCCGAAAACCGGACTGCACAATCCGCTTAAGAACACGCACCGCTATGTTCACCTGGGCCGTGTTTGCGCCCGGGCCGCGGCGCTGTTGGCCGAGGAAGACGTCGAGGCATACTTCACCAGGCTGATTCAGAGAGTGATGCCGAAGAGCTGGCAGCAGTGCCTGAACGAAGTCGTTGTCACACGCGTATTTCTTGAGAATTTTGCGGGCGACGGCGTACGCTTTCTTGCCCGTGGCTTCTCCAATCCGGGCGACACGACCGGGCAGGAATCGCGCGGATACCGCTGGCCGTTTGGTCCGGTTGTTGTTATCGCACCTTTCAATTTCCCGCTTGAAATTCCGGCGCTGCAGGCGCTGGGTGCGTTGTTCATGGGCAACCGGCCCCTGGTGAAGGCGGACTCGAAGGTCAGCGTTGTATTCGAGCAGTTCCTGCGCCTGCTGATCCATAGCGGGCTTTCGCCGGAAGACATCGACCTTATTCACTGCCGCGGCGAACGCATGGGCGAGCTGCTTGACGCAGCGACGGATCGCGTCCGCCTGATCCAGTTCACAGGATCCAGCCATGTTGCCGAGGCCATAACAAGAAAGGTCAACGGTGCCGTCCGCCTGGAGGATGCCGGCTTCGATTGGAAGATCATTGGCCCTGACTTCGATGCGCGATGGGCCGACTACGTAGCATGGCAGTCAGACGAAGACGCCTACAACGCCACCGGGCAGAAGTGCTCGGCGCAGAGCATTCTCTTTGTGCACGACAATTGGTCGGACGCGCTGCTCCCGCGGCTCAAGGAGCTGGCGTCACGGCGCAAGCTCGATGACCTTTCAATTGGACCGGTGCTGTCCTGGACCAACGAGCAGATCAAGGGGCACATCGACACGGTGCTTGAGGTACCTGGCGCGGAGCTGCTGTTTGGTGGCTCGCCGCTCAGCAACCACAACATCCCGGCGCGCTATGGCGCCTTCGAGCCCACGGCGATTCGCGTGCCGCTCGCCGCCGTCTGCGATGAGCATTTCGACTTGCTGACGACCGAGCTCTTTGGGCCATTCCAGATTATTTGCACCTACGGGGACGAAGACATCGATTCACTCCTCTCAATTCTGGAGCGCATCTCACATCACCTGACCGCTGCCGTCGTTAGCGCGGACCCTGTATTCCAGAATCGTATTCTGGCGTCGACCGTGAACGGAACAACGTACTGCGGTATGCGCGCACGAACGACTGGCGCGCCCCAGAACCACTGGTTCGGGCCATCCGGCGATCCACGAGCTGCCGGCATTGGCACGCCGGAAGCCATTATCAGCACATGGAGCGGTCACCGCGAGATCATCATGGATCAGGGCGCCCTGCCAGACGAATGGCAGGTGCCTGCCTTGAAGTAGGCGTGCAGCGCGCCGTCTCGAATCGCACCTGCTTGATCAGGCGCAGCAACACGGCGTCAGTTACTACCGCGCTCGTCGGCGACGGGCCGTGACCTGGACGATCGTGTTAACTGATCGCAATTGCCATTGACCGGCAATGGCTCTAGAGTTGCCCAATGAGTGAGCAGGAAATCAAAGCGGCGACACTTGCGCGACATCGCAGGATCCTGGTGCGCATGGCTGGCAGGATATCCGTCTACTACCTGATTCTGGCAGCCACAGCAGCCCTGATTCTTTCGGTATTCCCGCAAGTCGTCAACGACCTGCCGCTCGGTGGGGTTGGCGAGATCGCGGAGTACGGCGGTGGCAATGTTTACGATCTTGAAGAGGCACTGCTTTCAGCCGACGATGAGGAACTCGAGGAAATAGCCACGGCTACCACCCGCGCCAGGATGGCCCGGGGACCTGTCTGGCTACAGGAGGCCTTGTCGCTCGTATACGTAATGACGGCGACGCTGCTGCTGATGTTGCCGGTGTCCTGGGTTTACAGGGCCATTCACACCGACAGTATTTACGATCATTCGATCGATACGACCACGCTGGTACTGCCCGCCGTGGTTGCCGGCATCGTCACTGTTGTACAGCATAGTCTGGCGTTAGCCTTCAGTCTCGCAGGCATTGTTGCCGGTGTTCGATTTCGCCGAGCACTCAGTGATACATTCGATACGCTGTTCATCCTTGCGTCGATTGGCGTCGGAATCTCAGCCGGCGTCAAGTCCATTGAAATTGCGATAGTGCTGACCGTGTTCTTCAACTATGCAGCAATTGCTGTATGCGCATTCGGCGATGGCCTGGAATCGCAGTACGTGCTTGAAGACAAGCTGCGTCGAAAGTTGGTCAAAGCCGAAAAGGCGGCGGTCAAGAAGGCGCGCACCGAACCTGGTGGCCCGATGTCTAGTCTTTAGACAGCATCTCGTCGAGGAGATGCTGACCCCGACAGCGGTCGTACAGATGCTTGCGCTGTTTTTTCGGATCGTCCAGCACTTCGAAAAACTCCTCAATGTAGGCCAACGTCTTTTTCTTCTTGTAAGGCTCGAGTTCCTTCGTATTCCTGTACAGATCGAGAATTTCCTCGCGCTTCGACTGTACGTGCTGAATGGTGTCTTCCAGTACGCCTTCGGGCTGACAAAGCCCGCGGTAGTAACGGGTGCGAACCAGGCGGATCGGCAAATGCTTCGGGGGGGCCGCGTAATCTGTGTTCACCAGCCCGGAAAGATCGAAGTCATAGGGAACTGGAATTCGGACGTCAGCATTATCCGCGAGTGAGAGAATTTCCGTATTGTGGCAACACTCCCGACCATCGGCAGACTCCAGAACCGAGTAGTCGTTGTTGGCGATCAGATACTGAAACACATCGACAAGCGCCGTGCTTGCTTGCTCCAGCTGATCGAAATCGTTGGAGGCGACTTTGAGACGCGTCAGCCCCAGGCGCTTGGCCATGTCCTTGTCGTCTTCGATAACGAAAGCCAGGTCGGTCCAGGGCGGCATTTTCTCATCGCTGTCGACGTAGCTGATTCGCACGAGCCGCGTGCCGAAACTTCTTTCTGTCAGTATTTCGAAGGTCCGGTAGGCCAGGTACTCCAGGACGACATGTTGCTGGGATTTGGCGCCGCCCTGACACGGCGCCACAACCTTAAGCTTGTTCTGCCCTGCGAACAGCGTGTCCTTCAGCTGCCCCTTCTTGAAGTTCAGCTGCAGCGGCGGCAGCTGGCAGTACTTTCGCCGGAATAAGCCGCGCGTTCGAATCGACACGTCAAGCCTGACCGAGTTTCCATCGGCTGCCGTATACGTCCATTGTCCCGGCAAGTATATCCGGACATCCTGATCGCGCTGCGCATAGGCTTGCGAGATGGGCGCCGTCAGCACCGCTTTGACCACGGCGGTATCCTGGAAAGAGCGGTTTCTTGTCTTTCGCGTCCGACGTCGGACGGAAGAATCAGTGCGAGCAGCACTATCAGGGCTAGGATTGGTTTCATCGTTTAGTGGTTATACGGCATAAGAGGGTCATTGTTATACGAAAAAACCGAGGTATTTGCAGCGTTGACGAACATGGGCATAGTATTCACTCATCGAGGAAGCACACCCTATGGACTACAGAATTCGCGACGCAGCGCCGGCTGACGCCTCTACGATTGCTGCTTACAACTCGTGCATGGCCGAGGAAACTGAGGGACGCACGCTTAAATCGGACGTTATCGGCCCGGGAGTGGCTGAGATTCTCGGCGACAAGACCAAGGGCCGTTATTGGGTCGCCGAGTCGAACGGCACTATTGTCGGGCAGTTAATGGTGACCTACGAATGGAGTGACTGGCGTAACGCGACTATATGGTGGATTCAGAGCGTCTACGTGCCGCTCCCGTATCGCCGCAAAGGTGTATTCTCTGCGCTATACAGGCATGTAGAATCACTGGCGGCCGCAGAGCCAGACGTCTGTGGACTGCGGCTTTACGTTGAAACCAACAACCACCGCGCGCAAGAAACGTATAAAGCGCTCGGTATGATCAAACCCAGTTACCTGGTCATGGAATCGATGCTGGGTAATAACCACTAAGGAGATAGCGCATGCTTGAGACTGGCTCACGGGCGCCGGAATTCGAATTGGCTAACGATCAGGGCGGAGAGACAACGCTAACCGACCTGCTTCGGGATGGACCGCTTATTCTGTATTTCTACCCGGCTGACTTCACGCCCGGGTGTACTAAGGAAGCCTGCTCGATACGTGATATTCACAACGATATCCAGTCCGTAGGTCTCCAGGTCGCTGGTATAAGCCCGCAGGATACGGAAAGCCACGAGCGTTTTCGTGACGAACATGATCTGCCGTTCGTCCTGTTAAGCGATCCTGACAAAGTGGCGATCAAGATGTATGACGTCGACGGACCCTTTGGCGTCGGCGTTCGGCGGGCAACCTTCCTGATCAACCAGGACCGGACTATTCAGGATGCCGTAATGGCGGACGTGCGAATCGGTCGCCACCAGGAGTTCATCGAAAAAGCCATCATTCTCAGGGAAACTGCAGGCAAAAAATCGGAAGGCTGATTATTCCGATCACTCGCCCTGCACTGTGAAAATGACACGTCGGGTATGTGGCGACTGGCGATGCTCCCAAAGGTAGACGCCTTGCCAGGTGCCTAGCGCACAACTTCCCTGCCGAACCGGCAGATTCAGATCCGATTGCGTGAGGATGCTGCGAATGTGCGCCGGCATATCGTCCGGCCCTTCAGCCGTGTGCGTAAACATCGGATCGCCGTCGGGGACCTGCCTCGACATGAATGTCTCGAGATCTCTCATCACACTTGGGTCGGCGTTCTCACAGAGCATCAGCGATGCACTCGTGTGACAGATAAAGACATGGCACAAGCCAGAAGCAACGCCCGAGTCGCGAACCGTGCGCTGCACGTCGCCCGTGATGTCATAGGTCCCGCGGCCTTTCGTGGAGACCCGCAGCTCACGCTGGACGATCAAGGGATGTAGGGCTCGCCATAGCGCAGCCGTATGGTCTTCGTATTTCCGAACCAGGGGATACTGACCAGGTAAATATTGTCGTACTCGCCGTCGGCAATCGGCGGCACATTCTTGCTTGCGCCCATATTGCCAATCATCTCCGGCACCGTATTGCTGTGCCCCACGACGAGGACGATCTTGCCCTTGTAGTCCCTGACCACGGTCTCCAGGAACGCCTCGGTATCCGCCGCGTCATAAGTCATGATCTGGAGCCCAAGCGCGTCTGCGACCGGCTTCGCCGTCGCCACCGTGCGTCGAAAAGGGGTCGAAAAAACGGCATCAACGCCAACACCTGGAACTACGTCGGCATCAACAAGCTGTCGGGCAAGTTCGGCAGCGCGCCGCTGTCCCGCCTCACTCAGAACCGGATCGTCGGCCGGCAACGCCGCCTTCTCGGCATGACGCACAAAAATGACCGTGGTTGTGGCCTGTGACTCGAAAAACCACGCCAGGCCGACCGCAATCAGCGTGTAGACGACGATAATCTGTAAGCGCCGGCGTCGACGACGGCGCTTACGGTCTATTTCGTTCTTCGTTTTTGTTGCTGGTTTGACCATCTGGGCGACTTTACGATTTTTTTGTCGCTTTGACTACGCTTAGCTGGCGCTAGGACCTGTCCTCGCGGTCATCTTCGACCACGCGGTACTCACCCTCGATGTAGGTTGAGGACCGGGCTTGACCACTCGGCCGCGCACTCCCGCCCTGCTTGCTCAGCTTTCGATTGAACCACCAGAGTCTCACACCGATGGCCGCTGCAAGGACCGCAACGATGCTGCCCAGGACGACAAAGGCGACAAATCCGAGTACGACGGAAACCGCGATGATCAGCGCACCGACGAGTATGACGAAAATATTGGCAATAGGATTACCCGCCGGCAAACCACGATTGCTGAATGAATATTTCAATTTTGCTTCCTCAAACCCGTCTGGTCGACGGATTTTCTGTTGTAAAAGCCCTCGAACCAGGGCGTCCATGTCTCGCCATCGGCGGACTGTTGCTCGAAAAATTGCCGGACGCGGCCGTCCTCGAGATGGCGTCCAGAGACCCCGAAAAACCGCCGTCGTGCCGTTCGCAACGTAGTGTATGGTGCCGGTCAACAGCATACCGTCGTCAGTCATGCCGCCGCGAATGTGGATCTGGCTTCCACCAGCCGCATTCCAGATCTGCACCCATTCTCCCGAGACCTTGTCGAGATAGTTAATACTCGTGCCCGTCCCGCCCGACGCGCTGGTCCAGTTTTCGACAAGCACGCAGCCATGCTCTGCACGCTCGATACTGTTGCTGCCGACGTAGGTGCCGTCGGCAAGCTGCACATCCCACTCGCCGACCCAGAAATCGAATGCCGAGAACGCCGGGTCATGTTCGCAGGGAAACGCCAGCCTGGTCATCTCGGAGACCAGCCCGTCGAATCCACTGTCACCGGCAAGCGTCCCTAGTACCGGATCCCCGGTGATGACATTGACCGCGGTAAAGCCAAGCTCTGCGATGGACCGAAGTTCCTCGACAGCGGCCTCTCTATCTTCGATCAGTACATTGAGTCGGGCTCGTTCAAGTCCGATGCGTACCGGTGAGAACTGGCGCTCCTCTGCCTGTTCGAGCGCATTGCGAGCGACATCATAGCGCTCAGCCTGCCGTGCGCTGACCGCGAGCCGGAACCACGCTGCGACGTCCTCCGGGTCCGTTGCGGTGCGGCGCGAATAGGCATCAGCCGCCGCGGCCCAATCACCGGCCTCGAAGAAACGCTCCGCATCGCCCTCCGCATAGGCGCATGCGGAGAAACTAATAAATATTATTATCAGTAACTTATACATTTTTTCTAGTTTTAACATTAATAACAGTTCCGACGGGCCCTGCCTGTTGAGACACCTGATCGACAGGCGGGTTCGGAGATTTAATGATTACGCAGAGAGTTCAATATGAGGCCCGAATGCCCCGATTTCAACGAAGTGTTTACCAACCGCTTGAATCCCGGAGGGTCTGCAAGCACAATTCGCCGTCGTTCGACCAGACCCCGGAGAGGTGGCAGAGTGGTTGAATGCACTGGTCTTGAAAACCAGCAAGGGTTTGTAGCCCTTCGTGGGTTCAAATCCCACCCTCTCCGCCAAATAAAATGAAAGGCCCCTTCTGGGGGCCTTTTGTTTGTTTCGCCGAGTGAGGTTTGGGACTTTGAGCCCTGTTCAACTCAGGCAGCGGCGAAGCCGCAAGTGAGAACGCGCAGCGTTCATCCCACCCTCTCCGCCAAATAAATGAAAGGCCCCCGCTGGGGGCCTTTTGTTTGTTTCGCCGAGTGAGGTTTGGGACTTTGAGCCCTGTTCAACTCAGGCAGCGGCGAAGCCGCAAGTGAGAACGCGCAGCGTTCATCCCACCCTCTCCGCCAAACAAAATAAAGGCCCCTTCACGGGGCCTTTTTTTGTTTTGCCGAGTGAGGTTTGGGACTTTGGGCCCTGTTCAACTCAGGCAGCGGCGAAGCCGCAAGTGAGAACGCGCAGCGTTCATCCCACCCTCTCCATTAAGCCGTGCGTGGCGCGCGTCGTCCTGACAGTGCGAAAACAACAGCACCGGACAGAATGAGGGCCAGCCCGAACGCACCTTCAGCCGGTCGGTTGTAAAGCACATACCCCAGCGTCCAGCCCGTCAGGAGCAGGTAGATCAGCGGAGTCACCGGGTAGCCGAAGGTCCGGTACGGACGTGGCAAGTCCGGCTGCCGCCAGCGCAGCACGAAAACGCCGAGCACGGTGACGAAGCTGTTCAACGCCAGCGTGAACCCTGCGAATACCAGGATGGACTCGAATCCAGAGGTCAGGATGAATATCACCGTAAGCGCCGCCTGGGTCCGGACTGCAAAATACGGCAAGCCGTCACTGTTGCTACGACACAGGAAATTCAGAACCGGAAAATCCTCGCCAATCACCTGCAGCACGCGGGGCCCCGCAAGCGTCATCGCGCTGACGGTGGATACCAGCAACAACGCAAGTGCAAGACCAGCGAAGCGACCACCCGCTGGCCCAAAAGCAAATTCCGAAGCGATAAAACCGATCTCGATCTCCCCTCGCATGGCGTCGATCGGCGCGACGCTCAGAAAAACGTAGTTCAACGCGACATACAGGATCGTGACAACGGCCGTGCCGGCAAACAGGATACGCGGCAAATCGCGCTGCGGATTCTCGAGTTCGCTGCTCAGGTACGTTGCCGCATTCCAGCCGGTGTAGGCGTAGCTCACATAGATCAGCGAAATGGCGAATGCACCACCGGTCAGCAATTGCATATCGCCCGAAACGGGCAGGAAAGTCATTGCCTGCGGCTCATCCACAAGCAGCAGCGCCGCACAACAAAATACGACGATCCCCCCTACCTTGAGGACCGTAAAGACAGACTGTAATCCACCACTCTGGCGCCGACTGCTGGAATGCACCGCGGCCATTACGACGACCAGGGCGACGGCGATCGCCTTCTCGATGCTGTCCGCGACAGGCTGCGGCAGCACCGAAGTCGTGTAGGCTGCGAACGTCATGGCGGCAAGAGCTGTCGGCGCCGCAAACCCGATCGTCGCGGAAACCCAGCCGGAGACAAAACCTACACCCGGGTGGTAGATTCGCGAAAGGAAATTGTACTCCCCGCCGGAGCGAGGCATCGCCGCGCCGAGCTCTGCGTAGGTCATGGCGCCGCACAGTGCGATCAAGCCACCGACGGCCCATAGGGCGAGCAGCACGAAACCGGACCGAAGTTCGAGCAGCTGGAATCCAAGGCTGGTAAAAACACCGGTACCTACCATGTTGGCAATAACGACCGCCGTCACGGTCGTGTAGGCGAACTTGTTGATTGCCGGATGGGTCATAGATCTCGACCATACACTACGCAAAATCAGATAAGGGATACAGCATGTCAACGATACTGATCACAGGCTGCAATCGCGGCATCGGGCTGGAGCTGGCACGCCAGACGCACGCGAGAGGCGATGACGTCATCGGCGTCTGCCGAACACTAAACGACGAACTCACAGGCCTGGGCATTCGTGTGATCGACGGCATCGATGTCGCGGAAGCGGACGATGTTGCAAAACTCGCGGCCGAGCTCGGGAGCACGCCTATCGACGTATTGCTCAATAACGCAGGCATCCTGCGGGGGGATGCCTTCGGTGAACTCGACTACGATGAGATGCTGCTGCAGTTTCGCGTCAACGCCCTCGGTCCGTTACGCGTCACCGAGGCACTGCGCGACAACTTGTCCGCTGGCTCCAAGGTCGCGATCGTGACCAGCCGGGTCGGCTCAATTGACGACAATAGTTCCGGCGGAAACTGGGGTTACCGAACCTCCAAGACAGCAGTCAATATGATCGGCACCAACCTGATGCACGAACTCAAGCCACGCGGTATTGCGGTGGCATTGCTGCACCCGGGCCTGGTTGCCACCGAGATGACACGAGGCCAGGGCGTTTCGCCAAAAGATTCGGCCGCCGGGCTCATCGCCCGCATCGATGAGCTAACGCTCGAGACCTCTGGCGGGTTCTGGCATGCCGAAGGCTACCGCCTGCCCTGGTAGCCGCCCGTGCTACATAATCCGAATGTTCAGATCGCATTTTCCGTACCGTCAACCACCCCGGCAGTGATAGCATTGCCGGCAATCATCCAAATGAGGATCGAAGAAATGCAGCAAGACGTAAATTATCTCGGCCCCGTCGCTCAGGCGTCCGTTGAAAGCCGTTCCGAGTTTATCTGGAAGTGCTACGCGCACGTGGTCGGCGCCATTCTCGCGTTCGCCGCGATTGAAACCTACCTGTTCCAGTCCGGCGTCGCACAGGCGATAGCCGCGCCTATGATTAACAGCCCGATGCTCGTGCTCATGGCGTTTATCGCACTGAGCTGGGGCGCGAGCCACCTCGCTCACCGGCTGGAATCGAAGCCGGCGCAGTATGCGGCTTTTGCCGCCTTTGTTGTGCTTTGGTCCATCATGTTCGTGCCGATGCTGGCGATCGCAATGGATCATGTCCGCGCAATCGGGCTCGAACATCATAGAGAGCGCGGCCACCGTCACGATCTTTGGCTGTGTCGCACTGATCGCCACAGCGATGATCACACGCAAGGACTTCTCGTTCCTGCGCGGCATCCTGGTCTGGGGTTTCTTTATCGTCATGGGCCTGATCGGCGCATCGTTCCTGTTCGGCTGGAACCTCGGCACCTGGTTTTCGGTCGGCATGATCGGCTTCGCCGGCGTTGCCGTTCTCTATGACACCTCGAACATCATGCATCACTACCCGCAGGACAAATACGTTGCCGCATCGATGGCGTTATTCGCATCGATCGCGATGATGTTCTGGTACGTGCTGCGACTGTTCATTAGCCGCGACTGACAGCAAACAACAGCCACACGAAAAAGGCCCCGCTCGGGGCCTTTTTTTATTCTCGCCTCAAATCTGCAGGTTCATCGTATTTCGGTAACACCGCCCATGTAAGGCTGCAGGACTTCCGGAATACGAATGCTGCCATCCTCGTTCTGGTAGTTCTCCATCACGGCAATCAGCGCGCGCCCGGCAGCCACACCGGATCCATTCAGGGTATGAATGAGCTCCGGCTTGCCGGTTGCAGGATTACGCCAGCGCGCCTGCATGCGCCGCGCCTGGTAGTCGTTGTAATTGCTGCATGATGAAATCTCGCGGTACTTCTGCTGCCCGGGCAGCCAGACCTCGATGTCGTAGGTCTTGGTCGAACCGAAGCCGATATCGCCGGCACACAGTGTGACTACGCGGTACGGCAGCTCAAGCCGCTGCAATATGACTTCGGCGTGGCCGGTCAACTCTTCGAGGGCCGCGGACGAGCGCTCGGGCTCGACGAACTGCACGAGCTCGACTTTCTCGAACTGGTGTTGGCGAATCATGCCGCGCGTATCCTGGCCGTAGGAACCGGCTTCGGATCGGAAACACGGCGTGTGGGCAACGTAGCGCACCGGCAGTTGATCCGCCTCCAGGATGCTGTCGCGAGCCAGGTTGGTCAGCGGCACTTCGGCGGTCGGGATAAGGTAGAAAGGCGTTTCCGTACGAGTCTGAAACAGGTCTTCCTCGAACTTCGGTAACTGGCCTGTACCGACCAGCGCCTGCGCCTGCACCAGGTACGGCACATAGGCCTCTTCGTAGCCGTGCTCGCCGGTATGCGTGTCGAGCATCAGCTGTATCAAGGCCCTCTGCATTCGCGCCAGCGACCCCCGCATGACGGTAAAACGCGCCCCGGAAATGCGACTCGCGGACTCAAAGTCCAGCAGGCCCGATTGCTCGCCGAGTTCGATGTGGTCTTTCGCCTCGAAATCCAGTTCGGCGGGCTCTCCCCAGCGGCGCACTTCGCGATTGTCAGACTCTGCGTGGCCGTCAGGCACGTCGTCAGACAGCAGGTTGGGCAGGCCCAGCTCAATGTCGCCAAGAGACTTCTGCACGTCCTGCAGGGCTGCCTCGTTGCTCTCGAGCTGATCGCCAAGGTCTTTCACTGCCGCCAGCAACGGCGCGATGTCCTCGCCCTTGGCTTTGGCCATACCAATGCGCTTGGCACTGCTGTTGCGATCGCTGCGCAACGACTCCGTCTCGACCTGCAGCGCCTTGCGGCGCTCTTCGAGCGCAAGGTATTCCTCCGTATCGAAGGTGAAGCCTCGCCGCGCGAGGTTCTGTGCAACTTCAGGCGCGGACTGGCGCAGTAATTTCGGATCAATCATGGTGAGTTTTCTTTGCGTGAGTGTCGCTGTTCATGCGCTCGATTTCGTCGAGCTTCTCGCGAATCCGAATCTCGAGTCCGCGCGGCACCGGATGATAATACTTAACCGGGCTCATGTCGTCGGGAAAGTACTTCTCACCCCTGGCGACCGCATCCTCCTCGTCATGCGCGTAGCGGTAGTTGTCGCCGTAGCCAAGATCCTTCATCAGGCCTGTCGGCGCGTTGCGCAAATGCATCGGCACTTCGAGCGAGCCCTGCTCCCGGGCATCCTGCATCGCCGCCTTGGCCGCCGTGTAAACCGCGTTGCTCTTCGGCGCGCAGGCGAGGTACACGACAGCCTGTGCCAGCGCCAGCTCCCCTTCCGGGCTGCCAAGCCGCTCGAGAACTTCCCAGGCATTGAGCGTCAGCTGCAGGCTGCGCGGATCGGCGTTGCCAATGTCCTCGGACGCAACCCTGATCATTCGCCGCGCGATATATTGCGGATCGCAGCCGCCGTCCAGCATACGCATAAGCCAGTAAAGGGCGGCATCCGGATCCGTGCCGCGCACCGCCTTATGCAGCGCCGAGATCTGGTCGTAAAAGTATTCACCTTGCTTATCGAAGCGTCGCCGATTGCCCGATGCGACTTCGCGCACGATATCAGCGGTGATCTGATCGTTCTCGGCGAGGTCGGCGGCAAGCTCGAGGAGATTCAGCGAGCGACGCGCATCACCATCTGCCGCCCGCGCGATGATCTGAATCAATTCGTCGTCTATCGTGAAATTCCCGGCGAGACCTCGCGACTCATCACCTAGTGCACGTTGCAACACCTCCACCAGGTCGTCTTCCGTCAGGGACTTCAGCACGTAGACCCGGGCGCGCGACAGCAGCGCGTTATTGAGTTCGAAGGAAGGGTTCTCCGTCGTCGCGCCGATGAACGTGAGTGTGCCGTCTTCCACAAATGGAAGGAAACGCGTCCTGCTGCGATTTGTTGAAACGATGTACTTCATCAAGAAATAGCAGCGTACCGCGGTTGTGCATTTGCCGATGTCCGCTGGCCTCCTTGACGGCGGCACGTATGTCCTTAACACCGGCCATGACCGCCGAGAGCGCGATGAAGTGCGAATCCGTCGTGCGGGCGATCAATCGCGCCAGCGTCGTCTTCCCCGTTCCGGGCGGCCCCCAGAAGACCATCGAGTGCGCGCGTCCCTGTTCGATAGCACGCAACAACGGCTTACCCTCGGCCAACAGGTGGCGCTGGCCCGAAAACTCGGCGAGGGTTGCCGGACGCATTCGATCGGCGAGCGGGCGCTCATTTTCGTATTGCGGTGCCGTGGAGAAAAGATCAGCCAATGCCGCTGTCCGCACGTCGCGCGGCGTACCAGGTTTCCAGTCGCTGGCTCCAGCCGCCCAGCCCCGCAAGCGCGATTGCAAAACCAGTGACGATACCGGCCGTATTTGCCGCCACATCGAGTAGGTCGGCCTGGCGGTAGCCCACCAGGAACTGGCAGAACTCTATGAACAGACCGAACAACATGAGTCCCGCCGCGACGCGCAGGTACGAGGGGCGCCTGTACTGACCAGAGAACCAGACTGCCAGCATTAGAAATGTCGTGGCATGCAGCAGCTTGTCGGAATTTCGAAACCAGGCGAGAGCTCCGGCACGATCATTCCAGAACCAGACGGCCGGCATCAGCGCGAAAACAAGCACCAGGCATAGCAGAACCACGCCGGCGATTCGCCAGAACCGCAAGTGCCGCAGCGGCAACATCAGGGAATGGCGTCGCTTTTCGCGAGCGGCACGCCGACGAGATCCACATCGTCGGGGACGATAAACTCAAAACGGCTCGCGTCGATGGGCTCGTTAACGACAACGTCGTAGAGCGCAACCAGGGTGGTCTGCTCGAGATTGTCGAAGAACACCATGCGCGTCAGCTGACCGTCGAGGAAGCCGAGCTCGACTCGGTTGAATCCACTGCTGTCATCGACGGGCCGCATTCGCACCCAGGTGGTCGCGTCTTCGAGCATGCTGCCTTCGAAACGAAACTGCTCGAGCACACCCGCTGAACCGCCCAGCAGCATGGCCGGCGTGTTGCTCAGTGCCTTTTCCTGAGGCTTAACGGTCACCTGCGCAAGGTCAACGTCATAGGACCAGATATTCTGTCCATCGGCGACCAGCCACTGCTCATAGGGGTCGGAATACGCCCAGCGAAAACGGCCCGGACGTTCGATCTCCAGCGTGCCACCGGATATCTCGACCACCTGCCCGTCCGCACCGACCAGCGACTGCTCGAAACGGCCCTGCATCGTCACGACATCCGTGAGAAAGTTATTGACCAGTTTTTCGCCGGCCTCGTCAATGCGAACTTCGGCCATTGCGAGCTGGCCCGACGTGGCGACGATGCCCACGACAAGGAGCACTGCGAGCGCTCGGCGTCGCCCCCGGTTTAGTGTTTGTCGCAGCTGTAATCCTCGCCTGCTCATACTTGCCTGCACCGTTCTTCCTCAGTCCTTGTCACTGGCATTGGGCGCCAGGATCTCGCGGCTTCCGTTGCTCTGTAGTGGCCCTACCAGACCGGCCGCCTCCATCGATTCGACCATCCTGGCGGCCCGGTTATAACCGATCTTGAGACGCCGCTGAACGCCGGATATCGAGGCTTTGCGCGTATCCAGAACGACCTGCACCGCCTGGTCGTACAGAGGATCCTCCTCGGCATCGGCACTGTCTGCCGGCATCTTGTCAATGCCGACCAGTCCTGGTGTTGGACCCGACGGACCCTCCAAAATTTCATCGACATAGCGCGGCGCACCGCTTTTTTTCAGTTGCCGGACGACCGCGTGAACCTCGTTATCATCGACAAACGCGCCGTGTACGCGCACCGGCAGCGAGGTTCCGGGCGGCAGGTACAGCATGTCGCCATGCCCGAGCAGGTTCTCAGCGCCCATCTGATCGAGAATAGTGCGCGAATCGACCTTCGCCGATACCTGGAACGCGATGCGTGTCGGCACATTCGCCTTGATCAGGCCGGTAATCACATCGACCGACGGTCGCTGGGTCGCGAGAATCATGTGTATTCCGGACGCGCGGGCTTTCTGCGCAAGACGTGCGATCAGCTCTTCGACCTTCTTGCCGACGATCATCATCATATCGGCGAGCTCGTCGATGATGACGACGATAAACGGCAGCGGCATCAGCGTCGGATGCTCGATGGGTTTGTCCTCGTCGAAGATCTCAGGCGGCCTGAATATCGGATCCTTGATTGGATCGCCAGCCTCTATCGCCTCTTTTACCTTGCGGTTATAACCACCGATATTGCGCACACCCAGCGCCGACATCAGGCGATAACGGCGATCCATCTCCGCGACGCACCAGCGCAGCGAATTCGACGCCTCTTTCATGTCTGTGACGACGGGCGCCAGGAGATGCGGAATGCCCTCGTAAACCGATAGCTCGAGCATCTTCGGGTCGATCATGATGAGACGCACCTGCTCCGGCTGCGCCTTGTAGAGGATGCTCAGGACCATTGCGTTGATGCCGACCGACTTGCCCGAGCCCGTCGTGCCTGCGATCAGCAGGTGCGGCATGCGCGCGAGATCCGCGACGACCGATTTGCCGCCGATGTCCTTGCCCAGTGCAAGCGTCAACGGAGACGCCATTTCATCGTAGACTTTCGACTTCAGAATCTCGCCCAGCGTCACCAGTTGGCGTACCTCGTTCGGAATTTCCAGTCCGACGAATGACTTACCAGGAATCACTTCCACGATGCGCACGCTGACAACCGACAACGAGCGCGCCAGGTCCTTGGAGAGATTCGCTATCTGGCTGACCTTGACACCCGGCGCAGGATCCAGCTCGAAGCGCGTGATGACCGGACCAGGTGACACGGAGCGAACCTCGACGTCGATATTGAAGTCCTTCAGCTTGAGCTCAACGAGTCGCGACATTGCCTCCAGCGAGTCCTCGGAGTAACCCTGCTTCTGCTCCGGTGGGTCATCGAGTAGCGACAAAGGCGGCAGCTCGCCTGCTGCCGGCGGGTCGAACAGCGGCACCTGTCGTTCTTTTTCGGCTCGGGCACTGGTTTCGAGCGTCGACACGACCGGCTCGATGCGCGGCTTGGCACGTTTCGCCTTGAGAATCTTTTGCACCTTGGCGACGTCCTGTCGCGCTGCCGCCTGCCGACGGCCTTCCGCACGATCACGCAACTCACCGATCTTGATTTTCAGTTTCTCGTAGGCCGACAAGGTCCACTGGCCGATGCGGTCCATGACATCGATCCACGAGATACCGAGGAACAAGCGAGATGGCGGCAACCCACAAACAGAACAACAAGGTGCTCGCCCCGAGCAGCTTCATGACGCTCGTCGAGCCCGTCGACCAACGACCTGTGCCGATAATGCCGCCTGCCGACTCGTTGAAGCCTGCGGATGAAAAATGCAGTGTCGACAGAGCCACAGCTGGTGACCAGCGTCGCCAGGAAACCGGCAAAGCGCAGCCCGAAATCAAGCTTGGTCAATTCAATCTGGGTCTTTTGTTCGCGGTACAGCATCCAGCCGAGATAGATCACCATCACCGTGAACAGGTACGCCGGCCGGCCGAAGAAATTGAACAACAGATCGGCGATCTAACGCGCCGAAACGACCGACGCCGTTGCGCACTTCGGCATCTGTGGTTGCCTGACTGAAACCCGGGATCAGCCGGATCGTAGGTGAACAGCGCAACCAGAGAATCAGCGCCAGCGCGCCGAATACGTAGAGCGCCCCCTCTCGCAGTGCCCGATGCACCTGCATGGACAACTTCGATTCAGGCTGTTTCGCTTTGGAGACTCTTGCCATAAAGAAACGGTTTTCCCTACACTAGTCCAAGGACGCGCTCTTCCGCATACAGCTTGCCCGCATCATCGCCCTTGAAACTCGGTGTTTAAGCCGCATTTCGGGGCTCTGCGCGGGCAAATCAGTGCATCGAAAAATTCAGGGACAAATTATACATGAGTGACTTGAAACATTGCCGGGTTCTGATTCTCGGGTCCGGTCCAGCCGGCTATTCCGCCGCCGTTTACGCAGCCCGCGCCAATCTCGATCCGGTCATGGTCACGGGTATTGAACAGGGCGGCCAGCTGATGACCACAACCGACGTGGACAACTGGCCCGGAGACGTCGAGGGCCTGCAGGGCCCGGAGTTGATGGACCGCATGCTGCGCCACGCGCAACGCTTCGATACGGAAATCGTCAACGATCACATTCACACGGCCGACCTGTCGCAGCGTCCTTTTCGACTCGATGGCGATTACGGCAGCTACACCTGCGATGCCCTGATCATATCGACCGGCGCTACTGCCATGTACCTGGGGCTGCCCTCCGAGGAGGCCTACAAGGGCCGCGGCGTGTCCGCCTGCGCGACGTGTGACGGTTTCTTCTACCGCGGCAAACCCGTCGCTGTCGTCGGCGGTGGCAACACAGCGGTCGAGGAAGCACTCTACCTGAGCAACATCGCATCCAAAGTCACACTGGTACATCGGCGTGACGAACTCCGGGCGGAGAAAATCCTGCAGGACCATCTCTTCGAGAAGGAGAAGAATGGCAACGTCGAAATCCGCTGGGATAACGTCGTCGATGAGGTGCTTGGTGAGGATTCCGGCGTCACAGGACTTCGTATCCGCAGTACCAAGGACACGGAGCAGACGACGGACCTCGACGTGGACGGCGTCTTCATAGCGATCGGCCACAAACCCAATACCAGCCTGTTTGACGGCCAGCTCGACATGAAGAACGGCTACATCATCATAAAATCCGGAATCGAAGGTGACGCGACAGCGACCAGCGTTGCCGGCGTCTACGCAGCCGGTGATGTCGCCGACCAGGTTTACCGGCAGGCCATCACGTCGGCCGGCGCCGGCTGCATGGCCGCACTCGATGCCGAAAAATACGTCGATGCGCTCGAAAAGGCAGCTGACGCGGCGGACGATGCCGCCGCCTGAGGCCCCATTGAGCCGAGCCCTGCTGTCAGCTGGCGGGCCCTAGTGGAGGTCACTGTCCACGCCAGCATCGCCGACATTGCGGCCGACGACTGGAATCGTCTCGCCGGCACCGACTATCCGTTCCTGCGCCACGAATTTCTGCAGCTCGCAGAGCAGACGCGCTGCGTTTCTCCCGAGCAGGGATGGTCGCCGAGGCACCTGACGATAGGTCACCCCGGCAGCCTTCGCGCCGCAATGCCGCTCTACGAGAAAAGTCATTCATGGGGTGAGTTCGTTTTCGACTGGGCGTGGGCCAACGCCTACGAGCAGGCCGGGCTCGCTTATTACCCGAAACTCACGTCGGCGGCACCCTTTACGCCAGCGCCCAGCCGCCGGCTGCTGCTGGCGGATCCCGACGACACCGAGGCGGCGATGGCGCTCATCGCCGCGGCCGTGCAGCTGGCCATCGAGTCGGACTATTCTTCAGTGCACTTCCTGTTTCCGACGCCCGAGGAGATTCCGTTATTTGAATCCGCAGGCCTCCTGATCCGCAAAGACTGCCAGTTTCACTGGCGCAACCGCGGCTACACGAGTTTCGACGACTTTCTTGCGACGTTCAACGCGTCGAAACGCAAGAAGGCGAAGCGTGACCGGCGCCGCGCTGAGGAAAATGGCATTCGATTTCGTCACTTGAAGGGCGATCAGCTCGACGATGCGCTCTGGTCCGTGGTGTACGCCCTGATCAGCCGCACCTTCATGCGCCGTGGCTCACTGCCCTACTTCAACGAAGAATTCTTCCGCTCTGTGAGTCGTCAACTTCCGGAGAACATACTGGTGGTGCTCGCCGAGAAGGATGGCGACGCCGTTGCCGCCGCGGTATTTTTCGAAAGCAAGCAGGTTCTATACGGACGATACTGGGGCAGCGATGGACACTATGACGCCCTGCATTTCGAAACCTGCTACTACCAGGGTATCGATTACTGCATTGCCAACCAGATACAGATCTTCGAACCCGGCACACAGGGTGAGCACAAAATCAGCCGCGGCTTTTCCCCGGAAACCACGTGGTCCGCACATTGGCTTGCGCACCCGGAATTCGCGGATGCGATCGGCCGCTACCTCGACGAAGAAGCACGTCATGTCGATCGCTATATGGACGCCGTGGATTCGCGCAGTCCATACAAGTCCGGCGAATGACCAACAGTCGTATTACCTGGCTCAGCGCCGATGATCCGCCCGGCGCGTTTCCACCGGTAGAGCATGCACTAAGAGAGCCCGATGGCCTGCTTGCGGCCGGCGGCGATCTGGGCTCTGAGCGCGTGCTGTGCGCGTACAGCCAGGGGATCTTCCCGTGGTACGACGATGGACAACCACTGCTGTGGTGGTCCCCGGATCCCCGCTGCGTATTCCAGCCGGGAGATCTCCACGTGTCTCGACGCCTGCGACGGGCGTTGCGGCAATCCACCTCACAAGTGCGCTTCAACACGGACTTCGCCAGCGTTATTCGTGCCTGTGCGGCACCTCGCGGGCCGGAGACAGGTACCTGGATTACCCCGGATATGATGAATGCCTACGAGCGATTGCACCGCGAAGGCTGGGCACATTCCATCGAAATCTGGCGGGATGGGTCACTGGTCGGCGGGCTCTACGGCCTGGTTATCGGCCGTGCTTTTTTCGGCGAATCGATGTTCAGCAGCGTCGAAGGTGCGTCCAAGATTGCGCTGCTGGCGATCACACGGATGATGGATGCAGGTGAACTCGGCATTCTTGACTGCCAGCTGGTATCGAGCCACTTATTGAGTCTCGGCGCGAAGATTATCCCGCGCGACGCCTTTGTGGCCTCGCTGGATAGCCTGTGCAGCCCACCAGTACGGTTTGAAAACTGGCCAATAGACCCAATATCAGTGCCTGAATTGATGCCGTAACCACGCCAGCTACATTGCAATACCCCGGCCGTTTCTGCACAATTCGCCAGCCTTTTAGCACTAGAGAGAAACGAGACCCTTGGCGAAAGAAGAAGCACTACAGATGGAAGGCGTTGTTAACGAGACGCTGCCCAACACCACTTTCCGCGTAGAACTGGAAAATGGTCACGTGGTGACTGCGCATATTTCAGGAAAAATGCGCAAGAACTACATCCGTATTCTCACCGGCGACAAAGTCACGGTGGAACTCACCCCGTACGACCTGAGCAAGGGCCGTATCGTCTACCGCGGACGTTAAAGCCGGCGCTTACTACCTCTCCGGCAGGTGCTCAAGTTCCTTCAGCACCGGCTCAGAAATCAACTCCAGCTCATTGTCCGGACCGACGGTTATCTTCACATGACCGCCGTCCGCCAGGGTGCCGAATAACAGCTCTTCGGCCAGCGGTCGCTTGATCTGCTCCTGGATGATTCGCGCCATTGGTCGCGCGCCCATCTTCGGGTCGTAACCGCGCTCCGCTATCCACTCCCGGGCCGCATCGTCCAGTTCCAGCGTGACGTTGTTGTTGCCCAACTTGGCTTCCAGTTCGACGACGAGCTTATCGACGACCCGCTTGATCGACTCGATCTCCAGCGACGCAAACTGGATGATGGCATCCAGCCGGTTGCGGAACTCGGGCGCGAATCGCTTCTTGATGATCGCCATGCCGTCGCTGCTGTGATCCTGTTGCGTGAAGCCGATGGAAGCACGACTCATCTCTTCGGCACCCGCATTGGTCGTCATGACGAGAACGACATTGCGGAAGTCTGCCTTGCGACCGTTGTTATCGGTCAGCGTACCGTGGTCCATCACCTGTAACAGCAGGTTGAACACCTCGGGATGGGCTTTCTCGATTTCGTCGAGCAGCACGACCGCATGCGGATTCTTGCTGACCGCCTCCGTGAGCAAGCCACCCTGGTCGAAGCCGACGTAACCCGGCGGCGCACCGATCAATCGCGATACCGTGTGACGCTCCATGTACTCGGACATGTCGAAACGAATGAGCTCGACGCCCATCAACATTGCCAGCTGCCGCGTTACCTCCGTCTTGCCAACACCGGTCGGGCCCGCAAACAGGAAGGCACCAATTGGTTTCTCTTCCTCACGAAGTCCGGAACGCGACATCTTGATAGCGCTGCTGAGCGCCTCGATCGCGCGATCCTGACCAAAGATAGTCAACTTCAGGTCCCGCTCCATCGTGCGCAGCGCATCGCGGTCCGACGCAGACACACTCTTCGCCGGAATACGCGCCATCTTTGCCACGATGTTCTCGATCATTTCGACCGTCACACGATCACTGCGGTCAGCGACGGGCTGCAGGCGCAGGTTGGCGCCTGCCTCGTCCATAACGTCGATGGCCTTGTCGGGAAGATGTCGGTCGTTGATGTGTCGTGCCGCGAGCTCCGCGGCAGACTCGAGCGCCTGATCCTCGTAATGAATGCCGTGATGTTCTTCGAAACGCGAGCGCAGCCCTTTCAGTATGGCCACAGTTTCCTCGATGCTCGGCTCAGGCACATCGATCTTCTGGAAGCGACGTGCCAGGGCGTGGTCCTTCTCAAAGACCCCGCGATACTCCGAGTAAGTGGTCGAACCAATACAGCGAATCTCACCGTTTGCAAGCACCGGCTTGATCAGGTTACTGGCATCCATGACGCCACCGGACGCAGCGCCTGCGCCGATAACCGTGTGGATTTCATCAATAAACAGGATTGCGCCGGGATCCTCGCTGATTTCGGCGATAACGCCCTTCAGGCGCTTTTCAAAATCACCGCGATACTTGGTGCCGGCAATGAGCGTGCCCATGTCCAGCGCGTAGATCGTGCTGTCTCGAAGCACCTCGGGAACACGCTCTTCCGTGATCATGCGCGCCAGTCCTTCGGCAAGCGCCGTCTTGCCGACGCCGGCTTCGCCAACGTACAGCGGATTATTCTTGCGTCGCCGGCACAGGATCTGGACGGTTCGCTCAATCTCCAGTTCGCGGCCGATCAGCGGATCGATCTTGCCCTGTATGGCTCGCTCATTCAGATTCGTGGCGTATTGATCCAGCGGCGAACGCTCGACTTCGGCATCGCCTTCGAGCTGCGCCTCAGACTGCTCTTCGCCGCCGTCACCCGGCACCTGTGGCAGCCCGTGAGAGATGAAATTCACGATATCGAGGCGGGTGATGTCCTGCAGATTCATGAAGTAAACCGCCTGCGACTGCTTCTCACTGAAGATCGCAACCAGCACATTACTGCCTGTTACTTCCTTCTTGCCACTGGACTGCACGTGGAAGACCGCGCGCTGCAGCACACGCTGAAAGCCCAGCGTCGGCTGAACATCCGTATCCGTATCCTCGGGCAGCAGCGGCGTCTGTTCATCGACGCACTCGGCCAGCTGGCGACGCAACTCCGGGAGGTTGGCGTTGCAAGCCTTCAGGATTTCGTGAACCTTTGGAATATCCAGCAGCGCAAGCAGGAGATGCTCGACCGTCATGAACTCGTGACGATGGTCCCGAGCGCGCTGAAATGCCTCATTCAAACAAAATTCGAGCTCACTGCTGAGCATAGTGCTGCCTCATTGCCGGTTCAGACCTGTTCCATAGTGCAGAGTAGCGGATGCTGATGTTGCTTGGCGATACCCATTACCTGCGCGACCTTGGTTTCGGCGATTTCAAAACTGAATACGCCACAAATGCCCTTGCCCTTCGTATGTACTTCTAACATGACCTGAGTCGCACGGGTACGTTCCATGCTGAATACCGTCTCGAGTATATCCACGACGAACTCCATCGGTGTGAAGTCGTCGTTTAGCAGGACGACCCGGTACAATGGCGGCTGCTTCAGCTTTGGTCGCGCCTCCTCGACGGCGAGATCATGGCTGCCGTATTGTTCGTTGTCGGTCGGTTTCTCACTCATTCGGGTCAGAGTACATAATTTGTCAGGGTACATAATTTAATGAATTTGATTGCCGGATTTGCGGTCAGATATGAGAAATTCAATATGTGGGCCGTAAGCACGTTATTATATCGAAGCTCGCCCAGGCGGGCGCTGTTCCGGGCCTGGCGAAAAAGCCGTCATTTTCCGGCCAGGCCGCCAATTTCTAGTCTAACTTTTACATTAGAAAGTGTAGGTATACCTTTGCAAAACATAGCATTTTTAGCCTCTACCCTCTTGTCGCCGCCGCGAATCAACCCGTATCATTGGGCCGCTGCGTTAGTAATGAGGTCAAGGTACGGAAGTTAGCCGCGCGGAACATGATCACCAAAGTCAATTTATCCGATCTCACCAGCCTCGATGGTCGCAACGCGCTGGCGGTCATCAATCGCGTCGTGCCGCCATGGTTGAGCCTGCTCCTGGTCGTGGTTATCGCGTGGCAAATCGCGAAAGTCATCTGGATGCTGGTTCCCGGACCCGCGGCCGGCGATAGCATTGCAGTGCCTGCCTCCAGCGTGACCAATCGTGTGCAGGCGGCCGCGTCCAGCGACGTGCAAGCCGTTGTTGCCGCGCACATGTTCGGCGTGGCGGATGAAACAGACATGGAGTTGGCGCCGACGCCCGAGGAGAACGACAACCTGAGCGATACACGCCTTACGAATTTGTCACTGAAAGGTACAGTCGCCTCGCAAATCAGGGAATACTCGGTCGCCATCATTGCCGACGGCAACAACGACGAAAAAGTCTACGCCATCGATGATGCGATTGGCTCCGGCGCAAAACTGCACGCGGTTTATGCGGACCGGGTGGTACTAAACGAAAACGGTGTCCTTACCAACCTGAAGCTGCCAAAGGACTTTGCCGCGGCGGCAGTTACGCAGAGTCGGCGAACGACGACGCGGAATCGCCGCGCCAAGGATAACCAGCAGAGTATTCAGGCTGTCGTTTCGCAGAATCTGACGAAACTCTCGGACGTCATTCGCCCGACGCCTTACTTCGTAAACGGCCAGCAAAGCGGTTACCGCGTCTACCCGGGCCGGGACCGACAGCAGTTCTCGGCACTGGGCCTGCGGCCAGGTGACCTAATAAAAGACATCGATGGGCAGTCACTGACCGACCCGACCCAGGCGATGCAGATATTTCAGGCACTCGGTACTGCGGAGCAAGTGACCGTTACCGTTGAACGCAATGGGCAACCCGAGACCATCACTCTTAAGACCAGCCAACTCGATCTGACCGGCGAGCAAACCAAATGAAACAAAAAGCAAGAGCTACTTTGCGCCGATTGGTGCGCCCGTTGATAGCGGCACTAGTGTTATCGGTTGCCTCAGCCGGTTGGGCACAGCAAACCGACGTTACACTCAACTGGAAAGATGCAGACATCCGCAAGGTCGTCGAGGCAGTCAGCGAGGTAACCGGAAAGAATTTTATTATCGATCCTCGCGTCACGGGCAAGGTTACGTTGTTGTCGGCCACGCCGATGTCGCCCGATGCGTTTTACGAGGCGTTCCTGTCAATTCTGCAGGTTCATGGCTATGTCGCTATTCAGAGCGGTGACCTGACCAAAATCTTGCCGGACGCTACCGCGCGCCAGTTCGCCGGTCCGCTCGGCACCAGTTCGGCGTCGGGCCCGGATGACCTGGCGACGCAGGTAATTCAGGTTCGCAACGTCGGCGCAACCCAGCTGGTCCCCATATTGCGCCCATTGATTCCCCAGTACGGCCACATGGTCGCTCATGCGGGCTCTAACATGCTGATCATTTCAGATCGGGCGGCCAACGTCGCGCGCATGGTGGCAATCATCCGGCGCATAGACCAGGCCAGCGATGAGGATATCGAGGTCGTTACGCTGGAACATGCATCGGCGTCCGAGATCGTCCGCATCATGACGGCGCTTGCGCAGACCCCGCGCTCGGACGGCGCGCCGGCGACAACGAGCCTGGTTGCCGACGCTCGCACCAACAGCGTGCTGATCGGGGGCGACAAATCAGACCGGCTGCGACTGCGCACCTTGATTGCGCATCTCGACACACCGCTCGAGGAAGGTGGCGACACTCAGGTAAGGTACCTGCGCTATGCCGACGCCGAAGAGCTGGCAACGAAATTGCAGCAACATTTTACAGCGCAGGTCACAGGCGGAGCGCAGGCTGCGGGCGCGGCAGCGCCGGGAACGAACAACGTCAGCGTCTGGGCCGATACGCAAACCAACGCGATCGTCGTTAACGCGCCGCCGAAGATGATGCGCGCGCTGACACAGATCGTCGACAAGCTGGATATACGACGCGCACAAGTCCTGGTCGAAGCAATCATTGTCGAAGTTATCGCAGACAAGAAAAACGAATTTGGTACCACCTGGGCTATCGAAGGCAGCGGCACCGATGCGCCAATCTCCGTGACGAACTTCTCGAATTTTCCGGGCGGCATCGTGCAACTCGGTACCGCTGCGGGCAGCGGCGTCGTCGATCCTGGCCTTATTGGCGAAGGAATTTCGGTTGGTCTTGGGCGTATCAGTGACTCGGGCGTCAGTTTCGCGGCGATCATGCGCGCGCTCGAAGGCGACGCCAACACCAACATCATATCTACGCCATCTATCGTTACGACGGACAACGAAGAAGCGAGTCTGAATGTCGGCCAGGAAGTGCCGTTCGTTACAGGATCCTTCACGAACACGGGTGGTACGACCGGTTCCGTCAACCCATTCCAGACGATTCAGCGTCAGCAGATCGGTGTGAAACTGGCCATAACGCCACAGATCAACGAAGGCGACTCAATGGTGTTGAATCTCTCTCAGGAGATCTCAAGCATTGCCACGTCTGCTGAAGGCGCCGTGGACCTTGTCACGAACCAGCGCATCGTGGAGACAACCGTCATCGTCGACGACGGTGAGATACTTGTGCTGGGCGGTCTCATCGAAGATCAGCTGCGAGAGAGTGACCAGCGCGTTCCTGTTTTGGGCCGCATACCTTTGTTGGGCAACCTGTTCCGCTCGCGGAAAACCGACAAGATCAAGACGAACCTGATGATATTCATCAGGGCGACAATTCTGCGCGACGCCAGTCAGACCGCGTTCGAAACCAATCAAAAGTACAATATGATCCGCGATATCCAGCAGGGACAGCAGGGTAATGATGTAGAACTGATGCCGGGTACTCAACGCCCGATGTTGCCGCCGCTTGAAGACTTCATCAGGCCGAAAACCTCTAGCGAAGAGAGTAACTAGCGCCGATGGAGGTAGACAGCGAAATCACGCCTGAGACAGAGCAGGAGCCGCTGGTCGAGCCGCACCCTCGAACGCTGCCCTATTCGTTCGCCAAACGCCATGGCGTGCTGATTCGCAGCGTTGACGACAACGAGGCGGACGCGGTTTGTCGAAGCGGCGCTACACCGATCAGCCTTGCCGAAGCCCGGCGATTTGCGGGCGTCCCTCTGAAGCTGTCGCGAGTTTCCGCAGATGTGTTCGACGCCGCTCTGCAGGAATTCTACGAGCGCGATCGGACCAAGGCGTCACAGATGGTTGACGGCCTGGACGAGGAATTCAATCTCACACAGGTTGCAATGGAACTGCAGGGACCATCCGATCTGCTGGAGAGCGATGATGATGCGCCTATCATTCGTTTTATCAACGCGGTCCTGACTGAGGCGATCAAAGAGAATGCCTCGGACGTGCACATCGAGCCTTACGAGAATCGCCTTGGCGTACGCTTTCGTGTCGATGGTGTGCTCAAAGAGATTCTGCAAACAAGACGAGCTCTTGCGCCGTTAGTGGTCTCGCGAATCAAGGTCATGTCCAAGCTGGATATAGCGGAGAAACGGCTGCCTCAGGACGGCCGTATCTCTTTGCGGATCGCCGGCCGCGCGGTCGACGTTCGCGTGTCGACCATGCCATCAGGCCACGGCGAACGCGTCGTACTGCGACTACTCGACAAACAGGCCGGTCGCCTCGAACTGACTTCGCTGGGCATGGACCCCGTTGCGCAGAAGACAATGGATAGTCTGATTCACAAACCGCACGGCATTATTCTCGTGACGGGTCCGACTGGTTCCGGCAAGACCACGACGCTGTACGCGGCGCTGGCGCGCATCAACGACGACACACGCAACATCATGACGGTCGAAGATCCGATCGAGTATTTCATCGACGGTATCGGGCAATCTCAGGTCAATACGAAAGTGAACATGACCTTTGCGCGCGGTTTGCGCGCAATACTGCGGCAGGATCCGGACGTCGTCATGGTGGGTGAGATTCGCGACCTCGAGACGGCCGAGATCGCTGTACAGGCGAGCCTCACTGGCCACCTCGTTCTATCGACCTTGCATACCAACACCGCTGCCGGGGCCGTGACACGCCTGCGCGATATGGGCGTGGAACCGTTCCTGCTCTCATCCAGCTTGCTGGGCGTTCTTGCGCAGCGCCTGGTGCGCGTCCTCGACCATGATTCCAAGATTCCGTACACGGCCCGCGAATACGAATGCAAGCTGCTGGAAGTCGATCCGGCCAACCCGCCCACCCTCTACCACCCGGGCGAAGGTGCCAACGGCGGATTCTCGGGTCGTACCGGCATCTACGAGCTGATTACGGTTGACGACGAAATGCGCGAGATGATCCACGGCGGCGTCAGCGAACAAGAGTTGGATCGACACGCCCGCAAAACCAGCCCGAGCATCCGTGCGGACGGTCGTCGACAGGTGCTAAATGGCACGACGACCCTGGAGGAGGTCCTGCGCGTCACGCGCGAGGACTGATCCGGTTGGTCAGCTAGCGAGACACGGAAAACTGCCAGATGGGTGCCTTTGAATACGTAGCGATGGATCAGTCCGGCAAGCAGTCGAAAGGCTTGCTCGAGGGCGACACGCCACGACATGTTCGCCAGCTGCTGCGGGACCGCAAACTGTTGCCGGTCAGCGTTACGGAGGTCGCGCAGCGAGAAGCGCGCCGGCAGCGCAGCTTTTCCCTGCGCCGCGGTATGTCGTCAGGCGAACTGGCTCTCATAACGCGACAGCTCGCGTCCCTCTCACAGTCCGGCTTACCCCTGGAAGAGGCCCTGCTCGCCGTTTCTCAGCAGAATGATCAACCACGAACCAAGAGCATGCTGCTGGGCGTGCGCGCGAAGGTGATGGAAGGACATACGCTGGCCGATGGCTTCAGCGAGTTCCCGCAGGCATTTCCGGAACTGTACCGGGCAACGGTGGCTGCGGGCGAGCAGTCCGGTCATCTCGATGTTGTGCTCGAACGCCTGGCCGACTATACCGAGGCACGCCAGGAACTCCGGCAGCGCATAACCAATGCAATGGTCTACCCTATCGCGCTGGTGGTAATGGCCGTCGGCATCATCAGCTTCATGCTGGCCACCGTCGTACCCAAGATAGTCGGCGTCTTCGAAAATACGGCGGCCGAATTGCCAGCCCTGACGAGTGGCCTGATCGCCACCAGTGATTTCTTGCGCGATTACTGGTTGCTCGTGATCATTGGCCTGGGCGCGCTGTCTTATGCGGCCTGGTGGGTTTTGCAGAAAGACGGCCCGCGACGTCGCTTCCATTCGGTATTGCTGAGAATGCCTATCGTTGGACGGCTGACACGCGGCGTCAACACCGCGCGCTTCACGCGCACGTTGAGTATTCTCGCCGGCAGCGGCGTTCCTATCCTCGAATCCCTGAACATATCCTCAGAGGTCATCGAGAATTTGCCAATGCGGGACGCTGTCATGGAGGCCACCCTGCGGGTTCGGGAAGGCGGTTCCATCGCTAAATCGCTGGCGGCCAGCAAGCTGTTCCCGCCCATGATGATTCATCTCATATCCAGCGGAGAAGCCGGCGGTCGCCTGGAGGAAATGCTCTCGCGCGCCGCTGCAGGCCAGGAACGCGAGGTTGACGGTTTGATCGCAGCACTGCTTGGAATTTTGCAGCCGTTACTGATTGTCATAATGGGGGCTATCGTTCTTACGATTGTGCTTGCAATTTTGCTCCCGATCTTTGAAATTAATAACCTGATTCGCTGATAATATTAACTGACATGCCTGTTGCTGGAGACTGCTGCGATGAACGGTGAAAAAGACAATGTCAACGAGGAGACTGTTGATGAAGTACCTGACGACGCGCTCACGGCGACGTCGTCATTACCGAGGACGATGCCGACGACGTCGTTAGTGGTGACACGACTGTCGAAATGGACATTGAGCGATTGGTTGCCAAGCTTGATGCCAGCGACAGCGAGGATGTGCACCGCAAAGCTGAGATTCGACACAAGCTTGAGGAACTCAGAGAGAAGCGCGAGCAGGAGCTGGACAGCACTTTTAATATCAATCTCGACGAAGACTGACCCTTTACGGTTAACGAAAATCCCTTGACCGTACGGTCAGGTTGCCCAGCATATTCGTGTGATCAAATAATCGATGGGCGATCACATGTATCACTTTCCCCTCGATCTGCAGTTCCCCGGAGAGGCCCAGCAACCGTGCGTTGAGTAATGCGGCACGATATTGCTCGGCGATCTGCTTCCAGATCACGACATTTATTTGCCCTGTCTCGTCTTCCAGCGTTACGAAGGTGACGCCGCTAGCGGTGCCCGGCCGCTGCTTCGTAATCACAAGGCCCGCTACGTTGAGCGCCTGGCCATTCTCAAGATCCGGTAATTGTTGCGCTGACCGGTACCGATAGCGGTCCAGATGCCGCCTGAGCAGGCATACAGGATGCCTTTCAAGCGTCAGCCCGGTGCCCTGGTAGTCCGCAACAATGTTCTGGCCTTCGGTTGGTTTACGTAACAATGGCGTCGCTTCATAACGGTCCATTGAGGGAAACAGCGGCATCGGCTTTTCGATGCCGGACACGGCCCAACGCGCCCTGTGCCGATCCCCGGCTACCGTTTGTAAGGCGCCTGACGATGCCAGCACGCCGAGTTCGCGCTGATCGAGCCCTGCACGCTCGAGCAACTGCTGCGGCTGTTCGTAGTCACCCGAGCGGCGCTCTGCGACGATTCTCTGCCCTGCCGCCTCGGACAGCCCCTTGATCATGCGAAACCCTAAGCGCAGTGACGCTTTGCCTTCGTCATCGGCCTCCAGCGAGCAGTCCCACAGGCTTTGATTGATATCGACAGGTCGTACCTGAACGCCGTGCCGCCGCACGTCCTGAACAAGCTGTGATGCGGAATAAAAGCCCATGGGCTGGCTGTTCAGCAGTGCACAGGTAAATGCCGCGGGCTCATGACATTTCAGCCACGATGAGACATACACCAGCAGTGCGAAACTCGCGGAATGCGATTCCGGGAACCCGTACTCACCAAAGCCCTCGATCTGGCGAAATATCTGCCGCGCGAATTCCTCTTTATAGCCACGTTCACGCATGCCCGAAATCAGCTTTTCCTCGAAACCACCGAGGCCGCCGCGACGCTTCCATGCCGCCATCGCGCGCCGTAACTGATCCGCCTCACCTGGCGTAAAACCGGCCGCAACAACGGCAAGCTGCATGACCTGTTCCTGGAAAATCGGCACCCCCAACGTGCGCTGTAATACGCCTTTAACGGCATCGCTGGGATAGTCGACAGCTTCCTCGCCGTTTCGGCGACGCAAATACGGGTGCACCATGTCGCCCTGTATCGGACCTGGCCGGATAATTGCCACCTCGATCACCAGGTCGTAGTAACAACGAGGCTTCAGCCTCGGCAGCATCGCCATCTGCGCCCGTGACTCGATCTGAAAAACACCCATCGTGTCGCCTTCGCAAATCATGTCATAGACACGCGGATCCTCAGCCGGAACGCTGGCCAGCGTGTACTGCATGCCGCTGAAATCGCGTATCAGATCGAAGCTGCGGCGTATGGCCGTCAGCATGCCGAGGCCGAGAACGTCGACCTTGAGCAGACCCAGTTCCTCCAGGTCGTCTTTTTCCCACTGGATCACCGTGCGATCGGGCATCGCGGCGTTTTCGATCGGCACCAGGTTGGTACAGCGGCGTATTCGAGATTACAAAACCGCCGACATGCTGCGACAGATGCCTCGGGAAACCGATGAGCTCTTTCACCAGGTACAACAGCCGACGCATGACAGGGCTGTCGGGATCGAGCCCGGCCTCGAGAACACGGCTGTCGTCGACTTTGCTCCCGTCCCACCATTGCATGGAACGCGACAAACGACTGACCTGCAAATCGCTCAGGCCCAGCAGTTTGCCAACATCGCGCAGCGCACTGCGGGGCCGATAAGTGATGACCGTCGCCGCGAGCGCCGCTCGCTCACGACCGTACTTGGCGTAGATGTACTGAATCACCTCTTCGCGACGTTCATGCTCGAAGTCGACATCGATATCAGGTGGCTCGTTGCGCTCCTTGGAGATGAAACGCTCTACCAGCATTTGCATGCGACCCGGATCGACCTCGGTAATGCCTAAACAAAAGCAGACTGCGGAGTTGGCCGCCGACCCCCTGCCCTGGCACAAAATGCCCTGCGACCGGGCAAATGAAACGATATCGTAAACCGTCAGAAAGAAAGGCTCGTACTCGAGGTCGGCAATCAGCGCGAGCTCATGTTCGACGAGCGGCACCACTTTCTGCGGAATGCTGCGAGGCCAGCGACGGTGCATGCCCTGCTCGGTCAATTTGCGCAGATACGTGGCAGGCGTTTCACCCGCCGGCACCAGCTCATCAGGATACTCGTAGCGCAGTTCATCCAGTGAAAACTCGATGGCATTGGCTATGCGTACCGTTTCGGCCAGCAGCTCGGGCGGGTAAATACGTCGCAATGTGTCGAACGAACGAAGATGACGTTCCCCGTTTGCATACAAGGCGAAACCTGCATTGTCGATCGTCGTGCCATGGCGTATCGCTGTCAGGGCGTCCTGCAGAATTCGCCGCGAACGACGATGCATGTGCACATCACCGCTCGCCACCAGCGGCAACTTGAGCCGCCGGCCCTCTTCCAGCAGTCGCGCAAGCTGCTCCTGCTGTCGGCCATCAGCGAGCAACTCAACGGCAATCCAGAGGCGATCACGAAAAGTCTCGCGTACCCAGTGATCCTCGACATCCAGTTTGAAATCCTGATCCGGTACCCATAGCACCAGGCAGTCCGGCAAACCGCCTTCAAACGCGGTACGCGACAACGCATAGCTGCCCTTTTCTGCGGCTCGGCGCGCTGTCGAAATCAACTGGCACAGTGACGCGTAGCCGTTTCGATTGCGTGCCAGTGCAACGAGCTTGCGGCCGCTTTGCAATTTGAACTCGGCACCGATAATCAGTTTTTTGAGTCCGAACTGCTTTGCAGCGGAGTGCGCCCGGACGATGCCCGACATCGAGCATTCGTCGGTAATGGCAAGCGCCTCGTAGCCGAGCTTTGCCGCTACCTCAACGAGTTCTTCGGGGTGAGAGGCGCCCCGTAAAAACGTAAAGTTGCTGAGTGCGTGGAGCTCAGCGTATTCGCCAGGCATTGAGGCCGCTTCCAATCATCCAAAATAGCCGTGCAGGTACCAGCAAGACGGCCGACTGCGGTTACGAAAGATCCACAAGCGTATCCCCGCCAGGTTTACCGCGGTGTAATAGTCACGAGAAATGCCATCTTCATCCCACCAGCCAGTCTCAAGCCGCTCCGGCCCTTCCAGCAGCGTTAATCGGTCACCCTGATGCAGCGGATAACCGCTATCGGCAGGCAGCAGGGTCGGCTCAGGCAACATCCACAGGGGACGCTGCAAATGTCGCCGGACCTCTGACAGCGTGCTACTCGCCCAGTCAGAGAAAAGACTCTGCGGGCGCCAGGCATACTGGGGACGATGTTCGGCAACCATACTGAACGAGTGCACGGACTGTTCACCGATACGAGCAACAAGACGTTCAGCGAGCTCCGCGATTGAGTAGCTTCGTGCCGGTCTGTCTTTAACGCCATCGAAATTCAGGCGCGCGGACTGCGCCTGCAAGGCCTGGGTTATGCCACTGCGCAAACGAATCGCAATGACCGGTTCGGGTAATACCAGCTGCTCGAAGCGAATACCTAATAACTCCAGCCAGCGTTCAGCGGAACGGTCTGCACGCGCACAACCTAAACGCAGTTCAGTTGCAGAACCCTTAAGATGGAAAAAACTGAAACTCAAGCGCTGCGTACCCAGCTGTCTCGCCAGCAGGAACTGCTCGTGTGACAGCAACAGCTCGTGGCACACGTTAAGCAGCCGTTCCCGATCCGACTGTTCTTCTGCCATTTCATGATCCGCGCAGAAACGCTCCGGCGCACGCCAGGAATTACGCGGATCCGGCAAATGCCCCAGCGCCCGGTCCAGTGCAAGCATATGCTCGGCACCAAAACGCCGCACAAAGCCCTCGCGGGGCAGGCGCAGGCAATCGCCGATGCTTGTCACACCCATGCCGTTTAACGATGCACACAGCCCTTCGGGCCACTGCAAGCTGTGCAGCGGTAAATCGCGTAATGCACGTTTGAGGTTCTGCTCGTCGCGAATACAGGCCCGTTGCCCGGCGCGTGCCAGCCAGGTTGCGCCAAGCGGTGTTGGTGCGATCGCAAGTGAGGCGTTAAAGCCATGCTGACGTAAGCCTGTCGAAATTTTTTCGCGCAGTTCCCGCAGGCCACCGAACAGCCGCAGGCTGCCAGCAATCTCCAGCAGCAATACGTCACGATCGGCAATGCAGACAAACGATGAAAAGCGTTCGAGCCAGCTTGCCAGCGCCTCGAGTACCTGCTGCTCCCTGGGCGGGCTACGTTCTTCAAGCTGCAGCGCTGGTAGCAACGCGAGCGCGGCATTGGCCGACTGTCCGATCATGACGCCTGCAGCCTCTGCCGCGGTATCGGCCAGCAGTACCCGATGAATGCCCTGCTGTTCTTCGATAACGGCCATCGCACCGTTCGCTGAACGCGTCGCCTCGAGCGGCAGACCCGGCAGCCAGATGCAGAACCAGAGCCGCTGCACTCGCGTTGGCGTCAAAACCAGCGGCTTAACGAGCGGCGCCGCCGGTTCAATGAATGGCAACACCTGCTGTAACGCAGCGGGAGTCGGGGCGGCTCCCCGTCTCGTAACGGGTGATTTCCATGCCCGCGACATGCTTAAAGGAACTTATTGAGAATCGTGGGTCGACCGCCACGACTTTTGAGGATATGAACGCGCGTGCCCTCGCTACTGGAGTGCAGCTCCAGGCGCAATGCGGCGGCCGATGGTTGCTGGCGCGCAGCCATGGGGCGAAAAGCCACGCCCCAGCTGTGGCCTTTTTCAGCCGCCAGCTGCAAACGCCGGCTCGCCTGGTCGTCGAGCTTCTCACTCCAGAACAGCACGGCGGCACAGGTGCCTGAAGAGAGCGCCTGTTCGGCGGACCAGAGTATTTCGCTGGGGTCTTTGGGTCGCACTATAAGCATGCGCGACAAATCGATGCCGCATTGTATGAGCGCCGGCGGATACGGTTGAAACGGTGGCGCTACCCAGGCAATCCAGCCCGGCTCACTGTAATCAGATTGTGCGTCTTCGGCACTTAGCCGCACCAATGCCGGCATCAGCAAGCGCAACTCGCCAATACCGTATTGTTCAGTCAGGATTTCCGTCAGCGCCCCGGTGGGCCAGCCTCCCCCGGGCAGGTGTCGATCCAGCTCCGGGTAACCGCTGGCCAAACCTGCCTTGCGTTGCGCCTGGTTGCGTCCCCGCCAGACACGCGGGTTCTCCAGCAATTTTTCGAGGGACGCTGACAAGGCTCAATGCAGTGGCAGGCCATCGCGAATGACGCCAACAACAACACCCTCGATGACCAGTGACTGATGCTTGAGGTCGACTTCTATGGTTTCAAAGTCTTCGTTTTCCGGTAACAGCGAGACCAGCGAACCGTTCTGCCGGTAGCGCTTGACCGTGACTTCATCATCGAGACGCGCAACGATGATCTGGCGGCTGCGAACTTCGGGCGTGCGATGCACGGCAACAAGGTCACCATCGAGAATGCCGGCATTCTTCATGCTCATGCCCTGCACGCGCAGCAGGTAGTGCGGTTTAGGGCTAAACAGCTGCTGATCGATCTTGTAACGCGCCTCGATATGCTCCTCGGCGAGGATCGGACTACCCGCGGCAACCCGGCCGACCAGCGGCAAGCCTATCTGGTCGCGCAGTGAGTCCTTCAGCTGGATACCGCGGGAGGCACCCGGTAACAAGTCGAGCACGCCCTTGCGTTGCAGCGCGCGCAGATGCTCCTCGGCCGCGTTTGCCGACTTGAAACCGAGCTCAGCGGCGATCTCGGCGCGTGTCGGCGGCATCCCGGTTTCGCTGATAAACTCTTGAATCATTTCGAGAATTTGCCTTTGCCTGGGGGTTAATTCGCGCATTTGAACAGTTCCTGTATGGATTCACAGTATCTGGGATTATATACAGTACTCGATCAAGTGCAAGTGCACCCGGGAGCGCGTTTCAGGCGCGATAAAAAGCAGCCTGGCTGCTGCCGCTTCGCTTCGCGCGCCGGGGCGCGCTCCTACGTCAGCAAATGTGCCAGTTTTGCCAGTAGATCCTGCTTTGCAAATGTCGCCAGCTAACGACAAAAGACAATAAAAACAGCAGTTTTCATTGCAGCTTCGGACAGTTTGTTAAATAATGCGCCTGCAGTTTTACCCACAAAGGAACCTTCCAAAATGAAAAACACCGCATTAAGAGCAAGCGCACTTGCGCTCTTCGTAGCAATGGCCGCTGGTTGTGCAACAACCGGGCTCGATGATGTTAAGGCAACGGCTGACCGTGCTGCCGCTGACGCTGCTGCTGCAGCCTCTGCTGCTGAAGCTGCTCGCGCAGCTGCCGATCGTGCTTCTCAGGCAGCTTCTGCTGCACAGAGCACGGCTGATCGCGCAATGTCTGCTGCAACCTCATCACAAGCTTGCTGTGAAGCTAACAAGGCTAGCATGGAACGTATGTTCCAGAAATCGATGTCAAAATAAGATTGTATTTAGTAGCGTAAGACTACGAAATCAGTTATTCAGACGCCGCGCTTGTCGCGGCGTTTTTTATGCTGATGCCGACGGTCTCGGGAATGCCGTCAGAGCGTGCGACCAGCAACTCCACAAGACCCCAGTCCAGCTGTCCGGCGCGCTCCGAGGTTACCGCTATGAACTGCTCGGTAATCTGTGTCAGCGGTTCCCTGCTATGCATATCCGGATCCGGCAGCTCGACGTCGGCATCCAGTTTCTCGATCTGCTTGAGCGATGCATCGACCAGCGGCTGCGGCGACTCGAGCACGGGATGCACCTCGGCGACGAGCATTTCGCCGTTCCAGCCGAGCTTCACCGGCGCGTTGATGATGCGCACCGGCGTATTGACATTGACGTGCTGAAACAGGAATTCGATGTCTTCGGGGAACATGCGTATGCAGCCGTGTGAGACGCGCATACCGACACCCGCAGGCCTGTTCGTGCCGTGAATCAGGTAGCCCGGTAACGACAGTCGCATCGCTCTCGTGCCCAGCGGATTTTCCGGGCCAGCCGGCACGATGCGTGGTAACGGGTCGCCATCGGCCGCGTGCTCATCACGCACCGACTGCGGCGGGTACCAGGCCGGGTTCTTCGCCATTGCGACTATCTTCGTGTCGCCGAGCGGCGTCTCCCAGTCCATACGCCCTATGCTAATGGGATAGGAATACACGAAAGTCGGCCGCCCTTCCTTCACCGGCGGGAAGTAATACATGCGGTATTCGGCCAGGTTCAGGACCAGGCCGTTGCGCGGCCCGGGCGGTAGTACGAAACGTGTCGGCAATACGACCTCGGTACCTTCACCCGGCAACCAGATATTCACATCGGGATTGGCGCGCACGATGTCCTGGTAGCCGAGACCGTGGCGCCGCGCAATATCGACGAGCGTATCTTCGTGACTTGCCGTGACGGTCGACACAGCGCCAATAACGTCGAATCCGTCCGGCGGCAACTCATAGACCTCCGCGCGCGACGGTGCGCTTGCCAGCAGACACGCGGCAAGCAGTATGATCAGGCGAAGTATCACTGGCCTTTTTCGTCCGCTTCGATTACTTCGATCTCGCACTCAGCTGCCGCCAGCCACTCCTGCATCGCGTTGCTCTCGAGCAGACGATGGGGATAGAACCCGGCCGATTCCGGCAGGTTGATGCCATAGGTCCGGAACCGTAAAACGACCGGCGCAAACATCGCGTCTGCAATCGAGAAGCTGCCGAACAGCCAGCCGCCTCGATCGCCGAACTCGCGATGACAATCACCCCAGATGTGAATAACGCGATCGATATCGTCGCCCAGTTCATCGGGCAACGGTACTTTGCGGCCCATCGCGCGGCAGTTCATTGGCATGCACTCCCGGAGATGCGGAAAGCCTGAGTGCATTTCCGCCGCAATAGAGCGCGCGTGCGCACGCTCATCCGGGTCCGCGGGCCAAAGCTGCTTCTCCGGCCAGCGTTCGGCAATGGTCTCAGCAATCGCCATGGTGTCCCACACCGTGAGCTCACCAAGCTGCAGGACCGGAACACGGCCGGCCCCGGAGAATGACGCGATTTCCTGCGCCGACGTATCCGTGTCGAGACAGATCATGTGCTCGTCAAAGTCGATGCCCGCTTCCTTTAGCAACAACCAGGCACGTAGTGACCAGGAAGAGTAGTTCTTGTTGCCAATTATCAGTTTCGGTTTCATGGTTCCGGACCCTGTTGCGTAGCCCTATGGTAAACCATCCTGCATTGACCAACATAGGGACTTGCCGGTAGCCTGTCGCGATGAGCATGAAGATATCGTTCGAGCTGACGGATCGAGACCTGCACTTTTTTCGCAAGGCACTGAAAATGTCTCGCGAGGCGGTTCGCGATGCAGAAGAATCCGAGATCATCGAAGCGATTCGTGACGTGCTCGATGCCATTCGCCAGAGCGAACCCCTGCCCGACTTCGTTGGCGAGCGTATTCCGCAGCTCGAGTCTCTGATCTCGATGCTGACCGATGACGACTGGCAGCTACCGGAAATCGATCGCGAAAAATTGCTGGCGACCTTCGTTTATTTTGCCGATCCCGAGGACATCCTTCCGGACGACATCCCCGTTATCGGTTACCTGGATGACGTCATCATTATCGAACTTGCAGTACGCGAGTTGAAGCATGTACGTGAGGCGTACGAGGACTTCTGCAATTTTCGGGATGACTTCGATCGAAAGCAGGGCAAGAAGGTCGATCCGGTCATTCGCCGCGACCGGCTGGATCGTCGTCGGCAGCAACTGCATCAGCGAATGCGGCGGCGCTCGGCGCGCCAGGCGAAAAGCAAATTGTGGTAAGGGACATTCTGCTTTTCTGCGTATGCAGAAAAGCAGGGTAATAAATTGGGGACATTCCTGATTAAATGTATTAATACATTTAATCAGGAATGTCCCCGTTATTCACAGTCGCATCAGGACGGAGCCCCAGGTGAATCCGCCGCCAAAAGCCTCCATCAAAACCAGCTGACCTTTCTGCACTCGCCCGTCACGGATACCGACATCCAGTGCCATCGGTACAGATGCGGCAGACGTGTTGCCGTGGTCCTGCACGGTGAGAATTACTTTTTCCATCGGCAGGCCGAGACGCTTGGCCGTTGCCTGGATAATGCGAATATTGGCCTGGTGCGGAATCAGCCAGTCCAGTTCGTCCTTATCAATCCCCGCCTTTTCGAGCGTCTCGGACGCAATGCCGCCCAGGGTCTTGACCGCAACTTTGAAGACTTCGCTGCCAACCATCTGGATGGCGGCCTCATCGGTGCCGGCTTTTGCCAGCTGGTTCGAGGCGCCGACCGGATAATAGAGCAGATCCTTGTATTGGCCATCCGCGCCGAGATGGGTCGACATGATGCCCGGCTCGTCGGAGGGCTTCACGATGACCGCACCCGCACCGTCGCCGAACAATACGCAGGTATTGCGATCCTTCCAGTCCATTAGCTTGGTGATGCACTCGGCACCAATAACGAGCGCACACTTGGCGTCGCCCAGGCGAATGAACTTGTCGGCCATCGTCAACGCATAGATAAAACCGGTACAGGCGGCTTCGAGGCTGAATGCCGGGCATGCCGGAATACCCAGGCGATGCTGGATCAAGGTCGAGACGTTGGGAAAGATCAGGTCCGGCGACGTCGTTCCGGTAATGACGAGATCAATATCGGAGACATCGACACCGGCGTCTTCAATGGCCTTTTTCGCCGCTTCGACGCACATATCCGATGTCGTTTGATCCTCGGCGACAACGTGCCGACGCTCGACGCCCGTCCGAGTTCGAATCCACTCGTCCGTTGTATCGACGATCTTCTCCAGATCGAAGTTCGTCATGATGCGTTCCGGCAGGTATCGACCCGTGCCAACGATACGCGAATACGTCATGCGGTTTCCTCTTGCAGCAGTGCGCCAATCTGTTGCGGCAACTGATTGCGCACCTCAACGATTGCAGTATCAATGGCATGCTGAAATGCGTAGGCATCGGCACTGCCGTGACTCTTGATAACAATACCATTTAGGCCAACCAGAGTCGCACCGTTGTAGTTGCGCGAGTCCATCTCCGACGCGAGTTTTCGCAATACCGAGCCGGCAAGCAGCGCCTGCAGCTTCGTAATCCAGCTACGGCTGAAAGCACGGCGCAGGTAGTACTTCGCCAGGTCTACTGTGCCTTCCATCGTTTTCAGTGCAACGTTACCGGTAAACCCGTCGGTCACCACGACATCGGCTTTGCCGGAAAACAGGTCGCTGCCCTCGATGAAACCGACGTAGTTCAGCGTGCTGTCCTGCAGCTTTGCGGCGGCGTCTTTTACCGTGCCGTGGCCTTTCGTATCCTCGGCGCCGATATTCAGCAACGCGATTTTCGGCCTCTCGATGCCGAGAATATCCGAACTTACGATCGAGCCCATAACCGCGTACTGAAACAGGTGCTCGGCACTGCCCTGCGTGTTCGCGCCGAGATCGAGCATGTGCAGCGATCCGCCGATCGCCGGGAGCTCCGTGATGATCGCCGGCCGATCGATGCCGGGCAGCATCTTCAGAACGAATTTCGCGGTCGCCATCAACGCCCCGGTATTGCCGGCACTGACACAGGCGTCTGCCTCGCCGGACTTGACCAGGTTGATCGCGACACGCATCGATGAGTCTTTCTTCCTGCGCAGCGCCTCGACCGGCGCTTCGGACATACCAACAACCTCGCTGGCGTGCTGGATGCGCAGTCGCGATTCGGTGCCAACAATGCTCGCGACGAGCTCACCAAGCTCGCGCTCGTCCCCGACGAGTACGAGTTCCAGGTTTGCGTGTTTCTGCAGCGACCCGGCGGCCGCGCGCACGACAGCCTCGGCGCCGCGGTCGCCGCTCATCGCATCAAGAGAAATGGTTGCGTGTGATCCCACTGTTCGAAGGGCCGGCGGATGTCAGGCCGATCAGGGGATGAGCTTACTCTTCGTCGTCAGACTCAGGCTGGGCCACAACCTGGTTGCCGCGGTAGAAACCGTCCGGCGTTACACGGTGACGCAGATGCGTTTCGCCCGAAGTCGGGTCGACCGACAATGCCGGTTTCTTCAGCTTGTCGTGTGCACGCCGCATACCGCGCGTTGAGGGGGTCCTGCGACTCTTTTGAACAGCCATAATCTTCTCCTGCCCGTCCTTAACTTGCGGGCTTTATTGATCCTGCGTCATTTGCGCGCGAAGTGCGGCAAACGGTGTTGTCTTTTTTTCCCGGTTGTCCGGCTCGGCCGACAATGCCGTGCACGAAGCCAGGTCAACATGCATCGCTGACAATGGCAACGCCATGATCAGCAGCTCTTCCACGATGTCCAGCGGCCGGAGCATACTCTCTTCCAGCTCCCAGACCTCGTGGTCTTCATACCCTTCCGCCACTTCCTCGTGCCCTGGCAGCAGCAAATCTGTCTCGGTTGCGACCGCCAGCTCAAACGGCTCGAGACACCGCTGGCAGACCGCAGCCAGCGTCGCCGCAACTCTGCAACGAACTCGCGGTAGCTTACCCCGCGCATCAGCAAAGCCGAATTCAAGCGACCCCGTTATGAGCGAATCGCGCCAGTAGCCCGGCATTTTTGTCGAATTCAGCGCAGCCAGATCGGCCTCGACGACCGATGCCAGCTGTTCGAAACCGTTAAGTTTCTCAGCTATTTCAATAACTTGCCCAGCCGCTGCCCAGTCGGCCGCGGTACGGCGATCTCGCAGCGGATTAGCCATGGCGCGCGCATGATAAGGACCTCAGGGCCTACTGTCAAAGCACCCCGGCCACGCCACGGCGCGGAAACACTAGAAGTCGCCCGCAAACCCGGTAGAATTCGCACATTCTCTCTTAACGTTCTGATTTGTTTATGCAAAATCCATCGGCTCCCGCAATCGTGCTCGCCTCCTCGTCGCCCTATCGGCGCGGTCTGCTGGAGCGCTTTCTCGACCACTACGAGACGGTCTCTCCCGACATCGACGAGAGCAACGACCTCGGACTGGAGCCTGCCGAGCTCGCCACGCACCTGGCGAGAAAGAAAGCCGAAGCCGTCGCGGTCAAGGCTCGCGACTCGCTGATCATCGGCGCTGACCAGATTGCGGTGCTGAACAATACCGTGCTCGGCAAGCCCGGCGACCATCAGAAAGCCGTAGAGCAGCTACTGGCCGCGTCGGGTCAGGTGGTTACGTTTCTGACGGCCGTCTGCATCCTCGATCAGGTCAATCGAACGCGTTACGAGCACATCGACAAAACCACGGTGAGTTTTCGGGAGTTCGATCGGCGACTGGCTGAGGCGTATCTGCGCCTCGATGAACCGTACGATTGCGCCGGCAGCTTCAAGCTCGAGGGCGCCGGGTTCGTATTGTTCGAATCGGTCAAGACAGATGACCCGACGGCACTGATCGGGCTGCCGATGATCTGGGTGGCCGACCGCCTGCTACAGCTGGACTACCTGTCGACACAGGCTACCTGACCAAATAAACCGGATATAAACGGGGTCGAACCGAGGTTTTCTCTTCGGAAAACCTCGGTTCGACCCCTAAATCAATTATCCCTTGCGGATTCGCCTCGCGTCGCTGATTCCAACCGTCAGAAATCGCTCCAGATCATCCGGCAATGGCGCTGTAAAGTGCAGGTCATTGCGGCTGCTGTCCACAAAGGCGATTGACTGAGCGTGCAGAAATAGCCTTGGCAGACCGGCCTGCTTCGCGTCGAAGTTGGCATCTCCGTCCCCGTAACGCTCATCACCGGCAATCGGGTGCCCGGTGTGCTGCAGGTGGACACGAATCTGGTGTGTTCTACCGGTGACGGGTGAACACTGCAGCAAACTGTACAGCCCGTAGCTTTGCGACAGGCTTACCCGGGTCTGTGCCGTCTTGCCGTTGTCACTGACGATTACGTGGCGCTCACCGCCACGCCGGTTCTCGACCTGCAGTGGTACATCGATGAGTTGCTCACCGTACTGCCAGTCGCCGACGACAAGGGCCAGGTAGTTCTTCTCGACCTGCCCCTCGCGGAACAGCTCATGCAGCTCCCGCAGCGCGCTGCGTCGCTTGGCCAAAACGAGGCAACCTGAAGTCTCCCGATCGATGCGGTGCACCAGCGACAGTTCCTTGAGATCCGGTCGGGCATGGCGTAACAGCTCGACAGCCCCGTGGCTAATACCGCTGCCGCCGTGCACGGCCAGGCCTGTCGGCTTGTCGATGACCAGCAAACGCTTGTCCTCATAAATCACATGCTCAAGCAGGCTCTGCGCCTTTTTATCCGGGGGCGGCGCCGCCGCACTCCGAATTCGTGCCGGTGGGACGCGGACCTCGTCACCCTCGAGTAGCTTGTACTCTGCCCGGATGCGGCCGCCGTTGACCCGCACCTCGCCGCGCCTGAGCAGCCGATACACGCGACTCTTGGGCACGCCCGGCAGCTCATTTCGCAGAAAATTGTCGATACGCTGTCCGGCCCGCTCGGCGTCGACCCGTACTTTGCGGACCCCCGTAACGTGAGTCTCGGCGGTATCTTTAGACTTTTCTTGCATGATCAATAACTTGAAGTCGGGTTGGGGTGTGCTATATTACCGCCCTGAGGCTTCCCGGGATACCAACAGGACAGGCCTCACGACCCGGGCGGTACCCGATCGTGGATTAACCGCCTACAGTTTTCACCCGCAGCAACTACCCCACTGGATTGTAGCTACTGCGACACATTGTGGTCCCGCAGGTTGCGGAACCGAATTTCAGATGGCAGCGAGCACGGATTCCGGCTGGCGCCAGAGCGGCAAAGCCGCAGGGCATTCATGCTGATTTTTTCCTGGGTACTGACCCTCTTTAGTCAAACCCGATTCGAAATTGCGAATAACTTCGACGGCGCAATCCCGCGCCGGCTTTCTATGCGTGACCTCCCCTGCGCCCGCTCGGCGGCGCTACGCCCCGATTTGCTGTCCTGCAACACACTTCAAGTAGGGCACTATGAAAAGAATGCTAATCAACGCAACTCAGGAAGAAGAGTTGCGCATGGCGATGGTCGATGGCCAACGCATATACGACCTCAACATCGAAGCACCGGCTAGCGAACGCAAAAAAGCCAACATATACAAAGGCAAAATCACGCGCGTCGAGCCCAGCCTCGAGGCCGCCTTTGTCGACTACGGTGCAGATCGCCACGGTTTCCTGCCGCTGAAAGAAATTTCCAGCGAGTACTTCGTCAAGGAAAACAAGTCCGGCGGTAAACCCAACATCAGAGACGTCCTGAAAGAAGGCCAGGACATCGTCGTGCAGGTCGACAAGGAAGAACGCGGCAACAAGGGCGCCGCACTGACGACATTTGTCAGTCTCGCCGGCCGTTTCATCGTCTTGAAACCAAACAAGGACCGCTCCGGCGGCGTATCTCGCCGCATCGTCGGCGACGACCGCGACCTGGCCCGAAAATCCTTGAATGAAATCGTCGTGCCCGAGGGCATGAGCGTGATTCTGCGCACCGCAGGGATCGATCGCAGTGCCGAAGAGCTCGCCTGGGACCTCGAAAACCTGCTGACCGTCTGGACTGCAATTCTCAACGTAGTACTCGAGCGGCAGTCACCCTTCCTGATCTATCGTGAGAGCGATTCGGTGGTGCGCGCACTGCGCGATTACCTGACCAGCGAGATCGGCGAAATCCTGATCGACAACGAAGAGACCTATAACGAGGCTCGCGAGTTCGTCGAACAGGTTATGCCGCAGAACCTGAAAAAGCTGAAACACTACGTCGACCCGGTGCCCTTGTTCACGCGATTCCAGATCGAGACGCAGATCGAATCGGCATTTGAGCATTCGGTTAACCTGCCGGCCGGCGGCAGTATCGTTATCGACCATACCGAAGCCATGGTGTCGATCGACGTCAACTCGGCACGAGCGACCAAAGGTGGCGATATTGAGGCGACCGCCCTGAATACCAACCTTGAAGCCGCCGACGAGGTTGCGCGGCAATTGCGTATCCGCGACCTGGGCGGCCTGGTCGTGATCGACTTCATCGATATGGGCCCGCAGAAACATCAGCGTGAGGTCGAGAATCGACTGCGCGATGCCGTGCGGCAGGATCGAGCGCGCGTGCAGATCGGCAAGATCAGTCGTTTTGGACTTCTTGAGATGTCGCGCCAGCGGCTGCGCCCGTCTATCGGCGAGTCGGCCTACCAGACCTGTCCGCGTTGCAGCGGCTTCGGCACGATTCGCAGCGTCGAGTCCCTGGCGCTCGCGATACTGCGCATCATCGGCGAAGAGGTGCGCAAAGAACGCACTTCGAAAGTCATCGCGCAGCTGCCGGTCGAGGTTGCCACTTACCTGCTGAATGAAAAGCGCGACTGGGTTCGGGGACTGGAGTCGCAGCACGATACGCAGGTTATTCTGGTCGCCAACTCCGCACTGGAGACGCCGCACTACGAAGTGCGACGCGTGCGCGACGACCAGATGGAGCTCGCCGAGAACGCCGGCGTCAGCTACGAACTTTCGCACACCGTCGTAGAGCCCGAGTCACCGCAGGCCGTGCTCGCGCGCAAAGCCGTCGAGCAGCCCGTGGTCGCCACGTTGAAGCCGAGCACAGCGGCGCCGAAACCACAGAAGGCCCAGAAGCCGGCCGGCAAGGGATTCTGGGCAAGCATCCTGTCGATCTTCGGTGGCGCTGAAGAAGAGACAAAACCGAAAGGCCGAGGCCGCGGTGGCCAGGGCAGCGGTGGACGCCGCACGCAGCAAACGCGTCGACGCGGCGGTAGCGATTCGAGAAAGACCTCGGACAAGCGCGGACCGCAACGCAAGAAAACAACGAAGAAGGCTGCAGGCAAAAAGACCGGCACCAGGAAAACGCCGCAGAGGAAAGCGGCGTCCAAAAAGACACCTACTAAAAAAGAATCTGCAGACGACACGCAGAACAAGGAAACCCAGGCAGATTCCGCACAGGATACGTCCGACGCATCAGGCAACGAGCCGAAGCGCAGCTCGCGAAGTCGACGCAGCCGCGGTGGCCGTAGACGACGTCGCACGGCGGACAAGCCGGAGCAAACAACGGATACACAACAGTCTGCAACGGATAGCGGCAGTCCGCAGCCAGGAAAGGAACAAGCTGCGGCTAGCGCTGGCGATCAGGCAGCGCAAAAACCCAAACAGAAACAGGATGCCGGTCCTCAATCTGCAAAGGACAGCGGCAGTCCGCAGCCAGGAAAGGAACAAGCTGCAGCTAGCGCTGGCGATCAGGCAGCGCGAAAACCGAGTCCCAAACCGAGATCCAAACCGAAACAGGATGCCGGGCCGCCGCGCGCGCGCGCCGATGAAGAGCGTGCACGCGATACCTCGAAACCCGCGGACGCCAAGCCGGAACCGAAGGCGGCAGCCGATAAAGCCCAGGATAAGGCACCAAAACCTGCACCGACTGAAAAGGCATCAGCGCCTGCACCCGCGAAGCCCGCTGAAAAGCCGGTCGAGCGAGCTGCAAAGCCGGAACGCAGCAAGTCGTCTGCGCCAGCGGAAAAATCCGCGAGCAAGAGCGCTGATAAGCCTGCACCGACGCAGAAGCGCGCGACCGATGGCAACGGCGCGCCAGCGAAACCGAAGTTGTTGCCCTGGGACGCCCAGCCCGCTATCAAGCCCGAGCCGAAGGCGGAGCCGAAGACAGTAGCTAAAGCCGAATCGGCAACGAAGCCGGCGGCCGCTCCAAGCAGCAAGCCGGAACCGGTTACTCCTCCGCCACCGAAGGCGGACAGCAAACCGTCAGAGCCAGCGCAGGACTGACGCTAATTCCTGGAGAGCGTCTCGAGCAAGCCTCGGGACGCTTCTTCGACCAGGTCAAGAACGCGCTCGAAGCCGGCGGCACCGCCGTAATACGGGTCGGGAACCTCGCGCTCCTGCGCTGATGAGAATTCCAGAAATAGCCGGAGCTTAGGGTGATGCTCCGCCGGGGACTGATCCCTGAGCCGCTCCAGGTTATCCATGTCCATGGCGATGATGTAGTCGAAGCGCTCGAAGTCCTGGTCGCTGACGCGCCTTGCCCTCAGGTCCCCCAGCGCGATGCCGCGACGTTCAGCCGCTGCTTTGGAGCGACGATCAGGCGGATCGCCGACATGGTAGGCATGCGTGCCCGCAGAATCGACGACGATGCGTTCGCCCAAACCCGCCTGCTCGACGTGATGCCGGAACACACCCTCCGCCGTTGGGGACCGGCAGATATTGCCCATGCAGACAAATAGAACACTGGTTTTCTCTTGAATTTCAGTCATTTACAGCGCTCTTTCATGCCTCTTATTTGCCTCCTCTTGCTATGCTAAGTGCCTGGTTTCATTGAGGTCGACCTTGCGACAAGAGGCACTATTTCATGCTAATCAGGCACGCAATTCTACAGGCAATTTCAGCGCCATGAAGCGAAGCTTTTGATGTCGCAAGACCACAGACAAACTTGAAATTGAACGAAACTCGATCCCCAGTTTGCGATCACTCAAGTCTCGTTGGACTTCAGAGGTGAAGCTGTCACCAGGCCTCTGAAGATCACACGCTCCTGGCTCGTAGACGTTGTAGCCAGCGATAAACTTAAAGTACCAGGGGCAACTACTCTCCGGATATTGCCTCCTTTGCTGGCCTGCATCAGGCGAAGCTGGAAATCTTTAGTCGAAGTGTCAGCCGGCGGCTTGTTGCCTCTCCTGCTCGCTCAATGACCTTTACAGTGCCGAAGACCGGCAGCCAGTGCGGCTCATCTGAACTACATGGATCCGGTCAGGTTCAGGAACACGCCATGATGATCGAAGCTGAGGTCCGTCAAGTTGTCGGAGAAATCGGTGAAGTTGTAGCCAAGACCGACCTTCACATGGTCCCCAAAATAACGTGAAACACCCGCCAATGCGCCGGCGCGGCTCTCGTTCAGATCCGGCATATCGAGCAGACGTGCCTCAAGCAGGATCTCCCAGTCCTTACGGAAACGGTAGTCGCCGCGAATCACATAAAGGCTCGCGTTATTGTCGAAGAACTCGGGATTCTCACGGTCCAGGCTGACCTGGCCCAGTCGGTAAGCGTACTTGCCACCAACCGTGAATCGTGGCGTCACATCATAGCTGACGTCGACAGCGGCAATGTGGCTCTTCTGAATGAACTCGGCAGCGATATTTTGCAGGGTAATCTGGGCGCTCGTTGGAACATTGTAGAAATAGGTGTACTTGACCAGCGCATTGAAACGATCGTGAGTGACCGGCCGGAGACCATAGCCGATCACCGCCTCGGTATAACCGCCGTCGTAGAATGTTCCCTGCGAGCTCTCGCTTTCAGAATAGTTGAGCTTGCCCAACAGCCGCGATGCAGCGCTCATCTGATACTTGAAATTATTTCTCAGCAGCCAGGTTGTCCGCGAAATGCTGCTCAGATCCAGCTGCTCGGCATCGTCGTTACGGTACTCGATGCCGCTGGACCACTGCAGCGAGGCGACACCATAGCCGAGCTGCACGCCGCCCGCCACGCGCTGTGTTTCCGCGCCCGTGCTCACGTCTTGCAGAGTCCCGATATCGGTATTGATTCCGAAGCTCCATTTGTCATTCGGCGAAAACGTGATGCCGGTGCCATGCGTCAACCCGGTCATCGCGTCATTGTGCTGATAGCGTTCTTCCAGGAAGACACTGGTGCTGTCGGCGAGTCGCGTCTTGACACCACCGACGAGGCTGCCCTCGGCGCCTTGCTGGGGTCGCATGCCATTATCTGAGCGTTCATTCTCAAGCGCGTAGTTGAGATACATGCTGGTATTGTTGGAATGCATATAGTTGCTGCCCAATCGGCCGCCAGTACCCAGGTCACCATCCGAAATTTCGGCATCAATGCGCAACTTCTCGGACAAGCGGTAGGAGCCTCCGAATCCGCCGCGCGCATTGGCTTCACGATCGCCAGTCACGGACAAGGTGTCCTGGCTGAACGCGTACACGTTCCAGGTCGATTTCGAGTCATAAGCAAGCTGTACGACCGCATCGCTGCGCTCACCCTGTTGCTGGGTGAACGGCACGATAATCGCGTTCGATACTCTCTCATCCTCACGGTAGCCGGCACTAACCAGCCAGCGCTCGGTGATCTGGTAGCTCAGGTTGTATTCTCGCGCACGGGTTTCAATGCCCTGCTCCTGAATTCGATTGTCAACTTTCGCCTGCAGCGAAAATCTGTCCCCGACCGGCAAACGAAGCGTACCGCCGGAATTTTGCATATCGGTGAGCGCTACCAGGCCAGGCGCCGAGAAACCCGCCGCGACATCCTGCACGTAGGCCGTCACGCGGCCATCCATAAAGCCCACCAGATCGCCGAACCGGATGCTCAAATCCATGCGCTCGGCTTTCGCCTGTGCGTTTACGAACGAGGCCGGATCATAAGAATTGAATTCGAAGCCGCCGTCGCTCGAGAATTGCGGCAGGGACACCAGTCCCTCGCTCTCTGCCTGCTGCACCTTGAGCCAGGATTCCGACGCCAGCCGCAGCGTAAGGTCCGCAGCGTTCAGACTATTGTCGGAGCCGTCCTGTTCATTCACATTCGACGTCACGCCAACTCTGACATAGTCGCCAAACCAGTAGTGGGTCTGTCCACCAAGTGCCAGCGCGTCCATGTCCCCGAAGCCCGGTGTATATTCGTAGCGCACGACAAGGTGGGCCTCGTCGCCGGAGTTGGCGCTGCTGCGCACCAGCAGGTTGTCGCTGGCGGTTGACGCAAGCGGTTCGGCCAGCGAGATCCGCCCCTGCAAATAATCGACGTCATAGTCCAGGGCCGGCGTCAGGTTGACGACGCCGGTAACCAATCCGGACGCCTTGTCACGCAGCTCGATACGCACACGCTCGGAGCCCGCCAGGATGTCCTGACGACGCAGGAAATACAGTGAGCCGCCGGTGCCCCGGAACTCCTCACGACTCGGTATGGTACCCGGCTCGGCCGCGAATGCGTCAATAGCGAAACGCTTGTCGCCAAACTCCGTCGTCGAGTCGGTCTGATAATGCAGGTTGGCGCCATACAGACCACGATCGACCTGTGCCAGCTCATTGTTCATGTAACCGATCTTGAAGTTACCCCAGAGACCGTAATTTTCGTCCTGGCTCAGGCGAACGAAGAACTTGCCCATGGTCGGTGCCATCTCTTCAACGGTGCTGTCATCGCCGAAGGTCGGGTAGTAATAATCGGGGTCGATACGCCTGAACAGTGATTCGGGGGACTTGTTCATGAAGTTACTGAAGATGTCTTTGACAGGGCCTTCCCGGGTATCGGCGCTTGCCGTGAGCTTCCAGTGGTCGCCGAACTTGCCGTTAACGAAGAATGCAAAGCGACCATCAACATTGGAATCGTAGTCCTGGAGCGAGTTGCCGCCCTGGAACAGGTCGATCGGGCCGCTGGCCTTACCGTCAGACAGCGTTATGTCGGCCATGCCGACGTAGAACCAGTCTCTCTGCTTGAATTCGAGGTCACGCTGATACAGCTCGCCGTTACCTTGTTTGTCGACCACGGCAACTTCTACGGTATGAGCACCCTCCGGCAATATCTCTTCGCTTATGAAATTGCCGCCGTCGTCTACCGGCACGGCCCGACCGGCAACCCATACCTCGTGGTCGTCCGGTACACCGCTGCCGCGAACGCTGACCGTACCGCTGCTGAGGCCGATGTTATGCATACCGAGACCGTTCTGACCATAAGCGGCAAACAGCTCGGGATCCGAATCAATATCCCCGCCATCGACATCATCGCCGGGTGTGACGTCCTCGGGCGTGTCGAAAACAACCCAGAGTGGCTGCGGGCGCGTTTCATCGAACTTGCCCTGTGCATCGTACGCTCGCAGTACATAAGCCAGTTCGTACACCGGTGCCTTGAACTGAGCCACATTCGGCTCCCATGCCGCAACCCCGTCAGTACCGATTTCGACGACATCGAGCGGTTCCGATTCGGGAGACTGGCCGTTTGCGAATACACGCACCTCGGCGCGGTCAATGAAATACGAGTAGTTCGTATACATTCGGAAGTTCACGGGCGAGGCTTTCCGGCTCATCAAGAACATCGGTGAGACCAGCGGCTGGTGCATCACCGCGTCCCAAACAGTAATGCGATCCGGTTTTGCCGCAACGCTGAGTCGTGGCGCCGAGCGAAGATTGTCGAAACCGAACTGGATATCCGCATTCTCAAGCGCGACATCCGTACAGCGCTGAATGTCCGACGAACTCCGCTGCGGATCGTCTATCGGCTCACCGTCGACGGTAATGCGCATCAGGTTGAGCCCCAGCGGATTTTGCGGGTTCACCTCCCGAGTGATTCGCGTGACATCCACGCCTTCGTAATCATCGAGAATAGCCAATTCGTCGAAAACAACCTGGACCGCGACGTAGGACGTCTCGCCACGCATAAAGCCGGCATTGACCACATCGTCCGAATGCACGAATCCGCGCCCCTCGAATTCGCGCTGGTGCGCGTCGAGCTGCATTTCTCCGGCGACTTGCTCCATCGCTCGGCGGGCGCGGGAAGCGGACAGGCCGATATCGTCGCCATAGACAGCGGCGGTTCGGCGGGCCAGGCGTTCGTTTCGCGTGTAGCCGACGAACCTCAGGCGCGGGTTGGTCTTGTTCGATATATCGCCAAGCGCACGCTGCAGATCCGCGGTGTAGCCCGGCGTCACTAGCGGGTTGCCCTCAGAAAAGCTGATGTTCGCGATTTGTCCCCAAGGCGGGTCATACGTCTTCGTGACCAGCACGGCACCCGCCGACTCCGGACAGAGCTGCGGCTCGTCCGGTAATTCCTGCAGCGGGTCGTCGTACCAGAATTCGACCTCAACGCGGCGATTCAGGGCGCGACCGTTCGGCGTCTGGTTAGAAGCCAGCGGCTTCGTCGAACCGCGGCCGTCGCTTTCGATCATTGACGTCGGCAGCTCGAGCTGGTCCTGTACCGCCAGCGCGACGCGACGCGCGCGTGCCTTGGAAAGCCCGACGTGATCTCCGTAAATACGTTCCGTCCGTCCGGACAGCGCCACGTCGTCCGTGAATCCGACAAACTTGACGATGACATTCTGTTTGTCGCCTAGATTCTCGAATCCCTGTTCGATGCGCTCGATAAACGACTCGTTTACGTCAATGGCTTCGGTCGTCATAGATGCAGTGGCGCGATGAGATTCTGCACTCGTGCGCGCCGCGCATGTCCTTCGACGTAGCGCAGTTTGCATACGGTTTCCATTCGGCAGACTTTCACACGCTTGATTTCATGAGGAACCACGAAACTCCTCGAGAGCAACGTTTTCCTCAACCTCGTCGTACCAGACCTCGACCTCGACGCGGCGGTTCAAAGCACGGCCGTCCTCCGTGAGGTTGGATGCAACCGGGCGCGTATCGCCCGCCCATTCGAAGGAAATTGCCTCCGGCGGCAATATCAGCGCCGTCTGAAAATGCTCGGCTACCTGGCCGGCGCGCTCGCGCGACAGGCCTGCGTTATCGCCATAGATCTCTGCAAGTTGCGGAGAAAGCGGCCGGTCGTCGGCATGGCCGATAAGATGCAGTCGCACGTTGATCCTGTCGCGCATGCGCGCGAGGATTTCGCCCAGAGAATCAACAGTCTCTTCAGGAATCTTCGCGACGCCTGATTCGAACCTGATCGGAGCGACAAGATTTGCAATTTTGACCGTGTCCAGTTCGTCTACCAGCGTTTCGCGCAGCTCCAGGCTATCGCCCAGCTCGCTATCGACACGATTGCTGTCCTGCACCCACGGCGTCAACGGCTCGTCATCCGACAAGTGTCGTTCGACCGCTTCTCCGATCGACACCTCGTCGACCTTCTGGGCATACGACTGCGGAGCGAACAGCGTAACGCTGACGACCAACAGCTGGCTTAGCTTCGTTACAGCGTTCATTTGCCTGACTCCGTGCTCTTTACTGGCTCTCCGAGCCGCCAGAAAATCTCAGGTTCAATCACGAGCTCGTAACAACAATTGAGTTCCTGCCAGGCGTCCTGAATCTCGTTCTTGAGCAGTTTCAGGCGCTTCTCGACGAGCGCTTCCGGCTCGACGTCAGCTACGTAGGAAAGGCGCAATATCGCGGGCCCTCGCTGCAACTCCTCCAGCAGCATGTCTATTCGAGGCCGCCACTGGCTGCGCATCTCTGTCGTACCTGGTTTGAAGACCGGATCGGCGATATCCAGTCCAACCACACGGTGAATAGAGGCGCCAAAATTCATGCGTAGCGCCTTACCGCGCGTAGCGCGCTGTACCTGTACCGGACGGGTCGACAATCGGAAACCACTCGGCAGTGTCCTGTCGTCCACTTTCAGGACAAAGTTACTGCCCCGACTTTCATTCGGTGTGATCGCACAGGTAATGTGATACCGACCGTGGGTGTCCGTCGTTGCCGCCAGGCCCCTTGCGGTGACGAGACGTACGGCGGGCAGTCCAACCTCGTCAGAGTCCTGGTAGCCGTTGCGATTAAAGTCATCAAACACCTTGCCGGTGACATCAGTGCAATCGAACGTCGGGTCCGGAACGACACGCACAGTGGCGGTTGCCTCTTCCGACATGGCGATACCAAGCACCGCGTGCACCGCCTGCGCGCGGTTGACGAATTCACCCTCGGTTACGCCGGCACCCACCGCGAGCAGCAACTTGATTTCATGTACAGCATCGGTTGCCAGCGACAGGCCAGACCAGACAAGCTCCCGGCCTGCAACAGCGGGCTCCGCTTTGACGTTATCGAAGTAAGCTGAGCCTTCGACGTATTTGAAGCCGGGAGGAAAACGGTCGACAACGTTGACATCCGTAAGGTCGAGACCAAAGGTATTTCTGACCGTGATCACGTACGGCACCATCTGGCCACGCGAGACGTTCAGCATCGGCGTCGACTTGGTAACGGAAACTGCGCCACCAAGCCTGGGGTCCAGAGGTATGTGATTATTGAAGAGCTGCGACGAACCTGGCGACTGGCTGTCATCAAGCCTCAGGAATGAGTAGTAATCTGTGATAGTGCTTCTGGCCGGTGCAGATGGAGGCGGTGCAAATTCCGACGCCTGCGCCTCGCAGTATTGCGCTGTCGTGACAACGGCGTCATCGGCGGAACCGGGGCAGGCAGGCACGTCGAACGGCACTGTCGTCGCGTCACTGGCCGGCGGAATCAGTTCGGACACGCCCGGAATGAAGGTGCTGTCCGGCACCGCGACCTGTACCAGGTAATTGAGACCGCTCGGACATGCTGGATCGGAAAAGTTGATATCGAACTTGTAGTATCCGTTCGGCACTGTCACCTGGTTCTGATGATTCGGATCGTCGAAACAGCTACTTGGAAGCGGCACACCGTTGCGCACATCGACAAGGGTAACCGTCGCTCCGGCTACCGGTGTACGAGCGACCGAATCATAGATCACACCATTCGGATCAACCGGCATGTTGAGCGCCAGCAGGTTGCTTCCCTCCTGCACGTCGATCTCGTCAATGCGCTGCTGTCCGTCGGTGAAGTCCGAATCGGTTGCGCCAAGCAGCGCCGTTCTGATTCCGGCACCCGGCGCGCTGAAGCGCAAAGAGTAAGTTTCGCCAGGCACATAATTCGGCGGTACGCCAACGATCAGGTAATCGCCATCAACATCCGTCAACGTGGAGCGTATCGGTTGTTCGTCAAATAGCAGTTCGACCGACCAGCCTTCGAGCGGACGTTCCAGCCCTCCGGGCGTGTTGTCGTGGTCAGCGTCGTGCCAGACATTTCCACTCAGCATGCCGAGGTTTGGCATCGCGCCCACATCGATCGAAACGCTCGCCTCCGCCTGGCGCAAGGGATCATCCCAGTACACCTTTGCTGTATTGGTTACGGCTGTACCCTCGACGAGGTTCGGATCGATGATGGCACGGAAGCGCAGCACCACTTCCTCGTCAGGATCCAGCGGACCGTACTCGGTGAAGTAGTCGGCCGTGATCAAGGTGCCCGCGACCGTTACGCCAACGCTGAGACCGTTCAGCGTCGCCGACTGGTCGACGTAGGTCAGGTAACCCGGGTTGGGTACCGAAATGTCGTCGATGATCGAGACGTAAAACGCCGGCACGGTGCCGATGTTGCGGGCCGTAACGACATACTCCAGCGTGGCACCGGGCAGCGCGGGTCCACCGTCGACGACCGACAGCTCCTTGACGATCGCCATCTGTTGCACATCGCCCACAACCACGACGGTCGGCTCGGGTCCGGTCGCCGGGTTGCCGTCGCCGTCAGTCAGCGTGTTCGGGACTTCGAGGCTGTAGACCAGCGCCTGGTTTGTAATCAGCGTGCCCGGCTCGACATCGGCGTTGACCTGCAGGTCGAACTGCACGACAGCCGACTCTCCGGGGTTGAGCACACCTTCACCGTCGCCCGGTACAGGCGGCGTGAGGTCGGCCGAACTGATCGGAATTCCGTCGATCAACGGGAACACGCCGTCGTCCGGCTGGCCTACGGGCTGGCCGTTGAGAGTTACTGAATCAGCAACGTAGGTTGTGTTGGCTGGCACCATGTCGGTCAGATCAACGGCTGTTGCCGGCACTGCGCCGTTGTTGTAGACCGTAATCGTGTAGCGCAGCACATCGCCCGGATCGACGATGCCGGGCGAGCTTGCATCGATCTGTAGTGCAGCGCTCTTCGGCGCGAACAGCAGCGGATAGTTACCGACCACATCGCGCGTCGGATCGTCCGGAATCTCGGTACGCGGGTCGTCCGACGGCTGATCCGCGAGACCATAGTCGACGGCGCTGACGAAAGCCTGGTTCGACAGCACCGTGCCGTCGGGTACATCAGGATAGACCACAACGTCGAAAACGATCGTCGCTACATTGTCCGCGACGGCTGCGTTCAGCGTGCCCGGTGTAACATCCTGCGGGGCGTTGATCAGAACTCCATCGATAAGCGGCGAGCCGCCACCGGCGGCATCCGGGATCGCAACACCGTTCAGTGTCGCGCTGCCCGCGACATAGGTCGTATTCCCGGGAACCTGGTCGACGATGTCGACACCGGTCGCATTGTCCGTGCCAATATTTTGCACTTCGATGGTGTAACGGAGCGTTTCGCCGGCCAGCAACACGTTCGGGCTGCCGCTTATGTATGACGATACTTTCTCGATACGGAACACCGGCGCGGATTCGATCTGGACTTGTGTGGGATCATCATCGCCCGCTACGCCGGGATCGGCCGCGCCGTTGACATAGGGATCATCGCTCTGTGCGACCGGCAATCCCACGAAGCGCACTTCGGACTGGTTGTAGACAAAGGTGTCGTTGGCGATGGCCGGCATCAGCTCGACCTCGAACTCAACCAGCACGCTTTCGCCGAGACCTCCGAGCGTGAGATTGCCAATATCGAGCAAGCCCGTGCCTGCGGCTCCGCCGAACGGTGCCACGCTGGTCACGTCCGCGCCATCGGGCACGGTAACAAGGGTCAACGTTCCCGGCTGGAACGCCGGCGTTGCGTTCAGGGCATCAAGTTCGTCAACGATACGGAAGCCGTCCAGCGGCGTGTCGCTGACATTCTCGATTCGAAGGCTATAACGCAGCCGGTCTCCTGGTGTTGCAACGGCAGCCGGGTCGTCTCCGCTGGTAACATTGGCCACCGTCTTTTCGAAGATGAGTACCGGCACGAAAACGAGAACCGTATGAGAGTCTTCGTGATCGAGCACATCGGCCGTGCCGTCCGTGATTACGCGGGTATAGGTCCGGGCATAGTCGACTGTGTCGGTATCCATCGGGTCCAGGCCGAACCACTCCGTTGCACCGGCAACGTTGGTGAAAATGGCACCCTGCTGACTGTCGAGGTCCAGGTAGGTCTGGTAGCTGATAATCAGGCGCTGATCGGCGCCAACCACAGCAGCCGTTGAGAGCGTGTTGAGTGTGAAGTAGCAGTCCGGATCGCCATTAAACTCGACCGCGAAGTCGGTACCTTCGATGAGCACCGGCGATACCGCCGTCGTGCCGTCCGTTGCAAACACCTGTGCGGTGAACTGCGTTGGAGCGGCGTCGCACATGCCGCCCGTGTCGCCGCTCGGCAGAACGTCCCTGATCGTCAGGTTGTGCGCGGGCGAGTCACCGTCATTGTGAACATCCAGGACGAACGTCCCTGGCAGCCCGAGCTGCATTTGCGCGGGTCCTGTTTTCTCGACGGTAACCGGATCCGGTTCGACGATGGTCATCGGTTGTGTGGTGCCGGCACCGCCTGGCAGCTGTGTCGCCGGATCGTCGTTCAGGCGATTGAACGTGTAAGACGCCGTGTTCGTAAACATCAAGCCGCGTACGTTGGTCGGCGTATCGTCCAGCCGCACGGTGATCTCGAGGACGATCTGCTCGCCGATACCCAGGTCGATGCCGGTCGCAATATCTTCAATAAGAAGATCGGTCGGCGTGCCGCTGTTAACCGGCGACCATGGCTCCACGCCCGTGATTTTGGCGATACTGACGTAACTGAGATCAGCCGCCGACGCCGCCAGATCATCGTAAATGCGCAGGTCATACAATGGCTGTGCATACGGCGTGGCAGGAATCGTTATGCGGTAGCTGAATTCCTCGCCGACGGTTGCTGTGGCCTGTGTATTGGCTTTCACCGGGGCATCCGGCGGGCCCGCCGGATACGGCGTGCCAAAGGCGAAGGCCGGGCCATAACAATAGTCATCAGGCGCGACAATCGTCGGGCAGCCTGCGCCCGTGCGCTCGTAGATGCTGGCGTCATTCAGGGACGTCCAGTCAACCCAGACGATATTCGTGAGTTCTACGTCCTGGTCAGCGGGCGCCTCCAGCAACACCTGATACGTGACCTGCAGGGTCGAGCCGGGCGCAAGGTCCAGACTGCCGTCGCCATTGTCGCGGCCCCAAATCAGCGGCCCGTCCGGGCTACCTGCTGGTATACCGACGAAATCAGCGACGTCCGCGCCATCAATCCGGGCTATTGGTGTATAGGCATCGTACAGCGTCAGCTCCACCGGAAGCGTATCGACGAGATTGACATCATGCGCGATAGCGTCGCCGACATTCGGTATCGTCAACACGTACTCGACAATATCGTTCAGTGCGATGGGGTCGTCCGGTGCCTTGCCCGGCGTGACGTTGGTGATTGCCTTGGTCGCGGTTAGTGCGGGTTCCGTGACCAACACGATATCTGTCGTGTCGTTTGCGGATTCCTGCGCACCGCTATCGCCGCTAATGAAGTAAGCCGTCGCCGAGTTCTGCAGCGGAGTGCCGGCATTAGTGTCGAGGTCGTTGTTAATGCGGGCGTAGTAGCTGATTCGAATGTAGGGATTGATGTCCTGCGTAGCGGCATCGTCCTCAGTCTCGGTAACAACGTCTCCTATATCCCAGCTGATAATATCGCTGGTGCCGTCGACAGGCACGGCATTGAACTCGGTCTCCGCTGGAGGCTGGCCGTTGATGCTCGTGATGTTGAGAAATTCGTAGCTGACGTCGAAATCCGTGTTGTCAGCAAAAATGTAACTGGCGCTGCCAAAACCAAGATCGTCGCTCATTGAGACGCCGTTGCTGACGCCTTCCGGCAGATCGATCTGGACCTCGAACGACTTGAATGCACCGATAACCGGTGGCAGCGTCGTATCGAGGTCAGTCTTGACGACGGCGAGTGGTGGCACATACACCGAATCGCTGGCTTCCGCTTCATAATAATTGACGGGGTCACCGGCATTCGGCAGCGCGCCAATGCGCATGCCATCAATCTCGCCGTCCACGCCGATCGTGCCAGCCGAATTCAGGGCAATGTCCGGACCGGAGAGCGACGTCCAGTCACCCTGGATCGTGTTCTCCAGCACCTGCAGCGGCTCTACCGTGTCTGCAACCTGCACGACGAACGTGAAACTAACCGACTCGCCAACGGCGATTGCAAAGCCGGGATCCCAGCTGAACAGCGGGGCATTCGGGCCGTAGGTTGTAATGTCAACATTGATTGGCGGCACGTCGCCGGCTACATCACCGATATAGCTCAGATCGGTATCGGTGAGGTCGTCCAGCAGCCGCAGGTTGTATGCCGTCGCTGTACCGTTGTTGGTGGCTGTCACGGTAACCGTCAGCTGATCGGTCGCGTCAGCTTCTTCAACGGCGAACTCTTTCTGCAGTTCGATGAGCGGCTCTGCGACTACTACGACGGCCGCTTCGAAATCGATCACGACCTGGTTATTTGCCTCATCAATATAGGTGACGTTGGTCACCGTATAATTGCCACCGTTACCAATGACGTAGCCGTCCTGGTTCTCTTCGACGTTGTCGATGCGGGCGATAAACTGAATGCCGAAATCGAACCGCCGGTCCTCACGTGGAGACTGCGTCACGGTCTGGTCGCCGAAGTCCCAGACGACTTCGTCCTCGCTGCACGTCGGCGTAAACGCGCCGCCCGGCATAAAGCCCGCCGCATCGTACGGCGGCACGTCGAGATCGACGATCGGCGCCTCGGTGCATCGCATGCCGGCGGGCAACTCGTCGCGGATAACAAAGCTGCGCAGCTGTGCAACCGGGATCAGGGTCCGAAGTTCGAACTCCATTTCTTCGCCGATCGAGACGGGTTGCGGCGTAGCCGGTGCAATGAGTGCCGTGTTTGAAAGCTGCAGAATCTCTTTCGGCTTAACTTCGACCGGAATGATCTGGATGGTTGCCTCGGCAGACTCGGACACATACTGCCGCGCCCCGCCAGCTTCGCCATTGGCGCCCAGCGGATCGGTCTGATTGCCACTTAACCCTTCGAGGCTATCAAAAGTCGCGTAGGCCGTATTGGTCAGTCGCTGCAGCGGTGCTACGTCGTCGTAGGGGTCGACGCGATAGTAAAGAACGACGCTTTCGCCTGCGTCGATGCGCAGCAACGCGTCGCTATGCTCGTAGGACGCGATGATCTGCGCCGGGCTGCCCGCGAGTATTGTATTGTCGGGTACGATCTGCCCCTCGCCGGCCACCTCGTCGATCTCGGTATTGCCGTCGTTATCCAGCCCGTCCGCCTCGAGCGGATCGACGAAAATAAGGTCAGTCGGATCGGTATCGCTGGTGACCGTGATGTCGTAAGCCGGGGCCCGTGTTACACCGCCGGCAGCAGCCTCATTGGTAACCGTAACGCGATAGATATAGGTATCGTAGGCGTCGCCATCGTCGGCGAGCGTCACAAAATTGCTGCATGCCGGGCCGGCACCATAAATAGTCTCGTTACAGACTTCCTTAACGACGACCAGGCGTGGCTCGGTGACAGTCAGGTCGACCCTGCGGCGAAACTCCGGCGGGAAGCCGACCGTCGACGGTCCGAGCGTGTACAACTCCTCAAGATCCGTAAGCGGATTATAGAACACAGCCTCGAAAGTCGATGACAGTATGTTGCGGCTGATATTCGCGTGCACATTCGGGGGCGCGCTTAGATCGATCGGGTCGTTCAGCAGACGGGTTGTTGCGTTGACGCGGAACCAGTGATCTTTCTCGGTAATGCGTTCCGCAGGGACAATCGTATTGAACGTCCAGTCGAACCAGTCTTCGGACAGGGGTATGGGCGGTGGATTGAGGCTCACGCCCAGAATCGCGGCTGTACTCGCCCCGGGAGCGAACGGATCGGTTGATGAGATATAGCCCTGACCATCGGGTATCTGGTCGACGACCTGGATATCCTGCACCGCGATGTAGGTAAATCCGGGTGTCAGGAATCCGAACCAGCCACCAGACTCAACGTTGAACTCACACTCCTCGCCGATCTGTATGTCCGAGTCCGGGCTTCCCGGTGGCGGGTTATTCTCGGTACAGACGCCGACCTGTGACTTCAGCAGGTTGTAACCGACGACGCGCGCGCGCAGCGCATCGATAGTGTAATTATTGGCGCGGTCAGTGATGCCATCGCCGCGCGGTGTCGGTGTAGGGAACCATAGCGGTGTCCCGTCACTGAGCGTAATTTCGCCGATCGCGTCAACGCGGAACGTCAGGTCATCATCCGCACCAGGGTCCGGGTTCTTTGCAACTTCAAAAGTGAGACTTCGGGTAGTTCCTGCCGGAATTACGCCGACATCGCACTGAAATACCGTCGCGCTCGCCGGCAGGCTCACGGGTGTCCGCCATACCGGCATCGCGGGCGGGTTCGATGTTTCGCTACATCCCGACGGCGCCGTTTGCACCTCCATGGCATCGCCAAAGGTCACGTATGCAAAGTAGTCATCCGCGTCGTGACCGCCGTTGTTTCTCAACTCGGCTGTCAGCGGCAGCACGTCTGTATTGGTAAGGATAAATACAAGTTCGCTGCCATTCACGTCAACGTCGATGTCCTCGGGCTCGGCATCGTCGTTGTCGTTGATTAGCAGGTAGTGTTCATCGGTCGTGCAGAATTCCTCGTACCAGATCTCCAGCTGGTTGGTAATCGGAAAGCTCTCGGTCGGATCAGTATCCGCCGGGTCGCTGCTCGGCGCCTCGGTGCGAACGTCGAGGTAAGCCTCAAGGTCGTAATACTGCGGATCGATGAGAACGGTTTGGAACGTTATGGTCAGAACGTCACCGTGACGAATCATGTTGAACTGATCAGGAAAGTCGGGGTGTACGGTGCTACTGGTTACCAGGAACTCCAGTGTCGTATTGGCAAGCGGCAGCGCAGGGTCAGTAGTGGTCAGTGGATACGTGTCTGGCTGCGGGTTGGTCCACTCGATGGTGTCGAGCATGCCGGGATAGGCATTGCCGTACGCAGGCGCCATCGCCACCGTCGGGTCGAACGTGGTGTCAATGACATACTCTTCTGGCAGCACATCACTCAGGCGAATCCCGGTGGCACCGCCTTTGATGGTGCCGCCGGTCCGGTTCGAAATCCTTATCGTAACGGTGCCCTTACTGCCCATCGGTTGCGATGTGTTGGTACCCTGCAGGAAGACGTCGACGCCAAGCGTGTCGGCAACGGCGAGCGTGCTGAGCAGCGCGTCGTCCTGCGCGGTTAGCCCGGTCGACGTTGCGCCAATACCGCCCGGTGGTGCTTCGATCTGACAGCCCCACTCGACGTCAAATACAGAATTCACACGATTGGTACAGGAATCGGTAACCCGGCCAACCAGGTAATAGAAATTGCGACCACCCGCCGGCGCGACGATGTACGGCGACGCCCCACCGCCGAACAGGTCCGCTACCGAGATATCCAGCAGCTGCGTGACGCCCGCAACACCCTGGCAACCACCCGCGCCACCGCCGCTCGCCGCCGACGTTGCGTCAGCTTCATTCTCGCAGACATAGTCGATTTCGAAGTTGCCCGGCTCGATCGCATCACTGAATTGCAGATCCTGCAGGTCTGCAAGTCCGTTATTGCGAACATCGATGCGCCAGATGATATCGTCGTTTTCGTGGCCGTAGACCGGATCCGAGTATCTGTTTGAACCCTGCCCGGCATCCAGGTTGCGGCCTCTCTTGATGATCTGCGGTTCGGGCTCGTTGAGCGGCAACACACCAGTACCGGTGCTGCTCGTATGGCGATAGCTCGATTCACAACTTGGCGTAAATTCGACCGCGGCATCGATCGAGCGGTTCGCTGCGACCAGCCCTTCTTCTCCAACGGCCGGGTGGCGGCGGACATCAAATTCGATGGCCAGCGTCGGCGTGTTGCCGAACGCGCCGTTCGGCGCTTCCATGACGTATCCAGCGCTCAGCGTCCACGTAATAACAGAGCCATTCGGCCCGCTGACAGCTGGCTCAACCAGCGGAGGAGGCGCGATATTGGTAGCGTCAAAACGCGTGGTACCGGGTAAATACGTCAGCCCGGAGATCAACAGGTCTTGTGTGACAACAATGTCAGAGAAGTCGACGTCGTCCTGCTGGCGATACGGATTCTCAATGACGAGACGCACGGTGCCGATATCGCAGAGCTCGCAAAAGCTGACGGTGAAATCGTGATCGATAATATCGGCGGTCGCAAGATTGCTCGGGCAGCTCGCGGGCACTGCCTGGGCGACGGCCTGCGTCGACCAGAACGCAGCCATCAGCGCAAGCAGACAGACAGCCTGCTGCAACGGCCTGAATATTTGCGTTACCGAGCCTTTGTCATCAAATGCTCGCGCACTTTCCCTGTGTCTCGCCATGGCTAGTCGCTAACGTTCCCTGTGCGCTCTCTCACCGGTGCGGACGACCTGATCCCTGGTCGCTTGCGTGGCCCCGCTGCCAAAGGGCCTCACTGCCCTCTGAACCGGTAACCTTGCGTCGCCACCTTTCGGTGGTTGTTACTATGTCCCAGTTAAAACTATGGCCCATAGCACGGCAGCAAAAGGTGAACTGGCTCACAGCTTCCGTACACCACACGAATAGCGTACAAATGCTGAGGCACGCCGTACGTTTTGGCTGCACTTATGTCAAGTCGTGGTACTGCTCAGGCCGAGGGAAGGAAGTCGATCGGATAGATAATCGTCATCGCCACGATGTCTTCCTTGGCGCCAAAATCGAAGGTCGAGACTCGATCAACCACCTGCTGAGCCAATGCCGGTGCCTTCATATCTGTAGATTGCAGCTCGCAAAACGAAACGCTGCCATCGGGTTGTATGGTCATACGCAACACCAGCTGTCCGCGCAGCGTTGGATCCTTGCGCAGTTCGCGGTTGTAAAGCCGGTACAGCGACGCCTTGTAACGATCGAAGACAATCTGAATTTCCTCATCGGTGCGTCCGGCGGAACTGCCGCCGCTGAGCGGCCTGTCGATTCCTGCCGTGTCGCCACCGATCGAACTCGCGACACGGCTGACCTGCACGCCATCGATCGCCTGCCCGCCACCACCGACGTCGCGGCTGATGCTGGCGAGATTGATGCCACCGCTCGAACCGGGTGCAGACGTCGTCACCATCGACCGCTCCGGCCGTCCGACGGAATTCTCGCCGGCGCTGCTGACTCTGGCCCGGGATCCGAGCCGCGCCGTAGGCCGGAGACTGGCTCGGCTCGCGAAACTGTCGCGGAATGCCAGGATTCCCTTCGTCTTGACCTGTTCCCGGGTGTCCGGCTGCTGTAGTTCGGCAACGGCCTGCTCGACTATCACCTCCGGCAGCTCCTCGGGCGGTACCACTTCAGCAAGCTCGGGTTCGGGCTCAGGCTCTGGCGCAGGCAATTCTTCGTCCGGAACAGATCGGTTGTTGGACCGGTGGTGGCGGCGGCGCCTGCTCCTGTCGGACCAGCCTTGCGACTCGTTCAGGCAGCTCGTCTCGTGTCGAACGTTCGACTATCGGCAGGGCGATCATGCTGACCAGCAAAGCGATCGACATGGACGCGGCCAACGAGCTGCCGAGAGACTTCTGAAAACGCTGTGTCTTCCTCGCAGCCGCGCGACCAGGGCATAACCTGGAACGCGACCGGCAGGTCGTCGTCCTCGCGTTCAACAAGCCACTCGTTCCTGCTGTTCTCATAGACGCTCCGCGGCCTCACGCAGATCGTAGTGCAGGTAGTCCAGCGTCGTATTCTGCTCGCGAATCTTGTCGGTAATTGCGGAACGTCGGATCCTCGACGCGAATGATTTCGTCGTTGAATTCACCGGTTTCGTTCGTCGCATATCGCAGATGCGCTGCGGCATTGTCAGGCGCATCGGATACACCCCAGAACAGGTGGCTCGCACCGATATCATCAAGCTCCTCAAGCGAACGACAAACCTGGGCCAGTGCATCGTACTGCCGGCTTCTTTTCGCCAGCTCATCCAGCTCAACGTCGATTTCCCGAAGGTCTTCGCGAAGACCATCGAGAATGCGTTGTTCTCGCTTCGACCTGCTCGCGAAGCGCTTGCTCTTCTGCGAATAGCTCTGAGAGTCACGACGTTATCTTCGTTCATGAGCAGTTAGTTCGCAGCGACCTGCGAATCCTTCTGGATGACAGCCAGAGAGACATTTTCGTAGCCCTCTCCGGTACAAGCCGACATGATTTTTCGGATTACGATGAACGGCACCGACTTGTCGGCGAGAATCGTAACCTCCTGACTGCCGGCGACGGCCATGGTGCTCGGCCCGACAATGTTGTCGCGGATTTCCGCAAGACGCGACGTTATCGGCTCAACCATGTTGGATTCGCCGTCGAGGATGTCAGCTACCTGGGCCACGACCTTGCCCTGCACCAGGACATCCTCCGGGCTGACGAAGATTACGACGGTCTCACGCGGTTTCTCTTCGACTCGCGCTTCCGGCAGTGTCATATTCTTCGGTGCTTCCAGAATTTCGACGGATCCTGAGTTGACCAGCAGGAAGAACACGAGAATCGTGAACACGTCCATCAACGAGGTCAGGTTCATCTTCGTGATCTTCACGCGATTGCGCGACATGCGTTTGATTCTGCGTGAATTCCTCACGGTGCATCCCCGACCGAAATGTCCGAGAACAATGCGTAGAGCTCATATTGTTCTTCACCGTCGACTCGGCTATCGCCCTCATCGCCTTCTACAGGCATCTCTACGCTCCTGACGATATCCATGACCTGTATCAGGTAGTCATAGGGGATCTGCGCTTCCATCAGCACGGACGCCGCATCCAGTTCGGGATGCTCGTGTTTGAGCTCGACCATGAACCTGGACAATGTCGGAAGATCGAACTCGTCTTCCTGATTCGGTATCGACGCAATGACAAATTTGCCGTTCGTGATTTCGATGCCCGCCTCTCTGCACGATAACTTCGATGCGAAATCCTTCGTCACCGGTGGCAGGACCGCCAGCGGAACTTGGCAGATCGAGCTCGACGATTGTCAGCCTCGAAAATACCATCGTGATTAGCAGGAATGGTATGAGAACCACCATCAGGTTCAGAAAGGTGGTGACATCGATCTCGTGCGCCGTATCTTTGGTGCGACGCTTGTAGTGGTGCCGTCTGGCCATCCGGGTTACGCCTCGACCGCCCGCTTAGCCCTTCTGGTAAACACGTTCAGCGCCTTGACGGTCGCCATCTCGAGGCTGTCGACGATATCTCCGGTTTTCGCGGTCAGTATGGTGTGTGTGATGAGCAGCGGTATGGCAACCATCAGGCCGAACGCCGTTGTATTCATGGCAACGGAGATACTGGCCGACAGCAGGTCGGCTTTTTCCGCCGGGTTGGCATTCGCAACCGCGGTGAACGCCTGAATCAGGCCCATGATCGTGCCGAGCAGACCGAGCAGCGTGGCGATACTCGAGGACATCGCAACATAGGGCGTGCGTTTCTCGAGACGCGGAACGATTTCCATCATGCTCTCTTCCATCGCGATCTCAATTTCGTCACGACGGCGCACGGTGCCTTGCAGCGACAGGCCCATGTTCAGAACCTGCGAAATCGTCGATTCATCGTTGCTGGTCATTTCGCGAGCCTCGTCGAACTCGCCGTTTGCGAGCAGTGGCTGTACTTTCTCCCAGACCACCTGATTTTTGTTCGTTACCAACGTGAGCGTCACGTAGCGCTCGACTGCGATCGCGACGCCGAAGGCAAATACAACCAGTATCGGATACATGAATGCACCGCCCGATGCGAAGAAACCTACGATCGAATAGAAGAAGTCCATGACTAAATCCTCATTTAACAAAATGTTCCGGGAAGACCCCAGGACCAGACTCAAGAATAGTCATAGATTACAAGCGGCGAGTGTGACGCAGCGCACGTTCAGGCCTTGTTTCCGCGACGGATTGGCGTCCCCTAGACTTGGCTCACAGTTGCATGGCCTTTAGACGCGAAGCGAGATGCTCCGCGAAATCGTACTTGCGAGGCAGGCGACACTCATTTGCCGGAACGAATCTGGTAGAAACGCAGCTCCCGCAGAAACACTTCCTTGTCCACGGGGCGAGCACGATCGTCGAGCGTGTTTGACAGGCTTATGTCGTCGCCCAGTTCGGACGACTTCCACGGAATGATGACGAGCGACTTGGGCGCTTCCTCGTTGCCCAGAATCGACATGCCGGACATTGTCTTGGGTGTTCTCGATGCCGTCACCTTGCTCTGTCCGTCGGCGTGTCGCGTCTCGGGTTCCTTCGGGGGCTCTTTCTCCGAATCCTCGGCAAACGCCGCAAGGCTCAGCAGTAGCAGTAGATGCAGCAAGCAGAAACGATTTCATTGTTAGTTCTCCCGCCTGGCCCATACGCTGACGTATGTCTGCTATCCACATCGTGGCCTCATCGTCGCTCGGCACCGTCGCCATGTACGCTTCGTAATTCTGCAGCGCGCAGTTGAGGTCGGCGAGGTACAGATCGCAAAGGATCGCCAGGTTACGTCTCGCGAAGTGATAGCCGGGGTAGATTGCCAGTGCCGCCTGGTAGCTTTGACGTGCTTCGGCGAAGCGACCCAGCTTTCTGTAGACGATACCCAACTCATTGTGCGCGATCGGATGATCGGGATTCGATTCGACGGCCGCTTCGTAGTGTTTGCTCTGCAGCTTCCAGGTCGCCGTTGCGATGGTAGGCAATACCGAGATCGATCAGAGGCGCGCTCAGCGTGGGCGCCGATTCGACAACGGTTTCGAGCATCTGAACACCCTGCTCGAGTCGGCCCTGCCCCAGTTCGGTCAACGCCAAATCGTAGTCGAGCCGTACATCATTGCTGATCCTGGTGTCCTCGGTGATTGTGAACCCGACATCATCCTGAATTTCGACGCGCAGCCGGCATGCGTGAGGCCCGGTAGTCGCACATCCGGATGACAAGACTGATCGCCACCAGCGTCGTGCAGCATGCTCGCAGGCGAACAACGTTGACGTACAAGACCATTGATTCATGAGGACTCCCATCACGGTTACTCCGGCCTGGCTTCCGTGGCGACTGCCAATATGTGCCGTTGCCTCAGGCGGCGCTGCTACATCAGCAGATTCCGGTGTATCCGCTTCGTCCTTGCAGCTCCGGACCGAGCGGCGTGCGCTATCGGCATGCGGTAGGCGTAGGTATCGATTGATCCCATGTACCCGCCGCTGATCTCGTTCTTGGCGTATCGTCCCGGCATCAGTATCGCCAGCTTGCCCAGGCTCTTCTCCACCCACGGATTGAAGATGCCACCGGCCAGCAGCTCGAAGTTGTCCTCGTGCACCTCGATCGCCCGCTCCTCGAACGGATACGCTTCTTCTTCGATGACCATCTCGTAGTCGATCTTCTCTGCTCTCGCTGAGGCCCGCCGGGCGCTCCGAGTTTATGAGCGCCTCGCTGAAGTCAAAGTAGATTTCCGCAATGTAGAAGGTCGCGGCAGCGGTTACCTCTGCAACCTCGTAGCCGACAAGGTTCTCCAGTGTCTGCCATCGAGACATCCATGCGCCGCTGCTTTTCGGCGAGGCTTTCCTCAAACGGCTGTGCCAGCACGAGTTCCGCAAATTGCCGGTAAGTCACTTCTGCGAGTACCAGCGCCGCACGCGCTGCAAGATAGCGGCTGCGGTCGGTGCGCTCGGCACCCGCATCGCGATCGATCGCGACGATCTCGCTTCAACTGGGCGTGATAGCGCTCGTCATCGTGCTGCGCCCTGGAAGATCTCGGCCAGATCGTGAGCGGGTTTCCATCGCGATATCGAGCGGCCGCGGATATTCGGTGACGTAGCGCTCGTAGACGCGAATCGCGTCACCGATGACGCTCACCTCGTCGTACAGCTCGGCTGCCGTCAACAGGGCTTCGCGTGCCAGCTCCGGATCTGCCGACTCTGCGGCGATTCTCTCGTGTTCCGCCGCAGATCGTTCCATCTGACCATCCTCTCGGTAGATAAAGGCCAGCTGCTTGGTCGCCTCGCTGCCCAGTTCGTGTTCGGGATGACTGCTGCGAAATTCCTCGAGCACGTTTGACGCCTGCGTCCAGTCCTGCAGTTTGATCAGACGCGGCCGCGCCATCGTATTCAGCCGCCGTGCGAATCGTCGAGCTCGGCGCTACGTCCTTGATCCTCAGAAAGTGATCGGCCGCGACGCGATAATCCGCGAGGAGATTCGCCTGTTCACCCTGCTTGTAAATGGCTGCGGCGAGTCCGTCGACGACCGCGGAACGGTTTTCATCGTCAGCAGACGTCAATCGCAAGAACGCTCACATAAGCGAACTCCGCGTTTGCGTACTCAGCCAGATCCATCGACGAGTGCGCGATGACGGCCCACGCCGAGCGGATCAGCGAAGATTCCGTCGCAGGATAACGGTCTATCAGGATTTCGGCCGCACTTATCGCGCGTTCGAAGTCCTCCATTTCATAAAGGTCATCCGCTGCCTTGCCCAGTACCACCGGTGCCTGCTCATGTTGCTGGAAGGCTTCGGCAAACCTGAGTGAGCTTGCTACGGTTAGCTGCATGACGTCGCGACGTCGCGCGCCCGTCGCAACCTCCAGATCCTGGCGGTGCGCATAAATGGCCGCATAGCCGGCCGCCGAATCCTCGTCATGCTGCCCGTAGTCGTAGGCCGTACGCTCATACTCGGTCGCCGCCTCGCCAAAATCCTCGTTTTCGAGCAGCAGGTCGGCCAGCTGGTAGTTGATCTGTCGATGACTCCAGTTCCGCCGGAAACGAACTCAGGAACTGTCGATACCAGCGCTGCGCCTCGTTGAAGCTCGTGGGCCTGTCGTCGGCAAGATCAGGCGTTCTGGTAAAGCGCGTGGTAGTGACCGGCGAGATCAGTCAGGTTCGTTTTCAGGAAACCGACAACCTCCGACAGAATCATCGACATCAAAGTAATTCCAGTACTCCGCATTCAACGCGTACATCGACGCGAACTCTTTTTTCGATTCAACGACGAGATGCGGGAAGCCCGCCTCCGCCATAAATTTCGACAACCCGCATGCTGAAATGCGGCGATGCCCTGTGGAACGGATTCTGCTTCACGAAAGACTTGTACACAGAGGCGGCGTCATCGAAACGCAGCTTGCCGAAATAGAATTCGCCGAGATTGCCGTATATCTTGTCGGCATAGGTTCGCTGACCGTTTTCCGCGAAATACTCGTCGACAACCTCGGGTCCGCCGAGATTGGAGAAACTCAGGCTGATGACGCGAAACGTATCGGCGATGCGGTGCTCGTCACTTTCGTCGTAGTCCTCTGTCGAAGTCATAACCAATCGACTGTCGGTAGTCGAGCATCGCCATGTAGTTGTGCAGCGCCTCTTCATAGAGGTCCTGCTTGTAGAGGGTCCAGCCCAGCTTGTACAAAGCGAGTTCATAGTAGTACGACGTTTGACCCATCGTGATGATGGCGCCGTAGGCATTCTCGGCATCGAGATAGCTCTTGCGCACAAAAAAGTACTCGCCGCGTCGAAAGTACACTTCGTCGACGTATTTTGAGTGCGGATATTCAGCGACCAGCCGGTCCATGACGCCGCATCGCTTCGTCGGGCTGACCAACCTCGTCGTAGGCGCGCGACATCTGGTAGAGCACCTTGTCGTTACGTTCATAGTTGGGGTAAGTCTCGAGGATTGCCTGGTAGGTCTTTATGGCTTCGCGGGGCCCCGTCGGTAGCGTCGCCATCGCCACCCGGCAGACTGTTCGTCGAAGTCTCCGTCCCTGGCCAGAAGCTGCTGGCGTTGCGTCGCGCGATTTTCAAATTCCAGTTCCGATTCGTGTCATCGGCTCAACGACCTCGGTTCGCGGCGCTCTGCGACGATCGCCGCGAGATTTCGTGGCACTGTCCGGCACCGCCATCTCCACGATCTCTCCGCTGCCAATGACACCGTAGGCCTGTTCGATCTGCAGGTCCGCAAGTCGCCGCATGGCCTCCGGCGTGCGTGCACTTTCCGAGGTTTCCTGGAGATAGCGTCGGTAGCTTTGCGCCGCGCGCTCCAGGCTGTCCTCCAGATACACCTCTTCGACGTCGGCCTCTACCGTTTCCAGCTCGCCAAGCGTACCTTGCTGGCTGGTCGTCGCGCACCCGGACACACCGATAGCAAATCATCAGGATAAGTTGCCGCGTTGCGATTCATCGTTCTTCACTCGCCCTGGCTTGCGCCTGGGTCGCACGGTCATAGCTGTCGGCAAGCGCAAAGCGCGCTTTGTCACCGTAGTTCTCCAGGTGACTGCGACGCGCCATGAGCTCCTCGATCGCCACGACCTCGAGGTCGCGGCCCTGCCGGGCCATCAGCACGATCGACCTTCTCGATGGAAGTTGCTGACCTGGGTGCGCAGCTGCATAATCGGCTTGTCGTAGCCGACGTAGCTGTGCGTTGCAGCCTGTCTCGCACGCACGTACTGATTATATTGCTGATCCGCGACGGCCATCGCCTGGTCGAGGCCACGCAGGTTTCGGTCGAACTCCGTAAAACGTGCGTGGTACTCGGTTTCCAGCGTCCAGGTCAGCAGACCCTTGATGCGCTTGATGCGCGCCATCACAGCGTCGCCTGTCGCTGGAATCCGCAGCCTGCAGCTGCGACTCGATGACTTCCAGGCGCTTCAGGATGTCCTGCTCTTCGCGGGTTGCAAGAAAGTCCGGTCGAGGCGTCGTGAGCAGGTCATCGCGGCGACGCACGAGCATCTTGTGTTGCTCAACACGCAGACGCATCCTGGAATCCAGCTCTCGAAATTCGGTATCGACCTCCGGCAACATGGGCTCATAGTGGTCGTAGCGTATCGCCACCATGTCGTCGAAAGCATCGAAGCTACTTTGCCAGGCCGCCAGTTTGCCGCGCAGGTCGGCCAGGTCCAGGTAGTTCTGCAAACCGGTCTGGAAATCGTGCGAGGCGAGCAGCTCCATCAGGTAGTAGGTTTCCGGTGACTCGGGCAACGAGCGCAGGCGCACTACCCAGTCCTCGTCCTTGCGGATCTCTTCTCGAACAAGCGCGTCGAGAAACTGGCCTTCCCTGATACTTTCTATCGATGCATTGAGCTTCTCGACCTCGGCACTGAACGAATCCAGCGCACGACCGTAGTGTATGGCGGCACGTCCGTGCACTTTGAGATTGCCGTAGGCGTATGGCAGTGCGAGCATCGCCTCCTGGGTTGCGCTGATCCGTCACTTCGCGCTCGGCGAGAATGCTCCACGGGACAACGGCTCTCTCGGCATTTTCGAGAGACAGATTAGCCCAGCCGGAACTCAGCAAGGCCTGATTCGAGAACGGGCCGTCGAGCCTTACGCGATCAAGGAACGGGATGGCTTTTCTCGAATTCAGCCGTCTCTAGCAGCATCGTGCCCAGTACAAGGTTGGCTTTATCCCGGATCGCAAGTTCTGCGGGGTCGTCTGTCGCGATCTGGCCCGCGCGGTCCAGCTGCTCCAGCGCCGCCTGGCGTTGACCGCCCTCGAGATAGGCAATGCCCAGGTTGTAGGCGGCAAAGCCACCAAAACTGTCAGAGTCCTGCAGCCGTTTCAGAACGGCGACGGATTCGGCCGATTCACTCCGCGCCAGGTAAATGTTCGCGCGAAGAAATTCGATGTCGTCGCGGATCTCCTCAGGAACTTTGCCCTCTATGCGCTCGAGCGCGCGCATCGCGTCGTCCATTTGTCCTTTCTGGAAGTGAATGCGTGCCAGGCGGTACGCCGCGTCGTTTCTTACGATTTCGTCCGCCGCGCCTTCGAGCACAGCCTTGATCGCGCGCCCGGCACGCAGGTGCATCCGGTACCTGAGTTCGAAGTCACCAAGCGAAAATTCGGCATCGTCTTTGTAAAAATACAGCGAGCCAAGTTCAGGCTCGTCGAGATCGTCGTGTTGTTTGACTTCGGCATCCAGCCGCTCCAGCGCTTTGAAGAAATCGCCCTGGTACGCGTAGTAGAGCGCCTCGCCAAAGTAGAGATCCTTCAGCTCGTCGCCACGACTGGGGCTCGTGGCCAGGCAGGCCAACAGCAGGATCCCGATCGGAAAGAGCGATGCTCGAAACATGGTTTACCAGTCTCCGAGCTGGATTCCGTTACTGCCGGCGTCGGGCCGCGACAGGGTGATTCCGAGCGCCTTGGGGCTCACGCCTTTGGCAATTTGGAAAGCTGTCGGATGCATCGAAATCCGCACCGTTCTTCGTTTTGCCGATCATCGTAACGTCGAGTTGATGATCACCGCTGGGAACGTTGCCGGTGTAGACTCGCTGCACTCCGCCATTCTGCAATGCCTCCAGTTCGTTGAAGCTGTAGATGTGGTGCGTGGCCATTTCTCCGTCGATCGCGATCTTCACCGCGTCGAGGCGAAAATCCTGATCGTCGGCCAGGGAAACGAAAATCGAGATCTGAGTGCCAGACGGATAAAGCAATCGTTCTTCGAGGTTGCTGAGCTCCGACGCAATATCGAGCACGTCGGATTTAATTTCCTGCACCTGTCCGTCCAGACTCCTCGTATCGTCCCCCGTCAGATCCTGCGCCAGCAACGTTGCTGCAGGGCAGATCAGCGAGCAGACAGCAACATGAATTTGCGTATGCGACTCGACATCATGTAATTCCTTTTTCGTTTTGCATAATCCTTATGCAGATGTCAGCAGCGCACGCTTGCGCGGCGCTTTTACGGACATATGGCAGTATTCGTGAAATTAGGGATTCAAACTGTGACCTGCCCCTCAAATCGCCGCCGCTCAGGAACAGCGCAAACATGCCCCGAGGTAATGCCAGGCCTCGTTTCTTGCGGTCATGCTGCGGCTGCAGCACCGTGGAATGTGAACTGCGTCAAGGCCTGCCTCAATTACAACGCCGCTTCTCTTCACGGTCATCGGCCGGACCGACGGGCAAGACAGTCGTCGGCGCATTCAATCGGGCGCCGCTGTAATGCGATCCGGGCATCGCAACTATCAAGCCGCCGCATGGCTTTTCCCAGCAGCGTAATCAGACTCTCTATCCCTGCTCTCAATACAGTGAGCAGCAACCAGGCAATATCCTGGTTTTGCGCGACTAACCCGGATCCGACTCAGTCCCGGGGGAGCTTCTCAGCAGACCCGAAAAACCCTCATCGCGCCGCGCTTGTTGTGGACGAGCTCGTAGACCTCGGCGGCAACAGGCAATTGCACACGATATTTTTTCGCCAACGCCGTATCCGTCGGCGCGCTGCAATCATCAGGGCACGGGGCGCGCAGTTCCAGAGACATTGCGAGGTAAGGAAAATTCGCGGCAATCAACATATTGCAATGCGGATCGAAGCCAGCTTTTAACGATGGCATTACGGCCTCGGGTGATTCCCCTCAAGGTCGCACTCGCCGAGCTCGTAGTCATAGCTCCCGCCCCTGTCGAGGCAGTCGTCGATGTCGGACGAATTCAGGAAAAGAGTGACCACCCAGACACAAAACAACAGCAGCGTGACACCAAACAGAAAGCCGAGTACGACAGTTAGTCGTCGGTCCCAGACTGGTGTTCCCTTGATCTTATGGCGTCTTAGCATCTACTCGATAATGTGCTGGCGATGAATGTCTCTCAACATCTCAGTATCCTCGGGACGATGATAACCAAAAAGACCGTCAGGCATACCTCGGGATCGACGAAAGACTGACCTGACGCCTGAGCGGCAAGCGACCGCCACGTGAATCCACGGCCGGATCCCGGTTATGATCGACTGCATTCTTGCTGCCCTTGATTCTTGAGAGATGATAATGATGCTGCGACGATTGGGACTTTCCTGCATATTGGTGGCGTTCGCTTCCGGGGTCTGTGCTGAGATGCCGATGCTGGAAAAAGAAGTCTCAATAGAAGCGCCGCTGGATGCAGTGTGGAATGCCTGGACGACGGAAGAAGGCCTTGCGTTCCTGTCACCGGAATCCAACATTGAGCTCCGCATCAACGGCGCTTATGAGTGGTTTCTCGACGGCGAGCCCGATGACCAGGGTAAGCGCGGCGGTGAAGGCGCGTTTGTATTGGCTTTTCTTCCGCAAAAGATGATTGCGTTTTCGTGGACATTTCCACCGGCTGTTCCAGAGTTGCGGTACGCGGACGAACGTACCCAGGTTATCGTTTTTTTTGACGAAGACAACGATGGATCGGTGCGCGTCAGCCTGCACGCGCACGGCTGGCAGGATGGCGAATCCTGGCAGCAGGGCTGGGCGTACTTCGACAATGCGTGGGGGTACGTGCTCGATGCGATGAAGCAGCATCTGGAAAACCCAGAATAACGCCGGGTTCATCTGTCGTGGGCCGGCGTCGCAAGGCGCTCGTTTCTATACGGCTACTTGTGCTTCAGCATCGTGATGGTCCGCTTCGCACGAGCGCGGCGCAGGTCTTCGAGGCTTTGCATCGTTATCGTGTCCGTTGCCTTGATGGCCTCGTCCAGTTCACCGCTGATCACAGGCGCATTTTCGATTTTCAGCCGATGTTTGCCCAGCGCAATAATGTCGTTGCTCTTCAGGGCCGACTTTACAACCATGCGTGAGTTCAGCGTTGTACCGTTGGTGCTGTTCAGGTCAACCAGCATGATGACATTGTGATAAACCTGCAGCATGGCGTGCATCTTGCTGACGTAGCGATCGTCGATGACGATGTCGGCAGTTTCGCCACGCCCGATAACGTACTGGCGCTCGGTCAGCTCGTACTCCGCCACCGTCTCGCCGTCGCAGCTGACGACAACGCGAGGTGCCGGCAAATCTGCTTCCGCCTTCGTCTCCGCCATCGGCCCCATTGTCTCGATCGCCTGCTCATTAAGCGCGCCCGGCCAGCCACGCGACGCCTCATGCAGCCTCTCGCAGACATCCACGGGAAACACCTTGTCACTGTGCTCGCCGCCCGCCGCGATCAGGCGCGTGCGCAGGTAGTTCATCGTCTCCCGCTCTGTCAGCGGGTTTAGCGTGTACGTCGCCGGGTGGCGTCGGGCGATGCTGAGCATGCCGTCCTGCCGTGGCAATGTCGACAAGCCTTCCTTGCCGCTCAGGATGATGCGCAAAGAAAAGTTGCCAAGCGTGTCCAGTGCCGCGAGCCAGTTGAGCAACCGCATAGCACTCATCGTCATTTGATCGGCATTATCAATAAACAACACCGGTGGACGTTCGAGGCGGGTCTGCTGCGTTACAAAACTATTGAGCTTATGCAGCAACTGGTCGTCAGGCTCGGAGGCTGTTTGCACATCAAATTGCGACAGCATGTCGACCAGCAGGCGGCGCGGAGCCAGGTGAGTACCCTCGACGAGCGCCACGGCCGCATCTCGAGAGGACCACGCAAGCTGTTCCTTGATGATCGTAGTCTTGCCCGAGCCGCTGGGACCTTGCAGAAATGCGAGGCCATTCGCCTGGCTAAGCGCTGCAGACAGGAAGCGCAGCGCATCCTGGTACGACTGGTACGCAACGACGAGGTCAGCATCGGCGCTTTCGCCGAATGCTTTACTGCCTAATGAGGTTTCGTGGGAGTGCATAGGTTTATACTTCTTATTATAGGCCTGATTATCGCGCTAATGTGCTGCTTGGCGAAGCCAAGATTCCATAATGCAGAGATTCCACGGCCAGCGCGCGATGCTCGGTTGGGCATCTACGCCGCCTCCCTCTCCACATAGACGAACTTGTCGTCGCTGAGCTGCTGCTCCCCATCCCAACGATACGCGACCAGCTTGCCACCGCCCTCCGCCGCCACGCTGTAATCCAGGCACGCGATATTGGGCGCCAACCGCCCAGGCTCGCTGTCCAGCCAGTAGTGCCCGATGAATACGGGCGGGTCGTCGTGCGAGTACTGTAGCAGGTGGTCGGCCCCAATGCGGTCTTCAGGAATATGACTCCGTGCTTTTTCAGGCCCCAGGAACGCCTCGTGATAGGTGCGCGCGGCGCTATCGAACCAGCGAACACGAACCTCGTGCCGGGCATGGCCGTACTTGTCGAAAAACTCGTGACCCTTGGGCAGCTCAATCTCCTTGCCTTTTAACAAGATCTCGATGGCGTCGTGCTCGCTTCGACCCTTTCTCGAAGCCCGAATTAACAGGTTCTCATCGAGATACTGATTGATCGACGGAAAGCACAGCTCCAAATCCTGAATCAGGGCATCGTCCCAGCAGGCATGTACGACACGCAATCCCGGCAGCTCCAGCCACATTGGCAGGGTACGAAACCACTCGATGAGATCTGCGTAGTCATCGGCTCCTTCGTAGGCGTCGAGAAATACCTCGTGCTGATCCCGGTGCCTCCTGGAATGCTGCCGCAGGTACTGGCCCGGGTTCTCGGGGTCCTCGAAGAACCAGGCAATGGCATTGAATTCGTGGTTGCCCATCACGGACAGTGCCGCACCCGCTTCGATCATGGGACGGACGATCTCGATGACCTCGCGTTGGTTGGGCCCCTTGTCGATGAAATCACCGAGAAAAATAACCTGCCGGTCCGACTGACGGTACACACCGTCGGAGCGCAGATAGCCGAGTTTCGTCAACAACTCGACCAGCGGCTCACTGTGGCCGTGAATGTCGCCGATGAGATCGTAGCTCATATTGGTCCCTTGCCTGGTCTGCCATTTATACGCGGGCAAAAAACAATCGCCATCGATGGCAGTGCCGAGTTTTCCTCATTCCGATAAGGATTCTCAAGCACCCAGTATAAAGACTTCAGCAATGAGCTCATAGGAACGTCAGGCAGACCGCCACACCGCTTCCACGATCTCGCTAAGCCCGGCTTCCTTGAACTTCGGTGGGCAGTTGTCCATATCGTCGTAGGCATCGACGCGCACAAGTTCCGGCCAAAGGCTGCGCATCGCCTGAACCGGGATCGAGAACGGCGGCCCGTTCGCAACCGCCTGGTCGTATTCGACGCTGATGATCAGCTTGACGGCATCCGCCCTCAGCAAGGACTGGCTGTGCCTGACATAGGCTTCGCGAATCTGTGGCGATACGGCCACGAGCGCGCCGCGATCGTAATAGGCATCAAACGCTGCGAGATCATCGCTGAGCGAAAATCCGAAATAATCGCCACAGAAGATCGTAAT
>CAWJBO010000011.1:0-93918 GCA_963841145.1 uncultured Gammaproteobacteria bacterium
CGCTGACGAATAAGTGCAACAAACGCCCTACCGCAAGTATGCCTTTTCTCGCCAAGTGGTCAAAACACCGGCATCTGTTCTTGACCAGAGCAAATCGGGGTGCCGTCGGCGAGAGGTTGGGAGCTCCGATTGCTGCATTTCTTCTTTGGATGTATGCCGGCCGGATTTCGTATATACCCTTTGCCGCACCACGTCTTACAACGGTTGGTGACTTTAATTCAGAGGAATTGATTGGTATCGGTACACATCTGATGGGGATCTGCGTTCTTGCATTCGGCGGGCGGAAATCCAAGCTCTTCAACAACGGCCAGATAACGCGGATCGGCTCGAATCTGTTCAGCGGTTTCGAGGCCAAGATCCGGGATGGAAAAAACTTGCAGATACGTCGTAAAAGGTTCTCGCTCATCGACTGTGCGCTGAATGAAATTGATGAGCGCCTCGTGATTGCCTTCCAGGGCGAAAAAATAGGCGTAACCCTGCTCAAGAGCATCCGGCTCACGTTGCATTCTTGCCTCGATCCGAGCTATCGATCTTGCGTATTCTGCCTTCGCATCACAATTCTTGTAGCCCCAGGCCATCCAGGCATCCATTAACGTGTTCGGTTTGCCATCGACCAACACCTCCACTTTTCGACCCTGCTCAACTGCCAATTTGCATTGACCATCCAGAGATAACATCAGCGCATGTTTGACATACGACCATCGGGAGTTAGGGTGAAATCGATTCCACTCACCGCTAATGTCGGCAGCCAGGGAATAGTCGCCAGCGATCATCGCGGCAATTGCCACCGCGTGCATGGAGCTCGAGTCCAGGGCATCTATTGCCAGCCCGATCCGCGCTACCTCCAGCGCTCGAGTTGGCTGCAGCACTAGCGACAGGTAATCCGCGTAGCGGTGATACGGAACCGGGCTTTGCGGCCGCAGCGCAACGGCAGCTTGAAAGGCCGCATCGGCTTTTTCCCATTCGAAATTTATAAACTGCAGCATGATTGCCAGCGCCGATTGTGCTTCTGCCAAATCAGGTGCCAGAGTCACGGCAGTATACGCAGACCGTTGCGCTTCGAGCACCAATGATTCCTCGTGCGCGATGCCGTACGCGATCATCTGCACAAGAAGGTCGGCGATATCAGCGTGTGCCAGAGCGAAATTTGGGTCCAGGTCTATGGCAGCTCGCAACTCATCAAGGCCCGAGTAGATGTCCTCCATATTGGTGGACTGAATCAGATAGTGGCCGCGCAGATAGTGCTCATAGGCCTGCGGATCGTCAGTAGCGGTCGATGCGGTCGATGCAACTCGTGTTTCCTCCACTTCCAGACGTAGTCCGCCCTTGATGGAATCAACGATGGATCGTTCGAGATAAATTAGTTCGCCGACCGGTCTGACGAGCCGATCGCCCCACAGCTGACGCTCATCACGGGTGTCCACGAAGGATGTTGAAATAACGATTTGATCGCCTATTTTTTCCAGGCGACCGTGGACAATGCCGTCAACCCCCAGTTCGCTCGCGATCGCGGCAACATCATCAGTTGCGTCGCGCATGCGGAATGCTGCGGATTTCGAAACAACCTTGATATCCGGCACCGTAGAAAGCCAATTGATCAAACTTTCTGCGATGCCGTCGCAGAGAAACTGCACACTGGCATCGTCGCTGGCGTTATCGAAAGGTAGTACTGCAATCGAGCGAGCCGGCTGGTATTCGATATCGTAAACAGGACTGGTGCTCGAGGTGCCCGACCAATACCAGCTTACGAGTGCGACGGCGGCCACGACGAAAAAGGCGTGCGCGCCGATTTCCCCCTTAGTCACGACCTGAGCGCCAACCTCACCGTGGCGCCAGTTCCAAATTACCGCGGCAGGAAATAGTGCGAACGCGATTATGATGCTTGCCGTTAGCAAGCGCGCATCCAGGCTGTAATTGTTGATGAAGAACTCAACAACCTGCAGCCAAATAAAGGTGATGCTGGGATAGGCGACCAGCACGCGCCAAATGCGTCGATCTTTGATCTTATTTAGTAGCACATCCATCCATGCGAACCTTGCTGTCCGATTGGCTAGTTTGGCCCAAAACGCCAAAGAAATCAGTTTCCTCGGTACGGATTAGTCGGCAAGTGGTGTTGCCTTGGTTTGTTGGAGGCCTGCGTTAAGTCCTATTGTCCGGCTTCGGCCGATTGCAGACGGTCACCACTTCCCTAAAGCAGACACTTGAGCGGGCCGGTCTCGGAAAAAGCAGACACTCAGCCCGCGCGGCAAGAAAGGGTCAGGACTTGCCGCTATGAAGCAGCGCCGCGAGTATACGATGACGGAGTTAAGTTGACCGGCTCAATAGAACGGTCGCGTTCTTGAGGGCTGCCTGCTTCTTGTCGTTGCAGGAAAAGACAGGCCTTACTGTCGAAGGCGAAGTTTCAGGTGCTGGACGTGGCGACGGGTTCCGAAGTATCGACGGCCCCGGAAGTATTGACCGTGGGCTTGGCGCCCAGCGTCAAGCTGCGCAGGTCTTCGATTATCACGGCGATTGCCGGTGTGACGAATAGCACCATGAATCCCGATACCAGGATACCGAATCCGAGGCTGACTCCCATCGGGATTAGAAACTGTGCCTGTGGGCTCTTTTCGAACAACAGTGGAGCAAGGCCCATGGCGGTCGTGAGCGTTGTCAGTACGATCGGGCGGAAGCGCCTCGCCGAGGCGGCCGCGGCGGCCTCGATCGGTTCGAGTCCCTCTCTCCGGCGACGGTTGTATAGGTCCACCAGTACGACTGACGCGTTTACGGCGACGCCAGCCAGCGCGACGATGCCGAATATCGAGATAAACGAAAGCGGGAAGCCCAGCACGAGGTGCCCCAGGATCGCGCCGGCGACGCCCAGCGGAATAGAGATCAGGATAGCCAGCGGCTGCAGATACGAGCGTAGCTGTGTCGCGATCATTGCGTAAATAATCAACAGCACGATGACGAAAGCGCTGCCGATATCGGCAAGGTCTTCATTTTGCTCACGCGTAGATCCGGCTTGCACCCATCGCAGCCCGGGAAAGTCGGCCACCAGCTGCGGTATGACGGAATCCAGTACGACAGCGTTGGCGATGTTGGGGGTCGAGGAGGCCTCATCGACATTCGCGCTAACGGTGACCACACGCCGACCATCGATCCGGTCTATTGACGAGTAAGCACGGCTTTCTTCGACGCGCGCAACTGTCAGCAATGGTGCGCGGTCGCCGTTGGGCAATCGCACGCGAAAATCGTTGAGCGACTCAAGACTGGCCCGAGCTGCGACCGGATAGCGAACATACACACGGATTTCCTCGCGGCCGCGCTGGATGCGTTGCACTTCCTCGCCGAAGAAACCCTGGCGCACCTGCACCGCGACGTCAGCCGGACGCAGGCCCGCCGCGACGCCTTCCGGCGTCAGCTCGAATACCAGCTGACGCTTGCCAAGTTCGAAACTGTCTTCGATTTCATTGACGCCATCGATACGGCTGAGTTGTTCTTTCATTCTCTCCGCGGCGGCAATCAGCTGATCTTCATTCTCGTGAGCAAGCTCGAACTCTATGTCGTCTCCGAAGCGTGTGGCACTCGCGGCGAAGGTTACACGTTCTGCACCCTCGATCTCGCCGACCGCCGCCCGCCAGCGTCGCTCGATCTCTGCTGCCGGCATGCGCCGTTTTCCAAACGCGGTCAGTTCAATACGGACCTGGCCGATGTTCTCGGATGTGGCAAATCCTGACTCTGTGCCTGGTCCGACACCGAAAGCCGCATTGCCGCCGCTGGTTGATGTCACAGAGACGAACAGTTCCTCGCCCGTTTCTTCTTTGACAGTATTGGCGACTTCGGTAGTGGCGGCAGTGATGAGGCGCACGGCCGCGTCGGTGCGTTCGAACGGCGTGCCTTCCGGCATAGTTACCGACGCAGAAATATTGTTGCCTTCGATCTGCGGAAAGAAGATGAAGCGGACCTGGCCGTTTTGTACAAGGCTGAGGCAGAGGATGAAGAATGCGACGGCGATGGCAACGGTTGCATACCGCCAGCGCGCAGCGAATGCGACTCCCGGTTCGACGATGTTGTCACGCACGTGCGCGACAAACTTCGCGACCCGCGCCTGTACGTCAGCGATTATTCCTCTTGACCAGGGCCCGCCGTGACTGAGGTGTGCGGGCAGGATGCAGAATGCTTCCAGCATCGACATCAGCAGTACGCTAATAACAACGAGCGGAATGGCGCGCGTAATGTCGCCGAACGTGCCTCCCGTAACCAGCAGTGGTGCGAAAGCGGCGATGGAAGTCAGGACGCCGACGATCACCGGCGCCATGACCCCGTGGGCACCGCGTTTGGCGGCTATGTCGCCGCTCCAGCCGTGCTCGCGTTCCGCGTCAATGTTCTCGCCGATAACGATTGCGTCGTCAACGACCAGGCCCAGCACGATGATCAGGCCAAACAAGGAGATCATGGTGATCGTTACGCCAAGCGCCCCGAACAGCAGGAACCCGCCCATGAATGCCGTCGCGATACCGGTACTCACCCAGACGGCCAGCTTGAGATCCAGCATCAATACGAGAAACGTAAACACCAGGGCGAAACCGAAAAGGCCGTTTCGCAGGAGCAGGTTGACGCGTTCGCGAAGCAAGGTGGTTTCGTCGCGAAACTCGACCAGCTCCACGCCCGCCGGCGGCGTATAGTCGGCTAGCAGGGCGTCGACCGCTTCCTTGACCTTCAGGACGTCTTCCGCCTCTGCGCGTCCCACGTCGACAAACACGGCCGGGCGGCCGTTGTAGAGGTTGATGAGCTGCTCGCGCACAAAGCCGTCACGGACCTCAGCAACATCCGCCAGCGTGATCACCGAGCCATCGGGGAGCGTGCGTACGACGACCGACTCGAAGGCCTCTCCGGTCTGGCGTTTCTTGTTTGTGCGCAGAAGGATTTCACCGGAATCCGAGACGATGGAGCCGCCAGCCAGATCCAGCGAGGAGCCACGCACGGCGCTCGCAACATCGCTAAAAGTGAGGTCGTACTGCCTGAGTGTGGACTCACTGACTTCGATCGATATCTCGTAGTCGCGATCGCCGCTGAGGGAAACCAGCGATACGCCAGGCTGCGTAAGCAGATCGCGTTCGATTTCCTCGGCGGCACGCCGCAGCGCGAGCTCGCCGACATCACCGACCACCGCCAGCGTAACGACCCCGCTGGTCGGTTTTGGAGCGACGACGATCGGTTTTTCAGCGTTTTCAGGCGGAAAATCGCTGAGTCGATCCACGGCCGACTCAACATCGTCTTTTACGAGCTGGCGGTCGGCAAAGTCGTTCGTCTCGATGACAACAACGCCAACGTTCTCGGACGCCGTAGAGTTGACACGCTTGACGCCGTCAATGCCGAGAACCGCCTCTTCGACGCGGCGCGTGATGCCTTCTTCGACCTCCGCCGGTGTTGCACCGGGAAAGGGCACGGTCACCGTTACGGTTCTCGGCGAGATGGTCGGAAACACCTGGGACTGCAGTCGAGAGGCAGATACGGCACCGCCAACGAGCAGCACGATCATCAGCAGGTTGGCGGCCACAGGGTTCTTGATGAACCTCATGACGATGCCGCGATTCGAATTGCGATTAGGTCCGGTCATAGCGGGTCTAGTCTGTGCGCTTTGCGCCGTTGCCCGTGGAGGCAAGCCCGTCGGTGCCGCGGATACTCACCGCAAGACCATCACGCGCGATGGCTGGCGGGATTGCAACGATGCCGCTGGCCTCATCGAATATTCGGACAACGGCCATTTCCGCCTCGCGCCCGAGAACATCGACGGTGCGCCCGGCGAGCTGGCCGTCCTCGACGACCCAGAGTCGATCGCGGGAAGTTAACGCGGTGGCCGGTACCCGATACGAATCGGGCATATTCTCGCCGTTGATCCTTACGGTGACAAATTCGCCGGCTGTCAGCAGCTGCGGACTATCTGTCGAGACATACAGCGTTCCCAGGCGCGTGCGCTCATCCAGCGCTGCGGCAGCGCGGGCGAGTTTGCCTCTGACAATACGTCCTTCGGAAGTCGGTGCGATGATCGAGATCTCCTGGCCGCTGACCGGCCCGATCAGCCGACGCTGCTCAGAGGACACCGGTACCGCAATCTCCAGACTGTCGATGGAGAACATTGATCCGACCTCAGCGTTACCGGACACGACCTGGCCAACGTCAAGTTGTGTGTTCACGATTCGGGCGTCGAACGGCGCACGCACGGTGGTACGGCTGAGCAATAGCTCCGCGGTCTGCCGAGCGGCTTCGCCGCTCTGGATGCGTGCCTCGGCGGCAGCGATCTGCGGCACTCGGGCAATCAGGTCCGGTATCACCCGGTCCGGAAACTGGCCTTGCCATATTTCGCGTTCGGCGGCGGCTTCGGCCTCGAGCCGCGCGAGGTCACTGCGCGCAACCGCTGTTTCCGCGAGCGTGCGCTCGACGGCGAGCCTGTAGTCGGATGGGTCGATAATGAACAGCACGTCGCCTTTGGAAACACTGGCGCCGGGACGAAATTGCGCGCCTACTCTGACCACGCGCCCTGAAACCTGCGGAATGATGCGTGTCACGGTGCGCGGCTGTACAACACCGTTGAGCTCGATAACCGGGGTAAATGGCGTTGCTACAGGCGTAACAACTGTCACGACCGGGACGTTGGAACGCGCTGCCGCGGACGGGCCGGATGAGTCCGGCCGAAGGCTGAGCGACATCAACAGCGCCATGTCCGACCACGCCCACCACGAATGCGAGTTGAAGCGCTCCTGCGTGGCGCTCCATTAAATCTTTCATTGTCTTTTACACAGAGAGATAGCCGATCCCCAATGATGGCTAAAATCGAGCCCCTTGTCTGTATCGACTTGTATCGCGTCTGACCTGGGCTTGCCAGGAGAGCGGCCCCCTCGGCAACATTTGCCAGAACGCGCATCATTGTCTGAGATCCGGTGTCTCTGACATATCGGTTGCGGCCGCGAGGCCCGTAGGTTCAGGATTGCCAGGCCAAGGCGCTGGAACGTCGATGCCCGACGTGAGCGGTTCGGCGCGCAATCTGTACCTTTTTCCCCACTTTCAAGCACCGAAATTAAGGCTTTCCGGCGGAAATTCTGCAAAAACCGGTCGCTTGGGTCTACACTGGTAAGTCGGCAGATAGAGAGGGGGAAGTGACGCATATGGAAGAAGCGAACCTCCCGGAGAATGAAAAAGAGCGCCTGGCTACTTTACGGAGCCTGAGCATACTCGACACGCCGCGCGACGATCGTTTTGATCGGTTCACGCGCCTCGCCGCGCGCGTTTTCGATATGCCGATTGCGGTGATCAGCCTGGTGGACGAGAAGCGCCAGTGGTTCAAGTCGGTGGAGGGCTTCGAGGGCAGCGAGACGCCACGCGAGTTTTCATTCTGCGCGCACGCGATACACGGGGACGACGTCTTCGAGGTTCGTAACTCCAGGCGTGACACACGTTTTCGGGACAACCCACTGGTTGTCGAGCAGCCGCACGTTCGCTATTACGCGGGTGCGCCCCTGGTTACGCCGGACGGAAACAGAATGGGTACACTCTGCATTATCGACCGCGTGCCCCGACAGCTTCGCGATGACGACAAACATTTGCTGAAGGACCTGGCGGATATGGTCGTCGACGAGATGATCAGCTATGTCGATCCGAAGACCGACCTGGCTAATCGACACGCCTTACTCGTCTCCGGTTCGCGCCTGTTCGATCATGTTTCGGACAAGAGTGGCATGTCGCTACTGTTGTTTGACATCGGTGAAATGGCGAACTCGCAGGATGACGCGCGGCCTCGGCGAGCCCCGGAGAATGTTTTCGCCGATTTGCTGCGAACCTATTTCAGAGCCGCAGAGTCGATTGCGCATATCGGTGGCCACCGATTCTGCGTCCTGCTAAAAGAAAACCCTTACTTTGACGAAGCGAAAGCCACGAACCTGGTTTGCGTCGCGGCGAAAAAAGAACTCCGCGAGCACTGGAGCAGTGGCAGTCCATGGGCTTTGGCCGGCAGAGTCCAATACGATTCGAAACGGCACACATCATTCGACGATTTACTGCAAGAAGCCGAGGCAATTTTCTTCAGTTACGAGAAGCGCCCGCGCGCCGACTTTACAGACAGCAATCGATTCGTAAAGGCCGTGCTTAACTGGCGCAAGACTATTTTTTGAAGCGTCCCCGGGCATCCTCAACCGTGCCTGCAAAAAAGACCCGCTACGCATCCGGCGCCGGCTTCAGCAATCGCGACTCGAACTCGAACCTCGAACCGTCTTTGGCCTCGAGATTGACCTCCCAGATTTCGTCGTCCGCCATCTGGGTTCGCTCGAGACCGGGTAGTTCGCGCTCATCGTCGACCTGCAGGCCCCAGACACGGACATGGCGAACGCCAACAACAGGAATCCGTCTGTCGTCAAAGCGCGCTCGCAAGGCGGCATTCACTTCATCACTGGCCCAGATCGCGTAGCCATTGTTGACGATCGCCATCAAGGCCTCTGGCATTGCCGCCAGCATCTTCCTGTCCACCATCTGCCATCTACCTCCTGACCTCGAGCTTTGAGGCCAGATGCTTTATACAATGCCAATTTACACCCCTGATCCGGGTAGAGGAATAGGCATAATCAGCTATCCGGAAAAGCGACTGGTGCGTTTTTTTGGGCCGACTTAGCGTGTATGCTGGCCACCACACGGCCGTTGAACTGGATGATTTGGAGAATGTTTATCTCGGGGACCAGGCGTTTGGAATCGGATATGGCTGCGGCGACCACGTACGAGGAGTGGCAAGCAGCTGCGATCGCGCATGACAAGAAATCGGGCGTCCTGCGCTGGCAGAAGTCCGACGAGTCCAAGCATTTCGACTACGCCTCAATTCGTCGCCGACTGAAGCGCCTCCGCCGCCTCAAAAACAAGAATGACTATGCGGGCATATTGTTTGCGTTGAATGAAGGCATCCACGGCAATATCGACGGTATGGGCAGTTCCGCGCTGTACGGCAAGGCAAAATTCAGCACCAAGAAATTGATTGTCGACTACGTCGACGAGGTGGCCAGCGCTCTCGATTTACTCGCCAGTAGCAAGGCCCGCGACATTCCGCTCGACGAACGCCTCGATTTCTTCCGTCGTGCCCGTCACTGCTACGGTTGCTCGACCCTGATGATGAGTGGCGCCGGATCGTTGCTGTTCTTTCATATCGGTGTGGTCAAGGCACTGTGGTCAGAGGGTGTGCTGCCGGATATTCTATCGGGAAGTAGCGGTGGTGCTGTTGTTGGCAGTCTTGTCAGTACCCGAAGCGACAAGGATCTCGAGGACATATTCGAGCCGGAACACCTGGTGCAGGAGATTGAGCGGGATCAGGGATTGTTCCAGCGATTCGAGGCGTTCCGACCCGCAGGTGACGCCGATCGAGGACGTGCAGGAAGCGCTCAACCGCCTCATCCCGGACGTTACCTTTCAGGAGGCTTTTGAGAGCACGGGCAGACACCTGAACGTGTCGATCGCAGCCGCCGAAAAACATCAGACGTCGCGACTGCTGAATTCGATCACGACACCGAATGTCTATGTGCGCGAAGCGGTCATGGCCTCGGCGGCAGTCCCGGGGTTTTACCCGCCCGTGGCGCTCGCAGCGAAAAACGACGAGGGCAAGAAGCAGCCCTACTTGCCATCACGTCGCTGGGTGGACGGATCATTGAGTGACGACCTCCCTGCAAAGCGCCTGGCACGTATTTATGGTGTTAATCACTTCATCGTAAGCCAGGTGAATCCGCACATCTTCCCGTTTGTGACAGATACGAAGAGAAAGAAGGACCTGATCACAACCGTAAGGCATGCGGCAGGACGATCGGCGCGCGAGTGGATTAACGCCAGTGCGTCGCTACTGGAGCGGCCGCTGGCCTGGAACGCGACGGTCAATCGACTCGCGAATATCGGGCTGAGTGTCATCAACCAGGATTATTTCGGCGACATCAATATCCTGCCCGACAAACGGCTGTTCAATCCGCTAAGGCTGCTGGCGCATCGCTCTATCGAGGAAGTCGTCGAGCTTATCGAGATGGGCGAGAAAGCGACCTTCCCGAAGATCGAGATGATTCGAATTCAGACGAAGATCAGCAAGAAGCTCGATCGCATACTGACCAAGCTTGATAATCCGCAGCCGCATGTGCGCAGTGCAACCTCCCGGCGAGCCAGCTAGGTTCTGCCCCTCCCCAGGGAGCGCTCGACGCTAGGCTTTGACCGCGCGGATTTTCTTTCGGCGCCCGTTTCTTCTTGGCGGGTTTGATGGCTGCTTTCAGTTCGTTCAGGGATTCTTCCAGGCACTCCACGAAAAAGTCGATGTCGGGCACAATGTCTCGCGTTGATGTCACGTTGAACGATATCTTGCCGTTGTAACTCGGCGTCGCGATGAACAATCCCATGCCATTAGCCAGCGGTGCCATACCGAATGTGCCGACCTGCACTGCGCCGTTCATATAAAGCGGTACCTGTGGCCCCGGCACGTTGGAAATGAACAGGTTGCACATGCGCTGGGATACTCCGGCGCGTAACACCAGGCGGCTTGCGATGACCTGCGTGGATGCGGGAACGTGCTTGCTGAGATCGACCATCACCCGCGCAGATACGCCGGCTTTGGCCGCTTTGCTTTGCTGTGTTGCCTCGTGAATGCATTTCAGGCGTTCGATCGGGTCCTCGACGTTCGTGAAGATTGGTGCGGTCATTGATGAAATATTGTTGCCCGGCGCGTCGGCGTTCGACCCTGATCGCTGACGCGCATTGATGGGCACCCAGGCAATGAGCGAATCCTGGGGCAGCTCATCATGATGCTGCAGATAGCGACGCAGGCCGCCGCCGCAAATCGCCAGAACGACATCGTTGATCGTGCTGCCGGGCACAGCTACTCGCACAGCCTTCAAGTCGGCGAGAGCGAAGACCCTGGCATCGAACATCTTCTGCGGAGAGACCTCGGTGTTAAAGCGCGTATCCGGTACCGGATTACGCTCTTTTTTCTGCGAGCGCAGCGCATTCTGCGCCAACTTGTAAATACTCGGTGCGGAACGCATGACCGCATCCGTCATTCCTATTGGCGAACGAATGGTATGCCAGGTCGCGCGCACGGCCATGTCCAGCAGGCTGGGTTTTGGACTGCGCCGGAGTTTAGCCATGTTCAGCGGTATTGCCGGCGTACCCTTGTTATCGATGTCGGCCATCGCACCGAAGAAATCGGCAATTGCGGTGCCGTCAACGGCCGCATGATGAATCTTGGTTACAATCGCGTAGCTGCCCTTCGGTAGCCAGTCGATATTGTCCAGACCCTCGACGACAAACATCTCCCAAAGCGGGCGGTTCATATCCAGGGGCCGCGAATGATAACGGGCCATGTGAATACAAAACTGACGCCAGTCACCTGGCTTGGGCAGTCGACCATGCGTAACGTGGTACTCGAGGTCGAAGGTCTCGTCATCAACCCAGTACGGAAAATCGAGCTCCAGCGGTACATGCACGAGCCGTCGCTTGAACAGCGGACTCATGTGCAGCCGTCCTTCGATATGCTCAAGGATGTCCTTGAAGCGCACGACCTTGCCGTCGGGCACGGTCGTCTGATCGAAAATCGATATCGACGTCACGTGCGTCAGGTTGTCGGCTGACTCCATGTAGAGAAACTGGGAGTCCTGCGGGCTCAGCTGATCCATGTAAACTTCTCCATAACTAGTCTGGTAGTGCCAGCGCCTGAATTCGCTGCAGGCGGTGCATCAATTCCCGAAGACCCTGGCGCGCCTCTGCACGCTGCTCCGCAAGCTCGGGGCCTCCGGCGGCTGCGAGTCCTCGATTCTCCATCCATTTATAGCCGTTTTGAAACAATAATTTGCCGATCGATGCCTCACTACTGATAAGGCGCTGCCTGTAGGCCTGTCGCGCATAGGAAAAACACCTTTTCAAACAGTCACCTGCGTCGAGCGTCGCATCGTGCGGGGTGACGGCCGCGACGCTGGCTACGACGTAATAAGCCTCGACAAACTGGGTCAGGGTTGCGTGAGCGACCAGGGGGCGGAATGCTCTCAGCAGGCGCCTGGCGAACTCCGCATCAGCGGCCAACTGGTCTTGCCAGTCTGCCTCGTAGCGCGCCAGTTCCTGCGAGACTTCTTCGCGAAACTCTTCTCTCGGCGTATAGAAGAACTCGAACTTGAACAGGTCCCGCAGTCGGTCGACTTCCTGCCAGAATACGTCCAGCGGCGCGCTGTCGCCGGCAGGAACACCAGCTAACGCCAATTCTGCAATGGCTTTGGTTACGAAATGATGGATCGTCGAATTGCGATAGTAGCTTGCAACCGTCTCCTGGTGAGGCGCGATGGCATAGACGTCCTCGGGTCCATCGTCGAAGCGACTTACCAGGCGGTTGTCGATCAGCACCTGCGCAAGCGCCGCCAACTCTGCCTCGTTCTCGATCTCGAAATGTCGGGTGATTTTGATATCCCTGGCCTGCGCCCACCGGATCACACGCGCAATTTCCCGCGTTAGCTCCTCCCGCGTCAGGGCGCGCGGCGCGCTGCCAAGCAGCACCATGGTCGCCAGCGAAGCCAGTGTTATCGGCGTAACACGGTTGGCCTCTACACCTACCTTCAGGGCGATCTTGGAAAGGGCGAGACTATCTTCGCCCGACGGCACCTCATCCAGTACTACCGGCTCGCCAAAGTCCATGTAGATCTTGCCCATCGGTCTACTCAGGCTGCGCATGTAGCCAATAAACCAGCTAAGGCTCTCGGGACGTTTCTTGATGCCCGACTGCTCTTTCGCGTAATCGCGGACATCACCGATGAGGTCGTAATTCATCGCGACCGGAATAATATGCAGCATGCGCTGGTCGTTTGCATGCGCCGCTTCGACGACGTACTTAAGAATGCCGTACTTCGGCGGCATGAGCTTACCGACTCGCGAGCGAGTTCCTTCGAACGCCCAGCTCAGCGGAAAGTGCTTCTCCATCAGGTATGCGATGTACTGCCGCAGGATTAGCTTGTACAGCGGGTTGTCCTGAAAGCTCCGCCGGATGAAGATGACGCCGGCACGCCGCGCGAGAAACCCGACGCCGGCGAACGCCATGTTCACGCCCCCCATGGTATGCAGGGCCGGAAAATCATGGTCGAACAACACTTTGTTCAGCGCGGGAAAATCGACATGCGTTTTGTGTGTGCAGAGTATGGCCGTCGGTCGTTCCTTGCAGATCTGTCTGACCTCTTGCAGGCGTTTCTCATCAACCTCGATATCGTTTTCATAGCCAAGCGTCGCGATCTTCTTGTTCAACAGGTAGCTCATGTCGAGCCAGAACGCCTGCGGCACCGAGATCAGCTCTTTGAAGATCGTCGTGGCCTCCGCATTCAGGTCGCTGATTGAGCGCCCGGTCTGAGCGCTGAGCTCACGCAGGGCGGTGACAAAGACCCGGCTTGAGCGCAGGTTACTGGCAACGCGGCGTGGCACTTTGTAACGGCTGCCTCGCAAGCGTCGTTCCGCTATGTCGAGGGCGATGCTCGCCTGCCCAGCCATAAAGTCGGCTAATTGGTTTTCATCGGGCGCTGCGCCGAGACGGTGCTCAAGCCGTTGCCGCAGATCCTTAATCGTCGCGGGCTTGCCACTGACGCACTTGCCGCGCATCGGGTGATACTTGAGGATGCGGCGCGCCCGTATGGGCCCCGGGCGCCTGGGGTTGCCGAGCAGCAGGTCGCGGAACCGTGGCGTCGTACTCTTGACGTCGAGGCCCTTGAGCCAAACGACCCGGACAGGTACAACCAATGTGTCATCCGGCAGACCTACCGCCGGGCACAGGTTGTCGGCATGAATGCCCTCGGGTGAATCCGCGATCGGGACAACGACCTGCTCGACTTTACCAAGGAAGCCACACTTGGCGCGTTCACGTTCAAGCCAGGATTCGAGATGCTGTTGCTCGATGCGGTGCGCGGCATCGACTACGAGTAATACGCTGTGAGTGTTGTCGGCCGGCCAAGGGCTGACACTCATTCGCGGGCCCCGCGGGCTGATACATCAGTCAGGACTACCGGATCGGACGCTCGCTCGCGCGATTTAGCGTCCTGCTCCAGCGCGCGCAGGTACATATCGCGAACATCGGCGACGTGTTTGTTGATGGTATCGGCCGACCACTCGCTGGTATCGACGGGTGGCAGTACTTCAACTTCAACAGTGCCGGGGTGATAGAGCATGTCGCCCTTGGGCTGCACGTCGCCGGAATTCTGAATGACTATCGGTACGATGGGCACGCCGGCCTGCATGGCGAGATGGAAGGCGCCCTTCTTGAAGGTCGACAGCTTGATGGTGGGCGCGCGCGTGCCCTCGGGTGAGAGACAAACCGACTTACCTTCGACGCGCATTGCGTCGACCAGCGGCGACATCGCTTCAATCGCGCTAGCCGAGTTCTCGCGGTCGATGAGTACGACTCCAGCGGCTTCCATCACACGCCCAATGATCGGCATATTGCGAATCTCGCGTTTGCCGACGCCCGTAATATCGCGCCGGAGGAGGCGCGCGATAATGACCATGTCGACATTGCTCTGGTGGTTGAAGATGAAGACCGCGGGTCGATGCGACCAGAGATGGTGTTCGCCCTTGACCCTCAGGTTCAGGCCGATGAGTGCGCTGGCCGTGTCAGCAAACACGGATACTGAGAAATTGAGTGCATCTCGTTTTGAACCCGTGAGCGCCCAAATCGGAATGCCGGCCAGGAACGAGCCGACCAGGGTCCCGGGAACAAGCAGCGAACGGATCCAGTCCGATACGTGGGTATCGCCCCGGCTGGCGAAACGACGTACCGGCCAGCCGCGACTTTCCGCGATGGCGAGCAGCTTCTTGTTGGGATTCAGCGGGCGCGGATTGCCGACGCGCTCGAGGAGCTGAATGTCGTCATCGCTGTCCGAATAGAAAAAGCTCTGATCGAGATCCGCGCCGAATTCCTCGACCAGCGATTCGGCCGCGGTAACCTTGCCTTGTCCAAAACAGGTTGGGCGCAATACCTTACCGGTAAACATGCCTTTTTCGACTTCGAGGCGCGTGCACAGGACGTTATCGATATTGAGGTCGCGCGCCGCCGGCTCGACCTGGTAGGGCGTTGCGGAGGAAATGATTGCGACCGTGTGTCCCTTGCGGAGATGCGCCTCGACCAGTGCCCGCGACTCCGGATAAATCAGGCGTGCGATATGCGATTCGAACAGCTCCTGACCAAAGGCCGCATAACTGTCTTCACGTATGCCGCGAAGAAACTGGGCCATTCCGAGCATCATCGCGGAGAACCCCATTTTCCCGAGGCCGAAGCTGGCCATGGCCCCCAGGAGCTCTACGAGTTCGCGCGGCGACAGGTGGCCGCGCTTGATCTGTTCCTCGACAAATGCAAAAGCCGAGTAGCCCGAAATTACGGTGCCATCGAAATCGAAGAACGCGCCGATCTGGGGCCCGTCCGGCAGTTTCAGGACTTCGGCAACGACATTCTGGTGCGGCAACATGATGATTCTCCTCTGGACCCGTAACTATACAGGCGAGCGGTACGAAAGTGGCCTACTGGGGCACGAAAATAGTTATCTGCCGGCGAGCGCTGGACCTCCGTGCCGGGAGCAACAGGTCCCTTGGGGTCATCGCGCTCAAGTGACGGAAAATCTTGCCGATAGCTACAGGTATTACCGTTACTCCGAGACGCTATGTCATCCATCGTCACCCTGCCGGATCACTTTGGTCAGCTTAATGCCGTGCTGGGAGCCAGCGATTTCGAGACTCGCGTACGCTCCTGGGTCGTCGCGGGTGTCGCGCTATTCGTAACGGCATTGGCAGCCATGCTTGCCATGCTCGACCTTGGCAATGGCCAGTACCTGATCGCGGGGACAACCGCACCGCTGCCACTGCTCATGCTGATCTGCGTCTGGCTATTATCTGATCATCGTTACCTGGATGCCGCGGCCAATGTGCTGGTCTTCAGCGTATTCGCGGCGGTTGCAGCGCCCATCATTTTGGCCGGTGGTTATGCGCCCGGCGCGTATGTCGCCGCGATAGCGCTTGTGGTTCTCGCCAATGTCATTCTCAGTTCGCGAGCGGCGATGGCGCTGGACCTCGCAATCATGGCGCTCCTGGTGCTCGGACTCTGGCTGACGACGCGTTCGTGGCCGTTTCCGGTGACCATCGAAAACCACGAGTTCATGCCCAGGCTCGCTCGAGCTGCGATTGCGATGAGTATCGTCGTGCCGTTGATACTGATGCTATATCGACGATCATCGGACCAGATTCGGAACGAACTGATCGAAGCGCAAACCGATGCCGACGAGGCCGGAGAGATGTTGTCCAGCGTACTCGTCGAACACCTCGCCAGCATTCACCTGCTCTCTCGGCTGCAGATTATTGGCCGGCTTGGTGGCTGGTGGTTCGATCCGCAAACAGGAACGGTGCATCACACCATCGGTTCTGCAGGTGCGCTCAGCCAGTACCATATCGATGACGAAAGCAAATGCGAAACGATCGACGGGCTGTCGAGGGTGGATCTTGGGAAGTTGATCGCTGAGGTTCTGGAGAGCAAGGCGCCCTGGGATCGAGAGGTTAAGGTTACCGAGTGAGAGCGGCAAGACGAAGTGGTATCGAAGTATTGGTGAACTCGAGTTCGATGGCGATGAGATCGGCAAGATTTTCGGTGTCATGCATGACGTAACCGAGGTTCACGAGGCCCAGGCACAGCAGGCCAATGGGCAGAAACTCGAGGCAATCGGCACCCTGGCTGCCGGCATGGCACATGAGATAAATACGCCGTCACAATTCGTTGGCGACAACCTCAAGTTCCTGAAGGACTCCTTCGCCGACTTGCAGATGCTCACCAATGCTTATGCCGAACTTGTTCAGGCGGCACGTAATGGACCATTGCCCGCGCAGCTCATTGAGAAAGTGGATCAGGCCGCAGAGCAAGCGGACCCTGAGTTTCTCGCTGAGGAAATCCCCGCGGCCCTCGACCAGTCGATAGACGGCGTCGCGCGTATTTCCCACATCGTGAAGGCGATGAAAGATTTTGCCCATCCGGGCGGCGACGCGTGGGAGCTCGCTGATCTCAACAAGGTTGTCAGCGACATGGTCACGGTGGCGACCAATGAGTGGAAATACGCGGCCGACGTCGAAACCGATCTGGATGAAAATCTGCCGGAGGTTCCCTGCGCGCCGCAGGATATCGCGCAGGTCGTCCTCAACCTTATTATCAACGCGGCGCATGCGATCGCCAAATCTCTGGAGGAGTCGACAAGCGACAAAGGCCTTATCCGGATTGCGACGAAATCGGTACCCGGCGCCGTGGAGGTGCGGATCATCGACAATGGCTGTGGCATTCCGGACGAATTGCGCGAACGCGTTTTTGAGCCGTTCTTTACAACCAAGGAGGTCGGTAAAGGCACGGGGCAGGGCCTGGCAATGGCGCACAAGGCCATCGTGGTCAAACACCATGGCGATCTCCAGCTTGAATCTAAAGAAGGCGAGGGCTCGACGTTCATTATTCGCTTGCCGCTGGAAAACCACGACGATAGTAAAGATGCCGGTGTCTTGGCCGATAACAGTCAAGGAAAGTAACTTTTACTCCCCCGACCACCGTGAGAGGTTCGATCTCTTCGGCCCTTCGGGGCAAGGGATTCGCTAAATGCAGGGCAGCTACAACTATCTGCTGGTAACACTATCCTACGTGGTGGCCGTTGCCGCGTCTTATACGGCACTCGAGCTCGGACGCAGGGTGTCGGAGTCCGGCGGCCTGATCGCCGCTTCATGGCTCTGCGGTGGCGCGTTTCTCGATGGGCATCGGCATCTGGACCATGCACTTCATTGGCATGCTCGCGTTCTCACTGCCGATGGCTTTCTCGTACGACGTTACGATTACGGTTCTGTCACTGCTGGTAGGCGTGGCCACATCCGGCTTCGCGATCTATGTAGCTTCCCGCAAGCGCCAGGGGATCGCGAAGATCGGCCTGAGTGGACTCCTGTTGGGTGGCGGCATCGCAGCGATGCACTACACCGGCATGGCTGCCATGGAAATGGATGCCTCAATTACCTACGACACCGGGTTGCTGGTGCTGTCAGTCCTGATCGCTGTGTTCGCAGCCTGCGCCGCTATCTGGATCATCTTCACTCTGACAACCTTCGTCGGCAAGTACCTGGCGCTTCTGAAGGTTGGCGCGGCGATGATCATGGGAATTGCGATCTGCGGCATGCACTACACCGGGATGGCGGCTGCGATCTACACGCCGATGATGGGTGCCATGAATGCGGCAGACACGCCGGACAATACATGGATGGCGATTGCCGTTGGTGGCGTTGCGCTCGTCATGCTTGGCGTAACTCACCTGACAATCTTCTTTGACTACCGAGTCGGCGTCGAACGTAAACATGCCGAGAAGGCAGACCAGGAGGCGGTGCGGCTGAGCGAGGTTCTCGACGAGGCAAGCAACGAGATATACATGTTTGACTCTGAGTCGTTCGCCTTTGTAAAGGTCAACAAGGGCGCGGCGGAAAACCTTGGCTATACCAAGGATGAGCTACGCTCAATGACGCCCGTCGATATCAAGCCGGAACATGACATTGCAAGTTTTTGCGAACTGCTAAAACCCCTGAGAGACGGCACAAGAGAAAGAGCTGCTTTTCGACACCGTACACCGCCGTAAAGATGGATCGGATTACCAGGTACAGGTGCATCTGCAGTTATCCAGGGTCACAGAGCCGCCGCTATTTGTCGCAATGATCACCGACATTACCGATCGCAAGGCGCTTGAGTCCGAACTCATGCAGGCCAAAAAGCTGGAGTCTATCGGTCAGCTTGCGGCGGGCATCGCCCATGAAATAAACACGCCTGCCCAGTTCGTCGGCGACAACACGCGTTTCATCAAAGACGCATTCAAGGACCTGCTCGAGCTGAACGGCGTCTATGCCAGGCTGCTGCGTGCAGCGACGGACGGACAAGTCTCGCCTGAACTGATTCAGGAGGTAAATGCGTCGTCAGAAAGTGCAGACGTCGAATATCTTGCGGAGGAAATTCCATCCGCGATCGACCAATCACTGGAAGGAATAACCAGGATTTCCAACATTGTTCGGGCAATGAAAGAGTTTTCCCATCCCGGCAGCAAGGACCAGGAAAGCGCCGATCTCAATCAGGCGATACAGAACACGATTACGGTTGCTTCGAACGAGTGGAAATACGTTGCTGAAGTAGAAACGAAGTTCGCCGAGAATCTGCCGCCGGTGACCTGCTTCGTTCAGGAAATCAACCAGGTGGTGCTCAATCTCATCGTCAACGCTGCACACGCAATCGAGCAATCGAAAGCCGAGGGCAGCTAGCGAGAAAGGCACAATCAAGATCACGACAAACGATCTGGGCAACGAAGTCGAGATCAAGATTTCGGATACCGGTTGCGGCGTGCCGGACGAAATCAAGGATCGGATATTCGATCCGTTCTTTACGACCAAGGCAGTCGGCAAAGGCACGGGCCAGGGCTTGGCGATGGCCTACCGTACCGTAGTCGAGCAGCACCATGGGAAGACTGTGGGTTGACTCCGTCAAGGGTGAAGGATCGACCTTCAATATCGTGTTGCCCTACAAGCCGAAGGAACAGTCGAATCAAGAGGTTGCTGCCTGATGCGTGTTCTATTTGTTGACGACGAGCCCAATATCCTGAACGGACTACGCCGAATACTGCGCGGACAGAGAAAAGAGTGGGATATGTCCTTTGTGGAAAGCGGCCAGCTGGCGCTCGAGACGTTCGATGAAACGCCGTGCGATGTGATTGTGAGCGACATGAAGATGCCCGGTATGAATGGTGCCGAGTTGCTGTCACAAATTCAGGAGAAATATCCGGCAACGATTCGTATTGCGCTGTCCGGAGAAACCGACTCGAACATGATTTATCGCTGCGTTCAGCATGCACACCAGTACCTCGCTAAGCCTTGCGATGCCGAGACGCTGGTTGGCGCGGTGCAGCGTGCTTTCACTCTGCGTAATCTCGTGCATGACGAGAAGCTGGAGGCAATCGTCGCGGATATGACCTCGCTACCCAGCATGCCGGAGCAGTACCAGAAGATCATGGAAGAAATGCAGAGAGATGACCCGTCGCTGCAGAAGGTCGGGCAGATCATCGAGACGGACGTCGCAATGTCCGCGAAGATCCTGCAGCTCGTCAACTCGGCGTTTTTTGGCCTCGCACGTCATTTTCTTCCCCGGCGGAAGCGGCGATGTACCTGGGCGTCGACGTTCTGAAATCGCTGGTCCTGACGGAGCGGCGTTTTCTCGCAGTTCGAAGGCGACAACGTCGATGCCGTCGCGCTCAAGCGGATTTGGACCAGCAGCAACGAGGTTGGTCCGCTGGCCAAGGCAGATCGCGTCGCACGAATCGGATCAATCCGTGATCAGCGACTACGCCCTGATGGGTGGCCTGATGGCCGACGTTGGCAAGCTGGTCATCGCCATCAACTTCCCGGAGAAATTTGCAGAAGTTGAGCAGGGCGTTGCTGCTCCCGACAAGCGGGACTTCGAAGTCGAGGAAGAGGTGATCGGGCACAGCCACTGCGATGTTGGTGCCTACCTGGTTGGTTTGTGGGGACTGCCAAATCCGGTCGTCGAGTGCGTCGCTTACCATCATTCGCCAATGGCATGCGTCGCATCCGGATTTAGCGCACTCACGGCGGTGCATATTGCCGACGCGATTGTCTGCGCACATGGTGACGAAAGCCTGCCGAATTTGAACGAAGAATACATCGAGGAGCTCGGATTGACCGACAAGATCGCTGGCTGGAAAGAGCTGCATCGGGAATCAAAATCAACAGACGCAGGCTCGGCATCATGACTAAGAAAGTTCTGTTCGTTGACGACGAGCCGAACGTGCTCCAGTCGATCAAGCGAAATTTGCGCAAGGACTTCGATGTCGACACGGCGAACGGTGGCGAAGAAGCACTGCAGAAGCTCGCCAGCAATGGCGAATACGCAATCGTCGTATCGGATATGCGTATGCCAGGCATGGACGGTGTAGAGTTTCTGTCCAAAGCCAAACAGCAGTGGCCAGATACCGTGCGCATGATGCTCACGGGCAACGCCGACCAGCAGACCGCGGTCGACGCGGTCAATAAGGGCGATGTCTTTCGTTTTCTGAACAAGCCCTGCGACGCGGCAGCGCTCGCAAGCGCGGTTACTGTCGGCTTGCGCCAGTACGAACTGATTACGGCTGAAAAACATCTTCTCGAAAATACGCTGCGCGGCAGCATCAAGGCCCTGGCGGACATATTGGCTCTAACGAATCCGGAGCTATTCGGTCGAACAACGCGATTCAAGACCAGGCTCGCGAAGCTGGTCGAGGCGATGGAGTTGACCCATTCCTGGCAGTTCGAAAGCGCCGCGCTGCTGTCGCAGCTAGGTTGCGTTACGTTGCCGGCGGACCTGGTTCGCGGCCAGTCAACTGGGCAGCCGCTTGCTGAAGAGGCGCTGGCCGAGTTCTCGGCGCATGCCAAGGTTGGTGCGGACTTGCTGATGACGATTCCGCGAATGGAAGACGTCGCGCAGTATATTCGCTATCAGGGCAAGAACTTCGACGGCACTGGGTTTCCCGAAGACGCGCTCAGTGGCGAAAAGATTCCGCTCGGAGCCCGGCTTCTAAAGGTCGTCATTGATTTCGACGCGGCTGAATCATCCGGACTCTCCGCTGCCGACGCGGCGCAGCGACTCCAGCAATCGCCGACGAAGTACGATCCCGTTATCGTGGCAGCCCTCGAAAAGACCGTAGCTCAAGCGTCGGGCCTGACGACGGCGACCGTCGCGATTAACGAACTGACAGACTCGATGATCATCGCTGCTGACATCCTGACCTTCGACAACGTCTTGCTCATTGCCAAAGGACAGGAAACAACGCTGTCGACGCGGCGACACCTGCAAAGCTACAAGGCGAACGGTCAGATCGGGGACGCCGTCAACGTGCTTATGCCGGCCTGATTCCGATCAGACCCCGCTGTCCGCCGTTAAACATGCCGTCTGCACCTGTGTAGCTCGACCAGTTATGGCGGCCCCATGTTATGGCGGTCCCATGGGGAGCTACCAACTATTTGCAGAGAACCGCTACCTTGCGTGACGCGGCTTCGATCGCCTCGTCTGACGAAGCGGCAAGCAGCTGTTCTTTTGCTGCATGACACTGCTCAGCGTCGCGGATGTGCGTACGATCGATGCTCTTCGAAGGGCCGTTCTCACACAAGGACTTCGAGACACGACGAATGTTCGCGTACTCGCCGCGCTCCACCGACACGCAGTCGCCGCGCATCAGGTAGCCTTTCTCGGTAATGAACTGAGAGAGATTGCCATCCGCAAACTGCAGCTGGTAGCTATAGCCCAGGCGGTCGCCTTCGAGCGCCCTGGTTGCCAGGCCGCCCAGCGCGGCCCCACCAAGACCACTGGCGACTTGACGGCCTGTTGACTTGTTGCGCGCCAGGATCAGGCCGGTAAAGCCACCGACCATCGCGCCCGCCGGGGCGGCAGAAGGCATTTTGACGCGCTCGACGTCAACGACTTCGGCATATCGTATGCGTAATTCGTAACCCCTGGCCGACCCACCGGACGAGCTCGCACACCCGCCGACCAGAACAACGGTGACGCCGACAAAGATCAGCAGGGTTCGCCGCCAGGCGGCCGAATTCAGAGAAAGTGTTCTGTTGTTCATTTGTTTAAGCCCTTTTTGAGAAGTTCAGTGATTTGAAGTTATTTGTGTTTGCGAAATGTGAAAAGGCGGGGATTGGCATCGACGAAGGCTGAGATCCATCTCTCCAGAAACGAATCGCTGCCGGCTGTGCTCAAATAGCTCCAACCCAGCAACGAGATGATCAAAGCACCGCCGGTGTCGATGATCAGGTCCCACATTGTGTCGATCAATCCACTCTTCTGCATGTTCAGTGCAAAAAACTGGTCCATAGCGAACTCGAAAATCTCCCATATCGCGCCCATACCAACGGCAAACATAAACGCGAAAAGAGCGACAAAATGCGGCCGCATATTGAGCTCCACATCGTCTCGCTCATTCAGTACATAGACGAGCAAGAATCCAAGTATTCCCAGCAAAAACCCCGAACCGGCGTGCAGGATAGCGTCCCACCACCAGTACCGGATGTAGTAACCGCGCACCTCACCGAGAAACAGTGATGCGTAGATAAAGACGACGGCAAGGACCTCAAATTCGGGCGGAATACGGACCGCGAAGCGGCGTCCCAGAATCAACGGCAGAAAGGTGACGATGATGATTCCGGTCGTTGTAATCGCGGCCAGCCAGCGTCCCTGCAGCAGGGCAAGAACCACGCCAACAAGGAGCGTAACCTGCAGGAGCAGGGTCAGACGTCTATGTAAATTCTTAATCAGCGCCAGAAACCTCGATTATCCGGACTCAACTGTGACTCAAGCTCCTGCTTTGCCCGCAGGGAGAACAACCGGGCGGTCAATTTTTTCGCCCAGTTTTCGCAACAGCTTCTCGGCACGGACCATTGGCTTCTCACGGTATGCTGCTGCGGAAAGCGTTTCGTCCTGAAGGCGGTTCGCCAAATCCCGGAGACCTTCGAGCGTCTTCTGAACATCATTGCTGATTCTGGAATCGCCCCAAAGCACGGTTCGTTCGAGATGGTGCGTTGTTGCCCATAGGTACAGACCCGCGTTTCGATTTTGCCCTGTGTCTCGAGAGCGCCTGGCCCTATCCAGGTAATGCTGGGCGAGTAGCCAGTGAGCGCGACTGAACTGTGCGTCAAGATCAGACGCCGTGACGCTGTCGTCGCCGATATTCTCGGCGATTTGGGTCATTTGTGCCGCAACCTCCGTCAGTCGTTGGGCGACAACGGGTAACGCGCGCCCAGCCTCGATCTTGAGGTAGCTCGCGCTAGTCACAAGGTCCGTCGACGCCCTGTTGAAATCGCGCCGCATGAAAGCCGCGCGGACCTCACGAAAGCGTCTCGAAGGAACGTCGTAGAACGCCACCCACAGGTTTTCGTCCATCGTGACGGCCGGCTGACTTTCTTCGCTTTCAGCAAGCGCTGGAGTTGTCATCACTAACGTCGCGACAAGGATTGCGACTTTGTGCCGCGCGCCGTCACGTTCTTTGAACCAGGACTTCAGAGGCGCGTTCATAAAAATACTCCCAAAGTTATTTGGCCGACAGGCGAGAAATCAAAATCGTGCGGCGCGCCTACTACTACGGCCGCGCCGCACGGAGACTACTGTCAGGCGCGATTCCTGCGAATCAAGCTCGCTCCCGCAAAGGAAACCAGTCCAATTAGCAGAAATGCCGGTAGCAAGCTCGCGGTTGATGGCAGGACGGTCGGTTGTGCCTCGACAACCGGATTCGCACGGCGCTTTACCAGCGTAACGGGTGAAGCCGGTACACGAATTCGATCGACAACGACCTGGTCAGCTCTTTGGGCGAATTTGATCATAATGTTGTCGCCACGGCGCAAGTCCACCAAGCGAGCCTCCTTGCCGTTAACTGTAACTCGTACGCCCTCGGGCACTGCAAACTGGCGCGTTTGTCCGCGCTGCTCTCCCTTAACCGTAACGGATCTCGTTTTCGGAGTGACAAACAGAACCTCAGCTTCAACAAAATCCTGACTCACGATATGTGCATCAGAAAGGATACTGTCGCCCGCTTGTGCGAACGCAGTTGACGGTGCGGCCAAAAACAAAAACAAGAACAAGGCGGTGGTTACATAAATCAATTTTTGCATGGTGTTTCCTCTTTAGTATTTACTGTTAAATAACTTTCTTCTGGAGCCGAGCACGCACTATGAAGCGCTTCGGTGCATGGCCCAGGATATAAAAGGGGTAGCAAGTGATAAGCGTGATCATTGGTTCACCCGTTTGTTCGAGGACGTGAACGTCTTCCGGCATTACAACGAGAACCTCGGTCACTTCGTATTGCTCTTTTTGATCTTCGGTCTCGAGAATCAGCTCGTCACCGATATCGATGTCTTTCAAGCCCCTGAAGAATCCGTCGCGATGCCCGGCAAGAGCCAAATTGTCAGGGTCTCCAACGCGCGCTGTGCCTACAACGCGACCGACACCCAGGTTCAAGACGCGCGCCGATGTTCCCTCAAAAATGGCAACTTCCAGGTTGATTGACGGGACGGACAAAATGCCTAGCGCTACATCGTTGTTCTCCAACGACGATGCGGCGTCGTAGTGCGCGATACGGCTGTCAGACCACAAAGACCGGTCGGTTTCGGCCACACGATCCCGAAACGACTCGATCGAACTTCTTTGCGTCAGCGTGCTGGTCAGTTGCGCATAAGCGTATGTCGATACGCCTACGCTGCCGATGATCCAGAGTGCAACCTCGACCCACAGAAGTGTTCGTCGCCTTGTTTGTCTGCGCATGGCTACTTATCGTTCCGAGGTCGTTCCGAAACCGCTAATGATTGGCAGCAATTCATCGCCGCGCCGTGATCGCTCGCTGTTGCGCATCAATATGCTGCCCGTTTCAATCATGAGTCGGCCTTCACGGACCTCGGCGCGCCCCGTTTCAACGTTCTTGTTGCCGCTGTCAACAAGGAGATTGCCGTTACGAATGGTGTCCAGCGCACCTTCCCAGCGCTTGCCAATCGCCTTCAGGGCTTTCGCTTCTTCAGCCACAACTTTTGGTGTTCTCGCATCACCAGCGTCATTCACCACGCTTTCGTATTCGCGCCGGCTCTTTACGACGCCTTCGCTGCCGGTACGAATCTTGGCCTCGCCCCCTCGTATCTGGCGCCTGGCGTCAACCATGCGGGCTTCGCCTTTCTTAATCAGGCGCTCGCCCTTGCGCGCGAGTTCCTGCCCCTCCGCCCACATGGCGTCGGGGTCACCTGAGAGTGCCGCATCGCTGACGTTCGTTGCACTCGATGCCGCGCAGCCGGCCACCAACCACAGGGATATTGTCAGCGCCACAAGATGTGCGACAGCCCTGGTCCAAGTCGAATAGTTCATTGCTCTGGCCTCCGCTAATCCGAACCGAGCCGGGTCAACACGTAAAGCGCGACCCATACCTTTGATAACTGACCGAGACTCTAAAGTACCGCTCTTAAAAGATCTAACTAAAAAAAGTGACCTATTTAACAAAAATTCTTTATTAAACGAACCGCTGAGACGTCAGAGCCTCCCCGCGAGATTGTGGGTGTCCGATCACCGTCGGCCCCGAGGTGTATGATGCAGCGCCAGCCTGCCGGGTCTCCGCTGGAAAAGTCGTGCGGACCCAGAGTCATCAAATGTCCAAGCCCAAAGCCACATCCGGGAGCCCAAGCTTCCGTGAGCTGAAACTCGCGCCACCACTCATCCAGGTGCTGGATGAAATCGGTTACGAAAATCCGACACCGATCCAGAGCCAGGCGATCCCCCACCTGCTGAAAGGTCTCGACCTGCTCGGACACGCTCCCACAGGAACAGGCAAGACTGCGGCATTTGCGCTGCCCCTGCTGTCCCGCATTGATACCAAAAACAGGGACGTGCAGGTCATGACACTCACGCCGACGCGTGAGCTGGCCATTCAGGTTGCAGAAGCATTCCAGCGCTACGCGTCACATATCCCGGGGTTCCATGTACTGCCGATCTACGGCGGCCAGGAATACTCGGGACAGATCCGTCAGCTCAAGCGCGGTGTGCAGGTGGTTGTGGGTACGCCCGGCCGCATCATGGATCACATGCGTAAGGGCACGCTGAAACTGGGCGGACTGCAGGCGCTGGTTCTCGATGAGGCCGATGAAATGCTGCGCATGGGCTTTATCGACGAGGTCGAGTGGATTCTCGACCAGACCCCAAAGCGACGGCAGATGGCGCTGTTTTCAGCAACGATGCCGCCGCAGGTAGAGCGCATTGCTCGTCGCCACCTGAATGACCCACAGGAAATTTCGATCAAGGCGCGCACCGCGACGGCTGAGACGATTCGGCAGCGTTACTGGCAGGTCGGCGGACTGCACAAGCTGGATGCGCTCACTCGAATACTCGAGGTGGAAACCTTCGATGCCGTGCTCATTTTCGTGCGTACCAAGACGGCGACATCAGAGCTGGCCGAGCGCCTTGAAGCCAGGGGATACAGCGCCTCGGCGATGAATGGCGACATGGCGCAAAACCATCGGGAGCAGACGGTAGAGCGACTGAAGAAGGGCTCGCTGGATATCCTTGTTGCCACCGATGTAGCGGCACGTGGGCTTGATGTGGATCGAATCAGCCACGTCATTAACTATGATATTCCCTACGATACTGAAGCGTATATTCATCGCATCGGACGCACCGGACGCGCTGGTCGCACGGGCGACGCAATTCTGTTTGTCGCTCCTCGCGAGCGACGCATGCTGTACGCGATAGAGAAAGCGACGCGGCAAAAAATCGAGCAGCTGACCCTGCCAACTACAGAGACGGTCAACAACAAGCGCATCGCCGATTTCAAACAGAAAATCAGCGACACCCTGGCAGTCGGTGAGCTGGCTTTCATGCAGGGACTGGTAGAGCAGTATCAACAGGAGCATGACGTGCCGGCGCTGGATATTGCCGCGGCACTGGCGCAAATGTCGATCGGCGACGAGCCAATGTTGCTGAGCCCCGACAGTGTCCGGCCGAAGCGGAAATTCGAGAAATCAGGAGCAGGCAAGGACGATGGCAGGCCGTCGCACGGCCAGAAACGGCGAGGCAGGACTTCACGTGAGCCGGATGCCGACAAGGAGCGCTACCGCCTCGAAGTTGGCAACAGACACGGCGTGAAGCCAGGCAATATCGTCGGTGCGATTGCGAACGAGGCGGGCCTGGACGGCGAGCATATCGGTCACATCGAAATCGATGAAGAATTCAGTCTTGTGGATCTGCCGGTGGGTATGCCGAAAGATGTCTTCGCGGACCTGAAGAAGGTCAGGGTATGCGGTATACCCCTGAGAATTTCACGTCACGATGGCAAGCCAGGGCGGATGCACAAAGGTGCGAAAAGAGTGCCGCAGGCATCCAAGCGAATGCCAGCGGCGTCCAAGAGGAAGGCGAAAATCGACAAAGGGAAGAAGCCGTCCCGCTAAAGCGGTTTAGACGGAACCTACTTTTTCTTCCACTTCCCGGTCGCGTCCTGGTAGTAATGACCCGGCGCCGTGCGCTGCACGGCCATTTCGTAGAATCGATACGCGACCTGGGCTGTCGTAAGGCCCGTCTTCTCTGCGGTTTCCTTGAACTGGGATTTGCGTTTGTCATTGACCTCGGCGAGAAGCGCACGAACCTCAGCGCTTGCTGGAGATTCAAGCGCAACGACATAGCCGGTGTTCGCCTCACCCACCAGGCCCTGCTCCTTGGCGTCTCGTATGTCTATGGCCCAGGCATTCTGCAGTAGCAGCAACAGGCCGATGGCCGCAAAAATCTTCTTCATCGTCATGATCCTCAAAATACGCCGCTATCTTCGGAGAACAGTCCCTCGAGATCCTTATCGACCTGCAGCCGAATATGGTGCTCAATTTTGACGTTGAGATTTATCTCAATGGGTTTGTCCGGGGCCTCGACTTTGACGGTTGGATTACAACCGGCGAGGAAGGAAAGCATAGCGATCAGTGGAATTGTCAGTTTCATGTGTGCACCGGGTTTCATAAAGCGCTTTGTTCCAAAAGCTTACCTGAAGTGACGCTCGCCAGATAGCAGCGATCTCTACTTGCCGAGTCGTTTTTCCAGGACGTCCTCTACAGCCCTTGTGGTTCGAAGGCTTCTCAGCATTTGGGGTATGTTGTTCTCAACCCCTACGTTCAAGACCACCGGCCTTTTCTCATCGAGATCCGGGTTTCTGCCGGTCAGCTTCAGATTCAATATCAAATCACCCTCTTTGCTGAGGTTTACATCGGATGCGATCGACTTGTATTCGAAATTGCTGAGCACTCTCTCTACAAAGGCGAAGCTCGAGACGTCCGATTTGTCGGGTGGGCTTCGCCGGCCTGTAACGAATTACTCCGCCCGGTGGGTTGCCCGTCAAGACGCCGTTCTCAATGGTTACCGTGTCGCCCTCGATTGTCACGGGGAGCCTGGCGCTCACACTGCCAGTGACTTCCACCGTCTCGAAGCCTTTCAAAGACAGCAGTTCAGTAAGGTCCAGTGACTCGGTATTCAGGGTCACAGTATTGATCGCCCTGTCTGTATGGAAGCTGAACGGTTCCGCAGTTACGACACCGCCGAAGGCCGACATCCGCAGGTTCGCTACATCGATGCTCAGCGCATTCAGGTCCAGCGCGTAATCAGCACTGAGATTTTCCACCGGCACGCCAATTTCGACTAGCGCCGCTGTAACTGTTGACGGATCGATGCTGAAGCCCGTCCCATCCTGATAACGACCCCTGAGTTGAGTTGCGACACCAGTGAATGCGGTGTCGCCGTAGTAGCCGGCAAGCCTGGTCGTATCGACTGATGCCTGTGCATTGATAGCAAGACGCGATTTCTTCTCGACCCAGTTGACCGAAAAATCGAAAGACGCTGCTCCGGCGACAATATCGCGATCGCCCGGCCACGGCGAAACCCGATCCGACAGGCTCGTTTTGGCGAAGGAGACGGTGCCATGCTCCACAGTCGCTTGTCCTGTCGTGCTGGCAAGGTTGTGCCGGACCTTGATAGCGGCGTCATTTTGTAGTCCGACGGTCTGCAGATCCGCTGCCGCATCACCGTCCTGCAACAACAACACGCCTTTGAATCCTGGCAGTGCAATCGTCTTTCCGTTCCAGGTAACTTGAGTCGAAGGCGCGAAAACGCCGGAACTGAGAGACAGCTTTTCGTCTTGCGCGCCGACGATGACGTTCTCGAGAAACAGCGGCATTGAAGCTGAGATGCCGTCGCCCAGCACCAGGTTTTCGATCTTTGCGTCCAGAGAATCGGCGACCTAATCGCCAGCCGGCGTCACTGAGGTCCAGCCTGGCTGGGGAAACGAGCTCTGCCTGCATGCGTTTCAATCCGCCGCTCGGAGACCTGACATCACGTAGCTTGAGTGAGGCACCCGGCTGTACGTCGATGCGAACGCCCGAATCCAGAAAGTGCAGATTCTCTGTCGACGAATACTCAAGGACGGCGACATTGCCGATGGGGAGTCGTCGTTTGTTGATGGTTATGCGGCTTGTTATCGAACACACCGGACCCGATTTGCAGGCGACATCAGTCAGGGAGAGGGGGATTTCAGTCCACTCACCGTAGCTAACCGTGAGCGCGGCCTCCGCGAGCTTGAGCGACCAGTCGACGTCAGGAAATGCAGCCGCCAGGTGCGTGATGCCGGCTGACTTCACGAGAATTGTCGCGATGCTACTGTCGCTGCGATAGCTCGCGGCCAATTCGGACGTTGGTGTGAGGCTGGCGGCCAGTGTCGGCGTTCGTGCGGCATCATTCGGGATTTCAACGTCAACACTCAGTGTCGCCGTGCCGGAGGAAATTTCCAGCTCGGTCGGAACTACCCCGACGAGCTTCGCGAGTGCTTCCCAGGTTGGCAGGTTCAGGGAGCCGCCGCCGGTGAGTGATAACCGGGCTTCGTCGTCGAGCAGGCGCATCCCAAGGGTGTTTCCGTCGCCAGCGGCCTGCGCTGCAGGAACTGAGAGCGTGACATCGTGGCTGCCTGTTTCCCCGCGCGCCAGCGTCGCCGATAACTCGATGGAATCAACGCTGCCATCCAGGCGTTGAGAATTGTCCGCGATCTCCCAACGCACATCGCGAAAGGTGGGGTAGGGCGGCAGGCTAAACTCGTCAACCACGAAGGCACTGTTGGCCAGGTTGTCGGGCAGTGAGAGTACCTGCCGAATCAGCTCGGCTAATTCGAAGGTTGCCCCATCCGTCCTGGTTGCGGTGAAGACCGACACCTTCTCCGCCCGGTAGGTTTTCGCCTTCTTCGAGGCTGCCGCGTACGGCAGCGTCAGGTTTTCAATGACGATCGACGTGCCTTTTTCGTGGACGAGTTCGAGGTAACTTATGCTGGCGTCACCCGTTGCGAGCGCATCCAGCGACACGTCCGCAATCGTCAGGCCGTAATTCGCGAGCAGGGGGTTCGACAATCGTTGAATGAGGTCGTTGCGCAAGAACCAGGCGGTCGCGGCGATAACGGCAACGATGCCTGCCACGATAACAATGTACCTGGTGATTCTCATCGGCCACCTCTGGACCCGGCTGTCCGGCTCCAAAGTATCATGGACGCGTAAAAATTACGGTCTGAGAGTCTACCAGCTGCGCGGGCGCCCGGTATCCATATGCACGAAATTGGATGCCTCGTAGAAGCCGACGCCACCGCGCCGCATCGCCAGTGCTGTATCGCGCAACTTGGTGGTCGCGACACCTTCAAGGCGCACGTCGATCGCTTTGCCCAGGAGATGCTGGCTTTTCTTGGCAACGCCCGTATTCTCGCTGCGGCCGCGAAGCATTTCGTTGGTCTTCGGGGAGCGGTAGGCTGATACGACCTGGTAGGTGCCGTCGCTGCCGAGTTCGGCTCGCACGTCGTAAATCAGGTCAAGGAGCTCAGGGTCCATTTGGGCCGCGTCGCCGGTTCGAAAGTCGAAGAGAAAGTGATTGATCTCTTCGAGCGCCGCCGGAACGTAGGCACCGTCGCGGGCATAGACAACGTCCAGCCGCTTCCCTGTGTGGGTGTGATAAAAAGACAGCTGGCGCTCGTCATTCTCAAGCTTGCCCTGGCTGACGCCTGCCAATGAAGTCAGAATCAGGGCGACAGCGACGGCCGTCAGAAAGCGAAATTTACGTAAGTGATCCATAGAGAAAAAGATTCCAAAACCAAACTTAAATATGACGTCTTTTTACAGAAATTCAAGGTACTTCGGCACATGTTACGGGTGATCGCAGCGATTATGGTGAGTCTCGTAGTCTCGCCGCTGCAGGTCGCGATGGCCGACGCGGCGGAGGCAGTGCGGCAGCCGGGCGCCCTCGCACCGGGCGGCGTATTGCGGTCGCAGTTCGACGGGCTGCAGGCCGAACTCCAGCGACACCGCAGTTTGGCGGCTTCTGGCGGCTGGCCGGTGGTCCCGAAAGGTCCGACAATCAGGCCGGGTTCTGACGACCCGCGGCTCCGAAGCCTGGCGAAGCGGCTGGCGGCGTCGGGCGATCTTTCCAATAACGAGATTGTCGCCCGCAGCTATGGCGAAACACTGCAAGACGCAGTGCGTCGTTTTCAGGCACGCCACGGACTGGCCACGGACGCGCTGGTTGGAAGGGCCACTTTACGCGCACTTAACGTACCGATCGAAGAGCGTATCGACCAGATCCGGGTCAACCTCGAACGAACGCTCGCCTTGTCCGACATGGATGAGGATTATTTTGTCCTGGTAAACATCGCGGCATTCAAAGCGGCAATTATTCGCGATGGACAAACGATTTGGACAATGAAGGTCATTGTCGGCGAAAAAGACAACGAGACGCCGGAACTACGTTCGGAGTTGAAGTCTGTCGTGTTCAACCCGACCTGGTCGGTACCGCGCAGCATTGCGACAGAAGAAATGCTCCCGGACATAAAGCAAGATCCGGACTTTTTCGCCAAAGGTGGTTACGAACTTTATGACCGCGATGGCAACCGAGTCGATCCGGCGCTCGTTGACTGGAGTACGTTTTCCAAAAACAACTTTCCATTCAGGCTGGTGCAACAGCCAGGGCCCAGGAATCAGCTGGGACAGATCAAGTTCATGATTCCGAATCGGTACTCCGTTTGTATGCACGACACGCCCTCAAGATCGCTATTTGCGAGCACGAACCGAGCCCTTAGCCATGGCTGCATACGAATAGACGATCCGCTGGCCTTTGCCGAGCTATGTTCTGCGCGATGAAGGATGGACGCGTGACGAAATCGATGCGCAAATTGAGTCCGGTAATACAAAGCGCATCGCTTTGGCAAAGCCTCTGCCAGTGTATGTTTTCTACATGACGGCGGAAGTCGACGATCTTGGCAAGATCTACTTCTACAATGACGTGTACGGGCGAGATGCCTCAGTCCTTAAGGCTCTGGACGCCCAGGCGGTGCATTCAACAGGACAGCCTGTCAGACGTAGGCAATGAGAAGATATCCTGCTATCGAGATTGCCGCGGCAATCAACGCATAGGGTATTTGAGTAATCGCATGTTGAAAGGGTGTGCAGCCTGAGGCCTGTGCCGTGAGAACCGTGGCATCCGAATAGAAGCAGGCATGGCTGCCGAAAGTGCTGGCCGACAATGTCGCGCCAATGACCAACGTTATGTCGGCGCCAAGGTTGTTCGCCAGTGCTGTCACGATCGGTAGCACAATCACGAACACACCCCAGTTCGATCCGGTCATGAATGACACGATCGCCATGGAAGCGAAGATGACGGCCGGCAGCGATTCCGGGGTGAGCAATGGTTCCATCATCGTCACAACATACGGTGCCAGTCCCAGCGCATCATTGACGTCTTTCAGAATAAACGCCGCAACCAGGACGCCCAGCGGCTCGACCATCATCTTGAAGCCGTCGACAATCGTGTCAAATGTATCGTTCATCGACAGCATGCGCGTGGCGAGTATGAAGATCGCCGTGCCGCCGAGTGTGATGTAGATGCCGATGAGAAAGTCCTTGTCGAAGTACAACGTTGCAAGGACCAGCACGGTCATCGGCACGATAAACATCGAGACCCGTGGCTTGACGTTTGGATTCGGCAGAATCGACTGGTTGGCCGCTTCGATATGCGCCGCGCTTGGCGGGACCATCTGGCCAGTCGTGTGCGCACGCGTTTGCGCTGCCTTCATTGGACCGATCGCGGGAATAACGCCGGAAATTACAAGCGGAACCATGAGCACGGCCACCCATGCGTACAGCATGTACGGAATCGCACTGATGTAGGTGGCGAAGCCCTCGCCCTCGGGCGCTATGCCGTTGGCGACGATCAGCCCGGAGAAGAAGACCCCCCACGTAGAGAACGGAATAATGACACTGATGGGAGCCGCGGTGGAGTCCACCACGTAGGCAAGTTTTTCCCGCGATACCTTGTACTTGTCGGTCAGGGTGCGCATGGCCGAGCCAACCGCCAAAGAATTCAGGTAGTCGTCAACGAACATCAGGATGCCAAGGCCCCATGTCGCCATTAGCGCAGTCTTTTCGGATCGGACGTAGGTCGACATCAGCTGCGTAAATGAGGACGTCGAGCCGGTGCGGATCAGGATGCCAATCAGGCTGCCCATAAAGCCGCAGACCAGGATGACCCAGGCAACATCGGCGTCAGTCATGACGCGGACCGAGGCTTCGGCAAAACCACCAACGAAGCCGGTGCCGTGGATGATGACGAGTCCGACCAGCGAGCCGGCAATCAATGACTCGATAGGTCGATGCGTCAGGATCGCCAATGCAAACACGATCAACGTTGGGAGCAGTGTTAGCGCGCCGAGGTCATCCATGCGCCATTATTGCAGAATCAGGCGGCGATGCGCTGTAATTCCCCGTCGAGCGCGGTGACGATGGCCACGTGCTCGATCGACGCTTGTTCACAAAGCGACGTCGCTTCGCTGAGGTCTTCGTCATGTAGGCAGGACAGTATTCTCTCGCATAGACTGGCCAGATGGATAGCACCTACCTTTCCGCTACAGCCTTTCAGCGACTGAGCGAGTACATCGATCTGCTCTTCGTCACGATCGGTGATTGCCGCCCGTAGCTGCAATATCAGCCTGGTAGATATCGCACAGTACGAGACAACGAGTTCGCGGGTCATGGTCTAATCCGGGGATTTGTCCAGCCGGAGTATTTCGCCGAATACGTGAGTGTCGATGGACGCTGTCGTCGCCGTTTCAGAAAGCTCAGTAAATCCTTCAGAGTCAACCGCAACCTCGGTCGTCGGGTCGTTGGTCATCGGGTCGATCAACCAGCGGCCCAGAACCAGGCGTAGCCGCATGTCTGTAAAAGGCATCGCAAGGGTTTTCTTCCCAAGAGACATGGGCATTGCATCGGCCGCAAGGCGGCATTATTTAGTGAAGTTACAGGGTTTGACACCGATATTTAGTGGTTTGCCGCAATGGTATGTCGCGGGTGGCTGAGCGATTATTCGACCCCTGACTAGCCCCCTAACTACGATTCTGGTGAAAAAATCATGACGAACAAACGTGTCTACTCTTTCGCGGACGGCGATGGCCACAACAAGGAGCTGCTAGGGGGCAAAGGTGCCAACCTCTGTGAAATGACGCAGATCGGGATCAATGTTCCACCGGGCTTCGTTATCACGACCGAAGCTTGCCTGGACTACCTGAAAGAAGACAAGCTGCCCGACGGCCTGATGGATACCGTCCAGAAGGAGATCGACAAGCTCGAAGCAGCGACCGGAAGGACATTCGGCAGAGGCGATGATCCGCTGCTGGTGTCTGTGCGTTCGGGTTCCGCCATGTCCATGCCCGGCATGATGGACACTATTCTAAATCTCGGCCTTAACGACGATACGCTCGAGGGCCTGATTCGGCAGACGGGCGACGAGCGTTTTGCATACGACGCGTATCGGCGCTTCATCCAGCTATTTGGCAAAGTGGCGCTGGGTATCGATGACGAGCACTTCGACGAGCACTTCGAGGACGTCAAACAGCGCGCCGGGGTCAAGGCAGACGTTGGGCTGGATGCCGGGCATCTGAAAGAGATCAGCGAAAAGTTCCTGGCGGTCGTCAAGCGCGAGAGCGGTAAGGATTTTCCGCAGGACGTCATGACGCAGCTGCAGCTTGCGGTCGAATCGGTGTTTCGGTCCTGGATGGGCAAGCGAGCCGTGGACTACCGACGCGAGTTTCACATTACGCCGGACATGGCGAATGGCACGGCTGTCAACATCTGCACGATGGTGTTTGGCAACATGGGCGATGACTGCGCGACCGGCGTTGGTTTTACGCGAAACCCTGGCGATGGCACCAAAGAAATGTTTGGCGAGTACCTGACGAATGCGCAGGGTGAGGACGTCGTTGCTGGCATCAGGACGCCGAAGCCATTGCAGGAAATGGAAACGGAGATGTCCACGCAGTTCAAGCAACTCGTCGAATTGCGCAACAAGCTCGAGTCCCACTACCAGGAAGTGCAGGACTACGAGTTCACCATCGAGAAAGGAACGCTGTACTGCCTGCAAACCCGCAACGGCAAGATGAACGCGGCGGCGATGGTCAAGACCTCGGTCGATATGTTCGGCGAGGAACTGATCTCCAAGGAACAGGCACTGCTTCGCATCGAGCCTGATCTCCTGGAGCAGCTGTTGCATCCAAGTCTTGATCCGAACAGCGACGCCAGGCCGATAGCGCTTGGCCTGCCGGCATCCCCGGGAGCCGCTTCGGGAAAATGCGTTTTCGACGCCGATCTTGCCGAGAAACTCGGTAAGGCTGGAGAGCAGGTCATCCTCGTTCGCGAGGAAACCCGCCCGGAAGATATTCACGGTTTCTTCGCCGCAGAGGGCATATTGACGAGCCGCGGCGGCAAGACCTCGCACGCCGCTGTGGTTGCCCGCGGAATGGGTAAACCCTGTGTCGCCGGCGCCGAGGGTATCGTCGTCGACGTTGCGCTGCGACTTGCCCACGTGGGCGAATACGTTCTCCGTGAGGGCGACGTCATCACGCTCGATGGCGCGACCGGCATGGTTTACCTCGGAGCGATACCGACTATTCCGCCGCATTTTTCCGCGGATCTCGAGACGCTGCTTGGCTGGGCCGACGAGGCTGCAGACATGAAGGTGATGGCAAACGCCGACACGCCGGAGGCTGCCAGAAAGGCGCGCGAGTATGGCGCGATGGGTATCGGCCTGTGCCGGACCGAACGCATGTTCAACGCCAGTGATCGCCTGCCGATTGTCATCGACATGATACTCGCGGACACCAAAGAGGACCGCGTAGCTGCGTTGGACCGCCTGATGCCCATCCAGCGCGCCGATTTCGTCGAGCTGTTTTCGGTAATGGCGCCAGACCCGGTCACCGTAAGGTTGCTGGACCCCCCGATGCATGAGTTTCTGCCGACCGAGCACGACTTGCTCGAGCAGATAGAAACTCTGCGCCTCTACCGCAATGTCGTCAGGGGCCGGCAGACTGCGCTGGCGGTGCTGCCAGTCTCACCGGACCTGCCGGAGGCGTTCACTGAACTTAGTGAGGAGTTTGTCAACGATGCGCTGACGAAGAAGGAGCGCATGCTCAACAAGGTCAGAGAGCTACAGGAAGTGAACCCGATGCTGGGTCACCGCGGTGTGCGCCTGGGTATTGCTTACCCGGAAATCTACGCGATGCAGATCCAGGCGATCCTGGAAGCCGCGGTCGAATGTGCCAAGAACGGTATCGACGTGCAGCCCGAAATAATGGTGCCGCAGGTCATAACGACCCAGGAGCTGGCACACGTTAGACGCACTGTCGACAAGTTGACGAGTGAGCTTGAGAAGGAATTTGGAAAGCCGCTGAAGTTCAAGTTTGGCACCATGATCGAGACTGTTCGGGCCTGTACCCGTGCGAAGCATCTCGCGGCTAGCGCTGAATTCTTCTCGTTCGGCACCAACGATCTCACCCAGGCCGTGTTCTCGTTCTCGAGGGAAGATGCCGAGAACAAGTTCCTGCCGATGTACAACGATTTTGGCATTCTCCAGGACAACCCTTTCGAGGTGCTCGACATCCAGGGTGTTGGTCAGTTAATCGATATGGCGGTCTTCCGGGGCAGAAAACAGCGCCCGGATCTCAAGATAGGTATCTGCGGAGAGCAGGGCGGTCATCCCGCGTCTATTCGCTTTTGCCAGCATGTCGGCCTCAACTACGTCTCGTGCTCCGGGCCTCGGGTGCCCATTGCGAGGCTGGCCGCGGCGAGTGCGAAGATACGCGAGAAGGAGTTCGCCGGAATAGAACGGTAGGTCAATCGTCGACGCGCATTCTAGACAGGAACCCTTGGTTCGCAAGAGAGCCCCTCTCCCGAGGGGCTTTTTTTTGGCAGCCAATTACTCCGGGTCGCCGGAGATGCTGAGCTTCTTCATACGCGCAGTCTTCTTGAACTGGTGCTTCTGCATGCGACGAAGGATGTTGTCGAGCATGCGAATGGCCGCAAGTATGTGCGGGCCCTTGTTGAGCATTACGCAATCGGCGCGCTGCGACATCGCGGCATCGCTGATTTCTGCGCGAGATGGCCGTCCCTTTTTGGCCTCTTGCTCCAGCACCTGGGTTGCCCACATCACGGGTATTTGAGCGGCCTCACAGAACCAGAGGATTTCTTCCTGAAGCTCGGCCAGCTGCGCCCAGCCACATTCGACCGCGAGATCGCCACGCGCAATCATGACGGCGGCCGGGTAACTGCGCATGGCAGCCAGTATCAATTCGGGCAGATTCCTGAAGCCGCGCTTGGTTTCTATCTTGATGACAACACCGAGGTGCTTGCCCGGATATTGCTGCAGCGCCTCCTGCAACAGGCGAATATCGGCAGGCTCCCGGATGAACGACAGGCTGACCGCATCGGCATGCTCTGCAACAAAGTCGAGATGCTGCCTGTCGGATGTCGTGAGGCCAGGCAGGCGAATATCGCTGCCGGGGAAGTTGATGCCGCGGTTTCCACGCAGCTTGCTGCCGGTCGGCTTGGCTTTCGTGATTTCTATCCGCAGCTCGTCCTTGTTCGCGGATCGTACGATCCCGGCGATGTTGCCGTCGTTCAAAGAGACGGGGTCCTCGGCATTGACGTAGGCAAACGCTTCGGGCTGTTGGCAAGCGATGTGCGCCGCCGCAATGATGGTGCCTTCCGGGTCCACTCTGGCGGGCTCGCCGGGAGCGTTGACCCGATGCAGAACGAGCGTGTCTCCGATCTGCAACAGGATTGGTTGTTCGATCACGGGTAGTTCGCCGACGCGGTAAGTGAGGGTTTCGCCCACCCCCTGGCGCTTCAGGCGCAGCTTGCTATCGGTGGCGATATACGCGCCTTGATAGGTATCGAGCAAGAGGCCTTTCTCGTCTTTCTCAACGACGGTCAAGCGGCGCTTCTTGCCACGCGTATCCTTGAAGCAGATCTCGTCTCCCGGCTGCGCGTATTCAACACACTCACGCGGAACCGGGACAACGGCGGCTTTGGTGCCGCGCTGGAGCATGTCGTCGGGCATGAATCGAATACGTCGCGGAGCGATAACGCGACCGAGGGCGTCGCGCTTCGGTCTGAGATGCAGGACACGAGGCCCGGGACGTAGCTCAGCGGTGCGGAGTTTCGGGCCTGCCAGATCCATGATGATCCTGCAGTCTTCGCCAGCTGCCGCGCTTGCGGCCCTGACATTCTTCACCATTCCCGACCAGGCGGCAGCATCATCATGTGCACAGTTGATTCTTGCGACGTTCATGCCGGCGGCGATCATTTCGGAGACCAGCGCAGGGTTGTGCCCAGACTCCGTTGGGAGCGTCACCATGATACTCACATCGCGGCCGTCGGGGTGCACGCCGAGAATAGCTTTCTTGTGGGCGTCAGCATCCGGGTTGCGTAACAGGGGTGGGGTTACGGGTTGCTCGGCTGAAATCGTATCGCCACCGCCGAGTTTTTGCAGGGCTCCCTGCACGGCAGCAATTAGCCCTATGACATTGCGTTCAGCCCGGCCCAGTGAGGAGAGCCCCAACGTCAGGAGTTCTTCCTGCATCTCGCTGATATCAAACTGCCGCAGCGCGAGGTAGTGCACCAGGTTCCTGGCGCTGGCGCGAAACTTGGGATGGACAGCTTCGAGCTCTTCAGCGAACTCGGATTCAAGCTCTCGGGCGCGCTCGCAAATCGCGGCAAGCTGGTCGCTCAACCGCTTGATGTTGGCATGCTGCCCCATGTAGGTTCTCCTGCCTTCCTTTGTAGGGTATTTTACGGACAGAAGCACTTATGGAATTCACCTATGCTCGCAAGGCGCGGGTTTCGCAACATTGATGGGCAAGAAGAAAGCTATGGCGAAAATACTCATTCTCTACTCAACCACGGATGGTCACACCGTGGAGATCTGCAATCGCATCGGGCAAGCGGTCGAGGCGCTCGGTGACGATGTGGAGCTAATTGACGTCAAAACCGATCCTCAGCTGGCCGCGGACTCGTTCGACAAGATCGTCATCGGGGCGAGTATTCGCTACGGCAAGCACCAGCCGTTGGTGAATGAGTTCATCAAGAAGCACCAGGGCATCCTGGAGAGCCATCCGAATGCGTTTTTTTCCGTTAACGTCGTTGCGCGCAAGCCTGAAAAGAACACGCCGGAAACGAATCCGTATCTGCAGAAGTTCCTGCAGAAAATTGACTGGAAGCCGCAGCTGCTGGGCGTATTCGCTGGCCGAATCGACTATCCGAGCCTCGGTTTCATGGATAAGCACATGATCCGCCTGATCATGTGGATCACGAAGGGCCCGACGGATCCGACCCTGACGGTCGAGTTCACGGACTGGAGCAAAGTCGAGGAATTCGGGCGCAAAGTTTCGGAGCTATAATAGGCCTTCTCTACCAGGAGAACAGCCATGGCATACCGACAATATTGTGTTGTAACAGGCATCCTCTTGTCTTTGGTTGCGCTCGCTCACTTACTGCGAATTCTTTACGGCATGCCAGTTGTCGTCGACACATACGATGTGCCGATGCTGGTGTCCTGGTTTGGATTCGTGGTGCCTGCCGCATTGGCGTTTTGGGCATTTCGAATCTTGCGATCCTGAGGCCCCGCTAGCTAGTGCCCGCGAGCGCCACAAGGTAGGCATGAAGCGCGTTCCAGTCAATTTTGAGAGGACACGTCTGGTGCAACAGAGAGTTTTGGGCAATACCAAGAAGAGCCTTCCGGCGATCGGGCTGGGCTGCATGGGTCTATCGGAGTTCTACGGTCCGCCTACGGAGAAAAGCGCAGCGATAAAGCTCCTGCACAAAGCAATCGAGCTCGGCGTATGCCATTTCGACACGGCAGAGATGTACGGCATGGGGGCGAATGAGGCGCTGCTCGGTGAGGCTTTCAGCGATCGGCGTGACAAAGTGTTTATTGCCACCAAGTTCGGACCGATGCGGGATCCGGAGACTGGAATTCCTACGGGCATTGACGGGTCGCGCGACAATTGCCGCCGTGCCGTTGAGGGATCACTGCAGCGACTGCAGACCGACATCATCGATTTGTACTACCTGCATCGTGTCGATCCGGCAACACCGATCGAGGAGACGGTTGCAGCGATGGCTGAACTCGTAGCCGAAGGCAAAGTGCGCGCTATCGGCTTGTCCGAGGCATCTGCCGATACGATACGACGAGCCGCGAAGATCCATCCGGTCTCGGCGGTGCAATCGGAGTATTCCATTTTCAGTCGCGACATCGAAGCGTCGGTGATCCCGGCCTGCATCGAGGTGGGTGCGACACTCGTCGCCTACTCTCCGCTGGGACGCGGCATGCTGTCGGGCAAGTTCAAAGAGCAGGCGAGTCTTGGTGAAGGCGATTACCGCGCAATGACGCCGCGCTACCAGGGTGACGCGTACCGCGCCAATGTTGCGCTTGTCGACGAGATTGAGAGCATCGCCTCGGCAAGATCCTGCGTACCGGCGCAGATTGCGTTGGCATGGGTGCTCGGTCGCGGTGACCATGTCATGACGATTCCCGGCACGACCAGGCTCGAGAATCTAAAAACAAACCTCGGGGCTTACGATATTGAGTTAGCCGACGACGAGCAGCGGACGCTTGATCGGCTTGCGGATCAGGTTAAGGGTGACCGCTATGACGAGCGCGGCATGTCGATCATCAATGGCTGAAAATCCAGAAAATATGTCCGGGCGATCGCGACTCGCATGGGGACTGTTCTGCATCGCCCTGGGTTGTTACCCGATTGCAATCGCGCTGGGTTTGCTTCCCGTTGATGAAGCCAGATTAATGGCGCCCATGTGGGTGGTCGCGATGGCAGGAATCATGTTTGTAATCGGCGGCGCCATGATTTTGATAGGCAAATCATTCCTGGGCTAACGACCTGCTGGCAGGAATCCTGACTCTGCTTTTCGGCATTATAGGGACCTGGACTTCACTCTTCAGTCCGAGTGAGGGATTTTCGGGCGGTGTTGCACTGCTTTCCGACGAAAGCAACGTCACGCTCGGACGCTGGATGTTCGGCATCGGTGCGCTGATGTGTTTCGCGATTTCCGCCTACGCGTTTCGGCGCGCGGCTCAGTCGCTCAGGAAATCGGCGTAGTCGGAGACGTACTTGGCGGCGCTGTCGGTGGCAATCATCACCGCTCTGCCCTTGCTGGTCGCGCCCATCTCGACCGCTACGTGTAACACGGCCCCGGTCGTTGGGCTGACCATCGCGCCTTCCGTGCGCGCGACCTTGATGCCAGCTTTGAACGCCTCTTCATCGCTGACCGATATCAGGTCGTCGAGCAGTTCGCGGTCGAGGATGGCTGGGAAATGCTCATCGGGGAGGCCGGAGATTCGCTTGATTCCAGATAGGTTGTGGTGGCGGCTCGCCGGCTCCACGCCGATGATCTTGATGGCCGGGTTCATTTCCTTCAGGTACTGGCCCGCGCCACTGATCGTGCCACCGGTGCCGATGCTCGCGAAGAAATAGTCGAGATTGCCGCCGGTCTGGCGCCATATCTCGGGCCCCGTCGTGTGGTAGTGAGCGGCCACATTAAGCTCGCTCTCGTACTGGTTGGGGCTGACGTACTTGCCGTCGTAAGCAGGGCTTTCGACCATGCTTTTGGCAACGCCGCGTGCGCCTTCTGACGGAAACAGCGGGCACATCTCGTCTTCCACTTCGATCAGCTCAGCGCCGAGAAACCGCAGCAGCGCTTTCTTCTCTTCCGGAACACCGTCAGGTATCACGATCTCGATCGGGATGTTGCGGGCGTTGGCGAGCGCGGTCAGCGCGATACCGGTGTTGCCAGCCGAGGGTTCGACCAGTGACTGGCCCTCTTTCAACGTCAGGCCATTCAGCATGAACTGCGCCGTGCGATCCTTGATCGAACCAAAGGGGTTCATGCCCTCGAGCTTCAGCAGCATCTCGAAATCGGCATGCGGATTGAAGCGTTCACCCAGGCGCAGCATGGGTGTCGGGTTCTCGGGGCTCGGGATCAGGTCGGCGATGGAATCGAAGATCTGGTCGTCGTAGCGGAAGAGTTCTTCAATGCGGGCATTCATGTCATTGAGTGTATATAGCTCGAACGCATGAGCAATGATCCGCCCAGATGGCTTCGTTATACCGTTATGCGATTCCCCTATAAGGATTGCCAGCCGGGAGTCATCACATCCTCATCAGCGCTTGATCAGGATGTCACGGCCGGGATAGTGCATCCTTCTTTGAGGCCAGGCACAAAAGGAGGTCCGTATGAAGTCGCTTAAAGATATGATGATGGCCCGGACATCGATGGGGGACACTGGCGATCAAAAACCGGAAAGCCGGATGCCCCAATCGTCCTGCTGGCATCCAGTTCAAATGACCCTGTGGGCACTGCTACTCCTTCCGGCCAGCGCAATTGCACAAGAACAGGCGACGGACGAGGGCTGGCAGCGCGAGTGGAGCGAGATTCAGTCAAACAAAAACCATCAGATGAAATCGGATTGGTGGCAACAACTCGATAGGGCACGACTGAATAACTATCTTCATGCCGGTGCCGACGTCAACGTCTCGGATAGGCGCAAGTGGACCCCTTTACATTCTGCAGCGCGTTATAACGCGGATCCCGAGGTCCTGGCCGCACTCCTGCAGGCTGGCGCTGTCGTCGCTGCGAGAAACAAGGCCGGCGATACTCCGCTACATTGGGCAGCGGCCGAAAACGCCAACGTCGAGATCGTCACATCATTGATAGAGGCCGGTGCCAACGTCAATGCAAAGGACAAGTTTGGCTGGACGCCTCTGCACACGGCGGCCGAAAGTGGTTCGAATCCAAAGGTGATTGAAGTTCTCCTGGCCGCGGGCGCAAAGCGCAACAAGCGGGCCTACTTTGTCCTGTTTCGTCCCGTATTCCTGGCAAAGCACAATTCGAATTTGTCCGAGACGGACAAGAAGGCGGTGATAGCACTATTGAAACATCCAGAGTAGGCCGTGTTGGGTCAGGTATGAAGCGCGCGTAGTAGTCTTCGCTCAATCCTCACTGGCACAGCGCACACTATGCGCTGGCCTCTGACTGCAGAGAGTGTCTTGGCTGGCAAGCTACCGACAGGCTGCCTACCCTGGTTGGCCGTTTGTTCACAATGCCAGGGAACTGCTATGAGAAAAGTCGTTTTGCAATTGCTGCTGCTTGCCTGTACGAAAAGGGTTAACTAAGTTACTAGACTGCCTGCCCGGCAGCCCACCCGGACGACCAGGCCCACTGGAAGTTGAAGCCGCCCAGGTGCCCTGTAACGTCGACGACCTCGCCAATAAAATAAAGCCCTGGCTGTCGCGAAGACTCCATGGTCTTGGAGGAGAGCTCGGTCGTATTCACGCCGCCCAGCGTTACCTCGGCCGTGCGGTAGCCCTCGGTGCCGGCCGGTTTTAGCGACCAGTGAGCTGAGGTTCCTGGCGATGCGGGCTAGCGTGTCATCCGGGACTTCGGTCAGTGGCGTGTCCGCCACCTCTGACCACAACAAGGTCTGCAGCTCGCTGACGAGCGCGCGTGGCAGGGTTGTTGCCAGCACCGTTCGCAGCAGTGACTTCGGCTGCGATGTCTTGGCGTCGAGCAGGAAGCCGGCGGCATCTCGTCCCGGGAAAAGGTCCACAACTATCTCCTCGCCCGGCGACCAGTAGCTTGATGCCTGCAGGATTGCGGGGCCGCTCATGCCCCGGTGCGTAAAGAGTATGTCCTCGGCAAACGTGGTATTCCCGGCATTTACCGTGGCAGGCGCACTGACGCCGGACAAACGCCCGGTCATCTCGTGGAAGGCGCCGCTGAATGTAAACGGCACAAGGCCGGCGCTGGTGTCGTACACGGAATGTCCGAATTGCCGCGCCAGCTGATAGCCGAACCCGGTTGCACCCATTTTTGGAATGGACAGCCCGCCTGAGGCAACCACCAGCGATTCGGACCGGAAGCTGCCTTTGTCCGATGTAACGGTGAAGCCATCGTCAAACTTTACCGTATCGATCTTGCAGTGCATCCTGATGTCGACGCCTGCGCTTTCGCATTCAGCGAGCAGCATCGCAACGATGTCTTTCGAGGAGTTATCACAGAACAGCTGGCCCAGCGTCTTCTCGTGATACGGGATACCGTGTTTTTCGACCAGGGCAATAAAGTCCCACTGCGTATAACGCGATAGCGCTGAAATGCAAAAGTGGGGGTTGTGCGAAATAAATCGCGATGGCTCGCAGTGCAGGTTCGTGAAGTTACACCGACCCCCACCTGACATGAGTATTTTCTTGCCGATCTTGTTGGAGCCTTCGAGGACAATAACCTGTCGACCGCGATTACCGGCGGTAATCGCACACATGAGCCCGGCAGCACCGCCACCGATGATAATCACGTCGGTTGTTGTCATGGCGGGAGCATAGCAGTCCCGGTGTTTCTTGACCTTTAGCGGTCTAATTCCCTTTGAGTTCGTTTCAGCGCTACTCTATTTATGCAGTCTATGGGCGAACCCCTCGCAGAGACTCTCTACCGCAAGCAGGCCATCGACGCACTGTCCAATCGTTCGTTCGGCAGGCCAATAGCGACTGTCCCCAGGCCCTGGTCATGGCTTGCGGCTTTTGTCCTGACTACCGTCGTGGTTGCTGGCATGTTTCTCTCGACGGCGGACTATGCTCGAAAAGAGTCCGTGCGCGGCTGGCTGATCGCTCGCGATGGAGTTGCGCTCATCAGAGCCGACACCGCTGGCGTGGTTGACCGAATCGCAGTACCGGCGGGGGAAAGGGTGCTGGCAGGCGAGACCCTGATTGCGCTGCGCAAAGAGCGCTATCTTGCCGACGGTCGCAGCCGTCGTGATGAGATCGGTAGCAAGCTGCGCGAGCAGACCGCGTCGCTCGCAACGCAGGTCAAGCTGCTGCGGGCTGCAGAGAGCGTCGAACACGACTCCATCAAAACGCAGCTCGATAGTCTCGACGAGCAACAGGGTGCACTGTCGTTGGAGACCGCCGATCAGCAGCGTCAACTGCAGACTGCGAATGAAAAGCTGTCGCGCCTTGAGAAGTCGACGTTCAGTGGCGCGAGCAGCGACTGGGCCCTTCTGAACCAGCAAGACGAGCATGCGCAGCTGCGACAGCGTAGCGCCCAGCTGCAGCAAAGCAGTATCAGGCTCAAGCGAGAACAGCAGAAGCTGCGTTCGCATGCCAGGGCGCTGCCGTTGGAGACCGAACGCTCGATTGCGGGCCTGGTTTCGGAAATGTCTCAGCTGCAGCAGCGAATTACAGACCAGGAATTTGATCAAAGCGTTGCGTTCAAGTCGCCAATCTCTGGAAGACTGGCGTCGGTGGAGGTGCGTGAGGGAGAGACCGTCGTACCAAACCAGAGAATGGCAACAGTGATGCCGGCGGATGCCCATTTACTGGCTGAGGTGTTTGTCCCCTCCAGCGCGATTGCTTTTATCAAGCCTGGTCAGCCGGTTCGATTGATGTTTGACGCGTTTCCCCAACGGCAGTTCGGGACGTTTGCCGGAGAGGTTGCAAGCGTATCCGATGCTGTTCTTATGCCAGCGGACTTGCCGCAGACGTTCTTCCCGAGGGAGGCGACCTTCAGCGTTAAGATCAGAATAAGAACGCAAACTGTCGAACTCGAGACAGGCAGTGTCCCGCTCAGGTCCGGGATGCTACTGGCTGCGGAGATCATCCTCGAGAGCCGGCGTCTGATCGACAGGGCGCTGGAGCCGCTTCGTTTGCGTCGGCGGACACAGACCTAGATGCCGCGTAGCGAATGGGTCGTACCCTACCTCCGCATGGGCGGCGCAACCGGACTGCCCGTCATAAGGCAGAACACGGCATCCGAATGCGGTCTGACCTGTGTTGCGATGATCGCCAATTACCTCGGCGTTGGGGCCGACCTGGTCGAACTTCGCAAGGAGAACCGGGTTTCCCTGAACGGCTCAACGTTAAAAGGAATCGCGGCGATCTGTAGCCGCCTTCGTCTTTCCAGCAGGGCTGTGCGCTGCCGGGTCGACGAGCTGAGCCGGCTGCGGACACCCTGTTTGCTGCACTGGGGTCTGAATCACTTCGTCGTTCTTAAGTCCGTGGCTCGTAAGCACCTTGTTCTTCATGACCCTGCCCGTGGTGCTGTCAAAGAATCCTATGCGCAAGCGGCCGAAGGGTTCACCGGTGTCGCCCTGGAAATCTCGCCTGGCCCGGAATTTCGAAAAACAAGGCCACCGCCTCGGCTGCGCCTGAGCGCGTTGCTGCCTGTTGATGCGGCGTTGCTCAGGTCGCTGTCAGTCGGACTGTTGCTCGCCCTGGTTTGTGAGCTGCTATTCCTGGCTTCGCCGTTTTATCTGCAGCTCGTCATCGACGAGGTGCTGGGTAAAAGCGATACGTTGCTTTTGAATACGGTCGCCGTCGGATTCGGTCTGTTGCTGTTACTGCAGGTCTTCGCCAGTACGCTGCGGCAACTTACCTTTCAATACCTGAGCCAGGTATCTGTATTCGATATAACAGCACGTATCCTCGATCGCTTGCTGAGCCTGCCCCTGACTTACTTTCGTGACCGGGATCTCGGCGACGTCCAGCACCGCATCAATGCGCTCAGGCGGGTGCAGAATTTCATCGTTCACTCGGCGCCGGCACTGCTCCTGGACCTGCTATTTGTCGGGCTCATTATCTGTCTGATGACGGCGTACGATCTTCGACTCACGGTTCTTTCCCTCGTCGTCGTGCTGGCCTGGTTCTGTTGGCGGGCAATTCTCTACCCCATAAGCTACCGCCTCGCTACGGCAATCGCGTACGCCGAATCGTCGGTCGACACCCATTTCCTTGAAACGCTACGCTCAGTACAGACAATCAAAATGTGTCGAGGTGAGAGGGCCCGCCTTTCGGAATGGCGTAACCTTTTTGCCGCCGGCATCAACAGAAAAATACAGGCGGGCAATGTAGGGATACTCGACAGCGCGATGCGCCAGCTGCTGCTTCAGGGTTTGCGCGTTCTCTGTATTTATCTGCTGGCGCGAAAAGCCCTTGAAGGTCAGATGAGCGTTGGCATGGTGTCCGCGTTTGTTGCCTATCTCGGGATGTTCATTACCCGGGCTGGCGGAATCGTTGATCGGATAACGGAATACAGGCTTCTCGAGGTGCCGATGGGCAGGATCGCCGACATCGTCTTCGCGGGGAGGTCGTCGCCTGACGAAGAGGTCGACGGAGGAGTAACTACCAGTAGCCAGGTTGAACTGCGGCACGCCGCGTTCAGCTATTCGCGAGACGAACCGCGTATTCTGAAGGACTGTTCATGCGAGATCGCGGAGAACGGATTTACGGCGATCGCTGGTTGCTCGGGAGCCGGCAAGAGCACACTACTGCGACTCATCGCCGGGGTTGAAGCGGCCTCTGACGGTGAGGTACTGATTGGCGGGCTTGCGATCAGGTATTGGCAGCAGCGACACTTGAGAGAGTCCGTGGTATCCGTGTTCCAGGACGATTGCCTGCTGAAGGGGTCCGTCGCGGAAAATATTGCGCTGTTCGATAACGAGTGGGAAATCGATGATGTGCAACGCGCAGCACGGCAAGCCTGTATTCACCTGGATATCGAAGCACTGCCAATGGGCTACGAGGCGCGCATAGCGGATCTGGGCTCGTCGCTTTCCAAAGGTCAGGTGCAGCGCGTCCTGCTTGCGAGAGCCTTTTACCGCAAGCCAAAGGTGTTGCTACTTGATGAGGTGACCAGCGGCCTCGACGCCGGGCTGGAGAAAAGGGTCATTAAATCGATCGCAGCGCTGGAGGCGACGAGAATTGTCATAACACATAGCGACCAGATGCTGTCTGCCGCCGACGAGGTTCTGTGGCTGCATAACGGAGTGCTGTTATCATCCCGGCCTGAATTGAACGTATGAGGCGCATGATGAACTCCAACAACAAGATCCTCACCGCAGTACTTCTGACCCTGTCCGCAGGCATCGCTTTCTCCGCCGACGAGGAAGAAGAAAGCTGGGACGTCAACGCGATACCCGGCGAGCCGCGGGAAATAAGCCATCGATACGCGCAGTGGCTCGTGGATGAGTCTCGACGTCAGCCCGGATGGCAAGACCATCGCATTCGATATGCTGGGCGATATCTACTCGCTGCCGATTGCGGGCGGTGAAGCCAGCTCGATCGACAGTGGTCTGGCCTGGTCCATGCAGCCACGTTTCTCGCCGGATGGCAGCGAGATCGCGTTTATTACGGACGCGGGTGGCGGCGACAACGTCTGGATCATGAAAGCGGACGGCAGTGATGCGCGGCAGCTGACCAAGGAAGATTTCCGCCTTCTGAATAACCCTTACTGGTCGCCTGATGGAAAGTACATCGCGGCACGCAAACATTTCACAACGCAACGTTCCCTGGGTACCGGCGAAATCTGGATCTACCACCGTAATGGCGGTGGCGGTGTAGCCGTCGTCGAAAAGCCGAGCGAGGCGCACCAGAAGGAGCTCGGCGAGCCCACCTTTTCACCGGACGGCCGGTACATTTACTATTCGCTGGATCAGACCCCCGGCAGCACGTTTGTTTATGCGCAGGATTCCAACGGCGAGGTGTTTGCGATTCGCCGCCACGATCTCGAGACGGGTGAGAATATCCTCTTCGTCTCGGGCGCCGGCGGTGCAGTGCGGCCTGCGCCCTCGCCGGACGGCAAGTACCTGGCGTTCGTTCGTCGCATCCGCGGCGAAAGCGCGCTGTTTCTCAAGGACCTGAGCAGCGGCGCGGAATACCCGATCTACACCGACCTCGACACGGATCTGCAGGAGGTCTGGGCGGTGCACGGTACTTATCCGAACATGGACTGGATGCCGGATTCAAAGAGCATCGTGTTCTGGGCGGGCGGCGGCATCAAGCGCGTGGATATCGCCAGCAAGAAGGTCACCGATATTCCGTTTCACGTCAAAGACACACGCACTGTCTATGACGCGCCGCGGCCACCTGTCGACGTCGCGCCCGCGAGTTTCGACACGACGATGGTACGCAACGCGGAGGTCTCTCCGGATGGCTCCAGGGTTGTGTTTGAGAGCGCTGGCCGTCTTTATACAAAGAGACTGCCCAACGGTGACGCAAAGCGGCTAACCAGCGATGCGGAGGATCATTTCGAGTACGACCCGAGCTGGTCGCGCGATGGCCGCAACATTGCGTTCATTACCTGGGACGACCAGGAGCTTGCGCACGTTCATCGGGTCAAGGCGTCGGGCGGCAAGAGCACGCGGCTGACGCGGAAACCAGGTCATTACCACGGTCCACGTTTCTCCCCAGACGGCAAGTCGATCGTCTTCGAGGCGAACAGCGGTGGCTACCTGACATCTCCGGACTGGTCGATGGAGACAGGGGTGTTCGTCCTGGCGACGAGCGGCGGCAATGCCCGCGAAATCACGTCGGACGGCAGCAACCCGCACTTCGGCGGGCGCAACGACAGGCTTTACGTCACGCGTCGCGGCGAAGCCGGACGGTCGCTGGTCAGCATCGATCTTTCTGGCGAGAAGGAACGCACACATGCCGACGGCAAGGACCTGTTGCGTTACGAAGTGTCGCCGGATGATGAATACCTGGCGTTTCGACAGAACTACCATATCTACGCGCTGCCCTTGCCACCGGGCGGCAAGCCGCTGGAACTCGCGACCAGCGTCTCCAGCGTCAACATGACCAGGGCGAGCGGCGACGGCGGCAACTATCCGCACTGGGTCAACGGCGGCAAGACGCTGGCCTGGTCGCTGGGCGCAACACTGTTTGATGCCGAGGTCGATGAGTTGTTCGTGCTGGCGGCCGAAGACGATGAGGATGCCGGCTACAAGGCGCCGACCGAAGGCGCCTCGATGTCGATGCGATTGCGATCCGATGTTCCGTCCAGCGTCGTCGCGCTGACCGGCGCGCGAGTTGTCACCATGGCGAGCGACGACGGCGGCGTGATCGAAGACGGCGTCATCGTCATTGACGGCAACCGGATCAAGGCGGTGGGCGCTTCCGGGGATATCGAAATCCCGGCGGGCGCAAAGCTGGTTGATGTTAGCGGCAAGACCATCATCCCCGGGTTGATTGATGCGCATGCACACGGCGCTGCCGGCGTTGGCGTCATACCGGAGCAGAACTGGTCGGCGTATGCGACGCTCGCATTCGGTGTGACGACGGTTCATGACCCTTCGAACGATGCCACGGAGATCTTCGCGGCCGCCGAAATGCAGCGCACCGGACAAATACTGGCACCGCGAATATTTTCGACGGGCGACATCGTCTACGGCGCGAAGTCCAGTTACTTCGCGGAGATCAACTCGCTGGATGACGCTCGTGCACACGTCAAGCGGCTCAAGGCGCAGGGTGCGATGAGTATCAAGAACTATAACCAGCCGCGTCGCGAGCAGCGCCAGCAGGTAACGACGGCCGCGAGAGAGGAGGGCATGCTGGTCGTCTCCGAAGGCGGGTCGTTGTTCCACATGGATCTGTCGATGGTGGCGGATGGCAACAGCACGATCGAGCACAACCTGCCGCAGTCCATGCTGTACGACGACATCCTGCAATTCTGGAGCCAGACCAACGTCGCTTACACGCCGACGCTGGTCGTTACCTACGGTGGCATGGCAGCGGAAACCTACTGGTACCAGGAGACCGACGTCTGGAAGCACCCGATCCTGTCGAAATTCGTGCCGCCGCATATCCTGCAGCCGCGCTCGGTGCGGCGTATCAAGGCGCCGGACGAGGACTACCATCACACCGACAGCGCGGCGACGGCCAAGCTGCTGGCGGACAAGGGCGTGATGGTGAGTATCGGTGCGCACGGCCAGCGCGAGGGACTTGGCAGTCACTGGGAGATCTGGAGTTTTGCCCAGGGCGGCATGTCACCGATCGAAGCACTGCGCACGGCAACGACCGCGCCGGCGAAAGCGCTTGGCTACGAAAAGGATCTCGGCTCACTGGAGGTGGGCAAGCTGGCGGATCTCGTGGTCATCGACGCGAACGTCGTTGAAGACATCTACCAGACCGACAAGGTGCGACATGGTGATGCTCAACGGGCGTCTCTACGACGCGGCCACAATGAACGAGACAGGTGACCGGCGAGCGCACGACACAGCCTTTCTACTGGCAGTAAGCAACAGCCGCCGGCTTATCAGTCACGATAAGCCGGTGGTTTGTCCGAGTCCTGTTGCAGGTAGCGATCGCGCAGCAGCGTCTGCCGGCTGACCATTGGAATCGATTCACCGTTGATCAGCACTTGCTCTGCGTAAGTGGTCAGCTCAAGGGGGTCCGCCGGCCAGATTACGATGTCGGCCGCTTTGCCAACTTCAATACTGCCCACTGCATCGTCGACGCCGTAAATCTCGGCAGGCGTTAGCGTAATTGCCCGCAGTGCCGCGTCCCAGCTAATTCCGTCGGCTACCGCATTGCCCGCAGACTGCGTGATATTTCTCGCGTTATGCGTTTGGCTTTCCGAGTCCGCGAGCGCAACCTTGACGCCGGCTTTCATGAGGATAGTTGCAGAACCGCGGCGGGCATTAATGCTGTCGAAGCTGCCCGGTAGATTGGAGACCGTCGCGAGAATTACCGGAATCTCCGCGGCCGCGATTTTGTCAGCGACCATCCATGCCTCCGCACCGCCTGAGATTATTGCTTTCAGGCCGTAGGCCTGGGTCAGGTCAATCAGCGTTTCGATATCGCTGGCGCGATTGATCTTGACGAGTATTGGCGTGTTGCCGGCAATGACATCCTGCAGTGCTTCGAGATCAGCGATGCTGTGCTGGTACTCGCGACGCATGCCGCGTTCGTAGTCGTCCTTGTGATCGCGATAGTCTGCCGCTTCGTCCAGCGCGTTGTGCAGTACCAGCCAGGCCGCCGCTCGCGTGCCTGCCGCGAAATAGCTGCCGCTCTGACCAAGCGTGACCACCATGGCGGCGGCTCTTCGATCAAGGACATCGTCATCGCCGAGATTCACGATGGCGGCCAGGCCTGACAGTACGTGGCCCATGCTGCCGGCGTCATCAGGATAAGCGGGCGACGGTGTAATGGCGGCCCGGGTTATGCCCTCGATGCGGTTGATCGCGATCAGCGTCGAGCGCGGGTTGTACGCGTCGGCAACGTCGAAGCCAGCCGTAAATTTAGAGCCGCGCTGCTGGCTGTCGACCGGTCCTGCGGACATGCCGACCTCGACAAGGCCAAGCTGGCCGAGGGGCGAAAACAACCCGGGAGTGATGATCTTGCCGGCCGCATCAATGGTCGTGGCGCCATCCGGCACGTCCAGCCCGGCACCGACAGCACGAATCTTGCCGTCCACGATAATGATCGTCGCGCCTTCCAGCGTGCCTTTGGGTCCGACCGTGTGCACTTTGCCGCCGACGATCGCCGTGGTTTGTGAGAAAGCCGTGGTGGCGATGAACAAACAAAGTATCGAGAGAATCAAGCGACTCATTGTGCACCTCCGGCAGAAGCAGCGGTACCTAGCGTGAAGTCAGTAACCGGGTTGACGGCGTCGTTGCCGCGTTCGTAAGCCAGCGCCCCGTCAATGTAAACGCGCTCTGCTTTGGTATAGACGCTGAAGGGGTTGCCGCTCCAGATGACAATATCTGCCATCTTGTCGGCTTCCAGTGTGCCGGTCTGGTCCTCGACGCCGAGTGACTTCGCGGCGTTCTTCGTGATCCACTGGATGGCTCGTTCCGGCGGAATCTCGATGCCAACTCGTGCGGCTGCGCCGATCACCTTGGCCGTCTCCTGGTTCAGGATCTGGATGCCGATCTGGCTGTCGGAGTGAATGATCGCGCAGGCACCGGCCTGGTCCACGATCGCCGCGTTCTCACGGATGCCATCGTACGCTTCCATCTTGAAGCCCCACCAGTCGGCCCACATCGCCGAGCAAGTGTCGGCCTCGGCCAGCAGGTCGGCGATCTTGTAGGACTCGACGGCGTGATGAAAAGCCGAAACCTTGTAGCCGAACTCCTTCGCGATTTCGAGCATGACCGACATCTCGTCGGCGCGATAGCAGTGGTTGTGTACGAGTATCTCGCCGTTCAGCACGCCTGCCAGCGTTTCCAGCTTCAAGTCGCGCATGGGTGCTTCGCCCTGACCGTTCTCGGCTGCCGCGAGCTTGTCACGGTAGTCGGCTGCTGCGATCCACGCCGTGCGATAGCCGGCCACGTTGCCCATGCGTGTCCCGGGAGACTGGCCGCGGCTTCCATACACGCGCTTGGGGTTTTCGCCGCATGCCATCTTCATGCCGTACGGCGCTCCGGGGAACTTCATGTCCATCACGTTGCGGCCCGGCACGTTCTTCAACGTGACGCCGCGTCCGCCGATCAGGTTCGCGGAGCCCGGCAGTAGCTGCATTGCGGTAACACCGCCGGCCAGTGCGGTCGTGAAACCGGGGTCCTGCGGCCAGACGCTGTGTTCTGCCCAGACTTCGGCGGTAACGGGCGCTGTAGCCTCGTTACCGTCCGAGTGTGATTCGGTACCCGGCGATGCATAAACACCCAGGTGCGAATGCACATCGATGACGCCAGGCGTAACCCACTTGCCGGCGGCATCGACGATTTCGGCATCGCGAGCTTTGATACCCACGCCAACCTCGACGATCTTGCCGTCGCTGAACAGGACGTCGGCGTTATCCAGGCGTTCGCCGGCGCCGGTGAGTACGGTCGCGCCTGTGATAAGCGTTGTTGCTGCCCCCGGTAGCGAGGTGTAGCGACTCGCAAAGGGCTCGGTGCTCGAAGCATCGTCGTCTTGCCCGCAGGCGCTGACAAGAATGGCAAGTATCGCTAGCGCGACGGTTTGTTTGATCACGGATGTTCCCCCGGTTTTTTTTGAAGCATAGCAAGAACGGGGTACCGAAAGTCCAATGTGCTTTAATACGCGTGTTAAGGGGGCTCCAGGAAAGTATCTTTGCACAGGATTAGTCGGCTCGCCGCTAACAGTTGGATTTGTCAGTGTTTTTCTGTCCAATTGGGCGGTGGTGCCGTGGTCTCGCAAACAGCTTCGCCCGGTATGACGCATTATGGGCTCGAGCATCGACGGGCTCGAACGCGAATACTTTCTGTTCAGGCCCTCCAGCCATCGCGACACTGGCGCAATAGACAGAGCCTGAGTGCTCTACCTGATCGGAACACAGACATGACTATCAGTAAGCGGGACTTCATCAGATTGTCGGGTGCGACTGCAGCCGTAGCCGCGTTCGGTACGGCAGAGGCGACCGACGGCAAGCACACGGATAAGACGGCGGAACTGCAGCCCATTACCGGAGACGCCGTACCGATTTCAGTGGACGAGCGTCTCGCACGGGTCGCGAAAGCGCAGAAACTCATGACGAAGCTCAAGATCGACGCGATCCTGATCGAGCCGGGCTCCGCCATGCTGTATTTCAGCGGCATCAGCTGGTGGCGAAGCGAGCGCCTGACCGCGCTGGTCATTCCGAGGGAAGGCGAGATAGCGGTCGTAACGCCGTATTTCGAGGAACCCAGCGTGCGCGAGTCGATGACCTTTGGTGGGGATGTCAGGACCTGGCACGAACACGAAGATCCGTTTGCTCGTGTTGCGGGGGTGCTGCGTGACCGGGGGCTGCGTGGCGGTCGTATCGGCCTCGAGGAAACGGTGCGTTATTTTGCGGTAGAGGGCCTGAAACGGGCTGCGCCCGAATTTGAAATTGTAGCGGCGCTGCCGGTTACGCAGGGCTGCCGGATGTATAAGTCCGGCGCCGAAATAGCGCTAATGAAAAAAGCCAACGAAGTCACGCTCACGGCTTATGAGCATGTCTATCGCAGCCTCGACAAGGGCATGGCACCGGCCGACGTGAAGGCACTGATGCGTGACGCGCAGGCGTCGCTGGGTGGCAGCGGTATTTGGAACATGGCGCTATTCGGACCTGCCAGCGCCTACCCGCACGGCACCTCGATCACGCAGGAAATCGAAGACGGGCAGATCGTATTGATGGATTGCGGCTGTTCGGTGCATGGCTACCAGTCCGACATCTCGCGTACTTTTGTCTACGGCGAGCCGAGCAAACGCCAGCGCGAGGTCTGGAGCACGGTCCGCAAAGGCCAGCAAATCGCGTTCGAGACCGCGCAGCCCGGATTGCCGGCGGGCAAGGTTGACGACGCCGTGCGAAGCTATTACGAATCGCTCGGCTATGGCCCCGGCTACGCGACGCCAGGCTTGAGTCATCGCACTGGCCATGGCATCGGAATGGATGGCCATGAAAGCGTGAATTTCGTTCGTGGCGAGACAACTCCACTGAAAGAGGGTATGTGCTTTTCGAATGAGCCCGGCATCTACATCTTCGATGAGTTCGGCGTTCGCCTCGAAGACTGCATCTACATGACGAGCGATGGGCCTGCGTGGTTTACGGTGCCGCCAGACAGTCTCGACGCACCGATAGGCCGCATGGGCTGACCGACCGCGCTCCATGGACCTCACCGAGCTCGACAATCTTCGCATCATTCTAGACCCGCTAGGGCAGGCAGGCGTCGCGCTCGCGCTGATACTCGTGATGTTCAGTGTCGCACTCGGATTGCGCATCGACGATTTTCGCTTTCTCGTAGAGAAGCCCCTGTTGTTTTGCGGTGGTGTCGCAACGCAGGTTCTGGTGCTGCCGCTCGTGACCTTCGCGCTGATACTCATTCTTGCACCGCCCGCTTCGGTGGCGCTCGGCATGATCGTCGTTGCCTGTTGCCCCGGCGGGGCGGTATCGAACCTCATGACCTACCTGTCGCGCGGCAACGTGGCCGTTTCTGTTGCGCTAACCGCGACATCGAGCATGCTGGCCGCATTGCTAACACCGGCATCGATCCTCTTCTGGTCGCACAGCTACGAACCCACGTCGAAGCTCCTGAAGACGCTGGATGTCAGTCCTCTCATTTTCCTGACGCAAACGACCGTTCTGCTCGCCTTGCCGCTGATACTGGGGATGACCGTGGCGGCCAAAGCACCCGACGTTGCGGCTCGAATCAGGCGACGGGCGACACTGGTTGGCGCCTCCGCGCTGATCGGCATCGTTATTTACGGCATCGTTTACTTTATCGATATCCTTATTCCTGTATTGTCCGTCATCGGCATTGTGGTTCTGATTCACAATGCGGTGGCATTCACCACAGGCGCCTTTGCCGGCTTCGTTCTTTCCCGGCGATCCGCAACACGCAGGGCCCTGACGTTCGAGATCGGCATTCAGAATTCCGGGCTTGCGCTCGTCATTCTGCTGAGCCAGCTCAAAGGCCTGGGCGGTGCCGCGGCCGTAGCTACGCTCTGGGGTGTCTGGCACCTGATTGCCGGCAGCTTCGTCGTGGGACTGTTTCGTATTTGGGACAACAGAAGGCAATAGTTTTGGCAGACAGCACAAAAATGGACCCGCAGGATTTCCGTCGCGCGCTGAGCGCTTTTGCGACCGGCGTTGGCGTGGTCACGACGGTTGACCAGCAGGGCAACAAGGTCGGAATAACCATTAGCAGCTTTAACTCCGTGTCCCTCGACCCGCCGCTCATACTATGGAGCGTCGGCCTTGATTCGATGAGCTACGACGTGTTCGTCGCCGCTGAACATTTCGCAGTTCATATCCTGGCGCTGCAACAGATGGATCTGTGCGAGCGTTTCGCGCAACGAAGCGAGAGCAAGTTCTCCGGCGTCGATTGCCGGGAGGGGCTGCACGGCGTGCCTATTCTGGCGGACTTCGCGGCCTGCTTTGAGTGCAGCACGGAACATGTCCATGCGGGCGGCGATCACAAGATAATTGTTGGACGCGTGCATCGTGTCGAAGAAAGAGAGACAGAACCCCTGATCTACCACCGCAGCCAGTTTCTCGGGGTGGAAGGCAACTCCGACTAGAGCGGACGCGCTCGAGCAGTCCTTACAGGATGTTCAGCTCTGGCGCGGTGAACACCAGGAACAGGCCCAGCAGAATACCCACCCGGTAACTCCAGTCTTGTGACTTTGCGACCGGCTCGATGTGCGCATCGTGCTCGTGAGTAAAGCCGAAAGCCACGATGTGGATCAGCGACCCGGAGACAAAGGCCTGAATCATCGCCAGGCTTCGCGCCTCGGCGAGCTCGACCATCGGCGCGCCCAGGACATACGACAGTGCTGTGGCCATGCTGATCATGACGATTGCGCCAACCGCGACCGGTGTCCCAAGCGTGGGGCGTAACGACCACCAGATCGCCATCCCGACTGGCAGGCGATGCAGGATCACCGCGTGAGCGAGATCACTGCCTTGCGCTGGCAGCAGGGCGATGCCGTCGATAGTCGCGTGGATTACGAGGCCCAGCGCAGCGAGCACGAGTACGACTATGTGCGCTTCGTGAAGGGCGTTGCTGAAGCCGTGCTCGACGACCACGGGAAAGGCAAGACCCAGCAACAGAAAGAGCAGGGCCAGGGCGCCGCCGACAGCGAGCGCCTCGGGAATAATGTTGACACAGATGATCCCGGCTATCGTTATGAAGATGAAGCCGTCAAGTATCTGCCGCGCTACGTGGTTTTTTCGGCTAAGCGCGTAGATAACCGGGCCAAGCAGCAGGGCAAGGATACTGAGTGCTAGATTCATAGGGGTCGGGCCTTGTATCGGCCGGCTGTGATGGTGATCGGCCTGCGGTTAGAATACACGAATGATTATGAAAGGGATGGCGATCCGGTTCTTTGCGATTCTGGCCCTGTCTGTCTTATTGCCGCAGATCGTTGCTGCACACGGCGGTGTCGTTGAGGAAGGTGACATCTGTGTCATCAAAGTCAATTTCTTGCGAGCACACTTCAAAGTCTACCAGCCACGCGTTAGCGGGCACGAGCAATTCTGTGAAGATCTGCCGATTGCATCTGAAAGTGTGTTTGTCATGGAGTATCTGCATGACGCACTCGCGACGATGCCGATCGACTTTCGTATCATTCGCGACGTTACCGGCAAGGGTCGCTTCGCGCGCATTGAAGACGTGCAGCAGATCGCCGACCTGGACGCGGCGACCGTCTTTTATCAACCGGCCGTAACCGAGCCGGATGTATTCACGGTTATTCATGACTTCGACGAAGAGGGTGACTTCATCGGCATCGTGTCTGCGGTACAGCCGGAAACGCAGAAAGTCTATGCAGCCGTCTTTCCGTTCGAGGTTGGCTTCACCGGTCTGGGCTACTGGCCGTTCTTCGTCGGCGCACTGATCCTGCTGCAGCTTCAGTACCTTCTGATGAGTGGTCGATTCAGGCGCTGGTTCGGTCGCGAGGGCAAGGGCGCAGCCACGACGCTATGCATTTGCCTGATGTTGGCGACTTCATTTGCGGCAGTTGCCGAAGAGGAAGGGCTGCGCGTCACGTATTCCACGCCTTCCGGATCACCAGAAATCAATCGCATGCACAGCTGGATACTGCATGTCGAATCACTCGACGGCGCGCCTGTCGAAAACGCGGAGATTCTCGTGAGCGGTGGAATGCCGGAGCACGACCATGGCTTGCCAACCCGGCCCAGAGTCACCAGCGAGCTAGGCGGTGGCGACTACCGGCTGGACGGCATGCGCTTTCACATGCGCGGCTACTGGGAGATTGAGGTCACCGTCGTCACAGGCCAGGGATCGACCGTCATCGTGATACCGCTGCAGTTGTGAGAGATCGCTCGCTCGAAATTGTCGGCGCGACTCTGGCTATCATGCTGTTGCTGGGTGGTTGCCAGCCTGGCGCGCCGGAATCGGCTTCCTGGACCGACGCGGAAATGGCTGTGCTTCGCTCGCTGGCACTCGAGAGCCTTGCGCCATTGCCACCCGACCCCAGCAATGCCGTCGCCGACGAGCCGTTGGCAAGACGGTTCGGCGAGGCTCTTTTCTTCGAGCCGCGCCTGAGCGCAAACCAGGCCATTTCCTGTGCAACCTGTCACCAACCCATCCGGCATTTCACCGACGGGTTGCCCAGGGGGCAGGCGATCGGAACCTCGAAACGCAACACGCCCAGCATCCTTGGTAGCGCTTATAGCCCCTGGCTGTATTGGGATGGCCGCCGCGACAGCCTGTGGTCGCAGGCGTTATCGCCGATGGAAGACCCGAACGAGCAGGCTGACAATCGTATCCGGATCATAAGGTTCATCGCTAACGATCCGTTATACCGGGGGCAGTATGAGCGCCTGTTCGGACCATTGCCGGACCTCGATGACAGCGTGCGTTTCCCGATCGTCACGGGCGCGGCAACCGGGTCGAAGTGGCAGTCGGCCTGGTCTGGAATGACAGAGGACGACCGGCGCGCCGTCAACAGGGCCTTTGCGGACCTTGGTAAAGCGATCGCCGCGTTCGAACGTAGCCTGATGCCGGCGGCGTCACGATTCGATGAGTACGTAGCTTCACTATTGAGCACCGATCCGGCCCGAGCATCCCTGCTAAGTGAGGATGAGATCCGAGGGCTGCGATTGTTCATCGGCAAAGCCAGCTGCACGCAGTGCCATAACGGGCCGCTCCTGACTAACAACGAGTTTCATAACACCGGAATCCTGAGTGCGGCAGGCGACCTCCCGGACAAAGGGCGCGCGGGCGGCGTGCGCGAAGTAGCGATGGATCCCTTTAATTGCCTTGGCGAGTTTAGCGACGATCCGGAACGCCTGTGCGCAGAGCTGCAGTACATGCGCACCGGCCCTGAGCTGATCGGCGCGGTGCGTACGCCTTCACTGCGAAACGTCGAGCATACGGCTCCGTATATGCACAAAGGCCAGTTGGCGACGCTTGCGGAAGCGCTGGCGCATTACAACGAGGCGCCGGATGCGATGATCGGGCATAACGAGGCCAAGCCGCTTGATCTGAGTCGCCGGGAGTTGCGCGAGCTCGAGGCCTTCCTCAAAACGCTGGGCGGCCCGGCTGCGGACTATCAGTCGGAGAGCATGTAGAGCTGCCAGAGGTCCTTCTGGCTCATCTTCAGGAACGGCTTAATCGCCAGCAGCCCGGTTGCGCCGATGCTGGATTCGAGGAACTTTAGTTCTTCGAGCTTCGCCATGGTTTCCTCGCCGGTCTTATTCGCAAAACCGGATTCGCGCATCATGAGAAGTCCCTTCGCCCGAATCGAAAGTTCGGTGTGCAGCCGCAGGTAGCAGAGCAGGTCGACAACGATGGGGCCGTCGAACTTCTCCTTAAGCGAGTGCAAATAAAGGCCGACCTTCGAGGCCGATAGCTCACCGGAATTGATCAGTTCGAGCAGTTCCGTATCGGCGTCAAAACCCATGCCGAGCCATTCCGAAACCGAATTTTCGCTCTGTTGGAAGACGATCGTCAACAGGATCGGTAACGACACGAGTACCAGCAGAGTATTGACGATTGGCGCGAAGAAGAAGTGATTGAAGATCGAATGCACGACGACGGCGATAATGAAGCCGGGCACCAACGTCAAGCGGCCGAAAGTCGGATGCTGGCCGATCAGGGCGTGTGACACGATGGCGAATATTGCGGTTGCACCGCCGTGCATGAACGCTGTGCCGAAGCCGCGGACGATCCAGGTGCCCAACTGCGTGTCCGGCAATGCCTGCAGGTAAAAGAGGTTCTCGAAGATCGCGAAACCGGCGCCGACTGCAAAACCGAAAATCGCCGCATCGACCAGAAAGCCGATCCGGTTGCGGCGCATCAGCGTGAAGATGACGAGTGCCTTGAGTGCTTCCTCGATGAACGGCGCGACGTAGCGGGAAAAGCTCGTGAACTCGATATCCAGCAGCCCGAGTGCAAACACATTGATCGGGTAGGTCATGATCCCGGCCGCACAGCCGAGCAGAATAGTGCCGAGGATCCAGCGCATCGGGATCAGCTTGTAGCTATCGAGATACATCAGCGCGGCCAGAAAGCAGCAAACTGGCAAAAGGCCAAGTACCGCGTGTATCAGGAAGTCTGCGCTCATGCCCGCCGTAAGCCGCTGTATAACAGATCTATCAGACTACAGGATTTTCACAGACACCATGAACTCGTCATCGTCGAGAATCGGATCGCTGCCGAACCCTTTGGCGTAACCGACGGACAGTGTCATGTTGAGGATGGACAGGGCGGTGAACCTGAAGTCGACCTGCAGGCCGGCACTCTGTGCTTCGCGTCGAATCGCACGGTCATCGAGATTTGTTGTCAGCGAACTGACAAAAAATGCAGGTCGCGCCCAGCTCAAGTAGAAGCCCGGAGTACCGACACGATCGAAACGTATTGGCGGCAAATTCCACTCCAGCGTCGTGCGGAAGAAATTGCGCCCCGGGACTTCATTGAGCTCGAACCCTGGCAGCGCATAAAACTCGCGATAGCGCTTGATAGAACCACGATCGACATAGTTGTTGCCGAAACCGCCGAAGAAGAAGTTCGCGAACTCGTCGTCCGGCTCGCCAAAAGCGCCGCCTGCCGAGTTACGCAACCAGACAGACGAGTGCTTCCATGGCAATGCCAGGCCGAAATCGAAGCCTGCAACAACCTTGGGAATGGTATCGCCGTCGACATGATTGACGGTCGCGGCAAGCCGCCAGTTGAAGCCTTTTTCATAGTCGACCGCGCCCAGCGACTTGCGCTGATGCGAATAGTCCAGGTCGACGCTCAGTGTCGACAATTCGTCGAGCGACGCTGGCACATTCTGATAGCGGGGGAGGCTGTCCAGGTCGGTGTAGTGATTGAGTTCGACAGCCAGACTGAGCTCACGCGGAGCGTCGTAGATCAGGGTCTTTCCGTAGCCCACGATATAACGGTTGCCTTTGCGAGCTTGCTCCGTCGGTCCGAACAGGTCGTAGAAGTCTGCGTAATTCAGGCGAGCGCCGAAGTGCCATGCGCCCGCCAGGGGGCTCGTGCTTATGACATTGTGGTGATAGTCGACGCTAAGATGAGTTCGCTCATCGGAGGGCAGCTCGTCATCCAGGCTGTACGATGCGGACAACTTGAGGCGATCCAGCATGACCGGATCCGAAAATACGGCATTAAGGCCGAGTGCCACCGTATCCTTGTAGCCCTCCAGCATTGGGTACACTGACTCAAGCCCGATGTTCTTGACCGGAACGTAGCGTTCCCTCGTTGCGTGTCAGCTTCTCCAGCGGTATCTCGGCGGCAGGGTCGACCTGCCATTTCATGAGCTGAGGGTGCTTGCGAATGATCTCATTGCCCATGAAGCGGATGGATCCGACATCCTCGAGTGGTTCCGGTTGCAGCTGTACGGGTGTGAAGCCCTCGCCGCTGTAGAGAAAAGCGATGAGTGATCCGTCTTCGAGCGGGATCGGGCGAAACAGCCCGGTCTCGACATTGCTGACGGCTTCGATCTCGCCAGTTTCCAGTTCATAGCGGAAGATATTCGACACGCCGGTGTAATAGGAACTGCCGAACAGGTACTTGCCGTGCGGAGAAAAAACGAAACCCTCCGGGACCGCAAAACCGAAATCGAATGACTGGCGTGGCTCCGAGTCGCCTGCGAGGATCTTTTCAACCTCGATGATTCTGAGCGTCTGGTTGCCGCTTAAATCCGCAAAAGTCGCGGCCAGCAGTTTGCCGTCCGGAGAGATGTCGAGATCGGACGGCACTTCGCCGTAGTCGAATGACTTGACCTGGTTCCACTCCTTATAGGGGTATGGCATGCGAACCAGTGTCGCTATGCCGCTAAGGTGGCGAATTCCCCATAAAGAACGGTCTGCGTCGTTGAAGGCCAGGTCGCCAATACGGGCATCGCGAAGCAGCACTTCTGAATCGCCGCTTTCAAGGTCGATGGCGATCAGGTCCCGGTAAGCCGTATTGTCGGTCGTATAAAAGAGCGTCTTGCTGTTCGGGTCCAGGGCCGTTGACGTGACCCTGTACAGCAGCGGCCCCTTGATGTCTTCGAGTTTTTCTATGTTGCCGTCATCGATCGACAGGGCCCCAACATGCGCCACAACGCCCGGATATCGAAAGCCTGCGTACAGGCGACGGGTCGACTCGTCGTAGTGGGCACGAGAGACAGAGCCCAAAGCCTGGGCACTGAGCTTTTTCATCGGAGTGAGCGGGTACTCTGTGACCGACACCAGGTTGCTCTGCTGGAATACGTGTTCCCACTTGATCCAGTCCTGCCATGCCTGATCTAGAGGCATACCGAAAACGCGTTCGAACTCCGCGCGGTAGGAGCGATGGCTGCCGTCGACCCGGCCGATCCACTGGATAAGCTGCTCGGGTGACCAGTTATGCGCGACGTAACTTATGAACCGCGTGCCGTACAGGTAGTCATTTACGCCAACCTGGAAATCGACGTGGGTGCCTTCCGCCACGAGCCCGAGGGGATCGTAAAAGTGCGCCTCATCACGCACCATCGAGCGAAACACCATTTCATTGTAGGCGCCCTGAGCGCGACCAATGCCGCCCGCGAGCCATGTCTCGAGGAACACGGCGCTTCCCTCCAGGTACCAGCCGGGCGTCAGGATGCGCGGTGCAGTCAGGACCGAGTAGAGAATCGACTCCGGATGATCGGCCTCAGGTATTACCTTGCCGCCGAACAGGCGTCGCATGCGTTTGTCGGTGCTGGTCGCCATGTCGGTCGTGACAATGTGCGTCAGCTCGTGATTCATCAGCCAGGCGAAGCGTTCGTTGGCCATAACCGTCTCGAAAGAGGTCGACAACGGCGCGACATAAAGCATCAGTGTATTTCTGGGGACAGCAACTGCAGAAGCATTGCCATAGTCGGCAAAATCGACGAGGAGTGTCGAGATTTTCTCATCGGGTTCGTACCCGAAAATCTCCCGCTGCCTGATCATGGAGCTCTCGAACGTTCGGGCAACGTGAGGGGTGAGATAGGTTTCAGTGGGATCGAAATACAGCAAGCGCAGATCGTCGGTTTCAAGGAGGCCAAGTCCCTGCGCATCCGCCGGCTGATACGCGGCAGTCATGATCATGATGGAGAGCAGGCCGATCTTAAGTGCTCGCATATCAGCTCTTCTTATTATTATGTTCCCGCAAACGTTTGAGGATACTGCCGAAAAACCGGCAGTATCCTCATCTTATTTTAGCCCCTGCCTGAATCAGGTTGCCCTGACTTCGGCAGGCTTGTTGCGTGTTCTTTTACTGCTGGTCCATGGCCTTGTTGCTCAGGGCCTGGCTGGAAAACGCGTTGCGAACCGCCTCATTGCCAAATGCTCTGCGAACGGCTTCGTTGGAAAATGCTCTGCGTACGGCGTCATTAGCCAGAGCGTTGCGTACCGCTTCGTTGGAGAAGGCGTTACGCATGGCTTCGTTGGAAAACGCCTCTCGCATTGCCTGGCTGGAAAATGCTTCACGAACGGCCTGGCTGGAAAACGCCTCGCGCATGGCCTGGCTGGAGAACGCTTCGCGAACCGCCTGGCTGGAGAAAGCTTCGCGCATGGCCTGGCTGGCAAAGGCCTCGCGAACGGCCTCGTTGGAAAACGCTTCACGAACGGCCTGGCTGGAGAAGGCTTCACGCATCGCCTGGCTGGAAAAAGCCTCGCGCATGGCCGGGCTGGCAAAGGCCTCGCGCATAGCTTCACTGGCGAAGGCTTCGCGAACGGCCTGGCTGGAGAACGCTTCACGAACGGCCTGGCTGGAAAACGCTTCACGAACGGCCTCGTTGGCAAATGCGTCGCTCACACCGTCACTGACAAAGGCTTCACGAACGGCCTGGCTGGAAAAGGCTTCACGAACGGCCTCGCGGGAAAACGCCTCGCGAACGGCCTGGCTGGAAAAGGCTTCACGAACGGCCTCGCGGGAAAACGCCTCGCGAACGGCCCGGCTGGAGAACGCTTCACGAACGGCCTGGCTGGAGAAGGCTTCACGCATCGCCTGGCTGGATAAAGCCTCGCGCATGGCCTCGCTGGCGAACGCTTCGCGCATGGCCTGGCTGGAAAACGCCTCGCGGACGGCCTCGTTGGAAAACGCCTCACGAACGGCCTGGCTGGCAAGCGCTTCGCGCATGGCCGGGCTGGCAAAAGCCTCACGGACGGCCGGGCTGGCAAAAGCTTCGCGCAGCGCTTCGTTAGCGAATGCGTTGCGTACGGCCTCGCTGGAAAGTGCATTGCGAAGTGCTTCATCGCTTTGCAGTTTTGCAAACAGGTCGGTTTGCATGAATTGCTGGACGGATTGATCGCCGAGCTGCACATCGGAGGCATCCGGTTGCTCTGCACGATATCGTTCAGCGGGGGCCACGGTGCCGGCCACATCGCCGTCGTCCGGAGCGTTGTTCATACCGAAGTAAGCGACTACAGCGAGCGCTGCAACGCCGACCAGGATGATTGGAATTGCTTTATTACTTGTAGCCATCTTCTCGTCCCCTTTGGCCCCATCAGGGGCACTTTATCGTTCAATCTACCTGGTAGTACCACCCAGGCAGCATAAAGTTGGTATTCGACCTCAAATAACTGTTTTTCAGTTGCCTGGGCGAATCCTATTTGACAGGTGCATTGCTGAGGCTTGCCTCATGCACGATTTCTTCACCTACCTTGAATCGCAGGCTGACCGTTGTGTTCCGTCCGCCTTCGTTCTGCAAATACACGGCGTAGCGCCGTTTTCCCTGCATGCCGAGCCTGATGCGCCCGCTCTCAGCCGCTATGGTTGTGCCACTGCTCTCGAGCTGCGCAAAACCGTTGAACCAAATAGTCTTGTCCGTGTAGTCCGCCTCGATTTCGACGACTTCGACCGCAACCAGGTCAAAATCGAGGATCAGCATGCTGCCGGAACTGCGCAACGAGACGGTGCCGGCAATAGCCGATTCGTCGATGAAAACTGTGCCTATCGTGTCTGCGCCCACAGGGTCCGCGACCGAACCGACCAGGCCGGTAACGTCATCGAATGCCTTGATCGAAATCTGCCCGGAGTTGACCAGGGTAAGCGTTAGCAGCACACCTGCAGCGAATGTCGCCGCATAGCCAACGGCGGGCGTTGCGAACAAGGTCTGCAGAAAGCCCGGTCGTTTCGCTGCAACCGGCGCTGGCTTGACGGAATTCATGATTACGTGCCTCAGGTGAGGAGGTGGCTCCACCGCCTCCACGGTATCCAGTACCGAGCACAGCGAGGAGAGCTCTTGGTGCAGGGCGCGTCCCTCCGCGCTTTGCGCGAGGTACGCCCGCAGTTCGGCGCTGTCACTGTCGCTGATCTCACCATCGACATCGGCGTTGATCAGGTCTTTGTACTTCTGGTCGATTGCCATCAGTGTGTGCCGGTCCTGGTCAGTGTGTCCTTGAGCTGCTGTCTTGCCGAATACAGGCGCGATTTAACCTTCTTTTCGGAAATCTCGAGAATGTCGCTCATCTCGACGTAACTGCATCCCAAAAAATGCTTCAAAATAATCACGGTTCGATAGTCGGTCTTCATCGACATCAGTGCCTTTTGCACGTCAGCCGAGAGCTTCTCACTATCAACCTCCTGTTCCGGGCTCAGGCCTTGATCAGCCGTTTCGCCCTGCAACGGCTCCAGGCGATTCGATTTGCCGAGCCAGTTGATCGATTCGTTCAACGTGATTCGATAAATCCAGCTGAAAAAACGGCGCGACGGGTCATAGTTATCGAAGTTCTCGAAGACCTTCAGAAAAACCGTCTGCGTGACATCCTTCGCGTCATCGCGGCTGTTCAACATGCGAAAAGCTGCGTTGAATACCGGTTTTTCGTACTGGACCAGCAAGGTTTCAAAGGCCTTGCGGTCGCCGCTTTTGCACCGCTCAATCAAGTCTTGTATCGTCTGTCCTACTCATACGTACAAATGACCCGGCAAAAAGTTGGTGCGGAAGTGGTTCGACTATTTGTCTTTTTCTTTTATGTCGAAGATGGCGTTGAAGCCTGAGTAACGGAACACGTCGTATATGTGCTTGTCGACGTTCGCTATTTTTAAGGCAGAACCGCTTTCCGCAAGGCGTTTCTGCGTTTTTAGCAGTATACCCAGCCCGGCACTCGAGATGTACTCCAGGGCTGCAAAATCCAGGGTGCACGAGTCGCTGATTTCATCCATGAAAGACTGTGCCTTCTCGCATTGCGCGGCATCCAAACGCCCGCTGCACAAGACTTCGCCATCGCTGCCATAAGCAATATCAAACATGTAGTTATCCTGACCTCTTGGTAAATACTACGCTACTTCGCCGATCCTGGTAGTCGTACTGGAGCTCGTCGACGATGTTTTGCAGGAGATGAAGGCCGAGGCCCCCAGGCGTTCGTTCCGAAAGCGGGGCATCGGTATCGACATCGCGGGCGCGGGTTACGTCAAATTCATCGACGTCATCTTCGGTCAGGGTCACCGTAACGGTCCCGCCTTCAACTACCACGGCCACGCCAATGTCACCGTCCGTATCTGGGTTGTATTTCACCATATTCGTGAACAGTTCCTCGAGCGCCAGGTGTACGGGAAAGCGGATGGCCTCGCCGATTTCGCTCGCCGCCAGAATCTCTTCCGCGAACTGGTACAGCGCGGTAAGCGAATCGTAGTCTCTGGCGAAGTCTCTATGCATGGTAGTCGGGGCGCATTACTCCGGAAGTCGACGGGCCAATACGATGGTGATGTCATCCGCCTGAGGGGCGGTGCCGCCGTGTTCCCGGGCGCCCTGCATGATCATCTCGACCAGTTCCTGAGCGTTGGCTTCGGGATGATTGTCGATAATGTTGATGACGCCCTGCTGGCCAAACTGCAGCCCGGATTCATTTTCGTACTCGTAGATACCGTCGGATATCAGCCCAAGGATGTCGCCGGGCTGCATGGATGAGACAACAGCTTCGCCGAGATTGGTCTGTGGCATATAGCCCAGTGGGAAGGTGGTCGCCTCGTGCCAGTCATACTCGTTGCGGCGCGCATGGAAGTGCATGATCGGGCCCTGCCCGCCGGAATGAAACGTCACCGTATGCGTTGTACTGTCGAGCAGGCCAAAAAAGCCCGTCACAAAACGATCGTCGGGAAGGTCCTCGCAGAGTTGATTGTTGATTTGGACAAACGCGTCATCGAGACTCGAGTTGAGGCGGATCGCGACACGCAGCATCGCTCGTACCTGGGTCGCACTGAGCGCGGGTCCGATGCCGTGCCCGGTAGCGTCGCCCATCAGCAGGAAAAGACGTTTGTCGTCCAGTGGCACGAAGTCGTACAAGTCACCGCCGGTCTGATCGGTCGGCGCAAAAGCACCGCCAAAATCATACCCATCAATAGTCGGCATGGTCTTCGGCAAAGTGCCCATCTGCACGTCCCGGGCGACCGTAATTTCCCGGTCCAGCCGTTCCGTGGCAATCATCTGCTCGGTAATCCTCGCGCGGTGCAGCACAACTGCGGCCTGCGCGGCCAGGGCCTGACCGATAAACTCGTCCTGCTCATCAAATACGCCTTCGTTCTTGTTGAGGATTTGCAGAACGCCAACCAGCGAATCCTCGTAGCCGACCAGCGGGATTGTCAGCATGCAGCGTGAGCGGTAACCGGTCTGCTTGTCGATAGCCCGGTTGAACCGATCATCCGCGTAGCAGTCCGGCACGTTGATAAGCTTCCGGGTCTGCGCCGATTCGCCAACGATACCCTTGTCTGCGGGAATCCGGATGCTCTCGAGCCCAGTACCCACGCGCACAACCAGTTCGTCGCAGGCGCTGTCGTAAAGGAAGACGGTGCCGCGGTCGGCGTTCAAGATCTGACGCGAAGCATCGACGACCTCCTCGAGCATGGTGTCGAGGTCGAACGGCGCTGCCAGTTTGCGAGTGACCTCCAGGATCTGATGCAGTGCCTGGGTATCGTCAATGCCTGCCGCCATGGTTGACTAGGTCCTTGAGGATTCCGTCATGGGGAGTCGAATGTACTTGATCTCGATTTCTGAAATTCGTGCGACCATTCTTTCCGCGAGCTCGGGAACCTCAAAGTCTGCGCGCTCGAGTGCCCGCTCGGTGATCAGCGTCTCGGCTCGAACCGCCAGATCCTCGCCGAGTTTTGATGCGGTATTTACGGGATCGCCGTAGAAGTCGATGTCATCAATAAGTAACACGCGACCGTAGTCGATACCCATCGAAAGAAAAATCTGCTCAGCCATTCCAAACGAATCATTCAGCTCGTAAAGAGCAGCGCTGATGTCAAAACTCGCGCTGATCGCATCATCGGGTTCTTTAAAGAACGCATAGCAGTTATCGGCGTCGCATTTAATCAGCGTGCCGTTATTGCGCTCGACCACCGGTCCGACCAACTGCCTTGCACGATGGATCAGTTTCAGGAAGTGGCATACACCGAGCTTTCGAGACGTACTTGAGAAGCTCGCCATATCCGAAATAAAAACGGCCCCATGCGTGCCGAATCGGTCCCAGACATCCTGGCGAATCGCCTCCGCCTTATCGGGGTCTTTTTCATCCGCAAAGCTCGCGATCATTGAGTCGAACTCGGTGTGACCGGTTAGCGGGTCGATTCGATCATCCGCCATATGCATCCCTTTATTGTTCTGGTTTTATTTCGACCGATGCTCAGTATATCCCCTGTACCACGCGGGTAGCAGGCTATCAGGCAGCGGGTCGCTGCTATGCTATCGTATCAAGTTAGTCGACTATTTGTTTCATAATGTGGGACCTGTAATGAGTGCTGTACTTACAGAGGATAAACGCTCGATCGCTGAGCTGATTGCCGAGCAGAAACCGGGTTATTCCCTCGACCAGTGTTTCTATACAGACCCGGATATTTACGCGCTAGAGCTCGAGCGCATCATCTATCGGAACTGGATTCTTGCCGGGCACCAATCACAGCTTCCGAATCCAGGCGACTTCAAGGTGCTTGATGTTGCGGGTGAGTCCGCGATTATCGTGCGTGGCACGAACGGGTCCTTAAAGGGCTTTGCGAATGTCTGCCGTCATCGTGGCTCGCTGGTATGCCTCGCCCACGAGGGGCATGCAGACAAGTTTGCCTGCCCGTATCACGGCTGGACGTATGACATCGATGGCAAGCTGATCGCCGCGCGGAACATGCCGGAGGATTTCGACATGGCAGCGCATGGCCTCAACCCGGTGTCGGTCGACGTTATCCATGGATTGATCTTTGTCTGCTTTACGGATACGCCGCCATCACTCGAAGGCGCCAGGCGAGATCTGGCTGAGCCGATGGCGATGTTCGACTTCGAAAACCTCAAGGTTGCGGCGCAAAAGAATTATGAGATTCCTGCAAACTGGAAGCTGTCGATCGAGAACTACCAGGAGTGCTACCACTGCGCCACTGCGCACCCTGAGTACGCGCGCATGCATACCTTGATGCTGGATTCCAGCAAGCGCGAGCGGGTTCAGGGCGAAAATGCACGAGCGTATGGAGGCGTGCGGCGTAAAGGATCTCTTCATAGACTACATCGACACGGCAGCGCGACCGGGCGAGATGGGTTACGGGTATAGCCGGACAGCGCTGTTTGACAAGTACAAGACGGGCAGCAAAGACGGTGAGCCTGTCGCGCCGCTGCTTGGTGAGTTCGCAGACTACGATGGCGGTGCATCCGACTTTTCTTTCGGCGCGTTTTCATTCCTGCTTGCCTACAGCGATCATGTTGTCGCGTACGTGTTCACACCCGCCGATCAGAACAATTCGAAGCTGCGAGATCTACTGGCTGGTGCGTGGCGATGCCGAGGAAGGCAAGGACTATGACGTCGACAAATTGACCTGGCTGTGGGACGTGACGACGAAGGCGGACAAGGAAATCATCGTGAACAATTCCAGGGGCGTGCATTCGAAATATTACCGACCGGGCCCGTTCTCGGGCATGGAGCGCGCAGAGCGGGTCTACATCGAGTGGATTCTGCAGGAGCTGCAGCGGCCTTAGACGAAAGCCGCCTGGTCTAATGCTGGTGCCAGTACGCTGCTGCAAGATTGCGCGGCGAATCGTCAGAACTACAAGTCTCACAATGTGGGATGGCTGGATGAAACGCTGGACAAAGCGGAGCGCGCGGTAGACATTACCCTCACAAAATTCGAACAAAGAACTATGGCGACGAGCTCCCAGAAATGAAGAAATATGACGCGATTGTCGTTGGTGCCGGCCACAATGGCCTGACTACTGCTGCTTTTCTCGCTAAAGCCGGTCTCGATGTCGTTTGTATCGAAAAGAACGACTACATCGGAGGCGCCGCGGTCAGTCGAAACCTCTACGAGGATTTCTGGTATTCGAATTGCTCCTATGTGTGCAGCCTGCTTCGGCCCGAGATTTACCGAGCCCTCGAGCTGCACAAACATGGCCTGCAGGTGACGCCCTACGGCGGCTCCGTGACCTTCATGGAAAACGGCGACTACTACGGCTCTTACCAGGACGCCGAAGTCTCGTATCGCGAAATGGCCCGATTCTCGCGGCACGATGCGGACGCCTACAAGTCCTATTCGGCCGACACGATGCGGCAATGTCGCTTCATTCGCGATTTCTTGCTGAGCACGGCGCCCGATCCAACGTCATTCAAGCCGCGAGATATCAGGGAACTAATCCGGATCGGCGGCAAGTTCCTCGATATGGGCGAGGATCGAATGTACGAGACGATCCGCTTCTGGACGATGAGCGTGGCCGAGTACCTGGACGAGTATTTTGAAACCGACGTCATCAAGGCGGCGCTTTCAGGCAGTGGCATCATCGGTACCGCGCTGGGTATTCATTCACCCGGTACCGCGTACGTACTGTTGCACCACTACATGGGCGATGTTGACGGCAACGTCGGGTCATGGGGTTTTGCTCGCGGCGGCATGGGCGCTGTCTCGAATTCCATTGCCGGGGCATTCCAGGCGGCAGGCGGCGAGTTGCGCACGGAAGCGGGCGTCGACAAGTTTGTCGTCAAGAACGGCAAGGTGACGGGCGTCGGGCTTGAGAATGGTGATGAAATCAACGCCGATGTTGTCGTCTCTGCAATGGACGTCAAGCGGACCTTCCTCACCTGTATGGACAAAAGCGACCTGCCCACGGAGTTTCATAAGCGCGTCGAGAATTTCAAGATTCGCGGTTCGTCGGGCAAGCTCAACATCGCGCTGGACGGACTGCCGTCTTTTCCGGCACTGCCGGAGGGCAGCTCGCTACACCACAGTGATATGCACTTCATTGATTCCATGGAGCGCATGGAGCGCGCCTACGACGACTGGAAGGATGGCACCTGGTCGAAGGACCCGTATATCGACATGGTCATCCCGACGCTGAATGATCCGACGATGGCGCCGCCCGGGAAGCACTTCATGAGCTGTTTCGTGCAGTACTGTCCACACCAGGTCGAAGGTCGCGCGTGGAAGAGCGAGGAGAAAGATGCGTTTGCCAAGAGCGTCATCGACCAGATCGGCAACTACAGCCCGGACTTCAAGGACCTGATTCTGCACGTCGAGGTTCGCACGCCGGAGGACATCGAACGCGAAATCGGCATTACCGAGGGCAACATCTTCCACGGCGAGTTGACGATGGACCAGCTGCTGTTCAACCGACCGGTGCCGGGCTATGCGCAGTACCGGAGTCCGGTCGCCGGGCTCTACATGTGCGGTTCGAGTACGCACCCGGGTGGCGGTGTAATGGCCGCACCCGGCGCTAACGCGGCACGGGAGATTCTTTCCGACCTGAAACTCCGCAACACGGTCCCGGAGAACTTTGGCGATGACTGACCGATACGACGCAATCGTAGTGGGGGCAGGCCACAACGGCCTGGTATGCGCCGCACTGCTGGCGAAGGCCGGGAAGAGGGTCCTGGTTCTCGAGGCTAACGCACAGGTAGGTGGAGCCGCGGTCACGCGCGAGTTCGCCGACGGCTACTCGGTATCGGCGTGCGCACATTTGCTCTACCAGCTGCAGCCGGAGGTTCGCAAGGAGTTGAAGCTGGCGCCCGAAATGTCTGCTGAGGACATGACCACGATTGCACTGGCCAAAGACGGCCAGCACGTTCGACTATCAGGTGATTCGGTCGCGGGCGTCTCCGAGCAGGATGCCGACAGCTACCGGAAATTCTGGCGGCGCATGACGCGCTTCTCGGATCTGCTGCGCAGATACCTGAACAAGGCGCCACCGCGCCTGGGCACGAAAGACTTCAAGGATCTGCTGACGTTGGGCCAGCTCGGCTTCGACATCCGTCGTATGGGCAAGGCAGATATGCGCGAGTTCCTGCGGCTTATCGGCATGAATATCCACGACGAACTCGACGAGCGCTTTGACAGCCCGCTGCTGAAGGGGGCGCTGAGCCTCGATGCTGTGCTGGGTACGCATCTCGGCCCGCGTTCACCGAATACGATCATGACCTATTTGCATCGGCTGGCAGGAAACCATGGTCGAGCGGCGACGCCGAAAGGCGGTATGGGTCGAGTGAGTGATGAACTTGCGCACGCGGCGCGCAGTGCCGGCGCCACAATTCGCACCAAGATGCCGGTGCAGCGCATCGTCGTGGAGAACGGTCGCGTGACTGGCGTCGAAACCGAAGATGGCGCGCGCTTCGACAGTTACAAGGTCATCTCCAACGCGGATCCGAAGCGCACCGTCATGCAACTGGTCGGGGCGCGACACGTCGAGACAGGTTTTGCTCAGCGCATCAACCATCTCCGAGCCAAAGGCAATGCCGCGAAATTGCACCTGGCCCTGGACGGCCTGCCCACGATTGCCGGCTTGTCGAAGAAGGACTTTGCCGAACGGCTCGTGATCGCGCCGGACGAGCATTACGTTGAGCGTGCGTTTAATCCTGCAAAATATGGCGAGACCTCGCCGCTGCCTGTCGTCGAAATCACATTTCCGACTGTACGCGACGAGTCGCTCGCGCCGGTCGGCAAGCACGTGCTGTCGGCAGTAGTGCAGTACGCGCCCTACGGACTAAAGGGCGGTTGGAACGACGCGGCCAGGGACGCGTTTCTGCGAACCGTTATCGAGACCCTCGCATCGTATATGCCCGATATCGAGCCGCGCATTGCGGCGAGCGAATTGCTGACGCCCGTCGATATCGAACGAGAGTTCCACATCACAGGTGGTCACTGGCACCATGCCGAGCTAACGCTCGACCAGTTCCTGTTCGTCAGGCCGGTGAGCGGCGCCGCGCAATACCGTATGCCGCTGGACGGCCTCTATCTCTGCGGCGCCGGCGCACATCCCGGCGGCGGGGTCAGCGGCGCGGCCGGCAGAAATGCCGCTAGAACCATCCTTCGTGGGGAGAAAGCAGCATGAAGGTCCAACAGGTACACCAGGGTCGGCTCAAGTCGCCATTCTATTCGCGACTTGCCGAGCTCGACACCGTCAACGAATGGCATCAGTGGAAGGGCTATTCGAGCGCCGACGCGTTGTTTTGCGAAGATATCGAATACTTCGCTATTCGCAACGCCACGGCGGTATTCGATCTTACGCCGATGACGAAGTACCGAATAACCGGTCCGGACGCGCTGGAATTCCTGAATCGATTCGTGACGCGCGATATGGCGAAGATTCGGCCCGGGCGGGTCGCGTACGCCGTGTGGTGCGACGATCATGGGCAGGTCATCGACGATGGCACCATCTTCCACCTGCGCGAGGGTGAGTACCGGTTGTGTTCGCAAGAGCGGCACTACGCGTGGCTTATGGCCGCAACGATCGGCTTTGACGTGACGATTACACACGAGACCGAAGACGTCGCCGCACTTGCGGTGCAGGGGCCGACCTCGTTCAGCGTTCTAAGCAAGATGGGCCTGCAGGGTCTCGACGCATTGAAACCGTTTGGGCTGATGCACTTCGATTTCGAGGGCGCCGAACTCATGGTCTCCCGTACCGGTTTCACGGGCGATCTCGGCTACGAGCTCTGGATCAGTCCGGACAAGGCGGAAGTGCTATGGGATGCGTTGTTTGCGGCTGGCGAACTGTTCGGTATCCGTGCGATGGGCACGCACGCGCTGGAGCTGGCCCGTATTGAGGCCGGGTTTCTGGCGGCTTACATGGAGTTCTTGCCGGCCGATGAGACGGTTCGCACGGGTCGCTCACGTTCACCACTGGAGCTCGGTCTCGACTGGCTGGTGGACTTCAAGAAACCGAATTTCAACGGGCGGCGCGCGCTGGCAGACGAAAAACGCAACGGTTCGGCGTGGCGTTTGGTGAAACTCGACATCGAGGGCAACAAGCCCGCCCATCATTCGTATGTTTTTGCCAATGAGAAAGGCAACAAGGGCGAGATCGGGTTTATTACGTCGGCTGCCTGGTCGCCGGTGTGCAAGCAGAATATTGCGCTGGGAACGGTGCGAACACCTTACGGCAAGGCTGGCGACACCGTTTGGGTCGAAGTCTATTACCAGCGTGAGATGCACTGGAGCCGCACGATGGCGAAGGCCACAGTGGTGGATAAACCGTTCTGGTTCCCGCCGCGCCGCGGTGCGACGCCCCCCGGGCCCTACTAAACGATAGTGCAACGGGACCGGCGGGAGTCAGATCGTGCAGAGACTTGAGGTATATCAATCACTCTGGGGTATGGAGTTGCGGAACCCGTCGGTGCCTGAGCGCACCGCCGAGGAGGCATTCGCCATGGTCGCTGCCGCGGGCTTCGATGGTATGTGCCTGGACCCGTCGGTGTCCGAGATCGCCGAGAATCGCGCTTACCAGGAGCTGTTCGCGAAGCACGGACTTGGCTGCATGATCAACGCGTTTCCCTACACGCCTGATGACATGTCGCCATTGCTCGACTTTGCGGTAGCCATGGACGCGTGCATGGTCAGTGTCATTAGCGGCGTGATGCCAATAATGCCGGAAGATGCAGTCACCACCGTGCGACGCTGGATCGGCGAGGCCGGCAAGCGGCAGATGCCGTTACTGTTCGAGACACATCGTGACAGCCTGCTAAACGACCTCTACTTCACGCTGCAGCTGATGGACCTGGTCCCCGAGATGCGTTTGTGCGCTGATCTCTCGCACTTCGTTGTTGATCGCGAACTCCGCGCGCCCGTGCCGACGCGCGACCAGGAGTATGTCAATGCAATACTCGAGCGCTCCGACTGCTTCCAGGGGCGTGTGGCAAGCCGCGAGCAGGTGCAGGTTCAATTGAGCTTTCCACAGCACCAGGTCTGGGTAGAGATCTTCAAAGGCTGGTGGAAAGCGGGCATGCGGTCATGGCGCATGAGAAACGATGAGGACGCAACGCTGGTGTTTCTCTGCGAGCTTGGCCCGCCGCCGTATGCGATTACGGACGTGCATCAGCAGGAACTGTCGAATCGCTGGGATGAGTCGCTGCAGATTCGCGACTGGGTCCGTGAAATCTGGGCAGAACTCGACGGCGAGTTGACAGCTGATGAGAGTTAACGCAGGTTAACGAGCGCCGAATTCACCGAGGCAAACATATGCAGAAGCTGACTGCCAAAGTGCTGTCCGTGCACACTGGCTGCAATGAAGACAAGACAAAGCCGGACGTGCCTTCGATTCAGGTGGAGCTGGACGGCGTCGTGGGCGATAAACATCGGTCGCTTTCACGCACCACCTGGGCTGGTGACAAGCAGCCGAAGGGAACTGTGCGACGCAATGAACGACAGTGGTCCGCCGTTTCGCGTGAGGAACTTCGCGAGATTGCAGAAGGCGATGGATTTGAGCGAACCGTTGTTACCTTCGACCCTTGGTGCAAACTTGTGTCTGCAGGGAGTTAAGGAACTGTCCAGGCTGCCGAAAGGCACACTTGCTCAAATTTCCATCGGGTGCGGAGTTGAGTGTCGAAGAATACAACCCGCCGTGCCTCGATATGGGCGCGCGCATGGCTAAGACCCACCGGACGGGCTCTGGTGAGCCGCTGACGACGACCGCATTCTCGAACGCCGCGAGGCTATCGCGGGGAATCGTTGGTGTTGTCGAAGTACCCGGCGAGATCTTCCCGGGTGATGAAGTCACGATCGAGCTATACGAGCAGCCGAACTGGCTGGTTCGTTCTGAGTAAAGGGAGCAGAAGATGATCGGTCCATGGTTGAGCCTGGGTATTGCAGGCGTTTTTGAGATCGTTTGGGCCGTTGGACTGAAATATACAGACGGATTTTCGAAGCTATGGCCTAGTCTCGTTACGCTCTGGGCCATGGGAATCAGTCTGTACTTTCTGTCGCAGGCCCTTAAGACAATTCCGTTGGGCACCGGCTATGCGGTATGGACCGGTATAGGCGCAGCGGGCACGGCGATCCTCGGCATTATTCTGTTCAGCGAATCGGCAGCGCTTGTTCGCCTGTTTTGCATCGCACTGATTATCGGCGGCATCGTCGGCTTGAAGTTGACCGCATCCTAGCTGACTCGTTACCGCGCTCTTGGAGCATTCCTGGTTTGGCGTGTAGCGGCACGCGGCCCTTAATCTGACGTCAGTTTTTCCACGTCATGTCGTGCGTTGCGAGTGTTTCCAATCGCAATAACAAACAGCGCGAATAACAACAGCATGATGGCGACCGACACTACGAAGTGTGTATCGATTCCGGTTTCGCCAATAGGTCGTTTGTCGAAATGGCCTGCAATGTCTGTCCACCAGTAAGCGAAATTGACAACATCCGTCGAGCCGTGACTGATTATACCGGGGATTAGCGAGCCCGATGCTCGAGCAAGTACACCCCACAGAGCGCTGACTGCAATGAGAATAACGATGATACCGCCGGCCCAGGCCTGGTTGAGGTGTGCGACCATGAAGACGATTGACACGATGCCGATCGCAACCGTCGGGCCGTAACGCCGTTCGAGCGGTACCTGCATGTAACCGCGAAAGCCGATCTCTTCAGTAATTCCGGCGACAAAAGCAGCGAGTACCAGCAGTGTCCAGACTTGCCAGGTGGGCAGGGCGGAGAAGTCGTACGGCAGGACCCACGCCTCGGCAGGAAATTCGACGACTCGGAACGTAGTGACCAATATGGCTTGCAGAAGCAGAGCTGCCGCAAAGGCCGCGACAAGGCTCCAGACCCAGACCTTTGCGGGCAAGTTCGTGGCCCGAAAACACAGCCTTCTGTGTGCCTTTGTCGATTCCGGCCATCCATTGCCGCTGAAATATCGCCAGTAGGCAACAAGCACGACCAGCATTAGGACGATTGACCATGGCGGAGGAACGAATGCCAGGGCTAGCGTCCATGCGATAGAGCCGACGATGGCAAAGACGAAGAAGCCAACAGTAATCGCCCGGACAATGATCGGCAGTCGAGACCAGAGCTTCATGAGCGGAGAAACGGCGTCGTGAGGGGCTTCATTCATGCTGCGCTCCAATGATGCAGGGGAGCTCGTCAGGCACTGCCGCGATGTCCACGGCACCCGCGGCTGCCAGTTCTTCAATCGAACCGTAGCCGTAGGATACGCCGATCGGGCGCATTCCGTTTGCGGTCGCCCCGATCAGGTCATGTTTCCGGTCACCCACCATCGTTCGCTTAACGGCTCCCGGGTTCTGCGCGATCGCGTATTCCAGTAATTCTGTTTTTTTCGAGCGCGTGCCGTCCAGTTCGCAACCGTAGACAGTCTCAAAGTACGAGCCCATCCCGAAATGCTCGACGATTCTCTTCGCCTGCTCGTGCGGCTTGCTGGTTGCGACGAATAACGTGTGCCCGTCCCTTCGGACTGCTTCGAGCGCCTCGAGAACACCGTCGTAGAGAATATTCTCCTGCCAGCCGATGTCATTGAAGCGTTCCCGGTAAAGGTCGACTGCCTGCAATGTGAGTTCCTCGCCAACCAGCTGCGGAAAAGTGTCGTAAAGGGGTGGGCCGATACAGCCGTACAGGAAGTCGTCCGAAGGGTGCGGGAAGCCAAGTTTGTCCAGCGCGTACAGAATGCACTTCGTAATGCCTTCGTACGGGTCGGTCAACGTTCCATCGAGATCGAAGTAGATTTGGTCTGGAGAGTTCATGTCAGCTATGGACGGCCTTCTTTGCAGTAGCGATAAGCGAAGATACCGCGATGGCTCTCGGGCTGCTCACTACCCGGCATGACAAATGTCGCGATCAGCGGCGGAATGTCAGATACTGCGTCAACTGCCTGTTCCATCGAGACGAAACGGTATAGGAATCGAAAAGTGTCGGCAACACGAGAGAATGAACTGCCTTCCGGTTACCCCGACAGCTACTACGCTGCGACGGCGATCGGCATGCGCGAATACCCGACTCTGCAGGGTGCTGAGGAGGCAGATGTCTGTGTGATCGGTGGCGGCTTCACCGGGCTGTCTGCGGCACTCAACCTGGCAGAACAGGGTTTCGACGTCGTGCTGCTTGAAGCCGCACGAATTGGCTTTGGCGCGTCCGGACGTTGCGGCGGGCTCGTTGGCAGCGGCCAGCGCAAGGATGTCCTGGAAACCGAAGAGGCTTATGGTTTCGAGCGATCCAGGCAGCTCTGGGAATTCGCCGAACTGGCGAAAGACGAGATACGGAAACGGGTGGCGAAGCACGAGATTCCCTGCGATCTGCAGCAGGGCCAACTGGTTGGCGTACACAAGAAGAGCTACGTCGGCTGGGCACAGGAGCTTTCCAATGCGCTGGCCGAACGCTATGACTACCCGTTCTGCCAGTCGCTGAGTGCCGAGGAAAGCGAGGCGCGTGTCGCGACCGACGGTTTCCTGGGAGCTTTGTACGATTCGCACGCGCTAACGCTGCACCCGCTGAATTTCACCCTCGGTCTTGCCAGGGCGGCATCAGATGCTGGCGTGCGTATATTCGAGCAGTCGCGGGTTACGGGCTACACAAGAGAAGAGCCGGCGCTTGTTGAAACCGCGCAGGGCTCGGTGAAAGCCAGATACATCGTGCTCGGCTGCAACGGTTACCTCGACCGACTTGAGCCACGCACGGCCCGCAAGATCATGCCGATTAACAATTTCATGATCGCAACCGAACCGCTTGGCGAAAAACGTGCCAGGGAGCTCATCAATGGCCGCTTCGGCGTACACGATACGCGTTTTGTCGTGAATTACTTTCGCCTGTCCGATGATCACCGGCTGCTGTTCGGTGGCGGCGAGAACTACCGCCCTGAATTTCCAGCGAACATCGAGAAGTTCGTTCGCCCGTACATGCTCAAGCTCTTCCCCCAGCTCAGCGATGTCGCGATCGACTATGCGTGGGGCGGGACGCTGGCTGTGACGGTGAATCGCATGCCGCATATCGGGCGCCTGAAGCCGAACATTTTTTTCGGGCAAGGCTACTCGGGGCACGGCATCGCAACAGCGACCTTCGCCGGCAAGATCATTGCCGAGGCTATTGGCGGCGAAACGGAGCGCTTTGACGTATTTGCGGCTTTGCCAACGCATATGTTCCCGGGCGGAACACTATTCCGTTATCCGGGGATGGTGCTTGGCATGATGTATTACTCGCTGAAGGATCGCTTCTAACGCAAGTCAGACAGCAACTTTTGGTATTCCCGTCATGTTGCCTGTAAGTGTTGCTGGGGTATCCTGCTGACCAAACGCGTGATCCTGGCAACTAAACTCCGTCACTTTTCCCAAGAGTGAGGCAAACTCCAGGACCTTCTTGGCTTTGTATTGTTGGGCCGCAACAGATCGATGCGGGGCGTCTCATTTCGGCCAAAACTTGCCACCCTTCAACGGCCGGTGTGCGCCACAAGCAGCCGTTCAAATGCTAGTATTTACCGTATTGGAAAGGGCTGCTTTTGACCCGAAGCAGACACTCGGTAGCGGGTCGACCTTTACTGATTCCCATCGTCTTTAATGGCCCGCAGTGGCCCAACTGGTGTAGTTTTTCTCGGCAAAGTCTGGCCGGATATACACAGAGGTCTGTATGAAGAACCTTGTCTCACTTGCCTTATTGCTCTCAATTGTGCTGCTACCGGCACCAGCCCCCGCGATCAACCTTGAGGCCAATCAGAAAGCCATTCTAGTCACTGGCGCGACGACCGGCATAGGCCGCGTCACAGCTGAGCATCTTGCCTCCCAGGGATATTTTGTCTATGCGGGAGCCCGCAAGGATGCCGACATGGAGGCGCTCAATAAGATCGATAACATCATGGCCGTACGCCTCGACGTTACGAAGCAGGACCAGATCGACGCGGCCGTCAAGCTTATCGAGGACCAAGGCCGCGGATTGTGGGGGCTGGTGAACAACGCCGGCGTCGCTGTATTTTCGCCGCAAACCGTTGCGAAAGAAGCGGACCTCGAGTTCATGTTCGATGTGAATGTCTTCGGCGTCTTTCGGGTCACGCAGGCGTTCGTTCCAATGATCATCGAATCGAAGGGCCGTATCGTGAATATCAGTTCTGTCTCCGGCATCCTCTCGGCGCCTGTAGCTGGAATCTATTCGGGAACTAAGCATGCGCTGGAGGCAATGACCGATTCTCTCGCCATGGAGTTACGGGATCTGGGCGTACACGTTGCCGCGGTTAACCCGGGTGAGTTCGCCTCAGCCGCCTTTGCCAAGGATTGCAGGCGTATGCTCGACGAAACTGAGGCCGATTGGGGGCATCTTGAAGACACTCGCCAGTGGTTGATTGATAGATGCATGAAACGAATGGAGCCCGGGTTCGAGAGCGAAGCGGCGGACCCCATTGTCGTCGCCGTTACGATCGAGCAGGCCCTTTTCGAGGATAAACCGAGAGGTCGGTATCTCATCGCATCACAGGGAGGAGCAGGCGAGACTATTGCCTGGGGTATCAGGGAAGTTCTTGCACTGAATATCGGTCATGACCACAGTTATACGCGCGACGAGATTGTTCAATTTATCGATCTTATTTGGCCGTATATGAGCGGTGAAAGGAGCTGGAGCAGTCAGGATGATGAGTGGGAAACCCACGATAGTTGGATAGAAAGAAGGTTGCCGGAAAAGGACTAATGTTGCTGGGCGCGTAAGTTGTATTATTCAGTCTCGATGAATGTCCGGTTCTGGCCGTTCTGAGCCGGTCGCCAGGAAGCTACCCGAGCGGCTGCTTTACACCGCATTGGTTCGACCACGGTTTAATGGACCGCTTGTAGCTGCTCATTGGCACGCTCCTCGAAAGCAGCCGGACTTATATTACCAAGATAGCCGTGTCGGCGTTTTCGGTTATAGAAACACTCGATGTAGTCAAAGATATCTTGCGTGGCATCATCGCGCGTCAGGTAATAGTTTCGATTCACCCGTTCCCGTTTGAGGATTCCGAAGAAGCTCTCAACGACGGCGTTGTCGTAGCAGTTTCCCCGGCCGCTCATGCTGCACTGGATCTCGTTCGTCTTGAGCTCGTCACGGAAGTCGTCGCTCGTATACTGGCTACCACGGTCGGAGTGGTGGATGAGCCCATCGCCAGGTCGGCGTTGCTGAACCGCCATGTTCAGTGCATCGATAACCAGGTGTCGGCTGATCCAACGGCTCATGGACCAGCCGACGATACGGCGCGAGTAAAGGTCCATCACCACCGCCAGATACAGCCAGCCCTGGCGTGTCTTGATGTACGTGATATCCGAGGACCAACGTTCGTTCGGGCCCTCGGCAGTGAAGTCCTGAGCAAGCAGGTTGTCCGCTACCGCGTGTTTGGGGTCACGCTGTGTTGTGACCTTAAACCTTGTCTTGGGACATCCCTTGAGGCCGGCTAAACGCATGAGGCGAGCCACTTTGTGGCGACCGCAAGGGTAGCCCTGTTCGTTTAGCTCTGCGGTGATCTTTACAGCACCGTATACGCCGTCACTGTCGCCGTGGATCTGCCGGATTACCTCGGTTAGCTCGCGATCCGTCTTCGCTCGCCGACTCTCAGGCCGGATCCGCCACGCGTAGTAACCACTTCTTGATACCTTGAGTACCCGGCACATCATTCTCACTGGATACTGGTTGCGGCGCCGATCGATACAGATGTATCTCATTTCGACTCCTTGGCAAAGAAAACCGCCGCATCTTTTAAAAAATCCCTTTCCTGTTCTGCTTTTGCGAGCTTGCGCTTGAGCTCCACTATCTCGTCATCGCGCTTCTTGCCTTCACCTGGAAAGGCCTGCTCGCCCAGCAACCGGTACTGGTCTCGCCAGCGCCGAAGCTGCCGTTCACTGATCCCAAGATCCGAACAAACCTCCCTATCCGTAACGCCATCTTCGCTCGACCGCTTCAGTGCATGACGCTTGTATTCTGGGCTGTATCGTCGATACTTCTTCTTTGCCATGGAACACCTCCTGCCGCATTATGCGGACATTGAATGGTGTCCATCAAACCGGGGCTGAACGAAGAAGCGGCCGCTAAAGAAACTCGTCATGCGCTCGCTTTCAGCAAGCTCCTGATGTCAGCCGCCTCTCTCCGTTTCTGTTCCAAGAACTTTCCGTAATTTGAGAAATGTAGATGCTGATAAACACGCTTCTTTGGCTGATCGAGCAATACTTTAAGCTTGCCCTCGCAGCTAAGCGGAACCTTTGGAACCCACGAAAATAAGTTCAATCGTCTAAGTAGTCGGGCAACGCCAGCAGGAAAAAAGATATGTTCCGCATCGCCTTCAAGCACCCAAGAAGCCAATTGTTTCATATGAGCTGGGTCGAGGTCGTCGATTTCAAGTTTGCTTTGGCCTGTTGTTGGTAAATGTAAGAGCTCGGCAAAAGACACGAGACCGGCGTGTTCAGGGCCAAACCCGATTTCAGCAAAGCTCTTGTGGTAAAAGCGTCCGCTACCTTTATATCCTGGAAGCAAGAATGGATGATGCACGCTATATTTTCTCCAGAACTCCGCGCCATCTCGGTGATACTCGAGAATCTTCTCAAATATAGGATCTGACTCGATAGTGTCGCTGTAATTGGCATCTAATCCGACAAATAAGAATTTCGCACTATGTGGATCAACGCCCTGGTATGGCTTCGACACAAAGAGTTCAATGAGTGCGTTGCTTGAGTGCAGATGGTACAAGACTCGTCCTTGGGTGAGCTCTGTGCATTATTCCTGAAGTGAGAGCATCGCTAATTTAGTGAGTCGGCCATCGACTTGGCGGCTGCACGATTCGTGAATAGACCGATCAGTCGCGCTCGCCCGAACTCGCGGAGAAGTTCGTTCCCTCTGACTGGATTGTTGCCGTAGCGGTAACGTTTACCGGTCGAACGTAGCCCTATATCCCATACCCCGAAAGATCTTGGGATCGTCTTACCTGGGCTATTCACGTCAGGCCGCGTCCGCTCAGGAGGAATATCGAACTTCATGTGCTTTCTCACCTCAATAGCATGCAGAACAGTTGAATCATCATCCGAGTTTCGGAATAGGCCGATTTGGGTCAGCAGCAGTCGTTCGCTAGTTTATCACCTGGGCGTCTGCTTCCGGCCAGAAAGCGACATTCCCGGGGCTCCAGTGAAGATCGCAAGTGCAATAACTCTGGTCATTCGTAATGGTCGATTTCAGCGGCGGTCGAAGGCCGTCCGTTGCAACGAAGGGTTAGACCTGATCACGCTCGAGCCGGATGTCCACTTCTCGTTCAACATACTGCCACTCTGGTATAGCACGCAATGCAGCGAGGAGATTGTTGAACCTCACCTCATCAGATGGCGCGTACTCGAACCAAGTGATGAAATCGAACGGTTCGTTCTCCGAGAGATCACGGCAGTGATGGAGCCTTCTAGCCAGCGTGGGAAAATGCTCCAGTCCGATTTTGGTGTGGTGAGATTGCTCCTTGAAAATGCTCAGGCGTTCCTCTTGTGTGAATGCCCACCAGGCCTCGTTCTTGCGAATCAGGATCAGCGCCGCGCACGTTGCCTCCGGGCGCCCAAGATCGAGCAGCTCGGCGACGATTTGACGTCTTTCCTCGCGATCGACATACCGCTCATTGCTTGTTATTCCACGCATCACCCAGGACGCATGTGGATCGGGTGGAGTCTCTGAGCCAGAAGCGATTTTGAGCCTTGTCGCCGCAGGCAACGGCTTTCCAACTATCGCTTCCATTTCGGTGACACGCCAGAGGCCTGTCTCACCGCCAATGAACGAAAACAATCGCGCAGGCATATCAACGTTCCTTAATAAAACCTAACTATTAGCAGGTGGGTGCGAGCCATATCACGGCGAAGCATCCCAAGGGACGATAGAGAGGCAGGTTGATATAGATTTACTCTTGGGCGAGTACAAAAGCAATGGGCTCTTCCAGTCAAGACGATTCTTCGTCGAATTAGGGGGGTATATTTGCGGTAACTAAATGTCGCCTTTGTATATGGACTCCTCCAGTCTAGCAAACAGTTTCCTCGATCAGAATTAGGACGCGTATGGGTCAGTAGCCGTCGTTCGCTAGTCTATCACTCGACCGGCTGGATCCGGCCACGAACAGACATCAGGGGTCACGGCCAGTACTTTGGACTATGGAACAAGAACAATTTTTCCGTATGCTCCGGGCTCAAGCACCGTCACATGAGCCGCGGCAGCTTCCGCAAGCGGCATCTGGCGACCAATGATAGGCCGGACCTTGCCTTCCGCTACTCCGTTCAGGATGTCCTCCATCATTAGCGCCACCTGTTCTGCCGTTGCATTCCAGAGCGCGATGCCACGTATGTCCAGCTCCTTCATCATTGCGACGCGGGGGTTGATCGTGACCTCGCCGCGGTTGCCGATAATGACAATTCGCCCGAATCGTGCGGCTAGATCCATGTCGACCGCAAGATTTACGTTGGCGAGCATCTCAAGGATCAGTTCTGGACCGTTTCCACCGGTAAGTTGCGTGACCTTGTCGAGATAGTGCTCCTTACTATGGTCTACCACATGATCAGCGCCTTCTGCTCGAATCAGTTCCAAACCGTTCGTCGTTCCGCCGCTGCCGATAACCGTCAACCCGGCCCGCTTGGCCAGTTGAATTGCCGACGTACCAACCGAGCCGGTTGCTCCATGGATGAAAACAGTTTCCCCGGCGATAGCTCTACCCCGCTCGAATAACGCGTAGTGAGCCGTCGTGTAAGAGACGCCAAAGGCTGCCGCCTCTGCAAAGCTGACCCCCTCTGGCAAACGCATCACCTCGCTAGCCTTGCGCTTGACCTTCTCGGCGTAACAACCGGTAAGGTCGAAACTAAGAGCGGTCCCGACAAAGACCCGATCACCGACTGAATGTGTCTCGACGCCTGCGCCAACGGCCGAGATCACTCCACCTGCGTCGCCGCCAGGGATATATGGCAGTTCAGGAACGATGGAGTAGGTCCCATTCCGCATATAGGTGTCGGCTGGATTGATTCCCGCTGCATGCACATCCACTATCACTTCGCCATCGCCGGGAACCGGGTCATCCAGCTCTTCGAGTTGCAATACTTCGGGCCCACCAAAGGAATGTACGCGGATGGCTTTCATTCTTTAACTCCCACTTTTGGACAACAAATGCGGGCTAACCCGTCGCTCAGCAGCCTGCAAACATGGGAACGAAGCAATCGACGGAACGGCTGCAATGGGTCAGTGGCTGTCGTTCAGCTTATTATCACTCGACCTGCTGCTTGCGGCCAGTTGCGGTCGCTTATGATTCGAAAAACCACCAAACCGACAGTAACAAGTGAGCCTAGACAAGGACAGCATGGTCCCAGCGAGTGGCGTCGACGAATCCCCGGATTCTATAGTTCAACTATCGGTTTGAACCCGCCAAAGATTAGGCGCTTGCCGTCGAACGGCATCGGATTCTTCTTTGGGTCCATCCGCTCGTCATTGAAGTCGTCAGACATCATCGACTTCATAGCGGCATCGCGCGTTTCCTTGTCTGGCCATTCGATCCAGGAGAATACGACCGATTCATCCTCTGTCGCCTGAACCGCCTTGCCGAAATCGGTGACCTTCCCTTCAGGCACATCGTTGGCCCAGCACTCGACAACCCGGGTTGCACCAAACTCAGTGAATATTGTGTCGACTAACTTGGCGTGCTCAATAAATTCCTGCTTATTCGCGGTCGGTACCGCTATCACAAATCCATCGATGTAGCTCATTAGTTGTACTCCTGCAATTCGAAATGGCAAAAGGTAGTAGAGCAAGCATCCAGACAGTGACCAGATGGGTCAGATCGCATCCAAGCCAGCACCTGCCAGGTGGTCTTGCTCAGGTTTCGTGGTCACCTTGATTCAGGGTAATAATTACCCTGGCAGGTGTGACATGACCCGAAGAAAACGCTACGGTGCTGAGTTTAAGCGCGAAGCTCTACGACGTGCAAACGAGGAAGGCGTAACCGACACGGCGGTTGCCGAAGAGCTGGGATTTAGTACCCTACAGCTGCGGCGGTGGCGCGACGAAGCGAAGCAACATGGCGACAACGCATTCCCCGGCCAGGGCAATGCGCATGATAAAGAGATGATGTTGCTCAAGCGCAAGCCCGCCAAAGTCGAACAGGAGCAGGATTTTTTAAGGGAAGCGGCCGCTGCGATCCTCGCAGTCCACTGCGAAATCCTGCGATATAATGAGAAACACTCCGACGGCAAGAAATCGTAAGGAAACTCAGGTGACTAACAAAGAAATCATTCAAGGGCTTTATCAGGACTTCGCAAGCGGGGACGTTCCCGCTGTTGTCGCTAGATTCGATGACAACATTTCATGGACGGAGGCCGATGGGTTCCCACTGGCCGGGACCTACATTGGTCCTCAGGCGGTGGTCGAGAACGTATTCATGCGCCTCAGCGAGTTTAGCAACGATTGGGCGGTTGTCGTCGATAGACTTGTTGCGGATGGAGACACGGTCATTGCAGATGGAAAATACACTTGGAATCACAAAGAATCCGGCGATTCCTGTGAAGTAAGAATGGCGCACGTGTGGACACTAGCGGACGGTAAGGCTATCGCTTTCTTGCAACACGTCGACACCGCAGTGGTTCGCGAGCTCATTAAATAGCGCCCGGCCGTTCACTAGCAGCAACCATTCGCCGATTCCGATGTCTTTAATTGCCAAAAAAGCAACGACCTCCTGCACAGTCGTCTGATTGGCGACAGCAGCTATCTTAATATCGCCAACTGGTGAGGTCCGCAGCCTCCGGCGCTGTCTCTTCAATCCTTTTGAGAATTTTCGGCACGTACATCGTGTTGTAGCGAAGGCGCGAGATGTGATTGCCGTTTTCCTGATCACCGTTCCAGCAATGTTCGGCACGATCGCCGTAATCGACTTCTCCACCGTAATAAGGGTTGGTGGTGTTTTCCAGGAATTGCTCCGTTAGATAGACGGCGTTATTGAGATAATAATTATCCATGTCCCCCGTGTAGATGTGTAATTTGCCTTCGAGCCTGGGTCCCAGGGTGGCCCAGTCGCGTTGCAATATGTAGCGAAGATCGAAGTTCTCTCTCCAGTACTGCGCTACGTCGCGATCGATCTTGCCAGTCTCCTTGTCCCACAGACGTTGCGGGTAGCCATCTTCACCCATGGGTGAGTACGTCGCCTCCCAAATGTCGTATTGCTGTCCCGAGCGGCCTTTGTCGCCAAGCACGGCCTCGAGGCGGTTATAGTCTTGCTGGCTTGCATGAACGTTTCCAAGATAGTCACGGTGTCCGGGTCGGGGCAGTTTCTGAAACTGGCTGTCGTACCAGTAGGCATTGTCATCTTCGTAAATGTTAACCGTCATGTAGGCACGAAAGTCGATCGGATCCGGACACGCGATGAACGCGCCATTGTATTCATCCGGGTAGAACACCTGCACCGCCATAGCTTCCCAGCCGCCGGTCGATCCTCCGTACGTGAAGCGGGCCCAACCTTCCCCGAGCCCACGAAACCGTTCCTCGATGTAAGGAATCAACTCGTAGGTGAGCGCGTCCCCGTAGGGACCCTGGCTGGCTGAGTTAACGGCATACGAGTCATCGTAGTACGGCGTCGGATGCTGAATTTCGATCACGATGAAGCGCGGGAAGTCTTTACTGATCCAGGTTTGATAAAAATCATAGGCTTCCTGCTGCTCGATAATGTTGTAACCCTGCACGTCAAAGCGCTCGCTGTATTCGGGCTCCAGGTTGGCGTCGGGTGGCTCGGTACGAAAACCACCGATATCCGAAGGAAAGTGCCCATGAAAGATCATCAGCGGATAGCGCGCATCAGGGTGCTCATCAAATCCGTGTGGTAGCAGCACGTGTGCGCCAAGGTAAACGTCTTCACCCCAGAACTCAGACAGCAGCTCGCTGCGCATACGAATATGCTTGATGTACTCGCTGTCTTCTGGCGGCACTATGTCCGGGATGGCCTGGTCGAGAACCAGGGTGAAGCTTTCGGTTCGCGAATCACCTATCTCGATTTGCACCGGACTGGAATAGAAGTTGCCCGGCTTTCGGTTCCACTGTTGCCCCTCGCCGCGATCCGGCGGCAAACTGACTACCTTGCCATTGGAGAGGGAAAAGTCTTTGTAGCGATTCAGGAGCGCCTGTACGTAGTAGGTGCCAGCCGGCACCTCCCCCAGACTTGCCAGCGGAAATCCAATGGCGTCATTGTCGAAAACAATCTCATCGCTGCCCTTCCAGCTCTCGACATTGACCCCGAACACGAGCTGGGTGTCGGCGGAGTTATCGACCAGGAAGCGGGGTTCCTTTCCATCATGTGTCGCCAGCAACAGTAGCAGGCGGCCATCCTGGGCTTGTTCGGTCAATTCGGCGGAGAATCGGACGGAGAATTCGGGGCCGCTTGCCCGCGTACTCTCGACGTTAACCTCGCAGGCAAAAAGCAACGAGCACAGTGACGCCATCAGAATGGCACCGGACGTTCTGGTTCTCATATTCAGTCTCCGCAGAATTCACTCAGGCACAGCGGCAAGGATAGCAGCATACGGCGTAAGCTCGTCGCTCTGATCAGGGCGATGCCGCAGTCATTACCGCATCAATATTCACCTCCGCCTGACGCCGGAAGCTGCGGCGCGGACGATAGAATGCTCACTGCCAGGAATATTTACTGATTGATAATGCCAGGGCGGATGGCGCGCGCTTCAACCGTCCGGCTCTGGCCCTGCGGATAGTTGCTGCCGCGCTGCGTTGTTGAAAAGCCACGCGGACAACAACCATAGCGCGACGAAGAGCCCGGTAATGAACAGAATATCGTTAGGCCATACCGGCGCCGTGGAGCCCAGTCCGGCGAGCAAGGCAATCGCCGCGACCGCGACCTGGGCGAACGCCGTCGCGCACAGCGCTCGTACCATTCCACCTGGCTGGAAGCGGGCCACTATGGCGCCAATGGCTCCGACGGCGAGCACCCCGAAATACATCATGTTGGCGTCGTTGCTCTCGTCCCCGATGATGCCGACAGCACCGTTCACCCAGGTAAGAATGAATGCGGCTGCGAGCGCAACGCCAATCGCGCATCGGTATGCCAGGTTGACAGCATGCCGTGCGGCCAGCCTGTAGATGACGACTACACACAGGACCATGGCACCAAAGATAAGGAAATCGAAAATGTCCCAATTCACGTCATCCTCCCGTCTCCTGCTTTTCAGTCACTCTATCATCGAGCCAGAATGTGTCGAAGTCGGTACCTGATTCTGTCACCAGGGTGTCCTTTTCTGGCAAAAAACCGCCGATATCGGCGCCGTCGCCACCCGGTAAATTCGCCGCTCTGCCACGCGCAGTCGAAAGCTTGCGGAAAATCGCTTGGTGAGGAGTTACAAGTGCTCAGCGATACGTTAAAGACCCCGTCTGCTGGTAGACTTTGCGCATGCTACTAACGTTTATTGGCGCAATTATCGGCCTGTTCGCAGGCGGCCTTGCCGGGGTTCTTGTCGGCGGGTTTATCGGCTACGTCGCCGATAACGCCCTGCGACGATTCGTAATCGGCGGCCTGCGCGTTGCGCAGACAGGGCTGATCGAATCTGTCTTTGCTGTAATGGGTGCGCTCTGCAAAGTTGATAGCGTCGTTACGCGCGATGAGATCGACACGGTTGAGAAGATCTTCGGCATGTTGCGTCTTAATGACGAACAACGGCGTCAGGCCAGGGCTGCCTTCAGCGAAGGAAAACAGTTGGGGTTTGATCTCGATGCTGCGGTGGATCGATTTGCGGCGATCAGCCGCGGGCGGGCGCCACTCGTTCAACTGTTCTTACAGCTTCAGTGCATGGCAGTCGCTGCCGATGGGCGCTTTCATCCGGCAGAACACGCGATGCTCGTCCGTATAGCAGGCCGACTCGGACTGAGTGAGCAAGACGTTGCGCAGCTGGAATCGCTGTTGCGCGCGGCAACCGGTGGCGCTGCGGGAGGGCGGCCTGGCGAGCCCACGCAAGATCGACTTGCCGATGCCTATATCGCACTGGGCGTTGAGCCAAGCGCAGAGGCGGCCGAAATCAAGCGTGCTTATCGCAAACTCATAAGCCAGAATCATCCGGACAAGCTTGCTGCTCGAGGTCTGCCAGAAAGCATGCGCGCGGTTGCCGAAGAACGGTCGCGCGAGCTCAACGCGGCCTATGATCTGATAAAGAGCTCGCGAGGAATTGTTTGAGTGCGCGTGTCGCTTTGGCGACGGTTTATCTCATGCTGATCAGTGGTGGGCGCACGAATCGGATAGTATCGCGAGAACAGGCGCACACAAAGGCCCCCGGTCGGGCTGCGGGTGCGTCCCGGACGAACGCATTTAACAGGGGTTGATATTGATGAATTGCGCTGACTTGTATTTTGCCAGCACCCGATTTTGGCTCTTGCCAGTTCTTTGGTTTACTGCATATTCGCCGGCCTACGCGGCAGACGAGACCTGCGAACCGTCGGGCGAGTACGCATTTGTTTGTGGCCCGGAAAGCGCTGAAGATCTCGTTCGCGTTCCGCAGACAAAGTGGATTATTGCGAGTGGATTCGGGGCGAGCGGCGGCATATATCTTATCGACTCGGTACAGAAGACCTGGCATAAGATCTACCCTGGGGACGCGCCGCGTGCCGAACAAGACATGCAAAAGTTTGGCGCCTGTCCTGGGTCACCCAATCCGAATAACTTTGTCACGCACGGCTTGAACGTTTTGCCTGGCGATGACGGACATTCGACGCTATACGTCGTAGGTCACGGCGAACGCGAAGCCATTGAGGTATTCGACGTAGACGCGAACGGCGATGGGCCGACACTTACATGGAGCGGGTGCGTCATGACGCCGGAGGGCATGGTCGCCAATAGCGTTGCCTCCCTTGCAGACGGCTCGCTTCTCGCCACTATACCGCTGCTCACTGACGTTCCAATCAGTGACGCCCTTGCAGGCAAAAATACGGGCGGTGTTTACAGTTGGTCCCCAGGGGATAGTGGCTGGACGATGGTTGAGGGCACCGAATTACCTTATGCCAACGGCATAGAGGTGTCTGCTGATGGCGATGAGTTCTATGTCGCCTCTTCCGGATTGTTAACAGTGATTGCCTTTTCGAACAGCAACCCGGCGCGCCTGTTGCGCAGCAGTGAACCCTTCGAGTTCGTACCCGATAATCTGCATATGGGACCTGACGGAAAGCTGCTGACCGCTGGCTTGAATATCTATGACGAGGTGTGTGGCAACGTTCCACAATCCGAAGAATTTGACCTGGCTGCCTTCGCCAGTTGTCCTCGCCCGTTTACGGTCCTGTCTGTCGATCCACAGTCGATGCAGGGAACAGTAACGGCGAGTGGTCCGGCGAACGAGCGATTCAGCAATATCACTATGGCGTTACCTTTGGGCGATGAGCTTTGGATAGGGACATTTGGTGGCGATCGCATCGCGTATCGCTCGCTGAAGTGAGTCGAATTAGTACTGACTCAGAGTATTTATTGCTCATGCCCGGCCAAACGGCTGGCTCGCGACAATGCCCCGGAGATACCCCGTGAACTCGATGCGGAACCGTGCGAAAGAACATTTTCCGACAGTCCTGCTGACGCTCCTCAGCATCGTTCAAGCGTTGGCCCTGGAGCTGCTCTGGTCACATGTGCGCGAGACGACCTACCTCTTCGAGCTTTCATGGATTGCCGCCATTTCGTGGATACAAGTTTTTGCGGTATTTCTTGGCCTGGTACTGATTTGGGTTGTTTACGTGAACAATGTGATGCGTTTTCGCTGGGTACCCGCAACGAGCGAATCCGTTTATCCATTTCTCATAGGCCTGTTCGAATTCATGCTCATCGAATACCTGGGACCAGGTGACTTCGGTTTGTGGTTCATTTTCATGGCTTTGATATTCGGGACGATGACCTGGGTCGCCCACGCGAACATGCGGCGCGCCAGGCAGGATCCAGAAAACGATTCCTTTTTTGCTGGCTTTGAGCCAGCGAAACTTCGCGACTTTTATCCCGCGATATCTATCGTGTCTGTACTGTTGTTAGCGGGCATCTACCTGCTGATCCGCGGCGATCAGACGTATGTCGCGATGCTCGCGTTGCTGGCCACAAACGGGACATTGGGATGGCAATTCTATGCCGCGGCTCAACTCTGGAGGCGCAGCATGACGGACGTGTCGGAAGAGTGAACCAGCCGTAATTGCCA